>NZ_DATJTC010000031.1:0-205947 GCF_035503745.1 Dyella sp.
AGCACGACGAAACCGTCAGCATCGGCCATGACCGCACGGAGAGTGTGGGTAACGACGAACAGGTGACTATCGGCAAGGACCGCCGACATCAGATTGGCCAGGATGCGGAACTGACCATCGAGCGCAATCACACCATCGCCACCGGCAAGGACCGCATCGAGAACGTGGGCAACCACCGCAAGGACAAGACCACCGCCAATCACCTCATCGACGTCGGCGGGCATGTCGAGCAGACCGTACAAGGTCATCACAAGCTCAGCGCCGGTCAAAGCATCGAACGGCAGACGCAGCGGTATCAGTTGCAGACCGGCGAGCGTGCGGTGATCCGTGGGCCGGGCGGCAGCATCACGCTCGATAGCAGTGGTGTCACGCTGGAAGGTCTCGCTATTCGTTTCAAGGGCCCCATCACGCAAGAGAGCGTTGGCACCGGCCACGCTTTCCATCTCGACGGCCGTCCGCTACCCGGCGTCTCGCCGAACGATCTTTTGTCTCATCTGCCACTTTCCGAATGACCTCCTGACATCAGGACGATGCCATGCCCATCAGCCTTCCCTTTCCGACTTCCGTTAGCTCCGACGACAACAGCACAGGCAACACCCTGGGCGAGGCCACCGGCCAGGGGGCATTTCCACTGAGCCACCAATTTGGCTGGCATGGCGGCATCCACTTGCAGGCACCCGGTGGCACCAGTCCGGAAAAGGTCCGCGCCATCGCAGATGGCACCGTGGTGTTTGCGCGCGCCAGTGACGGTATCCCCGCACACGACACCGATCCTGCCATTGTCGCCGCCCACCCCTTGCTCTACTACAAAGGCTGGACCAGCAACGGTGTGGAGATCCTTCAGCACACCACCGAGATTGGCGAGGGTGTCAACGTCACGTTCTACTCGATCTACCAGCACCTGCATACGCTAGAGTCGCGTGGAGAAAAAGCCCAAGAAAAAGACGCCCACGGCAAGACGCACACCAAAACCCAGCAGCGACCACTCACGAAAGGTGACAAGGTTTACCGCAAAGATGCCATTGGCACAGCCGGCGCCATCTACGGCCAACCCAACCGCATCCATCTGGAAATTGTCGCCGACGAAGCCAACGTGCGCGCGCTCATGGGCCGCAGCACAGGGTCCATAGCCCAGGTGCGCACTACCAGCGTATGGGGTGCACGCATATCCGCGTTCCGGCGGGCACGGCCTACTACGCAAGTAACCCGTACGAGCAAACGGTGACCTACGCCGTCACCGCAAGCGACACGCCAACTAGCCTCGCGGCGCAATTCGCCACCACGCCGCAACGTCTGCGTGATCTCAACGCCACATGCATCGCCGAGCTAAGCAAGCGCTATCCCGACATGCGCGAGGACAGCTGGCTCGACGCCATCACCGGCCTCTACCAGCGTAACCGCAACCTGCCTCCGCCGAATGGCTCCGGCACCATCACGGTACCCGCACTCTGGGGCGAGGGGCGACGTCCTCAGAATGTACCAACTGAACTCTGGGCGATGTGGCAGGTGAAGCCAAAGGGACGCATCGCCGGCGAGCTGATCGTCTCCCTAAACGAGAGCGGCGGCACGATCACGCTCACCACCCGGGATGCCAACGGCGAGGCGCTGGGCACTACCACCGAAAGCAGCTACGACCTGTACGACCGCGCCACGAAACAGTTTCCCGGCTGCCCAAGCGCGGGCTATGAATTGATGCGCTTCGGGCGAGTGCTGGGGCTCGATACCTTGGCTGCCAGCGATCAGTATCGCGGCCGTGTGCCGCATCTGCGCACCATCAAACTCAACGGCAACGAGGTGGTTATCGACCTCAACGTGCCCGGTATCCAAGCGCACAGCGATGCCGACTTCCCCGAATGGCAAGGCTGGACGTTTATCGATGACGACACCGACGGCAACAGTCGGTGTGATTCACAAAAGCTGATCGCGCTGATTCTGGCGCAATTGCCCCCACCGTCCGATCCACGCCAAGCCCAGTCAGATCAGGCTGCACCCGTAGCCGCGCCGCCGACACTCGCGCAACAGCAACGCGATCGACTGCTGCGCGCTTATATCGGCTGCAACGAGCCGGCTGTCCGGGAACGCCTCAGGCGCTGCGTGGTGAAGATGCCCACCGAGTGGGCGCGGGGCGACTTCGATACGCGATGGAGTTGGGTCAAGAGCGCACCGGGCGACGTGCCAGCTAATGTGTTGCTGAGCGTGTACCTTACGCCGGAGGCGTATGAGAAGTTCAAGCGTCATCACTCGGCACTGGCATTTTGGGAGGATGCCGAGGCCGCAGGGCTACCACTAGACAAGGTGCACTATCACTTCCATCCAAAGCTGTTTGTGGAGACGTTGAAGAAGTGCGGATGGTTGAGCGAGAGCGATATAACGCAATTGTTGCCGATGTCGATCCTGCGCAAAGCTAACCATGACTGGTCATCGGAGCCGGTGACGGTCACTAGGCAGGCGCGAGACGTAATCGGCAGCACCCGCGTTGAACTCAACAAGGCTCTGCGTAAATTCGGTATCGCGTCAAGCCCGTTGCGCATGGCCTCATTCTTTGGCAATGCCGTCGAGGAAACCCAATGGTTCGGCAAGCTGTACGAGGGCAACAGTAGTGCCTGGTACTCGCCATGGGATGGTCGCGGCTTTTTGCAGTTGACTGGGCCAGACAACTACATCAGATATTGGCGATTCCGTGGTCGAGCGATTAGTGAATCACTTAAGAATGAGCTGAGCAAAGCTGCTACCAAGGCGCATGCGGAGGGGAAAAATGATGCCTTGCAGAACGGCAAGCACCCCGGGTTGACAGAAGAGATGAGGCAGTGGCGCGACCAAATGGCTGATACACGCTACATGGATAGTGCCGATGGCGCAGGTGCATATTGGGCATGGACGAATGCAGCGCAGTTCGCCGATTTGTCGTCGGCACTCAAGCGAGAAGTTCAGATCGTCGGCGGTGTAGCGCACACCTATTACAGTTGTGAGTCTTTTGGACAAGTTGCCGCCACGGTGAATTTTGGAAGCCCTGTGAAGGACGTGAGGAGCATTGCCAAGGTCAATGGCATCGTGGCGCGGTATCAGGCGTACACGAATGCGTTGGTGGTATTGGGTGACTATCGCGTGTTTCCTCATGCGCAAGGGCACCAGGACGAGATGCCGGAAGGCTACGAGCGGAGGAGGCCGTGATGAAGGCGCATATTGTAATGCTCGCCTTATTAGCTTGTAAGGCAACGCTTGCCTGTGCAAAGCAACCGAGCACCAAGGGAATCCAAGGGCATGAATGGAATTTTGATGGATGCCATTTCAAGATGGCCGATCCCTTCCGGGGGCGAACTTCGGGTCCCGGTGGGGCAGCCTATTTCGCCCAAATCAGCCCCAAAGCTCGTCATCCATTCGAGACATGGATTCAGTTTAGTTGCCAGAATCCAGTAACGCCCGAAATCTACGTGGATCGTGCGGGTATCCGAATGACGGACAAAGGATGGGCGCTTGATCCGTCCCCCGACAACATCGGCCTCAAAGAACAGCACACCACGTTCTACGCCTTACACGGCAAAGGATGGGATGGCGGTGGCGTTACGCAGGACGACATCAATGGCGACGAAAAGCGACGCACGCGCGCCTTCAGCTTCTGCATACCCCACAAGCAGCTAGCACTCTGCGGCTCCATTCAAAACGTGGCTTATTTGATGTGGCTCAAGGAGACCACGTTGCCACAGGTCATCAAGCTGCTGGAGAGCATTGAGTTTGTCGACACCCCGGCTTCGGGTGGCACCGCAGCTAAACCGTAGGGAGGGTACCGTCATGCCTGCTATCGTTCTTGTTGGTCACCGCCACTCCTGTCCCATCCACGGCGATGGCACCGTGACCACTGGCGCCAGCGGTGTCGCTGTCAACGGCCGTGCCGCCGCCTGCGTCGGTGACCACACCAGTTGCGGCGCTGTTATCACCACTGGCTCGCCGTCCACGTTCGGCGGGCAGGGTATTACGTATGTGGGATGTCAGACCAGCCATGGCGGAACACTGGTGGAGGGTGATGACAGCTGGCAACTCGAATAGTCCATTGCCCGGTGGGAAAGCTCTACAAGAAGCCGGGTTATCGCATGTAAACGCGTTCGAAAGCGAGTCTCTAGGACTCATGATCGCTATGGTTACTTGCATATGGCAAACGGCTGCTTGCCGCAACCCAGCGGAAGCCGCCAGGAACGCGTCTAAGCAGACGGCATTTCGATGCTATGTTCGGTAGGCTGGGGCGTGATGGTCATCACCTTGAGTCGGGCGGATCCTTCAAAACGGTGCCAGACACCTACGGGTATAACGATGAGTTCATGCTGGGCGAGGGTGAACCGCTCTTCCTTGGCATTTGTCAGCAGAACGATGGTGGTGGTCCCGTCCAGCACCATGACAACTTCGTCGCCGTTGGGGTGGCGCTCCCATTCGCTGGAGCCGGAGTAGTAGCTTACATACACGGCACCGTCGCGATACGGTGCGACCTCGGCAAATGCTTCGCTGGCGTCATCACCGAACGCCATCTCTGGAGTTCTGTTCGGTAGATGCTTCAATCCGGACAGAGCTTCGACAAGTGATTTCTTCATGAGCGAAGAGCGATCCTTTCTGTGTGAAATGATGACGAGTGCGGATATCCGTCAAGCACACTCCTGGCGAAGGTGTAAATGTAGCATTACTTGTATTCCTGTCATCCGTTCCGGGTGGGGGAAATGCTTTTTTTGTGCCCGTGCCGCCCTTTTAAAGTAGCGATATAACGTGTCCAATAGCTGGTTGGCGACAAACGAGCTTTCGGCTGGCCACGTTGTCCATCCGGTTGTCGGCGGGTTTCATCGAGGGCGAGAAGAGCCGTGGAGTCAAAACTAAGGTCGGTACGTGCTCGTGAAGTAGAAAGAGATCAAGCCTAGAACGCGAGCCACGTATACAGGAAGAGCGTGTTGTTATCCGCAGCAGTTCTACCCATGCCATCGACGTTGTACACCAGCCCGCTGTATCGGGTGTACCACGTATATTGCAGGCCGAAACGGACATTCAAGAACGGCTGCGCCCATGAGTCCGCCTGCCCGAATGGATTCCAATTCAACTCCACCACGCCGCCGTTGGTATTTGGACTCCCGTTATTGCCATAGAGCGTGAGGTCTTTGCTTCCGTCATCCGCAAAAGCGCCGAGCGTTACACCCCATGTGTTTTCGTACCAGTAGCTCGCATTGACATTCAACGCGTGCAGGTTGTCGTGCAAATTTGACGATCCACCCGCCGGATAGGTCGCATCCAGCTGCTGTTGTTCGCTCAGGTAGAGTCCGTTAACCGTAAGAATGTGGTTGCTGCCATTGAGCAGCTGGTAGCTGGTATCGATTCCGTAATCGGTGAATTTGTCGGTCGGGCCGCCGGCGGCAACGACGTTTCCTTGCGCATTGGTCGTTACCAGGCCGCGGGCCGCGTGGAATATGAAGCCGCCCACCTCGACGTTGCCGGTTGGCAGATTCCAGGTATACGCAACGCGCGCGTACGGCGTTGCGCCCGATAGCCGCCCGTTGAAATCGGCATTCACATCGCGCAGGAACGCGGGCGACAATGACCGATACGCACCCGCCTCAAGGTATAGTGCACCGTTGATCTGCGTATATGCATTAAGCCCGACGACTTGCTGCGCAAGTCCACCCATCAGGATCGGCGTGGCCGGCGGCCCTGGCGCGAGGTCAGGCGCCATGTACGGAAACTGCCATGCGGGCGCCGTGTTGAAGACATCCGTGACGCTCGGGTTGTTGTTGAGGGAAAGGCCCCAGATGGCCGGATGCCCATCCACGTTGTAGCTCCGCGCATAGCGAAGATCGCTGTTGTCCCAGCCGAGCAGTCCACCGTTTTGAGAATAAGTAGCCTGCGCCAGCACGCCAAGGTTTTCGGTAATGCGGCCGGCAACAAAGACCGAAGCTTGCTCCAGCTCCGTGTTGTCATTGGTGCCAAAGCCGTTGGCTGGAGGCGATGTTTGTGCCTTTTGGGTCTGTGTGTAGGTTTCCACCAGCATGAGCGACAGGGGCACTTTCGTATCGTTGCCCACTTTCAATGTGTAGCCCAAGAGTTTGAACTGCCGCCCGAAGGGCGTCAGCTGCGGACCAAAACCGCCTATATGGCAGGCCGCGCACGGTTGGTGAGTCTGCCGCGCAAACGCCGGAATGGCGTCCGCGCGGTTCGGAAAGACCAGCAAAAGCACCGCCAGCATGCACACCGCGCAAGCCAGCAGGGCACCAACGCGCCGATGCGGTGTTTCAGCCGTACGCACATATTCGATGATCATCGGACACTCCCATGCGGCTTGCCATGAACTGCCGCGGTAATCGTGAAAGACGTACGGAGGCCTGGTGACGATTGCCATCGACAAGAGGTCGATGCCGCTTTGCATTGGCTTGCATCCCCGGCGGTTACGGGTGAGCTTGCGATGGATCGGTTTGGATGGATTTGATTCAAATCAAGCAGGCGTGAGATCGGGTTCGCTATGGTTGGCGTACGTCGCACGAACGCCAGTGGAAAGGTATTTATACGGCGCAGGTTCGAAAGGACGGCATTTGAGCCACATACCCTTATTGGAGGTCTCATGTCTCACCACAGCGAAAGCAACCCGGGGCGCCGTCGATTCCTGCAGCTGGCCACAGCGGCGGTGGCCGTGGCGGCGACCGCGACGTTGACTCGATTTGCGCACGCCGATGATCAGATGCACGTCACCGACGCAGATCCCACGGCAAAAGCGCTTGGTTATGTGGAAGATGCGACAACGACCAAGAGCGCGCTGTACAAAGCCGGCAGCACCTGCGCAAACTGCCAGTTCTATAGCGGAAGCAAATCCGGTTACGGCCCTTGCCAACTGTTCCCCGGAAAAGTCGTCAACGCCAAGGGATGGTGTACCTCATACACCATCCATAAAGGTTGATGCGGCATGGTTAGGTGTCGCAGTTAAAGACGTCGCGGTTCGCAATGGGCTTTATGAAGCCGCAGCAATCCATGTGTACACCCAGGCCACGGCTCTTCCGGGCCAGCTCCGGGGCAAATTCGCGCGCAGGCCCGTCCGAGAGGCGACGCATACGCAATTCACTTGCTGGCAGCACACCGGGCGTCGCCTGTAGTGCTTTGCGATCAGCGAAGTTCTCGTTTAACTGAGGAGATCGATCCCGCCCTGGAGTGGTTACTGCTGCTTCAGTCCGGGGGGCATAGTCGGTGTTTGCCGGCAGTTCCGCACTGGCCGTTCTTCCAGCGAAATGCTACGCGAGCCGACTACGTCCTATTGAAGTTCGCCGATCGTTATCAAGCGCAGAGGACAGCCATGCTGGCTCAACCTCGATACGTACCAAGGTTGAGCCAGCATTCGTTATCACGCCGATGCGTTTATCAATTGCCCCAGCCTTTGCCCGGATGAATTGACCGTAGATTGAGGTTGAACAGTTGCCGGCGTCGAAGACGCCTTCTTTGAGCTGTCATCAGCGTCGCCATCATGATCCGGTGCGCCTGGAACTTCCGCGCTCTCGGGTTTGCCCGTGGTTTGCGTTGAGAGCGAAGAACCGACGGATGAAATGTTCATAGCAAATCCTCTGGTTGTTGGGTGCTGCCAAATCGTTATCGACTCTTCTATCAACTTCTTTATTTGGCAAGAAGATCCAACGATCCACCAAGTTGAATCTTAGAAGTGGCTTAGTTTGACGTTAACTGGTCGAAAGAAGATTGGTGGACGATAGAAGGCTTTTTGGCTAATTTTATGATGATTCGTACGCAGGTTTGACATCAGTTCTAGGGCAAACGCCGCACAACATGGTGACAAGCTTTTATTGGCGATCCGGCAATGAAATGTTCGTTCGACACGCCAATACTTGTATATATCGAGCCAGTCGTTATGGTTGCACGAGCTCCAACCTACGGCCTCGCCACGATCCATGATTGATAATTGTTCCATCTACGCAGCGACCGATGACCGCATTGATGTCGTTGGGTTTCAAATTTGGCTCGATCACTAGCAGCGACGTGCTCGAAGCGCGTAGGGCGTGGCAAAGCGCACTTTCTCCTTTCGACGCCAGCCACGGTATCCCATACACGGGCTTGCCCATGTAGAGCCGAAGTCCCCACGGAACATCTTCCTCGACGGCATAGTCCACGCCAGTTTCTTGCACGAAGATGATGGTCTCGTATGCGCGCGGATTGGCGATGGCGTCAAGTTGCCGCGCCATCAGGCGATTATCCTTGGCCGAATGGATGAAATAGGCCGTGCCAGCCTTCACCCCGATCAGGCCGAGCAGCCATAACGCAAGCATCGCAGCTTGAGGTGGGCTACGCAAATTCAGCCGGTCGCGCAGTGCCCATGCACCTAGTAGCGATAGTGGTAGAAAAAGCGGCAATAGATAGAGTGGGAGTCGGGACTGGGCGAGGCAGAACACTACGAAGGGTATCGAGAACCACATCGTGAGGAACCGCACGAGGCCACGGGAAGACGGAAGGGCGCTGTCCATGGCGCTGGATGCCCAGGCACTGGAATGCCGCATCAACAGTGGCCACCAGGGCAACGCGCCGAGGACGAGCGTAGGAAGGTAGGCTACCGCCCAGCCGAATAACCCGGGGTTGCGGTGCTGTACCGAAGTGAATATGCGCTGATACAACTCCTGATGCAGGAAGTAGTGCAAGAGACCTGCATAGCGCACGACCGCCACGGCGTACCAGGAAAGCCCTATCAGCAAAAACAGCAGGATGCCGGGTAGGGTGAAGTAGGGCTTCAGTCCGCGCCAACCGTCCCGTTGAACGAGAAACGGAATGATTGCCAGAAGCGGAAGCAGGCCCGGTGGACCCTTGGTAAGGAAGGCGGCTCCCAAGCCTAGCCAAAACAAAAGCACGTACCGCTTGAGGATGCGAGCGTCCGCAGCGAATGCGGCACTAATGAAGCCCCACATGGCAACGCCTTCGCACAGAGTCAGGAAGGCATCCGTGCTGACAACGTTGCTCGCCAACAGCGGGAACGCAGCGCAGCCGTAGATCAACCCTGGCAACCATGGCCTATCCGGCAACAGCACGCGCCCAACGCCGTACAGCGTCAGCAAGGTCAATACAAAAGCGATGGCATAGGGGATGCGCGCCGCCCAGGTGGTTCGGCCAAACACCTTGAAGGATGCAGCCAGAATCCAATACGTGGTGGGAGGTTTTGAAAAGTTGACCTCATCGGGACTGTAAGCAGGTGCGATGTAATTGCCGGAGTCGATCATCTCCAGGGCCGCATCGACGTAACGTCCCTCATCAGGACTCCACAGTCCGCGTGTACCTTGAAATGAGAAACCAAGAAGAAGACCCAATAAAATCAGGCCGAAAAGCCCTGGCCACGTTGAGTGTTTCGCCTGGTGTGCGACGTTGTCCGCGGCTGCGGAATCGTTCGGCATGAAATGTTCCGGAAGAATGTTACGGCGAGCGCGTATGTGTAGAAAGGCGCCATGGCGTGCGCGGCCGCATCAGAGCGCTATATCCGGGCATCAGCACAGCTGACGTGCGGGACAGTCCACTGGCATGCGTAGTCCCCTCGTCATTACGCGGTGCGGCAGCTGCGGAGTCGAATGACCGTCTTGGGCATAGCAACGCATCAGGCCGTCGGACGGGTATAAAGTGCACATGGATCGCGCCCTGCGCTTCGCCAGGATATGTCCGGCTTACGTAGGGCTTTCGGCATGCGCATTGTTAGTTTGGGGCTTGAATCTTTGGGGTAGCTGAGTTGAGCGTTACGTGCGCGTTATGGCGCGCGTCGGTGCGAACGCGCGCGATGATGTTTGGAGTGGAGTACGCCTCCGGTTGTATCGACGAGGCTGATAAATATTGAGGTAAATGGTGTCCAGCCGGGCTTCACCAGGCTCTTCTCGCGCGGAAACGGAGGGCACTTACCCTGCCGCGCATTGTCCTAATGTTTCGCGATATTGTGCTTGCCGGCTCTGCCGAAATCGTCCGTTTCATGGAGCAACGCCTTGAACGTCCTCCTCGTTGAAGATTCAACCCGGTTGCGCGACTCCCTCGGTCGCGGTTTGTCCGGAGCAGGCTTTACGGTGGATGCCGTCGCCAACGGCGTTCTCGCATGCCAGCACCTGGACACCTATGAATACGAGTTGATTGTGCTGGATCTGGGTCTGCCGGGCGTGGATGGCATGGGCGTGCTTCGTCACCTTCAAGGGCGTCAGGTACGTCCGCGCGTGCTGGTGCTGTCGGCGCGCGACCAGGTATCCGATCGCGTCGAGGCGCTCAACCGCGGTGCCGACGATTACATGGTCAAGCCATTCGCCTTCGACGAAATACTGGCACGCCTGCATGCGTTGTCGCGCCGTTCGAAGGATGCGCAATCCTTGCAGCTTACCCTCGGATCGCTCGCTCTGGATCCGGTTGCCCGTACCATCCATGTGCATGGGGAACCTTTGGCGCTTACGCCACGCGAGTTCTCGCTGCTCGAGCTGCTACTGAGGCATCGCGGCAGGGCGTTTTCCAAAAGCCAGATCCTTGACCGGTTGTCGGGTACGGAGTCCAGCGCATCGGATCGAAGCGTGGAGGTGCTGGTATTTGGATTACGCAAGAAGCTGGAGCAGTCGGGCGTCAAAGACCTGGTGCAGAATCGGCGTGGGTTTGGTTACCTGATAGCCAATGCCTGACGCCGGAGATGGTTTACTTATCGCCCGCGACATGATGAAGAAAGCTGCATCGCTGCACCTTCGCATTACCGTGCTTCTGATCGCGGCGATACTGTTGACGCTGGGTACTGCCACTATGGTCATCGACTTCCGCGTCGATGATGAGGTCGCGCAACGGGCTGACAACAATCTGCTGGAAAGAGCGCAGGCCTTGGCAGACGTTTTCGCCGCGCGGCACAATGGATCGTCCACGCCACTGGATGCATTTAAAATGCCGTCGTTTCTATCCGACGACGGCGTGGTGTATTACCGCATCGGCTGCGACGGTCAGCAAGTAGCTTCTTCTAGCGTGGCTAACACGCTGGCGTGGCCTGCGCCCTCCGCGGATAAGAAAGTAATGTTTGCGGATATGGCCGACCGTAACGGCGTCGAGCTTCGGGCCGTAACGCTTCGTTTCTCAAGCGGCATGCCAGCTACTGGCTATGCGGGCGACCTCAAGCATGCGGCTCCTCACAACGCTTATGGCGCGGATACGGCGTGCGCGCTCGGTCTGGCGGTCGATCGCCGTGAAGTGTTGGACTTTCAGGAGTCCATGGACCGCATCGAATTCGGGTGCGTGATTCTCGGTTTCCTGGTGGTGGCCGTGCTAACGCCGATACTCGTAACGCGGGGTCTTCGTCCGCTGATCGGCCTGGCAGACGCGATGGACAGTATTGGCCCTGAAAGTCCCGGCGTCCGTCTTGGCGATGCTCACGTGCGGGAGCTGTCGCCGCTGGTCACCCGCTTCAACGAAGTCCTTTCGCGTATGGAGGAAGGGCTGATGCGCGAGCGGCAGTTCGCGAGTGGGGTAGCTCATGAGCTGCGAACGCCGCTGACCGAATTGCGCACGGCGATTGAAGTGGAGCTGCGCTACCCAAGTGGAAAGGATCTGCGTGCGTTGCTCGCGGACATAGGCGATATCGGCAAGGAAATGCAGAGCATCGTCGCCGCACTACTGATGCTGACACGGATCGAAGCCGGGCTGGAAGTGGCCCAGGTGGAGCGCATCGACATGGTTGTCCTCACGAAGAGACTGGTTGACAGGTACGGGGCGCGTATACGGGAGCGCAATCTCAGCGTGCGCGAGGAGATTTCTTCCGAGGTGATCTGGCATGCTGATGCCGCCTTACTGGATGTCGCGCTTTCCAATCTGCTTAGCAATGCCGTGGCCTATGCGCCGACGGGAAGCCAGATTCTGCTTCGTTGCGTGGCGAACAATTGGTCTGTCGTGAACGAGGCGCCCAACTTGACCGCCGAGGATGTCAAGTTGATGCGGCAGCGTTTCTGGCGGAAAGGGCGCGACGCCGGCGTCCATACCGGTCTTGGGCTGGTGCTGGCCGATGCAGCGCTCAACGCGCTATCCATGAAGCTCCATATGATGGTGGAGAGCGGAAGCTTTCATGCTTCCATTTCACCGCCTGTCTAGGTTGCGCCGGAAAAACGCCGGTGGAGAGTGATTTTCGGTCAGTTCCATCGCGACCGCATTAGCCGAAACTCATCCTGCGCATCGTGCCATCGCCGCGGCATAGGTGGTGATACAAGGCAGCACAGGCATGTAGACCTATGACACCGTAAAACGCATTTCCTATGAATTCGTGAATCTCCTTGACGCGATGCCACAGTGCGGGAACCGGGCCGACAAGATGGATGGGCCAAGGATAGCCGGCAAGCGGAATGGGTTTGCCATCAAGGTTATAGATAAGCATGCCAAGTATAGGCTGCACGAGAACGAATGCATAAAGCAGCCCATGCACGATCCGACTGAGGCGCGCATAGATGACCGTTTCAGCGGCACGAGCAGGCGCGCCACGCCAGAGTCTCCATGCAAGCCTTGCCAGCGAGACCAGCCATAGCACGGTGCCGATCCAAACATGCGCACCTATCCACCACGATCGATGAGGGTCCGTGTGAGAGCCGCGCATTTCAATCGAAAAATAGGCAAGAGCGACCAATGTCGCACTCAGCCAGTGAAAGCTTACGGCAATGCGATCGTATCTTGCGAAGGAGCCTTTCCCGCCGCCCATATCGATTCCATCTATTGAACGGGAAGAGCCTGGCATGGAAGGCTTTGGGAACGCTTAGTACGGCGCAAAGTAAGAAACCTTCGCCAAGTCAGGAAGCGGCCATGCACAGGCTATTCCGACGGCAGCGGCCCCCACTGATCCTCACGCCAGTTCGTGATGGTCTTGGCCGACCAGAGCGCAAGCCAGACACCACGGAAAGATTGTGCGTACAAGACATGCTCGCGCGCGGCATCAGACAAATGAGATGGATAACTGATAATCACCCCATCTGGATGTTTGTTCACCCAGCTCAACAGCTCTGCCGTACCGTGCAGGGAGCTGACTGGCTGCGTCAGTCGGCCCAGAAAGCTGAATTGTCCGTCGTAGGTTTGCATATTGGCGATCGGCCGCCCCTCCGACGCCACTTTCGCAAGTTCATCGGCTGCGGGAGCAATGTTGAACTGCGGCCATATTGCGATCGTGAAGGCGCTATTGGCGATCAGGGCACCCAACAGACCCGCTACTGCAATTTGCACAAGCTCGTTGCGAGCCGGAACCAGTAGATAGATGCCAAGAAAGCAAAATGCCGCGGCCAACAGAGGGCTTATGGGTGCCAGTTGGGCAAGCTCATGCCGTGGGTGTGATATGTGATGGATGAAATAGGGAAGCGACGCCAGACCAAGACATAACAAGAAGCTCGCCATCGCCAGCGGCCAGGGGCGTAGCCAGCGATGAGCAGGTGAAACAACGTCTTCCCGGTGTGTCGCCGCCGCGAACAACAATGCAAATCCCGGATATTCCGGCAACAGATAGTAGGGCTGCTTTCCGCTGATCAGCGAGAACGCGAGCACAACCGGCACCAGCCAGCAGGCTACAAACCGATAACCTGGTGCAAATGGAGGCCTCAGCTTGCCCAGTGCCACCCACAGCCTTGGCCACAACACGAAGGGAAACAGAAGTGCCGGCAGCGCAGCCATGTACCACCAGAATGGCTCGGCATGAGCGAACGATCGGACGATGCGCCCGGCGGTCTGGTGGACTAGCAGCTGCTGCCGGTAAGCCTCCCCGCCCAGCCATGTTGCGCACAAAACCCAGACAGCGAGCATGCTGAAAGCGGCCAGCACGGCGATGGCGCCCTTTATATACCAGTTGCGTCGCGACGCCCGTGCCCAGTCGTGCCAGAGCGGCCCAAGCAGCCAGGGGAATGCAACGTGCAGCAACATGACC
This sequence comes from Dyella sp., assembly GCF_035503745.1. Classification (GTDB taxonomy): domain Bacteria; phylum Pseudomonadota; class Gammaproteobacteria; order Xanthomonadales; family Rhodanobacteraceae; genus Dyella_B. The sequence goes on from NZ_DATJTC010000031.1 coordinate 13,889, forward strand.
GGCCCCTTGGCCAACATTCCCAACCCAGTGGCGACCGCAAACAAAACAAACCTAGGCGCCTGCCGTGACGTCGTTGGCGCAAGCGCTAGCAAGGCCGCCAATACGCAATCAGCCAACAGAACCTCGTACATGATCTGAAGGCCGAACAAGAAGCCGTACGCGAGTGCGGCGAGTATCCAGGGCGAGGCGTCGGCCATGCTTTTTCCGGAAGGAAATAGCCGCCGCGCGAGAAGCCATAGCAAAGTCAGTTCCATGCCGCCAAGCATCACTTCAAGCAGGCGCGGCCATACGTCATTGACGCCGGCCACCCACCACCCGATTTGAATGAGCCAAAGCAGTAAAGGCGCCTTTTCGCTGTAAGGAACGCCATTGAGATAAGGCACGATCAGGCTATGGCGGTGCCACATCTCCCACGCCACCGACAAGGTTCGCGTCGAATACATGGGCATGGGTCCATGCTGGAAGATCGCAATCATGGCAAGCGACAACCAACAGGGAAGCCACAGCCATTGCTTGAATTGGATCGATTCGAGGAGGGAATTGAGGCCCATCCAATAGCGGCTCCTGATGCGCAAGCGGTGCACTATAGCCAATGATCCAGACGGAAAACACGTCAATCGCGCCGCATTTTTAGCAAAAAACACCGTGCGCATCGGCACATCGGTGCGGTGTAACGGCTTTATAACGTGTCGCTAAGTGGTGGCTGATTTTCACGCGACAGACTTTGCACCATCGACGCAACGGACGCGTATCCGGCCGACGGTTTTTTCGATCGCGAAGTCGTCTTTTGACCCGGAAAAGCCATGCACCGACATTTGCCCAGGGTGATTATTGAATACGCTTTCCGCTACCGCGCATGATGCCGGGATTCCATCGGGCGCCATTCATCGCATATTGATTTGCAGGCCCAACCATCGGCTTGGAAACATGCTGCTTATTACGCCGATGGTTGCGGAGCTGGAGCGCCTGTACAAAGGGGCGGAAATTGACATCGTCGGGGAAGGGGAGCTTGCTTGCGACATCTTTGCGACGTTCTTTAGCGTCAAGAATGTTTATTGCCTTCCTCGCCGTGGGTTTAAACATCCTGCAAGCTTTCTCTCCCTCATATTGAAGGTTCGCAAGACCCGATATGACCTTATCATCGACCCGTGCGTAGGTTCCGGTTTCAGCCGGACGCTGACGCGCATCTTTAAAGGCCGTTACAAGCTTGGCTTCGGCGACGTCAAAGTAACCCACGGCCTTACCCATCACGTTCCACGGGGGATGGCGCCAAAGCACATGGCCAAGCGTTCCGTGTACCTGGCGCGTTGGCATGCATCGCTCAACGCCACTGAATCGCCCGGTTTTCCGACCCTCGATATCCGGCTTACCGAGGATGAGAGGGCCCATGGTCGATCGGTAGTTCAGCAGTTGCTAGATGCGCGCGCGCTGGGTCACGCATCACGCACGATCGGAATTTTCGCAGACGCAACCGGTCGCAAGCGCTATCCGGTCGAATGGTGGATGGAATTCATTGCGTCGCTGCAAAACCTGATGCCACAAACAGCAATCGTTGAAATCGTACCGATGCACGGCACGTCGATGCTCGATTCCGCATGGCCAACGTACTACTCCAGCAGCATCCGGCGCATGGCCGCCGTCATGTCGAGCCTCGATATCGTCATCAGTGCGGATTGTGGTGTGATGCATCTGGCGGTAGCGGCGCACGTACCAACTATCGGCATGTTCAGCGTCACCGATGCAAATACCTATGGCCCCTACGGCGTATCCAATAGCTGGTTGGTGACAAACGAGCTTTCGGCCAGCGACGCTGCCCAACGGGTTGCCGATGGGGTTCAACGAGCGCGGGAGAATGCTGGACAGTCAATGGCGAATTTTCTTGCGCCAAATAGACGAAGGCTTCAACGCGACGATTGTGATGTATAGCGATGAGCTCTTTCGCCGAGCTTAGGACATCGTGGAACGGTTATGGAAATCCGTGAAGTACGAGGAGGTTTATCTGCATGCTTACGAATCGGTCGTCCAGGCCAAGGCATCGCTGGCTCGCTACTTCTGCTTGCACAACGAACGACGGCCTCACTCGGCTCTTGATCGACAGACACCCGATGAGGCTTACTTCCCCACGACGGCTTGGCCCAAAGCCGCTTAAACCACGCAGGCGGTCCACTTATCCCGTCGAGCTTCGCTGTTAAAACTTCGGGACAAGCTCTGCATTAATAACGATCATTGGCGATCCGTTACAAGATGAACTTCAAATTGGCTTGTCTTGAAATTACACACTTCTTGCGCGCCAGATGAGTTAACTTTCCAAAGTTGGCTCGGCAACTTAGCCCCTTTCATGAGGTACTCAACGTACGTCACACCACCGTACGTAACCAATCGCGCGTGGAATCGCTCGGATGGCTTGTTATCCACACCGCGGCCGAGCTGCTTGAACCAGAGGGCGTTTTTGCCTTTTGTTGGATCGGCGACAGATTTGTCGTCAAACAATACGGGCGTTTCGGAATAGCCACCGCTTCCTGCGCCAGCGCCAGAGGCATACTCGTAACTTATCACTCCTACGTGGTGCTTCTTGCCCGAGTTGTCGAGATCGACTACGCCCGATTGAAGCAATGCCAAGGTGACACTTCCAAAGTCAGCCATGAAATCCATACGTGGATAATTTCCACCGCGAGGGTAGTCATCAATGCTCGGAACATAGGCGTCAGGTACATCCATTCTCTTCGCACTGATCCACGGATTCGAAATAGCAAGCCGATCGTCCGGACCCGGTGCATCCATTTCGACATTTGCCGCAGCACCTTTTGCTACAGCGTCACATACCCCTCTGTCCGTCGCCTTCATAACGATTGCTCGTGGAGCGACAACAAGTTTTGCATCACACACCGGCACGATATCGCCGCTTCTATCGATGGAAGATAGCGAAAAGTTCTCCTCATGTGCGTTTCTACCAAGCACCATAGGCTGTCCAAGGACCTTAACCAGTGACTCGGAAATGCCAAATCCCCAATCATCAGCACCATTGTTCAAGGCGTCTCTGGCATCTCGATCCGATGGCGACAATTTCTTCTTGAAGTCTTTGGACCAGACTAAAATTTCATTTGAGTGATCGGTCCCAACACTTGTGATCGACACCAAATTCAGGACAACCCCTTGAACAACGACGCGAGAGCCTCCTGAGGCATAGTAGTTGCTGTCAAGTTGAAGCTGGCCTGTCGCACGCGGATCCAGCGGCGTCAATGAGATGGATGGCATTGCCTCACTAAAGCGTCCCGCATTCAATGCAGACTGGACGGCACCGCACACAGCGTCAGCATTGGATGGCAAAGGAACATGGGGCGTGCCTGCTTCTTTTAGGTGATTGCTATCAACCCAACCCACCGAAACTTGAGTTGGCCCGTGGTATCGAACGAATGTTTCGTTTCCGCACTTCGTAACTGCATCAACGTTGTCGCCGCCAACAAGGTATGCCGAGCCCTGATCCTGATGGACGTCATCGGGGTTTATATCCAAGTCACTAAAGCGATGCATCGGAACACGCTCGCCCGTTTGGCTTACGATGACGGCCGACGTAACTTCAAGTTGCCCCCAAGCCGTCCTTCCTAGACTGCAATCATTGGCCTGAGCCATAGCTACAGACGCGCTGAAGATGGCGATGATTCCTACCAATAAGCAGGTGATGCTTCGACCAATACCTCGCATAAATCTCCCTGGCTGGCAATGACCTTCGTATACCTGAAAGATTAGACGTACTTCTGCTCTGGTTCCTAGCTGTGTGAAATAGCAGACGTCAGTATTTGGACTTGCGACTGCGTGTTATGACTTGTCGGACCCGCGACTCTCATAACGTCCTGTTATGCTCTGGAGCCTTTGAGGCTTGGAAATCTTGGTGTTCGAGCGCAGGATGCGTCGGCATGAGAGCATTAACTTCGATCATCGAGTTTGTCCCTGACAATTGTTGCCCTCATCGAAACTCTTGAGCCTGCTGCAACACTGGGCAAATTGAATTGTCGCCCTGGCGGTGCACGTGTCCAAGCATATCCGCGGTGTAACCATGGCTACCAGCTGGATTGGCAAGGACTGTAAGGGGGCAGGCAGGGGGCGTTAGGAAGCAGACCCTAGGAGATGTTTGGAGATCGACTCCTTGCAACGTTAGACGCAGGGCAGCAGAGCAGCGGAACACCTAGAGGTTCTCCGCTTACGACGTAAAGGTACGGATGCTGCTCTGGGTTGGCTCTAAGCTAGCTAGGCTACCAGTGAAAACTGGCAGTACCGTTACCAGCGAAAGGTGTCAAAACTGACAGTTATTGCTGGTATTACCACCACTGGTGTTCGCTAAAACATAATTTGGCCACGCGGTTAAACCATAAATTGGCCAACCGAAGGTGGTTTCGCGGCGCCAAATGGATTGGGGTATCGCAGACGAAAGTCCAGGAGGCAGGTGATCGCGAGCGGCCGATAGACTTGCTGACTGATACACGCTGTTGCCTACAGCGCTCGTGTGGAGGACCTCGCAATGGATGCGGCCCCTTGGTCGCCAACTGGGCCGATTCCTCAACGGAACTATCGCCAGAACATAGGGGCGTATCGTCGGCTGCTATCGGGACGCGGTAGATGGCTTGGCTCCCGATCCAGCCCGCCTCCTACGCTGCCATCTCCGGGGGTCAAAGCGACGCCATTTATAGGCTGGCCTCGAGCCCATTGCCCCGCCAGTAAACTGCGCGCAAAATCCAGCGTGACGTTGATAACAGCTTTTTTGCGCGCGGTGCATTTTCACAAGTGACTGATTTATCTATGAATAAATCGCCACCCTTTCTTTAAAAATAGTGTCGCCAAGCCTTTGGCTTTTGACCCCTAAAAACAGCGCAGCGTGACAGGACTGGCTATGATAATCGAGGCCCTAAGAAAACTCGGTCCGAGCTTGAGCACAAGCTTGATTGACCATCTGGCTTCCACCGGCCTTACCCGTGCCACGGCGCGTAAGCGCCTGAGCCGGGACATTGAGGCGGGAACGGTCGAGATCATCGAGGACCTAAAGTTCGCGCATGGAGCTAGGTTCGTCTACCTGCGCACCCAGAAAACATCGCTGGCATTCACCCGCGCGCTGAAAGATGTGGTCCTAGCGGAAGGGGGGGCCTACGCGAGGGCCGTCCATGCAGTCCAGGCACGCAGAGTCGTCCCCAAATGGCAGTTCGCGGCCGCATCCGGCGCGCCCCTCCAGCGCAAGGGGCACCTTACCCCGGGGCAGGTGCTCGAGCGTCTGATCGCCGCCGGCCTGTTCGTCGAAGAAGACATCGGTGGCCTCGGGCCAGCTATCGCTCTGGGCGACCGTTCCCGCACCATACCGTCGGCGGATGCCGCTAACTCCATTGCCCGCGGTGTGACCGAAACACTGCTCCTGGACATGGTTCGCGAATGGGCGAGGCGGCATGCGTTCTCATCATGGGAGGCCACGAAAGTCCGGCAACAAAAACGACCTCCTCCCGAAGCCGGATCGTATGCATGGGACCTGACCAGCCCTTGCTATCTGTTGCCCCTCATCGGCTGGTCGAGAGGCAAGAAGACTCACGGCTTTTTTGTGTGCGATGTGTTGCTTGCCGGAAAGGTCAAGGAGAACGGCGTATCAGCCTTTCTCCATAAGTGTGGGTCTCTTCGCCATCTCAGAGTTGGCCCAGTGCTGCCTTTGTTTGTTACCGACAGCTATGACCAAAAAGCCTTCAACCTAGTCAAGGCAGCCGGGGTGGTCCCGGCAACCATTGACTCACTATTCGGCAAGGACGCAGCCGCCGCTTTTCAAGAACTGGCCCGCGTCCTGTCTGATGCTCTTAAGGGCAATCTCGATGCCGCACATCTGGCCGACGTCGTCCGGCGCCTCACGAAAGTAGAAGGTGCGCTCGGCAATCTGCAAGGCGCTCTGTTTGAATTCATCGTTGCCGAAATTGTCCGACATGAAGCACCCAGCACCCGTCTTGAGCTAAATCGTCACTGCAAGGACCGGGCGGGAAAGAGCGTCGAAGTCGACGTCTGGGCGCTCGACACTAATATCGCCCGCTTCGTCGAGTGCAAGGGCCGCGAACCAACGTCCGAAGTCGCCGACGCCGAAATTGATCAGTGGCTCGATGTCCGCATTCCGGCAGTTCGTCACCACCTGGAACAACTGGCCCAACTCGCGTCGGTGCCCCGTCCGACTTTTGAGCTTTGGGTGACGGGCCGCCTTTCAGACAAATCGACGGAGCGCATCAAGCGCACGCGTGCTGCCAATATTCGAAAGTTCGACCTCATCGTAATCGACGCGAACGGGGTAAAGGAAAAGGCGCTCGCCACCCCCAACAAAGCCCTCGTCGATACGCTCGAACAACTATTCAAGGACACGCCAGGCTGACAGTCGTTGAACCGCAAACTGGCCATGTGAAATACTCTTTGCACTGGCAAGCGCTAAATTCAAGCTACCTCTGCAGCGCTAAATTGGCATCTCCCGGATGCGGGGGCTTCCATGGGCACTCACGGGAAATGGTGTCGGAGACAGCTCGGCACACCTAAACCCATCTAGTTGTCCCCAACACCATTCTTCAGAAATCACTAGGCGCAGACGTTCAACGCCTAGGTCAAACCGACTTAAATAAGCGACTATTTAAATAGATCGTTACGCATTTGCCGAATCAAGCGTAATGTCGATAGCCACCTTGTACGTCGTCAGAGAAATACCCCAGATCTCATCATGTTCTTCACTACCACCGCAAACAAGCGCAACTGGAGTGCCGGCGCCATTGACAATAGGGGCACCACTGCATCCGCGAAAATGGACGTGCCCAGGATGCTTAAAGGGCAGCTTAAAGACGTGGTAGTCACCCTCTGTGCGGAGGAGTTTCAATCCCACGTAAGGGCGAAGCTCACCGGAGAAGTACTGTTGACCAAAGTGTTCCTCTCGCTGGGCCATGACCATACCGCAGAATCCGAAGGTGTCGTCGGGATCCGGTGTTTCTGAGAAGGTCAATGTGTGGACAGTAATAGGTGCTTCAGCCTTGATCCTGTTTGTCGGGGCTTCTATCTCTTGTCGGTACGGAGCGGTGGTTCCTGGAATTTCCACATACGAGAAGTCCACGTCCTCAAGTACTGGTGAGGTAAGTGTCGCTTTAGCCAAAAAATTCATGGCACCCAAGCGGTGCAGCTGGGTGCCTACCTGTGGCAGGTAGCGAAGTTGCAGAGCCCAGTTCGCTTGATCTCCGGTTGCGTGTGCGACAGTTAGCAGAAGCAACTTGTCACGATACCTCGCGAGACAAGCGGATGCGGCTCCAGTCGGCATGGAATCTTGCCCAATACGAACAAGAGGAGCGCTAGACAAGAGCAAGCTTGTTTGATCTTCAGCGTCCATAATCGATGGTTTCCCCAATAGACACAACAATCGAAGTAAGTGGCCGCAAACCCTAACCCGAATACGCCTTACGCGTAGGTCTTTCCCCACGCCCAATTCTTTGCGACAACCACAAAAACGGTTGCCTTGAGGCGCTCCTCGAGTAGAATTTTTCTAACTCTTTCCCTAAGTAAATCCCGAAGTTCACCGGCGCGCTTCTCATTCCAGCGGCCCGTGTACTTTGCAACGTAGGTGTTCGCCGGAATCCTGCGAGTCTCGTTATCGATCGAAGCGCGAACGTACTTATTGAGCTTTAACCTTGCCAATCGTCTTTTAACTATTGCGTACTTTTCTGGTTTAGCTCCATGCAAGTCAAATGTCACAAGTGCAAAAGTCGCCATATTGCGCTCTGATTGTTGGTATGCAGGTGTCCGAAACGGCCAACTTATGCTTTAACGAACAACTGGACATCCCTGGATGTCTAAGTGGTGGGCCCACCAGGATTCGAACCTGGAACCAAGGGATTCGCGTGTTCCGAAAGTTTCCTTTCGGCGCGGACTATCTCTTCACCCTCCGACGTTGTTGCACGTGCGGGTGGGGTGCGGGACGCTCGAGCCTGTTATGAAGGGCGCTGTAGCCCTCAGGTAGTCTCTGCACCGTCCGGCGGTGTACCGCCGGCTTGGCTCAGGGTTGCCATCGATCCGCGCGGGCGCGTCGCTAAGGTTTCCCTGAATTCATCCCGATCCCGTTCGCGCATTACGGCGCGGCGGCACCTTTCGATGAGTCCCCTGCTCTAACCGTTGAGCTATAGGCCCTATCTCGTTGGGCATGATAACAGCATGGCGGGCGGGCTGGGTTGCCGGGGAACGTTGTTTATTAAGGCGAGAAAAACCTCACGCTTCGGCCTTCTTAACGTGGTGAGGGCCACGATGGGTTCTCTTTTTCGCGTGGAGGTGTGGCTATGAGCACTGCAACGGTTGCGGACCGTCTGGTCTCGTTGTGCCGCGAGGGCAAGTACGAGGAGGCGCAGCGCGAGCTGTATGCGCAGGATGCGCTAAGCATCGAGCCGCAGGAGATGGCCGATGGCCCGATGGGGAATGTGAAGGGTCTGAAGGCGATTTTGCAGAAGGGCCAGCATTGGAAGGATAGCCTGGAGGCGGTTCACAGCAGCGAAGTGAGTGATCCGGTGGTGGCCGATGGTTGGTTTAGTGTCGCGATGCACGTGGATGCCACCATGAAAGGGCGAGGACGTGCGGATATGCGCGAGATCTGCGTTTATCACGTGAAGAACGACAAGATTGTGCAGGAGCAGTTTTTTTACGACGTGCATTGAGCGCGCGGAGCGGCTTGCGATGCGTGCCTGGCGGGAAGACTCCCCTGTCCACGTGCGCCGGGCACGGCGTTGAGTTGGGTCTTGGCGACGTTCTGTCGCGAGGTTGGGTGTCCCTCCCCAGTTCCCTCGGCGAGCGGGGAGGGGCAAAGGATGGCCTTCACCCGAGCCTTCTCCCCGAAGAGAAAAGAAAAAGCCCCGCATGCGGCGCTCCGCATGCGGGGCTTTATTTTGCGGTGCGCGCGTTTGTGAGGTGCTCAGTCGATATCGAGGAAACTGCGCAGCTGTTCGGAGCGGCTGGGGTGACGCAGCTTGCGCAGGGCCTTGGCTTCGATCTGGCGGATGCGCTCGCGGGTGACGTCGAATTGCTTGCCGACTTCTTCCAGCGTGTGATCGGTGTTCATGTCGATGCCAAAGCGCATGCGCAGCACTTTGGCTTCGCGCGGGGTGAGGCCGGCGAGGACGTCGCGCACGGTTTCCACCAGGCCCGTTTCCGTGGCCGAGTCGATCGGCGAACTGGCGTTGGTGTCTTCGATGAAGTCGCCCAGATGTGAGTCTTCGTCGTCGCCGATCGGGGTTTCCATCGAGATCGGTTCTTTGGCGATTTTCAGCACCTTGCGGATCTTGTCTTCGGGCATGTCCATTTCCTTGGACAGCTCTTCCGGCGTCGGCTCGCGGCCGAACTGCTGCAGCATCTGGCGCGAGATCCGGTTGAGCTTGTTGATCGTTTCGATCATGTGCACCGGAATGCGGATGGTGCGCGCCTGGTCGGCGATGGAGCGGGTGATGGCCTGGCGGATCCACCATGTCGCGTAGGTGGAGAACTTGTAGCCGCGGCGGTATTCGAACTTGTCCACGGCTTTCATCAGGCCGATGTTGCCTTCCTGGATGAGGTCGAGGAACTGCAGGCCGCGGTTGGTGTACTTCTTGGCGATGGAGATCACCAGGCGCAGGTTGGCCTCCACCATTTCCTTCTTGGCGCGGCGAGCCTTGGCTTCGCCCACGGACATGCTGCGGTTGATTTCCTTGATGTCGGTCAGCGGCAGGAACAGCTTCTTTTCGATGTTCTGCAGTTTTTCCTGCTCGCCATCGATCTGCTCGCGATACGCCTTGATGTTGGGCGACCACTTCTGGCGCTTGCGGCCCAGCTCTTCGGCCCAGCCGAGGTTGCCCTCGTTGCTTGGGAAGGTCTTGAGGAATTCGGCCTTGGGCATCTTTACGTGCTTGACGAAGATGTCCATCAGCACGCGTTCGTGGTGGCGAATGTCGTTGACGACGTCGCGCAGCTTGCGCACGAAGCTGTCGATCAGCGCGGACGGCAGCTTGAGCTTGAGGAATTCCTCCGCCATCTGGTCGCGCAGCTTGGTGACTTTCTTGTCGTTGATGTCGGTCGCCTTGGGGGCGGCCTTCTGGAATTTGCCGTAGTAGTCGCGCAGCAGTTCCATGCGGCGCTTGACCTCTTCCGGATCGGGGCCGCTGGGGCCTTCGTCTTCGTCGCTGCCGGCTTCGCTTTCTTCTTCCTCTTCTTCCAGGCCGTCGGCGTCGGCTTCGGCCAGTTCCGCTTCGGCCAGCGCGGCGTCGGCGGCCTGTTCCAGGTCGGCGAAGCCGGCCAGGATTTCGCTGAGACGGCGCTTGCCGTCCAGGTGCTGGTCGTACTCTTCCAGCAGCAGTTCGATGGTCAGGGGAAAGCTGGCCAGGGCGGTCTGCACCTGGGTGAGGCCTTCTTCGATGCGCTTGGCGATGGCGATTTCGCCCTCGCGGGTGAGCAGTTCCACCGTGCCCATTTCGCGCATGTACATGCGCACCGGATCGGTGGTGCGGCCCACCTCGGCGTCCACGGCCGAGAGCAGCGCAACGGCTTCCTCGGCGGCGGTTTCGTCGTCGGTGGTGGAACCGGGGGCGTTGTCGGCGAGCGGATCGGCATCGGGCGCGGCGTCGTGCACGTCGATGCCTACGCCCTTGAGCACCGCCATGATGTCTTCGATCTGCTCCGGATCGACGATGTCGTCGGGGAGGTGATCGTTGATCTCGGCGTAAGTCAGATAGCCCTGCTCCAGACCCTTGGAGATGAGCGCTTTGATTTCTGACTGTTGCTCGTGGGCTTTGTTATTCATAGCGTCCGCCGCGGGAGTGGAACTGACCAGTATAGCTATGTGCTGCTTTTTTGACCAGTTTCAAGTTGAAAAATTCGCAAATCCGCACACGCAAAAATCGCGCCAAAACATGGGTTCCGGCGCTTTTTTCGGGGTGTCCGAGCGATTCATTCGCATGCCGTTCGGCTACTGCGCATCCAGCCAGAACGTTACGGGACCATCGTTGATCAGGTGTACCTGCATATGGGCGCCGAAGCGCCCGATTTCCACTGCCGGATGCGCGGATTTGGCCAAGGTCACCAGCCGTTCGAACCAGTGGCGCCCATGCTCGGGTGAGGCGGCGCTGGTGAAGCTGGGGCGCATGCCCGACCGGGTGTCGGCGGCCAGGGTGAACTGGCTGACTAGCAACAGGCCGCCGCCGGTGTCGGTAAGGGAGCGGTTCATCTTGCCGGCATCGTCGGAAAACACGCGATAGCCCAGCAGACGTTCCAGCATGCGCCTGGCCTGCGCTTCGCCGTCCTCGGGTTGGATGGCTACCAGGGCCAAGAGGCCCGGGCCGATGGCGCCTACGGTTTGGTTGTCGACATCGACGCGCGCGGACAGCACGCGCTGGATGAGTGCAATCATGGATGGGCGGCTGGCAGCAGGACGAGTACGGCAACTTTGCAGGGGAATGGCTGGACGGTAAAGAGGTTGGCGGGTCAGCGAATGCCGATGGCGCGCGAAGGCGTTCACTGAGCGGTGCATCTGCAGTGTTCAGCGGCAGCGGCGGCGAAAGCTTGAGTGCGTGCCGCTGCCCCCTCGCTACCGATGCGGCCTGCCTTTACCCTTACGCGTCCGCCTCAAGCGCCGCCCGTTTACCTCCATGCGTCCCGACATCTACCTGGTCTATCTGCTGCTGCGCCTGCTCGGCTTGCTGCCTTTGCGCTGGCTGCAGGCGATCGGTGCGGGCCTGGGGCGGCTGGCGTTGCGCCGGCGAGGGCGGATGGCGCGCTACACCGAGGTCAACTTGACGATTGCGCGGCCGGACCTGGACGACAAGGCGCGCGCCGCCTTGTTGGGCGAGGTCATGGAAGAGGCGGGCAAGTCGATGACCGAGATCGTAAAGATCTGGGGTGCCGGTGCCGAGCGCGCGCTAGGCCTGATCCGCGAGGTGCGCGGCGAGGCGCTGTTCGATGCGGCGCTGGCTTCGGGCAAGGGCGTCATCATTGCGGCACCGCACCTGGGTTGCTGGGAACTGCTCAATTACTGGCTGTGCCGCAAGACGCCGATGGCCATTCTCTATCGCCCGCCGCGCATCGCGGCGGTGGAGGCGCTGTTGCGCAAGGTGCGCGGCGCGCTGGCGCCCGAGCAGGTGCGTGCCGAAGGCGCGGGCGTGCGCGCGTTGTACAAGCGCCTGGCGGCCGGCGGCACGGTGGGCATTCTGCCGGACCAGAAGCCGCGCGCGGGCGAGGGCGAGTTCGCGCCGTTCTTCGGCCGCGAAGCGATGACCATGGTGCTGCTGCCGAGGTTGGCCGCGCGCACCGGTTCGACGGTGTTGTTTGCGTTCGCCGAGCGTCTGCCGCGCGGCGCGGGGTATCGGATCCACTTTCTGCCGGCGCCCGAGGGCCTGGCCGACGCGCAGTTACCGTGGGCGTGCGCGGCGCTCAATCGCGGGGTGGAGCAATGCGTGCAACTGGCGTTTGCGCAGTATCAGTGGCATTACAAGCGGTATTCGGCGGATAACCGGCCCAGTCCGTATTGACGCCCGATGGGGAGGTGGCGCGTCATCGGGGCGCGTCACGGCCCATGCGGCCCAAGCCATGAATCAGCCTGGGCCTTTTTGCTCGATCCTGCGCAAAAACACCACCATCTCTTTCTCTGCCTGCTTGTCGCCACGCGTACGCGCTACCTCGATGCCTTGCCGCCACGCTTGGGCGGCGCCGGTTTCATCGTGCAAAGCCAGGCGAGCTTTACCCAGCAGTTTCCATGCCGCCGAGTAGTTGGCGTCGAACGACACGGCATGCTGAAATTCCGCCGCCGCCGCCGCGTGTTCGCCTTGTTCCAACAGCGCATTGCCCAGCGAAAACCGCAACAACGCACCGTCGCGCGGGCCGCCGCATTGCGCGCGCAAGCTGGCGATCAGCGCGGCGCTCACGGCTGCGCGCCGTACTGCGCCTCGGCGCTGGGAAACACCTGCGGCTGCTGCGCGGGCTCGGGCGGGGTGCGGTGCGCGCGCAGGTCCGCCAGGGTCGGCGCCGGCCACACCACCACCCAGGACGAGCGGAACGGTTGCGCCATCAGCGCATAGCGCAGGGCGTCGGCGTCGAGGTGGTTCGGATGGGTAATGATCAGGCCGTTGGGGTTGTCGCGGGCGAAATCCTGCAGCGATTTGCCATCGCGAATTTCGGTGATCGGTTTGCTCAGCCGCCCGGCGAAGTGGTACTGGCCTTCGTAGCTGCCTTCGATGCCGATGGGCCGGTTGCTCTCTTGCGCGGCGGCGATGAAGGCGGTCGCGGGCGTCAGGTCGTATTTGTGCCACAGCGTCAGCGTAAACAGCGTGTTGAGCGCCAGCGCGCCGAACAAGCCTGCCACCGCGACACGGCGCATTTCGCCGCGTCCGCGCACCAGCAGCAAGCTGCCCAGCAGCAGGAACGCCACGCTGAAAGTGCGGCTGTAGGGCGCGGCGCCTTCGAACCATTCGCCATGCAGGTGGTGATGCGCCACCAGGTTCGGCATGGCGAACAGGAACAGGGCGAACAGCACGCTGCCGATGCCCAGCGGCCAGCTACCCAGCCAGTAGTTTTCCGCAAGCGCCGTGTGGCGTTCGCGCATCACCGCGATCGCGCCTGCCAGCAGCAACATGCCGCCGCCGAATTCCGGCAGCGGGTAATAAAGCTGTTTGCCGCTGATCAGCGAAAACAGCACGAACACCGGTACCAGCCAGCACAACGCGAAACGCATGCCGGCGTCGAACGGCCGGCGCAACGTGGCCAGCGCCGCCCATGCGCGCGGCCAGCCGCTGAAAGGAAAGGCCAGCAACAGCAGGAAGGGCACGTACCACCAGAACGGACGCGCGTGCGCCTGCAGCGGCTGGTCGTGATGGATGCCGCTGACCACGCGCCCGGCCGTCTGCGTGAAGAACAGCCGGTGCCGATACGCATCGCCGCCGCTGAAGCCGGCGGGAATCGCCCACGCCAGCAGCATGGCCATGCCAAGCAGGATCGACAGCACCCCGCGCCCGTACCAGCGCGCTCGATGCTCGCGCGCCCAGTCGTTCCAAACCGGACCCAGCAGCCACGGGAAGGCGATGTGCAGCAGCATCACCGGCCCCTTGGTCAGCAGGCCCGCGCCGATCAGCAGGCCGAACAACACCCAGCGCGGCTCGGCGCGATCGGCTTTGGGCGTCAGGCACAGCAGCGCGCCCAGCACGCAGTCGGCCAGTAGCACTTCGTACATGATCTGCAGGCCGAACAGGAACGCATACGACAAGGCCAGCAACATCCACGGCGCGGCCTTGGCAACCCACGGGCGCAGCGGGAACAAGCGCCGCGCCAGTGACGACAGCAACACCAGCTGCACGCCGCCGAAGATCACTTCCAGCACGCGCGGCCACGCGTCGCTGACACCGAACACAAACCAGCCGGCGTGGATGAGCCAATACAGCAGCGGCACTTTCTCGCTGTACGGTTCGCCGTTGATGTAAGGCACTAGGAAGTGGTGTTCGCGCCACATCTCCCAGGCCACCGCCAGGGTGCGGGTGGAATACAGCGGCATCGGCCCGTGCGAAAAAATCGCGAGCAGGGCGACCGCGGTCCACAACGGAAGCCACGGCCATAGGCTGCGGAAATCTTCGGATCGGCGAAGGCTGTTGGTCGACACGATTTGTCAGGCCGTCCCTGTCTAAGGTGAGCGTAATTTTAACGAATGAGCGGGCTGAACCGGCTATTACTCAGGCCGGCCCCCAATAGCCGATGCGGCGGCGCAATTTTAGCTTGCGCCATAAATTCAAAGGCTTGCGCCTGCGATTGCGTGCGCCTGCAGCAATGAACGCATCGATGGCATCCAGCACGCGTTCGCTGGAATGGCCGTCGCGATAGGGGTGGATCGCTTCGCCGAAGGCTTTGATCGCCTGCATCAGCTCCGGCGGGCGCGCCAGCGCGCGCTCGATCGCCGGTTCGAATTGCGCGGGGTCGTCGATGTCGATCAGCTGCGGACCGGGCGCGCGATTCTTGAAGGTGACGACCGGCTTGCCGGTGAGCAGGAATTCGCTCAGCGCAGAGGAGGTGTCCGAACACATCATGTCGACCTGCGCGAACAGCTCCAGGATGTTGTCGTTTTCGGCGAAGGTAAGGTGCTCGTTTTGCAGCGCCTTGAATTTCGCGGTCGTCTCCGGCGCCATCTTCGGATGGAACGACACGATCCAGCGCCAGCGGCCGTCGCGCGAAAGACGCTTCACTTCTTCATAGAGCGTTTCCGCCGCGCTCCACGATGGCGAAAAGGTGGAGTGATAAAGGATTACCGGCGGCGTGCGCACCGGCGGTAACCCGCCGGCGATGTCCTTCATGAAAGGATCGAGCTTGGGCCAGCCGGTTTCGGTCACGGTGAAGTGGCCGAGTTTTTTTGCCAGCGCGCCGAACTGCGCGGTGTCGCGCGGACCGGTGGTGCAATACAAGTCGAAGAAACCGCGGATGTACACATGCCGCGGCTTGCCGGCGTTGAAGCCGTGGAAGGTTTCCACTTTCACGCCGGGGAAAAAATGCGGCAGGTGATTGCTGGAGGTCACTACGGCGATCGGGTTCCAGCGGCGCACCTGTTCTACGTCGAGCAGTCGCTCGCCTTCCACCAGGTCTTCGGCGCCGGGACCGTCGAAGAACCACGCCGCCTCGTCGCCGCGCGCGCGAATGGCCGCCTGCAGCGGGCGCAGGATGGCCAGCGCATAGCGTTCGGAACCGTACAGCAGGTAGTGCTTCTTGGGTGCGGGCATCACGGGTCCAGTCCGGCGCGGGTCAATGCGTTGGCCGCGGTATCGCGGGACGGCGGATTCTGCCGCATTTCGTAATAGCGCATGCGCTTGTACGCGGCATAGCTGGCGGCGGTCTGCGAGATGGCGTAGCCGCGCCAGCCGTCGAGAAAGCCAAGGCGCAGCAGGTAATCCTTGATGAAGGCCAGCGCGAATACGAACGGCGTCTGCCACATGCGCGCGGGCTTGTCCTTGTCCAGCCAGTCACGGCATTTCAGCTCGGCGTACAGCAGCACCTTGAGCTGTTTTTCCGCCAGGCTGGGATTGTTGTCGTGCAGGAACGGCGCCTTCATGGTTGGCGCGGCGCCCTGGAATTTAAGCGATTCGTGCACGCGCGCATCGCTCCAGCGCGCGCGCTCGCGATGGTAGAAGCGCGCCATCTTCTCGCCCACGGCCGGGCGGTACCAGCGCATCGGCCGGCCCATGTAGATGAGATGCCGGCGCAATATCGCCGCGGCACCGTCGCTTTGCATCAGCGCGGGCAGCCGCAGCTGGAGTTCCTCGATCAGCGCGGGCGTCAAGTATTCGTCGGCATCCAGCATCAGGATCCACGGATGGCTGCACTGCGTGGCGGCGAAGTTGCGCTGCGGGCCGAAGCCCAGCCAGTCCTGATGCAACGTGCGCGCGCCGTGGGCCTGGGCGATGGCCACGGTGTCGTCGGTGCTGCCGCTGTCCACCACCAGCTTTTCGGCGGCGAAGGGGACGCTGTCCAGGCAGCGGGCGATCTTTGCCGCCTCGTTGCGGGTCATCACGACAAGCGTGAGCGGAAGAGGATGAGTCATGCGGGCATTCTAGCGGAACGCTGTCGCCGGCCACGCCGCCCGTGCCTGTCACGCCGCGGCAACACGCAGGCGGCCCATCCTGACAAGCGCGGCGGCAAACTCGCAAATCGTGATGCGCGGCGGTGTATGCCATTTGCCAGTCCGTTGCGTTTCAGCTTGTTTGGGGCAACATGCTCGGCATTCGAGCCGGTCGCTGGATGCCGCAGGGATGAGGGGCGCCCGTTGCAGGGCGCGACGGATAGGGCGCGATGAAACCTGGGAAGCACGTTCCAGCATGCAGCTAAAAGAATCCAAGATGTCGGCGGTGCGCGGACAGCGCCTGCACCTGCAGGCCGATGTACCCCAGTGGGTCGGCCGCTGGCTGCTGCTGGGCATGTGGTGGCTGCTGGTGGGGCTGGCGGCAAGTCCGGTGGGCGAAAAAGTCTGGAACCCGGGCAAGCCGTATCACGACAGCCTTGTCGTGCTGTTCATCGCGCCGGCCGTGTGGTGGGTGTGGAAGCGCCGCGGTGAATTCGGCCGCCGGCTGGTCGGTGGCATCGACGGCTGCCTGCTGCTGGTGTTTCTGGCCTGGGCCAGCCTGTCGGCGGTCTGGGCCAACTACGGTCACGTTGGCGACATGGTGTTCAACGCCCTCTACATCCTGCTGTTTGTGGTGGTGTGGGCGGCGCTGGTGGCGGGCAATCCGCAATGGTTCCGCCAGCTGCTGTTCTGGGCGGCCATGGGGCTGGCGCTGGTGGCGCTGGGCGCGATCACCGTCTTCCCCTCGCGCGTGCTGCATACGTTGAGCTGGCAGGAAGAAGGCCGGCTGGTCGCGTTCGGCGCACTGGACAATCCCAACCTCGCCGCGTTCGCCTATGGCGCGGCCATCGTCTGGCTGGCGCAGAGCGCGGTGCGCGAGCGCTACAAGCACGTGCTGCAGGTGCTGGCGCTGATCGCGATGGCGGCATTCGTAGTGGTGACTTATTGCCGTTCCGCGTGGCTGGCGATCCTGGTGGCGCAGGGCTGCATGCTCGTCGCCGCGCGGCATGGGCACGTTCGGCTGCGCGCGCTGGCGATCCTGGTGGTGTCGGGCCTGGCGGTGGCGTTTGGCGGCTGGCGCTACGTCGCCGAGCGCGGCATGTCCTACCGCGCGCAGATCCTTGAGCAGGCCTGGGGCTGGATCAAGATGCATCCGTGGCGCGGCCTGGGCGAGGGCAGTCACTACACGATCCAGGTCGCCGACCAGACCTGGACGCACAGCCATAACGCCTTCACCCACAATGCGATCATGCTGGGCATCCCCGGCGCGCTTGTGTGGGTGGCGCTGTGGCTGATCGTGGGCTGGCGCGGCTGGCTGTTCCGGCACATCAGCGCAGGGCGCTGCCTGCTGGCGCTATGGGTGTTCGCCACGGTGGCATTCCAGTTCGACGCGCCGGAGCTGATGCAGAAGCCAAGCGTGGAATGGTTCCTGGGCTGGCTGCCGGTGGCGATGAGCATGGGCCTGGCCTGGCGCGTGCAGGACAGCCGGCGTACCCGCGGCACGGAGGTTCGCGCATGAGCGAGGCGGCCAAACCGCAAAAAGTGTCGCTGATCGTCATCACCTACAACTGGCCGGCCGCGTTGCAGCAGGTGCTGCGCAGCGTGGCCGGGCAGCTGCGGCTGCCGGACGAAGTGATCGTCGCCGACGACGGTTCGACCGACGACACACGGCGGTTGATCGCCTCGATGGCGGCCAACTTTCCCGTGCCGCTGCGCCATATCTGGCAGGAAGACCTTGGCTTTCGCGCGGCGCGTTGCCGCAACGTGGGTATTGCGGCCAGCCGCGGCGACTACATCGTGCTGATCGACGGCGACATGGTGCTGCATCGGTCCTTCATCGCCGATCACCTGATGCTGGCCGAGCCCGGCTACTTCCTGCAGGGCGGACGCTTCAAGACCAGCGCGCAGGAAACGGCGCGCCTGCTGGCGGGCGGCCGCCCGGTATTCGCGCCGTGGGCCGATGCCGATTTCCATGTCTTCGACGGCATTCGCCGCTTGTACGCGTTTCACGCCCCGGCACTGGCACGCTGGAAGGCGCGCGGCAAGAACGGCGGTCGGGTCATGAGCTGCAACACCAGCTTCTGGCGCGATGACTTGCTGCGCGTCAACGGTTTCGATGAGCGCATGGAGGGCTACGGCGCCGAAGATCGCGAGCTGGCCGCGCGCCTGGAAAATGCCGGCCTGCGCCGGCGCCAGCTGAAATGGTGCGCGCTGGCGGCGCATCTTGAGCATGCCTCGCGCGCGCAGATCGACGTGAACGACATGAGCCTGCCCAACAATCGCCTTTATCGCCAGACGCTCACCGAGCGCATTACGCGCTGCGCGCAGGGCATCGACCAGCATCTGGACGACCCGGCGCTTAGCGCCTGATCTGGGCCAGCGCGTCGCCCACGCGCGCGGCGAAGCCTTCGTGATTGCTTTGGAACCAACGGCGTGCGCGTTGGCCGGTGGCGTGCAGTGTTTCATCGCTCATGGCCATGGCCTGGGCCATCGCTCGTTCCATCGCCGCTTCGTCGAAGAAGTAGGTGGTGGTGTGGCCCATCGTGCCGGTGCTTGCGTGGCCGACCAGCAAGCCGCGCCCGGCGTCGATGAACTCGTTCATCGGCGCCGCATCCGTGGTGATGACCACGGCGCCCACGCCCATCGCCTCGGCGATGTAATGCCCCCATCCCTCCGCCTCGGACAGGCATACGTGAAACGCGTGCGCGTTCTGCAGTTCGCGCAAGGCTTCGGGCGATACGTATTCGGTGAGATGGCGGATGTTCGCCTGTGCCGGGGCAGGCGTGGCGCAGTGGGGGTTTTGCAGTACGGTCAGCAGCGGCCATTCCGGATGCTTGCGCCACAGCGCGAGCAATCGTTCGGTGCCCTTGATGCGGCTGCCGCCGGCCAGATGGAAAAACTGCCGCGTGCGTGGAACCTGCGCGTCGTAATGATCGTCGCTGTCGAAGCCGACATAAGACGTCTTGCAGCCAAGGCGTTCAAACAGCGCCTGTGCGTGAGCGGTTTTCGCCCACACCCGATCGATGCGCCCAAGATGCGCGGCATCCTTGCTGTCGAACCATTCGGGATTGGGCAGCGCAATGTTGTGGCGCGCCAGCGGCAGATGCAGCGGCCACAGATGTTCGAACATGATGTTGAGGTCGAAACGCGCCTGTCCGCGCAGCTTGGCCCACGCGTGGCGCAAGTGACTGAACAGCACGCGCCGGCCGCGGCCGTAACGCCAGCGGTTGTGTTCGTCTGCCTCGCTTAGCGAGGTGATGTGCACCTGGCAGCCATTCGCCTTCAACGCGTTGGCGAGCAGCTGCGCGTCGCGCGTCAGCCCCAGGCCGTTGTCGCGCACAACCAGGTTTACGCTCAAAGGCTGGGGCGTGTTCACGGGGCCGGCCTCAGTCGTTCGGCGCTACAGGCAGCGCGGCGGCAATCGCTTCCAGGAAACGCTGCTGGAAAGCGCGGTCGTTGGCTTCGTACCAATCGCGCGCGGCCGCGCCGAGCGTGGCTTGTTCCTCGGCTGTCATGGCGATGCAGCGCTCGATGGCCATGCGCATCGCGTCGGGATCGAAGTCGTACAGCGTGGCCAGTTCCTGCGTGCCGGCAGCGTGCGCGCCCACCACCACGCCGCGCCCGGGCGTGACCAGTTCGTTCATCGGTTCGGCATCGGTGGTGATGGTGACGCAGCCGGTGCTCAGGCTTTCGATCAGCGAATGGCCAAAACCCTCCGTTTGCGACGGACACAGGTGAAACGTGTTGGCGTTATGCAGGCGCCGCAGTTCGGCCTCGGGCAGGAAATCGCGAATCAGCGTTACATGGGCGGGCGTCGGCGGCAGGTCGATGTGCTTGCGGCGCCACACGACGGTCAATCGCGGCCACTGCGGGTGGCGCGCCCACAGTTCCAGCAAGGGCAGCGTGCCCTTGTTGCCGCTGCGGCCGGGGCCATGGAAGAAAGTGGGCTGGCGCGCGACGCTGGCGTCCAGGTAGTCCGAGCCGGTGAAACCGATGAAGCGGGTACGGCAGCCCAGTTCGCTGAAGATACGCTCGGCGTGGCGCGTCTTGGCGAAGATCAGGTCGATGTGCGGCAGCTCCGGCAGCCATTCCTCGCGGAACCATTCCGGATTGGGCACCAGGATGTTTACGTGCGCCTGGTCGAACGATTCGGGCCGCACGTGTTCGAGCATGATGTTGATGTCATAACGCGCGTTGAGGATGCCGCTGAACCATCCGCGCAGCAGCCGGCGCAGGCGCGCGTGCAGGCGGCGCAGGCGGTTGCTGAGACGGCTGCGATGGCCCAGCCCCGTGATGGTGACATCGTGGCCGCCCTGGCGCAGCAGGCCGGCGAGCAGGTGCATGTCGCGGGTGAGGCCGGCGCCGTTGTCGCGTGCGATGAGGTTGATGTTGGCCATGGTCGATCAGTCGCCGGTGTCGTCCGCCTCGGTGTGCGCCGCCGGCTTGCAGCCGGGCACCAGCGCATCGGCCTTGAACAGCCACCAGTCGCGGCGATTGGCATGGCCGACGTCGATCGCCTTGTCGCGCTTCACGCAATGGCCCATCGCCGGTTCCTGCACGAACAGCCAGCGCGTGGCGGGTGCGGCGGCCTGCCAGGCGACCGCGCGCGAAAACTGCAGCGTGGTCGGCGCGCTGAAGCCGAAATCGGTGGCGGGATGATCGAGCATCAGCATGTTTTGTTCCGTCCAATCGACCAGGCCGATTTCATCCTGCGGCCCCAGATGCGCGCGCACCGCGTTCATCAGGCCCGCGGAGGAGGAGCTGTCGTTGAGCAGCGGATACGCCCACGTACCCCACACCAGCCACAGCGCCAGCATGCCGCCGGCCACCGCCCAGTGCGCGCGGCGCAAGCGGAAGACGGCAAGCAGGATCCCTTGCGTGGCACCGATGACGATGCACATCCACCATAGACTGTTTTCAGGGCCGTCGAAACCGCGATCCACGGCGAGCCTGGCCGCAAACGCCGGATGCGCCACCAGCGCATACACGCCCAGCGCCAGCATGCCGGTGCCGAGCAGCGCGACGAACACTGCGCACAGTGCGCGCAGCCAGCGCGTGTGCAGCAGTTCGTCCAGATACGGCGCGGTGATCAGTGCCAGCATCGGCAGCATCGGCAGGATGTACACATCGCGCTTCCCCGCCGAGGCGCTGAAGAACAGCAGCACCAGCACCATCCAGCCCAGCGGCAGCAGGATGCGCGCGTCCCTGGCCTGCAACGCGCGCCACCAGCGCGGCAGCGTGCCGGGGTAGGTCAGCGACAGCGGCAGCCAGTTGTAGAGCAGCAATGGCAGGTAATAGAACGCCGAATGGATGTGGTGCCATGCATGCGCATAACGGCCGGCGGTCTGGTGGAACAGGATATCGCGGACGTAGGCCGCATAGCGCGGATCGCCCGCGCGCGCATGCGCGGCCAGCAGCATCGGCACCAGCCACAGGCCGATGGCGGCAAGCGTGGCCACCAGCCCAAGCAGCCAGCGCCACCACGCATGGCGGCCCATCCTGGCCACGCCGTGCCACCCGCGCAGGCTGGCCCATGCGTAGGGCAGCAGCATCAGCAAGGCGAGAAAGCCCACGCCCTTGGTAATCACGCCCAGGCCCGCGCAAAAGCAGCCGAACCAGTACGCGCGCCAGTTCGGCCCGCACAGCGTATGCCGCAGCAAGCCCCAGTTGGCCGCGGTGATGAAGAACACCACCAGCGGATCGATCTGCGCGCGCTTGGCCTGGAACACGAACTGGATGCACATCAACGCGGCCATCGCCGCGTACAGGCCCACCTTGCGCGTCCATAGCCGCCCGGCGAGGTCCTCGATCAGCCATAGCGTGCCCAGTGCGGACAGCAGCGAGGGCAACATGAAGGCGATGCGCCAGTTGCGCACGATTTCGAAGCTGGCCGCCTCCAGCCACATCAGCATTGGCGGCTTGTCGGCGTACAGTTCCACGCCGCGATGCGGGAACAGCCAGTCGCCGCTTTCCACCATCTGCTTGGCGACCAGCGTGAAGCGGGGCTCGTCCGACGGCCATGGATCGCGCAGGCCCAGGCCGACGCCGAGCATCAGCAGGGCGAACGCGGCGAGCAGCCAGAAAAGGCGGCGTTCCTGCGGCGTGGCGGTGGGGGCGGTTGCTGGCATCACGACGTCCGACGGCTTGGCTCCTCCCTCTTGCCTAGCAGGGGGAGGTTGGGAGGAGGTGGCGCGCTTGCGGCAGAGTGTGGGTTTTACCCCACCCCGGCCCGCCCCGGCTGCAAGCGGGGGCGGGGGACTACGGCATGCGTTGCGTCACCGGCGTTCGAGCACGGCATAGTACATGCCGTCGAGGTCGCCATCGCCGGGAAGGATCTGCCAGCCGGTGGCGGCGGGCTGTCCCGCGGCCAAGGTCAGCGGCACCGCGTTGGCGTCCGCGTGGCCGGCGAGGAAGCGCTCGATCACCGCTTCGTTCTCCGCGCGCAGCCATGAACATGTCACATAGACCAGCCGGCCACCGGGCGCGAGCAGCGGCCACAGCGCGGCGAGAATGCGCTGCTGCTGCGCCGCCAGCGCCTCGATGTCGCTGGCGCGGCGGTGCAGGCGTACGTCCGGGCGGCGACGCAGCACGCCGGTCGCCGAGCAGGGCGCGTCGATCAGGATGCGGTCGAACGATTTGCCGTCCCACCAGGCGGATGGATCGCCGGCATCGCCCACGCGCACCTCGGCGGCAAGACCCAGGCGATCGAGGTTCTGGCCGATGCGCGTGGCGCGCTCGGGGTCCCATTCCAGCGCGGTAAGCATGAGGTCCGCGCGTTCCAGCAGATGGCAGGCCTTGCCGCCCGGCGCGGCACAGGCGTCGAGCACGCGCTGGCCGTCGCGCACCTGGGCGAGATCCACGGCGACTTGCGCGGCGCCGTCCTGCACGGCGAACCAGCCTTGGTCGAAGCCGGGCATGCGCGTCACATCGCCGCTATGCGGCAACACGATGCCGTCGGGCAGCCATGGATGCGCATCGGCGCGGTAATCGGCCGCGCGCAAGGCATCGATCACGCCATCGCGCGTGGCGCGGCGGCGGTTGGCGCGCAACATCAGCGGCGGTTCGCGGTTGCTGTGGGCGAGCACGGCGTCGGCGTGTTGCGGCCAATCGGCATGCATCGCATCGACCAGCCAGCGCGGCATCGCATGGCGCGTGGACGCGTCGGCATCCAGTTGCGCCAGCAGCGTGTCGCGCTCGCGCTGCCAGCGACGCAGCACGGCGTTGACCAGCCCCGACAGCCGCGGGCGCTGCAGTGCGCGCGTCGCTTCCACGGTGGCGGCGACGGCGGCGTAATCGTGCAGTTGCAGAATTTCCAGCTGCACCAGGCCCAGCACCAGCAGGGCGTGCACGGCCGGCTCCTTGCGGCGCAGCGGCTTGTCGAGCAGGTGGTCCAGCGCGGCGTCGAAACGCAGCCACCAACGTGCGCCATCGCTGAGCAAGGCCATCAGCAGGGCGCGATCGCGCGGATCGCGCAGCTTCGGTGCGCGCTGCTCCATCGCCTCGCGCAGCGATTTGCCGTGCAGGGCGACGTCCGCCAGTGCCTGTGCGGCCAAGGCGCGGGTGTCGTTCATCGCGCGCCGCGCAGTTCGGGGCGCGCGTTGAGATAGTCGGCAGCGGTGATGCGCTTGCCGCCTGCACGTTGCAGGGCGGTTACGCGCAACACGCCCTCGCCGCAGGCGAGATCGATGCCATCGCGTTGCGCGGCGACCACGCTGCCGGGCGTGGCGCGGCTGTTTTCATCCAGCGCGTGGGCGGCCCAGATGCGCAGGTTTTCGCCGGCAATCTCGCCTTCGGCCACTGGCCATGGATCGAAGGCGCGGACCTGGTGTTCCAGTGCGATCGCTGCGCGGGAGAAATCCAGCCGCGCTTGGGCTTTTTCCAGCTTGTGCGCGTAGAGCACGCCTTCTTGCGCTTGCGCGCGCGCATGCAGCGTTTCGCCTGCCAGCGTGCGGCGCAGGCCTTCGGCCAGCACCTGGGCGCCCAGCTGCGATAGACGGTCGTGCAGCGTGCCGCCGGTGTCCTGGCGCGTGATCGGCGTGCGGCGTTCCAGCAGCACGGGGCCGGTATCCAGGCCCGCTTCCATTTGCATGAGGCCGACGCCGCTTTCGCGGTCGCCGGCGAGAATCGCGCGCTGGATCGGCGCCGCCCCGCGCCAGCGCGGCAGCAGGCTGGCGTGCACGTTCCAGCAGCCCAGGCGCGGCAGCGCGAGCACCTTGCGCGAAAGGATCAGGCCGTAGGCCACCACTACCATCAGGTCGGGGCGATACGCGGCGAGCGTTTCGCGCGCCTGGAGGGTTTTAAGTGTTTCGGGCTGCTCGACGGGAATGCCCGCGGCCAGCGCGGCTTCTTTCACGGGGCTGGGCGTGAGCTTGCGTCCGCGACCGGCGGGGCGATCGGGCTGCGTGTACACCGCAACCACCTCGGCACCGCTCGCGCGGCAGGACTCAAGACAGGGGACGGAAAACTCCGGCGTGCCGGCAAAAACTATTCTCACGCGCTGGCGGCCTGCTTGCGCTGCTTCTCCATGCGCTTGAGCAGGATCGAGCGTTTCAGCGGCGAGAGGTAATCGACGAAGACCTTGCCCGCCAGGTGATCCATCTCGTGCTGGATGCACACGGCCAGCGGGCCTTCCACGTCCAGCTCGAAGGTTTGGCCGGTCACATCCTGTGCGCGCACCTTCACCTTGAGCGCGCGGGTGACGTCGGCATAGATGCCGGGGAAGGACAGGCAGCCTTCCTGGTAGACCTGGGTGCCGTCCTTCTCCAGGATCTGGGCATTGATCAGGGCCAGCGGCTGGTTGCGCTCTTCGCTCATGTCCGCCACCAGCACGCGCTGGTGTACGTTTACCTGGGTCGCGGCCAGGCCCACGCCGTTGGCGGCGTACATCGTCTCGAACATGTCATCGACGAACTGCTTCAATGCGGCGTCGAAAACAGTGACCGGCGCAGCCTTGGTGCGCAGCCGGGGGTCGGGGAATTCGAGAATGGTCAGGACGGACATGGGCTCACCTCAGGCGCTGAAAATGCGGGCGATTTGGTGAAAAACCAGCCCCAGCGCAGTCTAGAATGTGGTTATTGTACGTGGTTCAAGCTGTTGTAGGCAGAAGAATTTGCCAACTGGAACGTGTTGCTTGGGTTAATGGTTCGGTTACACTCGCCCGAGCGTCGGGGGAGGGGGGATTCCCGTTTATGATCAGAAAGTCCATCGGGCTGCTGGCCGGCATGCTGGTCACCGTGGCCGTTTATGCGGCCGGAACACAACTGCGCGCCGATCACCCCGACAGCTACACCGTGCGCCGTGGCGACACGCTGTGGGGCATTTCGGCCCGGTTCCTGTCCAAGCCCTGGCTGTGGCCGGAAATCTGGCAGGCCAACCCGCAAGTCCGCAATCCGCATCTTATTTACCCGGGCGACGTGCTCGACCTGTCCTTCATCAACGGTGGCCCGGGGCTGCGTCTGGAGCCGGCGATCCATCGCGAGGGCGATGCCATCCCGGCGATCCCGCTCGACCAGCTGCTGCCGTACCTGAAGGATTCGCGCGTGGTGGATCCCGAAGCGGTCAAGAACGCACCCTACGTGATGGGTTTCGAGGAGGGTGATCTCACCGGCACCTCGGGCCGCAACATCTACGTGCGCCACCTCGATGCGCAGCCCGGCCAGCGCTGGGCGGTGGTGCGCCCGACCCACGTGTTCCGTACCTACGGCGGCGACGAGGCGCGGCAAAGCGACGAAATGGCCGCCAACATCGCCGACAGCGACGTGGCCACCGGCCGCTCGCCGTGGACCGAGGAGTGGCAGACCGACATCGGCAACGACCGTCCCAACCACGCCTTCCGCGGCAACTCCCTGGCGATGGAAGTGACTGTGATCGGCACCGCCGAAGTGCTGCGCGGCGGCGATCCATCGACGCTGCTGCTGCTCAGCTCCACCATGGAAGTGCGTGCCGGCGACCGCCTGATGCCGATCAACGACACGCCGTACGACCCCTACTACTACCCTCACCCGCCCAAGACCCTGCCGGCCAACGGCCGCGTCATCGCCTTCTCGCAGGAGCGCCTGAGCGAAGAGGGGCCCAACGATGTGGTGGTGTTGTCGATCGGCTCCAAGGACGGCGTGGACAACGGCACCACGTTCTCGCTGTGGCAGCCCGGCGAGCAGGTGCCCGACGATGTCGCGCACTCCAGCTGGAGCCGCTACAACCACAAGTTCGTGACCTTGCCGGATGAGTACGTCGGCCACGTGATGATCTTCCGCACCTTCGACCGCGTCAGCTACGGCCTGGTGATGGACGGCTTGAAGCCGGTGAGGATCGGCGCGCGGGCCAAGATGCCGGAATAAACCCCGGCGTCATCGGCTCAGGCCCACACAACGGCGCGGCATTCCCGCGCCGTTGTCGTTTTCGGCCTCGCGTAGACTCGCCCGATGAATGAGCAAGCTGAGTTGCGCCACTGGTTGATCGCCCTGCGCACGCCGGGCCTTGGCCCAGGGGGATTGCGCGAACGGATGGCGGCGGCGCAAGGCCGCATCGAGGAGGTACTTGGGCAACTGCGGCGCCACGCGGCCGCGCTGGATGCCAGGGCGCCCGCGTGGCTGGAGCAACCCGATGAAGCGCAGCTCGCCGCCGACCTGGCGTGGCTGGCCTTGCCCGGCCATCGGCTGCTGCGCTACACCGACGCGGATTTTCCGCCGCAATTGGAAACCATCCCGCAGCCGCCCGCGGCGCTGTTCCTGAGTGGCGATAGCAGCCTGCTGCTGCATCCGCAGGTGGCGATCGTCGGCGCACGCAGCGCCAGCGCGGCGGGCAAAGCCAACGCGCGCAGCTTCGCCCGCAGCCTGGCGCAAGCGGGCTTCGTGGTCACCAGCGGCCTGGCCGACGGCATCGACGCCGCCGCGCACGAGGCGGCCCTCGACGCGGCGCGGCCGACCATCGCCGTCATCGGCACCGGCCCCGACCTGGTCTATCCGCGCAAGCATCGGGCGCTGTCGGCACGAGTAGAGACGCAGGGCCTGCTGGTCAGCGAATTTCCGCCCGGCACGGCGGCGCGCGCCGACCACTTTCCTCGCCGCAACCGCATCATCGCGGGCTTGTCGCTGGGGACGCTGGTGATCGAGGCGGGGTTGCAGTCGGGCTCGCTGATCACCGCCCGGCTGGCGGCCGAGCAGGCGCGGGAGGTATTCGCCGTGCCCGGGTCGATCCAAAATCCGCTTGCCCGCGGCTGTCACCGCCTGATCCGGGATGGTGCCCGGCTGGTGGAAAGCGCATCGGAAATCGTCCAATCCCTCGTCCCCGCCGCGCGGGCGCTGGGTGTCGAACTGGCTCAGCGCCTCGAACAGCCGGCGGCAGCACCCGGTAAAGGCTCGCGGGCGGCCGCTGGCGGCTGGCGCGCCGATCCGGAGTACCAGCGCCTGCTGGACGCCCTGGGCCACGATCCCGTGGCCCTGGACGAGCTGTCGACGCGAACCGGCCAGGCCGCCGCGGTGTTGTCATCCATGCTGCTCATGCTGGAGCTGGAGGGTTGCGTGGAAGGCCTGGCGGGCGGGCGCTACCAGCGGCTGCCCGATCTGCCTTAGGCGACGGGCGGCAGCCTCAAACCCGACGTTACGCCGCCCGCGTTGTCCTGGGCCGCAAACTCCGGGTGACCGGACCTGCGAACACTTCTCTTTCACAAAGGTTGGCTTGACAGTCGCAGAGTCGGCATGCGCCAACTATATATAGGGCGCCCATCCATACGGGCGCGAATGGAACATTTGGAACCCCACGCTGCATGGCAAAGAACCTGCTCATCGTCGAGTCGCCGGCCAAAGCCAAGACGATCAACAAATACCTCGGCAAGGACTTCCAGGTCCTGGCCTCCTATGGCCACGTACGCGACCTGAAGCCCAAGGAGGGCGCGGTCGATCCCGAGCATAACTTCGCCATGAAATACGAGGTGATCGAGCGCAACGAGAAACACGTCGACGCGATCGCCAAGGCGGCCAAGGTGGCCGACGACATCTATCTGGCGACCGACTTGGATCGCGAAGGCGAGGCGATCAGCTGGCACATCAGCGAGATCCTGCGCGAGCGCGGCCTGGACAAGGGCAAGCAGCTGCACCGGGTGGTGTTCTCCGAAATCACGCCCAAGGCGATCAAGGCCGCCGTGGCCGCACCGCGTTCGCTCTCCCATGACCTGGTCGATGCGCAGCAGGCGCGCCGCGCGCTCGACTACCTGGTGGGCTTCAATCTTTCGCCGGTGCTGTGGCGCAAGGTGCAGCGCGGGCTGTCCGCCGGTCGCGTGCAAAGTCCGGCGCTGCGCATGATCGCCGAGCGCGAAGAAGAAATCGAAGCCTTCGTCGCGCGCGAGTATTGGACCGTCGAAGCGCAGCTAAAGCACGCCGACGGCGATTTCAGCGCGCGCCTCACCAAGCTCAACGGCAAGAAGTTCGAGCAATTTGACCTTACCAACGAAGCCGATGCGATGGCCGCGCGCGCCGCGCTGAAGGAAGCTGCGCGTGGCCGCCTCACCGTCAGCGAGGTCGGCAGCAAGGAACGCAAGCGCCGTCCCGCGCCGCCCTTCACCACCTCCACGCTGCAACAGGAGGCGGCGCGCAAGCTCGGCTTCGGCACCAGCCGCACGATGAAAATCGCGCAGGGCCTGTACGAAGGCGTGGGCCTGGGCAGCGAGGGCAATGTGGGCCTGATCACCTACATGCGTACCGACTCCACCGCCTTGTCGGACGAAGCGGTCGGCGAGCTGCGGCAGCTGATCGCACGCGATTACGGCAACAAATCGCTGCCGGACGCGCCCCAGGTCTACCGCACCAAATCCAAGAACGCGCAGGAAGCGCACGAGGCGATCCGTCCCACCTCGGCGATGCGCACGCCGCGCGAAGTGGCCGCGTTTCTCAACGACGAACAGCGCAAGCTCTACGAGCTGATCTGGAAGCGTACCGTCGCCTGCCAGATGATGCACGCGACCTTGAACACCGTGTCGGTGGACTTTGACGTCAAGCACGTCAAAGGCGGCGACGCCGCCTTCCGTGCCACCGGCACCACCGTGGTCGAGCCGGGCTTCCTCGCCGTCTACGAGGAAGGCCGCGACCAGAAAAGCGCCGAGGACGACGATGAAGGCCGCCGCCTGCCGAAGCTGCACAAAGGCGAAGACGTGCCGCTGCACGACATCCTCGCCGACCAGCATTTCACCGAGCCGCCGCCGCGCTATTCCGAAGCGAGCCTGGTGAAGGCGCTGGAGGAATACGGCATCGGCCGTCCGTCCACCTATGCCAGCATCATCCAGGTGCTGCAGAACCGCGAATACGTGCTGCTGGAAAACCGCCGCTTCAAGCCGACGGACGTGGGCCGCGCGGTGAGCAACTTCCTCACCCAGCATTTCACCCGCTACGTCGATTACGACTTCACCGCCAAGCTCGAAGACGAGCTGGATGCAGTAAGCCGAGGCGAAGAAGCCTGGGTGCCGCTGATGCGCCGCTTCTGGCAGCCGTTCAAGCAGCAGGTGGAAGAGAAAACCGAATCGGTCGACCGCAGCGAAGCCACCGGCGCGCGCGAACTGGGCATCGATCCCAAATCCGGCAAGCCCGTTTCCGTGCGCCTGGGCCGCTATGGACCGTACGCGCAGATCGGCAACAAGGACACCGACGAAAAGCTGCAGTTCGCTTCGCTGCGTCCGGGCCAGAGCATGCACACGATCACGCTGGACGAGGCGCTGGAGCTGTTCAAGCTGCCGCGCAAGCTCGGCCAGGCCGAAAACGGCGATGAAGTGAGCGTGGGCATCGGCCGCTTCGGTCCGTTCGTGAAGCAGGGCGGCACCTATGCCTCGCTCAAGGCCGAGGACGATCCGTACACCATCGAATTGCCGCGCGCCCTGCAGATCGTGCAGGAAAAGCTGGACCTGATCGCCAACCGCATCATCCTGGACTTCGGCAACGGCGTGCAGGTGCTCAACGGCCGCTTCGGCCCGTACATCACCGATGGCGAAAAGAATGCGCGTATCCCCAAGGACCAGGAGCCCAAGGAGCTGACCCAGGAACAGTGCCTGGAGCTGCTGGCCGCCGCGCCGGTCAAGAAGGGCCGTTTCGCCAAGAAAGCCGCCAAGAAAGCCGCGCCCGCGGCCAAGAAGGCGGCCAGCAAGAAGCCGGCTACCGAAAAAACAGCCAGCAAGAAGACCGCAAGCAAGAAAACGGCGGCGAAGAAAACAGCCACCAAGAAGACGGCGGCGAAAAAGGCGCCGGCCAAGAAAACAGCCGCCAAGAAAGCCCCGGTCTGAGCACGCCGCCACGGCGCCCTCTCCCGAAGGGGGAGGGCTGCGGTTACGCCGATCAGCACCCGTTGCAGCGGCAAGACCAGGCTTGAGGCAAGCCTTGTCCTTCACGTCAACCCTCTCCCCCGGAAGGGAGGGGAAGAAAAAACCAAATGCCCAAGCCCTACACCGTCGCCGAAATCCCCGCTCTGGCCGATGCCTTGCATCGCGGCAGCGTGATCGCCTATCCCACCGAGGCGGTTTTCGGCCTCGGCTGCGATCCGCACGATCAGGATGCTTTCGAGCGCATCTTCGCACTCAAGCAACGTCCGGCTACGCAGGGTGTGCTGCTGATCGGCGCGGATTTCGCGCAGGTGGAACGCTACATCGACACGGCCAAGGTGCCGGCGGATGTCATGGCGCAGGTACACGCCAGCTGGCCCGGGCCTTTCACCTGGGTCTTTCCGCGCAGCGCGGCGGTGCCCGCGTGGGTCGCCGGCGCGCATGCCGGCATCGCCTTGCGCGTGACTGCGCACGCCCCGGCGGCGGCACTGTGCCGGGCCTACGGCGGCGCCCTGGTCTCGACCAGCGCCAATCCCCACGGCCAACCCCCGGCACGCGACCTGCCCACCCTCGAACGCTACTTCGGCCAGGCGCTGGACGGTGTGCTCGACGCTCCGCTCGGCGGCGCGGCCACGCCTACCACCATTCGGGATGCGCTGACTGGCAGTATCATCCGAACCTGAATCCTGCAGAACGCGGTCGCCGGTGCGGTAGGTGCCGATTCAGCGGCGACCCTGAGGATAGGGGGCGCAGGAAACCTCCTGCTTAGGGCAGCAACCGACCGATTCGGCCGGAGCGGGGCTTATTGCATCGATAGAACAACACTGGAGTGCGCGGCGTGGCGATCGTCTACGACACCTATCAACGCGACGAAGCGGAGCGCGTGCTGCCTTTGTTGAAGGTGGACGATCCGCGGCGCGTGGTGGCGGTGCACGAGGGCGAGCACGTTACCGCCGCGCAGTTCGTCGCGCATGTGGAACGCGTTGCCGCGCTGCTGCCTGACGCCACGGCCGCGGTGAACCTGTGCGAGGACCGCTATGCCTTCCTGGTCGCCTTCTGCGCGATCGCCTTGCGCGGCCAGGCCAACCTGCTGCCACCCTCGCGCGCGCCGCACGCGGTGGAAGAAGTAATGGCCGCGCACCCAGGCTGCCATGCGGTGGGCGAGCGCGCGATGGATCCGGCGCCCCATCGCTATCACGCCCTGCCGCCGCTGCCGCGCGATGCATCGATCCCGGCTCAGGTGTCCTGGCCGACCTTGCCCGCCATGCAAACCGTGGCCGTGGGCTACACCTCCGGCTCCACCGGCACGCCGCGCCCCAATGCCAAAACCTGGCGCAGCCTGCATGCCAGCACCGCCGGCAACCTGCGCATGCTGCAGCACGTGGCAGGCGAGCGTTTTTCAGTGGTCGCCACGGTGCCGCCGCAGCACATCTACGGTATGGAAATGTCCGTGCTGCTGCCGCTCTTGGGCGAGGTGCAGGTGCACTCGGGCCGGCCGTTCTTCCCGGCCGACATCGCCGGCGCGCTGGAAGCGATGCCGGCCCCGCGCGTGCTGGTGACCACGCCGGTGCACCTGCGCGCGCTGGTGGAATCGGGCGTACGCCTGCCACCTATGGCGGCCATGCTGTCGGCCACCGCGCCGATGTCCGCGGAGCTGGCGGCGAAGGCCGAACGCTGTTTCGACGCGCCGCTGCTGGAGGTATTCGGTTCCACCGAAACCTGCGCCTTCGCCTCGCGCCGCGTCACGCTGGATGGCCTGTGGTCGCTGTACCACGGCGTGCACCTGCATCCGCAACCGGATGGCACGCAGATCGACGCGCCGCAACTCGATGCCCCCGCCACGCTGGCCGACATCGTCACGCTGCACGACGAAGGCCGCCGTTTCGAGCTGTGCGGCCGGCATGCGGATCTGCTGGAAATCGCCGGCAAGCGCGCCTCGCTCGGCGATCTCACCCGCCGCCTGCTGGCGATTCCGGGTGTGGAGGATGGCGCGATTTTCCAGCTCGACGAAGCCGACGCCATCGGCGTGCGCCGCATCGCCGCACTGGCGGTGGCGCCCACGCTTGACGAAGCGATCATCCTGGACGCGCTGCGCGCCTCGATCGATCCGGTGTTCCTGCCGCGTCCGTTGCGTCTGGTGCGGGCGCTGCCGCGCAATGAAACCGGCAAGCTGCCGCGCGCCGCGCTGCTGGACCTGCTCGATCGCCACATCTGCGCCTGAACTTTTGCGCTTTCCCCTGCACGCAGGGAAGGGCCTAGGGAGGGGCGGCCACGCGCAAACCCCCGCTACAATACCCGGCTCGCCCCAGCATCCCAGGGCGCCCGCAGTCACGGAGTCCACAGCATGAAAGTCCTGGTCATCGGCAATGGCGGCCGCGAACACGCGCTGGCGTGGAAGCTCAAGCAATCCCCGCGCGTGAGCGAGGTGATTGTCGCCCCGGGCAATGCCGGTACCGCACGCGAGCGCGGCGTGCGCAACGCCGAGGTGGCCGTGACCGATATCGAAGGGCTGCTGAAACTGGCCAAGGCCGAGAAAGTGGAACTTACCGTGGTAGGCCCGGAAGTGCCGCTGGTGGCCGGCGTGGTGGACAAGTTCCGCACGGCGGGCATGCGCATCTTCGGGCCGCGCGCCATTGCCGCGCAGCTGGAAGGCTCCAAGGCCTTCGCCAAGGATTTCCTGGTTCGCCACAACATTCCCACCGCGCGCTACGCGGTGTTCACCGAACTCAACCCGGCGCTGGCCTACGTGCGCGAGCACGGTGCGCCGATCGTCATCAAGGCCGACGGCCTGGCCGCCGGCAAGGGCGTGGTGGTGGCGCTGACCCTGGGCGATGCGGAGCTCGCGTTGCACGACATGCTCGGCGCGCACGCTTTCGGCGATGCGTCCGCGCGTGTGGTCATCGAGGAATTTCTCGACGGCGAAGAAGCCAGCTACATCGTCATGAGCGATGGCAGCCGTGCGCTGCCCATGGCCAGCAGCCAGGACCACAAGCGCCGCGATGACAACGACCTGGGCCCCAATACCGGCGGCATGGGCGCGTACTCGCCCGCGCCGGTGGTCACGTCCGAGGTGGAAAAGCGCATCCTCAAGGAAGTGATCGAACCCACGCTGCGCGGCATGGCGTCGGAGGGCGCACCCTTCATCGGATTCCTGTATGCGGGCCTGATGATCGACAAGCACGGCGCGCCCAAAGTGATCGAATTCAACGTGCGCTTCGGCGATCCGGAAACGCAGCCGATCATGATGCGCTTGAAATCCGACCTGATCGAACTGATCGAGGCGGCGCTCGACGGCGAGCTGCATCACACGCATGCGCAATGGGATGCGCGCCCGGCCATCGGCGTGGTGATGGCGGCCGGCGGCTATCCGGGCAAGGTCAGGAGCGGCGATGTCATCGAGGGCCTGGATCAGGCGTTCGGCAGCCAGGTAAAGGTGTTCCACGCCGGCACCAGGCTCGACGCGCAAGGGCGTGCGACCACCGCGGGCGGCCGCGTGCTGACCGTGTGCGCGTTGGGCCAGGACATCGCCGACGCGCGCGAGCATGCTTACGAAGCGGCCGGCAAGATCCGCTTCGACGGCGCGTTTTTCCGCCGCGACATCGCGCATCGCGCATTGCGCCGCCGCTGAGTCCGCCGACCGCGCGGTCAGCGCGCCTTGCGGCGCGTGATCAGCAGCGCGTAGACAGAGAGATTGACGATCATCACGAACGCGGCGAGCGCGAACTGCATGTCGCGCGTCAGTCCGTCGGGGTAGATCGTGGCCAGCAGATAATGCTCGATGAAACCTTCGCTGTAGCCGGCTTGACCCGCGCGATGGCGAAAGTGATTCTCCAGCAGCGTAAGCGGGCAGATTCGCCCGGAATATTCGACAAAAAACCCCCACGCCGCGGCGGGTAGCTGCACAAGCGCCACCCGCCGCCACTTCAGCGCCAGCAGCGCGCCGAAGGCGGCGAACAAGATAAACGCCAGGTGGAACAGCAAGACCGCGTTGGCGGCGAACAGCGCGAACATGGCGCAGGTTCCGTATCCGAAGAAGGGTGCTAAGCCTGATTCAGGCGTAGCAGATAATGCGCTTGGCCGAAAAATTGTCCGCCAACGTACAGCGCGTCCGGCTCCAGGCCGTAGGGCAGAAAGCCTGCCGATTCATACAGTACCCTCGCCGCCGTGTTGGTGGCGTTGACGCCGAGCTTGAGCTGGCGAACTCCATCGAGCGCGCGCGCCTGATCGATCGCCGCCCCCAGCAGCGCCCGCCCCAGCCCACGCCGCCGCTGCGCGGGTGCGACGAACATCCCGGCGATCTCCGCGCCGTGGCGCAACTTCGCCCGTTGCGGATGGATCAGCGCTACGAATCCGGCCAGCGCCTGGCCATGGAACGCGCCAAGCATGCGGATCGATCCATCCGGCGCGGGCGCGATGCGTGCGGCGACGTCATCCAGCGAGCGGCCCACTTCCTCTTCGTAGCTGGCGCTGAATGCGGTGGGGCTGTCCTGCAGCGCGAGCAGGCGAAGCCGTTGATAGGCTGCCGCATCGCCAGCATCGAGTACGCGGATGGTCATGGGCATTTCCTAATGGGCTGATGTCTCGATAACCACTCGCGGCACCCATAGCGCCAGCCAGCGCGAGATCTTTTCGTCCTGACTCAGCTGCTGCGGCGATGCGCCAAGGGCTTGGGCAAAGCCGGTGGCGTCGTCCAGGCACGTCACGTTGAGGGTGCCGTAGGTGCCCGACGCATGGTCGAAGACGACACCCACCAGCACGCCGCAATCCTTGCACAACAGAAATCGCGCGGTGTTGGATCCTTGCCGGTATTCCTTGATCGCGTCGGCGTGGCGTTGGACAATCGACAGTGAACCGCCCGGGTCGGAGACATACGCCGCGCCGTGCTTCATGCAGAACGAGCAATCGCAGGCGCGTGGCTGAAAATCCGCCGCAAGCTTGGCGGTGGTGAACGCGACGCTCAATGCTCCGCAATGGCAACTGCCGTGCATCACAGTCATGGGGTCGGTTATCCGGTTGCGTGAAACATCGGGAGTGGCCTCGGCACCAGGTTGGACCAAGCACCGGTCGTGAGAAGTAGTGCTGCCGGACATCTCATGGAACGTGGGCGCTTTCTCCAGCCGCTTAGGCCGATGATACGCACACCGTCGCGGCGTTAACCAGTAAGGCAGCTCCAACGACGGCCGCCTTTGGGCTAGGCTACGCAGCGTTGCATCTGCACAAGGATCCGCATGAGCCAGTTCGCCCTGCTAGGCCGCCGCCGCTTTGCGCCGTTCTTCTGGACGCAGGCGTTGGGTGCGTTCAACGACAGCGCGTTCCGCAATGCGATGGTCATGATGGCGGCCTTTCAGATGGGCCTGTCCGATCGTCAGGTGGGCCTGTATACCAACCTGGCGCCGGCGCTGTTTATCCTGCCGTTCTTCCTGTTCTCCGCAACCGCCGGCCAGCTGGCGGAGAAATTCGAGAAGACGCGCATCATCCGCTTCGTGAAAGTGTTCGAGATCACGGCGATGGTGCTGGCGGCGTATGGCTTTATCGGCCACCACCTGTCGTTTCTGCTGGTGGTGCTGTTCATGATGGGCGTGCACTCGACCGTGTTCGGCCCGATCAAATACGCCATTCTCCCGCAGGCGCTGCAGTCGTCGGAACTGGTCGGCGGTAACGGCCTGGTGGAAATGGGTACGCAGATGGCGATCCTGATCGGCATGATGACGGGCAATGCGCTGATGCTGATCGCGGGCATCGGGCCGCATTTTTCCGCCGCGCTGACCATCGGTATCGCGGCGGTCGGCTACGTCGCCAGCCGCTTCATTCCGCCCGCGCCAGCCACCGCGCCGGAGCTGCGCTTCAACTGGAACCCGCTGAGCGAAACGGTGCGCGTGTTGCGTATCACCGGCGAGGACCGCGCGGTGTACAACGCGGTGCTGGGTATTTCCTGGTTCTGGTTTTTCGGCACGGTACTGGTGGCGCAGCTGCCGCTGTATACGCGCATCAATCTGGGTGGCGACGGCTCGGTGAACACGCTGGTGCTTACGCTGTTTTCGATCGGCACCGGCGTGGGCGCGCTGATGTGCGAAAAGATGTCGGGCAAGCGCGTGGAGATCGGCCTGGTGCCGCTGGGCGCGTTCGGGCTCACCGCGTTCGGCGTGGATCTGTTCCTCGCACGGCCGGGCGCGGCAGCGGTGCGCGGCCTGGACTGGCATGCGTTCCTGGCCACGTCGGGCAGCTGGCGCATCGTGCTGGATCTCACTTTGATCGGCGTGTTTGCCGGCTTCTACGTGGTGCCGCTGTTCGCCTTCGTGCAGGCGCGCACGCAACGCGACCGGCTGTCGCGCGTGATCGCGGGCAACAACATTCTCAATGCGTTGCTGATCGTCATCGCCTCGGTGTTCGGGCTGGGTTTGGGGATGCTGGGCTTCAATGCGCCGCAGATTTTCCTGCTGGCCGCGGTGCTCAACGTGGTGGTGGCAGCGTACATCTTCACGCTGGTGCCCGAGTTCCTGATGCGCTTCATTACCTGGGTGCTGGTCAATACGCTTTATCGCATTCGCGTGGACGGTGCGCAGAACGTACCCGAAGAGGGCGCCGCGGTGCTGGTGTGCAACCACGTAAGCTTCATGGATCCGCTGCTGCTGATGGCAAACCTGCCGCGCCCCGCGCGCTTTGTGATGTATTACAAGATCTTCAACATTCCGCTGCTGCGCTTTGTGTTCAAGACCGCTAAGGCGATTCCCATCGCCGGGAAAAAGGAAGATCCCGCTGTGTTGCAGCACGCCATGGAAGAGATCGATGCCGCGTTGGCTAACGGCGAGCTGGTGTGCATCTTTCCCGAAGGCGGCCTGACCAGGGATGGCGCCATCGCGCCGTTCCGTTCGGGCGTGGAAAAAATTCTCGAGCGTCGGCCGGTGCCCGTGGTGCCGATGGCCCTGCGCGGTCTGTGGGGCAGCGTGTGGAGCCGGCGCGATTCGATGCTGGGACGTGCGCGGCTGCCGCGCCGCTTTCGCGCGCGGGTCGAGCTGCTGGTGGATGTGCCCCGGCCCGCGGCGGAGGTGAATGCGCAGGTACTGGAGCAGCGGGTACAGGTATTGCGCGGGGATTTCGCTTAAGGCGTTGCCTCCTGCCGGCCTGCGCCCGCGCGCCGGGGAGGCAGGCGCGGGTTCAGGAGATCCAGCTGCCCATCACGATCAGCGCCACCACGCTCAGCCAGGCGAGCAGTGCGCGCAGTAGCGCGTCGCGCAGGCGGCGCAATTCGTGTAGCGGGTCAGTGCGCTCTTCGGTGTAACCGTCGCCGCCTTCAATGTCGGTGAGCACGTCCGCGCGTGCGGCGGCGCCAAGAAAACCCGGGGCGGAGAGATACCAGCTGTTCGGCGCGGCCTGCTGGTGCCAGCGGCGCCATGCGCCGATCACCGCATCCCAGTGGCCGACCAGCGCCAGCGTGAACACCATCAGCTGCGCGGGCAGCCAGTCCAGGCCATTGGCGAGATAGCGCGCCGCGGTGCGTGCGCCGGCATCGAGCGCCAGCGACGGGTCGTGGCCGAGCTGGCGCGCCAGGCGATAGAGCAGGGCGCCCATCGGCCCAAGCAGGAAGAACCACAGCAGCACGCCGAAGCGGCGGCGCAAGGCGGCGTAGGCGGTGGCTTCGCCCAGGTCGGCGGTGGTCCAGGCGACAAACTCGCCCTCGTCGCACAGCGCCTGCGCGGCGGCTTCGCGGCTGCTCTGGTCGGGCGCCTTGAGAATGGACTCGATGTCCGCTTCAAACGCATGCGGGCCGAACGAAAACAGCAGCACCACCAGCGCGAAGGCCAGCATCAGCAGGTCGGCCAGCGGCAGCTTGTGCAGCATCCACATCACCAGCAGGCACACCGCCACCGGCACCAGCACCGCCAGCAGCACGCGGCCTGCGCCGGTGGTGTCCGACAGCTGCTCGACCCAGCGCCGGAAACCGCCATCGTTGCGCCAATGGGCAAGCTGTGGCTGCACATGCAGCAGTCCCAGGGCGATGAGTGCGGCAAGCAGGCGAATGGCCATGAAAACGGACTCCGTTGGATGGGCGCATTGTATGCGAGTGATGGCAAGCGGTTCACGCTTGCGCAGCGGGGCGACTCAGCGCGTGCGCCCCGTCGGCGTCAATGCATCCAGCTCCAGCCCCGTGCGTTCGCGCAACCAATGCGAAATCAGCTGATAGGAAACCGAGAGCGGTGTCGGCGTGGCCAGGCTTCCGTCGGCCAGTCCGTCGATAAGTTGTTGCGGCGTGAACCAGCGCGCGTCTTCCAGCTCGCCATCGCGCAGGCGGATCGCCGGCGACAGCGCGGTGGCGGTGAAGCCCACCATCAGGGAGGCCGGCATCGGCCAGGGTTGCGAGGAGTGATAGTGCACATCGCCGACGATAACGCCCGATTCTTCGGCAACTTCGCGGCGAACCGCGTCTTCGAGCGCTTCGCCCGGTTCCACGAAGCCGGCCAGCGTGGAGTAGCGCCCGGGCGGCCACACGGCCTGGCGACCCAGCAGGCAGGCGCCCTGGTACTCGACGATGACGATGATCGCCGCATCCGTGCGTGGAAAATGCAGGCGTCCGCAGGCCGGGTTGGTGCATTGCGCGCGATGGCCGGACGACACCAGTTGCACCGGCGCGCCGCAGCGCGCGCAGAAGCGGGTTTCGCGCTGCCAGTGGGCCAGGCCCTTGGTGTAGGCAAACAGGCCCGCTTCATCGGCGGCAAGCTGCAGGCCCGCTTCGCGCAGACCCGCACGGCGCGCACCGAGCGCGGCTTCCAGCGCGGCGATGTCGTCGTCTTCGTCCAGCACCAGCATGAAGTGCGGACGGTCTTCGATCAGGCCGAGCAGGCTGCTCGGCGCACGCGGCAACAGGCGATGGCGCTCGGTGGCGTCAAGCCAGCGCAACGCTTCGCGGTCATGGTGCAGGAAGGCGTCGCCGGCCGGATCCAGCAACAGGTAGCGGGCCTCGGCGGCCTGTCCCTGGGTCAGCACCCAGTCCGCCTCGTCGCGTTGCTCGGCAACGCGGTCCAGGATCAGGCTGAGTCCGGCGAAGGTGTTGAGGTTCGTCGAAGCCATCCGGGACGCGGGCCGCTCAGGTGGAGAACGAGGAACCGCAGCCGCAGGTGGTCTTGGCGTTGGGATTGCGGATGACGAACTGCGAACCGCTGAGGCTTTCCGAGTAGTCGATCTCGGCGCCGGTGAGGTACTGCAGCGACAGCGGATCGACCAGCAAGGTGACGCCTTCGCGGTCCAGCGCGAAATCGTCTTCGGCCTGGCTCTCGTCGAAGGTGAAGCCGTACTGGAAGCCCGAGCAGCCGCCGCCGGTGATGTAGACGCGCAGCTTCAGTTCGGGGTTGCCCTCTTCCTGAATGAGCTCGTGCACTTTGCGCGCGGCGGCCGCCGTGAAGATCAGCGGGGCGCCGGCTTGGCGGTAATCGGGGATGGCGAGGATGGTTTCCATGGGGCGGATATGAGGCTGGGGCGATGCGGACTCAAGGATACCGCACCGCCACCTCCGCCATCAGCCGAAATCCCGGGCCGGTTCAGGCGGTGACCGGTTCCGGACGCACTTCCGGCGCCGGCAGCTCGCGCTGGACGTGGTCCTCGCCCTGGTGCGCCATGCGGCCGTTGACCTGCGCGCCGGCGGCCATTTCCAGCTGGTTGTAGCGCACGTCGCCGATCACGCGGGCTTGCGCGGCCAGTTCCAGGCGTTCGCTGGCGTAGATGTCGCCATTCACCTGGCCGTTGATCATCGCGTGCGGTACGCGCACTTCGCCCTGCACCTGGCCCTGCTCGCTGAGCGTGAACAGCGCGCTGGAGCCTTCGCCGATGACGGCGCCCTCGATGCGCCCGTCCAGGTGCAGCGTGCCGGTGAAGCGGACGTCGCCGCGGATGATCGTGCCGAGCGAAATGAGGCTGG
The DNA here is from genome assembly GCF_035503745.1 of Dyella sp. Classification (GTDB taxonomy): domain Bacteria; phylum Pseudomonadota; class Gammaproteobacteria; order Xanthomonadales; family Rhodanobacteraceae; genus Dyella_B. The sequence continues at coordinate 54,674 of NZ_DATJTC010000031.1, forward strand.
TTTCGGCGTTGCGGCTGGGTTGGTCGTTGCGTTTACGGCTGAGCATCGGTGTCCCCCTGAATGGCGGTGACGGGAGTGGATAGGGCGTCGTTCCAGGCCACGGCGCGGCTGACCGGATCCCCATTTTCCGGCTGGACTGTGACATGCAATCGCGTCGGCCGGAAATCGGACGGAAGCGCAATCGTTGTATGAATTTGCTGAAAATAGCGGAAGCGGAACGGAATGCCGTCCTTCTCGGCGGCATCGCCCAGCGTGGGCCAGGCCAGCTGATCCACCTTGTTGTTGCGCAGGCCTTCCACGCTGACAGTGATGGTGCCGTTGGTGTCGTCGTCGCGCTTGATGTTCTGGGTGAGGCTGATGGTGAGGTTCCACGCAGGCGAATGCAGCACCGGTTGCAGCGACACTTCCTGCACCTTCAGCCCTTCGCGTTGCGCATCGCCGCCGACCAGGCGCGAATAGAAGCCAAGATCGGCGCGCAACCCGCTGATTTCCTCGTCGCGTTGCGAGATGGTCTGGCGCAGCGCCTTGGTGGCGATGTCGTTGACTTGCTGCGAACGCTGCAGGTTTGCCACCTGTTGTTTCAGGTCGTCATTCGCGGCGGTCAGCTCACGCACCGCGCGCCGGTCGGCGATACGCGGCACCACGCCTTTCCACGCACCCACCGCGAGCGCCACGATCAATCCGGCCAGCACCACGCTGCCAAGCCACGCCGCGCCCAGCCACATCATGCGGCGACGCTGACTGGCAGCGTCGTGCGAACGTACGACGTAGCGCGGTGGTGGACGGGAAGCCATGCGCGGCCCGTGCGGCAAAACGATGCATATAGCCTGGACGTAAGGAAGCCGTCAAGGAACCGTGGACGGGTTTGTGCCCCCGGTCGCTATGCCGCGCTCCGGGGGCGCGTCGGTTCAGCTTTCCATTTTCGACTGCAGGTAACGCTCCGCACCGATGTCCTTGACCAGGCTGAGCTGGGTCTCCAGCCAGTCGATGTGCTCTTCCTCATCGTGCAGGATGTGCTTGAACATGTCGCGGCTCACGTAATCGGCAATGCTTTCGCAATGGGCGATCGCTTCGCGCAGATCCTTGGTGGCAGCCAGTTCCAGATCCAGATCGCCCTTGATGCATTCAAGCACGTTCTCGCCGATGCGCAGCTTGCCCAGGTGCTGCAGATTGGGCAGGCCTTCCAGGAACAGGATGCGCTCCATCAGGCGATCGGCGTGCTTCATCTCCTCGATCGATTCCTTGTACTCGTGCTCGGCCAGTTCCTGGTAACCCCAGTTCTTGAACATGCGGTAGTGCAGGAAATACTGGTTGATGGCGGTCAGCTCGTTGAAGAGCACCTTGTTGAGAAATTCGATGACCTTGGTGTCGCCCTTCATCGCGGCTCTCCGTGGGTTGGCTGATTAAAGAAACTATACGGATTCTGCGTGCATGCGGCGGAAATGCGAATACGTCGCGCATGCAAAAACGCCACCGCGTGGTGACGGCGGCGTTCTCGATGTCGCGTCAGGAAAGGCTGATCCGCGTGAGGGTGATCAGGCTGCGACGAAAATGGGCAGGTCCAGCGCAACCTTGGCGACCGCTTCATCCAGCGTGGCGCGGGCCTCCGCCTCGCAACAGCCGCAGCAATCGGAGCAACCCGTGCGGGCCTGCAATTGGGCGAACGTGTGCACGCCATCGGCGGCGGCGCGCCGGATGTCGTGATCGGTGATGGCGTTGCAAAGACAAATGTACATGCCGCGCATTTCAACGCGAATGCGAATGATTGTCAACAAGTATTGAGTACGAAGCCTGGCCCGCGGTTCAGGCGGCCCGCCGGTTGCGGGAGGCGTTACGGCGCGGCTGCGGCTGCGGACCCAGCTCGATGCTCAGCATGGTTTCCACCAGCGGGGCAAAGTGGCGCAGCGCACGGTGATAAACATCTCGTTTAAAATTAACCACATGCACGGCCGGGTACCAGAAGTCCACCCAGCGCCAGAGGTCAAATTCGGGCTTCTCGCAGGCATCCAGGCACAGCGCGTCCTCCCCGCCCACCAGCTTTAGCAGGAACCACACCTGCTTCTGGCCGATGCAGGTGGGGTGCTGGTGGTGACGGATATAGCGGCTGGGCAGCTTGTAGCGCAGCCAGCCGCGGGTGCTGGCCAGCACTTCGACGTGTTGGGGCGAGAGGCCGGTTTCTTCCTGCAGTTCCCGGTACATGGCTTCCAGCGGCGTCTCGTCGCTGCGCATGCCGCCCTGGGGAAACTGCCAGCCGTCGCGATGGACGCGGCGCGCCCAGAACAGCCGGCCGTCTGCATTGAGCAGCACGATGCCAACATTCGGACGGTAGCCATCAACGTCAATCATCCAACCTCCTCGGGTCGTGTCAGCGCAGCCTGCCATGGCGCGTGCGCCTAACCCGAGATCGATTCAACCACAGCCTACAAAGCTGGAGCAAGCCAACCACTTGAACCGGAAGGGCCAGACGATTACACTGCCGCGCCCCGCCTGAATCCAGCCCGATCCGGCCGAAACTGCCCGGACGGCGCACCCCTTGGCTATGTAGCTCAGCCGGTTAGAGCACAGCACTCATAATGCTGGGGTCGGTGGTTCGAGTCCACCCATAGCCACCATTTGCCCGTCCATTCCCGTCCAGACACGTCCCAGGAACCGCGTAAAACCGGGCTTTTCTGGCGGTTTGGTGTCTCATGTCGTCCAGCCGCATCCATTGAAATCCTGGCATCGGTGACGGTAGGTTTGACGGTAACAGGCCTTACCGTCAGGGGTGTTACCGTCATGAAGCTCAGTGACGCGGGAATTCCCAGAAAAAAGCCGGCGGACAAGCCATACAAGCTCACCGACGGCGACGGTTTGTAACTGCTGGTCAAGGGTCAAGCCACGGGGATATGAAAAAGATAGTTCTGCTTCTTTACTTTTTGCCGGTGATGGCTGTCCATGCGGCAACCCATCATTCCAGCAGCTCGTCGTACCACAGCTCATCTCGCTCCGCGGTACATAAGAGTTCGTTAGATGTGCATGTGCACAGCTATACCAAGCGCAACGGTGAGCATGTTCAGTCTCATATGAGGTCGGCGCCGGATGGCACGAAGGCGAACAATTTTTCCTCGCGGGGCAACGTAAATCCGTACACGGGGAAAGTTGGCACCAAAGATCCGAATGCTCCGAGTCACTGATTGGAAGAGAGAGCAAGCCATCCCTTTTGGATCGTTGGAGCTATGACATGAAGCTGGTAAACGTAGTTGGAATCGTTGCTTCCTGCCTTTTATTGTCGTCGTGCCTTCCGCCCGTATATAAGTCACTGCCTACAGGCGGTGATACAGCCGCCGTATTTTTATCAGGCGACCCCGAGTATTCGAGTGTTGGGCAGATATATGACCATTCTGAAACATGTTCGGGCCGGAAATGGGTTTACGGTGGCATCGCGGGTACGCCCAAATGGATCAATGTAAAAGGCGGTGAGCCGGTCACTATTTCCATTAGCGTCGGCACCGGACTTAGAGTCGAGGGATCGGACATCGTCAATCACATATGCACGGGGATGGCTACGTTCACCCCAGGCATTGGGCGTCGCTATGTCGCGAACGTAGTCACTAGAGATGGCATTCAGCACTGTGGCTTAGTCGTGGACGAGATCGGCCCGGATGGGCAGGTTGTAGGAAGGGTTGGTGTGACGCAGCGGCTCTTTAAATTGGCAGAGACCGAACACTCATCGTGGTGTAAGGCGCTCTAACCCGAGTTTTCAATTGCTTCGACCGACTTATCGTCTGGGTGGATATGAGTGTTGGACAAGAATGTCAAGGTGGCCGGATGCGCCCCGCTGCTACATCCGGCCTATACGGCGCGGGCCTTTACTTCGACTGGGGTCCTGATTCGTCACGATATTTGCATCATATCGAGCACTGACCAGCATCGCCTGATCCAGAACAGTTCCTGTCTTCATTAGGGTTGGGCTCCAAACGTGAATAAGTAGGCATATGCTTGATACATCGCCGGGTCAAGATGCATCAAAAGATGAGGGTCTATCTTCAATCCAAAGCTACATCCTCAATGCCAATTGTCTTTTTAACAAAAAAGCTTGCGCTTAATCATTGATGGCTATTGATAAGCCGAAGACCTAGATCCCCGTACTCATCATCAAGCAAGCGTTCAATCAAAAAGTCGGTACCGGGAAACGAAACGCGTACCTGATATGACCACGCCTGCTCGAAGACTGACAAAAGCCTGTTTACGGCAGGGTCATTTGATTCCCAGTCGTCACCAACAACTTCAGAAATGAAGTCATCTAACAGAACGATGTTCATCCACAGCTGAGCTTCAGACATTGATCCATAACTCCCTGTCTTCTTTCGAAGACCGCTTGGACCCAGACCTAGTCGATCAATGAAAAGGTAGCCGTCTAAATTTTCGATTCTTGGAGTTACATCTTCTAGCCAAAAAGCTAACCTCTGCAGATCCATTTCTTAGGGTCCTCCACTTGTCTTCGGTGGCGGCGGCGGTGCTTGCTGCGGGGGTGGCGGCACCTCGTGAGACTCAGGCGGCCTAACTTCTCCCTTGATGCTCAGTGCTATCAGGAGAAACGTTGGGTTTCCATTCCTTAACGTTAGGACGGGGAATGTTCCCATGAGACTTACCAGTGGGTCGATTCAAGTGAAGACGCCGCGTCTATGGCCACCTCGGTCGTGGATCATCAGGTAAAGAAAATCGTTGGTAACACAGTTCTTGATTCCTACGACGATAAAGGCTGCGTGGTCTATTACACTGGTCTATGAGGTGGAAGATGAAACGTTTGGCATATTTTCTTCCCTTGTTAGCCGTGCCCTTAGCGATTGTTCCCTTTGGAAAGGTGAGCGCGCAGAGTCGCAACTGGCAGCAGTCCACCGATAGCCAAACCCAACTGTGGGTACGCGATAAGAATCAAGGCTCCCCTTATCAAGCCACATTCATTGTGGTCGAGCCAAACGGGGAGAGCATCACTCGCGCAATCCGTTAGGGAGGCGATGGCTCGGCGTCAGCAACCTTCGCCAAAGACTTTGGAGTGTTCCCACCGCTACCGGTTGGAAAGTATCACTGGACGGTCACGGTGAACGGCAAGATTGCAGCGAGCGATGACTTCAGTCGATAGATAATTTTCGGAAACGACGTCCGCTACTGCCGATACAAGTTTGGTTTTTTTGACTTCCTTTATTCGACGTTTTCTTCAGGTGAACTAGGGCGACATTTGGGAAGCATGTTAAATTCGACAGTTTGAACGTTTCGCTGGAGGCTAGTCACAGTATTGTGGTGCTGGGCCATCTAGGGGTGTTGGCAGACTGCTTTGCGGTAACCTAGCGAAACCGTTTAGGGACCATTAGGGGGCAGGCATGGCCGGTCACGGAGTTCGGCGGTTGTCGTTCAAGTGGATGTTCCATTTGCTGCTCCTGCTTGCTTGCGGCGTGTTGCACGCCCAGCAACAGGGGACAGTCACATATGTATATACCGATCCGCAGGGGACGCCTTTGGCGGAAGCGGATGCCAATGGCAACATCACGGCGACTTACGACTACGCGCCATATGGGTCGATCGCTTCATACGGAACTGGCGTCGGCGGTCCGCCGAATGGCCCGGGATACACAGGGCATGTGAGTGATCCTGAGACGAACCTCGTCTATATGCAGGCTCGTTACTACGACCCCGCCACAGGTCGATTCCTGAGTGTGGATCCTGTTGCACCTAAACCTTCTGATTCGTTTGGATTCAACCGCTACAACTACTCTAAAAATAATCCCATCATAAATGTTGATCCTGATGGAAGAACTGTAACTTGCGATCAAAACGCTTGCCACATACATGCAACTAGGCTTGGCGAGTTGATGATCGACTATGTCGTCGTTGCGACTGTATACACAGAGAGAGCGATTCAAAACACCATCAATTCAACACCGGTAGTCCACAATGAAACGCAAGGAGAGCCGACCCCACTCCCCGGAGGGCTTGTAGGCCAACAAGATGGTAAAACAGGTCAGCAAGGTAAACGGATAAACAACGGTCCACTGGCGCCTTCAAATGGTGGAACAGGGGACGCAGAAAAGGACTTCGACAATCTAACTGGCGGAAAGTCCTCACCAGCTCCAACAGATAAGGGTTATCCCGCAGGCACGCTGGTCGGCGACAACGGAATTTCCTATAGACCGGGCACGGACAAGACCGGCCCACGTATTGATATACCAGCAAATGGAAACAAGCCACCGGAAACGCTGCACTACCCAACGCCGCCGCCGCCTCCTCCGCCCCCGCCATCCACGCAGCAATAACCGATGATGACGACTTCAAATCCACTCGCTAGGCTAGAGCAGGCACTCCAAGATACATCCGATGTCTATGTAGGCGCGTCAATGGACAGGGATACCTACATTGCAGGTCTAGCTGAGGATATTCGACAGCACAGCTGTGCGCCGTTCCCAATTAGCGCGACAGCAGTGCCGCCCGGCTTTCCAGATATAGAAGATGGGAGCGTCATATCGGGTCTTTGTGTTGCGCACAATGCGGGATACTGGCTGGTTTACCACCCAGAGCAAGATCGTTTCTATTGCTTTTGGGGAACAACATCCGAATCGCTTAGTGCGCCCGGAGTTTTTGGTAGTCCGCTGTATTGTTGGTCAGCATAAAGACTGCGCCAATGTGAGCTTGGCAACTTTCGTAGACGCCTTCAGCCAACCCATTGCTTCACGAATGGCCATTACTATCAACTGATACCATCTCGTCGTCTATCAGGCAGATGTTTGGAGCGTTCGGTAGATCGTAGCCACTCCAACATTGAACCGCTCTGGGCGGCTCTCTGCCTGCCTACCAGACCTCTTCTCAGAGTAGATCCGTGTGCAGCCGCAGCCGATCTTCAAAGGTGGACGTCATCACGCGGCTGATCCGCCCGAGGTGGCCCTGCGAGGACTGCCGGTTGCGATAGCCCATTGACGGCACCATATATTTCTATAATTATAGAAATATGGAATCGACAAACGCACTGGCTTGTTTGGCTGCCCTGGCCCAAGAGCACCGTCTGAACCTGTATCGCCTGCTTGTCCAAGCGGGGGATGAGGGTTTGTCTGTGGGTGAGCTGGGGCAGGCGACCGCAATCCCTGGCGCCACCCTCACCAGCCATCTGCACATCCTCCGTCGCGCCGGATTGGTGAGCGATGAACGGCGGGGGCGTGTCATCCAGTGCAGGGCGAACTACGACCAGATGAATGCCTTGCTCGGTTACCTGACGGAAAACTGCTGCGCGGGGTCGGCGTCATCCGCCGCCTGTCAACCCGCCACGGTCTGCAAACCTGCCCGGAGAATCTCATGAAGCGCTTTCATGTCCATGTGAATGTTCAAGAGATGGAAAGCAGCATCCGCTTCTATTCGATGCTGTTTGGCGCCCAGCCCAGCGTCGTGAAGTCCGACTATGCCAAGTGGATGCTGGAAGATCCGCAGGTGAACTTCGCCATCTCGCAGCGAGGCGGTGAGGTTGGCGTGGACCACTTGGGGATTCAGGTGGAGCAGGTGAACGAGCTGGCCGATATGGGCCAGCGCCTGGGCGATGCGGACGCGGTGGTTCTCGCGGAAAAAGCCACTACGTGCTGCTACGCGCGATCCGACAAGTATTGGGCGCAAGACCCGCAGGGTGTCCGTTGGGAAAGTTTCTACACCCACGGCGAAGCCACCACATACACCACTGCGCCAGAAGGCGCCGCCACAGGCGAAGCGAGCCCGTGTTGCGGCCCCCAATCGAATGTAGCCAATACGACGTGTGGCCCCAAGGGGGCCGGTAGCTGCTGCTGAGACTTGAAAATGCGAACACAACCTTACAACGTTCTATTTCTCTGCACGGGCAATTCGGCGCGCAGCGTCATGGCGGAGAGCCTGCTTAACGTGCTCGGTCAGGGGCGCTTCCACGCTTTCAGCGCGGGCAGTTTCCCAAGCGGAAAAGTCCAGCCGATGGCGGAAGAGCTGGCGCGCAGCATCGGCTACAAAGAGCCCTTGCGCAGCAAGAGCTGGGACGAGTTTGCACAGCCTGATTCTGCGCCCATCGATATCGTGATCACGGTCTGCGACAACGCTGCTGGCGAAGTGTGCCCCATTTGGCCCGGTCACCCGGTAACCGCTCATTGGGGGGTGCCCGATCCCGTAGCGGTCGAGGGCGATGACGAACGCCGGCGCGCGTTCCGTTCGGCCTGGATGATGCTAAAGCAGCGTATCGATCTGCTGCTGGCGCTTCCTTTGGAAAAGCTCGATCGCGTTGCCTCCCAGCAGGAGCTTCGTGCCATCGGTCAAACCGGCACGCCCCATGAGTGATAAACAGGCGGTTGCGACGATAGGTGTCTTTGCACGGTATCTGACGCTGTGGGTGGCGCTGTGCATCGTGGCGGGCATCATGCTCGGGCATCTCTTCCCCTCGCTGTTCGCGGCTCTAGCGGGTTTGGAGGTGCAGCACATCAATCTGCCGGTGGCGCTGCTCGTATGGTTGATGATCGTGCCGATGTTGCTGAAAGTGGATTTCGCGCAACTCACAGGCGTGCGCCGGCAGCTGAGGGGCATTGGGGTCACGTTGCTGGTCAATTGGGCGATCAAGCCGTTTTCGATGGCGCTGCTGGGCTGGCTGTTCGTGCGGCATGTGTTTGCCGCGTGGCTGCCTGCAGGCGAGCACGATGCGTACATCGCCGGTTTGATTTTGCTTGCGGCTGCGCCCTGCACGGCGATGGTTTTCGTGTGGTCGCGGCTATGCGGCGGGGAGCCCAACTTCACGCTGGCGCAGGTGGCATTGAACGACACGATCATGGTCGTGGCATTCGCGCCCATCGTCGGGCTTCTGTTGGGGGTCGCGTCCATTCACGTACCGTGGGGCACCCTGCTGTTGTCCGTCGTTCTCTACATCGTCGTTCCGGTATGGCTGGCGCAGCTATGGCGCTGGTACCTGCTTCGACGTGGAGGGCAGCAGACGCTGGATGAGACGATCCGCCGAATCGATCCCTGGTCCACTACGGCGCTGCTGGCGACACTGGTGCTGCTCTTTGGCTTCCAGGGGCAAGCGATCATGGCGCAACCCATGGTCATCGCCTTGCTGGCCGTACCCATCGTCGTGCAGGTTTACCTCAACGCGGGCATTGCCTATGGCCTTAGCCGCTGGCTGGGTGTGCCGCACTGCATCGCAGGGCCATCCGCGTTGATTGGCGCCAGCAACTTCTTCGAGCTTGCGGTTGCTGCCGCCATCAGTCTGTTTGGATTGCGTTCGGGGGCGGCATTGGCAACCGTCGTGGGGGTGCTTGTGGAGGTGCCTGTCATGTTGTCAGTGGTGCATATCGTTCGCCGCACCGAAACATGGTTCGGCCAGCAAGGCGCCGCTGAGATCGCGACCTGAGTTCCGTCGGGATATTTGCCTGCACCGCGCACGAGACGTGCGTCCTGCCTGGCGGGATTTCCCCGCAAGAGGTATGGCCACGCTGGACCGTTGCTACGCAGGATGTCGATGTCCCACCGGCCAAATGCAAGGCGGCGCTAGCTCGTCACGAACAATCCCACGGTAAGCGCAACGCCGATGCACACCACGGCGATGCGCAGCGCGTTCTCGTTGACTCGATGCAACAAGTGCGCGCCCAATTGGCCGCCGGCGATCGCGGGAACCGCCACGCAGACGATCTGCAGCCATGGAAGCATGCGTGCCTGGATCAAAAAGATCACCACGGCCGAGGCATTCATGATCGCCGCCAGCACGTTCTTCGTGGCGCCGGCTTGGCGAACGCCCAGGCCCGCCGCCGTCAACGCCGCCAGCATCAGGATGCCGATGCCGCCGCCGAAGTAGCCGCCGTAGATGGCGATGCACAACTGCACCAACATCGCGGCGCGCCGGTCAAGCGATGCCTTGTCGCCGTTGCCGGATGGTTTCCTGAAAAAACTGCCCCAGGCAAACACCACCGTGGCGAACAGCACCAGAAACGGCACGAGCCGGGTGAATACGCTTACCGGCGTAACGAGCAACAAGACCGCTCCGAGCGCGCCGCCGAACAGGCTGATCCAGCATAGCGCGCGCAACGACAGGCCTTCGGCGCCTGCCATATGAGCGCGCCCGGCCAGCCCCGTGGTCACCTGGCCGGGAAACAGGGCGATGGTAGAGGCGATGTTGGCCGTGCGTGGATCGATGCCGGTGAACAGCAGCGCGGGGAAAGTAAGGAATGACCCGCCGCCGGCCAGCGCGTTCTGCACGCCCGCGGCGAACGAAGCGACGATCAACGTTGCCCACGACCATGTCAGATGCATAGGATCGGTCTGTTCAGTACATCGTGTAAGGCTGTGTTGTTGAGAAGTGTGCCATGGCCTTTTCTGGCGCCTCGCGCGAAGTACGCGGCGCACGTCGCTACGCTAGCACGAGCGAGCAGGGCCTGGCGGCACGTGATGTACCTGTCGGGCTTACGCGAATACGGCAACTTCGGGCGCGCCGCCGGGGGCGACAGCAGCTCCTGGTCGAGCGATCAGTTTCCGGCCGGCGCGCTGGAACTCGCCGTCAATCAATCGAAGATGCTGGATTTCTTCCAGGCGGGCAAAACCTGTCCGATCACGATTCAGGCGCTGCAGCGGCGTTCGCCGTGCAGCGCAGCGCGTGTTTTCCCCTTTTAGTGCCGCCAAGCGCTACGCCAGTTCGGCGGCCACGCGATGGGTGTAGGTCGCGTCGCTCTCCTGATAGAGGCCGGACCAGGGGTTGAGCACATAGCCATCGAGGGGCTCGAACGATACGCGCTTGGCGTTTTCGTATTGCTCCGCACTCGCAACCAGCGCATCAAGGGTCATCGGATCCATATGCACTCCACAGTTGTGTGTGATGGGAGGTTCAGGCTATCGATCCGATCGTTGGCATACGGTTAAACAAGCCGGCGGGTTTGGCGAACGCGATTTTTATAAGTCCGGCGGCGCGGATACTTATGACATATCGTTGACATTTGCATCGCGTCAAACGCATCACGCACGCGGCGGGGCGCGATGGGCGCCGCGTTGACCCTTTCCCGCGCGAAGCCTGCCGGTGGCTGGCCGCGGTCAACGCTGCTTGCGTAGACTGCGGCGAGGAAAGTTTGCCCAGGGGACGCACGGCGCATGAATCTGGCTTTGTTCGATTTCGATGGAACGATCACGCAGCGCGAAATGTTCGCCGATTTCGTGCGCGCGGCGGTCAGCACGCGGCGAAGGCTTGCCGGCGCGCTGTTGTTCGGGCCGATGCTGGCCGGATACAAGCTTGGCCTGGTTTCCGCCAATGCCATTCGCGCCAGCGTGGTGCACTTCGGTTTTCGCGGCGTGCCCGCCGACGTGGTGGACGAAGCGGGGCGCCGCTTCGCGCTGGATGTGCTGCCGGCGGCGCTGCGGCCCGATGCGCTGGCGCGCATCCGCTGGCATCGGCAGCAGGGCGACCGGGTGATGGTGGTGTCCGGTGCGCTGGACGTGTACCTCGCCCACTGGTGCCGCCATCACGAACTGGATCTGCTCTGTTCCCGCCTGGAGACGCGCGGCGGGGTGCTTACCGGGCGCTACCGCGGAGCCCAATGCGTAGGGGCGGAGAAGTCGCGGCGCATCCGTGAAGTACTGGATCTAGATGAATTTCCAGTGATTTATGCCTACGGCGACACGCACGAAGACCTGGACATGCTGCGCCTGGCGCACCGCCGCTACTACCGCGGGCAGGAGCTGGCCTGAGGGCTCGAATCGGGCCAATCGCGTCGTTGCGGGTCATCAGGCCGCGACAAGCCACTTGATACTCTGCTGAATGGATTTAAATTCGAGAGCTGAGCTTCCCCACGGGCCGTCGCCCCGCCTTCGTGCGCAATGCACCTCGACGACGCCTCCTCGCCTCATTCTCATGAAGGAGTAACGCCATGCAACACCCGACCCGCACGCTGAACGGACTTGGCCAGAGCCTATGGCTGGACAACATCACTCGCAGCATGCTGGGCGATGGCACGTTGCTGGGTTACCGCGACCACAAGACGGTGACCGGCCTCACCTCCAACCCGACCATCTTCGCCCAGGCGATCAAGGCCGGTAAGGATTACGACGCTTCCATTCGCGCAGGCGGCCAGAAAGACCCCGAAGCGGTGTTCTTCGACCTGGCCATCGACGATCTGCGCCGCGCCGCGGCGATCTTCGAGCCTGTCTATCAGCGCACGCACGGTGTGGACGGCTGGGTCTCGCTGGAAGTGTCGCCGCTGTTGGCCGACGATACCCAGGGCACCATCGAGCAGGCGCTGGTGCTGCATAAGAAGGCGGCGGTGCACAACCTCTTCATCAAGGTGCCGGGCACGCCGGCCGGCATCGGCGCGATCGAGGAGCTGATTTTCCGCGGCGTGCCGATCAACGTCACGCTGCTGTTCTCGCCCGAGCAATACGAAGCCGCCGCCGAAGCATGGCTGCGCGGCCTGGAGCGCCGCCACGCGGCGGGGCTGGAGCTGGATGTCGCCTCGGTAGCGTCGGTATTCATCAGCCGCTGGGACGTGAAAGTGGCCGACAAGGTGCCCGCCGAGCTGCACAATACGCTGGGTTTTGCGGTATGCGAGCGGATCTACGCCAGCTACCGCAGGTTGCTCGATTCGCCGCGCCTGCAGCGCTTGCAGAACAATGGCGCGCGCGTGCAGCGCCTGCTGTGGGCCAGTACCGGCACCAAGGACCCCAAGGCCAGCGACACGCTCTACATCGAGCACCTGGCCGCGCCGCTCACCGTCAACACCATGCCGGAAAAAACCCTGCTCGCCTTCGCCGACCACGGCAAGGCCGAGCAGCTGATGAGCTTGAACGGCATCGACACCGCCAGTGTGCTGGCCAAGTTCCAGGCTGCCGGTATCGAAGTGGAGCCGCTGGCCAAGGTGCTGCAGAAGGAAGGCGCCGACTCGTTCGTCAAGTCCTGGCATGAGCTGCTCGATACCGTCAGCCAGCGCCTGGAGGCCGCTGCATGAGCGCGCTGCGCGAGAAGGCCGCATGGCGCGCGCTGGCGCAGCATAAGGAAAACATCGCCCCCGAACATCTGCGCGACCTGTTCGCCGCCGACCCCGGCCGTGCCGACCGTTATCGCGCCGAGGCGGCCGGCTGGCGGCTGGACTATGCGCGCCACCGCATCGATGACGAAACGCTCAAGCACCTGTTTGCGCTGGCGCGCGAGTGCGGCGTGGAGGCGCGGCGCGATGCCATGTTCGCGGGCGAAAAGGTCAACACCACCGAGCAGCGCGCGGCCCTGCACGTGGCGCTCCGCACGCCCGCGCGCAAATCGATCAAGGTTGATGGCGTCAACGTGGTGCCCGAGGTGCACGCCGTGCTCAAGCGCATGGCGGAGCTGGCCACGGCCATCCGCGAAGGACGCTGGCTCGGCTTCTCGGGACGGCCGATCCGCAACATCGTCAACGTCGGCATCGGCGGCTCGGATCTGGGTCCGGTGATGGCCTATGAAGCCTTGCGCCATTTCAGCGATCGCGGGTTGACCCTGCGTTTCGTTTCCAACGTCGATTACACCGACTTCGCCGAAGCGGTGCACGATCTGCGCGCTGACGAAACGCTGTTCATCGTCGCTTCCAAAACCTTCACCACGCTGGAAACCATGACCAACGCGCACAGCGCGCGCGATTGGCTGCTGGCCGCCGCGAACGGCGATGAGAAGGCGGTGGCCAAGCACTTCGTCGCGCTGTCCACCAATGAAAAAGCGGTGACGGCGTTTGGCATTTCCACCCAGCAGATGTATGGCTTCTGGGATTGGGTCGGCGGACGCTATTCGATGGACTCGGCGATCGGCCTGTCCACCATGATCGCCATCGGCCCCGACGCATTCGGCCAGATGCTGGCCGGCTTCCACGCCATGGACGAGCACTTCCGCACCGCGCCGCTGGAACGCAACCTGCCGGTGATCATGGGCCTGCTCGGCGTGTGGTACACCGATTTCTTCGGCGCCGAGACGGTGGCGGTGCTGCCGTATGAGCAATACCTCAAGCGCTTTCCCGCGTACCTGCAACAGTTGACGATGGAGTCCAACGGCAAGCACGTCACCATCGACGGCAGCGCGGTCGATTACGCGACCGGCCCGATCTACTGGGGCGAGCCGGGCACCAACGGGCAGCATTCGTTCTATCAGCTGATCCATCAGGGCACGCGGCTGATTCCATGCGATTTCGTGGGTTTTGGTCAGTCGCTCAATCCGTCCGGCCGCCATCACGATCTGCTGCTGGCCAATATGATCGCCCAGGCCGAGGCGCTGGCCATGGGCAAGACGATGCAGCAGGTGAAGGACGAAGGTATCGCCGACGAGTTGGCGCCGCATCGCGTGTTCGAAGGCAACCGGCCGTCCAGCCTGCTGTTGGCCGAACGCCTGACGCCGCATGCATTGGGCAGCCTGGTGGCGCTTTACGAGCATCTTGTGTTCACGCAGGCGGCGATCTGGGACATCAACCCGTTCGACCAGTGGGGCGTGGAGCTGGGCAAGCAGCTGGCGCTGCGCGTGGTGGATGAAATCGAATCGCCGCGCAAGCCGCTCAATCACGACAGCGCCACCAACGCGGCCATCGCCTGGTACCGCAAGGCGCGTCGCAAGACCGAAGCGGCGGCGCCCGCCGCGGCGAAAGAAAAGCACGGCCAACGCGTGCTGGCGATCGATATCGGCGGCAGTCACGTCAAGGCGATGATCAGCGGCAATGCGCGCGAAGTGGAGATCAAGTCCAGCCGCACGCTGACGCCCGAGGCAATGATCAAGCTGCTGCGCCCCTTGATCCGCAGCTGGAAATACGACGCGGTGAGCATCGGCTATCCCGGCCCCGTGTTGCACGAGCGCATTGCGCGCGAACCCTACAACCTCGGCAAAGGCTGGGTAGGTTTCGACTTCACCAAGGCGTTTGGCTGCAAAACCAAAGTGGTCAACGACGCCGCGATGCAGGCGCTGGGCAGCTACGAAGGCGGCCGCATGCTGTTTCTCGGGCTCGGCACGGGCCTGGGTTCGGCCTTTATCGTGGACGGCATCATCGAGCCGATGGAACTGGCGCACCTGCCCTACAAGAAAGGCACGTTCGAGGATTACGTGGGCACGCGCGGCATGAAGCGACACGGCAAGAAAAAGTGGCACCTGCACGTGGTGGATGTGATCGAACAATTGCGCGCGGCACTGGAGCCCGATTACGTGGTACTCGGCGGCGGCAACGTGCGGCATCTGCCGGAGCTGCCCGAAGGCGTGCGTCGCGGCGACAACAAGAACGCATTCAAAGGCGGCTTCCGCCTGTGGGAGAACAAGGCATGAGCGGGCATAAGGAATCGATGCAGCTGGGTTTCATCGGCCTGGGCCGCATGGGCTTGAACATGGTGCGGCGCCTGCAGGATGCGGGCATCGAATGCGTGGTGTTCGACACGCATCTGGAAGCGCGCCGCGAAGCGGCCGGCCACGGCGCCACCGCGGCCGATTCGATCCAGGATCTGATCGCCAAACTGGAAGGGCCGCGCGCGGTATGGCTGATGCTGCCCACCGCGGTGGTGGATGCGGTGCTCGATCAATTGACGCCCCTGCTGGCCGAAGGGGACGTGCTGATCGACGGCGGCAATTCGCATTACGTGGAAGATTTGCGCCGCGCGCAAGCTTTGACCAAGCACAAGCTGATGTACGTCGATGTGGGCGTGAGCGGCGGTGTGTGGGGCCGCGAGCGCGGTTACTGCCAGATGATCGGTGGACCGGAACAGGCGTTCAAGCGGTTGGAGCCGGTGTTCGCCGCGCTGGCGCCGGGCGTGGATGCCGCGCCGCGCAGCGATGGCCGTTCGGGCGAACCGACGGCGGCGGAAAAGGGCTACCTTTACTGCGGCCCCAATGGCGCGGGCCATTTCGTGAAGATGGTCCACAACGGCATCGAGTATGGCCTGATGGCCGCCTATGCCGAAGGCCTCAACGTGCTCAAGAACGCCAACGCCGGCAAGCAGCAGCGCAGCGCGGATGCGGAAACCTCGCCGCTGGAAAATCCCGAGCGCTATCTGTACGACTTCCCCATCGGCGACATCGCCGAACTGTGGCGGCGCGGCAGCGTAATCGGCTCGTGGCTGCTTGATCTCACCGCGGCCGAATTGGGCCGCGATCCCACGCTCAACGATTACACCGGCCGCGTTTCCGATTCGGGCGAAGGCCGCTGGACTGCGCAAGCGGCCATCGACGAAGGCGTGCCGGTGCCGGTGCTTACCGCGGCGCTGTTCGCGCGCTTCACCTCGCAGGGCAATGATCTTTATGCCAACAAGGTGTTGTCGGCGATGCGACACTCCTTTGGCGGCCACGCCGAAATCAAAACCGACAAAAAAGGCTAAAGCCATGGCTACGACGACGCTTGTGATCCTGGGTGCAAGCGGCGATCTCACCAAGCGCCTGCTGATGCCGGCGCTGTTTCGCCTGCACGTGCTTGGCCTGACGCCGGATTTACGCATCGTCGGTTACGCCAAGGAAGGATGGAGCGCCGATTATTTCGAGCGGCACATCCAGAAGGCGCTGCGCGAGTTCTCGCCCGAATACAGCCTCGCGCATTGGAACCGCTTCCGTCGCCAGCTCGATTACGTGGGCGGTGAACTGGAAGCCACGCAGCTGACCATGCTCAAGGACAAGCTCAGTCCCGCCACCTTGTTCTACCTCGCCCTGCCGCCGCCGCTGTTCGGCGTGGCGGCCAAGGCGCTGGGCGAGGCGGGGTTCGCCAAAAGTCCGCGCAACGGCTGGCGGCGCCTGGTGGTGGAAAAGCCGTTCGGCACCGACCTCGCCTCGGCCCAGGCGCTGCGCACGCAGATGCATCTGCACTGGGAAGAAGAGCAGATCCTGCGCATCGATCACTTCCTCGGCAAGGAAACCACGCAGAACCTGATGGTGTTTCGCTTTGCCAATCGCTTCATCGAGCCGATCTGGAATGCGCAGCACATCGCGCAGGTGCAGATTACCTACGCCGAAACGCTGGGCGTGGAAAAGCGTGCCGCGTATTACGACAAGGCCGGTGCGTTGCGCGACATGCTGCAGAACCACCTGATGCAGTTGTTCAGCCTGACCGCGATGGCGCCGCTGGCCGAGTGGGATGCCGAAGTGCTGCGCAATCACAAGGTGGAAGTGCTGCGCTCGACCGTGCCCATTACCGCCGCCACGCTGGATGCGCATGCGGTGCGCGGGCAATACCGCGCCGGGCAGCTGGGACGCAAGAAACTTCCCGGCTACCGCAGCGAACCGGGCGTCGCGCGCGGTTCGTGCACGGAAACCTTCGCGGCGCTGCGCCTGGAAATCGATAACTGGCGCTGGCGTGGCGTGCCCTTTTATCTGCGCAGCGGCAAGCGGCTGGCCAGCAATTACTCAGAGATCGCGGTGCAGTTTCACTCCGTGCCCGGGGCGCTGCCCAAGGCTGTGCATGCGGGCAACAACTGGATGATCTTCCGCATTCGTCCGGTCGAGCAGATGGACTTGCTGGTGACGGCCAAGCAACCCGGGCTCGAACTGGCCGGTCGCCCGGTGGTGCTGACGGCGCCGTATGCCACGCCCGACGACCGCGAGTTTTCCGCCTACGAGCAGTTGCTGATGGATGCGTTGGAAGGCGACCGCACGAACTTCCTGCGTTTCGACGAGGTGGAATGGGCCTGGCGGTTGCTGACGCCGGTATTGGAGGCGTGGCAGAGCGGAGCGCCGGATTTCTACGCGGCCGGCTCCGAAGGGCCGGCAACGCAGAACCGCCTGCTCGATGCGGGCCATGCCTGGCGCTCGATCGCGCGCAACGGCGAGGCTTAACACCTGCGCTTCATAGGTACCGGCGGCACCTGGGCGCCGCCGGGTAGAATGGCGCCATGCATATTTTCAAAGTTTTCCAGATCGAAGCCGCGCATCGCCTGCCCAACGTGCCGCCCGGGCACAAGTGCGCGCGCCTGCACGGCCATTCCTTCCGTATTGAAATCCATCTGGCCGGCGAGCCCGATCCCACGCTCGGCTGGGTGATGGACTTCGCCGACGTGAAGACCGCCTTCGCCCCCCTCTACGCGCAGCTCGACCACCACTATCTCAACGACATCCCCGGGTTGGAGAACCCGACCAGCGAGATGCTCGCGCGCTGGATCTGGCAGCGGCTGGAGCCGACCCTGCCGGGGCTGGACAAAGTGGTGGTGCACGAGACCTGCACCTCCGGCGCCAGCTGCTCCCGGGCCAGCTTTTGACATAAATTTGACGCGGCGCAAAAATTTCCGATCTGTTACTAACTATTCGTCTTTATTGAATATTTCGTGACATAGCAGATTATTAACAAAAAAGATATTGCGCTGCACAAAAAGTGCTGCTAGGCTTTGTCCCACTCTCCCATTTCCCTTCGAGGGACTTAGCCATGACGCAGCAACTGAACTCCCAGCTCTTTTCCTATGCCAAGCAGCTGTCGGAAAACGCCTTCAAGGCGCACGCCCTGACCATCAAGGGTCTGGAGCAGGTCGCCGAACTGCAGCTGGCCGCGCTGGAAAAGCAGGCCCAGGCCACCGCTGATTTCATCGCCCAGGCCGCCGAAGTGCGCGACGTCGATGCGCTGCGTGGCCTGTGGGAAAAGGGCACCAGCCTGAGCCGTGAGCAGGCCGAGCACGCCGTGTCCGTGACCAAGGAAGTGGTCGCCGTGGCCCAGAAGACCGCCGAGTCCCTCAATGCGCTCCTGCAGGAACAGCAGAAGGCCGCCAACGAAGCCGTGGCCGCGCCGGTCGCCGCCATCAAGAAGGCTGCCGCTTCCGCCAAGTAATACCTTCTACGTATCGCGACTCCCCTTGCGATATGTCCTTAGGCCGGGCCATCAGCGCCCGGCCTTTTTCTTGTCCGAAACTCTCCGCCAGGCGAGGTGTCACAGGGTGCGCGGCTTGCTGGGCCAAAAGTCACGCTGATATACTTTTCCGGATTGGATCGTGACCCGTGGCGTGGTTAAAGCCTGGTGCGAAAACCGCGGGAACCTCACGTGCTCAACAGTTTAGCCTCCGGTCGACGTCTCGCCCTGCGATTGCTGCTATGGCAGCTAGTCGCGGCGGTGGTTGTGGGCCTCGCTTTTTCGGTACAGGGGTTCCGATGGGCGATAGCGGCGGCGGCGGGCGCGGCGATTGTGGCGATAGGTACTGCGCTGCTATCGAGTAGGTTGTTCAGTCAGGTGAGCGGCGCGGGTCTCGCGCTTGGCCGCCTGCTGACGGGCATGCTCCTTAAGTGGATGGTGATCGTCGGGGGGCTGATCATCATCATGGTTCAATACAAATTGCCGCCACTGGCTGCCATCACGGGGCTGGGGGTGGCGTATGCGGTTAATCTGCTGGCGTTCAGATTCAAGGGTTAAGAGATGGCAAGCGAGCCGCAGGGCGGTCTTACCGAATACATCAGGCACCACCTGGAACACCTCAGGCCGCCGCACATCAGCGAGGGCGCGTTCTGGACGCTGAACATCGACTCCGTCACGGTGTCGCTGGTGCTCGGCATCCTGTTTTGCCTGTGGTTCTGGCTGAAGGCGCGCAAGGCCACCGCCGGCGTGCCGGGCAAGGGTCAGGCGTTCCTGGAAATCGTGCTCGAATTCGTCGACGGCCAGGTCAAGGACGTGTTCCACGGCGACCGCCGCTTCCTTGGCCCCCTGGCGCTGACCGTGTTCGCCTGGGTGTTCCTGATGAACGCGATGGACCTGCTGCCGGTCGATCTGCTGCCGATGATCACGGCCAAGTTCGGCATAGGCCATTTCCGTCCGGTCCCCACCGCCGACGTCAACATGACGTTCGCGATGTCCATCACCGTGCTGGTGCTGGTGATCTTCTACAGCTTCAAGGCCAAGGGTTTCGGCGGCTACATGCACGAACTCTTCACGGCGCCGTTCGGCAAGTGGCTGTTCCCCTTCAATTTCGCCCTGAACATGGTGGAGCTTGTCGCCAAGCCCGTCAGCCTGGCGATGCGACTGTTCGGCAACATGTACGCGGGCGAGCTGGTGTTCCTGCTCATCGCGGGCCTGTTCAGCACCGGCAGCGTGCTTCTGTACAGCCTGGGCATCATTGGTTATGCGGTGTGGGGCGTCTTCCACATCCTGATCATCACCATCCAGGCCTTCATCTTCATGGTGCTCACCATCGTGTATATCTCGATGGCCCACGATCACCACTAATTGCTTTCACCTTTGTCAGAACAACCGCTTTCTTTTTCTTGAGGAGATCATCGTGGAACTAGTCGCTCACATTGCTCAGGTCCAGGGCTTCACCGCCATCGCGCTCGGCTTGATCATCGGCTTCGGCGCCCTGGGCGCTTGTATCGGCATCGGCATCATGGGCTCGAAGTTCCTCGAGGCGGCCGCCCGTCAGCCTGAGCTGGTCCCGCTGCTGCAGGGTCGCATGTTCCTGCTGGCCGGCCTGATCGACGCGGCGTTCCTGATCGGCGTGGCCCTGGCGATGTACTTCGCCGTGGCGAACCCGCTGCTTGTCAACGTGATGGCTGCTGGCGCGGGTCACTAAGACGCTCAGGTCCGCGGCGCCGCCTCGCGTGGCGCCGTTGTCCCGTCGGGGCGCTTCACCGCGTCCAAACCCGTAACACTACGCAAGTACAGGTACCGCAGCGATGCAATTCAACGCCACACTGATCGGCGAAATGATCGCGTTTGCGATCTTGATCTTGTTCTGCGCGAAATTCGTCTGGCCCCATCTGAACAAGGCCATCGAAGAGCGCCAGCTGAAGATCGCCGAAGGCCTCAATGCCGCCGAGCGCGCGCACGCCGAATTGAAGGACGCCGACAACAAGGTGGCGGCCGAGATCAGGCACGCGCGCCAGCAGGCTGCCGAGATCATCGACCGCGCTCAGCAGCAGGCCAACCAGATCCTGGACAAGGCCCGCGCCGATGCCATCGCCGAGGTGAACCGCCAGAAGGCCGCCGCGCAGGACGACATCGCCTCGATGGCACAGCGCGCCCGCGAAGAGCTGCGTGAACGCGTGGGTGCCTTGGCGGTGCAGGGCGCTTCGAAGATCGTGCAGCGCGAGATCGATGCGTCGGCACACAAGGCCATGCTCGACCAGCTCGCTGCCGAGATCTAATCCATGGCCCAGGCAATCACGCTCGCTCGCCCCTACGCCCGCGCCGCTTTCGAGCTGGCGCAAGCGGAAGGTGCCCTTGGCGCCTGGTCGCAGGCGCTGGCTTTCGCCGCCGAAGTGGCGCGGGATGCCCGCGTCGCCGCGCTCAATAACGATCCGCGCGTCACGCCCGAACAGCTGGTCGCGCTGCATCTGCCCGAGGGCATGAAGGCCGATAGCGCGTTCGGCAACTTCCTTGCGCAGCTCGCCGAAAAGCACCGCATGGCGCTGCTGCCGGAAATCGGTGCGCTGTACGAAACCTACAAGCGCGAGTCGGAGTCGCAGCTCTTGGTGAAGGTTACCAGCGCGATGGCTCTGGACAGCGCGCAGGCCGAGCAGCTGAAGGCCTCGCTCAAGCGCCGCTTCAAGCGCGAGATCGAACTGCAGACGCAGGTCGATCCGTCGCTGCTGGGCGGCGTGGTGATCGACGCAGGCAGCGAAGTCATCGATGGCTCCGCGCGTGGCCGCCTCGAACGCCTCGCCAACGCCTTGACGCACTAAACAGATTTCAAAAATCACCGGGTGCCGCTAGCGCGGCGCAAACCCAAGGATAACGACCATGTCCAGCACCACTCTCAACCCGTCCGAGATCAGCGAGCTGATCAAGAACCGTATCGAGCAGTTCAAGCTCGGCGCGGAAGCCCGCAACGAGGGCACGATCATCAGTGTGTCCGACGGCATCGTGCGCATCCACGGCCTGGCCGACGTGATGCAGGGCGAAATGATCGAACTGCCGGGCAACGCCTTTGCGCTGGCGCTGAATCTTGAGCGCGACTCGGTGGGCGCGGTGGTGCTGGGCGAATACCAGCACCTGCGCGAAGGCGACGTCGCCAAGACCACCGGCCGCATCCTCGAAGTGCCGGTCGGCACCGAGCTGCTGGGCCGCGTGGTGGATGCGCTGGGCAACCCGATCGACGGCAAGGGCCCGATCAACGCCAAGCTCAGCTCGCCGATCGAAAAGGTCGCGCCGGGCGTCGTGTGGCGCAAATCGGTGGACCAGCCCGTGCAGACCGGTTACAAGTCGGTCGACTCGATGATCCCCATCGGCCGCGGCCAGCGCGAGCTGATCATCGGCGACCGCCAGACCGGCAAGACCGCGCTGGCCGTCGATGCGATCATCAATCAGAAAGATTCCGGCATTAAGTGCGTATACGTGGCCATCGGCCAGAAGCGCTCTTCGATCGCCAACGTGGTGCGCAAGCTCGAAGAGAACGGCGCGCTGGCCAACACCATCGTGGTCGTCGCTTCGGCTTCCGAATCGGCCGCGCTGCAGTACATCGCGCCGTACGCCGGCTGCGCCATGGGCGAATACTTCCGCGACCGCGGCGAAGACGCGCTGATCATCTACGACGATCTCTCCAAGCAGGCCGTGGCCTACCGCCAGATCTCGCTGCTGCTGAAGCGCCCGCCGGGCCGCGAAGCGTATCCGGGCGACGTGTTCTATCTCCACTCGCGTCTGCTTGAGCGCGCCGCGCGCGTCTCCGAGGAATACGTCGAGAAGTTCACCAACGGCGAAGTGAAGGGCAAGACCGGCTCGCTCACCGCGCTGCCGATCATCGAGACGCAGGCCGGCGACGTGTCCGCGTTCGTGCCGACCAACGTGATCTCGATCACCGACGGCCAGATCTTCCTGGAAACGGACCTCTTCAACGCCGGCATCCGCCCGGCCGTGAACGCCGGTATCTCGGTGTCGCGCGTGGGCGGTGCGGCGCAGACCAAGATCGTCAAGAAGCTCTCCGGCGGCGTGAAGCTGGCGCTGGCGCAGTACCGCGAGCTGGCGGCGTTCGCGCAGTTCGCTTCCGACCTCGATCCGGCCACCCGCGCCCAGCTCGACCGCGGCCAGCGCGTGACCGAGCTGATGAAGCAGAAGCAGTACGCGCCGCTCTCCATCGCCGAACTGGCGCTGTCCGTGTACGCCGCCGAAAAGGGCTACCTGGACGACCTGCCGGTGAACAAGGTGCTGGCGTTCGAGAAGGGCCTGCACGACTTCTTCCACCAGAACCACGCCGAGCTGATGAAGAAGATCGTTGCCACCGGCGACTGGAACAACGACATCGAAGGCACCTTCAAGTCCGGCCTCGACGAGTTCAAGAAAACCGGTAGCTGGTAAGCAAAAAAGGGTGTGCGGCCATCCACGGCGGATGGTTGCACCGCACGCCGGTCGGGCGATCGGCACGGCATAGACCCAACAAGTTGAGGCAAACGTGGCAAGCGGACGCGAAATCAAATCCAAGATCAAGAGCACGCAGAACATGCGCAAGGTGACGCGTGCGCTCGAAATGGTCTCGGCCTCCAAGATTCGCAAAGCGCAGGACCTGATGAAGGCCTCGCGTCCCTATGCGCGCACCATGCGCAAGGTGATCGCGCACGTCGCGCAGGCGAGCACGGAGTTCAACCATCCGTTCCTGGTCGAGCGCAAGGACGTGGCGCGCGTGTGCTATGTGGTCGTCACCACCGACCGTGGCCTGTGCGGCGGCCTCAACTCCAACCTGTTCCGCCGCCTGTTGCCGGCGATCCGCGAGCAGCAGGAGAAAGGTACCGAGATCGACGTCGTGGCGATCGGCCAGAAGGCGGTGCAGTTCTTCCGCCGCTTGAAGGGCGTGAACCTGATCGGCAGCACCACCCACCTGGGCGAACGTCCGAAGGTGGAGCAGCTGATCGGCGTAATCAAAGTCGTGCTCGACGCCTACACCGAAGGCAAGCTCGATCGCGTGTTCCTCGCCTACAACGACTTCGTCAACACCATGACGCAGAAGCCCACGATCGACGCGCTGCTGCCGTTGCCGGCGGTGGCCGCCGAACTCGAGGCGCAGCACGTGCAGGGCGCGCAGCTGGAGCAGGCGCACGACTGGGACTACATCTACGAACCCGACGCGGCCACCGTGCTGGAGCACGTGCTGTCGCGCTACATCGAATCGGTGGTGTACCAGGCCGTGCTGGAAAACCTCGCCAGCGAACATGCCGCCCGCATGGTGGCGATGAAGGCCGCCTCGGACAACGCGAACAAGGTGATCGGCGAACTGACGCTGCGCTACAACAAGGCGCGCCAGGCCGCGATCACGCAGGAAATTTCCGAAATCGTCGGCGGTGCGGCGGCGGTGTAAGTGCGGTCATCCGTGATCGCAGAACGTCGAAAAGCCACCACCCGTGGCGGCCGATCAAATTTAAGAGCGACGCCCAGGCGGCGCTGTCACAGTAAAACGAACCTTTAAAAGATCCATCCGGAGCACATCCATGAGCCAGGGTAAAGTTGTACAGATCATCGGCGCGGTCATCGACGTCGAGTTCGCACGCGATCAGGTGCCGCAGGTGTATGACGCACTGAAGATCGACGGCACCCAGATCACGCTGGAAGTCCAGCAGGTGCTGGGCGACGGCGTGGTGCGCACGATCGCCCTCGGTTCCACCGACGGCTTGAAGCGCGGCCTGGTTGCGCGCAACACCGGCGAAGGCATCAAGGTGCCGGTCGGCAAGGCCACCCTCGGCCGCATCTTGGACGTGCTCGGCAACCCGATCGACGAAGTCGGTCCGATCCAGGCACAGGACCATTGGGTCATCCACCGCGAAGCCCCTTCCTACGACGAACAGGCGCTGGCCAACGAACTGCTGGAAACCGGCATCAAGGTGATCGATCTGGTGTGCCCGTTCGCCAAGGGCGGCAAGGTCGGTCTGTTCGGCGGCGCCGGCGTGGGCAAGACGGTGAACATGCTCGAGCTGATCAACAACATCGCCACCCAGCACTCGGGCCTGTCGGTGTTCGCCGGCGTGGGCGAGCGTACCCGCGAAGGCAACGACTTCTACCATGAAATGCAGGATGCCGGCGTGGTCAAGCTGGACAACCTGCCCGAGTCGAAAGTGGCGATGGTGTACGGCCAGATGAACGAGCCGCCGGGCAACCGCCTGCGCGTGGCGCTGACGGGCCTGACCATGGCCGAATATTTCCGCGACGAGAAGGACGAGCACGGCAAGGGCCGCGACGTGCTGTTCTTCGTGGACAACATCTACCGCTACACGCTGGCCGGTACGGAAGTGTCCGCGCTGCTCGGCCGCATGCCGTCCGCGGTGGGCTACCAGCCGACGCTGGCCGACGAAATGGGCGTGCTGCAGGAACGCATCACCTCCACCAAGACCGGTTCGATCACCTCGATCCAGGCCGTGTACGTGCCCGCGGACGACCTGACCGACCCGTCCCCGGCCACCACCTTCGCGCACTTGGACTCCACCGTGACGCTGAGCCGCCAGATTGCCTCGCTCGGCATCTATCCGGCGGTGGACCCGCTCGATTCCACCAGCCGCCAGCTCGACCCGAACGTGGTCGGCGCCGAGCACTACGACGTCGCCCGTCGCGTGCAGGGCACGCTGCAGCGCTACAAGGAACTGAAAGACATCATCGCCATTCTCGGCATGGACGAACTGTCCGAGGAAGACAAGCAGGTGGTGTACCGCGCGCGCAAGTGCGAGCGCTTCTTCTCCCAGCCCTTCCACGTGGCCGAAGTGTTCACGGGCGCGCCGGGCAAGTACGTGACGCTGAAGGAAACCATCCGTGGCTTCAAGATGATCGTCGACGGCGACGTGGACCATATCCCGGAACAGGCGTTCTACATGGTCGGCGGCATCGACGAAGCCATCAAGAAAGCCGAAGAAATGGGCGCCAAGAAGGCCGCCTGATCGACCGTCCCGCCGGAGTCGCGCGCACCTGCGCTGACTCCGGCCAGACCGCATCCTTTCCGTTCGATACGTCGGGCGAAGCGAGAGAGTTATGAGCACCATTCGTTGCGACATCGTCAGTGCCGAGGCCGAGATCTTCCACGGCGAAGCGGTGATGGTCGTGGCCACCGGCGAACTGGGCGAGCTGGGCATCACGCCCCGCCATGCGCCGTTGATCACGCGCCTGAAGCCCGGCCACATCGACGTGGTGCTGGAGGGCGGCGAGCGCCAGCAGTTCTACGTCTCCGGCGGCATCCTGGAAGTGCAGCCGCAGGTGGTTACCGTGCTGGCCGACACTGCCGCCCGCGCCGCGGATCTTGACGAAGCCGCCGCGCAGCGCGCCAAGAAGGAAGCCGAGGACGCCCTGGCCAACCGCGCCGATGCGGAAGACATCGCCCAGGCCCAGGCCAAGCTCGCCCAGGCGCTGGCCCAGCTGCAGGCGCTGGAGCGTCTTCGCAAGAATCTCAAGCACTAAGCGGTATAGTGTCCTCACCGAGCCAGAAAACGCCGGCCCCGTGCCGGCGTTTTCGTTTGAACGGCTCCATCCTCGTCGCCGCCCCGTGCCCGATGGCCGCCCCATCGAGCCGGTATGTTCAACCCGCAACGACACGCGTGATCCGCCATGAGCCAGCCACCTTTGCACGTCATCGTCCTCGCCGCCGGCGAAGGCAAACGCATGAAGTCCAAGCGGGCCAAGGTGCTGATGCCACTGGCGGGCCGGCCGATGCTGGCGCACGTGCTGGCGACGGCGCGCACGCTCAAGCCCGAAGCCATCCACGTCGTATACGGGCACCGCGGCGACCAGGTATTGGCCGAGTTCGACGGACAGCCCGATTTACGCTGGACGCTGCAGGTCGAGCAGCTCGGCACCGGGCACGCGGTAGATCAGGCCCTGCGCAACGTGCCCGATGCGGCGCAGGTGCTGGTGCTTTATGGGGACGTGCCGCTGACCCGCGCCGAAACCCTGCAGCGCCTGGTTGCTACCGAAGGCGGGCTGACCATGCTCGCCACGCGGGTCAGCAATCCGCAGGGCTATGGCCGCGTGATGCGCGACGGCAACGGCCTGGTGCGCGCCGTGGTCGAGGAAAAGGACGCCGACGAATTCCAGCGCGCGATCAACCTGATCAACACCGGCATCGTGGCGGCCGAGGCGGCGGCGCTCAAGCGCTGGATCAAGGGCCTGGATCGTAACAACGCGCAGGGCGAGTATTACCTTACCGACATCTTCAAGCTGGCCGCGGCCGAAAACCGCGCCGCACAAAGCATCGAATGCGATGATCCGATCGAAGCGGCGGGCGCCAACACGCCCTGGCAACTGGCCGAACTGGAAGACGCCCATCGCGCGCGCGCAGCGTGTGCGCTGACCGCCGAAGGCGTGCGCATGGCCGACCCGCGCCGGGTGGACGTGCGCGGACAGATGCAGGTGGGCCAGGATGTGGAGCTGGACATCGACGTGATCTTCGAAGGCGATGTGCAACTGGGCGACGACGTGCGCGTGGGGCCTTTTTCAAGGCTGAAAGACGTAAAGCTGGCGGCCGGCACCGTCGTGCTTGCGCATTGCGACCTGGAAGGCGTGGTGACGCACGGGCCGTGCACCATCGGTCCGTTCGCACGCCTGCGCACGGGCACCGAGCTGGCGGCGGGCGTGCACGTGGGCAATTTCGTGGAAACCAAGAAAACGCTGATCGGCGAAGGCAGCAAGGCCAATCACCTCAGCTACCTGGGCGACACCGTGATCGGACGTGACGTCAACGTCGGCGCGGGCACGATTACCTGCAACTACGACGGCATCAACAAGTTCACCACCGTCATCGAGGACGGTGCGTTCATCGGCTCCAACAGCGCGCTGGTCGCGCCGGTGACGATCGGCGCGCAGGCGACCATCGGTGCCGGTTCGGTGATCACGCGCAATGCGCCCGCCGGCGAACTCAGCGTCGCGCGCGCGCGCCAGGCCAGCTTGCCGGGCTGGAAGCGGCCGGCCAAGAAAGACTGATTCAAAGCGGCCGGCCGCCCGCGCCTCAGGCGAAACGCCAGCCGTCGATTTCCACCAGCAACTCGCTGCGGCAGACGTCGCCGTGCATCAATAGCACCGGCACGCCCGGCAGCCGGCGCTGCAGCAGATCGCGCACGCGTGTCGCGTCGGTGGGCAGGCGCACATAGGCCTTGAGCGGCGAATGGGTATCAAAGCCTGCCGGCATGTCGGCGCTGGCCAGCAGGGCTTCGAGGTTGGTCAGCGTTTCGTTGAGCTGCGCCTCCAGATCGCCTTCATGCGTGGAGGCGTGCCCTACGACGGCCGCCGTGCCGGAAATCGCCAGCGCATCCTGCGCCGGCATCAGCATGGCGCGCGCGAAACCCGGCGACGTGCGCCCGTACTGGCGCGGATAACGCCAGGCGCTCACCTGGCGTGGATTTTCCACTGCGGTGCCGGCATCCGTACCGGCAAGCAAGTAAATCTGCAGCACGCGCGAGCGATGATGATGGCCGATGGCCGTGGCGGCGGGAAAACCCTCGGCGAAGAAATCGCCCAGGCCGGCGGCACGGCCGTCGCAGAACTGCTTGTAGCGTTCCCAATCGCCGTCGCCATCGTTGATGCCGCCGATGTAATTCCACAGGCGCAGCACCTTGTACCCGCCGCGCGTGCCCATGAACTGGCGCAGCGCCGCGTACGCCGTGCGGGCGGCATCCTCGCTGCCGGCGTATGGGCGCTCGTCCAGCTCGATCGCGGCGAACAGCCAGCCGCCGCCGCAGGACCAGCGCACCGCATCCTCGCGGCCGCAGCTTACCTCGCCATCGACCTGCCACAGTTCCAACGGAGCAGGGGCGTCGAAGCTTTCCAGCGCCACGCGCAACCAGCGCGGGTCGTCGCTGAGCGGAGCGCCATCGCCAAAACCGAACACCGCCAGCGCGCCCGGTTCGGCCAGCGCGGCCGCAAGGTCGGTCATGCGGTAGGTAACGCGCGGGGTGCGCGGCAGGCCCGGCTGGACCTTTAGGTGTTCGCTTGCCTGGGCCATGCTTGCAACCGGGAACCTGACAGACCCCCTATGTTACACTGGCAGGCCGCTCCAGCCCCCGAGCCTGGCAGCGTTTCCGGAGCACCAAACACCCATGCCCACGCAGACCGCTGCCGAACACGAACTGGCGATCCTGATTGTGGACGCCCTCAACCTGGAAACGGTCGACCCCGCGCAGATCGATCCGCAGGCACCGCTGTTCGGCGGCGAGATGGGCCTGGATTCGATCGACGCGCTGGAAATCGCGCTGGCCGTGTCCAAGCGCTATGGCATGCAGCTGCGTTCCGACCATCCGGACAACCAGCGTATTTTCAGCAGCTTGCACGCGCTCTCCGAGCATGTTGAACGCGAGCGAACGGTCTGACGGCGCGTTAAGGCCGCTGACAGGTCCGATCAGCATCATCATTGCCGGTATTCCCAGCGGCATCTTTACGTGGACCCAAGCCATCCCAGCGCTCCGCGCTACCACGCGCACCTATGCGTCGCGCCCGAGCACCCCTGCCTGCCGGGACACTTCCCCGGCCAGCCGCTGGTGCCTGGGGTGTTGTTGCTTGAGCACGTGGCCAGGGCCTTGCGCGAATGGCGGGCGCAGCGTCTTGCGCGCGTGGTGGAGGCGAAGTTCCTGGCCCCGCTGCATCCGGGCGAGCCGGCCGAAGTGGAGCTGGGCGAAAGCGCCGGTCGCATCCGGTTTGAAATCCGCCGCGGGGACACCGTGCTGGCGCGCGGACTGATCGAGGGTGCCGCATGAGCGCGCATTGGCAGGCACAGCGTGAAGGTGGCGATCGGTTCTCGATCGGCCTGGCCGTGCGCGTGGCGCTGTGTTTCGGGCGAGGCGTCGCGCGCGCGTGCCTGCTGCCGGTCACGCTGTACTACTTCTTTCGCCGGGGTGCGGAGCGACGCGCCTCGCGCGATTATCTAAGCCATGTGCTTGAGCGCCGCGCGCGCAGCTGGGAAGTGCTCAAGCATCTGTATTATTTCGCCGTCACACTGACCGATCGCATCTATCTGCTGGCGCGCGGCGAGCGCGATTTCGAGATCGACGTGCACGGCATCGATTGCCTGCAGCACTACATCGCGCAGGGCAACGGCGTGCTGCTGGTCGGTTCGCACCAGGGCAGTTTCGAAGTGCTGCGCACGCTCGGCGCACGCTGTCCGCAAGTGCCGCTGCGCGTGTTGCTCGACAAACAGAAAACGCCGGCGATTACCCAACTGCTCGAAGCGCTTGCGCCCGATGTGGGCGAGGCGGTCATCGATGTCTCGCAGGGCGGCGCGGGCATCACGCTGGCGGCGGCCGAAACCCTGCGGGCTGGCGGCATGGTGGCGCTGCTGGCCGATCGCGGGCGTGCGCACGAAAGTTTGCGCCGTGTCGATTTCCTGGGCGAGCCCGCGCCGTTTCCGGTCGGTCCGTGGCTGCTCGCCCATGCATTGCAGGTGCCGGTGATGCTGTGCTTTGGCATGTATCGCGGCGGAAAGCGTTATTCGCTCAC
The DNA here is from genome assembly GCF_035503745.1 of Dyella sp. Taxonomy (GTDB): domain Bacteria; phylum Pseudomonadota; class Gammaproteobacteria; order Xanthomonadales; family Rhodanobacteraceae; genus Dyella_B. The sequence continues at coordinate 84,943 of NZ_DATJTC010000031.1, forward strand.
CTTCGAACCTTTCGCCGAACGCGTGGACATTCCGCGCGAGGATCGCCAGCGCGCGCTGGACCACGTGCTGCGCCGCTATGCGCAGCGGCTGGAATATTACGCGCGCCAAGAACCGTACAACTGGTTCAACTTCTACGACTTCTGGCAGCAGGACATCGCGCAGGACAGCGCGCCCACGCGCATCGATTCCATGCGCGAGGCCTGATCATGAACCCGCGCGCCGACTGGATGGAACGCATCCCGCATGCCGGCGCCATGCGCCTGCTCGATGTCGTGCACCGCTGGAGCGAAACGCACATCCATGCGATGGGCGAGCGGCACCCATCGCACCAGCATCCGCTGCGTAGCGACGCCGGCCTGCATGCGGTGCACCTGGCCGAATACGGTGCGCAGGCGGTCGCGGTGCACGCGGCATTAATCGCCGCCTCGCGCGGCGATACGCGCACGCGGCAAGGCCGGTTGGTGAGCCTGCGCGATGTTCAGCTCATGGCCGAATATATCGATCTCGCCGTCGCGCCGCTGGATGTCCACGCGCAATGCCTGGTCGCTGACGAACGCGGTGCGCAATACAGCTTCCGGGTGGAACAGCGGGCGCAGTTGCTGGCGGCCGGGCGCGTGGCAATCATGCACGTGGACGCCTGATCGTCACACGGCGCGGCGCGAATACGTATCGTCGATGACCAGCGGTTGCGCGCGCGAGCGGCGATAGCTGGCACGCAGCCCGCCGTAATGGAACACGCGCCCGATCGTGTACATCGCAATGCGGGTGACGTCGCGCACGGGATTGAAATGGCTCAGGCGGAATTCGCCCTGATAGCGCGAGGCGATCGGTACCGAGATGATGCCCAGGCCCTTTTCGCGCGAGGCGGCGATCAGCACCGCCGCTTCGAATACAAAGTTTTCCGCGTTCAATTCCACCAGCTCCAGTGCGCTGCGCGGATACCAGCGCTGGCCGCTCTGCGTATCGGCCACCGGCTGGCCGCAGGCCCAGGAAATGCCCCAGTCGGCAAAGGCATTGGCGCGGCGGCGCGCCTTGGGCTGCTGCTCGCGCTGCAGCAGGCGCGCGCCGATGACGATGTGGTCGGGGTAACGCCGGGCCACGTCGACCAGGCGCGGAATGTCCGAGGCAAGGTGCTGGCCGTCGCCGTCCATGGTGACCACTGCATCGAAGCCTTGCCGTAACGCTTCGCGAAAACCCGCACGCAGCGCGTCGCCCTTGCCTTGCCGCGTGGCATGTCTTAACAGCGTCACCGGCAACGCGCCGACGATGGCGGGCGTGCGGTCGGTCGAGCCGTCGTCGATCACGATGACCGGCACGCCGAGCCGCAACGCCGATTTCACCACCGACGCAATCGCCGCCTCTTCGTTGAGGCAGGGAATCAGCACGCACCAGCGTGGCGTTTCGCTCATGCGACCATCTCCATTTCCACACGCAATCCCGAGCGGTCGGAGAGTGCCAGGACGCATTCGCCACCGCCGCGCGCAAGCAAGGCCAGCAACGGCAGGCTCGCGGCGGAGGGGTTGTCGTGCATCCACGCCGTGCATGTTTGCGGCAATGGCGCATGGGAAGGTGTCTGTGCCACCGTGGCGAGCATCCATGCCGGCGCGCCGATGTCCCTGCACGGCGACAGCACCAGCGCACTGCCAAATGGGCGGGTACAGCCGATGAGTTCACCCAATGGACCGATGCCTGCCGTATCGCTGCACACCAGCAGCACGGCGCGATCGTCCGCGCAGGCCTGCACGGCCGCTTCAAGCAAACCCGCGCCGAAACTGGCGTGTCCCGCGCACACCGCACTGGAAGGTGCGCGGCAGTTCGCGGCGATCGTCCAGTAGCCGGCGGATGCGTTATGCACGGAGTTGTGAAAACGCGTGGGCGACAGTTCCGCCGGTGCGCGCGCCAGCACGCGGCACATGTAATCGGTGGTGGCCTGGTCGCCATAGGCGGAGGCGAACACACAAGCCAGCGTATCGGCTGCGCGTCCGCTCATCGCAACCGCCTGCGCGGCCACTTCCATGGCCACCAGCACGCTCTCCGGCGCGCGGCGGCGTTCGTTGGGCGACAGCGCGGTGCCCGGTGGGCGCGCGGCGGTTGCCGCGATCGCATCGCCCTGCAGCAAGCCGCGCAAGGCGGCGAAATCGGCTACGGCCGGCGACCACACGCCCACGCCTTCCACTTGGACGCGCAAGCTGCTCATATGCCAATGTCCGTGGCGGCGTGTGCGAACGCGAGGCAGGCATTGCTGCCGCCGAAGCCGAACGAATGGCTCAGCGCGACGCGAATCGGGCGCGCTTCGTTGCGCCACGCAAAATGGGCCGAGCAGGCCGGATCGGGTGTGACGATGCCCGCGTTGCCGGGCACGAACGCTTCGCGCATCGCCAGCAGCGTGAGTACCGATTCGACGATGCCGGCCGCACCCAGCGTGTGTCCGGTCAGGCCCTTGGTCGAACTGACGCGCGTGCTTCGCGGAAAGTGGTGCGCGACCAGCGCCGCTTCCATCGCATCGTTCTTCTGGCTGGCCGTGCCGTGCAGGTTGATGTAGTCGATCTGCGCGACGTCGATGCCGGCACGGTCGAGCACCTCGCGCAAAGCCATTTCGGCGCCCACGCCTTGCGGATCGGGCGTGGACATGTGATGCGCATCGCTGGATTCACCGCAGCCAAGCACGCGCGGCGCATGTGCGGTGTCTGCACCGACGCGCTCGAGCAAGGCGAAGCCGGCCGCCTCGCCGATGGAAATGCCGCGCCGGCCCGCGTCGAACGGACGGCAGGGTTCGGGCGAAATCAGTTCCAGGGCATTGAAGCCGTAGAGCACGCTGTCGCACAGTGAATCCACGCCGCCCACCACGGCCGCGTCGACAATGCCAAGTCGCAGCAGTCGTTCCGCGCTCGCGAACACCTTGGCGCTGGATGAGCATGCGGTGGAGATGGTAAGGCAGGGACCGTCGATCTCCAGCGCGGCAGCGACGAAGGCGGTCAGCGAGTGCGGCGTGTGGATCGCACGGCGATGCAGGTCGGCCGGAAGCCGGGCATCGTCGTCCAGGCGGCGATAGCCTTCCTCGGTGGCGCCGATGCTGGCGGTCGAGGTGCCCAGCAGCAAGGCTACGCGCGCCGGTCCATGACGCCGCCGGGCGGCGTCCACCTTCGAGGCGAAGGCATCCTGGTTCAAGCCTAGCCAGGCGAGGCGGTTATTGCGGCAATCCCATGCTGCGTAGCGAGCGGGCAGCGCAGCCGATTCAAGTCCCTCGACGCGGCCGATCCAGCACGCCAAAGGCGCTTGGCCCAGATCGTTGGCGCGCAGCCCGCTACGCTGTCGGCCAAGCGCGTCCAGATGAGCGTCCAGGCCAAGGCCCAGTGCGGAGGTGGCGGTGTAGGCCGTTACCGCCAGTGGAAGGGTCGTCGCGCGCATGCGATGAGCCTAGCGACCGTTCCGTACCTTGCCTAGATGGTCCCCATGGCCCCTGCCGGCTGGCGTTCACGCAGTTGTGTGGCGCTGCACCGCAGCTTCACACGGACATGACCTTGCTAAGCTTGCGCCATACACACGTGTTGGCAGATGGGATCATGAGCGGCGAACAAGTCGAACGAAGTGAAATGTTTTTGCGTGCGCTGCAGGATCGCATCTGCGCGGCGGTCGAGCAGGTCGATGGCGGCGCACGTTTTATCGAAGACGGCTGGACGCGCCCTGCCGGCGGCGGCGGACGCACGCGCGTGCTGCGCGATGGCGGCGTCTTCGAACAGGCGGGCGTGAATTTTTCGCGCGTGCACGGCGACAAGCTTCCGCCGAGTGCGACCGCGCATCGTCCCGAATTGGCAGGCGGCAGTTTCGTGGCCGCCGGCGTGTCGCTGGTGCTGCATCCACGCAACCCCTACGTGCCCACCACGCATGCGAACGTGCGCTACTTCGAAGCGAGCAAGCCGGGCGTGGAGCCGGTGTGGTGGTTCGGCGGCGGATTCGACCTGACGCCGTTCTATCCGTTCGACGAGGACGTGCGGCATTGGCACGCGGTCGCGCACCAGGTGTGTGCGCCTTACGGGGCACAGGTATATCAGCGCTACAAACAGTGGTGCGACGATTACTTTTATCTCAAGCACCGTGACGAAACGCGCGGCGTGGGCGGCTTGTTCTACGACGACTTGAACGAAGGCGGCTTCGAGCGCTGCTTCGCGTTCACGCAAGCGGTGGGGCAGGGATTTTTGGATGCCTATCTGCCGATCGTCGAACGCCGCCGGGCGATGGCCTTTGGCGAACGCGAGCGCGAATTCCAGCTGTATCGGCGCGGCCGCTACGTGGAATTCAACCTCGTCTACGATCGCGGCACGCTCTTTGGGCTGCAATCGGGTGGCCGCACCGAATCGATCCTGATGAGCCTGCCGCCGCGCGTGCGCTTTGAATACGCCTACCAGCCCGAACAGGGGTCGCCCGAAGCGCGGCTCGCCGATTACCTCAAGCCGCGCGACTGGCTGTGACGATTACTGCGGCGCGGCGCCGCTGAAGTGCTGCGGCGTGGCGCCTTTGACCGGGCCGATCTGCGCGCTGTCGCTCACTTCAAGCACCACCTGGCGGCGAAAATCCAGCGTGCCTTTGACGATCGCGTGCGGCCCGATCACCACGTGCGGCGGGCGATTGTTGGAGCCATAGCCTTGCTGCTCATGCACGATGATGCCGTTGCCGACTTGTGAATCCTCGCCCACGGTGATACTGCCGCTGGTGGTTTCGATACTGCCGCCAACGCGCGCGTGCCGCAGTTCGATGGCGCCATTGACGTTGGCGAGACCGCCCTTGACGTCGGCACCGGGATTGAGGTCGATCGCGCCATTGGTGCTTTCCACCGAACCGCGCACCTGGGCGCCCTGGCCCAGGACGATGGCGCCGTTGACGGTGCGCAAATGGTCCGCTTGCGCCTGCGCGCCCAGTTCGACCGCGCCGTTGACGGTTTCGGCGCTTTGCACCGAGGCACCGTCGCCGATGGTCACCGAACCGTTCACGGCTTGTACGTGCCCGGCGTGCTCGCCGGCGGCGACGGACACCGCGCCATTGACCTTGCTGATGTCCTGGGCTGCCGCGGCCATAGGCAGGGTCAGGGCCACGAGGGCCAGCGTAACGAAGCGCATAGGAAACATTCCTTCACATGGATGGTGACAGGCATGAGATGCCCGCGGCCGCCAAGAGGTTTAAAGGCACATCCGGCCAGGCCGGGAATTGACGCGGCCTGGCACCGCCTGCACCATTCCCCCTCTTATCCCGCTTCCTCCGAATCCGACCCATGCACAAGCTCGTATTGATCCGCCACGGCCAATCCCAGTGGAACCTTGAGAATCGCTTCAGCGGCTGGGCCGACGTCGATATCACCGAGCAGGGCGCGGCCGAGGCGCGCGAGGCGGGCGAGCTGCTGCGCGAGGCCGGCTACCATTTCGACGTGGCGCACACCTCGGTGCTCAAGCGCGCCGTGCGCACGCTGTGGCACGTGCAGGATGCGATGGACCTGATGTGGATTCCGGTGCTGACCGACTGGCGCCTCAACGAGCGCCACTACGGTGCCCTTACCGGCCTCAACAAGGCCGAGACCGCCGCCAAGTACGGTGAGGACCAGGTGAAGGTGTGGCGCCGCAGTTACGACATTCCGCCGCCGGCGCTGGCGCGCGAGGCCAATCCTTCGCTGCGCGATCCGCGCTACGTCCACCTCGATCCCACGCTGATTCCCGATACCGAGTGCCTGAAGGACACGGTCGCCCGCGTCATGCCCTATTGGAATGACGTGCTGGCGCCGGCGATCAGCGACGGCCAGCGCGTCATGCTGGTGGCGCACGGCAACTCGATTCGCGCGCTGGTGAAGTACCTCGACGGCATTTCCGACGATGACATCATGGAATTGAACATCCCCAACGGCGTGCCGCTGGTGTACGAATTCGACGACCGGCTCAAGCCGCTGCGTCATTACTATCTGGGCGACGCTGACGCCATCGCCGCGAAAATGGCCGCCGTGGCCAACCAGGGCAAGGCCAAGTAAGCCTGCGCGCGGCGGGTACCGGTCGCCTATCGCGTGGCCGGTTGCTAAGCTGCGCCATCCTTCCCGGCATGGGCCGCGCCATGGCACCGCATCTCACCGCACCGTTGGTCATGATTCCCCTGTTGGCGTTCGCGGTCTGGCGGCGCGTGCGTCGCCAGTTCGGCGCGCAGCCGATCCAGCGCAAGCGGATGATCTTGCGCATCGCGATCTTCGTCGTGCTGGGCGTGTTGTCGGCGGCCTTGGCCATGCGCGACCTGCGGCTCATCGAGGGGCTGGCCGGGGGCCTGGTGGCCGGTCTGGTGCTGGGCTTGGTCGGACTGCGGCTGAGCCGCTTCATCGTGGACCCCGCGAAAGGGGATTGCTACGTGCCCAACCCCTATGTGGGCGCGCTGGTTACGGTGCTGTTCCTGGGCCGGTTGCTGTGGCGCTTCTCCGTGCTGTTCCCGCAAATGCAGGATCCCACCGGCGCCACGCCGCCCGCGCAGGGGCCGGCGATGGGCCAGAGCCCGCTGACCCTGGCCATCTTCGGCATCTTCGTGGCTTATTACATCTGTTATTACGCGGGTCTTTTGATCCATCACCAGCGGCTGCTGCGCAGCCGGCCGGAGCTGGCGCCGTGATCAGAGCGCGTCGTGGTCCAGCTCGCCGGTACGGATGCGGATCACCTGCTCCAGGCTGCTGACGAAGATCTTGCCGTCGCCGATCTTGCCGGTGCGCGCCGACTGGGTGATGGCTTCGACCACCCGCTCCAGCTGGTCGTCGGCGACGGCCACTTCCAGCTTGATCTTGGGCAGGAAGTCGACCACGTATTCGGCGCCCCGGTAGAGCTCGGTGTGGCCCTTCTGGCGGCCGAAACCCTTTACCTCGGTCACGGTAATGCCCTGCACCCCGACCTCGGCCAGCGCCTCGCGGACGTCGTCCAGCTTGAACGGCTTGATGACTGCCACCACCAATTTCATAGGATTTCCTTCCTCGTCGGGCCGATGGGTCCCGGCCACGGGTTGCCAAGCCTGCATTTTGCCTTGCTCGCCGCAGCCTGTCCCCTTGTGTAGGAAAATGCCTACAAACTTTGATGGAGCAGGCTGATGGTATCCCTTTGCAACTTCTACATAGACTTCACCCTGACGAGTTCGAGGTGCCTACCATGAACGGCAGGCAGGATATCGATCAAATTGTCCATCGACTTGTGTCGTTGGTGCCGCCAGGGCTGGCAGACGCGCATACGGATTTGCGCGCCAATTTTCGCGATATCCTGGCGCAAGGACTGCGCCGTCTCGAGCTAGTTACCCGAGAGGAGTTCGATGTTCAGGCCCAGGTATTGGCGCGTACGCGCACCAGGGTCGAGGAGCTCGAAAAGCGCGTGGCGGAGCTGGAAGCCGGCATGTCACCTCGCGGGACATAGCCAGTTCCGGTAGCCGCCCCCGATTTGTCACCATCACCCCAAAGAGTCGGGGGCGGCCGTTTTTCCGCCCCTGATGATATGGAGTCGCCCGATGGACCGCCGCAGCAGCGACTCCCCGGCGTCACGTTGGTGCCCCCGTCTTCCATGAGCCTGGCCGTCACATTAAGCCGTGCCCAGGAGGGTGTCTCCGCGCCGCAGGTGATGGTGGAAGTGCACCTTTCCGGCGGCCTGCCCAGCACCAGCATCGTGGGCCTGCCCGAAGCTGCCGTACGCGAAGCGCGCGATCGCGTGCGCGTGGCCATCCAGAGCGCCGCGTTCGAATATCCCAACCGCAAGGTGACGGTAAACCTGGCCCCGGCCGAGCTGCCCAAGGACGGCGGCCGTTTCGACCTGGCCATCGCACTGGGCATTCTGGCCGCCGGGCATCAGGTTCCGCGCGAAAAGCTCGACGATTGCGAATTTCTGGGTGAGCTGGCGCTTTCAGGCCATTTGCGCCCGGTCTCGGGCGTGTTGCCGGCGCTGCTGCGCGCGCGGGCACGCGGGCGGCGCGTAGTCGTGCCGCGGGGCAACGCCCAGGAGGCGGCGCTGATTCCGGAAGTCGATGTGCTGGTGGCCGATACGCTTACCGATGTCTGCGGCTGGCTGCGCGGCGTGCACGAATTGCCGCCGCCGACATCGGCGCTGACGTTGAGCAACGATGACGACGGCCCGGACCTGATCGACGTGCGCGGCCAGCTGCAGGCGCGGCGCGCGCTGGAAATCGCAGCGGTCGGTGGGCACCACATGCTGCTGATGGGCCCTCCCGGCACCGGCAAGACCATGCTGGCCGAACGCCTGCCGGGCATCCTGCCGCCGCTGAGCGAACCGGAGGCGCTGGAAACCTGCGCGGTGTTGTCCGTGGCCGGTCAGGCGGTCGATCCCGCGCGCTGGCGCTGCCGCCCGTTTCGCGCACCGCACCACACCGCCTCCGCCGTGGCCCTGGTCGGTGGTGGCTCGCAACCGCGGCCGGGCGAAATTTCGCTGGCCCACAACGGCGTGCTGTTTCTCGACGAGCTACCCGAATTCAGCCGGCATGTGCTGGAAGTGCTGCGCGAGCCGATGGAGTCGGGCGAGATCCTGATTTCGCGTGCCGCACGGCAGCTTACGTTTCCCGCGCAATTCCAGCTGGTCGCAGCCATGAATCCGTGCCCGTGCGGCTACGCGGGCGACGCGCGCCAACGCTGCCGCTGCACGCCGGACCAGGTCACGCGCTACCGCTCGCGTATCTCCGGCCCGCTGCTGGACCGCATCGATCTGTGCGTGGAAGTGCCGGCCGTGCCGCTAGCGGAACTGAGCACGCCGCGCAGCACGCACGAGGAGAATTCGGCCACGGTGCGCGCCCGGGTCATTCGTGCGCGCCAACATGCGCTGGCGCGCGCAGGGCGCTCCAATGCCGAGATCAGTACGCGCGAGCTGGAACGCGATTGCGCGCTGGGACCCAGCGAGCGTCGCTGGTTCGATGCCGCGCTGGAGCGGCTGGGTTTGTCCGCGCGCGCGTACCATCGCACGCTGCGCGTGGCGCGTACCATCGCCGATCTCGACGGCGGCGCGGCGGCGCTCGATCTGACGCATCTGGCCGAGGCCTTGCAGTATCGGCGCTTGTCGCTGGTGGCCGATTAGGTACCGCTGGACTTCATCCACGTTCGGTTATCGAACGTTCCGGCCGACTTCGATGGTGACGCGTTGGTCGTCAGGCACGGGCAGCGCTTGTTGCTGGATGGTTGAACCCTCCCCTGCAGGCAGGGGAGGGCGTGGTGGCGGCGGGCGTGCCGCCTGCGGGGCGTGTGCCATCTCCCCGCGTGCGTTGGAGCCGTATTTACGCGGCGCTGGCGCGGTGGAATTGCGCCTCCTCGGTCGATCCCTTCAGTGCCGTGGTTGAAGACTGGCCCTGCTGGATCGCCTGCGTCACCGCATCGAAGTAGCCGGTGCCCACTTCGCGCTGATGCTTGACGGCGGTGAAGCCGCGTTCGGCGGCGGCAAATTCCTTCTCCTGCAATTCGACGAACGCGCTCATCTGGCGGCGCGCATAGCCGTGGGCGAGGTCGAACATGCCGTAGTTGAGGCTGTGGAAGCCCGCCAGCGTGATGAACTGGAACTTGTAGCCCATCGCACCCAGTTCTTTCTGGAACTTTGCGATGGTGGCGTCGTCCAGGTTCTTCTTCCAGTTGAAGCTTGGCGAGCAGTTGTAGGCAAGCAGCTTGCCCGGGTATTTGGCGTGGATCGCCTCGGCGAATTTGCGCGCTTCGTCCAGGTTCGGCTTGCTGGTTTCGCACCACACCAGGTCTGCGTACGGCGCGTAGGCCAGGCCGCGGCTGATGGCCTGGTCCAGGCCGGGGCGTACGCGAAAGAAACCTTCCACGGTGCGCTCGCCGGTGGTGAAGGGCCGATCGTTTTCGTCGATGTCGGAGGTAAGCAGATCCGCGGCGTCCGCATCGGTGCGCGCCACCAGCAAGGTCGGCACGCCGAGCACGTCCGCGGCCAGGCGCGCGGCGTTCAATTTATCCACCGCTTCGCGCGTGGGTACCAGCACCTTGCCGCCCATGTGGCCGCACTTTTTCACCGCGGCCAGCTGATCCTCGAAATGCACGCCGGCGGCACCGGCCTCGATCATCGCCTTCATCAATTCGAACGCGTTGAGCACGCCGCCGAAACCGGCTTCCGCGTCGGCCACGATCGGCACCATCCAGTCGATCTCATCCTTGCCTTCGGCGTGATGCAACTGGTCGGCGCGCAGCAGCGTGTTGTTGATGCGCTTGACCACCAGGGGCACCGAATTGGCCGGATACAGCGATTGGTCCGGATACATCTCGCCCGCGACGTTCGCATCGGCCGCGACTTGCCAGCCGCTGAGATAAATCGCCTGCAAACCGGCCTTTACTTGTTGCATGGCCTGGTTGCCGGTGAGCGCGCCGAGCGCGTTGACGAAATCTTCCTTGTGCAGCGATTTCCACAAGCGTTCCGCGCCGCGGCGCGCCAGCGAATGCTCGACGCTGACGGTGCCGCGCAGACGCGCCACATCCTCGGCGCTGTAGTTGCGGCGTACGCCGTTCCAGCGTGGGTTGTTTTTCCAATCCAGCGCAATCTGTTCGGCGGTGGGCAGTGTGTGTTTCATGGGGTGTGCTCCGTGATGGATCGTTGCGCGCGCGCTCAGGCGAGCTGCTCGTAGGCGGGAAGGGTGAGAAAGTCGCCGAGCTGATCGGCATGCGTCATGGCCGACAGCAGCCTGGCCGCATCTTCGGCGCGGCGTGCGCCGGGCAGGGTGCTTTCGCGCAAGCGATGCGCGTGGGTGGCCAGTGCGTGGTTGAACAGCGCAAAGTCGATCGGCGCGTGATCGGGAAATTCCAGCGCGCCGTGATGCAGCCATTGCCATAGCTGGGCACGCGCGATTTCGGCGGTGGCCGCGTCCTCCATCAAGTTGTGGATCGGCACGCAGCCCAGGCCTTCCAGCCACGCGGCGGTGTAGCGCAGCGCCACTTCCACGTTGTTGTCGAAGCCGGCGCGGCTGATGGTGCCGCTGCAAGGCGCGATCAGCGCATCGCGATCGGCACGAACATCCTCGCGCTTGACGTGCAGTTGGTTCGGCTCGGGCATGTGGCGGTCGAAGATGTCCTTGGCCACCGGCACCAGCGCGGGATGCGCCACCCAGGTGCCGTCGTGGCCGGCCTGCACTTCGCGCAGCTTGTCGGCGCGCACCTTGGCCATGGCCTTGTCGTTGGCGTCGTCGTCGCCCTTGATCGGAATCTGCGCGGCCATGCCGCCCATCGCGAAGGCGCCGCGGCGATGGCAGGTCTGGATCAGCAGTTCCGAATAGGTCTTCAGGAACGGCACCGTCATCACCACCTGGCCGCGGTCGGGCAGCAGGCGGTCGCGATGGCTGCGCAGGGTTTTCAGGTACGAGAAGATGTAATCCCAACGACCGCAGTTGAGGCCGACCGCGCGCCCGCGCAGTGCGTACAGGATCTCGTGCATCTGGAATACCGCCGGCAGCGTTTCGATCAGCACAGTGGCTTTCATCGTGCCGTTGGGCAGGTCCAGCTCGTTTTCCGCCAGCGCCATGACGTCGTCCCACAACGCCGCTTCTTCCATCGCTTCAAGCTTGGGCAGGTAGAAGTAGGGGCCCAGGTCGCGGGCATGCAGCGCCCTGGCGTTGTGAAAGGCGTACAGGCCGAAATCGACCAGCGCGCCGGCCATGACCTGGCCGTCCACGCGCAGGTGCCGCTCCGGCAGATGCCAGCCGCGCGGACGCACCACCAGCACCGCCGGGTTGTCGCCGACGCGATAGTCCTTGCCCTCGGGCGAACGGTACTGCAGCGTGCCGTTGACCGCGTCGCGCAGGTTGAGCTGGCCATCGAGCTGATTGGCGAAGCTCGGCGCGGAGGAATCCTCAAAGTCGGCCATGAACACCTTCGCGCCACAGTTCAGCGCGTTGATGATCATCTTGCGCTCGACCGGGCCGGTGATCTCCACGCGACGGTCCTGCAGCGCGGCCGGGATCGGGGCCACGCTCCAGTCCGACTCGCGGATCGCCCGGGTGTCGTCACGGAAATCGGGCAGCACGCCCATGTCGTAGCGCGCCTGGCGCTGGCGGCGGGCTTGCAGCAGCTGCTGGCGCCGCGGTTCGGCGAAGCGGTGCAGCCGGGCCAGGAAGGCCAGGGCCTCCGGGGTCAGGATGTGCGCATAGCCGGCGGTCTTGGCGAGGATCTCGACCGGCTGGCTGACGATTTTTTCGCTGGGTACTGCCATGTGCTTCTCCACCTTGGGCCTGGTGCGCAAGCTAGTCAGCGGATATCGATTTGACAAAACAAATGTTTCAATTTTTGATATTGTAAAATTCAATACATACGCTAACGTATTGAGCTAGCTGTCATGAAAAGTCTGACCAAACGCCGAACATGACAAAAAAAGTGCCAGGCAAAGCCGCCCGGCGGGCTCCCAAAGAAGCCCGCCAGGCCGAGGGTGGCCGCTATTACTACAAAGGCAATCGCCTCAAGCAGATGCGCGCCTTTGTCGCCACCGTAAAGCTGGGCACGCTCAGCCGCGCCGCCGAGTCGCTGTACCTGTCCCAGCCTTCGATCAGCCTGCAGTTACAGGCGCTGGAGCGCGAATTGGGGGTGGCGTTGCTGCAACGCACCCGCCGGCGCATCAACCTCACCGATGCGGGCGAGGCGCTGTACGAGCTGGCCCGCCCGCTGGTGGAGGGCTGGGAAACCCTGGATCGCGACTTCCAGGCCAGGGTCAAGGGCCTGCAGACCGGCCGCCTCACCATCGCGGCCGGCAGTTCGACCATCCAGTACCTGCTGCCCGAATGGGTGCGGCGCTACCGCGAACGCTACCCGGCCGTGCAATTGCAACTGGCCAATGTCACCGGCAAGGACGGCATGGCGTTGTTGCGCGCGGACGAGGCCGACTTCGCGGTGGGCTCGATGCTCGACGTGCCCAACGACATCGCCTGGGCACCGGTCTATCACTACGATCCGATGCTGATCATGCCGCCGGATCATCCGCTGGCGCACAAGCAGTCGGTGACGCTGGAAGACCTCTCGCCCTACGGTTTGATCCTGCCGCCGCAGCGCCTGTCCACCTACCGGCTGGTGGACCTGGTGTTTCAGCAGCGCCAGGTGCCCTACCAGGTGGCGATCGAAGTCGGCGGCTGGGAGGTGATCAAGGAGTACGTCGCGATGGGTTTGGGAATCTCCATCGTCACCGGCATCTGCATCACCGATGCCGATCGCACGCGCCTGGCCGTGCGTAACATGCGCCAGTATTTCCCGCAACGCAGCTACGGCGTGGTGATGCGCAAGGGCAAGTTTCTGAGCGCGGAAGCGCGCAATTTCATCGACCTGATCCGTCCGGGCCTGCTGACCCATCGCGACTACGACGAGCCGGGCCACTCCGAGCGCTGAGCCGGATCGGCGGCCTTGGGCCTAGCCGGTCACGCGCGTGCGCCGCGCATGCAAAGGCGCACAGTCATTCGGTGTTGCGATGCTTGCCGCGATACGGCCGGAATAGTGCGCGAATGGCGGCCATGTCCGCATCGGGGTCGTCGCTGGCGTGGATCAGCGGACCGAGCGTGAATGTCTTGCTGGGATAGTCGATGAAGACAGTCTGCACCGGCACGTTCGCCTCGCGCGCGATGCGCAGAAAGCCCGACTTCCACTGCTTGACGTGCTTGCGCGTGCCCTCGGGGGTGATGCCAAGCCACATCCGTTCGTGTTCCTCAAAGCGCACCACCATCTGGCCAACCACGTTCAGTGCGGCGCTGCGGTTGATCGGGATCAGGCCGATCGGACGCAGGATGATGCCCAGCGGGCCGTCCAGCACCTCGCGCTTGATCATGATGTTGACGTTGATGCCCAAGCCGATCTTCATCATCAGTCCCCACACGCCATCCCAGTAGGAGGAGTGCGGGGCGCCGATGATGATCAGTTTGGGCAGATCCGGCAGCGCTCCCAGCAGGCGCCAGCCGGAGAGGCGCAGCAGGCCGCGCATCAGCCAGGGCCAGAAGCGGCTGTTGAGCTTGGGGGCTTGCGCCGGCACGGCCGGAAGCATGGGTTGGCTCACTCGTGGCTCCAGGCGCGCGAACGGGTCTGCTTGAGTTTGGCGCGTTGCTGCTTGCCGTCCAGGCGCCGCTGTTGCGAGGAGCGCGTGGGCTTGGTCGCGATGCGTTGCTTGGGCGCTTGCAGCGCCCCGCGAACAATCTCCGCCAGCCGCTCGCGCGCGTCTTCGCGGTTGCGGCCCTGGTCGCGAAAACGGCGCGCCTGGATCACCAGCACGCCTTCGTCGGTCAGGCGCCGGTCGCGACGCGCAAGCAGGCGCGCCCGCACCTCCTCGGGCAAGGAGGGCGAGTGGAGCACGTCGAAACGCAATTCGACCGCGCTCTCGGTGCGGTTGACGTGCTGGCCACCGGGGCCGTCCGCGCGCAGGAAGCGCACAACCAGCTCCGATTCCGGCAAGACGATGGATCGGCTTAACTGCAACATGCCGCGCAGTTTAGCTGGTCGGCGAGAGGCTTATGGATGGGGCGGCGGGAAGCTGCCAGCCGAAGCGTTCGAGCAGTGCGCGGTAGGCCTCGTCCAACGGTGCTTCCAGCGCCATCGGCCGGCCGTCCACGGGGTGGCGAATGTTAAGGCGCCAGGCGTGCAACAGCATGCGATGGCAGCTGAAATACTGCTTGTAGAGACGGTTGTGATCGCTGCGCCCGTGCTGGCAATCGCCGATCACCGGGTGGTGGATGTGCGCCATGTGCTTGCGGATCTGGCGGAAGCGCCCGGTCTGCGGTTCGGCCAGCACCAGCGCATAACGCTGCTGCCGATAGCGTCCCAGCGCGATCGGTACTTCGACCGTGGCCAGTCGCCGGTAATCGGTGCGCGCGTCGCGGCGCGGGCCGGTCTGGCGCGCGCCGGGCAGGGCATAGTCGATCATGCCTTGCGCAGGCTCCGGCCAGCCGCGCACCACCGCCAGGTATTGCTTGTGCACGTCACGGCCCATGAACTGCTCGCCCAGCGCGGCGGCCACTTCGGTGGAGCGTGCGATCAGCAGCACGCCGCTGGTGGCGCGGTCCAGGCGATGGGCCAGGTACACGGTGCCGCCCACCTGCTCGCGCAGCAGGTCGATAAGAAATACCTCGGCATTGCCGACCATCTTGGAACGATGCACGGCCAGACCGGCGGGCTTGTTTACGGCGATCAGGGCATCGTCGCGATAAAGGATTTCAAGCATCACGCCACCTGCTCACTCCCCGGCGTGCAGGGGGAGGCGCCCAAGCGTCATCGACGCCACCAGCCGAACGCAAAGGACGCCAGGCCCGCCGCACCCAGGCACAGCGGCGGCCAGAGGCCGTGTTGCGGCGCGAATGTCCACATGACCGTGGCGCAGATGATCAGCGTCGCGCCGAACATGCCGGCGCCGATCGCAGTGAGCATGCGGCGCACCAGATGGCGCTGGTGCATCAGTTCGTCGGCGTCGGCCAGCACCTGCTGCTCGCCTACCGCGACCTGGCGCAACGCGTTGCGCACCAGTTCGGGTAGCTGCGGCGCGTTGTGGAACCACTCCGGCACGCGCTTGCTGATCTCGCGCAGCGTGCGCAACGGGCTGTAGCGTTCGCGCAGGATGCGCTTTAGCACCGGATGCGCCACCGCCCAGATGTCGATATCCGGATCGAGCATGCGGCCCACGCCTTCGATGTTGAGCAGGGTTTTTTGCAGCAGGATCAGCTGCGGCTGCAGGGTAAGCTCGAAACGCCGCGCGGTCTGGAACAGCTTCACCACCAGCTCGGCCAGCGAGATCTGCGACAGCGGACGCGTGAAGTACGGCTCGCACACGGTGCGCACAGCCGCTTCCAGTTCGTCCAGGCGGATGCTGGCGGGCATCCAGCCGGCATCGATGTGCAGCTTGGCGATGCGCGCGTAATCGCGCTCGAACAGGGCGATGAAATTCTGCGCCAGCCAGTATTGATCCGCTTCCGGCAGCGAGCCCATGATGCCGAAATCCAGCGCGATGAAGCGCGGCTCGTCGATGCGCGTGGGATCGACCCAGATGTTGCCCGGATGCGCATCGGCGTGGAAAAAGTTGTCGCGGAATACCTGCTCGTAGAACAACCGCACGCCCTTGGCGGCGAGCTTCTTGCGATCGATGCCGGCCGCGTCGATCGCGATGATGTCGTCGCAGCTCACGCCCGACACGCGTTCGAGCGTCAGCACCCGCGCGCTGGTGAGTTCCCAATGCACCTGGGGCACGTACAGGTCCACGCCGCTGGCGAAATTGCGGCGCAGCAGGCTGGCGTTGGCGCCTTCGCGCTGCAGGTCCAGCTCATTCTCCAGCATTTTCTCGACTTCGATCACGACGTCGAGCGGGCGGATCTTGTCCGCGTTGGGATGCCAGCGCTGGGCCAGTTCGCCGAGCGAGTGCAACAAGCGCACGTCGCGCGCGATGCGCTCATCAATGCGCGGCCTTAGCACCTTCACCACCACCGAGCGTCCGTCTTTCAGTGTCGCCGGATGGACCTGGGCGATCGATGCGGAAGCCAGCGGGACCGAATCGAAACTGCCGTACAGCGCTTCCACCGGCGCCTTCAATTCGCGCTGCACGATGTCGCGCGCCTGTTCGCCTGGGAAAGGCGGTACCTGGTCCTGCAGCAGCGCCAGTTCGTCGGCGATGTCGTCCGGCACCAGGTCGCGGCGCGTGGACAGCACCTGGCCGGCCTTGACGAAAATCGGGCCCAGTTCGTTCAGCGCCAGCCGGATGCGCGCGCCGCGCGAGAGCGGGCGCACATCCACCGCCGGACGTCCCAGCAGCGGACGCACCAGTTTCAAGGGACGGAAAAGATGCGTCGCGTCGACCAGTTCGTCCAACCGGTAGCGCAACAGGACCATCGCCACGCGTAACAGGCCCGGCACTGCCCGTAGCGGCGTCACGGAGCCGTTCCCTGGTGTGCGCGTTCCAGTCGGGCAAGTCGCGCTTCAAGGCGTTCGGTGCGTTCGCGCAGGTGATCCACATCGTCGAGGAAGGCTTCCACTTCGCCCGGCGCCAGCGCGATGCGCGATTCGTCGCGCAGCCACGCGGCGCCGTCCTGGCCCAGGTGCGTGGCGGTGTCGCGCGCGTGCGCCAGGCCGCGGCGCACGGCCGCGGCGATGGGGACGCCCAGCACATCGCCGAAGGTGCGCGTAAAGGCCTCCTCGACATCGGGCGCGAAACCGCTGGCGAGTTTTTCCAGTCGCCGCGCGAGTTCGGCATCGCCGGCGATATCCACCTTGCCGGGCGATACGCCGTCGCTGTGCCGGCGTAGCAGCACCGAGAGCAGGCTGCCGGGTGTGGCGGCCACGCGCAGATCGCTGGACGCCGGCGCGGGACCCACTTTCACGCGGCTGCCTTGCACGGTGACGGCGAGCGCCAGATCGAGCCCGCGCAGCTCAAGCTGCACGCTGCGGCCATCGAGCGCGGCGAGCCTGGCCTGGGTATCGGGATCGAGCGAAAGCGCATGATTGAGCGCTGTTTCCAGCGCACGGCCGGCCAATTGGCGCAGCGGCTGCGGTAGCACAGATGAGGACGGGGCGGCATTCATAGCGCGATTGTAGCCGCCCGCGTCATGCACCTGCCCTAACCGTTGCGATCACAACGCCACGGCACCGGGAAAGCCCAGCTGCCGCCATGCTTCATAGACGGCCACGGCCACGCTGTTGGAAAGATTGAGGCTGCGGCTGTCCGCGCGCATCGGCAGGCGCAGGCGTTGCTCCGGCGGCAACGCGTCGAGCACGTTGCCCGGCAGGCCGGCGGTCTCGCAGCCGAACAGCAAGGCGTCGCCCTCGCCGAAGCGCGCATCCACGTGCCGGGTGCGCCCGCGCGTGGAAAAGGCGAACACGCGCGGATGGCCGATCGCCGCCAGGCAGGCGTCCAGATGGTCGTGCACCGCCACGCGGGCGTACTCGTGATAATCCAGGCCGGCGCGTTTCAAGCGCGCATCGTCAAGCTCGAAGCCCAGCGGGCGCACCAGGTGCAGGCTGGCGCCGGTGTTGGCGCACAGTCGGATCACGTTGCCGGTATTGGGCGGAATTTCGGGGCGGAACAGGATGACATGCAGCATGCCGCCATTATCCGACGGCGAGGGCGATCGCGTCTTGCGATCAGCCCAGACTACCCGGGCAGGCGATTTCGCGGGCCATCGGCAGCGCGCAATGGCTGGGCGCGGAGGCGAGCAGGGTGCTGACGCGGCTGCTGTTGGCCAACTGCACCGGCGCGGGCTTGGCGGTAACCATGCCGGCCAGGATCAGTCCGCAAACCAGCATGCAGGCGACGAAAAGGCTGCGTAGAACCATGGTCTCGAATTTCATGTCCGTTCTCCTTGCGTTTGGACGGGAAGGTCCTCGCCCTGTCCGGAGCAATCCCTGTGCCAGCCCGGCATTTTTTCCTAAAATATTGATATATAAATGTTTATTTTTGAACGTCGGCGTGCGCCGGCTTGTCCGCGGACAGTGCGTGCCCGCCAGCGGACAGTGTCCGGACAGGCGCGCTAAGCCTGCGTTCGGGGATGGCGGGCACCAAAGCGTTACGATCCAATGCATCGCCGCATCATCCGCACTTCCCCGCCTATACACGGAGCTACTCATGCGCAAGACCCTGCTGCTCGCAACTGTCGTGCTGCTTGGCGGTTGTACCTGGGGCATCAATCCTGCACCCGGTTCGGAGAACGTTCGCACCGCATGGAGCGGCGATGTCTCCAATTGCCACGACCTGGGCAAGATCACCGTTTCGGTGACCGATCACGTTGGACCCTACGACCGCAACGACATCAAAGTGCGCGACGAACTGCAGGTGCAGGCACGCAACAGCGCCCTCGACATGAAGGCGGACACGATCAAGCCGCTGGCCGATCCGGTGGACGGCTCGCAGCCGTGGGAAGCCTATTACTGCGGCAATCGCGTGGTGGGGCCATCCGCGCCGCCGCCGGTGCAGGGCGGCACGCAGCCGCCACCGCCGCCGCAGCAGCAGAGCGGCGGCTTCCAGACATATCCCAGCAAAGGCGGTTAAGGGCGGCTTAGGTTTCCAGCACGTCATGCAGATACAACTGCATGGCGCGCTGCAGTTGCGCCTGCGCGGCCTGGCGGCCGGGCATCCCCGGCTCGGCATGGATCGCCACCGCTGCCTTCATCATCTGCTGCACCACCACGGCGGCGGCGTGCATCTCATCGGCCGAACGTTCCGGCGCGCGCTGCGTCAGCAAGGCTTGCAGCTGGGCGCGGAAGGCACGCCGTATCGCCATGCCGTCGGCGGCCGGCGCGGGGCCCGATTCCACCAGGATCACAAAGGCCGGGTGGCGCCGGCGGAACACAATCAGGAACGTGCTCAACTGCGCGGCGAGTTCGTCGATGCTCACGTTCAGCGACTGCGCGGCGAGCTTTTCGATGGCCGCGTGGAACGCCTGCCCGTATTGCTCCACCAGCGCTTGCGCCAGCACTTCCTTGGTGGGAAAGAACTGGTATAGCGAACCGATCGCCGCCCCGGCGCGGGCGGCCACCTCGGTCATCGTGGCCGCCTCGTAGCCCTTTTCGACAAAGCATGCGGCAGCCGCTTCCAGCAGCGCCGCCACGCGCTCGCGGCCGCGCTGCCGCTGCGGTACGCGGCGGCCCTCGGACGGTTTCGGCGCGCTTGATTTTTGTGAGGGCATCCTCATAAACTCCAAAGTGAGGATGTCCTCACCTAACTCTGATGGAGAAGCCGATGGACAAGCTGGACCCAGGCAAAACGGCGCTGGTTCTGATCGACCTGCAGAAGGGTATCCTACCGTTTGCAGGCGGCCCGCATACCGCCGCCGACGTGCTGGACAAAGCCAGTGCGCTGGCCGCGCGTTTTCGCCAGTTGCATGCACCGGTGGCGTTGGTGCGAGTGGGCTGGTCGGCCGATGGCGGCGATGCGCCGCGCCAGCTGGTGGACCGGCCGATGTCGGGGACGACGCTGCCGGCCGATTGGTGGGAGTTCCCCGAAGCCTTGGGCGTGACCGACAGCGATATCCGCATCGTCAAGCGCCAGTGGGGCGCGTTCTACGGCACGGAATTGGAATTGCAGCTGCGCCGCCGCGGCGTGGAGCACATCGTCCTCGGCGGCATTTCCACCAACATCGGCGTGGAATCGACCGCGCGCAACGCGTGGGAAATCGGCTTTAACCTGGTGTTCGCCGAGGATGCGATGAGCGCGCACAACGGCCAGCAGCACGGCTTCGCAGTGGAAAACATTTTCCCGCGCCTGGGCCGCGTGCGCAGTACCGCGCAGATTCTGCAGATGCTCGATTGACCGATGCCGCCCGGCGGGGCGGCAAGTCTGCGCGGCGCGCCTGCGTTCAGGAGAGCACGGGCGCCTTGCGCGTCGCCCGTTCGAGCAGCCAGCGACGCAAGGCATCGTCCTCGGCGGCCATCGCCTCGGCCGAGGACGGGCGCTGCAGCATCGCGCCCAGCGCGACGGGAACCTCCACCGGCCGTCCGATCAAGGGCTCGACCACGCTTTCGAACTTCGCCGGGTGCGCGGTGGCAACCACCGTCCAGGGCGCCTGGTTGCCGGCCTCGCGCAGTTGGTCCAGCAGATGCATGGCGGTGGCGGTGTGCGGACAGAACACTTCATCGTGTTCGCGCGCGTGCGTGGCGATCGTCGTACTGATGGTGCGGTCGTCCACGCTTTGCGCCTGGATCTGCGCGCGCAGCAAAGTGTTGTCGGGCAGCGTCCAGCGCAGGCGCTCGAAATTGCTGGGTGCGCCGACGTCCATCGCATTGGCCAGTGTCGCGAGGGCCTCGCGCGGGGCGTAGTCGTGGCCGGCGAAGAAATCGGGCAGCGTGGCGTTGGCGTTGCAGGCCAGCTTGATCTGGCTCACCGGCAAGCCCGTTGTGCGCACCCATTGCGCGGCGAGCGCATTGCCCAGGTTGCCGGTCGGCACGATCAGGTTCAGCGGTTCGCGCCGCTCGCGGCAGCGTGCGACCGCCGCGTGCGCGTAATAGCTCATCTGCGGCAACAGTCGGCCGAGGCTGATGCTGTTGGCCGAAGAAAGCGGTACCTGCGCCTGCAGCGCCGGATCGTTCAAGGCGGCCTTGACCATGCGCTGGCAATCGTCGAAACGGCCCTGCACGCGCAGTGCATGCACGTTGTCGCCCAAGCAGCCGAGCTGATGCGCCTGGCGCGGCGACACGCGGCCATCCGGATACAGGATCACTACTTCGATGCCGGGTTGGCGGTGGAAGGCCGCGGCCACCGCCGCGCCGGTGTCGCCGGAGGTCGCCACCAGGATGGTCAGCGGTGCCGCGCCATCGCCGCGCAGCCGGCGCATGCAGGCGGCCAGGAAGCGCGCGCCGACATCCTTGAATGCCGCGGTCGGGCCGTGAAACAGTTCCAGCAACGAGGTTTTAGGATGCTGCGGCAACGCGCGCAGCGGCGTGGGAAAGGTCAACGCTTCGGCGCATATCGCCCGCAGTTCGCCGGCCAGCGCATCGCCGGCAAAAAAAGGCGCCAGCAGCGTTGCGGCGGTATCGGCGAGGTTGCCGTCGGGGTCGAATTGCTCCAGCAGCAGTGCGGGCAGACGCTCCGGCACGTACAAGCCGCCGTCCGGCGCCATCCCGGCGGCGATCGCTTCGCTCAGCGTGGCTGCCCGGGCGGTGCCACGCGTACTCAAGTATCGCAACGCCACGCTCATGCTGCGTCGTCCTCGTCGGGTGAAGTAGTCAATGCGGCAGCGGGGCCATCGACCGGCGCGACGAAGCGGTCGCTATCCAGGCCCGCTTCGGCGAACGCCGCGCACATCGCATCGGCTGCCGCTTCGGCCTCGGCACGGTGTTCGAACCAGCCGAATACGCTGGGACCGCCGCCTGAAATGCTTGCGCCCAGTGCGTTGTGATCGAGCGCCGCTTGCTTGACGCGTGCGAAATGGGCGATCAGCGGCGCGCGGCGCGGTTCGATCAGCACGTCCTTCAAGCCTTCCCGCACCAGCGCGGCGTCGCCGCGCCAGCAGCCGGCCAGCACCAGCGCCAGGTTGGCCGATTGCGCGACGAATTCGCCCAGCGCGTAATCGCCGGCCAGGGCCGCGCGCGCCTTGCGCGTTTCCAGCACCGCATGCGGATGCACCAGCGCGCAATGCCAGGTCGGCGGCACCGGAACGCGTACCAGCCGCTCGCGGGTGGCCAGCACCAGGCCACCAAGCAGCATCGGTCCGACGTTGTCGCCGTGGCGACCGCCGCTGGCCACCGCTTCGCCTTCGAGCGCGAAGTTATACAGCGCTTCGCGCGGCAGCGGACGCTCGAGCAAGGCGTTCGCCGCCACTAGCGCTGCGACGCATGAAGCAGCCGAGCCACCCATGCCCGAGCCGAGCGCAATGCCTTTGTGCAACGACAACTCGAAGCCGTACTGCAAGCCCAGCGCCTTGCGCAGCGCCATCAAGGCCATGCCGGCGGTATTCTGTGCCGCGTCGGTGGGCAGCACGTCCACGCAGCCGTGGATGCCGGCGATGCGCACCGTGGGCGTATCGATACGCCGTACTTCGACGCGATCGCCGGCGCCTTCGATGCAGTGGCCCAGGATATCGAAGCCCACGCCCACGTTGCCCACGCTGGCGTAGGCGATGGCGCAGGCAGATTGGAGCGGGTGCGCGGACATGTGGGACTTCGTGGCAAGTGGAGCGTTCATGCGCGCACCTCCAGCGATTCGGCAATGCGCAGCAGATCGGCGAACACGCCCGCGGCCGTCACTTCCGGGCCGGCGCCGGGGCCCTGTACCAGCAGCGGATTATCGCAGTAACGCCGGGTGCGGAATTGCACGATGTTATCGGTCAGGCGCGTATGCGCGAAGGGGTGGGCGCCGGGCAATACCTGCAGGCGCACCTGGGCGCGGCCGTGATGGTCCAGGCTGGCCACGTGACGCAGCACGCCGCGCTCGGCCTGGGCCGCGGCAAGGTGCGCGGCCATCGGTGCGTCCAGTTCGTCCAGCCGCTGCATGAATTCATCCAGCGGCAGCACCTGCAAAGGTGCAGGTACCAGGCTTTCCACCGGAACATCCGGCAGCGACAGCGGCCAGCCGGCCTCGCGCGCCAGGATCACCAGTTTGCGCGCCACGTCCATGCCCGAAAGGTCATCGCGCGGATCGGGCTCGGTGTAGCCCAGCGCATGCGCCTCGCGCACCAGTTGCGAGAACGGACGCGAGCCGTCGAACTGGCAGCACAGCCATGCCAGCGTGCCGGAGAACATGCCTTCCACCGACAACAGCTGGTCGCCCGTATCGAGCAGGTCGCGCAGCGTCTGCACGACCGGCAGGCCCGCGCACACCGTTGCTTCGTAGCGGAAGCGGCCGCCGTGCTGGCTCGCCGCGCGAATCGCCTGCCAGCGCGACAGCGGACCGCTGCTGGCCAGCTTGTTGGGCGTCACCACGTGCAGGCCCGAGGCAAGCCAGTACGGATAGTGCGAGGCCACGCCGTCGTTGGCGCTGCAGTCGATCAGCATCGCGTGGTGTTGATCTTCGCCGCGGACATAGGCGGCAAATTCGTCGAGATTGGTGGGGCGCCAGGTTTGCGCATCGTGTTGCGCATTGAGTTCGGCGTCGTCGCAATCGAGCCACATCCGGCGGCTCGCCGCGACGCCGCGAAGCTTTAGCTCCAGTCCGGTTTCGCGCGCGAGCCGTGCCTGCGCCGCGCGCAGTTGGGTCAGCAGTACGCCGCCCACGCGTCCGGGGCCGATCAGGCCGAGTGCCAGCGTGCGGCGGCGCGTGCTGGCGGCCGGGATCGGCGGCAGGCGATGAGGGTGTTCGGCGATGAGTGGTGCACAGCTGTCCATGACGGCCTCCGGTAGAGACCCCTTTCGCTGTGGCGGTTCGGTGATGGCCGGCCCGCCTCGTCGAGGGGGCCGTTGCGTGTGAAAAACCTTATTCGCGCACGGACACCCACCCAGAGCCGGTCGTACCGGTTCCGGTAGTGGTGGTAATGGACGTGGCGATCGTCGCGGCAAAAACGCTTGCACGCCCGGCGTTGGCCGGGGTGTGTTGCATGCGTGCTGGCGTGAAAAGTGGCGACATGGGATCGACCTTAGTTGTGCGCTGCAGCGGCTGTCAATGGTTGCTTGCGAAACTAAAGTACGTGTTGCCGGGTTGGCGGATGGGGGTGCCCACGACAGGCATGGGCGCCCCGCCGCTCCCCGGCCTTCCAGGCGAGGCGGGCCGGTCCGGCAGGCTTTTGCCGGCTTTCAGTGCGACAGGTCGATGGCGTAAACGGCGGTGCCGTCGCCGTTGTCGCGCAGCTGGCGCACGTTGTGCAGACCATCGGCCTGCGCCACGGCCTGCTTGCCGCTGGCCGAGGTGAACACCACCGTGCCGCGCGTTTTCAGCCGGGCGAAATGCCATGAGGCCGGCGGCAGATCCTTGGCATCGAGCGAAGGATGCGCCTGCAGCCAGCGCGCCACGATCTCACGCGTGCCGTCAGGCGCGGCCAGCACCACGTTGCCGCCGTCAAGGCCCGGGAAGTGACCGCCGCCGCTGGCGCGGTAGTTGTTGGTCACCACCACAAAAGTTTGCGAGGGCGCGATCGGCTTGCCGCGGTAGGTCAACTTCACTATGCGCTGGCCGACCGGCTTGGACACGTCGATCACGTAGGCGATGCCGCCCTGGATCTGGTCGAAGTTGTAGCCGACGTACTTCGCGTTGATCAGCGGCTGCTCGCCGGTTGCGTTCGGGTCGATGCGGTTGAAGCGTCCGGCCGACATTTCCAGCCACGCTTTGACGCCCGCGCCATCGAGTTTCACTGCCGTCAGCGTGTTCGGATAGAAATACAGATCCGCCGCGCTGCGCAGCGTCAGCGGACCGGGCATGACGTCGGTGTAATCGTCTGGGCCGCCGAAGCCGGTTCGAAATGCCGCGGCCGAGCCGAGCACCGGCACGTTGGCCAGTTCCGGATGGACGGCCGGCAGTGCGTGTCTGGTGTAGTCGATCTGCGCGGCATTGACCGGTGCCAGCGCGCTCATGTCGCCTTCGTCGGCGAAATAAGTGCTCATGCGCAGCTTGCTTTGGCCGATGGGCGTGTTGACGTAGTCGATCGCCGCCTGCTGCACCTTGCCCACGGCGAGCGACACCTGCGGATCGGCGGCCACGCAATGAGCGGCCGAAACGGTGAGCTTGCCCGCGATCGTCGAGGGCGGACAGATCGGCCACACCTGGCTGAAGGTCTTGCTCTTGTCGATGACCCAATGCCCGTGCTGGCGCACCAGCGCAAGCCGGATCACGCCCAGGTCCTTGCCGAAAAATCCGCCCATCACGGCGGGAACGCCGCGCACGAAACCATGCTGGTCATCGACATCCTGCATGTGCGCGAAACGAGGCCCCGGAAATTGGACGTGTTCGTGGCCCAGCAACAACACGTCGATGCCCGGCACGCCGGCGAGGTACCAGCCACCGTTTTCCATGTCGCTGGTATAGGGCGATGTATTCAAGCCGCCGTGCAGGATCGCGATGACCAGGTCCGGATGCTGCGCCTGGATCTGGGGCATGTATTTGCGCGCCGCCTCGACCACGCCGGTGACGGTGACCTTGCCCTGCAGGTTCTGCTTGTCCCACTGCATGATCGGCGGCGGCGTGAAGCCGATGATGGCCACGCGCAACGGCACGCTAAGCTCGCTGCCGTCCGGGGTGAAGGCGGCAATCTTGCGCTCGATGATTGTCCACGGCTTGAAGATCGGTTTGCCGTCGCGCGCGCTGTCCACGTTGGCCAGCACCAGCGGATAGTGTGGGCCGGCGCAGGCTTGCGTGCGGCCGCCGTCCACGTTCATCGGTGTGCCGGTGACCTGCGAGAGATAGGGCAGGCCGTAGTTGAATTCATGGTTGCCGATGGTGCCGCCGTCGTAGCCGATGGCATCCATCGCCTTGTAGATGGCCAGCTCCTGAGTGCAATCGATCTTCTGCACCTGTGCCTGGTAATCAGCCAGCACGCTGCCCTGGATGGTGTCGCCGGCATCGAACAGGAAGCTGTTGGTGAACTGCGTGCGCGCCTTGCGGATCAGCGTCACGGTGCGTTCGAAGCCCAGCGTGGGGTCGGCCTTCTGCTTGTAGTAGTCGTAGCTGAGGATGTTCGAATGCAGGTCTGTGGTTTCCAGCACCGCCACGTCGGCGCGCACGCCGTCGGCCAGATGCTGCGCCGGTGCCTGCGGCGGTGCGGCCGGCTTGGGGCTTGCGCATCCGGCCAGCAAAAAGGCCAGGGCGAGAGCGGTCGAACGGCAGTCACGAAGCGGCATGAGGGTTCCGGCGAAAGGCGAGCAGGGCATGAAGCTAACAGATATGCATGACTGTTCGCTGCTTTCGACGGGCTTTTTGCGCCAATAACGGCGCAAAACGAGCTGTCGCCGGTGGCCGCGCGATGCGCTGTCGCCTTACCCATGCAGTGCTACGACGTGCGCCGAAGGATGCTTTGGATATTCCTTTGATCGACCATGCCGCCTTTTTCGCCCATGATGTTGTTTTCGTAACCGGGATCGGAGACATGGCCGGCAACGCCGTTGACGTCGGTCAAGGCGTAATGATCGGGCTCGCCCATTAGATGGCCGGCTTCGTGCGCGGCGACAAATCCCAACTGCGACCTCGAATATGGCGATTGGCCTGGTTCGGACGTATACAGCGTGACGTTGTTCTTGTCGGTGACCGAATACCCGGGCTGGTCCAGCACGGTAATCGTATTGATCTGGCTTGGCGACGCATTCGGCGGTGGCGTGGTGACTTTGGTGGTGACGTCGTAGGGGCTGAAGTGGCCGCTCCATGCTTTCTGGATCGCGTTGGTGATCCTGGCCTGTCGCTGCGGCGTCAATCCGCTGCCCCTGAATTGCACGGGCATGTCGATGACAACCTTGCTTGCGTGCATCGTGACGCGGATGTTCGGCTGGGCGTTGGCGCTTTCACCGGCCGAGGCGGGTGTCGCGGTGGCACTGTTGGACCAGGGATCATGAAAATTTTTGACCTGGCCCTGGTACCACCAGGGGTTAGAGCCGAATGACGCGTCGGTGTCCGGCGCGACGCCCATGATCTTGGGCGCTCCCGCGGCCATCATCAACGTATAAACCTTGCCGTTCATGCTCACCGTGTCGCCGCTGCGATACCTCGCGGCGGGATCGTAGGGCGGTGGGCT
The DNA here is from genome assembly GCF_035503745.1 of Dyella sp. Classification (GTDB taxonomy): domain Bacteria; phylum Pseudomonadota; class Gammaproteobacteria; order Xanthomonadales; family Rhodanobacteraceae; genus Dyella_B. The sequence continues at coordinate 112,013 of NZ_DATJTC010000031.1, forward strand.
TTGCGCGCGGATGGACGCCGCGGCGCTTCCTTGTCCGGCCTGCGTCTGCCAGGGCGACTGTTGAGCGGCTATGCCGGCCGGCTGGGGCGTCGTCTCGCCGGGGCAGTCATCCGTATCGGCTGGGGCCGGTTGAGCGCGCGCGATGTCGTTGCCGGAAAGCGAGCCATATCGCGGGTTGATAGTCACAAGCCTCTTCCTTGTGGATCGACGAAGTGCATCGACTTTGCATCGGTGCGTACGAAGCGTAGATGGCGGTGCCGGCAAGCGTGCGGTATTTGCGGACATGCCGGATGCAGGCGTTCCGGCGGAAAGGAGGGCGCGGGCGAGTGTCGCCGCGCGGCCGGCGTTGAGGGGATGGCCGGGCTGAAGGCGAACGGGGCATGAATCGGCCGGCCATGCGGCATCGTTCAGGGTCTTCGGCAGGCCTATCGCTGGTGAAAAGGCTCTAAAATGACAAGCTGTTGACAACCACAAGACGAAGCGCCGTCCCGTGAGATGGCGCCACACCAGGGGGATTTCTTCCATGCCGTCGATTCCGTTTCGCATTTCGCGAAACCGCACGACTACGGTCTGCGCGCTGGTTTTTTTTGTCATTTGCTGCTGGTTTACCGCCTGGCAGGAGCCTTTGCTGGAGCAGCGCTGCTTTGTGCTGGCGCTGATGGTGTGCGTTGCCGGCGCCGCCTTTTTCGTGTTTGCGCGCGCGGCGTTTGCGCTGGTGCTGGGCGGTGGCCTGTTTCTGCTGCTGCGCGCGATCACGGTGTTGAAGCAGGAGTACCTCGAATCGCCGCTGATGCCGGCGGACTTCGTCTACTACGTGCGCTCCAGTCTGTTGGAAACGTTGCGTCGCTATCCCAATCTCTACAGCGTGGGCATTTGCGTGAGCATTGCCGTGCCGATCGTGCTGTGGCTGGCGTGGTCGTGCGACCGCCGGCGCTTTGCGCATTGGCGTGCGTTGCCGCAGGCGTTCTTGCGCCTGGGCGGGTTGGCCTTGTGCGTGGTGCTGTTCTGGGTGTGCCTGCTTCCTTCCGGTCCCTTCGCCAAGGTGCACGAGCGCGGCACGTGGGAAAAGATGTCCGACGATGCCGCGCTCACCAATTTCTTCGTCAACCTGCGCGATTCGAGCGTGCATCTGCCTGCGATGGCCGGCGATGACGCGGCCGAGCGCGACTGGCAGGCCACCGCCACGGCGGCGACGCCGGGTACGGTCGATCCCAGCCAGTATCCGGACATCGTGCAGGTGCTGGAAGAAAGCACCTTCGATCCCGCGCCGTACGCGCATTGCACGGTGCCCGAATGCCAGCCGGACATGTTCAAGCCCGATGCGCGTACGCGCGGCACCGGCGTGATGCGCGTGCACACCTTCGGCGGCGGCACGTGGGTGAGCGAGTTCGCCGCGCTCACCGGCATGCCGCAGGACATTTTCGGGCCGGGCGGCATGTATGCGCCTTACGTGCTTGCGCCGCATGTGCGCGACTCGCTGCCGCGCCAGTTGCAGCGGCTGGGTTATCTCACCGTGGCGATCTATCCCACCAACGGCGTGTTCCTCAACGGTCGCGATGCATACAAAGGCTACGGCGTCGATCATTTCTACGGCGCGGCGGAATTGGGCCTGGACGACTGGGACGAAACCGACGCCCAGATGTTCGCCGCCGCCAAGCGCGTGTACGACAAGCTGAAGAAGCCGGGGCAGCCGGTTTTCATCATGGTCCTGACCATCAACCAGCACGGTCCGCACGACGATCCGATGTCGACCCTGCCCAAGCAGTTCCAGAACCTGTTGCAAGGATTGTCTCCGGTCGCGGCGTTGAACTTCGATACCTATCTGCAGCGCCTGCACGACTCAGATGCGGCGATGAAGGGTCTGGAGCACGATTTCCTCGATCGCGCGCAGCCGACCATGCTGGTGCATTTTGGCGATCACCAGCCCTCGTTCGACGACCAGATGCGCCAGCTGCAACGCACGCTGCCGCCGGCACTGGTGCCATACCGGGATTACCTCACCTACTACATGATCAAGAGCAACGTGCCGGGCGCGCCGTTGCCGTCCTACCCGATGCTGGATATCGCGCACCTGCCGGGCATGGTGCTCAAGGCGGCGGGCTTGCCGATGGATCCGTACTTCTCCGCGCTCAGCTCATTGCGCGAACGCTGCAACGGCCTGTATGCCGATTGCGCGGACAAGGGGCTGGTGCGTTCGTATTACGCGTGGATCTTCAATCATTTGCATGTGTACCAATGATGCGGTGCCGTCGCCGGCTCAGCAGTAGCGGTCGGCGAGGCGGTCGGTTGCGTCGACCAGTGCATCGACGATCGCCGGTTCCGAGGCGGCATGTCCGGCCAGCACGATGCGCAGTTGCGCTTCCGGCCACGCGGCGGCAAGGTCGCAGGCGTTCTTCGCGGGGCAGATGATGTCGTAGCGGCCGTGCACGATAGTGCTGGGGATGTGCCGCAGGCGATGGACATCGCGCAATAGCTGGTTTGGCTGCAGAAACGCATGGTTGCGAAAGTAGTGCGCTTCAATGCGTGCCAGGCTCAATGCGACTTCGGGCGCGGCGAAGCTGGCCTCGGTTTCCGGGCTTTCCTCCAGCGTAATGCCGCCGCCTTCCCATGCGCCCCAGGCTTTGGCCGCATCCAGGCGCACGTTTTCATCGTCGCAGGTCAAGCGCTTCCAGTAGGCGTCAAGCAGGTTGCCGCGCTCTTGCGGCGGTATCGCGGCGGCGTAGCGTTGCCATTTTTCCGGCAAGATCCAGGATGCGCCGCCCTCCTCGTAATACCAGCGCACTTCTTCGGGGCGGCATAGAAAGATGCCGCGCAGCACCAGGCCGAGCACGCGCTCTGGGTGCGTCTGCGCATAAGCCAGCGCCAGCGTCGAACCCCACGAGCCGCCGAACACGATCCAGCGTTCGATCTCGAAGTGTTCGCGCAAAGTCTCGATGTCCTGGACCAGATGCCAGGTGGTGTTGTCGGTGAGATCGGCGAAGGGCGTGGAGCGTCCCGCGCCGCGCTGGTCGAACAGCACGATGCGGTAGCGCGCCGGATCGAAGAAGCGGCGGTGGTACGGCGACAATCCCGCCCCCGGGCCGCCATGCAGGAACACTACAGGCAGCCCCTGCCGATGGCCGCATTCCTCCACGTACAACGTGTGCCCGCCGCTCACCGCGATGCGGTGCGTGGCATAGGGTTCGAGTTCGGGATACATCGTGCGCATGATCGGGTTACCCGTACGGCGGGAGGAGGCGATGCGCCGTGGCGCGGCTGACGCGGAGCTTACCGGTTTGCCCGATGGCGGCAAAACGCGCGGAACGTTTAGCGCGCATTAGCCCAATTATCGTCATGGCATAGGCATACTCACAGCCGTTTTCATCCGTGGCCGGATGACGCCGCAGGGAGCGCACCGGCCAACCCGCCAGGGTTTTACGAAGGAGTGTCCCAGTGACCAAACGCTATTCCACCGGCCCGGCGATTGCCGCGGGCCTCTGCGCAACCATGCTGGTGCTGGCCGCTTGCAGCCAGCAGGCATCCAATGCCGGCAACGCACCGGCCGCGTCCTCGACCGCGCCGGCTTCGTCGTCCACCGCGCCCGCGCAGCAGGCCTATACGCCGCCGAGCGCCGATCAGCTTTATCAGCTGGTCGCCCCGATCGCGCTGTTCCCGGACAAGTTGGTGGCGCAAGTATTGGCCGGATCCACCTACCCGGACCAGATCACGGCGGCGGAAAACCTGGTCACGCAGAACCCCAATCTGAAAGGCGACCTGCTGCAGGCCGCCGTGCAGCCGCAGAGCTGGGATCCGAGCGTGAAAGGCCTCACGCAGTTTCCCTCCGTGCTGAGCCAGATGGCGCAGAACGTTCAGTGGACCACCGCGCTGGGCCAGGCCTATGCCAACGATCCCACCGACGTGCTCAATGCCATCCAGGTGATGCGCCAGCGCGCGGCGGCGCAAGGCAACCTGCGCAGCTCCGCGCAGCAGCAAGTGGTCACCCAGCCCGCGCAGCAGGTCGTGCAGAGCGAGGATCAGAGCGGCTATGTGGAGAGCGGCGCGCCGCCGGTGTATGCCGGCCCGGACGTGGTGCCGCCGCCAGGGCAGATCATCCAGATCGAACCGGCACAGCCCGACGCGGTGTACGTGCCCAGCTACGATCCGCAGACCGTCTACGGCGGCGACGTGGCTTACTACCCCGGCTATCAGTACGTGCAGCCCGGCTACAGCACCGGTGAAGTGGTGGCGGTGGGCGCGGTGGCGTTCGGGGCGGCCATCGTCATCGGCAGCCTGCTCGACAGCCACCACGGCGGCTGGCATTCGTGGGGCATGAACTGGGGCGGTGGCGGTGGCGGCTACAACGGCGGCGGCCGGCGTCATCCGGCAGTGGTCTATAACAATCAGACCTACGTGTCGCGCTCGACCACGGTCATCAACCGCTATACCACCATCAACAACGTCACCAACAACCGCTACAACACCGTCAATGACCATCGCACGTTCAACAACGGTGCGCCCACCAACGTCCCCAATAATCTTGCCCGCAACGAGGCTGCCCATCCGCATCCGGCAGGGCAGCCGATGAGCGTGCCGAACTTCAGCCATGCCGGTTATGCGCCGGCAGCAGCGCCGCATGCCACACCGGAGGCGGCGCGTCCGGCGCAAGCGCCGCACGTTACCGAAGCGGCACGCCCGAACATCGTGCACCAGCCCGCGAATGCGGCGGCTCCCGCGCATCCTGCCGCGGTGGCGCATACGCAAGCGGCGATGCCTCACGCGCAGCCGGCGGCAGCGCGTCCCGCGCCGCAAGCACCGCACCCGGCGCCCCATCCCGCACCGGCAGCGCAGCCGGCGCATCCGCAACCGCCGCATCCGGCAGCCGCGCCCGCGCCGCGTCCGCAACCCCCCGCGCAGCATGCGCCCGCGCCTCACCCGCAGCCGCAGGCACATCCGGCGCCGCCGGCTCACCCGCAGCCGCAGCATCAGAACAACGGCAACACACACCAGCCGCCGCCGAAGCGCAAAGACGATAACCAGCACTGATCGCACAAGCCCCTTTGCGCCAGCCGTGCAAAGGGGCTTGCCGTCAGGCGATCCGGCGCATCAGTCTTCCGACAGCTTGCGCGCGGCGTCGAACATCACGCGTGTGATCGAGCGGTTCGCATGCGGCGTCTGCAGCACGATCAGCGTCGTGGTGCTGATGCTCGGATGGATTTTCAGCAGGCGATCGAGCACCACCTCAAGATGGCTGATCGACATGGCTACGACCCGCAGCAGCGCCGAATCCTCGCCGGCGAGGCGGCGGCAATCGAGTACTTCGGTCACGTCCGCCACGATGTTGCCGATGCGCGCGCAGATGCCGCCATCGCAGCGCAGCCGCACCATCGCCTCGATGCCGTAGCCTAGTCGTTTCGGATCGATCACGGCGCGATAGCCGGTGATCACGCCGGCGTCCTCCATGCGCTTGACGCGTTCGGCGACGGCCGGTGCCGACAGTCGCACCTTGCGGCCAAGTTCGGCATAGCCCAGGCGGGCATCGTGCTGCAGGGCTTCCAGCAGCTGCCAATCCTTGGCGTCCCATTCGGGTTTCGATTCGTAGGTCATGGCGTGTATCTGTATTCCGTTCGATGGCGAAACAAGCGGAGCGGTTGCGGGACCATTATTCACCCGTGACTCGGGCAAGACTAGGATTTGAACCATTCCCTCCCCACGGAATTGACCCATGCACAGCGCCGAGCGCCTGGACGGGCGTGCCCTGATTTACATCGCCATCGCCTTGCTGACCTGGTCGTCCGCCTACGCGGCGATTGCCTACGCGCTGCCTTCGTTCACGCCGGGGCAAGTGGCCCTGGCGCGCCTGGCGATCGGCTCGCTGTGCTTTGCCGGCTTGATGTGGTTCAAGCGCACGCCGCTGCCGCAGCGTCGCGACTGGCTGCCGTTGGCGGTGCTCGGCGTCGTCGGCCTGACGGTGTATCACCTGTGCCTCAACGAAGCCGAAACACGCATCGCCAGCGGCACCGCGGCGATCCTGATCGCGCTGGTGCCGGCGGCCACCACCACGCTCTCGGCGTTCTGGCTCGGCGAGCGCATCAGCTCGCGCCGCGCACTGGGCCTTGGCGTGGCGCTGGTGGGTGTGGTGCTGGTGGTGCTGGCCAGCGGCAAGGAGGTGAAGTTTCAGCCGATGGCCGCGCTGGTGCTGGTCAGCGTGATCGCCTGCGCGATCTTCTTCGTGGGCCAGAAGCCGCTGTTTGCGCGCAACGACGTGATCGGCGTGACCGCGTTCGGATTCTTCGCCGGCACGCTGGGCTCGGTGCCGTTCGGACTCGGCTTGTCGCACGCGTTGGCGCTGGCGCCGTGGAAGCATATCGCAGCGCTGCTGTGGCTGGGCGTCGCACCGACGTTCGCCGGTTATCTCGCCTGGAACGCGGCGCTGCGGCGCGCGCCGGTAGCGCAGGTGTCGAGCTTCATCTACTTTTCGCCGCCGATCGCGGTGCTGATCGGCTGGGTATGGCTGGGCGAAAAACCGGGCTGGCTGACCTTGATCGGCGGCGCGATCACCGTGGGCGGCGTTGCGCTGGCCAATGCCAAGGGCGCCGCCAAGCCTGCCGCGCAGGCGGTGGCGGCCGAGCAAACCTGCGAATCGTAAATCGTCCTGCGTCTGTATCAATCGAAGGGGGTTGCATGTACACGCTTTACATCGCCAACAAGAATTACTCCTCGTGGTCGTTGCGGCCGTGGATCGTGTTGAGCGAGCTGGGCATTGCGTTCGAGGAAAAGCTCACGCCGTTCCAGGCGGGCACTTCCTCCAGTTGGACCGCCTTCCGCGCGTTTTCGCCCACCGGCAAAGTGCCGTGCCTGCACGACGGCGACATCACCGTGTGGGATTCGCTGTCGATCGTCGAATACGTGGCCCAGGACCATCCCAAGGTGTGGCCCGCCGACCGGGTGGCGCGCGCGTGGGCGCGCAGCGCCGCCGCCGAGATGCACTCAGGCTTCGAGGCGTTGCGCTCCCATTGCCCGATGAACTGCGGCATCCGCCTGCAACTGGCGGAGACACCGCCCGCGCTTGCGCGTGATCTCGTGCGCCTGCAGGAGTTGTGGCAGGAAGGCCTGCAGCGATTCGGCGGCCCTTATCTGGCGGGTGCCGCGTTCACCGCCGTCGATGCGTTTTATGCGCCGGTCGTCTTTCGCATCCAAAGCTATGGTTTGGAGGTCGATGCCACCGCGCGCGCCTATGTTCAGCGCATGCTGGCACTACCCTCGATGCAGCGCTGGTACGTGGAGGCGTTGAAGGAAGCCTGGCGCGACCGCGACCACGAGCAGGACACCCTGCGCTCGGGCACCTTGTTGCAAGACTTGCGCGCCGGCTAAGCGCAAGCGATATATGCCGATGCTTGCGCGAGCATCGGCATAGCAAAATTTTCAGGTATCGCGAACGGGGCGGTAATCGTTTCGGTAGTAGCTTGCATACTTCGCGTGAGGGTTTGCCAAGTACGTTGCTTATGCGGGCAATGGCAGGGGTTTATAGCTTGGTCGACTGAATACGTGCGCTAAAAGCATTCGTATCCAGGTTGTCGCCAATGAAAGCTATTGCAGTCCCCTGTCAACTGGCAGCGGCTGTGTGTGCGCTGACCTCCAGTTGCATCGCATCACCCGCTTGCGCCGCCGATCCCAGCTTCTCCGTCGAGGGCGGATGGAGTTTCATGGGCGAACATTTCACCACCAACCAGGCTGCCGCGGCCGCCTTCGGCGAAGCCGTGTTCGACCAGCACAGCATCGGCAGCACCAACATCACCTGGGCGCCAGATGCCGGCGTGGGCTGGGTTTCCGGTCGTGGCGATCCGCGCCGCGTCTATGCGCATTACTCCACGCGCGATGACGTCTGGATGGTTGCCGCCGGGCTGCGCTTTCACTTCGGTGCGGCCGATGCATGGTTCGCTCCGTTTTTCGCCAGCGTGCAGCCGACGCTGCACACCGGGCACACGCCCGCCTTGAGCGGCTGCTATGAATTCACCCTTACCTTCGGCTGGCAGTTCCAGCACTGGATGATCGGCGTGCGCCACAGCTCCAATGCCAATACGCACCTGCCCAACCTGGGCGAATCGATGCTGGTGGCAGGCATCACTTTCTAGCGCAATGTTGCGCGCAGTCGCCGCTTACAGTTTGTACGCGCGATGGATCGCCACGATACCGTTGCTGAGGTTGCGCACTTCCACGCGGCCGAAGCCGGCGTGTTCCATCATCGACTTGAGCGTTTCCTGGTCGGGATGCTTGCGGATCGATTCGGCCAGGTACTGGTAGCTCTGCGCGTCGCCGGCGAACAACCGGCCGAGCTTGGGCAATACCTGGAAGGAATGGAAATCGTAGAGCTTGCCGAACAGCTCGCTCTGCACCTTGGAGAACTCCAGCACCAGCGCGCGGCCGCCCGGTTTCAGCACGCGGCAGATATCGGCCAGCGCCTTGTCCTTGTCGGTGACGTTGCGCAGCCCGAAGGCCATGGTGACGGCGTCGAAGCTGTTGTCGGGGAAGGGCAGCACCTCGGCGTTCAACTGCGTCCAGCGCAGGCCCGACACCACACCGCGATCGGTGAGGCGGTCGCGGCCCACGTTGAGCATCGCGGCATTGATGTCGCCCACGATCACCTCGCCATCGGCGCCCACCACCGGCTTGATCAGCGCGGCGATGTCGCCCGTGCCGCCGGCCAGGTCCAGCACGCGGTCGCCGCGCCGGATGCCGCTGACGGCCACGAAGTGACGCTTCCACAGGCGATGGATGCCGAACGACATCAGGTCGTTCATCAGGTCGTAGTTGTGGGCGACCGAGGTGAAGACCTGGCCGACGAGTTTCTGTTTCTCCCCGACCGGAACGTCGCGGAAACCGAAGTGGGTGGTGGGCTGCTCGCTCATGGGTGCATGGTACCCGATGCCGGACGCCGATAAGGCGATCTTATCTGTCGTATAGGCAACACCAAGTAGCCTGATGGCCGCCAGCGGCGTAGCCTTGCCGCGTCGCAACCTGCGTTGCCCTGCGAGATGCAAGCATGAAACGTTCAGTCCTGTTGCTGTCCTGCGCCGTCGGCCTGTTCGGCGGCGGTATCGCCCTGGCCCAGAACCCACCGGCCGCGATCACCGCCGCCGGCGCCTACCATCCGCTGCCCAAGGCGGCTTACCAGCCCGATCCGGCGGCCACCTACAAAGTGGTGTTTTCGCTGACCAAGGGCAGCGACAAGCCCAATGAAATCAATCCGGGCCTGGAGCGCGTGGCGCGCACGGTCAATTTGTTTGTGGCGTCCGGGGTGCCGCTGGATCACCTGAAATTCGTCGCGGTGGCATCGGGTGCGGCCACCGGCCTGGTGCTGGACGATGCGCACTACAAGGCGCAGTTTGGCACCGCCAATCCCAACCTCGCCGCCATCGCGCAGTTGCGCAAGGCGGGCGTGGACGTGGCCGTATGCGGCCAGGCGATGGCTGAGCATCATTATCCCAATGAGTGGGCATCCAAGGATGTGACGCTGAGCCTGTCCGCGCTGACCACCGTCACCATCCTGGAGCAGAAGGGTTACGCCCTGCTGCCGCTGTAAGACACGGGAGCCCATCATGTCGCCACGCTTGAACCGTCGCTGGCAACGCGTGTTGCTGGCCGGTCTGCTGGCCGCCGCATGCGGCGGCGCCAGCGCCGGGCAGAACGATTATCTGCCGCCGTGGAATCCGCCGCCGACCGGTGGCGTATCGTTCGCGGTGCCGCCGTTCGATGCCATCGCCGACCTGCATGGCGACATTGCCGATCCGCAACTGACGGTATTCTTCGCCGGCAACCAGTTCATGGTGGTGCACGACCTGGTGGAGGCGTTCAAGCAGCGCTACCGGCAATACCGGCGCGTCTACGTGGAAACGCTGCCGCCGGGCATCCTCGCCAGACAGATCGAAACCGGTTCGCTGGTAATGGGCAACCTGCGCATCGCGCTCAAGCCCGACATCTTCACCAGCGGCAAAGGTTCGATCGCCGACCTGCAGAAAGAACACGGGTGGTTTGCCGACACGGTGGACTACGCGCGCAATCCGCTGGCGATCCTGGTGGCCAAGGGCAACCCCAAGCATGTGGAAGGGCTGAAGGATCTGGGCCGCCCCGACGTGCGCGTAAGCATGCCCAATCCGAAGTGGGAAGGTATCGCCAAACAGATCGAGGCCAGTTACCGAAAGGCCGGCGGCGACGCACTTGATCGCGCGGTGATGCAGACCAAGCTGAAAGACGGCAGCACTTACCTCACCACCATCCATCATCGCCAGTCGCCGCTGCGTGTGTTGCAGGGCGAATCGGATGCGGCGCCGGTATGGTCGACCGAGGCGTACTTCCAGCAGCAGATCCTGCATCGGCCGGTGGAAACCATCGCCATTGCGCCCGACCAGAACGTCACCGCCACCTACACCGCGGCACGCCTGAAAGCCGCGCCGCATGAGCAGGCCGCCAAGGATTTCCTGGCCTTCATGGCGTCGCCGCAAGCGCAGGCGATCTACCGCAAGTACGGCTTCCAGCCGCCCGCGCCATGAACCGCGCACGCGCCGCCTGGATGGTTCTTTTCGCCTTGTGCGCATCGCAGGCGTGGGCCGGCACGCCCAACGGCGCGACCATTGCACAGCAAGGCAACGGTCATGGCGTGGCGCCCTGCATGGCCTGCCACGGTGGCGATGGCGGCGGGCAGGGTGCGGCGGGTTTTCCGCGCCTGGCCGGACTGCCGCAAGCGTACTTGCGCAAGCAGCTGGACGACTTTGCCAACGGCACGCGCGTCAACGCCACCATGCAGCCGGTCGCAAGCGGATTGAGCGATGCCGAGCGCGATGCGCTTGCCGAGTACTACAGCAAGCTTCCCATTCCGATGTCGGCGCCGTCGCCCGCGCCTGCCGGCGATGCGGCGCAGGCCGGCCAAAAGTTGGCGACGCGCGGCAACTGGACGGCGTCGCTGCCGGGTTGCGAGCAATGCCATGGACCCGGTGGCATCGGCGTCGGCGATCACTTCCCGCCCTTGCGCGGTCAATCGGCCGTCTATCTGTCCAATCAGTTGCATGCCTGGCAACAAGGTTCGCGCCGCAACGATCCGCTGCAGTTGATGCAGAGCGTGGCCGCGAAGCTTAGCGAGGCGGATATCGCCGCGGTCAGCGCGTGGTATGCCGCGCAACCGGCGATGCCGCCGAAGGAGCCGCAGCCATGAAACCCGCACGCTTGATGTTGATCGCCACCGCGCTGTCGCTGGCCGCGTGCGATCACGGCGCTCCGCAAGCTGCGGCGCCTATCGCGAAAGCGCCCGCACCTGCTACATCGGCGCCGAGGAAACCAGCCGCCTTCACGCCGCCGCCCGAGTCGTCGATCCCGGACGACGACTTCGGTAAACAGGTGGCGCTGGGCCGGCAGATATTTATCGACACGGGCCGTTACGCGAAGGCGTATGTCGGCAATCAGCTCAATTGCGAGAACTGCCATCTCGATGCGGGGCGCCTGGCGCATTCGGCGCCGCTGTGGGGCGCCTATCCGTTGTATCCGGCGTATCGCAGCAAAAATCATCACGTCAACACGTTCGCCGAGCGGTTGCAGGGTTGCTTCAACTACAGCATGAATGGCAAGGCGCCGGCGCTGGGCGATCCGGTGCTGGTGGCGCTGGAAAGCTACGCTTATTGGATGTCCAAGGGCGAGCCGATCGGCCGTTCGCTGCCCGGCCGCGGCTATCCCAAACTGACCAAGCCCGCATTGGCTCCCGACTATGGGCGCGGCGAGGCCGTGTTCAAGCGCGATTGTGCGTTTTGCCATGGCGGCGACGGCCAGGGCCAGCAGGCGGCCGGACGCACGGTGTTTCCGCCGCTGTGGGGACCAGAGTCGTTCAATTGGGGTGCGGGGATGGAGCAGGTCAACAACGCCGCGGGCTTCATCAAGGCCAACATGCCGCTGGGTCGCGGCAATACCTTGACCGACCAGGATGCATGGGATGTGGCCTATTACATGGACGCGCACGAGCGTCCGCAGGATCCGCGTTTCACCGGTTCGATAGCGGCCACGCGCGCCGCGTATCACGACACGCCCGAATCGCTTTACGGCACCACTGTAAACGGGCAACTGCTGGGCGCCGGTTCGCCGGATCGGTAGGGCCTGTGCGTGGCGCCAACCTTCGGGGATCGGTCGTTGTCGCAAGATAATTCGAATGCGGCAGGCATTGCGCGCATCTTGCCAGTACCACTGACCTATGCACCGGGAAAGGAATATGCCGTAGCATGAGGGCCTGAACAGGGGGCCTGCACCGGCGTATCCACCTCGTGCCGCGCAGCGGCGCGAGGGAGCATCGCGTGCAACGTGCGCAAGGTCGATTCGTCATCGCCGGAAGGGAGCGACGACGGAACCTTTATCGGCGATGGCTCCTGCAGAGTGGACAGATTGCAGCGCGCAATCTGCCGCCGGCTTGCCAGGGGTTCGAGGGATCGACAATGACTTCAACGCGCATGCACGTCATCTCCGGCACACCGCTACGCTGCCGCGAGCAGCGTCTTTCCCGACTGTTTTTACGAACGTTCCAGCTCACGCCTGCCCAGCGCAGCCAGCGCTGAAATGAGGGTGGCTTTTTCTTTTCCATCGATGACATCGGCGGCATGAGCGTCGCCGCGCATCGACCGTGCATATCCAAACAGGGAGCGTACGCATGAGCTTGTTGAGCCGTCATAACGCACTGGCTTTTTCCGTTACCTTGGCCCTCGCGGCATCCTTGACCGCATGCGGCGGTGGCGGTGGTGGAAACAGCAATGTGCGCCCGTCGCCCGCGCCTAGTCCGGCGCCTTCGTCGGGGCCATCGCCGGCTCCCGCACCGGCGCCTACGCAGGGGCCTGCGCCGGTGGCCTTGACGGGCAGTCCGACGCCGCTTCCCACCCCTGCGATCAACTATTACAGCCCGCTGGATGCGCAGCTTGGCCCAGCGCAGGTGGCCACTGCGTGGGCCACCCCGCAAAGCCCTACCGGCAATCAGGGGCAGGGCGTGAAGGTTGGCATCCTCGATAGCGGTGCGCAGAGCGTCAATCCCGCACTGGTCAATCGCATCACATGGTTCAAGGATTACCAGGACCCGCTCAATACCATCCCGGAGGACGGCGCAGGCCACGGCACGATGATGGCGGAAATCATCGGCGGCACCGCCAATCCATTTGGTTCGGGGGGCGCTCCTTTCGAAGGCGGCGTGGCGCCGCAGTCGCTCTTGTACATCGCGCGGATTGGCGACGACAACGGCAACGTGGATATCGGCCTGGCGCAGCAGGCGCTGGGCGACTTGAACTTGCAAGGCGTGAAGATCATCAACAACTCCTACGGCAGCACGACATCCATTACCGGCGTGTCCTCCACCGACGCCCTGGTGACGCAGGACTATTCGCTGCTGCGGTATTCGGCGGCCAATGGGCAGTTGATGGTGTGGGCCGCAGGCAACTCGGGCATGTCGCAGCCAAGCGTCGAGGCTGGCTTGCCTTATTACGAGCCGAGCCTGCAACAGAACTGGCTGGCGGTGGTCAATGTGGCGATCAACGCCAGCGGACAAGTCACGGGGCTGGACACCACCGCGACATCCAATGCATGCGGCGTCGCCGCGCCGTGGTGCCTGGCGGCGCCCGGATACATCTATGTTTCGCCGGTCGCCAACACACCGTTCTCGACCGGCGCCGGCGACGGCACGTCCGGAGCGGCCGCCGTGGTGAGCGGCGTTGCCGCGCTGGTGTGGCAGCGCTTTCCGTTTTTTAGCGACACCAACGTGCAGGAAACCCTGCTAGGAACGGCCACCAACCTGGGCAGCCCGAGCTATTACGGCTATGGCCTGGTCAACGCGGCGGAGGCGGTCCATGGACCGGGACAGCTCGCCTGGGGCCCGTTCGAGGTCAACGTTCCCAGCGGCACGACGGCATTTTTCATCAACAATATGACCGGTAGCGGCTCCATTGTGCTGGACGGTGCCGGCGATCTCTGGCTGACCGGCATGAACACCATCGGCGGCGTGACGGTGAATGGCGGCTTCCTTTTCCTGGAGGGAAACCAGACCTTCACCAGTGCCGCCGGCGCGACCGTCAACGGCGGAACGCTGGTGGTGGATGGAAACATCACCACCAACGTCACCGTCAATCAGTCGGGCACGCTGACGGGCGAGAAGGGCTCGGTGATCATCGGCAACGTGATCAACGGTGGCGAAATCGACACGGTCAACGGCCCGTACAAGATCAACGGCAATTACTCCGTGAGCAGCCCGCAATCGGCCACCGGACCCAATATCAATACGCAGATCCAATTGACCAGCCCGCTGACCATCACTGGCACGGCGACGTTGAACAAATCGTTGCTGGTGGTGGATATCCCTGCCGGCTACACGCCGCAGCCGCAAGAATTGCTGATCACCGCCAACGGCGGCATCGTGGGCACCTTCAGCTCGCTGGAGGTCAATGGCAGCGCCTACTACACCAGCGGCACGGTGTCCTACACAAGCACACAGGTGGATGTCGCGCTCAATCAGACATCGGTCAGCGCGGTGGCCGAAGCGGCGATGCCGGCGGTGGCGACAACACAGCAGACCGCGCAGCATATCCAAGGTGCCTTGGTGCAGGCGAACCAGTGGGCCGCCACCGATCCGGGCTCCCATCAAGCCTTTCTGGATGCCGCGGGCGACTTTCTGCACGTCAGCTCCATCGCACAGGCGGCGGCTTCGATCGACAGCCTCTCCGGCCAGTTCCTGGCCTCCTCGCAAGCGCTCACGTTCGAGCAAGCCGGTATCGTCAACCGCACGGTGGCCGATCGACTGGCCGATGTGGGGAGTGGCCAGTCGCAGCAGGGCGCTTGGTTCCAGGGTACGGGCGCGAGCGGCGACATCGCGCAGACCGGGTACGCCACCGGTCATTACAACGGCGGCGGTTCCGTGGCCGGCTACGACGCCAAGCTTGCCGATGACGTTACGCTTGGCTTAGGGCTGGACTGGAACCGGCTGGGCGCCAACTACGACCTGCAGGGCGGTAACAGCAGTTCGCGCAGCACGGGCGTGATGCTGTACGGCAAGTACGGATTCGGCAACGGCTACATCACCGGCCGCATCGGTTCGGACTGGATCCACAGCAATACCAGCCGCTGGGGCGTGCTGGGCACGATACCGGCGCCGATCACCAGTTCGCGCAACGACCAGATGACTTCGGCGTATCTGGAAGCGGGCTTGGATGCCAAATCCGACGCCTGGACTACCACGCCATTCGTTTCGGCGGGCGATGAACACCTGGATCGCGGCGCCATCGCCGAACAGGGTGCCGGCGGTTTCGGCATCGCCGCGCCCGCCGACGATTTCAACCAGAGCTACGCGCAGGTCGGCGCGCGCCTGGCGTATCGCTGGACGTGGAGCACCGGCCAGTTGTCCCTGAGCGGCTTTGCGTTGTACCAGCGCGTGCTTGGCGGGCAGAACCTTGGATTCACCGCCGCCTACGCAGGCGCGCCCCATGCAACCTTCGAGCTGGAAGGCGTCAATTCGCCGCGCAACAGCGGCTGGGTCGGCGTGGGTCTGCATGCGGACCTCGGCGAGCACTGGGCCGCATTTGCCAACCTGGATGGCCAAGTGGCCGGCGGCGATACCAAGGCGACGGTATTGAGCGCTGGCGCGCGCTATAGCTTCTAATGCATGGCCGCATCGCCAGGCACCGGATGAACGATGCCTGGCGACGATCTGCCCCTACGCTTGGTTGGAAACGCGCAGCAACAATTTGCCGCGATGGCTGCCATCGAACAGTTTGTTGAGCACGACGGGGGCGTTTTCCAAGCCTTCCTCGATGGTCTCCTCGGCCTTGATCTTGCCGCTTGCCACCCAGCTCACCAGATCGTGCACCGCTTTGTGCGTGTCGTGGCAGTCGAAGGCCAGGAAACCACGCACGGTCAGGCGCTTGACGATGATGATGCTGTAATCGTCGCTGGGACGTGCGCCGCTGGAGTAGTTGGCGATCAGTCCGCACAGCGCGACGCGACCGCCATTGACCATGCGCGACAGCACCGCGCGCATTACCGGGCCGCCGACGTTTTCGAAGTTGACATGCACGCCGTCGGGTGTGGCATCGGCCAGTGCCTGCTTCCAGTTGTCGGCCTTGTAATCGACCGCCGCATCGAAGCCGAGCTCGTCGACAAGGTAGCGGCATTTGTCCACGCCGCCGGCGATGCCGACCACGCGCGCGCCGCGCAACTTGCCGATCTGGCCGGCGATGGAACCCACCGAACCTGCCGCTGCCGACACCACCAGCGTTTCGCCCGCCTGCACGGGCGCGATCTCGGTCAGGCCGTAATAGGCGGTGATGCCGCTGAAGCCGCAGGCGCCGAGCAGGGTCGGCAGCGGCACCGGCGCGCGCGATGGCAGCTTGACGTAATCCTTGCGCCGCCCCTCGTCGATGACGGCGTAATCCTGCCAACCCAGCAAGCCCTGCACGAGATCGCCTTCGGCGTAGTGCTCGGATTTGGACGCGACCACGCGACCCATGCCCAGCGCGCGCATCACTTCGCCGATCGCCACCGGCGGCATGTACTGCGGTATGTCGCTCATCCATACGCGATTGGTGGGGTCCATCGACAGGTACAGCACGCGTACCAGGAACTGGCCGTCCTTGAGTTCCGGCACAGGCGCCTGGTGCAGGTCGAAGTCTTCGCGCTTGACCATGCCTTCCGGGCGGGTCTTCAGGCGCAATTGGCGGTTGATCGGTGACATGGCGGATACCTTTGCGGAAAGAGTCGTTACACGGCGCAGGCGCCGCCGTCGAGCACAAGTTCGGCGGCGGTGACGTAGCGGCTTTCGTCGGAGGCCAGATACAGCACCGCGTAAGCCACGTCGTCGGGTTCGCCCAGGCGACGCATCGGGATGCCGCGCGTGAGCTTGCGCGTGGCTTCCTCTTCGCCCAGCGAGGCGAAGAAGGGGGCTACGATGCCGGTGCGGATGAAAGCCGGGTGGATCGAGTTGCAGCGCACGTCGAGGTTCTGCCGCGCGCAATCGACCGCCACCGACTTGGTGAGCATGGCGACCGCCGCCTTGGAGGTGTTGTAGGCGGTGTAATCGGGATCCACCTTGAAGGCGGCCAGCGAAGAAATGTTCACGATCGACCCGGGCTGCTGCTGGCGCAGGTGCGGCAGCGCGTGTTTGCAGCCGAGCAGGATGCTTTCCACGTTCACCTCCATCACGCGCCGCCATTCTTTCAGTTCGATGCGTTCGACGCTGCCCAGCGATCCGATGCCCGCGTTGTTGACCAGTACCGACAAGCCGCCCATGGTCCGCGCTGCGTCGTCCAGCAGGTGTTGCCAGACGGTTTCGTCGCGCACATCCTGCCTGGCCGCCCATGCCACCTCGGCGCCGGCTTCGCGATTGATGCCGGCGGCCACCGCCTGCACGGCCGCTTCATCGACATCGGTGATGAACACCTTGGCGCCGTGGCGCGCCAGCATGCGTGCGGTGGCGGCACCAAGCCCGCCTGCCGCGCCAGTGACGAAGGCGCGCTTGCCGGCGACGCGTTTGATCGAGGTATCAGTCATGGGTGTCCTTGGTTTTTCAAATGCAGAGGTAGCCGCCGTCGACGTTCAACACCGCGCCGGTGGTGTAGGAGGCCGCGTCGGAAGCGAGGTAAAGCGCCGCGCCCGCCATTTCCGAGGGCTGCGCCACGCGGCGCATCGGTACGTGCGCCAGCGCCTGCTTGAGGATGGCGGGCGTATGGACCAGCACCGAGGCGAACTTGGTGTCGGTAAGGCCCGGCAGCAGCGCGTTGCAGCGCACGCCTGCCTGCGCGCACTCCACCGCGAACGCCTTGGTCATCGAAATGACCGCGGCCTTGGTGATCGAATAAATGCCTTGCTGGAACCCGGGCACCACGCCGTTCACCGACGCCACGTTGATGATCGAGCCGCCGCCGTTCTTGGCCATCAGCCGCGCGCCGTGCGTGGACATGTAGAAGTAACCGCGAATGTTCACATCCACGGTTTTCTGGAACACCGAAGGCTCGGTATCGAGAATCGAGCCGAAGAACGGATTGGTGGCGGCGTTGTTGACCAGGATATCCAGCCGCCCATGCTGCTGCGCCACCTGCGCGAACAAGGTTTCGATCTGCTCCATCTCGCCGATATGACAGGCAAGGGCTTGAGCCGAACCGCCGGCGCCGACGATCTCATCGACCACCGCCTGGCAATCGGCCTGTTTGCGGCTGGATACGATGGTGTGCGCGCCCTGCGCCGCCAGCAGCCTGGCAATGTCCGCGCCGATACCGCGGCTGGCGCCGGTGACGATGGCGATCTTTCCCGAGAGATCGAAACTTGGCGGTGCGCTCATGGTGCGGTATCCGTTGAAGGGGTTGTGTTTAGCGGTGCGTGACCAATGCGCTGTCTTCCATCCGCGCCAAGTGCGGCCACGCGTTGTAGGTCACCAGCGCATGACCTTGCTTGCTCAAGCGCAGGCGCGTCAGGCTGGTGTTGACCAGCGGCCAGCTGAGCTTGAACGTTTGCCCTGCCGGCGCGCCGACGATCGTATTGGTAAGCACGGCGATCGGGCCGCCCGAAGTAAACGCCCAGATGTTTTTTGCGCCGTGCTCGGCAAGGGTCTGCAGGGCGTCCAGTGCGCGCGTGCGGAAGGACGGCCAGGTGAGTGTGTAGTGGGCGTCATGCGCGCCGCCGGTCCAGCGCTCGATCGCGGCGACGAACAATTGCTGGAAGGCGCGATACGGATCAGACGTCTGTTTCAGTTCCGCGCGCAGGGCTTCGGGCGAGGCCAGATCGGGTCGAAGCCGCGCCAGCAGTTCCTCATGATCGACTTCATCCAGGCCATCCAGCTCAAGCAACGGTGGTTCGACGCCAGCGGCTTGCAGGCACAGTTGCGCGGTGCGCCGATGGCGTTCGCGCGGACCGATGGCCACCAGATCGGGTGCGCGATCAGTGCTTGCCAGCCATGCGCCGAGGCGCCGCGATTGCTCTTCGCCCAGCGGCGAAAGCCGGTCGTAATCGGCCGCGCGAAAGCTGGCCTGGCCGTGACGGATCAAAAGCACGCTGCGCACCGTCACAACACCGAGCGCGCGATGATGCGGCGACAGCGCGCTCCCATGTAGCGGGCGGCGTCGCCAAAGCCGGCGAATTGCGGGTTAGTGGTCTGGCCCAGCACGAAGCGGCGGTAGATTTGCTGGATGATCACCATCAGCCGGAACAGGCCGAACACTTCGTAGAAATCAAAATTGTCCACGCTCAAGCCTGTGCGGCTGCCGTAATAGTCGATGACCTCGCGTCGCGCAAGCATGCCGGCCGCGTTGGAAGGCTGGCGACGGAATGATTGGAATACCGCATCGTCGTCCGCCTGCACCCAGTAGGCCAGCGAGCCGCCCAGATCCATCAGCGGATCGCCGAGCGTGGCCATCTCCCAATCGAGCACGCCGATGATGTGCAGCGGTTGCCCAGGATCGAGCACCACGTTATCGAAGCGGTAATCGTTGTGGATGACGCAGGTGCCGTTGTCGCGCGCGGGCTGCTTTTGGGCAAGCCAGGCGAGTACGTCTTCGCAGGCGTCGGTGCCCTCGGTGAGCGCCTGGCGCCAGCGCTCGCTCCAGCCGGCGACCTGTCGCGCGATGTAGCCTTCGCCTTTGCCGATGGCTTGCAACTCGGTGCGCGAAGCATCGACCTGATGCAATTGAACCAGGCGATCGATGAAACCGTGGCAGAGCTTGCGTACGCCATCAGCGTCCAGGCCAAGCTGCGCGGGCAGGTCGCGGCGCAGGATGGTGCCGCGCAGCCGCTCCATGACGTAGAAGTGCTGGCCGATGACCGATTCGTCCTCGCCGATGGCGAGGATGGACGGCACATACCGATAGTGCGGCTTCAGCGCCGCCATCACATGCGCTTCGCGCAGCATGTCGTGCGCGGATTTTGCCTTGGCGCCGGCGGGCGGTCGCCGCAAAACCACTTCGCGGCCGGCGTAAGTGAGCAGATAGGTGAGATTGGAGGCGCCGCCGGGAAACTGCGCCACAGTCGGCGTGCCCTCCAGGCCGTCGATGTGACGTTTGAGATAGGCATCCACGCGCGCGACGTCGAACGCATCTTCTTCGCGCAAGGCGCGCGCCTGATCGAGCGTGTCGCTCATCAAACCATCTCCCTGTGCGCCTGGGCCTTGGCTTCGAGCTTGGCGATGACGCCGCGGTGCACTTCATCCGGACCATCGGCCAGGCGCAATACACGCGCATACGCAAACAGCTGGGTCAGCGGAAAATCGTCGCAAAGGCCGGCGCCGCCGTGGATCTGGATGGCCGCGTCCGCCGCCTGTTGCGCCACGGCAGGCACCACCACCTTGATCTGCGAGATCAGCCCCAGTGCGGCCTTGGTGCCTTGCGTATCGAGCGTCCATGCCGTCTTCAAGGTAAGCAGGCGCGCCTGTTCGATCGCCATGCGCAGGTTCGCCACGATGTCCGGATTGCCGCCCAGATCCGCCAGGTGCTTGCCGAAGGCCTTGCGCGAGCGGGCGCGTTGGCACAGCAACGCGAGCGCACGTTCGGCCGCACCGATCGCGCGCATGCAGTGGTGGATGCGTCCGGGGCCCAGGCGCCCCTGCGCGATCTCGAAGCCGCGTCCGGGCCCGAGGATCACATGGCTCGCGGGTACGCGCACGTCGGTGAAACTCAGTTCGCCATGGCCGGAGGGTTCGTCGTAGTGATGAAACACCGGCAGCATGCGTTCGATCTTCACGCCGGGCGCGTCGATTGGGCAGATCACCATCGCGTGCCGCTTGTGCGGTTCGGCGTCCGGATCGCTCAGGCCCATGAAGATGACGAAGCGGCAATGCGGATGGCCGGCGCCAGTGGTCCACCATTTGCGGCCGTTCAGTATCACCTCATCGCCATCGACGTGTGCGGTGGCACGCATGTTGGTGGCGTCCGAGGAAGCCACATCCGGTTCGGTCATGCAGAAAGCCGAGCGGATCTCGCCGTCCAGCAGCGGCTTCAACCAGCGCTCGCGCTGCTCGGCCGAGCCGTAGCGGTGCAGCACTTCCATGTTGCCGGTGTCGGGCGCGCTGCAGTTGAACACTTCGGGCGCGATGAAAGAGTGGCCCATGATTTCGGCCAGCGGCGCGTAGTCGGCGTTGCCCAGGCCCGCGCCGTATTCGGCATCGGGCAGGAACAGATTCCACAGCCGCGCCTGGCGCGCCTTGGCCTTGAGCGTTTCCATGATCGGCGGCTGGCGCCAGAAGCGGTGGTCGGCGTTACCGCTCAGCTCTGCCGCGTAGACCGCTTCGGCCGGCGCGATCTCTTCGCGCATAAAGCGGGCAAGCCGTTCGGCCAGGGCCTGGGTACGTTCGGAAGGCGCGAAATCCAAGGGGGTATCTCCTCAATCGGCTCAGCCTACGCCCTTCCAAGGGGATTATTGAAATGAATATGTCTTATAGGTACCTATCACTTTCATGCATGGCTTGGCGTATGCTGCAAGCGCTTAGCTGGAGCGCTTATGGAACGCACCGACAGCCGCCTGGACCTCAATCTGTTCCGCGTACTGGACGCGATCTACACCTATGGCGGCGTCAGCGCGGCGGCGCGCGTGCTGCACCTCACGCAGCCGGCGGTGACCCACGCGCTCAAGCGCCTGCGCGACCACCTGGGCGATCCGCTGTTCATCCGCCAGGGCAATCGCCTGTTACCTACCGAAAAAGTGCGCACGATGATGCCCGCCGTGCAGGCACACCTGGAAGGCCTGCACGCCACCGCGCATGTGCAGCCGCATTTCGATCCGGCCCGGCTGGAGCTGGAATTCACCGTCGGCTTTCGCGACATTCTGGAATCGATTGCGTTGCCCGCGCTGCTCAAGCGCATCGAGCGCGAAGCGCCGCGCGTACGGGTGGTAAGCCATCGCATCGCGGCCGGCGAAGTGGACCGGGAAATGCGCGCGGGCACCTTGAGCCTGATCGTGGATCGCCCGCTGCGTGGCGGTCCCCAGATCATGAGCCGTCAGCTGGCCGAAGAAACCCTGGTGGTGGTCATGCGCGCCGGCCATCCGCTGGCATCGTCACTGAAACGCAGCGACTACCTTGCCGCCCAGCACGTCACCGTGTCGCCGTTCGGAGAAATCGGCGCGCTCGATGTTTTGCTTGGGCAGAGCGGCACGTTTCGCCAGATCCGGCTGGTGTGTCAGCACTATTTCTCCGCCTGCCAGATTGCTTCGGGCACCGACCTGCTGCTGACCGTGCCGCGCTCGTATGCACTGCATTTGTCCTCGCTGCTGCCGATCGCGGTGCTGCCGCTGCCGATCAAGCTGAAGGCGTTTCCAATCGTGGCGTACTGGCATGCCTCGACGCATGACGATCCGGCGCATGCGTGGTTCAGGCGCTGCGTGATGGAAGCGATCGAGGCGGGGATTGCGCCGGTGCGGTAGGCGAGGGTTTCTTTGATCGAAAATCGCGGTGTCGGGTGCGATGGAGGCCCACCACCCATCTCGCCCTCGCCGTCATGGCGGCCGGCACCGGAATGACGGTGAGGTGCCGGTAACCGTTTGCCGCAGTCGGCAAGGGATCAGTCCTTGTCCTGATCCTCGGGCGCATGGGCGTGCTCGTGCTCGCGATGCTCGAATTTAACGTGACGCGCGTGCAGCTCTTCGCTGGTGTTCGTTGCTTCGGCGGGAGCGGCCGCGGATTCGGCCTCGGCGGCGCGCTGGTTTTCTTTCTCGCTGTCGTTGCCGGTGATCTTGAGGATGGCGTGGCGTATTTCGCGGGCCAGGATCACGCGCGCATCGCGCACCATGCCTTCCAGCACCGTGTCGTAGTCGAGCTTGCCCTCGTCGTCGGTCCACACCACGCGCCTTTCGCGCAATTTCTGGATGAAACCGCGGAACAGCGCCTTGTCGAAAAATTCCGGCGCGGACGGCTCGCTGAGCAGGCTCAGGCGCTGCGCAGTGAGGGTGCAGACGTTTTCCAGCTCGGCGGCGGTAATGGTGTGCGGACCGTTTTTCACCAGCGCGGCGATGGCGATGTAATAGCGCTCGAACGCCTGGATCAGGCTGCGCGCGATCACTTTCAATTGATACGCCGCGTCGTCCTGGCCGGGGCCGCGTTCCAGCACCCGGCCTTCGCCGGTGGCTTCCAGCAAGCCCCGGCGCACGAAGAAATCGATGGTGGCCTGCAGCTGCGCGCCGAAGCCTTCCGAATCCCATGGCAGGAACAGCTCGCCCTGGATGAAGGGGTAGATGATGCGGCCCAGGCGCAGGATCGATGCGCGCGACATGCGGCGATTGTTGAGGAAGCAGCAGGCCACCCACGCGGCGGGCGTGGTCAGGTGCAGCACGTTGTTGCGGAAGTAGCTCAGCAATACCGCCTGCTCGCTTTCCACCGTCAGCACGTCGCCCAGTGGATGGCGCACGCGCGTGATCCAGCTCATCTGCTCGCCGTAGGCGATGATCGCGGGCGGATCGAGCGGGGTGAACGTGACGCGGTCGGAATAGGGCAGCTCTTCCAGCAGCGCCTTCATCAGTTCCAGCTGCGCGAGCAGGTCGCTTTCGGCCATGGCGTGCTTGGGCGTGGCAAGCAGGGCCAGCGCGAGCAGGTTGATCGGGTTGACGTCCGCCGCGCGATTGATGTTGACCTGGATCTTTTCCGCCAGCTCGTTGACCACGCCGTTGAACCACTCCGGCCTGGCCTCCGGATCGGTGGTGGTGTCGCGCCAGTTGGCCGCGGCGGCGTCGAGCAGGGGGGTCAGTTCGATCGGCTCGCCGAAATTCAGCGCGACGTGGCCGTAGCGCTGGCGCAGCACGCCGAGGCCGCGAATGAGGCCGATCAGCGATTCCTTTTCCTTGGGCTTGCCCGACAGCTCGCCGATGTAGCTTTTGCCCTCCATCAGCTTTTCGTAGCCGATGTAGACCGGCTGGAACAGCACCGGGCGACGTGGCGCGCGCAGGAAGGCGCGCAAGGTCATTACCAGCAGGCCCGCGCGCGGCGCGAGCAGCCGGCCGGTGCGCGAGCGGCCGCCTTCGATGAAGTATTCCATCGGCACGCCGCGGTCGATCAGCTGCGCCATGTATTCCTTGAACACCACCGAATACAGCGCGTTGCCCTTGAAGCTGCGGCGCAGGAAGAACGCGCCGCCGCGGCGCAGGATCGGGCCGATCAGCGGCAGGTTGAGGTTGACGCCCGCCGCGATGTGCGGCACCACCACGCCCGATGCATGCAGCTGATAGGACATCAGCAGGTAGTCGGCATGGCTGCGATGGGTGGGCACGTACACCACTTCGTAGCCGGGCGCGGCCGCACGCGCCTTGTCGAAGTGGTGCATGGTGATGCCGTCGTACAGCTTGTTCCAGAAGTTGCGCAGCAGGAACGAGGCCGAGCGCACCACTGGGTGCGAATAGTCGGCGGCGATCTCCAGCACCATTTTGTAGGCGTGTTCCCAGGCCTTGGCGTAGGGAACGTTTTCCTTGGCCGCATTGGCGGCGATGGCGGCGCGCACGGGCTCGGCGTTGAGCACGGCATCGACCATGGTGCGGCGGTGCGAAAGGTCCGGGCCGATCACCGCGGCGCGGATGCGGCGGAAGTGCGTGCGCAGCACGCGCGCGATCTTGCGCGCGAAGCGTTCGGGGCGGATGTCGCCCGCCTCATTCATCACGCTGCGCAGCGATACGGGCGCTGAGAAGTGCACCACCGTGTCGCGTCCGTTGAGCAGCAGGGCGAGCATGCGGCGGAAGCGGCCGACCACCACCCAGTTTTCCGCGAACAGCACACTGAACCAGCCCGACTCGCGCGAGGGCGCGCGGCCGACGTAGATCGACACCGGCACGATCTGCACGTCGCGCTCAGGGAACCCTTCCAGCGAGCGGATCAGTTGGCCGAGGGGTTCGTTTGGCGATCGCTGTCGGTTGCGTCCGAAGATCCAGCCGTCGCGGCGCGCCAGCGCGAACACCGAGCGCTTGCGGCGCGTATGCGCCAGCGGCTGCATGGGGCTGGGCAGGCCGGCTTCGCGGCAGGCGCGCTCCAGGATCAGCCCGTCGGAAAGACCGTCGCGCTCGATCACGTAGCAGACCGGCGCATCCCCTTGCAGCAGGCCGGCCGGTTCGGCCGGATCGCGGCGGATGTGGATCCACGGTTCCAGCAGGTGCCCGGTGAGGTTGAACCACCACGGGGCGCGGCTGCGGTAACTGGATGGAGCGGTCGAGGTGCCGGTCTTCATGTTCCACATGCCCCGTGCTGCCCAAGGGGTAACGAAGGCAGACGTGCCGATGCGCAACCGGGCGGCAGCGCAGGATCGCGGTCGCTCGGGCGCGGGGCGGGGTGTTTGGAACGTGAAGACAGGCGGCTAGGCATCGGCATAGTGTAGCGGGACGGCGCTCAGCTCACGGTTTGGCGGCTAGCGCCGGCGGTGTCGAGGCTGCCTTGGCCGATGCCGGTGCGAAGACCGGCGCGGCGGCGCTGCTGGCCGGCGCCACGGACGGCGCCGTGCTGCTCGCCGGGGCCGGATGCAGCGATTGCTGGTGTTGCGCACGTGCGCTGTTGATCAGGTCCTGGCTGTACCAGCGCCCATCCACCTGCACTAACTGCGAGGACGCGCTGAGCGGTTTGCCGAGCAAGGTGTAGTCGATCTTCACGGTCGCGTGATCGTGATCGACGTTCTGGCTGGAGACCTTCACCGAGTTCAAGGTGTCATCGACCGACAGGCCATAGATCGTCAATAACTGCTTGATGCCGCCGTAGGCGATCGAGTACTGCTTCATGGCGGTATCGAAATCCATGTTCTGCAGCTGGTCGGGGCTCTTCAAGTCGAGCTGGCGCGCGGTGGTCACCACCACGCCCACGGCCTGCTTGGCCTTGTCCTGGTCGAACCACGGCGTCTGCTGCGCCCATGGCAGCAGCACGTTGAGCGCGTCGCGCGCCTGCTGCTTCTGGTCTTCGGTCAACGTCTTGCTTTGCGCGATGCCGGTGGTGAGGATGGCCTGGCCAATGCCGATCATCACCGGCAGCTGGTCGTGGTACTGCTGTTCCATCTGCGCCAGCTTGGGTTGCAACTGCTGGTAGAGCTTGGCTTGCGCATCGGGCTCGGTGAGCTGCTGCACGGCGCTGGCGAAGCGGGCACGCTCCTCGTCGGTGATCGGCTTGTGATCCATCGGCTGCAGTTTCCAGTCGGCGCGCAGGTTGGCGTAATCGGCCGCGGGCAGCGCCTGTTTCCAGAAGCCGGCGAAATCGCCGTTCTTGATCAACGTCACGGATTGCTCGACGGCCGCTTCCGGCGTGGCGCCGCCGGGTGCCGTGGAGGCTTCTTCCTTGTTGTGGCAGGCGACCAGCGCAAGCGTCGCCAAAAGCAGCATGCTGCAGCTAAGTGTCTGAAAACGCATGGAATATCTCGCTCAGTAGGGCGGTAACCTGCGGCGGGGCAGGCGTGGGCTGGCGGTAGATCTTAAAGAAAACCCCACGGGCGTTGGGCCTCGCGGGGTGATGCCGGCATTGCCGGAAGGGAAATGGCCAGGCCCGCAGTGAATTGGAGGTCAGCAGGTTCCGGCCGGGCCATGATACGGGCCTATTCGAGTTCAGGCAATACTTTAGATGTAATCACATAAGTATTTGATATTTAATCATTCTATGCGCAAGGCGTCGATCTTCTGCTGCCGCCGCTGGTCGCGCGGGGTGCTCCAATCATTGTTGAACAGGGCCGGCTCCCACGAGCCGTAGGTCGGGTTGGGCAGCACGAACCAGCGGCGGCCGATCCAGTCCAGATAGGGCGCAATCGCCTGCACGCGGCCGGCCCGGGTGTTGCTGAGCACGGTGACGAAATCGCCGAGCTGGTCGCCGAACTGCATCAGCACGCGATAGTGCTGGCCGACCAGCTGGCGGCGGCAGTTCTTTTCGGTGCCGACCTGATCGCAGCCCTTGAGGATGGTGCCAAGGCCCAGGAACGCCTGCGGGCCGGACACGGGCAGGCCCACCTTGCGCAGGTTGTCAATGGTGGCGGCATCCAGATCCTGCGAGCGGTTGGAGATGTAGATCACCGCCACGCCATGCTTGGCCGCGAACTGCGTGAAGGCGACCGCGCCGGGCAGGGCGCGTGCATGTTCTTCCTTGCACCAGGCGGCCCAGTCCGCTTCGTTGAATTCCCCACCGCTGCGGATCAGGCGCGCCTGGTAGGGCGAGTTGTCGAGCACGGTTTCATCGATGTCCAGGATGACGGCGGGCTTGAGGTTTTTGTACGGCGTCAGGCGGTCATCCTTGGGCAGCGCATCCCACTGCTTGTCCTTGATCGCCGCCAGCAACTGCGACTGCGCGTCGCGGAAGGTTTCCAGGTAGATCAGGTCGTGTTCGGGCGCGGTCTGCGTCCATGCGACGGCGTTGAGGTTGTCGTCGGGGCGCACCGGCGGCGGCGCAAGCGGCGCGGCCGGCGGCGTGGCTGCAGCCGGCGCCGGCATGGGCGCTGCATGAGGGGCCTGGCTGGCACAACCGCAAAGCGCGAACAACGAGCCCATCAGCATGGGCAGGATCTTGGACATGGAGCACCCTGTGGAAGACATGAAGAAATAAACGTGCGTAGTCAGGATGGCGAAAGTTTATGACAGACTTGCCAGTACCTGATTTTCAGAGCAAGTGTCGATGCCTGTCTCCCTCGATCCTACGCGCGGCATTCGCATCGCCAGCTACGTGCTGGCCGCCGTCGCGATGCTGCTGGTGCTGGAAATACGCCTGTTGCCGGCCTTGTTCGCGGGTCTGCTGGTGTATGAGCTGGTACACGCGATGACACCGCTGCTGGGTCGGCGTATTTCCGGCGAGCGTGCGCGCCTGGTGGTCGTGACGGGGCTGGGCGTGATCGTGGTGGGGCTGCTGACCTTGCTGGTGGTTGCGCTGATCAGCTTCTTCCGCAAGGAAATCGGCAACCCGGACCTGATGTGGCAGCAGCAGCTGATGCCGATGGTGGAGAAGGCGCGCCAGCAATTGCCCGCCACGCTCACCGGCTGGCTGCCCGACAGCGTGGACGAACTGCGCGTGATGGCGCTGGATCTCACCCGCAAGCACGCACTGAGTTTGCAGATGGCGGGCAAGGAAACCGTGCGCGTGCTGGTGCGCATCGTCATCGGCCTGGCGCTGGGCGCGCTGGTGGCGCTCAATCGCGAGCGTCCGTCGCATCAGGTCGGGCCACTGGCCGCCGCGCTGGGCGAGCGTTGCCAGCATCTGGCCGAAGCCTTCCACAATATCGTGTTCGCGCAGATCAAGATCTCGCTGATCAACACCCTCGCCACGGCGGTGTTTCTGCTGGGCGTGCTGCCGTTGATGGATATCCACGTGCCGCTGGCCAAGACGCTGGTCGTGCTGACCTTCATCGCCGGCCTGCTGCCGGTGATCGGCAACCTGATTTCCAATACCGCCGTGACGATCGCCGCGCTGTCGGTGTCGGTATGGGTGGCGGCCGCCTCGCTCGGTTTCCTGATCGTGATCCACAAGCTGGAGTATTTCCTCAACGCGCAGATCATCGGCACGCAGATCCGCGCCCGCTCGTGGGAACTGCTGGTGGCGATGCTGGTGATGGAGGCGGCATTTGGCCTGTCGGGACTGGTCGCGGCGCCGATCTACTATGCCTACCTGAAGAGCGAGCTGGAAACCGAAGGGATGATCTGAGCGCGTTGCGCTCAATGGCCTTCGGCGGCCGTGCGCACCTGGGCCAGCAGCGCCTCGTCTTCCAGCGGCTGGCCCCAGGTATTGCCGTGCAGCAGCTGCTCCAGCGGCAGGCGCGAACGCCAGCCGGCGATTTCCAGTTCCGGGCGCGGCAGAAATTGGCTGACGTAGCCCAGGCACAGGTACGCGACCGGTTGCACGTGTTCGGGCAACTGCAATGTCTGCGCCAATTGTGCCGGATCGACGATGCTTACCCAGCCTACGCCGATGCCTTCGGCGCGCGCGGCCAGCCATAGGTTCTGCACGGCCAGGCAGGTGCTGAACAGATCGGTTTCCAGCATCGTATTGCGCCCGAGCACGTGCGGGCCACCGCGCTGGCGGTCGCAGGTGATGCACAGGTTGATCGGGCTGTCGACGATGCCTTCCAGCTTCAAGCGGCGATACAGCGCCGCGCGTTCGTCGCTGTAGTTGTTGGCCGCATCGGCGTTGGCTTGTTCGTACAGCGCCTTGATCTGGCGCTTGACCTGGATGCTGTCGATGACCAGGAAATCCCACGGCTGCATGAAGCCGACCGACGGCGCGTGATGCGCCGCGCGCAGCAGCCGCGCCAGCACGTCGGGCGCGATGGGGTCGGGCAGGAACTGCGAGCGCACGTCGCGGCGCTCGTGAATGGCGCGGTACAGCCCTTCGCGCTGTTCCGGCGGAAAGCCGTGGGCGTTGTTCATGCGATCACCTCAGTTGCCGGCCAGCATCGCGGCGATTTTCGCCATGTGCGATTCGGCGGTTTCGCGCACCGCTTCCTTGTCCGCTTCGGGATCCTTGCCTTCCCAATGCAGGTCGTCCTGCGGCAGTTCGTGCAGGAAGCGGCTGGGCTGGTTGCTGTGGATTTCGCCGTAGCGCCTGGTTTTGGACGACCAGGACAAGGTCAGCAGTTCCTTGGCGCGCGTAATGCCCACGTACATCAGGCGGCGCTCCTCGTCGGTGCGGCCTTCGTCGATGGCGCCTTCGTGCGGCAGCGTGCCTTCCTCGCAGCCGACGATAAAGACAAAGCGGAATTCCAGCCCTTTGGCCGCATGCAAGGTCATCATGCGCAGCGCGTTGCCGGGCTCCTCGCGATCGGCGTGGCTGAGCAGCGCCAACTGCGAGGCGAGATCGCCCGCGCCGCTGCCGCCTTTCTGCATCGCGCCGAACCAGTCGGCCAGTTCGCGCAGATTGCCAAGGCGGCGCTCGCGCAGCGCGGCATCGGCGGTGCCGGTGGCGATGTGCGCGGCGTATTGCGTGCGTGTCAGCACGCGTTCGACCAGGTCCGCCGCGCTTTCATGCAGGGAAGCGCTGCGCAATTGGTCCAGCAGATCCGAAAACGACGCCAGCGCCGCTGCCGGACGCGGCGTGAGCTGACGCAACACGCTGTCGCTGCGGATCGCATCGAGCAACGAGCTGTGCCGCGATTGCGCCAGCTGGCCGAGCTTTTCCAGCGTGGTGGAACCGATCTCGCGCTTGGGTACGTTCACCACGCGCAGGAACGCGGCGTCGTCGCTGGGGTTGGTGAGCAGGCGCAGATAGCACAGCAGGTCTTTCACTTCCGCGCGATCGAGAAACGACAGCGCGCCGGTGAGGTGATACGGCACGCGTGCCAGCCGCAGCGCTTTTTCCAGCGGACGTGCCTGGAAATTGCCGCGATACAGGATCGCCATGTCGTGCCAGCGCACCTTGTGCTTTTCGGCCAGCGTGGCGGCCATGCCGGCGATGCGCTCGGCTTCGTGCTCGCCGTCCTTGCACTCGATAATGCGGATCGGCGCGCCTTCGGGGTGCTCGCTCCACAGCTTCTTGGTGTGCAAGTGCGGGTTGTTGGCGATCAGTTGATTGGCGGCGCGCAGGATGCGCTTGCCGCAGCGGTAGTTCTGTTCGAGCTTGATGACGCGCAGGCTTGGCCAGTCCTTGCCGAGCTGGTCGATGTTCTGGGGGTTCGCGCCGCGCCAGGCGTAGATCGACTGGTCGTCGTCGCCCACGCAGGTGAAGTTGCCGCGTTCGCCGGACAAAGCCTTCAGCAGGCGGTACTGCGCGTCGTTGGTGTCCTGGTATTCGTCCACCAGCAGATAGCGCAGGCGTTCGCGCCAACCGTCGCGGCATGCCTGGTCGCTTTCCAGGATGCGCAGCGGCAGGCGGATCAGGTCGTCGAAATCCACCGCGTTGAACGCGGCCAGGCGCTGCTGGTACATCTGGTAGAGGGTGGCCGCTTCCAGCTCGCGCGGACTGCGCGCGGCGGCGAGGGCTTCCTCCGGCGAAAGGCCGCCGTTCTTGGCGCGGCTGAGCAGGTTGCGCAGGCCGAACAAAACGTCGGGTTTGGCCCCTTTGGGGGCCAGTTCCTTGACGATGTTTTCGCTGTCGTCGGCATCGAGCACGGAAAAGCCGCGGCGCAGGCCGGCGCGTTCGTGTTCGATCTGCAGGAATTTCAAGCCGAGGGCGTGGAAGGTGCACACGGTCAGCGCCTGCGCATCGTCCGCGCTCACCAGCTTGCCCACGCGCTCGCGCATCTCGCGCGCGGCCTTGTTGGTGAAGGTGATGGCGGCGATTTTCGAGGGCGGCAGCTTGCGCCGCTGCACCAGGTGGGCGATCTTCTGGGTGATCACCGAGGTCTTGCCGGAGCCGGCGCCGGCCAGCACCAGCAGCGGGCTTTCCACGTGCTCGACGGCGGCCAATTGTTGGGGGTTGAGCATGCGGCGACGGACCGGTAGGAAGGTGGCGGGCGTAGCGAACGATCCTAGCAAACGCCGGCTGCCCCGAGCAGGCTTGCGCCGGACCCGTTCCGATGGCAGCGCGGCAGGTTACCATGCGCCATTCGGCAACCCGGCGCCCGCATGGCCAAGCTCTATTTCTATTATTCGGCAATGAATGCCGGCAAGACCACCAACTTGCTGCAGAGCGCTTACAACTACTTCGAGCGCGGCATGCGCACGTTGATTCTCTCCCCGGCGCTGGACAACCGTTACGGCGAGGGCGTGGTGGCATCGCGCATCGGGCTCAGATCGCAGGCGCGGCGTTTCGTCGCCGACACCGACCTCCTCGCGCTGGTGCAGGCGGACATCGCCGAGCATGGCGCGCTGCATTGCGTGTTCGTCGACGAAGCGCAGTTTCTGGGCAAGGCACAGGTGTGGCAGCTGTCCGACGTGGTCGACACGCTTAACATTCCGGTGCTGGCCTATGGCCTGCGCACCGATTTTCGCGGCGAATTGTTCGAGGGCAGCCGCTACCTGCTGGCCTGGGCCGACAGCCTGGAAGAGATCAAGACCATCTGCCACACCGGCCGCAAGGCCACCATGGTGGTGCGCGTGGATGAACAGGGACGGGCGATGACCGAAGGCCCGCAGGTTGAGATCGGCGGCAACGAACGCTATGTCTCGGTGAGCCGCGCGGAATTCAAGAAAATTACCCAGGGATGCGGTCGCATCGAACTGAAACAACCCGGCCTGCCGCTGGACGACAAGCACTGATGCGCCGCGGCGCCGCGACAAGGAAACCAAGCATGAGCCACCCGATACCCTTCCCCGCCTGGCAGCGCCCGCACTGGCAGCCGAACGACGAGGAAATCGTCCTGCAGTTCTATGTCTTCGGCGATTTCAAGCCGGTCCGCGTACCGTCCGCGCCGTATGGCAGCGATGGCTTGCCCGAGGAAGTGGAACTGTCCAGCCACCACCACAGCAGCCTGCGCGAATGGGACGGCTATCCGCTGAAGGGGGCGCTGGGCGAGCTGTTCGAGAACGACTCGCCGGAGGCGTTCGAAAAAGCCGTCGCCGCGCCGCAAGTGCTGGTGATCCGCGGCCGCTTCAAGGACAGCCCCGACACCGGCTACCTGCGCGACGTGTTCGGCGTGCTGGCAGGCTTGCTCGACATCGGCGGCGTGGCCATCCTCGATCCGCAGATCCTCACCTTGTTCGACGCCGAGGAGTGGCGCGACCGCTATGTGGTCAAAGACGGCGCGCCGTTGCGCAACCATGTGCTGATCCTGCGCGACCAGGAGGAAGATTCCGATCGCCTATGGATCCACACGCGCGGCCTGCGCAAGTTCGGCCGCCCCGACATCAGCCTGCATGACGTGCCCCCCGCCCAGGTCGATCGCGCCGGCACACTGGTGCAGCGCCTGATGGAGCTGCAGGCGCTGGGCGCGCGCTTCGTCGATGGACAGACGCTGGACGTGGACGGCATGTTCGGCGGCCTGGTGGCCGAACTCGGCGGCGGCTACGACCATCCGCAGTTCAACAACACCTACGTGGCGTTCTACTGGCCGGGCCACGAATGAGTTTGCGCAAGGCGGGCGCGCAAGGTGCTCACTTCTGGCAGCGTGGACACCAGAAAGTCGAGCGCTGCCCGAGCACGGCCTGCCGGATCGGCGTGCCGCATACCTTGCACGGTTCGCCTTCGCGTCCGTAGACGAACAGTTCGCGGAAGAAATAACCGGGTGCCCCGTCCGGATTGAGGAAGTCGCGCAGCGTGGTGCCGCCGCGTTCGATCGCCCACGCCAGGATACGCTTCACTTCCGCGGCCAGCCGTTCGTAGCGCGGGCGCGTCACGGTGCCGGCGGCACGGCGCGGATCGATGCGGGCGGCGAACAAGGCTTCGCTGGCGTAGATGTTGCCCACGCCCACCACGATCGCGTTGTCCATCAGGAATAATTTCACCGCCGCCTTGCGCCCGCGCGAGCGCCGCCACAGCAGCGCGCCATCGAACGCATCGGTGAGCGGTTCGGGGCCGAGTCCGGCAAGCAGTTCGTGCGTGGTGCCGGGCGGCTGCCACAGCAGGCAGCCGAAGCGGCGCGGATCGGTGAAGCGCAGGATGCGCTCGCCCGTCTGCGGGTTCGGCTCCAGCAGCAGGTCTACGTGATCGTGCGCGCCGGGTGGGATGTCCGGCGGCAGCACGCGCAACACGCCGGTCATGCCCAGATGGAGCAGCGCGCTGCCGGCGGCGGTATGCAGCAGCAGGTATTTGGCGCGGCGCTCCACCTCGTCGATGCGCTGTCCCGGCAGCAGCTGGGAAATTTCGCGCGGAATCGGCCAGCGCAGATCGGCGCGGCGCAACGTCACCTTTGCAATGCGCCGGCCGATCAGGTGCGGGGCAATGCCGCGCCGGGTGGTTTCCACTTCGGGCAGTTCCGGCATGTCACTGTGCCTTGATCGATGCGCTTTGCGCCGAACGGGGCATGTAGCGCAGAGAAACGATGCCGACCCGCTGGCCGTCCAGCACGTAGCAGGACTGGCCGATCGCGGTCATGCCGCCAAACAACAGCGTATGGCCGTCCAGATCCAGTCTTGCCTGCGCGGGCGAGAGACCGATTTTCGCCGGATCGTAGCGATCCATCGGCTGCCAGCTTTGCACCGGCGCGGCGGCGATGCGCGTCAGTTCGCCAAGGCGCAGGTCGTCCGCGCGGGCGAGCCTGGGCTGGTCGGTGCGCCACCAATGGCCGTTGCGTTTGAGATAGTGTTCAGCCGCGTTGCCGATCTGCAGATCCACGTGCGTGATCGCATCGGGATCGATCGCAAGCAGCGTGCCCGGCGCGGATGCGCGATCGCTGCGCAATTGCCACCACGCCGCCGCCAGCAGCGCCAGCACGGCGGCGGCGAACACCCGTTGCCGACGCACTGCACGTTTCATGCGCGGCGCCGGCGCCAGGCGATCAGGCCGCCGGCAATGATCAACAGCAGCGGCATGCCGAGGATGTAGGTGATGCTCAATGCATCCAGTCGGCCTTGTGAAATCATCAGTACGCGATCGGGCGCGCCGCGCGGCGGCATGTTGATCAGAGCGTCGTCGCCGAGCAGCCAGTTGAAGATGCGCTCGCCCAGCGCGCGATTGCCGCCGTTGCCAAGATAGCTGTTGGAAAGAAAATCGCCGTTGCCGATCGCCACCACGCGTTGCTCGCTCTTGGCGGGGCTGGGCGAAAGCCGGCTGAGCGCGAAGCCGAAATCCAGCGGCCCCTTCAGCGCATTGGCCTGCGCGGCTCCGACCGATTGGGTGCTCGCCTGTGCGCTGGAGCGCAGGAACGGCACGATCTGCCAGTCGCTTTTGTTTACTTCGGCCAGCGGCGCCACTTCGGGGAACAGCGTGGTGAGCGTGAAGCCGCGCGTGATGTCGCTGGGCGGATAGTCGCCCAGTACGATCATGCGCGGGTCTTTCAGGCCGGCGGCGGCCGAGGCATCGACCAGTTCGCCGGGCAGCACGCGAATGCCCAGCGCGTCGGCGAGCGGTTGCAGGCCCGGATCCTGGTTGCCCGGATCGGCCAGCCACAGCAGGTTGCCGCCGCCGCCCACGTAATCGACCAGCGCTTTCACCGCACCGGGCGATAGCGCGGCCTGCGGACCGGCCAGCACGACCAGGTCGGTGTGCTCGGGAACGCGGGTGACTTGGGAGAAATTCAACGGCACCGCGCGCATGCCGCTGTGTTCGAGCTGCTGCACAAAGATGCCCAGGTCCGCGTTGGCATCGCCGTCGGCGCGGCGCTCGCCGTCGCCGGTGACGAAGGCCACGATGCGGTCGTTGCCGCGCACCAGGCGCTCGAACGCGTCGGTAAGGCTGCGTTCGGTAAGCGTGTCCAGGCGCTGTTCGCGATCGCGATAGTGCAGAATCAATTCGCCATCCACCGTAATCCCGAGGTTGCGCATCGCGGCGGGGTCTTTCTGTGGATCGACGAAGCTAAGGTGCAGATCCGGCTTGGCCTGCTGGTAGCGTTTTAGCGCTCTGGCCACGCTTTCGCGCAGGTCGCCTTGTGGACTGGCGTAACTGACCATGTCGATGGGGCCATTGGCTTTCGCCAGGATCGCGCGGGTCTGCGGCGGGATGCTGGCACGGCCCAGATAACTCCAGTCGCTCACCACCTCGTGGCGCGAAGTGAGAAAACCGGCGGCGCCGGCGGCGGCCAGCACCAGCAGCGCAAACAGCCAGCCGCGAAGCCGCCGCATGAACGGTATGCTCATCAGCCGCGCTCCTTGTCCGATGCCAGCCGATGGATGCCCAGTGCCAGCGCTACCGCGATGGCCAGCAGGAACCAGCTGACATCGACGCTCGAAACCAGGCCGCGCATCATGTTGTCCTGATGCGTGCTCATCGCCAGCCAGTTGATGAACCCGCTGTCGACGCCTGCGTGCTGCGCGCCGAGGTTGACGCAATAGAGGGTGACGCTGACGATCAGCGCCAGTGCCGCCGATGCGGCCGGATGCTGCGAAAACGCCGAACACGCCAGGCCGATGGCGGCGAGCACCGCAAGCGTGAGGAAGGTGCCGAGCGTCGCCGCCGCCAGCTTGCCCCAGTCCAGATGCGCACCCTGCGCCATGCTCACCGGAATGGCGAGCGCCAGTGCCAGCCACAGTGCAAGCCAGACCAGCACGGCCAGGTATTTGCCGATGAAGATGCGCGTGGCGGACAGGCCGCTTGCATACAGCAGTCCAAGCGTTCCGGCCGCGCGCTCGGACGCCAGGCTGGACATGGTCAGCAGCGGCACGATCAGCAACGCCAGCTCGGCCAGCGCGAACGGCAACGCGATGCTGCTCAGCAACGGCATGATGACAATGTCGGTGTAGCCGGGGCCATCGGGAATGCTGGCCAGCTGTACCTGGTTCATCAGGAAGAACTGCAGCAGCAGGGCGAAGCGCCAGCCCAGCTCCGCCAGCGCGAGCGCGCCGATGATCCAGCCCAGCGGGCGTACGAACAGGCGGCGCAATTCCAGCCGCGTCACGGCAAGTAGCGTCATGCGGGCTGCATCCTGCCGGCCAGGGCGATGTCGAAGAAGGTTTTTTCCAAGGCGGTGTGTCCGTTCGCGTGCAGGGGCTGGTCGTAGCGCAGCGTGCCTTCGTGCAGGATCGCAACGCGGTCGCAGACCGCGGTGACCTCCCCCAACTGATGGGTGGAGAGGATGACCGCCGTGCCCGCCGCCGCCACTTCGCGCAGCAGGCCGCGAAGTGCGACCACCTGCACCGGGTCCAGCGCATTGGCCGGCTCGTCCAGCACCAGCAAGGCCGGGCGATGGAGCAGGGCGCAGGCCAGCCCCAGGCGCTGGCGCTGGCCCTGGGACAGCACGCCGGCAAGGCGGCGCTGCAGGTCGTTCAATTCCAGCCGGGCCAGCACCGCGTCGCCGGCTCGCTTGAGATCGGCCCCTTTGAGCCCGCGCAGGCGGCCATGGGCGTCAAGATGTTCGCGCACGGTCAGTTCTGGCCACGTTGGGGCACTTTCCGGCAGCCATCCCAGCACCTGCCCGGCCTGTTCCGGGTACTCCTGGAAGTCCTTGCCCTGCAGTTCGATGGTGCCTTCATCGGGCAGCAAGGCCCCCGCGATCATGGCCAGGGTGGTGGACTTGCCGGCCCCGTTGATCCCAAGCAGGCCAAGCACTTGCCCGGCCTCCAGGGTCAGGTTGAGCTGGTGCACGGCCGGGCGCCCGGCGCGTTGCCGGCTGACGCCTTCGAGTTTCAGTACGGGAGGTGAAGCGGGTTTGGGCGCGTTCATTGCATGATTGTCCGGGGGACCCCATCCCTCGCACAACCGTCAGCCGTCACGCATGCCGCATGTCGGCGCCAAAGTGAACGCTTTAACGGAAGCGCAAGCGTTGGGGTCCT
This sequence comes from Dyella sp., assembly GCF_035503745.1. Taxonomy (GTDB): domain Bacteria; phylum Pseudomonadota; class Gammaproteobacteria; order Xanthomonadales; family Rhodanobacteraceae; genus Dyella_B. The sequence goes on from NZ_DATJTC010000031.1 coordinate 149,192, forward strand.
ACCATGCTGGTAGGTACGGACGCCCTCGACTAGACTGCCTTTTCAACCATCCCCGGGTTCTTTCACGATGTTCGACGTAGTGCTGCATTTTCTTGCCGGCGGTCTGGCCCAGGCTGGCTGGGTGGCGACGCTGATTTACCTTCTGGTGGTCACGCAGATCACCATTTTCACCGTCACCCTTTACCTGCATCGTTGCCAGACGCATCGCGGCATCGACATGCATCCGTCCATTGCGCATTTCTTCCGTTTCTGGGGCTGGCTCACCACGGGCATGGTCACCAAGGAATGGGTGGCCGTGCACCGCAAGCACCACGCCAAGGTGGAAACCGAGGAAGATCCGCATAGCCCGCAGATCTACGGCATCAAGAAGGTGTTCTGGGACGGCGTGTCGCTGTACCGCGACGCCAGCTTCATCAAGGAAGACCTGGAGAAATACGGCCGCGGCACCCCCGACGACTGGATCGAGCGCAAGCTCTACACCGCCCATCCGTACTGGGGCCCGGCGCTGATGATGATCATCGACGTGGCGCTGTTCGGCGTGATCGGTCTGGCGATCTGGGGCATCCAGATGGCGTGGATCCCGTTCTGGGCGGCCGGCTTCGTCAACGGCATCGGCCACTGGTGGGGTTATCGCAACTTCGAAAGCTCCGACACCGCCACCAACCTCATCCCGTGGGGCTTCTGGATCGGCGGCGAAGAGCTGCACAACAACCACCACGCCTTCCCCAGTTCCGCCAAGTTCGCCCTGCGCAAGTGGGAGTTCGACATCGGCTGGGCAATGATCTGCCTGTTGCGCGCGGTGGGCCTGGCCAAGGTGCTGCGCGTGGCGCCCACGCTGGATGTGCGCCCGAACGTGCACCTGCCCGATGCCGAGACGCTCAAGGCCGTGCTTACCCATCGCTTCCAGGCGATGACCGACTACTACCGCCACGTGATCGTGCCCACCCTGCGCGAGGAAGCCCAGCACGCCGGCGAAAGCATCAAGGCCACCCCGCGCCGCATGCGCCGTGCGCTGGCCGATGGCGGCCGCTGGCTGGACGGCGAAGGCCGCGAGCGGATGCAGGCGGTCCTGGCCAAGCGCCCGATGCTCAGCACGGTGTGCGACTTCCGCAATCGCCTGGCCGAATTGATGGACCAGCGCGGCGCCGAGCAGGCCCTGAAAGGGTTGCAGCAGTGGATTGCGGAAGCCGAGCAGAGCGGCATCCGCGTGCTGCAGGATTTCGCACAGCGTCTGAAAGGTTATTCGCTGGCCGCCAGGATCTGAGCAGCCGGCCCATTGGCTAAGATGAAAAGCCCGCCCTCGAGGCGGGCTTTTTTGTGGACAGGTGCGGCATGGCGATGCGGATTCTGTTGATCGGTGCCACAGGGGTGTTCGGTGCGCGCATCGCCGAGCGCCTGGCGCACAATGCGCGGTTCGAGTTGATCCTTGCCGGGCGGACTCCGAAGGCGCTTGAGCGCCTGCGCGATGAGATCGGCGATGCGACCCTTCGGGTTGCCGTGATCGACGTGAATGCCGGCGATTTGGAGACATCCCTGCGCGACTGCGCGCCGGGCATGGTGATCCACGCGGCCGGGCCATTTCAGGCCCAGGATTACCGCGTGGCGAAAGCCTGCATCGCCTGCGGCAGCGACTATGTGGATCTGGCCGACGGCCGTGATTTCGTCGCCGGCATCGGCACGTTGGATGCTAAGGCGCGCGAGGCGGGTTGTCTGCTGGTCAGCGGTGCGTCGACAGTGCCTGCGCTGAGCAGTGCGGTGGTCGATCATCTGCGCGATCGCTTTTCCTTGTTGACGGCCATCGATCACGCCATCAGTCCGGGCAATCGCACGCCGCGCGGCGATGCGACGGTCGCCGCGATACTCGGCTATTGCGGCCGCCGCATGGCGGTGTGGCGGAATGGTGCGTGGCATGTGGGGTTCGGATGGCTTTCGACGCGACGCGTGCGTTTCATGTCGGGTCCGCGCTGGGTGGGCTTGTGCGACGTTCCGGACCTGGCGCTTTTCCCCGAGCGTTATCGCGGCGTGCGTCGAGTGACGTTTCGGGCCGGACTGGAACTGCGCCGCCTGCATTTCGGTACATGGCTGCTGGCATGGCTGGTGCGTCTGGGCCTGGTGAAGCATCTTGCGCGCCATGCGTCGCGATTGCGCCGTATCAGCGAATGGTTTCTTCATGCGGGCACCGATGAAGGCGGCATGGTCGTAGCCTTGCAAGGCCTCGACGTTCACCAAAGGCCTTTGCATTTGCGCTGGTCATTGCACGCGCAGGCCGGTCACGGGCCCCACATACCGGCGATGCCCGCGGTGTTGCTGGCTCGAAAAAAGGCCGAGGGCAGCCTCAAGGTCAGCGGAGCCATGCCGTGCATGGGGTTGTTCGATCTGGATGAAGCGTTGTCCGCGCTGGGCGATGATGAGATCCGCGCCACGCTCGATGTGCTTACGACATGAAGCGCGAGCGTTGCTCGGGCGTCGGCACGAAGCACTGCTCGCTGCGCCCGAAGATGCGGTAGCGATGACGCGCGACCAGGCGATACGCGGCGTCGCGCAAGCGCCGAGGCATGAACAGCAGCGCAGCGCTGAGCCAATGCCAGCGTTTGCCGGGCAGTCCGCGCAGCACACGTGCTATGGCGGTGGTATCGGTATAGCCGTTGTTGCCGTCAACCAGAAGCATCGAAAACGGAGAGTCTGGATCCAGTCCATGCGTTTGCAGCAGCCGGCGGCCGCTGTCCGATTGCATGGGCGCAAACCGGTAGCGACCTTCGCGATCGTGCGTGAGCAGAAAACGCACCCAGCGGCTGCACAGCAGGCAAACCCCGTCGTAGACGATCACAGGTGGGGTGGCGTCATCCGTCATCGGCAACGATCTCCAGCCAGCCATGATAGGCAACGAGCCTGCCTATCCACGGCAATTGCGTATCGATGTCGAAGGCGTAGCGACCCTGGCGTTCGCCGCTGCGCGACATCACCTTGCCCAGCCACGCGGTCGGCACGCGCACGCCCAGCAGCCATGCGCGATCGACATGCCATGGGATGCCGTGCGCATCGGGGTGCAAAGCAAAGCGCAACGTGATCGGCCCCAGGCGTTCGAGCAGATGCTTGCCTTGCGCGTCGGCGTGCAGGGTGGAGCGCATCTGGCCAAGTGCGAAGCGACGCGTCCAGGTTTCCCGCGTGCCCTGGCGTTCAATGCAAACGTCGACCGCTTGCTGCATGCCCGGCGGCGGCAGTCCGAGCAGGCGCCGCAAGAGTCGGGCGAGAGGATGGCTGCTGCCATCCACATCGGCCACGCCTTGTGCGAACACGCGTGGCGTATCGCCATGCATGCGCCGCACGGTCTCGGGCAGATTGCGCCAGGCACGCAGGCCCAGCAGGTTCGGGAAAAGCGCCGGTGCCGTCTCCATGGCGGCGATCATGCGCAGCCGGCGCGGGTGCTGACAAGCGGGCAAAAGAAACCCGCCACAAGGGCGGGTTACTCGTGTCGAGGCGGGATGCGTTGCTTGGCTCACCCTTCGGGGGCGGTTCTTCCAACGGCGCCGCGCCTCGCGCTGCGTCCGGCTTTCGCCGGCGTGACATGACGGCCGCCATGCGCTACGCGCACGGGCCGTTGCGTCACTTGATCTTGCCTTCCTTGTAGATCACGTGCTTGCGCACGACCGGATCGTATTTCTTGAATTCAAACTTGTCCGGGGTGTTCTTTTTGTTCTTTTGCGTGGTGTAGAAGTGGCCGGTACCGGCCGAAGAGATCAAACGGATCTTGTCGCTCTTGCTCTTGGACATGACTTAAGCTCCCTCAGATCTTTTCGCCACGGGCACGCAGGTCGGCGATCACGGCCTCGATGCCCTTCTTGTCGATGGTGCGCAGCGCCTGGTTGGAGACGCGCAGTTTCACCCAGCGGTTTTCGCTGGCGACCCAGAAGCGGCGCTCATGCAGGTTGGGCAACCAGCGGCGACGGGTCTTGTTGTTGGCGTGCGAGACGTTATTGCCGGTCTGCACACCCTTTCCGGTGACTTGGCATACACGGGCCATGATGACCTCCGTAAATTTGTCTACCGCCCGTTGGCCAGGGCGACATCGGCCCAGCGACGCCATGCGCCACGCGATGCTGGAGGGTGTTGCGGTCGCCGTATGCCGTAAGGCCCACATCGCGTCGTGGGCATGCCCGACAGATCGGGTCGGCTTGGGGCGAGCCGTGCATTGTCTCAGAAAAACAAGCCGCTGCGCAATCTTTACGCCATGCCCGGTGCGGGCACGGGCGCCCCGGGCGGGTTTTGGGCGGGCGGCGACCCGCGTTGCCCCGGGGCAACACCGCATGACGGAAGCCCCGGATCTATGGAACAATCCTCTCCTTTGCGCATTGCGCGCCCGCCCATTCGAACCGAGGGATTCTCATGGCAGAAGTTACCGCCAACGGCCAGTCCAGCCAGCCGCAGCTGATGCTGCAGCGGATCTACGTGAAGGACGTGTCCTTCGAGGCCCCCAACGCGCCGCAGATCTTCCAGGAAGTGAGCGAGCTGAACGAGGCCCCCCAGGTCCAACTCAACCTTAGCCAGCGCGCCACCGGCCTTGGCAACGACCTGTACGAAGTGGTGCTGAGCCTCACCCTCACCTGCACCGTCAACGAGCGCACGGCCTACCTGGCCGAAGTGCACCAGGCGGGCCTGTTCGGCATCGCCGGCTTCTCCGAGGCCGACCATGCCAGCGTCATCGGCAGCTACTGTCCGAACCTGCTGTTCCCCTACGCGCGCCAGGTCATTTCCTCGCTCGTCCAGGAAGGCGGCTTCCCGCCCTTCCTGCTGCAACCGATCAATTTCGAAGCCCTCTACGCCGAGCAGCAGCGCCGGATGGCGGGCGGCGAGGCCCCCACGCTCAATAGCTGAGCGAACACCATGAGCGACCAGCCGATTCTGGGGCAGCCAGTTCTGGCCGTTCTGGGTGCGGGCTCCTGGGGCACGGCCCTGGCAACGCTGGCAGCGCGCAATGGCGTGGCCACGCGCCTGTGGGGCCGCGATGCGGCCGCGCTGGCGGCAATGGCGGCTACCCGGCGCAACCAGCGCTATCTGCCCGATCTCCCATTGCCCGAGGGGCTCGCGTTCGAGCCGGACCTGTCCAAGGCACTGCGCAATGCCACGATCGTGCTGATCGTGGTGCCCAGCCATGCGTTTGCCCGCATGCTGGACGAGATCGCGCCGCTGCTCGACCCGGCCGCCAGCATCGCGTGGGCAACCAAGGGCTTCGAACCGGGTACCGGCCGCTTCCTGCATGAACTGGTCGCCGAAAAGCTGCCGGGCCGCGCGGCTGCGGTCATCACCGGCCCCTCGTTCGCGCGCGAAGTGGCGGGCGGCATGCCCAGCGCCGTCACCGTGCACTCGGAAGACGAGGCCTTCGCCCAGCAGGTCGCCACGCTGCTGCACGCGCCCAATTTCCGCGCCTACACCGGCAAGGACGTGCTGGGCGCCGAGCTAGGCGGCGCGATGAAGAACGTGCTGGCGGTCGCCACCGGCGTCGCCGACGGCATGCAGCTGGGCCTGAACGCCCGCGCCGGCCTGATCACGCGCGGCATGAACGAAATGCTGCGCCTGGGCGTGGCCCTTGGCGCGCGGCCGGAAACCCTGATGGGCCTGTCGGGCCTGGGCGACCTGGTGCTTACCTGCACGGGCGACCTGTCGCGCAACCGGCGGCTGGGCCTGGCGCTGGGGCGGGGTATTGGCATCGGCGAGGCGGTGGCGCAGATCGGCCAGGTGGTGGAAAGCGTGGTCACCGCCGACGAAGTGGTGCGCCTGGCCGACAAGCACGGCCTGGACCTGCCCATCAGCAAGGGCGTGCGCGCCGTGCTGCACGGCGAAGTGACGCCGGTGGAAGGCTTGAAGGCGCTGCTGGCGCGCGAGCAGAAACCGGAATACCCCACGGGCCTGTTCGGGCCTTACTGAGTCGGTTCGCTGACGGGTGTCACTATCGGTTTGCGGTATCGACCCGGATCGCTGCTAAGCTCAAGGTTTTGATCGCTCCAGGGATCGCATGGGCATGCACCTACCGGACGAGAAACACCAGGGCGATCCATCCGCGGCCACGGATGAGCGCGCGGAGGAGAGTTTGCCCAGCGTGTGGCGCAAGCTGTTGGCGAGGCCCGCGACCGCGGCCGCGCACGAACACGTGGTGCTCGGCTTTTTCTTCGAGGTGGTGCCTGAGGAAGGCGTGCCCTATGCGCGCCTGGACGCGGCGCCGGTCCTGCTGACGCCGGCCGAACATGGCCGCTTCGTGCGGCCGGCACCGCTGGAAAGCAAGGCGGTGACGCACGCCGCGCTGCAGCCGCACGAGCAGCGGCTCGCCACCGCCGTGCTCGGCTTGCCGCAGACGCCGCGCAAGTCGCGCAGCTACGCCCGGCTGGCCGGGCACGTGGGCAATGCCTTGCTGGCGGAAATGCTCGACTGCTCGCCGTGCTTCCTGGGCGGCCTGGCCGGTCTGCGCCTGTCGCGCGGCAAGTCGCACCAGCTCAACTGGCACTGGCACCTGGAACACGATGGCAGCCAGCGTCTGCTGCCGGCGTTGCCGCACAGCCAGCGCCTGCTGCGCGTGGATGGGCTGTGGTACCTGGACGCCGAACGCGCGGAACTTGGCCACCTGGAAGCCGATACGGAAGAAACGCACTGGCTGGACCTGCCGCCGCTCAAGCACGAGTACAGCCGCGGTCTACGCCGCATCCTGCCGTCGAGCCGCCTGGCCCAGCGCATTCCGCTGCCGCAGGTCTTCGACGAACTGCGCCGCGCCGAACTGGCGCCCAAGCCGGTGCTTACCCTGCACGCGTTGACCCGTCACGCGCGGCTGGCCGCGGGCACTCCACCGCTGGCCTATGCGCGGCTGGCCTTCGACTACGCCGGCGAGCGCCTGCCCGGGCGCGGCGGCGAGCCCCTGGTGCGCCGTGTGCGCAACGGCCAGCTGGTGGAAATCACCCGCCGCCGCGCCGAAGAACTGTCCGCGATGGAGCAGCTTGAACGCGTCGGCCTCACCCTTGGCGTGGATACCGAAGGCCTGCCCTGGGACCTGGCCGACACCCTGCCCGAAGATGCCTGGCTGTTCCCCGGCAAGGGCCATTCGGGTGCACTGGAAGTGAACACGCCCGCGCGCTGGCTCGCGCTGCGGCCGAAACTGGAAGGCGAAGGCTTTTTGCTGGAATACGCACCGAGCTTTCCGTTCGAAGTGCTGGAAGGCCCGGTGCGCTGGTACGGCAACGCCGTCGAGGACACCGACGATCACGCCTTCGACCTGGAAATTGGCATCGAGATCGAAGGCAAGCGCCGCAACCTGCTGCCCGCCGTGGCGCAGGCGCTGGCCGAGCACCAGCTCAACTTGAGTCCCGCGCCGAACGAGCCGGAAGACGCCGTCTGGTATGCGCCGGTCGACGAACGCCGCCGCGTGCCCGTGCGCCTGAAGGAACTGCGCGGCTTGCTGGCGCCGCTGGCCGAATACCTGGAAAAACCCAAGAAAAAACTCCACCTGCCGCGCGTGCAGGCCGGCCGCCTGGAAGAAATCGTCGAAGCGTTGCCCAGCGGCGGCGAGCTGCAGGCGCCCGAGCAGCTGCGCGGCTTCACCGCGCGCCTGCGCGATGCCGCCGAGCGCGCCAGCGACGCGATACCCGAAGGCCTGGCGGTGGAATTGCGCCCCTACCAGCGCGAGGGCCTGCGCTGGTTGAATGCGCTGGCCGAAGCGGGCGTCGGCGGTGTACTCGCCGATGACATGGGCCTGGGCAAGACGCTGCAGCTGATCACGCACCTGCTGGCGCTGAAGGAACGCGGTGCGCTGGCGCAGCCGGCGCTGATCGTGGTGCCGACCAGCCTTATTCCCAATTGGCTGGCCGAAATTGCGCGCTTCGCGCCCACGTTGCGTGCGCTGGCGCTGCACGGCCCGCAACGCAGCGGCGATTTTTCGCAGATCGGCGCGCAGGACATCGTGCTGACCAGCTATGCGCTGTTGCCGCGCGACGTGGTCACGCTGCGCAAGCAGCCGTTCTCGCTGATCGTGTTCGATGAGGCGCAGCAGGTGAAAAATCCGCGCACGCAGGCGCGTCGCGCCGCGCTCACGCTGCGTGCGCCGCGCTGCATCTGCCTCACCGGCACGCCGCTGGAAAACCATCTGGGCGAGCTGTGGTCGCAGGTCGATCTGGCCGTGCCGGGGTTGCTGGGCGACGAAGGCGCGTTCCGCCGCCACTATCGCGTGCCGATCGAAAAGCAGCACGACGAGGAATGCCAGGCCCGCCTCAACCGCCGTCTTGCGCCGTTCATCCTGCGCCGCACGAAATCGCAGGTGGCATCGGAGTTGCCGTCCAAGACCGAGATCACCCGCCGCGTGGTGCTCGATGGGCGCCAGCGCGAATTGTACGAAAGCCTGCGCCTGTCGCTGGCGGACGAATTGCGCGAAGTGATCGCCCAGCGTGGCATCGCGCACAGCGGCATTGTGGTGCTGGACGCCTTGCTCAAGCTGCGCCAGGTTTGCTGCGATCCGCGCCTGGTGAAGCTGGAGGCTGCTCGCGGCGTGCGCGACTCGGCCAAATTCGAGTTGTTGATGGACATGTTGCCGGCGCTGCTGGCCGAAGGCCGCAAGGTGCTGCTGTTCTCGCAGTTCACCGAAATGCTCAAGCTGATCGCCAACGAGCTGGAACGCCACCGCATCCGCTACGTCATGCTGACCGGCGAAACGCGCGATCGCGCCGAGCCCGTGCAACGTTTCCAGGAAGGTGACGTGCCGCTGTTCCTGCTCTCGCTGAAAGCCGGCGGCGTAGGCCTGAACCTCACCGCCGCCGACACCGTCATCCACTACGATCCATGGTGGAATCCCGCCGCCGAGGCGCAGGCCAGCGACCGCGCGCATCGCATCGGCCAGGACAAGCCGGTGTTCGTATTCCGCCTGATCACCGCGGGCACCGTCGAAGAGCGCATCGAAGAGCTGAAAGCACGCAAGGCGGAGCTTGCCGAGGCCGTGCTCGAAGGCGGCGGCACGCGCGAGAAGCTCAGTTTCGACCAGGCGGATCTGGATGCCTTGCTCGCGCCGAGCTGAGGTGCCGTGTGCCCACGCTCATCGGGTAAACAGGCCCCAGGCTATTGCACAGGCGTCGCCGCCGACGAAGCACTGGCCGGTTGCTGCGCATGCAGCCATTGGGGCTTGCCCACCACCACGGTCCCGCTGAAGTTTGCGAAATCGGCGGTGGCCTGGTCGTGCAGCTTATTGGCTATCACGAAGGCGCTTTGCGGAAACGGGGCGTAACCGCTCAGGTAGACGATGTTGTTCCCGCGCGCGGCATCGTCGATATCGCCGATGGTCTGGTTGAAACGCCGGATGGCGCGCTTTTCCGCGACCTTGTCCGCGTATTTCAGGCGCATTCGCCGCCATAGCGCGGTGGCCTGCTGGGCTTCCTCCGGCGTGAGCCTGGCGAGCGCCGCGTCATAGGTGAGCTTGTACTGCGGGTTGTTGCGTTCGGCGGCCAACGCCAGCCATGCAACGCCCAGCGGCCGGTTCTGCGGCACCTCGGCGAAGTCGCCGTTGAAGTACGTCAGGCCCAGGGCGTACTGGGCGTCCTTGTTGGCCCAGTACGCGGCTTCCTCAAGCATGTCCACCGTCTTGCGGTCTTTTTCGTTGCCGAACGCCACGCGCGCTTCGCACGCGTAGTAATCGCCCGGCAGGAACTGCTCATACGCCTGCAGGCACACAACGTCCTTGTCCGAGGCGGGCGGCGGATTATCTTGCGTGGCTTGCGCGGGCGGCGGCGAGAGGTCGGGCTTGGCGCCATTGACCGTGACACCTTGTGCGCGGGCGGCCGTGGCACAACCCAGACCCGCGGCCAGCGCGCAGGCGGCAAACCAAGTTGCTTTGAACATACCCCTACCTGTAGCAAGTCCCCAAAGCAGCATAACGGACGGCGTCCGTTTTTGATGACGGCGCCGGTCAGTCGCGCGCCGCGACTTCGTCGATGTGCTTGAGCAGGTCGGCCGGATCATCGTACACGCGGAATGCGCCCGCGCGCTGCAGTTCGTCCTGGCCGTAGCCGCCCGACAACAGACCGATGCCCAGCGCCCGCGCGCGCTGGGCGGCGAGCATGTCCCAGATGCTGTCGCCGACCACCAGCGCTTGATGGATGTCCACGTTCAGGCGTTCGGCCGCGGCAAGGAACAGATCCGGATCGGGCTTGGCATGACGCACCATGTCGCGCGTCACCACCGGCACCTTGTCCGGATCGACCCCAAGGGCGGCGAGATTATGTGCGGCCGTTTGCATGCGCCCGCTGGTGGCGATCGCCCATGGAATGTTTTCGGCGGTGAGAAAATCCAGCAACTTGCGCGCGCCCGGCAAGGGCCTGACCGAGCCCTGCGTGTGATGGCGGTTGAACGCCTCGGCGTGCCATTGCTGCAACCGCTGGATGCGTTCGGGCGTGATATCCAGACCCGTTTCGCGCAGCAGGATATTGGTGAACAGGCCGCCGCTCATGCCGATCTTGCGATGGATGCTCCACACCGGCAGCACCACGCCTTCGCGATCGAGCGATTCCTTCCACGCCAGCACGTGCTGGTAGACGCTGTCGATCAGCGTGCCGTCGAGGTCGAACAGAAAGGCCGTATGGGAGCGGGGCATGGGCGGAAATCTCGATCGATGTGCAGGATGCTGCCGTGAGTATCGGCGATCAGCCATGGCGCGGATGTGTCCCTGGACATCGAACCGGCAGCAGGCGCACGGTGGCCGATCGCCGGCGCCTCCTGTGCCACCTCAGCGCGCCAGCGTTCGGCCCGATTCCAGCACAGCCAGCGCGGCCGCGCCTAGCAGGCCCGGTTCCGGATGGGTGATGGCGATGGTCGGCACGTGTTCCATGGTGTCGCGGAAGCGGCCCTTGGCTTCGAAGCGTTCGCGGAAGCCGCCGCTCTGCAGCCACGGCATCAGGATCTTCAGCACGCCGCCGGTGAGGTAGACACCGTCCCAGCCGCCCAGGCTCAGCACCAGGTCGCCGGCCACGCTGCCAAAGATGCCGGCCAGCGTTTCCACCGTGCGCACGCACAGCGCATCGCTGCCGTCGGTGGCGCGCGCGGTAATGTCTTCGGGCGTGTATTCCTGCGCCTGCTGGCCGTTGATGTCGGCCAGGGCAAGGTACAGATTCACCAGGCCGTTGCCGCAGATCATGCGTTCGTTGGAGACACGGCCAAAGCGCGCGTTGAGCCGGTGCAGGATCTCTACATCTTCGGCCGTATGCGCGGCGAAACCGGCGTGGCCGCCTTCGGTTTCCAGCACAATCCAATGGCCAAAGCGCAGCAGCAGGCCGGCCACGCCCAGGCCCGTGCCCGGCCCCATCACCACGAAGCTCTGCGACGATTTTCCATCGTGCTCGGGCGCCAGCACGCGACCGACCGGCTGCAACTGGTCTTTTTGCAGCAGCGGAATGGACATGCCCTGCGCGGCGAAATCGTTCACCAGCCGCACGCGTTCGAAGCCGATTTCGGCCTCCAGCCCATGCGCGGAGACCGCCCACGGGTTGTTGGTGATCTGCACCGTCTCGCCATTGGCGATGCGGCCTGCCGCGGCGATGATCGCGTGCGAGGCCGTGTGCCCGGTGTCGGCAAAATACTGGCCGATGGTGTCGGCCAGCGTGTCGAAATCCTTCACGCGATAGCGCCTGACGCTATCGAGCAGCAACGGCGCGGCGGCACGGGTATCGGCGAGCGCGAAACGGACGTTCGTGCCGCCCAGGTCGGCAAGCAGGGTGGGGGTGGTGGCGGAGCGATCCATGGGGTATCCAGACGACTAGCCCGACAAGACTGCCCTGTGTCGTTGCATTCGTCTAGTTCGGCTGTAGGTGCGGGCCGACAAAACAGGTCGGTGTTATTGCATGCCGGCCCGTTTCGTCGCGAATGGAAGGCCAAAAGCCGCTATGAACCTTTCAGCGCCGCCAGTGCGCTGAGCAGCGCCTGGCCGTTGGGGCTGCCCAGCCCCGTGCACGCATCCCAGCCCGGCCCGGCCTGATAGCTGCCGTTGTTGCCCTGCGTAATGTCGCGGAAGGCCGACTCGCCGATCTGGTACAGCGCCGCATGCACATCGCCCAGCGGCGCACCCAGTTGCTGGTTCAAGCGCGCGATCAGCGCCGCCCACAGCGGCGCCACCGCACTGGTGCCGCCGATCACCTGCGACTGCCCGTCGGCCAGCACCTGGTAGCCGGTGGCCGGATCGGCATTGCCGGACACGTCGGGCACGCCGCGCCCGCCGCTGCCACTGGGCGATGCGGGCACGTTGGCGTTCTGCTGCCAGCTGGGCAGGTCAAATTCGATGCTTACGCCGCCACCGGTCGCGCCCTCGTTGCTGGCGGTCTCGTTCCACACCACCTCGCTCTGGATGGCGCTGCCGCTGGCATCGAGCGTGGTGCCGCCGCAGGCCAGCGAGTAGGGGCTGGAGGCGGGAAAATCCACGTGCGGCTGGCCATCGCTTTCGCCGTCGCTGGAGCCGTTGTCGCCTGCCGCGACCGTTACCGTGACGCCCAGTGCGGCGGCATCCTGCAGCGCCGTTTCCATGGCGTCGCGCGAAGCGCTGCTCCAGCTGTCCTCGGGGCCGCCCCAGCTGATGGAAATCACCGAGGGTTTGTTGGTGGTGTCGTGCGCGGCCTGCGAAATCGCGTCGTAGAAGCCCTGGTCGGTATTGGTGGCGAAATACACCGCGATGGTCGCGCCCGGCGCCAGCGCGCCGGCCATTTCGATGTCCAGCATTACTTCGATGTCGGCGTCGCCGCTGCCCGGCTGGTTCTGGCCGCCATCGACCGATACCGCGACCACCTTCGGCGCCGTGATGCCCAGGCCGCTGAAATACGTGCCCAGGTCGCTGCTGCTGTAGCCGCCGCCCAGCTCGATGATGCCGATGGTCTGGCCGCTGCCGTCGGTGTTTGCGGGGAAGTTGTACAACTGGCCGATCTGGGGCGGCGTGAAGCTGGTGCTGGGTGTGGTCATCGGCTTGCGAAAATGCGGACGCGCCACCGGCCGCCGGTCAAGGCCCAGCACCGCGATCGCCTCCGGCGGCAGGGTGGGCGCGTGGCCGCAGCCGATGAACTGGCCGCGCCCTGCCAACTGATAGCGGCCAAGCTTGACCCCGAAGGCCTGTTCCAGCGCCGCCGGCGTGCCGCGCAGGCGCAACACGCGGCGGTGGGGGTCATGGCCGGTTTCGGTCAATCCATGCTTGTGCGCAAAGCCGCGCACGTTGCCCACGTCGGCCGGATCGGCACCGAAATGCTCGCCGAACTCGCCGCGTTCCCAGCGCGGCCGTTGCGGCCATGCGGCGGGCGTCGGTTCGGCGCCCTGGCGGCGGCGTAATACAACGGTCACTTCGATCGGTTCGGTGCCTTCGTGCGGCCCGAGGTAGGTCATGCCTTCGGGCGAAGTCCAGTGTGAGGTACGCGTGGCGCGCTGGTTCATGACGCAACTCCTTGGGGAAGGGGACGTGCACCGCACGAAGATCGCACATTCCATGTGTGAGTCTTGCGTAGGCGCGGACACGCGTTAATTTTCAGCTCAGCGCGTCTCAGCAGCTGAGCGGCGCGCGGACCGGACGCGTGAGGGCGGTCACGGCGCTAAACTAGGCGGATATCCGCACGAGATGCCCGGCATGAACTTTCCCGCCATCCGCATGCGCCGCATGCGCCGCGACGCTTTTTCCCGCGCGCTGATGCGCGAACACACCCTGTTGCCGAGCGATCTGGTCATGGTGGCGTTCGTGATCGAGGGCGAAGGCAAGCGCGAGCCGGTGCCGTCGATGCCCGGCGTGGATCGCGTATCGATCGATGGCCTGCTGCAACTGGCCGGCGAGTGCGTGCGCCTGGGAATTCCCGCGCTGGCGCTGTTCCCGTCGCCGGGCGCCGCCGTGAAAAGCGAGGATGCCGCCGAAGCGTGGAACCGGCAGGGCCTGATGCAGCGCGCCACGCGCGCGTTGAAAGCGAAATACCCCGAGCTCGGGCTGATCGGCGACGTCGCGCTCGACCCGTACACCACCCACGGCCAGGATGGCTTGATCGACGAGCACGGCTACGTGATGAACGATCCGACCGTGCAGGCGCTGATCAAGATGTCGCTGGCGCAGGCGGAGGCGGGCATGGATTTCATCGCGCCCTCGGACATGATGGACGGCCGTATCGGCGCCATCCGCCAGGCGCTGGAGCAGGCCGGCCACATTCACACGCGCATTCTTGCGTATTCGGCCAAATACGCCTCCGCCTTCTACGGCCCGTTCCGCGACGCGGTGGGCTCGGCGGCGAACCTGGGCAAGGGCAGCAAGCACACCTACCAGATGGATGTGGGCAACAGCGATGAAGCGCTGCGCGAAGTGGAGCTGGACATCGCCGAAGGCGCCGACGCGGTGATGGTGAAACCGGGCTTGCCTTACCTGGATGTGCTGCGCCGCGTGAAGGATGCCTTCGGCGCACCCACCTTCGTCTATCAGGTCAGCGGCGAATACGCCATGCTCAAGGCGGCGGTGCAGAACGGCTGGCTGGACGAGCGCGCGGCGGTGCTGGAATCCCTGACTGCGTTCAAGCGCGCGGGCGCCGACGCCATCCTCACCTATTTCGCCATCGACGCCGCGCGCTGGCTGCGCGGCGAATGACACCCTGACGTCCGACACATCCGGCGCGCGCATGCGCTGGACTATCGTGCGAGCCAGTCAGCCAGGACGCGCTTGCCATGACAGCCACTGCCCGTGCACCGGTCCTGATCGTTGGCGCAGGCCCTACCGGACTTGCCGCGGCACTTTTTCTTGCGCATCGCGGCGTGGCGGTGCGCATCATCGACACGCAGCGCGAGCCCAGTACCACGTCCAAGGCGCTGATGGTCAATCCGCGCACGCTGGAAATTCTGCACGACAGCGGCGTGGCCGCGCGCATCATGACCGAAGGCATGCGCGTGGCAGGCATCCGCATGCATCGTGGGGACAGGCTCGTCGCCACCATCGATGCACTGGAACTGCTGCCCGGCCAGCCGCTGATCGCGCTGTCGCAAGCGCGCACCGAAGCGTTGCTGACCGAGGCGTTGCAGCAACGCGGCGTGATGGTGGAGCGCGAGACGTCGCTGCAAGCGTTGCAGCAGGATACCGATCGCGTCGTGATGACCTTGCACCACGCCGACGGACGCGAGGAAACCGCCACCGCCGCGCTCGTCCTGGGCGCCGACGGCGCGCGCAGCACGGTACGCCAGCAACTGGGGCTTGCGTTCGAAGGTACCACGCTGCCGGAAAACTGGCAGTTATGGGATGTCGCGTTGCGTACCGCGCTCGATCCACACTGCGCGCACATGGTCTTGCTGGCGCGAGGTTTCATCTTCATGCTGGCGTTGGAAAGCGGCGTCTGGCGCGTGGTCAGCAACGCCGACGATCCGCTGGCGCAGCTGCCCGGCGGCGGCGAGGTGGGCCGTGTGGCGTGGCAATCGACGTTCCGCATCGGCCACCGATTGGCCAGTCGCGCGTGTGTCGGGCGCGTGGCCCTGGGTGGCGATGCCGCGCACATCCACTCGCCGCTGGGCGCGCGGGGCATGAATCTGGGCATCGAGGACGCGTGGGTGTTCGCCCAGTGCGCGGCCGATGCGCTGGACGGCAGCTTGCAGCGCATGCGCGAGTACGCGTTGTTGCGCGAGCCGGTGCATCATCAGGTAGTGAAAAAGATCGCAGCGATAACACGTCTGTTTCGCGGCCAGCCGGCCGCGCTGGCGAGTATCCGCAATATCGTGGCGCCACAGCTGGTGCAGTTGCCGGCAGTGCAGCGGCTGATGGCGACGACCATTTCGGGCATGGATCATCCGCTGCGCGTGCATCCCTAAACGTATTGCGCGATGCCGTTGCCGAATGACCAGTTTTCCTTTGCCGTTTCCAGCAGGTTGATCAGCACGTCTTCTTTGCGCACGCCGGGATCGGCCGCCAGTTTCTCGGCAACCGCACGATAAAAAGCCTGTTTCTGTTCGACCGTGCGCGTGTTGTTGCAGGCGATCTGTATCATGATCAGATCGTCGCTGCGCGCAATGCCGAGATAGCCGGCGTCATAGTCGAACTCCTCCGCGTCGTGCTGGCTGACCACGATGAAGCGGTCGTTCTCCGGCACGCCGAAGGATTCGCGCATGGCCTGGTAGATGCCGTTGCGCAGCGCGGCGAGGTAGGCCGGGGATTTGCCCCGGCGCAGGGCGATACGGACCAGAGGCATGGTGCGGCTCCTGTGCTTTAGTGATGATTCGAAGGCTGCGATACATGGCCGACCCGGTAGACGTCCACGTCCTCGCCGGCGGGCCATTCGACGGCCTCGCGCCACAGGCGAAAACGCAACACGCTCCAGTGCATCGGGTCGTAGGCGCTGATGGCGGCGAGCGCGCCGCGGTCGAGATCGGCGCGAAGGCGCGCGTGTTCCGCTTCGCGCAGCTCGCCAAGCGGCATGCGTGCGGCCATCGGTGCGCGTTCGCGGGTGGCATGCGTGGCGCCGGACACATCCGCAGCCATGTGCGCTTGCCACACCGGCCACATTTGCACGTCTGGACGTCCAAACGATGCGACCACGCCGGCAAATCCCGTGCCGCCGAGAAAGGCGTTCATGCCATCCGTGCCGTGCCAGAGATAGAACGGTGCATAGAGATTTTGCCCGCCATCGGCCACGTCTCGTTCGGCGAACAGGTAAGCCTTGAAGGCGAGCTGCGCGAGGCGATCGGTCAAATGGCCGCGCTCGGCGATGCGCCGGCGGATGAGCCCCATGTCGTAGTCGGCCGGCAGGGTGATGCGGTATTGCATCGTGATCATGGCGGTTTCGCTTCCGATGACTTGACGGGGCTACCTTAGCGGCTCAGCATGGTTCTGAAAATTGGTAATTTTTGGACTAATAATCCCGAAAATCAGGATGGTTCCATGCAACGGATCACCTTCGATCTGGACGTCATGCGCAGCTTCGTGATGGGTGTGGAGCTTGGCAGCTTCGCCAAGGCGGCCGGCCGGCTGGCGCGTTCGACCTCGGCCGTCAGCGCACAGCTGAAGAAACTGGAGGAGCAGGCCGGCACCGCGCTGTTGCGCAAGGTCGGGCGCGGCATGGCGCTGACCGAGGCCGGCGAAACCATGCTTGGCTATGCGCGGCGCCTGCTCGAACTGAACGACGAAGCAGTCAGCGCCATGCGTGGCGCGCAACTGGAAGGACGCGTGCGGCTGGGCCTGCAGGAGGATTTTGGCGAGAGCGTGTTGCCCCAGGTGCTGGGACGCTTCAAGCGCGCGCATCCGAAGTTGCGGGTGGAGGTGCACATCGCGCGCAACGCCGCCCTGCTCGATGGCATCAACGGCGGCCGGCTCGACCTTGCCCTTGCCTGGGAAACCGGCCTGCACGCGGCGCACGTGCAGCATGTGCAGACCTTGCCCATGTGCTGGATCGCCAGCCGCGACGGACAGCCGCTGCGCGAAGCGGGCGAGCCGTTGCCGCTGGTCGTGCTGGAGGCACCGTGCCTGCTGCGTTCGGCCGCCATCGATGCGCTGGACCGCGCCGGCATGCCCTGGCGCATCGCGTTCACCAGCGCGAGCCTGGCGGGCACGTGGGCGGCGGTGAAGGCCGGGCTCGGCATCAGCGTGCGCACGCCGTTCGGTTTGCCGGCGGATGTGTGCGTGTGGGATGCGCGGGAGGCAAAGCTGCCGGCGTTGCCCAAATTAGGGCTTGCGCTTTATCGCGGCGAGGCTGAAGCGGAACCGGCGGTGCGGCAGCTGGCGCAGTTGGTGTTGCAAAGCTTGCGCGGATGAAGGCTGCGTTATCTGAGTGACGCACCGTGCGTCGCCGATGCGGAGGCGTCGAGCGGGGCCGCCGTCGTTCCGGCCTGCGCCGGAACGACCATGCGGGGCGATGCGCCTCGGCAAGAGGCCGGCGCTTACTTCCCGTCCGCCTGCGGCGGCGTCAGCTCGATCTGGTAAATCGACGGCCAGCGCTTGCCGGTGACGAACAGCCGATCATGCTTGGCATCGTAGGCGATGCCGTTGAGCACGTCGTTGCTGGGATCGGGCAGGGTCGATGGGTCGGGGCCCAGGCCGGTGAGATTGATCACGCCGATCACCTTGCCGGTCGCCGGATCAATCTGCACGATCGCATGCGTAAGCCAGACGTTGGCGTAGATCTTGCCCTTCACCCATTCCAGTTCGTTGAGATTGGCCACCGGCTTGCCGTCGGCGGTGACATCGATCTTGCCGGTTTGCTTGAGCGTCGCCGGATCGAGCACACGCAGCGTCGGCGTGCCGTCGCTCATGTAGATGCGCTTGCTGTCCGCCGTCAGCGCCCAGCCTTCGCCGGGATAGTCGAAGCTGCCGATCCGCTTGAATGTGCGCAGGTCGTAGATGAAGCCGTGATGCGACTGCCAGGTCAGTTCGATCAGCCGGTTTTTCCAGGCGACGATGCCTTCGCCATAGTCCGGCGGCGGCAGGTCGGCCTGTTGCAGCACTTTGCCGGTGTTGATGTCGACCTTGCGTATGCTCGAATGGCCGATTTCGCCGGTAGCTTCGTAAAAGCTGCCATCGAGGTAGAAGAAGCCTTCGGTGTAGGCGCCCGTGTCGTGCGGGTAAGTGTGCACGACCTTGTAGCCGTAGACGGGGATGCTGTCCTGTGCGCTGGCGATGCCGGCGCAGCAGAGCAGGAGCAGGGAGAGGAACACGGTGATGGGTTTCATGGCGCCGGATGATCCCATGCCGGGCACCGCTTCGTCAGCCGCACTTTTTTGCGTTTGGGCCGGCAGGCGCGTGAAAATCGCCGCGTAGGACCCCTTGGACAGGTAGCGCGCGTGGATAGCCATCGTTTTCTGCAAACCGCCGTGGTTTTCCTGCTGGCGACGGTCATTGCCGTACCGCTCACCAAGCGCTTCCGGCTTGGCGCGGTGCTGGGCTACCTGCTGGCCGGCATCGTCATCGGGCCGGGCGGACTTGGGCTGGTGGCCAATCCGGCAGGCGTTTCGGCTATTTCCGAATTCGGCGTGGTGCTGATGCTGTTCGTGGTCGGCCTGGAGCTTTCGCCGCAGCGCCTGTGGGTGATGCGCCGGGCGGTGTTCGCCGCGGGTATCTTGCAGGTGTTTGCCAGCAGCGCGGTGATCGGCGTGGTGGCATTCGCCTGGTTCGGCCTGGTGCCGGGCGCGGCAGCGATCGTCGGCGGCAGCCTGGCCCTGTCATCCACCGCGTTCGGCCTGCAGATCCTGGGCGAGCGCAAGGAAGTAGGCAGCGCGTACGGGCGCCAGTCGTTCGCCATCCTCCTGTTCCAGGATCTGGCGGCGATCCCCCTGATTGCCGCCGTGCCGCTGCTGGTGACCATGCCCGGCCACCACAGCATCGATCCGCTGGCGCTGCTGCGCACGGCGGCGGTGATCGTGGCGGTGGTGGTGGGTGGGCGTTACCTGTTGCGTCCGGTCTTTCGCATCGTGGCGCGCACCGATTCGGTGGAGGTATCGACCGCCACCGCCCTGTTGGTGGTGATGGGTACGGCCTTGCTGATGGAGGAAACCGGCGTGTCGGTCACGCTGGGTGCCTTCCTGGCCGGCGTGCTGCTGGCCGATTCGGAATATCGCCACGAGCTGGAATCGCATATCGAGCCGTTCAAGGGCCTGCTGCTGGGCATGTTCTTCATCAGCGTGGGCATGTCGATGCAGGTGCAGCTGCTGCTGCAGGCACCGCTGCTGGTGATCGGGCTTACGCTCGGGCTGATGCTGGTCAAGGGTGCCCTGCTGTGGCCGCTGGGTTTGACCGTGGGCGGGCTGCAGCGCGGCGATTCCCTGCGGCTGGCCGTGTTGCTGGCGAGCGGCGGGGAGTTTGCGTTCGTCGTGCTGCGCCAGGCCGCCGAGCGCAAATTGCTCGACGAACGGCAAAGCGGCCTGCTGGTGCTGACGATCACGCTGTCGATGGCCTTGACGCCGCTGCTGGTGGTGCTTATCGGCAAGCTGCTGGGCAAGCGGCGCATGGCCGAACCGAGCCGTCCCTTCGATACCATCGTGGCCGATCATCCGCGCGTGATCATCGCCGGCTACGGACGCATGGGGCAGATCGTGGCGCGCGTGCTGCGCGCGCGCAAGATTCCGTTCGTGGCGCTGGATCCCTCGGTCGAGCAAGTGGATCTGGTGCAACGCTTCAGCCGCACCAACGATATCTTTTACGGCGATCCCGCGCGTCCGGAATTGCTGCGCGCGGCGCAGACCGATAAAGCGCAGGTGTTCGTGCTGGCCGCGGACGACGCGGAGGCGAGTTTGCGTATCGCGCGCGTGGTGCGCCGTCACTATCCGGACCTTAAAATCATCGCGCGTGCACGCAATCGCCAGCATGTGTGGCGCTTGATGGACCTGGGCATCGATGAGCCGGTACGCGAAACGCTTTTTTCCAGCCTCAAGATGACGCGCAAAGCGCTGCAGGCATTGGGCTTGAGCGCCGAAGAGGCGATTGCGGAAGTGGAAAAATTCCGCCGCAAGGATGCCGAGCTGATGAAAATCCAGTACCTGGTCTACGACGACGAGGCCAAGCTGGTGCAGACCACCCGCGAAGCGCTGGCGGACCTGGACAAGCTGTTCGAAGCCGATGCGGAGATCGAAACGCCAGCGGACAACCGTCCCGATGCGGACACGCCGCTGGTCGGCGAGCGGTAGGCGATGGCACAAAAACATCGCCGGATACGCTAGTGTCTTCGCCGGGGGTCAGAAGCACGATGAATCGCAAAAGGTAAGCTTCACGCAAGAAAGCTGCGCGCATGGAACGCGTGCGCCCATGGACGTAAACCAAACTCCAGTACATCGCGTTTCGCCTGAGCATGCCTACGTCCTTATCTCCACTGGTCATCCGTTTCGGTCGTCTGGGCGACACGCTGCTGCTGCAGCCGTTGCTGCGCCGGTTGCACGCGCGTTACGGCCGGCCATGCCGGCTGCTGGCCGTGGGCCAATACTCCGTCGAGCTGTATCGCGAACAGCCGGACGTGTCGGAAGTGATCGCGTTGAGAGCGCACCATCGGCCGTTTCCGCTCAGCCCGGAGCAATGGCGCGCCGTGCATGCGTTGCGCGGCATGCGGCAGGTGCCGGTTTACGTATGCGAGCCACAGCCGCGCTCGCTCGCGCGGATCCGGCTGCTGTTGAAGCTGGCCGGCGTGGCCGATGACCACTGCGTGTTTCTCAACGACATGCCGGCGCCGCCCGGCAGTCATTGGATCGAACACCTGCTGCAACTGGCCGACGCCACGCCGGTGGCGTTTCGCGCCGCGTTCGGCGCGGTGGCGTGCACGACGTCGGCGACGCCCCAATTGCTGGTCAGCGCGCAGGAGCGCGCGGAGTGCGATCAGTGGCTGATGCGGCGCCAACTTTCCGGACACCCGCTGGTGCTGTTCCAGCCGGCCAACAAGCGCACCATCCGCTGGAATGGCGTACGCGCGGCGAGCGACGACGACAAGCAATGGCCGGTGGCGCATTGGGCGCGCGTGGCCGCCGCGGTGCATGCGCAACTGCCGGATGCGAAGATCCTGCTGTGCGGCGCACCCAACGAAACGGCCTATCTGGAGAGCATTCGCAGCGGCATGGCACAGCCCGGCGTCGAAGTCGTGGCCACGGAATTGCCATTGCCGCGATTGAAGGCGCTGCTGGCCGTCGCGCACAGCATGATTTCGGTGGATACCGGGCCCGCGCATATCGCGGCGGCGATGGGGTGTCCGCTGGTGGTGATGTTTGGATCGGTGTCGCCGGCCTATTGGATGCCGCGCAGCGGCGTGCCGGGGATGGTGCATGTGTTGGGCGGCCCGCCGTTCAATCGGGTGGATGCGATTGCGCCCGATGAGGTGATCGATGCGTGGCGGGGCGCGCCGGTGCGGGTGGCGCCGGCAACCTCCGCGCCGGCGTGAACGCGTCGCGAGCGTCGATTTTCCTCACGGCGGGAGAGCGGGGGTGAAGGATCGCACGCGCCATGTCTCAATGATCTTCGCTCCGGCGTAGGCCGCGCGGTGCGGAAACGGCCTACGCCGGGGCGAAGCGCTGGATAAAAGCGTGCACGGCGTTGCGGTGCGCGTGCATCGGGCGCACGCGCTTTGCGAGGCCTTACTGATCCGACGGTTGCGCGGGCTGGCGCAGCGTTTGCCGTACGCTGGGAATCACGCTGCCGCGCGCTGCCAGTTCGTGCGCAATGTCGATGAAGCCGATGTGCCGCGCCACATCGGCCGCAGTGCGGCCGAAGTTGTCAACGGCATTGCGATCGGCGCCACGGGCCAGCAGTACGCGTGCCGGCGGCAGCAGCGCGTGCATGGCGCAGGCATGCAAGGCGGTGACGCCGCGCTGGTCGGCGTGGTCGAGGCGCGCGCCGGCATCGAGCAGCACCGGCAGCAGGGCGCCGATGTGGGTGGGATCGCACTCGCTGCCGGGACGCAGGTGCGCGCCGAGCAGCAGCAGCAGCGGGGTCTTGCCTTCGCTGTCGGCCAGGTTTGGATCGGCTTGGCGTTTGAGCAGCGCATCGAACAGGCGGCGTGCGCGCAGGCTGTCGTTTTGTTCGAAGCCGAACTGCGATCCGGCGTGCAGCGCGCTGTGTCCGCGCGCGTCGACGGCGTTGGCGTCGGCGCCTGCGTCCAGCAGTTGCTCGGCGATTTCCGGATAGCCTTGCACGGCGGCGATCATCAGGGCGGTGGCATCGCCGGGCAGGCGCTGGTTGACGTCGGCGCCGCGCTCCAGCAGCAGCGCGACCAATGCTTCGCGCCGCGCCGCGACGGCGGCGGCCAGCGGCGTCATGCCGTTGCTGGCGCAGGCGGACAACTGCGCGCCCGCATCGATCAACGTGGCGGCGACGTCGCGATGGCCGGCGCCGCAGGCATGCAGCAGCGGCGTGGCGCCTTGCGCATCGCGCGTATCGACGGCAAAGCCCAGTTCCAGCAGGCGGCGCACGGCGGTGTCGTGGCCGTGCCTGGCGGTTTGAATGAGGTCGTCGGCGCGCAGCGCGCGGCGTGGGCGCTGCCAGCCGTTCCAGTCCAGCCAGCGTTCCAGCGCCGGGTGTTCCAGCGCCAGGCCGAGCGGCGTTTCGCCGTTCACGTCCACAGCCTCGGCATCCGCGCCATGCGCAACCAGGGCGCGTACCAGCGGCAGCGCATCGGCGCCGTGTTCCAATGCGGCGAACAGGGGCGTGCGGCCGCTGCTGTCGCGGGTATTTGGATCGCAGCCGCGCGCCAGCAGCGCCTGCAGCAGGTCGAGCTGGCCGTGGGTGGCGGCCAGGTGCACGGGGGTACGGTTGCGTTCGTCGGTGCCGAACGGGTCGGCGCCGCGCTCGAGCAAGGCCAGCGGCACGGCGACGCTTTGCGCGGCATGCGGCGCATGCGTCAGTGCCAGCGCCAGCAGGTTCGCGCCGGCAGGAGTGGCGCCGGCGTCGAGCAGATCTTCGATCGCTTCGGTGCTTGCGGGCAGCAGCGGCAGCAAGGCGTCGAACAGGCGCCGGCCCAGCGGCGGCAGCGTGGGCAGGTCCACATCCAGGTCATCGACCAGCGGCGGCTGCAGGCGCGCTTCGGCCTGCAGGCCATGATCGAGCAACCAGCGCCGCGCGGCGCCCAGGCCCGGTTCGGTCAGGTCCAGGTACAGCTGCGCCAGTTGCGCCTGCGGCCACTCGCGTACGCGCGCGCTGAAGCTGGAGACGATCGCCCAGTGGCCGAAGCGCAGCGCATCGAGCAGGTGGGCGGGCGTGTCGGCGCCTTCGCAGATGCTGTCCAGGTCCAGGCTGGCCGGTAGGGGCGTATCCGGATCGAGCAGTGCGACCAGGTCCCAGCGTCCGCTGGCGGCGGCGTGGTCGAGCGCGCTGCGGCCGTCGTTGCCGGGCGTCTTCGGCTCGGCGCCAAGCGCAAGCAGCGCGCGGATCGTTTCCACGCGCGCATGCGGGGACTGGCAGGCCAGGGTGAGCGCATCGCGGCCGTGCTGGTCGCGCGCGCCCGCATGGGCATGCGCCTGGGCGAGCTGCTGTACGACAGCGTTGGCGCCGGCGCGCGAGGCTTCCATCAAGGCGTTGCTGCCGTGCCGGTCCAGCAGGTTCACGTCCGCGCCCGCGCCGATCAGGGTGCGCGCGATCTGTTCGTGGCCCTCGGCGGCGGCGGTCATCAGGGCACTGCGTCCCTTGGCATCGACGGTATTGACCGGCGCGCGGTGCTTGAGCAACAGCTTGACGCCTTTGATGTCGTCGTCGTTGATGCCGGCGGCAGCGACCAGCGCCGGCTCGCCGCCGGCCAGCGATGCCTTGGCGCCGCGCTCGAGCAGGAACTGCACCACCGGCCAGTTGGCGGCGCGGCAGGCGATCGACAGCGGACTGGCGCCGGCCTGGTTGAGCGCGTCGATCGCCGCGCCCGCGTCCAGCAGCATCGCCGCCACCGTGGGTTCGCCGCTGAGCACGGCACCATGCAGCGGCGTGTTGCCTTCGGCGTCGGCGGCCAGCGGGTTGGCGCCGTTGGCCAGCAGGGTCATCACCGCATCGGCGCGGCCATGCCAGCTGTCGCGGGTGGCCGCGAGCAGCGGGGTGAGGCCACCGCTGGCGTGGTTGACGTCGGCGCCCTTGATGATCAGCGCGCGCAGCAGGTGCGGATCGGGCAGCAGCGCGGCCAGCATCAGCACCGGGCGCTGGTCGCGTTCGCCCGCTTGCGGGGCGGTGTTGGGATCGGCACCGGCTTCGACCAGCGCGAGCGCCCGCGCGATGTCGCCCTGGCGCGTGGCGGCAAGCAGCGCCTGGGCCTGTTCGGGCGTACCGGCGATGCGCTCCTGCTCGCTCAATGACAACGTGGCGGCGGGCGCCTTCGTGCCGGTGGCGGGGGTCGCGGCTTGCTTGCGCTGGCGTGGACCGCGCCCTTCGTACAGCATCACGCGCAAGGTGCGGTTGGCGATCAGCAGGCAGCACAACGGCAGAACGATCACCGCGTACAGCACCACCGCCGCGGTGCGCATCTCCGAGGGCAGCACCCCGTACAGGCCGCTCAGCGAGATCGCCGCGAACGACAGGGTCAGCAGCGACAGCGCGGCCGGCAGAAAATGGCTGAAGAAATGCTCCTCGCGCGCCAGGTGCCGGCCGAAGGCGATGCTGCGCGCCATGGCGGTAAACAGCGAGGAGCCTTCGTGGCCGCCTTGCGCGGGATAGGCGTCATCCCACACGAACACCAGCGCCAGCGCCGGCCACAGCCGCCACAACACCATCAGCGCCACCACCAGCGCGGCGGCCAGCAACAGGCTGGCGCCCAGCGTCGGATGCTGGGTGAGGCGCAACATCGGCCAGGCGATCAACAGGAATACCAGCGCCACATAGCAGGTGAACATGGCCAGGTGCGCGCCGCCGCGGCGCAGCACGGTGGCGGAGAAATCAGGCTCCGGATCGAAGCCGATCGCGTGGCACACCGCAGCCATCGTCAAGGTATTGGCCAGCAGCAGCGGGATCAGCGTGAGCGGATGCGCGCCGATCGCGGCGGCGATGCCTGCCACGATCAATCCTGGGACGAACCAGATGAGGGAAGTGAGAGCGGAAGATGGACGGCGCGATTTGATAGGTGGCATGAGGGCGAGTATAGGAACCAGAGGCGCGTGAGACGGTAATCACTTGTTAACGGGCATGCTTGGGATGCCTGATCGAGGCTTCCTGGGTGTCGCCAGCGCTGTCTGTCCGCAGTCCATAGGGCCATCGGCGCCGGCAGACCGGCTGTCTGTCGAGACGGTGGACCGAAGGCATGTGGACAAACAGCGCTGGCCCCGCACCTATTCTTCCTGCCGCCTGGGCGTGGCTTCCTGTTCCATGATGTTGGCCGCGGCAAGCGTTTCCTGCGGCGGCAGCTGCAAGTGCCAGCCCTGGGATTGCAGGTGCTCCATCACCACCTGCGCGTCTTCGTTGGGTAGCCGCCGCTGCGCGTGCAATTCCACCTCCAGCACAAAGCGCAGATCGCCCAGCATCAGCGCCAGCGGCGCGGGCACCACCTGGAAGTTGTCGCGCTGCTGCAGCCACAGATAGGTATCGGCCTTGCGCTGGCTGGCATAGACGAAACAGTGCATGGCGGAGCCCGGGGAAAACGTGAGGGCCCGAAGGTTAGCAGTACCGGTCGCCAGCGTCGCGCGCATGTGGCGGGGTCGTCTGGCGCCGGGTCAGCTTTGTGCGGCTGCGGTGATTGCTGCAATTGCACTTGCATGCCTGCAACCGAGCCGGCACAGTGCCCGCCTGGGGTATCAAACGCGCGTATGAAATGTTGTTTCGCCGGGCCCCTGCAACACCCGATGCCGTCAACAAATATTAAGCAGGAGCCATCGATGCAGATTTCCCGTAGCACCGTCCGCGGTGCCCACCCGCTTGCCCTGGGCACCCTGGGCCTGGCCATTGCCGGCGCGCTGGTCGCCCCGCAGCAGGCGCACGCCAGTGCTTTCCAGTTGAAGGAAGACAGCGCGCAGGCCATGGGCCGCGCCTATGCCGGCTCGCTGACCGCGGGCAACGACGTGTCCGTGGTGGCCAACGGCCCGGCCGCGATGACCGACCTCAAGGGCACCTATTTCGAGGCGGACGTGACCGCCATCAACTTCAGCGCCCAGTTCTCCGGCAGCGCCCATGACGTGCTGGGCAACCCGATCAGCGGCGGCAACGGCGGCGATGCCGGCACCACCATGCCGGTCCCGGCACTGTTCTTTGAAACCCAGGTCAGCGACCGCTGGCACGTGGGCGCCGCCTTCACCGTGCCGTTCGGCTTCAAGACCGATTACGACAGCGACTGGGTCGGCCGCTACAACGCCATCTATTCCAAGTTCGAGTCGCTGGACGGCACGCTGTCCGCTTCGTTCGACGTCACCGACAAGCTCAGCATCGGCGGCAGCGCCATCGCCCAGCGCACCACGGCCACGCTGACCAATGCGATCAACTTCGCCAGCGTCGGCCTCGATCTGGCCGGCCCGAATGCTTCGGGCCCGATCAAGCTGCCGGTCAGCAGCGTGTACGCGCTGATTCCGCCCGGCACCGACGGTTCGGCCCGCATCACCGGCAGCGATTGGGCCTGGGGCTGGCAGCTGGGCGCCTACTACAAGATCGACCCGCAGGATCGCCTGGCGGTGAACTACCGCTCCAAGATCGCCCATCGCCTGCAGGGCACGGCCGATTTCAACGTGCCGCAGAACGTGTCCACACTGATCGGCCAGCTGGCTCCGCTGCTGGGCCTGAACTCGTCCAGCCTGCCGTTCCAGAACACCAGCGGCACCGCCGATTTCACCACCCCGGCGATCACCACGGTCAGCTACTGGCACCAGGAAGACAAGTTCGGTTTCGGCGCGGACGTGGCCTACACGGAGTGGGACGTGTTCAAGAACCTCACCGTCAACTACGGCAACCCGTCGCAGCCGTCCACCACGCAGGTGTTCAACTGGCATAACTCCTGGTATGCCTCGTTCGGCGGCGAGTACTACCTCACCGACAAGCTGACCGCGCGCGCCGGTATCGGTTTCGACGGTACGCCGACCTCGGCCGCCACCCGCGACGTGCGCGTGCCGGACGAATCGCGCAAGCTCGCTTCGGTGGGCCTGGGCTACAAGGCGTCCGAGCATTTGTCGATCAACGCCTCGTATGCGCACATCTTCGTCAACCGCGCCGCCATCGACAACGACGTCAGCGCGACCGAAGACGCCATCACCGGTACCTACGACGACTACGGCAATCTGTTCGCGTTGTCGGCGGTCTACAAGTTCTGATCGCGGGTTTTCGAACGCCCCCTTGTCATGGGCAAGGGGGCGTTCGTTTGACCGGGTAGCCGCGGCGCTTGTCGCTTCAGGTTTCTGCACGACTCCTCCTGCGCATCGCCGCGAGGGAGGGACGCTCTGATGTAAGGTCCGTTCATAAGCCCACGTCTACGGGATTGGCAAGTGACGTCACCGAACACTCCGATCCGCCTTCAAATACGCGCGGCGATGCTTCCGCTGCTGGCGATGTTCCTGGCGTCGCGAGCGGTACTGTGGGTGTTGGCCAGGGCAGCGCTGCAATCGACCGATGCCCATGCGCACGGCGGATCGTGGAGCGCACTGCTTTGCCGGTTCGATTGCACGTGGTACCTGAACATTGCCAGCAACGGCTATTCGCCGGTCGAAACCGGGCCGTTTCCGTGGCAGACCAACTTCGCCTTTTACCCCTTGTTTCCGTTGTTGGTGCGCCTGTTCATGCCGGTGTGCGGCGGCGATGCGCTGCATGCGGGCATATTGGTGGCGAACCTGTGTTTTGTCGCTGCGCTGTTTTACGTCTATCTGTATGTACGCGAGCTTGGGTTTGAGCGCAGCGTGGCATTGCTCACCGGGCTGATCCTGTGCGTGTTTCCGCAAAGCATCGTGTTCAGCGCGCCCTATACGGAAAGTCTTTGCCTGTTGCTGTTGGCCGCCGCGATGTATTACCTGCGGCGCGAACGTTATCTGGCCGCGGGCGTGGCGGCCGCGCTGCTGTCGGCGACACGTCCCAACGCCATCTTTTTTATTCTGTTTGCCATCGTGTGGCTATGGCAGCGTGACGGCGCGCGCGCGCTCCTGTCTCCGTGGCGAACACCGGAGAAGTTCATCCCTATCGTGCTTGCGCCGCTGGGTGCGTTCGTATTCTTTGGCTACTGCTATCTCGCTACCGGCGATGCCTTTGCCGCCCCGTCGGCCCATATGACGGGTTGGGGCTGGAGCTTTGTGCCGCCCTGGCAGAACCTGCCCGAGCAACTGCGTAGCGGCGGCAGTTACATGTTCGCCGCATGGGTCGATATGGCCATGGCTTTGTGCTCCTTGCTGTTGCTGCGTTATCGCATGTACGCGGAGTTCGCCTTCTGCGCCGCCACCATCCTGTTCGTATGCTGCGGGCAGGGTACGGTGTGCGTATTTCGTTACTGGCTGGTGTTGTTTCCGCTGTGGATCGTGATGGCGCGCGCGGTTTCGTCGCGTCCGATGGCGGCGGCGCTGTTGTGCGCGCTGCTGGGTACGATCAATGGCGCGATGGTGTGTGCATGGGCGCTAGGGATGAGCGTGGCCATATGACCGTGCCGATCTGGCGCCGCTGGCTGTTGTTTGCGTCCCTGCTTGCGGTGGGCGGCGCATACGTCGCCGTCTATGCGTTTTTTGTTGTGCGCAGCGAGAATTTCATCGTTGCGCAGGACAATCGCAAAGCCGCCGAATTTGGCGGACAGCATCCGGTTGTCCTGCCGGCGTCCTGGACGTTCGGAAAAGGTAGTCCCGACGATGGGCGTCTAGGATTTGGCTGGAGGACACCGTTTCCGGTCGGTGCTTGGATGGCGGCCAACGATGCATGGATCGTGTGGATCCCTGAGCAGCGCGATGCGGACTTGATATTGACCTTCGATATAGCCGTGTTCACCACGCCGGCGTCGCCACGCAACCGCGTGGAAGTATCCGTGAACGGAAAAGTGCTGGGCTCGTGGGAGCGAGGCATGCCGAATGCAAATTCCACCATCGAGGTTCGCGTGCCGCATCTGCTCCTGCACGAAGGAGCGTGCAGCGTGCGCGTTCACATCGATCACCTCAAGGCCATGTACCGTTCGGACGTGGGCGTGGCAAGGAACGGACAGGAGCTGGTGCTGACCGCCATGACCATTCGCACGGCTGACGGCGCTGCGAACACGCCTTGAACGTCGGCGGCGGCAGAGGTCGCCGCGTATGGGCATCCATAACGCCGGTTGGATATAGGCGCATCAGCCGCGCCGCAAGAGGATTTCCAGCATCTGCCGGAAGCGCTTGCCGTAGGGTGGATTGAGCAGACCCGTGCCATTGAGGCGCGCTTGCCGGAATACCGGCTTGAAGTGCGAAAACGTGCGGAAACCCGCCTCGCCGTGATAACCGCCCATGCCCGAAGGCCCCACGCCGCCGAATGGCAGGCCGTGCTGCGCGATGTGATACAGCGTGTCGTTGAGGCTGACGCCGCCGGCGTGCGTGCGCGCCAGCACCTGGTCGATGCGGCCCTGGTCCTGCTCGAACAGGTATAGCGCCAGGGGGCGCGGGCGCGCGGCAACGTAGTCGATTGCATCGTCGAGGTGGTCGTAAGGCACCAGCGGCAGCAGCGGGCCGAAGATTTCCTCCTGCATCACCGCCATGTCCTGGCGCACGTCGGCCAGCAGCATCGGGGTCAGCAGGCGCTGGGTGGACTGGTCGATGGCCTCGCTCAGCCGTTCGCCGCGCGCGCCGGCCGCCAGCGCGCTATCGCGCAGGCTGGACAGGCGCTGGTAATGGCGGTCGGTGGCGATGCTCGCGTATTGCCGGCTGTTGGCCAGGTCCGGGTACAGGCGTTTTACCGCATCGCGCGCGGCGGCGGTGAAGCGATCCACTTCCGCGCGCGGCAGCAAGACGTAGTCCGGCGCGATGCAGGTCTGCCCCGCATTGACCATCTTGCCGAACACGATGCGTTCCACCGCATGCTCAAAGCGCGCGCCGGGGCCGATGATGGCCGGCGATTTGCCGCCCAGTTCCAGCGTCACCGGGGTGAGGTTGGCCGAGGCCGAGCGCATCACGTGATGGCCCACCGCGGTCGAGCCGGTAAACAGCAGGTGGTCGAACGGCAGCCCCGCAAAGGTTTGGCCTACCGTCGCATCGCCGTTGACCACCAGCACTTCGTCGGGCTGGAAGTGGCGCGCGATGAGTTCGGCAAAAAGCTCGGAAAAGCGCGGTGTGTATTCGCTCATCTTCACCATCGCGCGGTTGCCGGCGGCCAGCGCGTCGACCAGCGGGCCGATGGCCAGGAACAAGGGATAATTCCACGGCACGATGATGCCGACCACGCCCAGCGGCTGCGGGCGCATTTCCGTGCGCGCCGGCAAGAACGCCAGGCTCGCCAGCGAACGGCGCGGCTTCATCCAGCGCCGGCCGTGACGCAGTGCATGGCGGATGGAGGAGAGGCTGGGAAAGATCTCCAGCATCTCGCTCTCTTCGCGCGGACGGCAGCCAAAGTCCGCATCGATCGCCGCCACGATCTCCTGGCGATGCTGCACGATCACCGCTTCCAGCGCGCGCAGCCGTCGCTCGCGGAGGGGCCAGCCGGGCAGGGGGTCGCGCGATTGCACCTCGCGCAGGCGCTTGAGCTCACTGTGCAGGTCGAGCGGATCTGGCTTGTTCATGGCGGCTCTAGAATTTGGCCCTCAGTTCCACACCGTATACGCGCGGCGGCGTAATGATCGCGTAAGGCGTGCCGAAGTCGTTGGTGGTGTCGTTGCCGATGCTGACCACATAGCGTTTGTTGAACATGTTGTTCACGTACAGCCCCACGCCCCAGCGCTGGTCGGGAGTATGCCAGTCCAGGCGCGCGTCGGTGCGCTGGGTGGAGGTGCCCACACTGAACAGCGGGGTGGTCAGGCACGTACCCTGGATGCCCGAATCGGCATTGCAGCGGGTAGGGCCGCGGTAGGCGTATTGCATGCTCAATTCCAGGTCGCCCCGGTACACCCCGAACCAGGTGTAGTCCAAGCCGGCGGTGGACGAAAAGTACGGTTCGCCGGTGGGCTGTCCTGCCAGGCTCACGCCCGAGGTGGAAACGCCGCTGATGTAAGTGCTGTCGATGTATGCACTGGTAAAGTTCAGGCGCAGCGCAGCGGTCGGCTGCCACTGCGCTTCCACGTCCAGGCCGTCCGCGTGCTGGGTGCTGGTCATCACCGTATAGAAGGGCACGCCCGAGCCGTTGTAGTTGGGATCGAGCACCGACGACTGCAGGTTCGAATAGCGGTAGTAGTAGGCCGAGGCGTTGAAGATCAGGTTGTACTGGGGCACGACCGTCTTCACGCCCGCTTCGTAGTTCCAAACTTTTTCCGGTGCGTACAGCGAACCCACTTGCAGGCTGTTGTAGCCGCCCGCCTTGTAGCCCTTGGTGACGGAGAGGTAGGCCATGGTGTCGGGCGTGAATTTATAGCTGAGCACCGCGCGCGGGCTGAAGTCGTGCCAGCTGTTGCTGGCCTGCACCCATTGGCCCACGTCGTTGGGAAACACCACATTGGTGCTGAACGCGGTGAACGCCGCTTGCGCATCGGGCGGCAGGAAGGCGTAGATGCCGCTGGCCTTGAGCGCGGCCACTTCTTGATCGAACGCGGTCGCAGTGCGCAGTGGCGTGAACCAGGTGAAATCCTTTTGGTCTTCGGTGTAGCGCAGGCCGGTGGTGAGGTCCAGGTTATCGCTCAGATGCCAGATCACATCGCCGAACGCGGCATAGGCCTTGAACCGGCCCACATTGTTGATTTCCTCCTGCCACGGATCGCCCAGGAAGTTGTAGTTGAGGCCCAGCGACTGCAGGCCCTGGGTGATCTCGGTAAGCGGCAATCCTTCGTTGTCCACGTTCTGCGCCAGCGTATCCAGGCTGCTGGTGTTGGTGTTGACCACGCTGCTCTGGCGTGCCTGTTCGGAATAAAAGCTCACGCCCGAAACCCAGTCCAGCAGGTCGTTCTCGCCGGCGAGCTTGAATTCCTGGTAATAGCTGTTGTTGTGCTCGATGTTGACGGTCGAGAGGTAGCTGACGGTGTGATCGGTGCCGTCGTTGTCCTCGGCATTGAAGGTGTTGAAGTGACGCCAGGCCGTGGTGGAGGTGAAGCTGCCCCACGCAAAGGAATGATCGATGATCAACGTGGAGCCGTCGAAGTGGCGCCACTCGGCCGCGCCGATCGCATCGTTGTAGAGCTGCGCGTTCAGCGGATTGAGGTAGTTCTGCGGATTGGGCGGAAACGGCGGGCGCTGGTTGGTGTCGTTGGATAGCGGTACCAGGCCGAACGCCGGTTGCGGCGGCTGGTCCAGCCGCTCGTGATCCCACGACCACAACAGGCGCGTATCGGGCGTCATGTTCCAGCGGTACACCATGCGGGTGCCCCAGTCATCGTTCCTGCCGTAGTGCTGGCCGGTGGCCTGGTCCTTGATCCAGCCGTCGCTCTGGTTGTCCAGCACGCTGATGCGCAGCGCCATGTCCTTGTTGAGCGGAATGTTGACCAGCGCGTTTTCGTAGCGCTCCCCGTCGTTGCCGTAGCGCAGCACCACCTTGCCCTCGAAGGTGTCGGTGGGCTCGTTAGTGACGATGGAAATCGCGCCGCCCGCCGCGTTGCGGCCGAACAGCGTGCCTTGCGGTCCCTTGAGCACTTCGATCCGGTCGATGTCGTTGAACGCCAGCAGCGCGCCGCCAGAGCGCGCGGCATACACGCCATCGATATACACACCCACCGCCGATTCCGTGCCGATGCCGAAATCGCTGGTGCTGATGCCGCGCAGCGAATAATTGGGCTGCGTCGGCTGGCTGCCGTCCACGACCAGGCCCGGCACGAACAGCGAGATCTTGCTCAGGTCTGTCGCCGCCTGCGTGTCGATCTGCTTGGCGGTGAGAATCTGCAACGGAATCGGCACCTGTTCCATCTGCTGCGTGCGGCTTTGCGCGGTGACCGTGATGTTGCCGAGCTGCTTGGCCTGCGCTGCGTCCGCTGCGGTCTTGCTGTTGGACGGCTTTGCCGGCGCGGGCGGCTGGGTGCCGTTGTCCTGCGGCGCACCGCGTACACCGGGCGACCACAGCGTGCACAGAAACATCGCCGCACCGCCGAACAGGGCGTGGTGCAGGCAGCTGGAAAGCGTACGTTGCCGCATCGTCATGCTGTTCTCCCCTAGATTCTTCGAATGGCATCGCCCCTCACAGTCGATGCATCGGGTTTATTTGATGTGCCCGCCTCCGGCCAAGACCCCCCTGTCGTTGCCGGAAGGAGCGCGATACCTCACCAACCAAAGTGCCACTACCACGCACACCGCGAATGCCGCGGCGATCAGCGGTATGCGTCGAACATCTTCGCCATGCACGCTCAAGGAAGCCGCCAGCGGCCCCAAGCCCGAGCCCAGCAGCTGCGCCGGCGGAACCAGCAGGGCGATGCGCCCGCGCGGATCGATCTCGAATGCAAGCCGGATGTGAAACGGCAGCTGGAACAGCCACACGAACCCGAGCGCGGCACACAACGCCGTGAAAGCCCAAGGATGGGGCGTGCTGAACTGATGGATGGCGAGGCCGACGACCACCACCACTGCCGCGCTCGATAGCAGCGCCGGCGTCATGCGCCAGCGGCGTACCGCCAACGCGGCAACGCTGCCGCCGACGACCTGCATCAGCAGTACCAGCGCGACCAGCGTATCGGCATCGCGCCCGACCACGCCCGCGTTCTTGCTCAGCGGTTCCAGGTAAGCCCATAGCGTGCCGATCGCGCTCATATGCGCAAGCGGCACCAGCAGCACGAACAATCCGCGCAGCGATACCAGCGAGGGCATCACTGCATCGGTGTGCGAGCCCACTTGCCGCGGCAGCCGATGGATCACCGAAAGCGGCAGGATGCATACCAGCGCCAGCACCATGAAACCGGCCTGCCAGCCCATAAACTGCAGCGGCAGCCGGGCGATCGACAGCATCACCAGTGCCTGTGTGAGCGTTTGCACGGTGAGAAAGATGCCGGCCAGGCGATCGGGTTCGCGCGAGCGCACGATCACGATGGTGGTGATCCAGAACAGGCTTGCTTCGAGCAGCCCCGCCAGCACGCGCATGGCGGCGCAGGCGGCATCGCCGTGGACGCCGAGGGTCAGCAGGTTTACCGCTGCCAGCAGCACGCAGCCGATCACGGCGACGGCGCGAATATGCTGCAGCGGCAGCAGCTTCTCGGCCAGCACCACGCCGATGCCGAGCGAGAAAATTTCGCCCATCGCGACGACACCGACCCCTTGCATCGAAATGCGATGTTGTTCGATCAAGGTGCCGAGCAGGGCCGGCTGCAACCCGAGCATCATCAAGGCCACGCAGCCCATGGCCAGGGCGGTCACCCGTTCGGAGCGGCTAAAGCCGAGCGCGACCGAGGTCGTCATGGGCGTGTCCGGTTGTCGTGCGCCAGCAGCCTGGGCATGTCGCTCACCTCAGTAGCCTTTCACTTCGTCGGGTAGCAATCCGAGCGCGAAACGTCGTGCCGCGCGCCGTTGATCTTTC
Source organism: Dyella sp. (assembly GCF_035503745.1). GTDB lineage: Bacteria > Pseudomonadota > Gammaproteobacteria > Xanthomonadales > Rhodanobacteraceae > Dyella_B. Next base: position 184,104 of record NZ_DATJTC010000031.1, read on the forward strand.
TTCAGTCGCCCGTTGGCGATGCGGCATACCCACCACGGCAGCGTGTGGATCAGCGCGCCGGTGGCCTTTGCCAGCACATAGGCCTTGGCGCATTTCTCCAGCAGTTCGGCGTTGAGCACCAGCCGCTGCACGGTGCTGCCGAAGACCAGCACGTTGCGCCCGCACACCCAAGCATTGCCACGCGCCGGCAAACTGCGCCGTGCGCCTGCCGCAGGATCGCCGGCCAGTGCCGCCAAGGGTGGCGCCGTGCGCCCCAGATGCCGCGCCTGTTCGTCGAACACCTGTGGCAGGTCGCCACCGAAATCGCCCAGGCTGCGGCCGTAAAAGCCGCCGCCCAGCGCGATCGCGCCGATGTCCGCGCGTGTGCGATAAGCCGCGGCGTGCCAAGCCTGTTCGCCGTCGCCGCAACCGAGCAGCGGTATACGCGCGGGTGTTTTGCCCGGTGCGCCCAGCAGCATCTCCTGCGTGCCGGGCAAGCGCACGGAAACGCTGGCGCCGGCACCCAGCAGCTGCTTGGCGTCCAGGCGCCCGATCGCGTCTTCGAGCAGGTGCGAGAGCGGCATCGGCGTCATGCCAGTTTCAGCACGTCTTCGAAGCCGTTCAGCGCCTCGTCGATCACCGCATCGGTGTCGGCCAGGCTCGTGTAGATGCGGCTGCCGGCCAGCGTGATCAGGCCGTGCGCGGCGTAGGCGGCGCCCATCTCCTCCATCATGTGCTTGCGCTCCTTGGCTTCGTTGCGCACGCGCACCAGTTTGAGCAGGCTGCTGGTATCGAGCAGCATCACGCCCGAGGTCTGCAAGTGCACGATCGAACCGATGTTGTAGGCGACGTAAGGGAGGCCCAGCCGTTGGATGATCTGTTCCAGCCCCTGGCACAGGCGATCGCCCGCGCGCCCGGCCTTGGCGGCGGCGTCGGTGCGCTGGATTTCCGTCAGCGCGAAATAGCCGGCCGCGCACGACAGCGGATTGGCGGTGAGCGTGCCGCCCACGAACGCGCGCTTGGCGGTGGTGCCGATGCCGCCGACCAGCATCATCATGATGTCGCGCTTGCCGCCGATCGCGCCGGCCATCGGGTAGCCGCCGGTAAGGCATTTGCCCAGGACGGTCAGATCGGGCGTGACGCCGAAGTACGCCTGCGCGCCGCCCATGCCGGCGCGGAAGCCGGTGACCACTTCGTCGAAAATCAGCAAGCTGCCGAATTCGTCGCACAAGCGGCGAAGTTGCGCGTTGAAATCCCTGGTGACCGGGCGCGTGCCGCTTTCCGGGCCGAACGGTTCGACGATCACCGCCGCGGTACCGCCACGCAGGCGGTTCCACTGCAGCTTGCGCCGGATCGCCGCCAGGTCGTTCGGCGGGCTTTCCTGCGTGCCGGCGGTCGCGCCGCGCGGAATGCCGATCGCTTCCATGCGCCCGGTATTGGGCAAGCGCATGCCGTAGACCATGGGATCGCTCCAGCCATGGTAGCCGCCGCCGATCTTGATCACGCGCTTCTTGCCGGTATACGCGCGCGCCAGGCGAATGGCGCCCATCACCGCTTCGGTGCCCGAGCCCATCATGCGCAGCATGTCCACGCCCGGCATTGCATCGCACACCAGCTCGGCGAGCTTGATCTCGTATTCGTGCAGAAGTCCGGTGACGGGGCCGCACTCGTCCAGCAATGCATGCACTTTCGTGCGCACCGGCAGATAGTTGGAGCCCAGCAGGGTGGGGCCGCCAGCCTGCAGGAAATCGATGTAGCGGTTGCCGTCCGCATCGGTCATGTGCGCGCCATCGACCTGCGTAACCGCCAGCGGAAACGGATAATTGAAGGCAAGGTTGTGCTGCACGCCGCCCGGAATGACGTGCCTGGCCTGCTCGGACAGCCGTTTGGACGTCCGGCAGCGTTGCTCGAAATAGTTGAGCACCTGCGCCATCGCATCGCGCCGCAGCGGGCGGATGGGCTGCTTCACCAGCGCATCGAAGCGCCGGTACAGCGCATCGGTATCCGGCCATGCCGATACGGCGCTGCTTGGTGCAAGCGTGGCCGGGGGTTGTTTGACATTCATGCGATCGACTCCTGAATCGGATGCGCATCGAGCGCGGCGACCAGTTTTCCGAGCGCATCCCGCTCGGACGTGGCGCGCGTGGCGCGCGCGGCGATGCGTTCGCGCAAATAAGCGGTGGCGAGTGCTTCAAGCGCGGCGATGGCCTGCAATGCGCGCTCGGCAGTAGTGCCGCAGCAGATCGCGCCGTGTGTGCGCAGCAGGTAGGCATTGATGTCCGCGCGCAGTACGCGGGCGAGTTTGCTCGACAGCCAGCGCGTGCCCGACGGCGCATACCCGGCGATCAAGACCTGGGTGCCGAGCAGCGCCTGATGCTCGGCGCGCTGCACCGGCAGCGCCTGCCCCAGCAGGGTCAGGGCGCTGGCCGCGGGTTGATGGGTGTGGATGCTCGCCATGCAATCGACGCGGGCGCGCAGCACGTGCGCGTGCATGCCCGATTCCACCGAGGGCTTGCGCGCGCCCTCGACCTTGGCCAGGTCGCGCAGACGCAACACGCAAATGTCTTGCGCCTCCATCTGGTAGTAATCGACTGCCGACGGCGTCACCACGATGTGTTCGTCATCGGCGCGCAAGGCAAGGTTGCCGCCGGTGGCGGCGAAGTAGCCGCGGTCGGCCAGCAGCACGCTCATCTGGACTACGCGCCGGCGCAGGCTTTCGAATCTCATCGCGCCCCCCATTGCCGGTTGAGGCGCCGATAGACCGGCGCAAGCTGGCGGTGCAGCTGTTTGAACGTCGCGAAGCAGTCGTCGTACAGGTTGCGCAGGCCCTGGCGCGGTTCGAAGCGTTGCCGATGCCGGCACAACGCGGGGATGTCGCGATACGCCAGGTCGCCCAGGCCGATGCCGGCAATGAAGGCCGCGCCAAGCGCGTTGGCCTGGATCGGTGCGAGCGGCTGCTGCACGGCCATGCCGGTGACGTCGGCCATCATCTGGCACCACACGTCCGATTGGCCGCCACCGCCGACGATGGTCATGGTGCCATGGCGGTCGGCGCCGATGAAATCCAGCATCGGCTCCAGCATCCAGCGCGTGTTCAAGGCCACGCCTTCGAGAAAGGCGCGGATGATGTCTTCGCGTGTGTGTTCCAGCGATAGATTGAACAGGCCTGCGCGCAGATGGCGGTCGTCCACCGGCGTGCGCTCGCCCAGCAGCCATGGCATGTAGATAAGTCCGCGCGAGCCGGGCGGTACGCGGTCGGCGATGCGGTCGAGCAGCGGATAGACGTCCATACGCTGGTCGTCGCCCAGCAATTCGTCGGCGTGGAAAAGGATGCGGTCGCGCAGGAAGGCGAGATTGCCGCAGGCGGTCGTCTGCATCGCCATCGCCAGGTAGCGATCCGGTTGTGCGCAGGGCAGCGAGGCGATGTACGCGTTGAGATGGGTGCGCTTGTCCGGCACGTGCGCGCCGAGCCAGGAAGACGTACCCAGGTACAGATGCAACTCGCGGTCGCGCACGGTGCCGGCGCCGATCGCCACGGCGGAGTTGTCGATCGCACCGGCGACCACCTGGGTATCGGGCGCCAGGCCCAGGCTGTCGGCGACGGTGGGCAGCAGCGTGCCGATGACCGCGGTCGAGGGCACCAGCTCGGGCAGCTTGTCGCGTTCCACGCCCAGCATGCGCAGCAGGCGCGCGTCGTAGCGCACCTGCGCCAGGTCGCGGTTGTCGGTGGCCCAGGTGGTGAGCGCCGAATCGTAGGTGGCGCAGCAGCGGCCGGTCAGGCGCAGGTTCATGAAGTCGAGCGCGTTGAGAAACTTGTCCGTGCGCTCGACCAGCGCCGGCTGGTGATCGTAGAGCCAGGCCATGTGTCCGGCCGGATCCTTGCCCGACAGCGACGGCGCGCCGCCGGTTAGGCGTAGCCAGCGCGCCAGCTTGAGCGGGCCGTAACCCTGGATGTTCAGCCGCCCGCCGCGCGCGCGCCGGCTGATGGCATCGGCGCCGCGCATATCCACCCACAGCATCGCGCGCGCCAGCGCGTTGCCGTGGCGGTCCACCGGGATCGTGCATTCGCCGAAGGTCGAGCAGCACACCGCGACCACCTGCCGGCGGCGGCGCGCATCGGCGGCGAGCAGTTCCTGTGCGCCGTCCAGAAATGCCTGCCACCAATCTTGCGGATCCTGTTCGACACCCAGCTCGTCCACCAGGTGCAGTGCGACGGCGCGGAACGTCCAGGCCAGCACGCGGCCGTCCAGGCCGATCAGCGCGCATTTGCAGCCGGTCGTGCCCAGGTCTACCGCCAGGACCAGGCGGTCGTTGCCGGATGCCGCGCTGGCTGACGCCGTGCTGGGCATGAATGCTCGCTCCCCCAAAAAGCTAGTATTAGCTACAATATAGTTATTGCTATAATTCGCGCAATAGCCCTAAGCCAGGATCCCCGCTCCGTGCCAGAGCCCACCCAGAAGCGGCCCCGCGCCGCCGCCAAGCGCCCGAAGCTCGCGCTGGCGCCGAAAGTGACGCCGGCGCAGTCCCGCGCCGCCGAAACCTATGAGCACCTGCTCACCGTCACCGCCCAGGTGCTGGCGGAGGTGGGTTTCGAGCAGCTCAGCACCAACCTGGTGTGCCAGCGCGCCGGCCTGTCGCCACCGGCGCTGTACCGTTACTTCCCGAACAAATACGCGTTGCTGCACGAGCTGGGCCTGCGCCTGATGCATCGACAGAATGCGTTGATCGCGCAATGGCTGACGCCCGCGGCGTTCGCTTCGGCGACACAGTTGGAAAACGCGTTGACCGGCTTGCTGCTGGAAACCTACGAAGTCACGCGCAAGACCACCGGCGGCATCTGGATCATGCGCGCGCTGCGTGCGATTCCGTTCCTGCAGGACGTGCGGCTGGAGTCGGCCACCGAAGTTGCAACCCAGGCTACCGCGCGCCTGAGCGAAGCTTTTCCCGGCGCCCCCGTGCGCGAATTGCAGTTGATCGGCCGCGTCGCCGACAGCATGGCGTTCGCCGCGCTGGAGATGCTGTTCGACGACCCTGCGCTGGATGCGCCGGCGGTCATGCGGCTGGTGGCCGGAAGCCTGGCCAGCAACATCCGGCGTCTGCAGGGCGATACGGCGCGCTGAGCCGCGCCGGTGCGGATCGATGCACGCGCGCACTTGCAGCGTGCGCCGATTCATGACGCGGCATCCGCGCGTTGCGCGGCCCAGCTGCGGTAATGCTCGTGCAGCGTCTGCTCGATCGGGCGGTAGACAATGCCCAGTTCGTCGATGCTGCGGCGGTTGTCCACCTTGAAACGGATACCCAAGTGCCTGCGGATGTAATCCTGGGTCAGGCCGAACAATGGCCCGATCAGCCGCACCAGCGGGTCGGGCACCTGGTGCCTGGGCAGCAGCCAGGGGCGCCGGTGGATCGCGCGTACGATCGTGGCGATCTGCGCAAAGGAAATCATCTCCCGCGCCGCCAGGATATAGCGCCCCTGCGCCTGTGGCCGGTTCGCCGCATTGATGTGCGCCTTCGCCACCTCGCGCACATCGACGGTGGTCAGGTACAGGTTCGGCATGCCGTAGAAGAAATAGCCCTTGAACATTTCATCGAGCAAAAACAGGCTGCCGGACTCCGACGCGGGCGTGAGCGAGGGCCCGAGGATCATGCCGGGGTTGATCGCGACCAGGCTCCAGCGATCCTGCGCGCGGGACAGGCGCCAAGCCTCTTTTTCGGCTTCGACCTTGGCGTAGTGGTAAGGGTTGTTGTCGAGCGTACTGCTGGTGTTGAAGTAACGTTCGGCCAGCGTCTGGTCTTGCATATCCAGCACGTCGATGTAATCGCCAAAGATCGCGCCGACGGTGGAGGTCATCACCACGCGCCGCACGTCGCCGCAGCGATTGACGCTGTCGAGCACGTTACGCGTGCCCAAAAGGGCCGGCTCCAGCATCTGGCGCCGTCCGTCCTTGATCTTTTCGGGCAGCAGGAACGGCGAGGCCACGTGGTGCACCACGCCGCAGCCGCGCACGGCGGCATCGAAGGCGCCGGGTGACAGCAGGTCGGCCTCGAACAATTGCAATCGATCGGGAAATTGCCGCTGCAGTTGGCGCAGTGGACGAAGCTTGGCCTCATGGCCGAGGTTGCGCACCGTGGCATGCACGGCATGGCCGGCTTGCAGCAACTGAAGGATCAGGTGGCTGGCCACGAAACCACTGCCGCCGGTGACCAATGCCGTTTCGTTCATAGCGTTCCTGGCAAGCGGTGGATGCGAGGGTCGTCTTCGGTGCGGCCTTGCGGTTCAATGCAGCACCTTGCAATCGCCCGATAGCGATGCGATCCATGCCTTGATCAAGGCGACGCCTTCCTGATGCACGGTGCTGCGGCCCAGTTCGGGCATCATCGTGCCGGGCGTGGCGGAACTGAGGCGGTAAGGCAGGATCGAGTCGTCCGGATGCCCCGGCACGATGTCGAAATCGTGATCGCCGGTGCCTTGTCCGGCGGCGGTCGGCGGCTTGCAGATGCCCAGGTGGTGATCTTCGGGCGTGGCGATGTCCAACGTAAGTCCGGTGGTGTTGGCCGCGCCTTTGGGGTTGTGGCAATGGCCGCAGTTGATATCGAGGTAGGCGCGTGCGCGCGCATCGAGCGGTGCGTTCGCATCCATCCAGTTTGCGTTGCGCGGCGCCTGGGCCGGCGCCGGTGCGCCGGTGAGGTAGCCCACGCGCACCAGGTGCGCCAGTTCGTTTTCCTCGCCGTCGGCGTAGCGGTAATCGCGGTTGAGGTGGCGTGCCTTCGGGCCGATCGGTTGTAGCGCGCGCGTGGTCCAGTCGCGCGCGTGGCAGCTTGCGCACTGGCTTTGGTCCGGCACCACGTAGTTGAAGTTTTCGCGCTCTCCGTTGTCGCTGACCAGCGTCAAGGGCTGTATGTCGCCGGTGCGGGCCAGCATGGCATCGGTCTGGCTGGCGTTCCAGACATAGGGAATGGCCACCCAGCCGTCCTTGCGCCGCACCAGCAGGCGCGTTTCGACCAGGTGCACGTTGGCTAACTGCAACCCTTGCCCGGGGCCGGCGATATCGCCGCGCGTATCGTAGGTGCGCGCCACATCGCCAGGGTTGCGTGCTTCGCCCTTGGGCAACGGATAGAAGAAGGTCTTGCTGATGATGGTGCCGACCGGAAAGTCGAAGGTGCCGGTGGGGTTGTATGTCGCCGCCACGCCCTTGGGCATCCAGATGGTGCGCAGCTTATGCGCGTAGTCGGTGAACAACGGCGTGTTGAGGTCGTACGGCACCACGCCTTCATTCAACTGCAGCACACCGCCGCGCGCTTGCAGTACGTGCCAGTCGCTCAACTTCTGCGGATAGCCCTGGTCGTGGAACGCAACCGGATCCATCGCGCGATGGCAGCCGCACAGGCACGCCAGCGCGAGCAGCCATCCGCACATCCACATCTTCTTCGGCATCGGCGACGCTCTCAGACTTTCGGTTCGGGGTTCAGTGTGACCGGCGGCAGCTTGGGCAGGGTGCACTGGTAGGGCTTGGTGTCCGTGCTGGGATTCTTGTAGCCGTGCGGACCATCGATGTTGAGCACGCCGTTGACGTCCCGGATGCAGATGCGATCGCCGGGCGGCGGCAGGCCATCGACCCCGTCCTTCGGATCGGCATACCCGTCCCAGACCACGTCGGGGAATTTGCCGGTGAGGCCGTAGACGGCGGTCTTCAAGGCTTTCAGCTTCAAGCCATCGGGCGAATCGCCGCCGCCGGTGATGTGGTTGCCGTAGACGTAGATACCTTTGGGATACGGGTTGTAATCGGCGGCGACGCCGCGCGTGTTGTAGTAATTGGTGGAGAAATAGCTGGAGATGATGATGCTGGCGGTCTGGTTGTCGGCGATGTCGTTGTCGAAAATCTCCACCTTGTCGTTGGAGTTGACCACGATGCCCGAGCCCGCCGGCACGCTGGCTACGGCTGCGCCTTTCTTGGCGAAGTTGCCCGTGTTGTTGGCCAGTACCTTGTTGTGGAAAACGCGCGTGGCATGTCCGGCCTGCGACAGGTTGGGCATGTTGAAGACCAGGATGCCGCCGGTATTTCTGGTGGCGGTATTGTCGTAGACATCCGCGTCCACCGAGTTCTCGATCTCGATGCCGGCCACGTTCTGCTCGGCGCGATTGCGGCGCACGACGATGTTGTTGGACTGGCCGACGTAGATGCCTGCGTCGGAGGCGCCAATCACCACCGAATCTTCCACCAGCACGTTTTGCGTTTTCACCGGATACAGGCCATAGGCGCCATTGTTGCCGCTGGGGCCGTCGGTCCACTCGATGCGCACGCCGTGGATGGTGATGTTCTTGCCCTGGTTGATCTTCAGCGCGTCGCCCATAGTGTCTTCGATGGCGAGGTTCTCGATGGTGAAGTCATTGGCATTCACCAGCAAGCCTTCGGGGCCCACCACCTGGCCCTTGAAAGACAGCACGGTTTTGTCCATGCCGGCGCCGCGAATCGTCACGCCATCGGTGCGCAGGCTGAGGCCGCGCTTGAGCGCGAAGTGGCCGGCAGGAATGTCGATGACGCTGCCGGGTCTTGCGTCCAGCAGTTGCTGCTGAAGCTTGCTTTGGAACGATTGATCGGCCTGGCTCTGCTGCGTGGCGTCCTGGTGGCCGCAGGCGGCGAGCAACAGTGCGATGCCGAAAAGCGTATGGGTCTTGCGCATGGCCAGATCTCCCCTCGCGCCCTGCGGCGCGGTATGCGCTGCACTGTCCCGCAAGTGCGTAGCGGCGGGGAGGGCATAAGGGACGTGCACGGGGGGCAATCAGGCCAGCGTGTAGAAAAGGTGACTGGCTCAGAGGGGCCTTGGTGGCCCGTGATGCCCTGGCCTGTGGCGCCGGCTACCTTGAAAGAAATTCAAAATCATGTTGCAGAGATATCGCTTTTAGAAGGCCATCGGCCGTCTTACCTTGAAGGCATATCAAGCATCCATGGAGGTCGTCGTGCGTGCGTTCCCGGTTTCCCGGCTGTTTCAGCAGATGTTTGGCGCCGAAGGCGGCAAGGCGCGCAGGGTGTCCGCCAGCGCGGCGATGGCGTCGCCATCGTCAGGTACCAGGCGCCCCGGCCAGGCCCGCGCCCAGGCGCCCAGGCGGCTTGCACGTTTATGCCTGGGCATCGGCGACGGCAGCGTGCACCGCCAATAGATCGCCGGCGCGCAACGTCGCCGGCACGCGCAGGCTTTGCCTTGCCCGGCCATGTCCTCGTGCCATAGTGTGACGCACGCATACAAGGAGCGGGGGCAGGCATGGCGAGCGCGACACAGGATCTGGATCAGTTTGTGCGCGATGCCTTGTTGCGCGGGTGTTCGCGCCAGAGCATCGAAAAGGCGTTGCTCGATACCGGTTGGGCGCCGGAACAGGTGAGCGGTGCGCTGGCCGCGTACGCGGACGTGTCGTTCGCTGTGCCCGTGCCGCGGCCGCGCGCTTATTTGTCGGCGCGGGAAGCGTTTTTTTATCTGGTGCTGTTCACCACGCTATATCTGAGCGCCTATCACCTGGGTAGTCTGCTGTTCGATTTGATCGACCGGCATTTCCCCGATCCGGCCATCTACCGTTATGGCGCCGATGAAGGTATCCGCTGGTCGGTGGCCACGATCATCATTGCGTTTCCGGTGTTTCTGCTGCTTTCGGCGAAAATCGGCCGCGAGTTGAAGCAGCAGCCGATCAAGCGGCAGTCCGCCGTGCGGCGCTGGCTGACCTATCTGACGTTGTTTGTCGCCGCGGTGGTGTTGCTGATCGATCTGATCACGCTGGTCGATAGCCTGCTCGGCGGCGAGGCGACAATGCGCGTGCTGTTGAAGATCATCGTGGCCGGCACGATCGCAGGCGTGATTTTCGGCTATTACCTGCGCGATCTTCGCCGCGATGAGCAGGTGTCATGAGTGATGGCGTGCTGGGGCGATGGCTGTTGGGCGTGGCGTCCGTGGTGATGATCGGCGCGGTGCTGGCCGGGCTCGACGCGGTCGGTACGCCAGCGCGCCAGCGCGCGTTGCGGTTGGACCAGGCGCGTGTGCAGGATCTGGGCGTGATTGCGCGTGGCGTGCAGAACCACTGGAGGCGTTATCACGTTCTGCCAGTGGATCTGGGCGCCTATGATGTCAGCGGCGGTCGCGGCATCGATCGCGCAACCGGCAAGCCTTATGCGTACAGCGTGCTCAGCGACGAAAGCTATAGCCTGTGCGCCACGTTCGACCTGGCTTCGGATGCGGGCCATGGCGGCCGCAGCAATCCGTACACGTACGTGCCGGATGCGCCAGGGTGGCAGCATCCGGCAGGCCAGCATTGCTTCGTTTTTCTGACCGACCACGGCCCCAGCCCCGCCAAGTAAACGCGGGGCTGTTGCCCAGGCGCAAACAATCAGCGCATGCCGCCAGCGGCGTACAGCTGCTCGCCGGTCAGCCAATAGGAGTCGTCGGACGCCAGGAACACCGCGATCGACGCGATATCGTTGGGCTGGCCGATGCGGCCCAGCGGCGTCTGCGCGGTGGCGTTGTTGTGGAAATCCGAACCGATGAAGCCGGCCGCATGCGTGCCTTCGGTTTCGACCATGCCGGGGTTGAGCGCATTGACGCGAATCTTGCGTGGACCAAGTTCACGCGACAGCACGCCGGTGATGGCATCCACCGCACCCTCGGTGGCGGTGTAGACAGCACTCCCCGGAGGCGTGATGCGGGTGACCAGCGAGCCGATATTGATGACGCTCGCGCCCTCGCCCAGGTGCTTGGCGGCCGCCTGCGTGGTCAGCAACAAGCCCAGCACATTGACGTTGAACTGCTTGTTGAAATGCGCCTCGGTGATCTCTTCCAGCGGCGCGAATTCATAAACGCCGGAGTTGTTGACCAGAATGTCGAGGCGGCCGAACTGCTTCACCGCCGCCTCGACCAGTGCTTGCGCATCGGCAGCCTTGGACACGTCGCCGCCCGCGGCCACGGCCTTGCCGCCGGCCTTGGTGATCTCGGCCACCACGGCCTCGGCGCCGGCCTTGCTGGACGCATAGTTGACCACCACGGACGCGCCTTCCGCGGCCAGTGCCTTGGCAATGGCCGCGCCGATGCCCTTGGATGCCCCGGTTACCAGGGCGACTTTACCTTTGAGTTTGCTCATGACGATGCCTGACCTTTGCAGTGAGTTGCGGGAGAAAAGCGGAGTTCTCGGATACCGTAGTTCGTAACCTATGAACTATGGAACTAGAAATCAAGGGGCTGGTAAAATGGCCCCATGCGGCCGCTGATTCACCCGTCCATCGAAGACATCACCGTCGAGGGCATCCTCCATGCCCTGTCCGATCCCGTGCGCGCGGCCATCTATGCGGAGCTCGCCGTCTCCAGCGGCGCCACCTGCTCGAACTTCCTCAAGGTCAGCGATCGCGACATTCCCAAATCCACGCTATCGCAACACTTCCGTGCGCTGCGCGAAGCGGGGCTGATCCGCAGCGAGCGGCAGGGCGTGGAAATGCGCAATTCCACGCGCTGCGCGGAGATCGAGCAGCGCTTTCCGGGCTTGCTGCCGGCGATCATGAAAGCGCACCAGGCGCAGGCCGCCGGCCGCATGCGCGCGGCGAAACGAAAGCCGAAAAGCGCGGCGGACTGACCGGCGCCTCAGGTAGGCATGCTGCGCCGCGCGAGCTGCGGCGGCATGCCTGTCCAGCGCTTGAACGCGCGGCGGAATTCGCGCGGGTCGCTAAAGCCCAGCTCGATGCCGATCTGCGCCACGCTCATCTTGCCCGCATGCAGCAATTCCAGTGCGCGCTCGGCGCGCACGCGATCGTGGATCTCGCGAAAGATACGGCCGCTCTCTGCCAGTCGCCGGCGCAGCGAGCGTTCGCTCAAGTGCAGTGTGCGTGCCACCTCGGTAAGGCGCGGATGTTCGCGCAGGCGGCTGCGCAGCAGGCGCTCGACCGAGCCGACGATTTCGTCCGAGCCGGTGGTGCCGCGCAGTTGCTGATGACATAGCGCCAGCGCCTGCTTGGACGTGAGCGGGTTATAGCCCGGTAGCGGATGGTCGAGCCAGCGGGCGTCCACCAGAATGCGGTTGTACTGCGCGCCGAAGCGGACGTCGCATTGAAACACCGCGCTGTAGTCGCGTGCATAGGCGGGCGCCGCATAGGTGAGTTCCAGCCGCACCAGGTGCAGGCCCGGGCCGACCAGCTCGCGCGCCAGCGCAAAGCTGCTGGCGAACATCTCTTCGCACATGAAGGGCAGCAGTTCCACTTCGCCGAAGCGCGGCCATGCCTGCAGCGCCACGGTCTGGGTGTCGATCACCACGAAATCGGCATCGAGCAGGCTGCCGCTTACTTTGTGGTTGGCGATGCCCACGCTCATCGCTTCGCCGAAGTTGCGCGAGGTCATCATGGCCAGGCCCAGCAGGCCGAAACTGCCGACCGTCTGGCTGCGCCCGATCTGCAGGCCGAGCGCGGGATCGCCCATGGCTTTCAATCCACGCCAAAGTACGCTGCGCGCCTGGCGATAGGAAATACGCACACTGGGGTCGTTGATCTGTTGTCGCGTGATGCCCAGGCCCGCGAACCACGTGTCGCAAGCGATGCCGCGCTGCGCGGCAAGTTCGGTCAAGTGCACCAGCACGTTGGGTGGAATGTCGGCCGCCAAAGCGCGCGGATCGGGTTCCATCGACGACCACACGCGCCGCATGGGCTGCGTTGCTGATATGAGTTCAGACATGCCCCACCATCCCCCGATGCCGGCCATCTCTGGCGCAGGGAAGTGTTCTAGCACGTATGCCTGCGAGGTGGTTGGCGCGCCGCACAAGCCCATCGCGTGCGCCTGTTAACGAACGGCGCAGAGGATGTGCACGGCAGGTGACGGCTTGAAGGAAAACCTAGCCGCCGTGTGCGGAACTTACGTATTTCCACTGTTCGATCCAGCCTTCCAATTCGGCCAGTCGTCGGGCGGGTTCTTCATCCATGCTCGTGCCGACTGCGGCGCCGGCTACGCGGCCGGAAGGGTCCAGCAGCATCAAGGTGGGATAAATGCCCACGCCGAGCGTATCGGTCAAGCCCTGGCCGTCGTGCAACACGTTCCAGGTCAAGCCGTGCCGGTTGACGAAATCCTGCGCGGTGTCGCCATCTTCGAACGTCACGGCAACGAAGTTCATCTCGCCGTGTTTGCGCGCGTAGGCGTTGAGCGTGGGTACTTCGGCGATGCACGGCGCGCATTCGGCGAAAAAGAAACTCACCAGCGTGTAGCGGCCGTGGAAATCGCCTAGCCGTTGCACGTCGCCGCGCAGCGACGGCAGCTCGAACGGCGGGAAGGCATCGCCGCGCCCGAACGCAAAGCGTCCCGGCTCGCCGGCGTGCGCGCCGGCCGGACGCAGGCGCAACACCGCACTGCCGGTACGGCTGTCGCGGGTCATGCTGTAGGAGCGGCGCTGATGTAGCTGTTGCGCGAATGCGGCGTAGTCGAGCGGTTTGCCGTTGGCGTCGAGGTAGCGGATGTGCACTCTGGTGCCGAGCTGGAGCAAGGCGAGGAAACGCGTTTCCTCGCCGCTCGTGGTGGCCGCGTGCAGCGGTGCGACCTGTAACAGCGCGAATAGGGATGCAAGCAGCAGGACGTAACGCATGGCGTTCAATATTCGGATGACTACATGCCTGCCGAATTAACCCCCTCCCCTGCGTGCGGCAGGGGAGGGTTGGGGAGGGGTAAGGCCCTTCGGCGGAGCAAGAGCGTTACCTCCTGCCAGCCTCCTCTGCAAGCAAGGGGAGTAGTGGTGGATCACTCCCCGATGGTCAGCAGCGACGCATTGCCACCGGCCGCCGTGGTGTTGATGGTCAGCGTGCGCTCGCCCGCGAAACGCAGCAGGTAGTGCGGGCCGCCCGCCTTCGGGCCGGTGCCGGACAGGCTTTCGCCGCCGAACGGCTGCACGCCTACCACGGCACCGATCTGGTTGCGGTTGACATAGCAGTTGCCCACGCGCGCGTGGCTGCGGATGTATTCCACCGTGTCGTCGATGCGGCTGTGCACGCCCAGAGTGAGGCCGTAGCCGGTGTTGTTGATCGCATCGACGACTTTGGGCAAGTCGCTGCCCTTCCAGCGGATCACGTGCAGCACGGGGCCGAACACTTCGCGCTTGAGCACGTCCAGCGAAGGGATTTCATACGCGCGCGGCGCGAAGAAGGTGCCGTTGGACGCAGCGGACGCATCGAGCGTGGCTTGGGCGATCAGCGAAGCTTCCTTGTCCATGCGCGCGGCGTGGTCGTTGAGGATCTTCAGCGCGTCCTCGTCGATCACCGGGCCCACGTCGGTGGAGAGCTGGCCCGGATCGCCCACTTTCAGTTCCGCCATCGCGCCGGCCAGCATGCCGATGACCTTGTCGGCGATGTCCTCCTGCACGAACAGCACGCGCGCGGCGGAGCAGCGCTGGCCGGCGGACTGGAATGCCGAGGCGACAACGTCCTTGACGATCTGCTCGGGCAGCGCCGAGGAGTCGGCGATCATTGCGTTCTGGCCGCCGGTTTCGGCGATCAGCGCGGCGATCGGCGCGTTGCGCGCGGCCAGTGCGCGGTTGATCGCCCAGGCGGTTTCGGTGGAGCCGGTGAAGGCGACGCCCGCCACGCGCGGATCCTTGGTGAGCGCCGCGCCGACCACGGCACCGTCGCCCGGCAGATACTGCAGCACGTTGGCCGGCACGCCGGCTTCGTGCAACAGCTTTACGGCGGCGTGGCCGATCAGGCTGGTCTGCTCGGCGGGCTTGGCGATCACGCTGTTGCCGGCGGCCAGTGCCGCGGAAACCTGGCCCAGGAAGATCGCCAGCGGGAAGTTCCACGGGCTGATGCACACAAACACGCCGCGGCCGTTCAAGTACAGCTGGTTGCTTTCGCCGGTCGGGCCGGGCAGCTGTTCCGGATGGCCGAACAGGCGGCGCGCCATCGCGGCGTAGTAGCGCAGGAAGTCGGCGGCCTCGCGGATTTCGGCGATCGAATCGGGCAGGCTCTTGCCCGCTTCGCGCACGCACAGCGCGATGAATTCGCCGCGACGCGCTTCAAGCAGTTCGGCCGCGTGTTCGAGGATGGCGGCGCGACTGGCGGCCGGCAGGCGGTCCCAGTCGGGTTGCGCGGCGACCGCGTTGGCTAGCGCCTTGTCTGCCAGCGCGGCATCGGCGGGAACATAGCTGCCTACGTTCTGGCGGCGATCGGCCGGGTTGGTGACCTGCACCGGCGCGCCGTTGCCCTGCGCGCCGACGACCAGCGGGCTGGCCGTCCACGTGCCGGACTTCGCGTTGACCGCCTCGGCGAGGGCCTTCAGTTCATTGTCGTTGGAGAAGTTGACGCCCATGGAATTCTTCCTGGATACCCCATTGCCATGCTGCGCGGACGCAGCGTTTTCAACGTAAAGATTGACCGGCAGCGGAATGCGCGGATGCGCATAGCTGCCGTGATTGGCGGCCGCAAAACGGCGCACCGTTTCGCACGGATCGGCCACCAGATCGCGCACGGGCAGCGTTTCGTCCACTACGCGATTGACAAAGCTGGTGTTGGCGCCGTTCTCAAGCAGGCGGCGCACCAGGTACGGCAGGAGATCCTCGTGCGTGCCCACCGGCGCGTACACGCGGCAGGGCACGTTGAGGTTGTCCTTGCCGATCACTTCGGCGTACAGGTCCGTGCCCATGCCATGCAGGCGCTGGAATTCGAACGGACGTCCGCGCGCGATGTGATGCACGGCGGCGATGGTGTGCGCATTGTGCGTGGCGAACTGCGGATAGATCAGCTCGCTGCCGGCATCGAACAGCTTGTGCGCGCACGCCATGTACGACACATCGGTGTTGGGCTTGCGCGTGTACAGCGGATAGCCGGACAGGCCCAGCTCCTGCGCGCGCTTGATCTCGGCGTCCCAGTAGGCGCCCTTGACCAGTCGCACGTACCAGCGGCGGCCGGTGGCGCGCGCGGTTTCGATCAGCCAGTCGATCACGAACGGCGTGCGCTTGGAATACGCCTGCACCACGATCCCCAGGCCGTTCCAGCCCTTAAGCGACGGGTGCGCGAACACCTCGCCGATGATGTCCAGCGAAAGCTCCAGGCGGTCGGCTTCCTCGGCGTCCACGGACAGCGCGATGCCTTGCTTCATCGCCAGCTGCGACAGTTCCAGCAGCTTGGCGGCGAGATCCCGGCGCGCACGCTCGCGGTTGGCCACTTCGTAGCGCGGATGCAGTGCCGACAGCTTTACCGAGATCGACGGCGCATCGGTGTGATTGGCGAACGGCCCGCGGCCGCCGATCGCCGCGATGGCGTTGCGGTAATCCTGCTGGTAGCGCTCGGCGGTATCGCTGGTGAGCGCCGATTCGCCGAGCATGTCGTAGGAGTAGCGGTACACCGCGTATTCGGGTTTCGCGCAGCGGTCGAGCGCGTCGCCGATCGTCTGCCCCATCACGAACTGGTGGCCCATGATGCGCATCGCCTGGCGCACGGCCAGGCGGATCGCCGGTTCGCCCGCACGGCCGACCAGGCGGCGCAGCGCGCCGGTGAAGTCGTGGCGCGTTTCCTCGGCCAGGTTCACCAGCTTGCCGGTAAGCATCAGGCCCCAGGTGGAGGCGTTGACGAACAGCGACTCGCTCTGGCCCAGGTGTTTTTTCCAGTTCGCGTCGCCGAGCTTGTCGCGGATCAGCTTGTCGGCGGTGGCCTTGTCCGGAATGCGCAGCAGCGCCTCGGCCACGCACATCAGCAGCACGCCTTCCTCGCTGGACAGGTCGTACTGGCGCATGAAGGATTCCACCGCGCTCTGGTCCTTGGCGCGGGCACGCACGCGGGTGACCAGGTCGGCGGCCAGGCCGATCACCTTTTCGCGCTCGGCGGGCGGCAGCGTGGCCTGGGCGAGCAGGTCGTTGACCGCTTCGGTCTCGTCGCGCAGCCAGGCCGCGGTGATGCGTGCGCGAGCCGGCTCGGCGCCGGTCGGCAGTTCGGGGGTGAGGATGGGTTGGGTCACGGGGCGCGGGCGCGGGGCTTGGGTGGTGAGGAATTGCGAATTGTACGGTGGGGCGTGGTGGGGCGCATCCGTACCGCGGGGTAGGGGGCGCCGGCATGGCGAGCGGGAGCGATGAGGCCGCGCCGGCCGGCCGCGACAATTTGTAGCAACCCCGGTACGAATGCGCCGCGCGCATTGCAAATGCGCGACAGCATTTGGCGCAGGCGCCCGCGTTCGCAAAATCGGCGCACTTGGCCGCTTTTCGCCGCGCGCGCGCAGCGATCTGTCGCGGTTTGCGCACGTTGCGCCCATCCTTGCCCGATGTGGCGCCGCAGCCTATGATCGGGACGTTCCAGGCACGCCGGACTCTCATGATCGTGCTTCGACCAGCCCTCGGCGGCCTGCCGTGCGTGTTGTGGCTTCGGCCCAATCGCGTGCTAAGCCGGCGCGGCCTGCGTCGCCTGATCCTGGTGCTGGCTGCCCTGGCGTTGATAACGGCAGGTCTGGAAGTGTGGCAGGGCGATGTGTTCGCTCCGCTGTTCAACCTGATCGAGGCTTGTGCCATGGCCATCGCGCTGAGCGTGGCCTGGCGGGCCGGCGACCGCAGCGAACGCATCACCCTCGACGCCCAGTCGCTGGAGGTGCAAACCCTGCCGGGGCGCCGTTGCATGCGCTTCCAGCCCTACTGGGTGCGCGTGCTGCTGGAGTCAGGGGAGGGGCGTTACCGATTGTTGTTGTCGTCGCATGGACGCAGGCTGGAAGTTGGGGCTTTCCTCGCCGAGGAGGAGCGCGCCCAGTTGTTCCGGAAACTCAAGGTGCTGCTGGCCGATGTCCAGGCCCAGCCGCGCGGTGGGGGAAGCTCCGAGTAATTTTGCAAACCAGTCAGAGCATCCCTAAGTTCAACAAAGGTGCAAACATGACAGCTGGCGGCATCGGGCATTACGGCAGTAGACCAAAAGGTTTCAAGGCCAAAGGTTTCAAGCACGTAGTCGGGGCGTTGGGGGTTTTGGCCCTTGGGTTGTTCGGCGGTACCGTCCTGGCCAATCCGGAGCCGGGGCAGCTCAATCTCACGCCGGGCGTGACGACCTATTCGCATGTGCCGTATATGCTCAACAACGTGGCGCTGGGCGTCTGCGTGGTGATCGGCATCCTGGTGTTCGGCGCGATGTTCATCGCCATGTTCCGCTTCCGCAAGTCGCGCGGCGTGGTGGCGCAGAAGTGGTCGCACAACACCACGGTCGAAATCATCTGGACCGTCATCCCGGTCATCATTCTCATTACGCTTGCGTGGCTGGCCACCGACGGCCTGCGCCAGTTCTCCGACACCACCGGCGCGCAGATGACGGTGAAGGTCACCGGCTATCAGTGGAAGTGGCGTTACGACTACGTCGACTACCAGGGCAAGGCGATCAGCAACGTCGGCTTCATGTCCAAGCTCGACGACCAGAGCAACGCCACACGCCAGCTCAATTCCGGCCTGGATCCGTATGCGGTGAAGGTCGATGGCTACAACACGTATCTGTTGAACGTGGACCACCCGCTGGTGGTGCCGGTGAACACCAAGATTCGCTTCGTGATCACCGCGGACGATGTGATCCATTCCTGGTTCGTGCCTGCGTTCGGCTGGAAGATGGACGCGATTCCGGGCGTGGTGAACGCCGCGTGGACCAACATCACCGAGCCTGGCATCTATCGCGGCCAGTGCGCGGAGCTGTGCGGGCAGGATCATGGCTTCATGCCGATCGTGGTGAAGGCCGTGTCCAAGGAAGACTTCGCCAAGTGGCTGGCCGATCAGGAGAAGCCCGCCGCGCCCACCGCGCCGGCAGCGGCTTCCACCGCCGCCTCGCCCGCGCAGGCGGCGGCGCAGGCTCCGGCGCACGCTCCCGCGCACGCGACACAAGGTTGATTCATCCGGCCGCTTACGCCGTTCTCGACAACGCAAATCTTAGGTAGAGGTTCAAGGTTATGGCCCAGGCAGCCGCCCACGACCACCATGATGAGCATCACCACGAGCATCACGAACACCAGAATTTCTTTCAGCGCTGGGTGATGTCGACCAACCACAAGGACATTGGCACGTTATACCTGGTGTTCTCGCTGCTGATGTTCTTCATCGGCGGCAGCTTTGCGATGGTCATTCGCGCGGAGCTGTTCAAGCCCGGCATGCAGCTGGTGCAGCCGTATTTCTTCAACGAAATGACCACCATGCACGCGCTGGTCATGATCTTCGGCGCGGTGATGCCGGCCTTCGTGGGTTTGGGCAACTGGATGATCCCGCTGATGGTGGGCGCGCCGGACATGGCGCTGCCGCGCATGAACAACCTGTCGTTCTGGATCCTGCCGTTCGCCTTCGCGTTGCTCTTGTCCACGCTGTTCCTGCCCGGCGGCGGTCCGGCCGGCGGCTGGACGATGTATCCGCCGCTGTCGCTGCAGAGCGCCTCGCTTGCCTACGTGGTGTTCGCGATACACTTGATGGGCATCAGCTCGATCATGGGTGCGATCAACATCATCGCCACCATTCTCAACATGCGCGCGCCGGGCATGGATCTGCTGAAGATGCCGGTATTCGTGTGGAGCTGGCTGATCACCGCGTTCTTGCTGATCGCGGTGATGCCGGTGCTGGCGGGCGCGGTGACGATGCTGCTCACCGACAAGTACTTCAATACGCACTTCTTCGATGCCGCCGGCGGCGGCGACCCGATACTGTTCCAGCACGTGTTCTGGTTCTTCGGGCATCCGGAGGTGTACATCATGATCCTGCCGGCGTTCGGGATCATTTCGGAAATCATTCCGACCTTCGCGCGCAAGCCGATCTTCGGCTACAAGGCGATGGTGTTCGCGATTGCCTCGATCGCCTTTCTGTCGTTCATCGTGTGGGCGCACCACATGTTTGCGGTGGGCCTGCCGCTGGGCGCGGAAATCTTCTTCATGTATGCGACCATGCTGATCGCGGTGCCGACCGGCGTGAAGGTGTTCAACTGGGTCGCCACCATGTGGGGCGGCTCGATGACGTTCGAGACGCCGATGCTGTTCGCGGTGGCGTTCGTCATCCTGTTCACGATCGGCGGTTTTTCCGGCCTGATGCTGGCGCTGGTGCCGGCTGACTTCCAGTATCACGACACCTATTTCGTGGTGGCGCACTTCCACTACGTGCTGGTGACGGGCGCGATCTTCGCGATCATCGCGGCGACTTATTACTGGATCCCCAAGTGGACCGGCCATATGTACAGCGAGTTCTGGGGCAAGATGCACTTCTGGAACTCGGTCATCTGGGTGAACGTGCTGTTCTTCCCGCAGCATTTCCTGGGCCTGGCCGGCATGCCGCGCCGCATTCCCGATTACAACGTGGCGTTCGCCAATTTCAACATGATCAGCTCCATCGGCGGCTTCCTGTTCGGCGCCTCGCAGCTGATTTTCCTGGGCGTGCTGATCCACTGCGTGTGGTTCTCCAAGAAGAAAGCCACCGATCGCGTGTGGGAGGGTGCGCGCGGGCTGGAGTGGACGCTGTCCTCGCCGCCGCCGCATCACAGCTTCACCATCGCACCGGAAATCCACGACGAGGAACTCGCCCATGGCCATGTCGAAGATTAATGGCCTGTCCAGGGTTTCGGCGCGGGCCACACTGAAGCCCCAGGGCAGGCTGCCGGCATGAAGCTCGATCATCGCGCATTGGAGATGGGACAAGAGCTGCGCCTGCGCCGTGCCCGGCGCACGGCGGCGATCATCGGCATCGTCGCCTTCGCCGTGTTCGTGTTTTCCATCGGGCAGATGCTCTGGCTGCAGCACCATCCGAAGATTCACCAGCAGCAAATCGATTCACTCATGCAGTAAGGCACGTAGGTCACCAGGAACGTCTACGGGAAACACATCATGGGTCAGCAGCACGACATCTACTACGTACCGAGCAAGAGCCAGTGGCCGATCGTGGCCGCGGTGGTGATGTTCCTCACCATGTTAGGTGCGGCGCATTGGCTCAACGCGGAACCGGGCGACACCGGCTTCGGCAAGACGGTGCTCTTGATCGGCTTCATCGGCATCTTGCTGATGTTCTTCGGCTGGTTCCGTTCGGTGATCCACGAATCGATGGCCGGCAGTTACAACAGCCAGGTGGATCGCTCGTTCCGCATGGGCATGATGTGGTTCATCTTCTCCGAGGTGATGTTCTTCGGCGCGTTCTTCGGCGCGCTGTTCTACATCCGCATGTTCTCGGTGCCGTGGCTGGGCGGCGATGGCCATGGCGTGCTCACGCATCAGTTTCTGTGGAGCAACTATGCGGCCTCCTGGGGTTCGGGCGGCGGCAACGGCCCCGCCCATATCGGCGGCAGCTTCGAGACGGTGGCGCCGTGGGGCCTGCCGCTGCTCAATACGCTGATCCTGCTCAGCTCCAGCGTCACCGTGACGATCGCGCACCATGCGCTCAAGGCGGGTCATCGCGGCAAAGTGCTGGCGTTCCTGGGCGTGACCGTGCTGCTGGGCGCCACCTTCCTGTTCTGCCAGGCGCACGAATACATGGAGGCGTACAAGGAGCTGAACCTCACGCTCGGTTCGGGCGTGTACGGCTGCACCTTCTTCATGCTTACCGGCTTCCACGGCCTGCACGTGACGCTGGGCACGATCATGCTGGCGGTCATCTGGCTACGCGTGCTGGCCGGCCATTTCACCAAGGAAAACCACTTCGGCTTTGAGGCGGTGGCCTGGTACTGGCACTTCGTGGACGTGGTGTGGCTGGGCCTTTTCATGTTCGTCTACATTCTCTGAGCGCGCGCCGCCCGGACAGCAAAAAGCCCGCCAGATGGCGGGCTCAGACTGCTGACGAACCCCGTGTTTTACGAAACACGGGGTTCTCTGTATCAGGCCCCAGTGAAAGCATGATGGCGGCAATGAAAAGCGATCGCCCCGATCGTGATCGCCGCCTGACGCGGCTGAGGGGGGCTTGCAA
>NZ_DATJTC010000032.1:0-28538 GCF_035503745.1 Dyella sp.
AGTTCTTCGCGCTGGAAGGCCTGTCCAGCCTGCTGGAAACGGTCAAGGCGGTGCGCCAGCGGCTGAACCCCAGGCTGGAGATCGAAGGCCTGCTGCGCACCATGTACGACGTGCGCAACAACCTCGGCAACGAAGTGTCGGCGCAGCTCACCGCGCATTTCGGCGACAAGGTGCTGCGCTCCATCATTCCGCGCAACATCCGTCTCGCCGAGGCGCCCAGCCACGGCCAGCCGATCCATCTCTACGATCGCAGTTCGCGCGGCGCGATCGCCTACATCGGCCTCGCCGGCGAGATCATCCGCCGCGAACGCGGCCTGCCGCCGGCGCCGGTCGACGCCGGCGAGGCGATCGAAGCCGACGACATCACCGAGCCGCCCAAGCCGGGCGTGCATGGCATGGCGCTGAAGGCGCCTGCCGCCAACCATCAGGATTGAGCATGGCTGCTGCAAAAAAGCGTGGGCTTGGTCGCGGACTGGACGTGTTGCTGGGCGGCGAAGGCGCTGCCGCACCGGTGCTGGAGCAGGAAGGCGAGCTGCGTACGTTGCCGATCCAGCAGATCCAGCCCGGCAAATACCAGCCGCGCCGCCACTGGAACGACGAAGCACTGGACGAACTGGCCGCTTCGATCCGCGCGCAGGGTTTGATTCAGCCGGTGGTGGTGCGCGCGATCGGCAAGAACAGCTTCGAACTGATTGCGGGCGAGCGCCGCTGGCGCGCCGCGCAGCGTGTGCCGCTCAGCGAGATTCCCGCGCTGGTCAAAGACGTGCCGGAAGTCGCCGTGCCGGCGATGGCGCTGATCGAAAACATCCAGCGCCAGGACCTTACCCCGCTGGAAGAAGCCGATGCCGTCAAGCGCCTGATCGACGATTTCGACCTCACCCACCAGCAGGCCGCCGATGCCGTGGGCCGTTCGCGCGCGTCGGTCTCCAACATGCTGCGCCTGATCGACCTGCCGGCCTCGATCAAGCGCCTGCTCGACGACGGCAAGCTGGAAATGGGCCACGCCCGCTGCCTGCTCACGCTGCCCGAACACCAGGCCCAGGCGCTGGCGCAGGAAGCGGCGCGCAACAACTGGAGCGTGCGCGAACTGGAAGACGCCGCCCGCAAGGCACAGACCGCGCCCAAGGGCAAGGCCAAGAGCGCGCCGGCGCGCGACCCCAACGTCGATGCGTTGGAACGCGAGCTGGCCGAGCGCTTCGCCACCAAGGTGGAAGTGGCGCACGGCCGCGGCGGGCGCGGCAAGCTGGTGATCCACTACCACAGCAACGACGAGCTGGAAGGGATTCTGGGCAAGATGCGCTGACCCTGATTTCTATTCCTTCCCTTCGGGGATAAAGCTTAAAAACCATCACAAGGCTTCTTTCCATGCCGCAACTTTCCGTCGTCGTGCCCGTCTTCAACGAACGCGACAACATTCCGCCGCTGCTGGCGGAGATCGCCGCTGCGTTGCGCGGCAAGCTGGAGTTCGAAATCATCTACGTGGACGACGATTCCACCGACGACAGCCGTGCGGTGCTGGACGCGCAAAAAGCCATCTATCAGGAACTGCGCGTGCTGCACCACCTCACGCGCAGCGGGCAGAGCACGGCGGTGTGGAATGGCGTGCGCGCCGCGCGCGCGCCGTGGGTGGCCACGCTCGATGGCGACGGCCAGAACGATCCGGCCGACATCCCCAAGCTGCTCGCCGCGCGCGACGGCGCACAGGCGCAGATCAAGCTGTTCGCCGGCTGGCGCACCACGCGCCGCGACAGCTTCAACAAGCGCATCTCCTCGAAGATCGCCAACGCGGTGCGCTCGCGCATGCTGCGCGATAACACGCCCGACACCGGCTGCGGCCTGAAGCTGTTCGAACGCGAGCTGTTCCTGCGCCTGCCCTACTTCGATCACATGCACCGCTACCTGCCCGCGCTGGTGAACCGCGCGGGCTTCCGCAGCCAGAGCGTGCCGGTGGGACATCGCCCGCGCACCGCCGGCACGTCCAAGTACGGCATGCTCGACCGCCTGTGGGTGGGCGTGGCCGACCTGCGCGGGGTAGCGTGGTTGATGCGCCGGGCCAAGGTCACCGCGGTGGAAGAACTCTAAGCGTCCGTCAACGCTTCCGTTAGCGCTGGTGTGACGGGCGCACCCGGCGGCATCACGCCAGCTGAATGTCCGCGGCGTATGCTTGGTGGTCTCGTCCCGTAAGGGAGATCACTGGTGAGCATCGCCGTCAAACGCATCTACGAACCGGCCGCCAAGTCCGATGGCTACCGCGTACTGGTCGATCGGGTATGGCCGCGCGGGGTGACCAAGGAAGATGCCGCGCTCGACATCTGGGCGCGAGAACTCGCACCGACCGCCGCGCTGCGCAAATGGTTCGGGCACGATCCCACACGCTGGGAAGGTTTCCGCCATCGCTACGCGGGCGAACTGGACGCACGCAAATCGTTCTGGCAACCGCTGTTGACGCAGGCCGAACGCCATCGCGTCACCTTGCTGTACGGCGCGCGTGACGAGGAGCACAACCAGGCGGTAGCGCTGAAGGCGTATCTGGAGTGCTGGCTGAAGGCGCAGGCGGTGCCCTAAACCTGTTTTTACCCTATTGGCGTGGCCCGCGTTGCGTTGGCGTAGCTGTCAGGGGGCTGTGCGCGGCGCCGGCTGCCATGACGCCAATGCGGCGCGCGTGTGTTCGCGGCCCAGTTCGATCAATTCGCGCGCGCGATAGAACTCATACGCGCTCGATACGTTGCGCGCCAGCTGCACCAGTACGTCCGGCTGGTGCGCAGCCAGCCGCAGGCGCGACAGATTGGCCTGCATCAGGTCCATCGACTGTCCCAGCAGCGCCAGCGCGCCCGGTTCGTGCGCCTTGATCTGGGCTTCCTTGAGATCGTTGCGGCCGCCGGGAAGCAGGCGTCCCAGCCATTGACCGATGCCGTGCCGGGGCCCGGTGGCGTCGGCGGAGATTTGCTCGGGCAAGGTGCTCTGGGCGGGGCCATCGATGCTCACCGCGATCACATAATCGGCCGGATCGCGAATCAGCGGCGTCACCGGCACGGGATTGAGCAGCGCGCCGTCGACCAGCGTGCGCCCGTCGATGACGTGCGGGCGAAACAGCGTGGGAATGGCGATCGAGGCGCGCACCGCGTCGAACAGCGAGCCGCGCGTCAGCCAGACCTCGCGTTCGCGGTCGATGTCGGTGGCCACGGCGGTGAAGGCGATCGGCAGTTCCTCAATGCGCGTGTCGCCGATCAGGTCCATCAGCGTGCCGATGATTTTCTCGCCCTTGATCAGGCCGCCGCCCGAAAAGGAAAACGACCAGTCGACCAGCTTCAGCACGTCGAACTTGTCCAGCGAGCAGACCCAGTCGCGATACAGCGCCAGTTTGCCCATGGCGTGAATGCCGCCGATCAGGGCGCCCATCGAGCAGCCGGCGATGGCGATGATCTGGAAGCCTTGCGCTTCCAGTTCCTCGATCGCACCGATGTGCGCCAGGCCCTTGGCGCCACCTGCGCCAAGCGCCAGCGCGACCGTCGGCTTGCGCGGCGATTGGGGCAGGGCGGCAGTGTCGGAACGGGGGTCGATGACAGCCATCGGCCGCATGTTAGCGCGGGACTGTCAGGGAAGGATGACTGGCGACGTTCGATGCTCCCCGTGCAAAGCAGGGGGAGCTTGGAAGGAGGTAACGCTCGTGCTTCTTCCGCAGGGCTTCACACCACTCCCAACTCTCCCCTGCCGCACGCAGGGGAGGGAGTCAGGTCGCGCTACTGATATCCGCCTAAGGCCAGCTGCAGCATGATCTTCATCTCTTCGCGCAGCGGCAGCGGCGCCACGATCTCGGCGTCGGGGCCGTACTTGAGCACGTCCATCAACAGCTCGCGCGAATTGGAATAGGGCAGCTGCAGCTCGTAACGTCCATCCGGCAGCCAATGGCCTTTCTGCTGCGAGTGCCAGTGTTCGTCGGCGACCCAGCGCGCCGCGTGCGCGGAGAAGCGGATGGTGGCCCAGGCCTTGGGTTTGCCGGCGAAGATGCCGTAGCTGGAGGCGAGCAGTTCGTTCAGATCGTGCTCGGGCACGTCGTTGGCCGGTGCTTCCAGCGCCTGCGGCTCGGCGATGCGGTCCACCGCGAAGCTGCGCAGCGCCTCGCGGTCGTGGTCCCAGGCGTCGAGGTACCAGTTGTCCCGATAGTGCGTGAGCCGTTGCGGCGAGACGGTGCGGCGGCTTTCGTTGTTGGTAGTGCGCGCACGGTAGAGAAAACGTAGCTGGCGGCGGTCGAGCACCGCGCCGGCAGTGATGCGGAACGCCTGCTGGTCGAGCTTGCGCTCGCCCCAGGGAATGACGCGGATGCGCTCCACCGGCAGCGCCTTGCCGCTGGCGCGGTCCGACAGCAGGTGCTCGATGCGCGCCTTGAACGGCGCCAGCGCACCCGCCAGCACGCCCGGCCCGCTGCGCCCGATCAGTTCGTTCAACGCCAGCAGCGCGGCCAGCTCGTCGGACGTCAGCCACAGCCCGGGCAGCTCGAAGCGCTGGCCCTCGGTGGCCTCGTAGCGGAACGCGGCGTGTTCGCCGCCGGCGCTCTCGATCGGCGCCCCCAGCGCATCGCGCAGGAAGGCGATGTCGCGATACAGGGTGGCGCGCGAGCATTCAAGCTCGTCCATCAGCCTGGGCAGCGGCACCGGGTAGTGGGCCGACTTCAGCAGGCGGTGCAGGGTGAGAATGCGCTCGTAGCGGTCCATGTCGACGCTGTGCAAACGGGATTTATGTAGCATGGGGATACAACGTGACGCCCGCAAGCGTGCGTGCGGACTTTCCCCGGTCCCATGGATATATCCCAAAAATCATTGCAGGAACCTTCCGGCCCCGAGCTGGAAACCATGCCCGTCGGGCTGACCTCCATGCTGCTGGAGGTGCTGGCCCTGTGCGGCTACGGCCTATGGCTGCTGCTGGGCCTGGCCCTGGGCCTTGGCGTCTACAGCGGCGGGCGCGGCGACGTGCTGGTGCCGCTCGTGCTGGGCTGCCTGTTCGTCAGCGCGGGCCTCATCGTGGCCTGTCTGCGGCTGCGCCTGATGCCCGACTGGCACGGCTGGTTGATCGGCAACGGTCATCGCCCGACCCGCGAAGCGGTGCTGGCCCTGGCCACGTATCTGCCCATGTTCGGCCTGGCCGGGCTGGTGCGCGGCAACGACACCTTCTGGGCCACGCGCCTGACCGCGATCGTGCTGGTGCTGTGCAGCCTGTCCTGCCTGATCATCAGCGCCAACGGCTATCGCGCCCGGCGGCTGGCGCGGGCGGGGGTGATCATGCAGATTCCGCTCAGCCGGGTGCTGTCGGCCTGCTACGGCGGCGGCTTGTGGCTGTGGGTATGCGCCATTTTCCAGGACGACTTGCTCGGCGCCGATGCGGCGCGCTGGCCATGGGTGGTGGGCCTGCTGCTGTTGGCCCTGCTGCTGGGCCTGGCCGATGGGCTGGGCTGGCAACAATCGCTGCGCTACCCCAGCCCCGACGAGCGCCGTCGCCATACCCAGGATCTGCAGCCGCAGCGCTTCCTGGCCGCCGCGCTGATCTGCGCGGTGCCATGCACCAGCCTGTTGCTGGCGCCGGTCACGGCATGGGGGCGGTGGCTGGCGCTTGCCGCGGCGATCGCCTACGTGGCGGGTAAGACCATGGAGCTGCGCCTGTACGACGTCGCCTTCACCCGGCCGGCGGAATCTGACGCTTTATGGTGGCAAAACCGTACGCGATAACAAGGCGTTCACATTCACCGGGTATTCAAGCCGTACCGATAAAGTGGCCCGCTCAACGGCTTTTTAACAATAGGATTCCCCCAGCGATGAAGAAGATCCTCATGACCGGTCTGGCGCTCGCCACCCTGGCCACATTCGCTGCCCAGGCCCAGGACACCTCATCCGGCACGCAGACCAGCACCGGCAACTGGACCGGTTCGGGCGAACTGGGCTTTGCCTCGACCACCGGCAACTCGCGTTCGCAGAACCTCAACGCCAAGCTCAACCTGAACCAGGAAACCGACCAGTGGAAGAACACGTTCTTCTTCGACGCCCTGCGTTCCAAGGGCCAGGTTGACGTGGTCAACGCCCAGGGCGCGACGATCCGGCAGTTCGACACCACCGCCAACCGCTACGACGGCGGTGCGTCGATCGGCTACAAGCTCGACCCGCGCAGCTACATCGTGACCGCCGCGCGCTACGACCATGACGACTTCGGCGCCAACATCTGGCAAGGCACGGTGTCGGTCGGCTACGGCTACATGGCGCTGAAGACCGACCGCACGCAGCTGTCGTTCGAAATCGGTCCCGGTTACACCGAGTACCAGCCGTCGCCCGGCAGCCAGACCGTCAACGGCGTCACCGTCACCACCACCGAGTCGCGCCAGAGCGAGGTGGTTGCGCGCGGCCTGGTCAACTACAAGTACCGCATCACCGACAACACCGCCTTCGAGGATACGTTCCTTACCGAAGCGGGCGACAAGAACACCTACGTGCAGAACGACACCGGCATCGCGGTCAGCGTGACCAAGAAGCTGTCGCTGAAAGTGGGTTTCCAGGTGCGCCACAACACCTTCGTGCTGCCTGGCATCCGTCACACCGACACGCTGGCCACCACCAACATCGCCTACAACCTTTGATTTAGCGCGGCACCTTGCCACGCACCAGACCCCTTCGCGCGAGCGAAGGGGTTTTTTCTTGGCGCGGGTCAGGACGCCAGCAGCGCCGCCGCACCCTGGGCGAACAGGGCCTGCGCCACCTCGTTGCCCAGACGCGCCGCGCCGTGGCAATCGCCGGCCGCTTCGGCCACCAGCAGGCGGCCGCTGCGCACCTCGCCCACCATGCCGCGCAGATGCAGGCCGCGCTCGGTGACCGTGCACCACGCGCCCACCGGCACCGTGCAACTGCCGCCGAGGGCGTGGTTCATGGCGCGCTCGGCGGTGACGGCCAGCCGCGTGTCGGCATCGTCCAGCACCCCCAGCGCCTGCAGCACAAGCGGCTGATCGGCGCGCGCCTCCACCACGATCGCCGCCTGCCCTGGCGCGGGCAGCCAATCGGGCGCGGTCAGCCGCGAGCGGATGCGATCGTGCAGGCCCAGGCGCTCCAGCCCGGCACAAGCCAGCACAATCGCTTCGTAGTGGCCGGCGTCGAGTTTCTGCAAGCGCGTGCCGACGTTGCCGCGCAGGTCCAGCAGGGTAAGGTCCGGTCGCACCGCGCGCAGCAGCGCCTGCCGGCGCAACGAGGACGTGCCGACGCGGGCGCCGTTGGGCAATGCCGCCAGACTGGCGCAGTCGTTGCTGACGAACGCATCGGCGGCATCCGCGCGCGGCAGGATCGCCGGCAGCTCGAAGCCCGGTTCCAGCTCCGCCGGAACGTCCTTGAGCGAATGCACGGCCAGATCCGCGCGGCCTTCCAGCATCGCCACTTCCAGTTCCTTCAGGAACAGGCCCTTGCCGCCGATCGCCGCCAGCGGCTGGTCGAGCGCCTCGTCGCCGCGCGTGGTCAGCGGCACCAGTTCCACGCGCAGGCCCGGATGCGCCGCGCGCAACAGGCCGGCTACATGTTCGGCCTGCCACATGGCGAGCGCACTTTTGCGGGTGGCGATGCGCAGCACGGCAAGGGACATGAGGGCTCCGGGCAAGAGGGAGGCCGCTATTGTCGCCCAGTCGTCATCCCATGCGCAGCAGTTTGCGCAAGCCCGGCAGGTTGCGGCGGCTCACCTCGGGACTGAAATCGGTGCCGGCCAGACGCGCAAGCACGCGACCGTCGCTCATGGTTTTAAGGCCCACCAGGCGCCGCACCGGCACCAGGCAATTGCGGTGCAGGCGGATCAGCTGGTCGGCGTAGGTTTCTTCCAGCTGGCGCAGCGATTCGTCCAGCAGCAGCGGGTCGCCGTTGCGATGCGCGACGACGTATTTTTCTTCCGCGATCAGGCAAACCACTTCGTCCAGCGCCACGCGCACCGGTTCGCCGCGCACGCGCGCATGCAGCCAGTCGACCGCGTCGCGCGGACGCGCATCGAGCCGTTGCCGCGCGCGCGCCAGCGCATCGCGCAGGCGTTCGAGCCGCACGGGCTTGAGCAGATAATCCACCGCGCCCAGATCGAACGCGTGCACCGCATGCGCCTCGTAAGCGGTGCAGAACACGATCTGCGGACGCGTGCGATGGGCCAGCCGCGAGGCCAGCTCCTTGCCGTCCATGCCCGGCATGTTGATGTCCAGGATCAGCACGTCCGGCTGCGCGTGGGCCATCGCGGCCAGCGCTGCCTCACTGTCGCCGACGCTGCCGACCAGCTCGGCGTCCTCGCATTCGTCGAGCAAGGATTTGAGGCGCGCGCGCGCCAGCGGTTCGTCATCGACGATCATCACGCGCATGGCGCACCTCCACCGGCAGGCGCAGGCGTACCACGAAGCGATCGCCCTGCGGCCCCGCCGCCACGTCCGCGCGCGGGCCGAAATGATAGGCCACGCGCTGGCGCACGTTGTTCAAGCCATGGCCACTGCCGCCTTCGGCCGGCGTTTCGGCGAGCGGATTGGTTACCTCGATCACCAGCATGTTGTCCTCGCGCCGCGCGCGCAGCAGCACCTGGCCACCTTCGCGCAACGGCTGGATGCCGTGGCGCACGGCGTTCTCCACCAGCGGCTGCAGCAGCAGGCGCGGCAGCGATGCATCCAGCGGTGCGTCGTCCAGTTCGCGGCGGATGCGCAGGCGCTCGCCCAGGCGCAATTGCTCGATCGCCAGATAGCGGTCCACAAGCTCCAGCTCTTCGCCCAGGGTGCCGGTGTTGGTTTCGTCCTGTCCCAGCGCGGCGCGGAACAGTTCGGAAAGATTTTCCACCGTGCGCTCGGCGGCAATGGGATCCACGCGCACCAGCGCGGCCACGGTATTCATGCTGTTGAACAGAAAATGCGGGCGGATGCGCGCCTGCAGCGCTTCCACCCGCGCATGCGCCACGGCGGCAAGCCGCGCCTGCCATTCGGCCAGCAAGTAGAAGTAGCGCAGCATCGCCATGCCCAGCAGGGCGGCGATAAGCATGTTGTCGCGCACGAAGCCGGTGGCGCCGGCGGCGATCAGCTGCATGTCCAGCGTGCGGTCCATCCATTGCGCGATCAGGCTGGCGAGCGCCACGATCGCGATCATCACCAGCCACACGCCCGCATAAGGCAAACGCCCCGGCAGGCGCAGCAGCAGCGGACGCAGCTTGCACAACGCCACCGCGATTACCATCGCCATCCATTCCACAAACAACATGCCCACGCTGTAACCGCGCCAGCCGCGCGTGCTTTGCGGGGCGAGCCAGGCCAGCGTCACGCACAGCGCGCCTACCACCAGCAGGGCGGAAATGGCGGGCAGTTCGCAAAACTCCGGCAGCGGAGTCTGCGTGCGGGCAGGCGCGTTGGCGGGGGATGCTGGCATGGCCGCAGTATGCCCGTAGCCGGCGCGGGTTTCAGCGCAGGCGCTGGCTCATCCAATGCTGCAGATCGGCGATTTCCTCCGGGCTTACCGAATGCGGCATCGGGTAGGTGTGCCATGCCAGCGAGTAGCCAAGCGCTTCCAGCGCGGCGCGCGACTCCAGGCCGCGCTGCAAGACCACCACCGGATCGAACGTGCCGTGCCCCCAGAATATCGGCACCTGGGCATTGGCCGCGCTGCGTTCTCCAGCCAGCGAATCGGCCAGCGGCAGGTAGGTGGACAGTGCCACGATGCCGGCGAGTTTTTGCCGATGACGCAGCCCCGCGGCCAGCGCGATCGCGCCGCCTTGCGAAAACCCGGCCAGCACGATGCGCTCGCTCGGCACACCGCGTTCGTGCTCGCGCGCGATCAGGGCTTGGACCTGCGCGATGGACTGGCGTATGCCCGCTTCATCTTGCCGCGCCACCAGGTCCAGACCGTAGATGTCGTACCAGGCGCGCATCTGCATGCCGCTGTTGATGGTCACCGCGCGCACCGGGGCGTGCGGAAACACGAAGCGCAGCCCCGGCCACTGCGGCGATACCAGCGCCGGCACGATCGGTGCGAAGTCGTTGCCGTCGGCGCCAAGTCCGTGCAGCCAGATGACGCTGTAGAGGGGATCGGCGGCGGTTTCGTTTTCGACGGCGGGGAGCAGGCTCATGGGGCATCGCGGGGCGGGGATCGAAACGTCATCGTAGCAGCCGGCCCGCGCCGGCATGACGGTGCGGGCCACCCAGCGCGGACGGCGTGCGGCCCGACCCGGTGTGGTGCGTGCAAAGGCGCATGCGCTTGAACCGGCCAACCACGACTCTTGGCGCTTGCCTGTCGCCCCGGCTTGGCTATGCTCGCTGTTTTCCGTTCTGGAGCGACCCATGCGCCGACTGCTGCTCGCCGGCCTCGTAGCCCTCGCCACCCTGCCCGCCGCGGCCGCCCCCGCGACAGGTGCCGGGCCGTTGGATCTGGAAACCATCATGGCCAATCCGGACTGGATGGGACATGCGGTGGAAAATCCGTACTGGAGCGTGGACGGGCGCAGCATTTACTACAGCCTCAAGCGCGATGGCAGCAGCGTGATGGACCTGTATCGCGTCGATCCGGCCAGCGGCCAAACCAGCAAGCTCGAGCCTGCCGCGATGGCGCAGGCGGAAGGTCCGGCGGTGTACGACCGCGCGCACCGGCACGCCGCCTTCATCCTGCACGGGGACGTATTCCTGGTCGATCTGGCCAGCGGCCGCCGCGTGCAGGTTACGCGCAGCGTGCAACCGCAGTCGGCGCCGCAGTTTTCGCCCGACGGTCGCCAGCTGCAGTTCCGCCAGGCCAACAACTGGTACAGCTACGACCTGGCCAGCGGCGTGACGTCGCCGGCGGCGATCCTCACCTTCACCGACGATCCGCGCCAGGCCAAACCCGATGCGCTGGAACAGCAACAGCTGGACCTGTTCAAGGAACTGCGCGAGAACAAAGCCGATAAGGACGCGCGCCGCGCCAACCAGGACCTGCTCGCCGCCGCCGATCCCACGCGCGCGCCGCTGCCGTTCTACCTCGGCGACAAGTCGCAGCTCATCGACACCGAGCTGTCGCCCAATGGCCGCTGGATGCTGGTCGTCACGCAGCCGGCCCATTACGACGAGGGCAAGTCGCCCAAGGTGATCCACTACGTCACCGAATCGGGCTACACCGAAGACCAGTCCGCGCGCACCTACGTCGGCCGCAACGATCCGGCGCCGCAGTCGCTCACCTTGCTCGACCTGCGCGCCCACAAGCAGTACGCGCTGGCCACCGACAACCTGCCCGGCATCAAGGACGATCCGCTTAAGGCGATCCGCGAAAAAACCGTCGCGGCGCTGGAAAAAGCCGGTAAATCCGACGAAGCCAAGGCGCTCAAGGCGCCCGACGTGCGCCCTGTAACGCTGTACAGCATGGACAGCGAGACCGCCAGCGCGGCGTGGAACGAAGACGGCAGCAACCTCGCGCTGGAGCTGCTTTCCATCGACAACAAGGATCGCTGGATCGTCACCGTCGACTTCGATAAGCACGCACTGGTCCCGCAGCATCGCCTGCACGACGCGGCATGGATCAACTGGACCTACAACGACTTCGGCTGGCTCAAGGACAACCGCACGCTGTGGTTCCTCAGCGAGCAGACCGGCTATTCGCAGCTCTACGTCAAACCCGTCGGCGGCGAGGCGAAAGCGCTCACCAGCGGCAAGTTCGAAGTAAGCCAGCCGCAGCTTTCCAACGATGGCAAATGGTTCTACGTGCGCGCCAACCAGGTTGCGCCATACAGCTACGACGTGTATCGCGTGCCCTCCGATGGCGGCGCGCTGACGCGCGTCACCCAATACGGCGGCATGGATCAATTCGTGCTGTCGCCGGACGACAGCCGCCTCGCCGTGCTGCATTCCTCCGCCTACGTATTGCCGCAATTGGCGGTGCAGGATGCGCAGGGCGGCGCGGCGCGCGATCTCACCCACACCATGAAAGCCGCATTCACCGCGCATGCCTGGATCGCGCCGAAATTCGTCGCGGTGCCTTCCTCGCACGGGGCGGGTGTGATCTACGCCAAGTACTACGGTCCGGCCAATGAAACCGACGCCGCCTCGTCGCGTCCGGCGGTGATCTTCGTGCACGGCGCGGGGTATTTGCAGGACGTCACCGAATCGGCCACGTACTACCAGCACGAACAGCTGTTCAACAACCTGCTCGTGCAGCAAGGCTACGTGGTGCTGGACATGGATTACCGCGCCTCGCAGGGCTACGGCCGCGACTGGCGCACCGCCATCTATCGCCAGATGGGCCATCCGGAACTGCAAGACCTGCTCGACGGCAAGGCCTGGCTGGTGAAGAACCACGGTGTCGATCCTAAGCGCGTGGGCATCTACGGCGGCAGCTACGGCGGTTTCATGACCGAGATGGCGCTGCTGCGTGCGCCTGGTGAGTTCGCCGCCGGCGCCGCGCAACGTCCGCCGTCGGACTGGGTCACCTACAACCACAGCTACACCAGCGACATCCTCAACGATCCGCAACTGGACCCGGAGGCTTACAAGATCAGCTCGCCGATCGAGTACGCCGAAAACCTGCGCGATCCGCTGTTGATCAACCACGGCCTGATCGACGACAACGTCATGGCCAGCGATTCGCTGCGCCTGTACGAGCGCTTCGTGGAGCTGCACAAGAAAAACTTCTGGATTTCGCTCTACCCGCTGGAGCGGCACGAATTCGATCATTCCGACTCGTGGTACGACGAATATCGCCGCATCGACGAACTGTTCGAAACCTGGGTCAAGCCCAACGCCGCGCACTGACCTCCAGGCGCTTCCTTCCCCGCAAGCAGGGGGAGGAAGCGTGTGCCGCGCGTGGATGCATGCGCGCCTGCCGCACTAACGCTCTCCCCTGCGAGCACGGGGAAGAGCGGGGCACGGTGCGAACACTTCAATCCTCTTCATCGGCCGCACCATCGGCCTGCCAATAGCCCGTGGCACGAATCCATTCCTTCGGCACGCCGCGCTCCTGGGCCAGAAACCTGCGCATCGCCCGCGCGCGGCGCGACTCGGCGGCGATCCAGTAAAACGTATCGCCTGGGAAGTCAGGCAACGCGCGCAGTGCCTGTTCGAGCAGATCGCTTTGCGCCGCCTCCACGCCGTCGCGCTCCAGCCATATCGCCTCGAACGTGGCACGCGATCCTAGCGGAAGGCGGTCGGCCACTTGCGCAATTTCAATCAAAGCCACCGCGTGCGCATGGTCGGGCAGTTCGTCCAGGCGCCGGCCGATCGCGGGCAGGGCGGTTTCATCGCCCACCAGCACCATATGCTCGAAATCCTCCGCCATCAGGAACGAACCGCGCGGACCGCCCATGCCGATGCGCTGGCCGGGCACGGCCTGCTCCGCCCAGGTCGACGCGGGGCCGTCGCCGTGCACCACGAAGTCGATGGTCAGCTCCAGCCGTGCCGCGTCGAAATGGCGCGGCGTGTAATCGCGCATCGGCGAAGGCAGTGCGTCGGCCGGAAACTCCGGACCGTTCGGTCCGATCGTCGGCAACACCAGTTCGCCCTGGGCGTTGGGAAAAAACAGCTTCACGTGATCGTCCGGCGCCGCACTCGCAAACCCGCGAAGTTCCTCGCCGCCGAACACGATGCGCTGCATATGCGGCGTAATGCGCCGTGCGCTTCGCACCTCCAGCGTGCGGCGCACTACCGCATGGCGCACCATGCGATGTTCATGTCTGCTCATAGTGAAAACTCGCTGCCGCACGGCGTTTGGTGCCTTGGCCCGATCACTCGTCATTCGCCCGGCCCGACGCGATCTCCGCCGCGGCGCGCTCAAGTATCGCCGCCACGCGCTGCGCCTGGGCCTTGTTCCAGTCAGTGCCATGCATCAGCACGGCGTGCTTGAGCGCATGCATCGCCTTGCGCACCGCCAACGGCAGCGCCAGCTTGGCGATCATGCGGGCGCTGTGGCGCGTGCGCTCGGTCATGGCATCCACCGCGGCGCGGTTCTGGTCCAGATACGCGCGGCCTTCGTCGGTGATCGCATACAACTTGCGGCCGCCTTGCTCGCTCTCCACCGAGGCGTAGCCCATTTCCTCCAGCATCGTCAGCGTGGGGTACACCGCCCCCGGGCTGGGTGCGTAATGGCCGTGGAACATTTCCTCGATGGTGCGGATCAGCTCGTAACCGTGGCGCGGCTGCTGCTCGATCAGGGCCAGCAGCAACAGCTTCAGATCGCCGTGCCCCAGCATGCGCCCGCCGGACCTGCGGCCGCCGCCCTGCAGGCCATTCCAGTCGGCGAACACGTCGCCATCCTGGTGATGCCCGTGCCGGCCGCGCCGGCCGTGGAAGTGGTAATCCTCGCGGTCGTAGCCGTCGGCGTCGTCCCAAGCCACCCAGGGGCCGCCGTGGTGGCGGTAATGGTGGAGCTGGCGCAGCCGGTGAAACAGGGAATGCCTATGCATGATATGACTCCGATATATCGTAATTACCAAAAAAAGATATATCGAAACTGTATCGGAAGCAAGCGTCGGCCTCGCCGGCTGGTGGAAGGGCCGGGGGATACCCCCTTGGTCAGGCAAGTTTCGCCGTCGCCGCGAAGGCGATCGCCCACGGCGCCTGCACGCCGTTGACGGCGAAGGTGAACACTTGCGCCGCGGGTTTCTCCAAGCCGCCGCGACGGGAGCGCAACACCGTCCGGGCGGGCGATTTGCCGTCGGCGCTGAGGTTGTGGTCCTGGCTGAGCTTCGCCGCGTATGCTTTGGCCGCTTCAGCGCCGCCGCCCAGCGTGGGCGAGGCGATGGTTGCATGGGTTGGCGTGGCCCAGGGCGATCGGTAGGCGATCAGGGCGGTTTGGCGGAAGGGGTTGGTGCCGGCGATGGCGCTCATGGCGCAACGCGCGCACTGCAGCAGCCATGGACCTTGCCTCACCCCGCGCGATAGCGCTCCAGCGCATCGCCAAGCTTGTGCTTCAGCGGCCCCAGGTAGGGCGCGTAGTTATTCCACTGATCCAGCCCATCGCGAAAGATCGGACGCCGCACTTGCTCGGAACTGGCCGTGCGCACGCTGCGCTCGGTCTTGTGGAACGCAAGACAGGCCGGTTCGAACGGCAAGCCGCAGAAATCGAGCAGACGCCGTACGCTGGCTTCCAGGTCGTCTACCACGTCTTCGTGATACACGCGCAGCACGCGGCCGGGCAGTACCTGGTCCCAATGCTGCATCAGGTCCAGATACGTACGGTAATAGCGCGCGATGTCTTCGATGCCGTAAGTGAATTCCTGACCGTTGGCGAACAGTTGCTTGAAGTTGCTGAAGCAGCAGGCCATCGGCTCGCGACGCGCATCGATGATCTTGGCATGGGGCAACATCAGGTGGATCAAGCCGAGATGCCGGAAATTGTTCGGCATCTTGTCGATGAAATACGGCTTGCCGCTACGGTAGATGCGCGTGTCGCGCAGGTATTTTTCGCCGAGCCGGCGGAAATCCTCCGGTTGCATGTCGGCCAGCACGCCGGGATAGCGCGGATCGTCCAGATCCGGATCGCGCCCCTGCAGATCCAGCACGATGCGCGGAATGTCGGCCAGCTCCTGCGTGCCTTCCACCTGCGAGTGCGAGGCGAGGATCTGTTCGATCAAGGTCGAGCCGGCGCGCGGCAGGCCGACGATGAAGATCGGCTCGGCACTGGGATCGCCGCTACCGGCATGGCGCTGCAGGAATGGCCCGGTGCACACCTCGATCTGCTTGCGCGTCTGGGTTTCGAAAATCTCCGGGCGGTAGCGGCTTTCCGAACGTTTCAGCGCATTGCCCTGTTCGTAATAGCGCCAGGATGGAGCGAAGTCGCCGCGATCTTCGAAGGCTTTGCCCAGCGCAAAGCACAGATGGTAGCGATCGGCGAGCGCGATGGACGGCGCCGCCTCCTCGGCCAGCATGCGCGCGATGTCCTCATCGGCGAAGCGGTAGGTTTTTAGATTGGCCAGGCTCCAGTACGCATCGCCAAAGCTGGGGCGCGCCGCGGCGGCGGCGCGGTAGGCGTCGATGGCCTGGGCCTGTTGGCCTTGCGTCTTCAACGAATGCGCCAGCGACAGGTGCAGATCGGCCACGTCCGGCGCATCGCGCAGCAACTCTCGATAAATGGCGATGGCGCGCTCATGTTCGCCCACGCCGACGCTGGCGCTGGCGTACAGCGCGCGATAGTCGCGGTTGCCGGCATCGATGGCGAGCAGCGTTTCCGCTTCCTCGCAGGCACGTTGATGCAAGTGGCGCCCGAACAGCGCCTGCGCGTATTCAAAACGCGCATTGTGATAGTTCGGCGCCAGCTTCAGCACCGCTTCCAGCAGAACTTGCGCATCGTCGAACACTTCGCGCAGCAGGCCGATGCGCGCAAGCAGGCGCATGCCTTCCACGTCGTTGCCGGCCTTGAGCAGATACGCGCGGATGACGCTTTCGGCCGCGTCCATGTCGCCATCGCAGAACAGGCCGGTGGCGCGCACGACCTCCGGCGCAAGCTGCTTGAGCTTGGCCACGTGCGCGGCGGCATGGCCGGCGTTGGCGGCATCGCCGGTCATGCGGTACAGGCCCTCGAGCAGGTTCCAGCTCGAAGGCAGCGCGGGGTTGATGTTGACCGCGTGCAGCAAGGCATCGATCGCGCGTGGCGCATCGCGCCTGACCACGTAACAGTGGCCGCGTTCTTCGTGCAGGCGGCTGAATCTGGGATGAGACGGCTCAAGGCGCGCCAGCGTAGCCAGCGCCGCGTCGATGTTGCCCAGGTAACGCTGGCTGCGCGCGACCAGATAAAGCACGTCGCGGTGCTCGGCAAGATCCGCGCCCAGCGCCTGCGCCGCGCTCAGCGCCTGCGCATGCTGGCCTTCAGCCTGCAGCGCGCGTACGCGTTGCAGCTGATGTTCCAGTGACGTTTCAGGCGTATCGGCGGCCGTGGCGTTCATGCTTGGTGATCGACTTAAAAAGAGGGTGGGCTTGCGCCCACCCTATTCTACTTTCCTGCTTGCGGAGTTAGCAGGTCAGAACTTGAAGCCCACCTTCAGGCCGACCACGCGCGGGCGGATCGGCACTTCCTGCTCGATGAACTGCGCCGAGGAGGTGAAGGTGCTGGCGTGGCTGTTGCCCAGGTTGGTGCCGTACAGCGATACGTCCCAGTTGTCCTTGCTGATGCCCAAGGACGCGTCGTAGGTGGTGTAGGCCGCCTGCAGGTAGCGCAGTTCCACCGTGGTGACGTCGGTGACGCCCGCGCCGCTGGGATAGGTTGCCGGCTGGTTGTACATCGAGCCGGTGAAACTGGCGCCGATCTGCCAGAACGCCTTGTAGTTGCCCATCAGCGTCCAGTCGTAGCGAAGGCGCATATTGGCCTGCGAGCGCGGCGAGAAGGCCGGCGTGCTGCCCACTTCGCCGAACGGATTGGTGAAGGACGTCGTCGCGCCCGCCGCGCCGGTTTCGACGATGCATTCGTTATAGGCGGCCGAACCGGGAATGTTGTCGACCAGGCAGGGCGAGTTGGTCTGCCGCGCGTGGTTGAGCGAGCCCGAGCCGATCAGCGACAAGTTGTCGGTCAGCCGCGCCTGGAACTGCAGCTCCAGACCTTGCACCTTAAAGTTCGGACCGTTGACCGCGAAGGTGGTGTTGCCCAGCACCAGCGGGTTGAAGAACTGCATCTGCACGTTGTCCCAACGCATGTCGTACAGCGATGCGTTGAACAGCACGCGGTCGTCCAGGAAGGTGCCCTTGAAACCGATTTCGTTGTTGGTGAGCGTGTCGGGCGCGTAGCTGATCGGCTTCTGGTATTGCGCCTGGCCGTCCAGCTTGGCCACGCCCGAGGTGGTGCGGTTGAAGCCGCCCGGACGGAAGCCCTGCGAGAAGGTGTAGTACACCATCATGTCCGGATTGATCTGCCACTGCAGGTTGGCGCGGCTCTTGAAGCCGTGATACGACTGGTGGTAATCCATCGCCGTATCGTTGCCGACATAGGTGCCGTTGGGCACGTTCACCTGCGCGGCGGTGGTGTAGAACTCCGTGCCGGTCTGCCATTCGGAGTAGTGGTAGTAGCGCGTACCGGCGGTGGCGGTCAGCACGTCGGGAATGATGTCGTAGGACACCGAACCGAACGCCGCTTCCTGCTTGTAGCCGCGCTGCTCGACTTCGCCGAAGGCCGTGTTGTCGGGCATCACCACGCCGGGCGAGGATTCGGCGTCGGCCACGCACGGATAGCCGCCCGCCAGCGCCGCGGCGAGGTTGGTCGGCGTACAAGACGGGATCGTCTTGTAGTTGAAGTCCATGTGGTCGTCGATATTGAAATCTTCGTAATACACGCCGCCGATGGCGCGCAGGCGGTAGTCGTCCGGCGTCATCAGGCGCAGCTCGTGGCTCTGATGGGTGCTGTTGACGTGGTCGTTCCAGTAGCCGATCGGCGAATAGCAAATCGGCTTGCCCTGGCTGGACAGGCCCGCCGAGGTGCCGGTGCAGCTGTAGTACAAGCCGCCCGCACTGCGCGAGTAGTTGGTGTAGTCCTGCTGCTCGCTGATGTGGCGGTTGGTGTAGCCGCCGGTGTAGACCAGCGAGAGATCGCCGATCTCGCCGTTCAAGGTCCAGGCGGTATTGGTGTAGCGGTCGTCGTTCCAGCCCGGCACAAAGGCACTGATCTGGTCGGTGCCGAGCTTCTGGCCGTCCGAGCTGTACGGATAGGCGGAGGATTGGCCATCGGCATCGAGCGTGCCGTAGCTTTGGGCGATCAGGAAGTTCCAGTCGTCGCTGATCTTCCACAGCGCCGACAGGCGCGCGCCGCTGTAATCGACCGGGTTCCAGTTGTTCTGCGCAACGGCATAGTTGTTGGCCACCGAGGTGCCGCCGGCGGCGATGTAGGGCGCCGCCGCGCCGCCGCCGTCGGTGGGCTGGCGGGTGAAGGTGCTCGGCACGTTGTCGATGTAGCCGCCTTCATGATCGTGATAGATCACGCCGCGCACGGCCAGCGTGCCGGGGATGATCGGCAGGTTCAGCACCGCATTGGCCGAATTGTTCGGCGCGCCGCCGGAGGTGAAGCCGATGCCGGCCTGGGCGCTGCCGCTGACAGTGTTGAGATTGGGCTTGTTGGTGATGTAGCGCACCGCGCCCGCTTCCGCACCGCCGCCGAACAGCGTGCCCTGCGGACCTTCCAGCACTTCCAGGCGCTCCATGTCGACCATGTAGATGTCGAGGTTGCGCGCGGGGAATTGCATCGACTGATCGTCCAGGTACACCGCCACGTTCGGGAACGGCGCGATCGATGCGCTGGACTGGTTGCCCAGGAAGCCCGTGCTCAGGCCGCGCATGTAGATGTTGCCCTGGCCCGGACCGTTGGTGGCGAAGGTCACGTTGGGCAGGTACTTGATGACGTCCTGGAAGTTGTCCACGTTCAACTGCTGCAGCGTGGTGCCGGTGAACGCCTGGATCGTGATCGGCACGACCTCGATATCCTGCACCGTGTGCTGCGCGGTCACGGTGACCATGCCAAGGGTGGCGGCCTTGTTCGAGTCGGGTGCATTGGCCGAGGGGCCGCCTTGCGCCGGTTGCGACGTCTGGGTGGCGGGCTGGCTGGGCTGGGCGGGTGCAGGCGTGGTCGTGCCATCGGCGTAAGACACGCGACTCACCGCGAGCGCGGCCAACACCGCGCAGGTGATTGGATTGATCTTCAAGGTGGTATCCCCCAAGGGTGTATTAGCCGGATGGCCCCGGCAAAAAGGCCTGATACTGCAAGGGTTGAAAGGCTAGAGATAAGCGATGAAATGCTTATGACGTGGTCTAGCCAAGTTCGTCGGATGTCTAGCCGCACATGTCACGCAAAGCGGATGGCAGTGCGATGTCGTTTGGACGTATGAACGGTGACATGCGTTTTTGCGCGTACGAAATTGCGATGCGCGATGACCCGTATCGCAAAGGCGTTCATGGCGCGAAGAAGTTGCCCACGCCTCGCGCAATTGCACGATGAGCAAATGAAACGATTGGAACTTCGATGCGCATGCTTTCACCCTTCCCTGCTTGCAGGGGAAAGGCGGGGGTGACGTTCGCGCTTTGCATTGCGGGCTTCACCCCACCCCAGCCCTCCCCTACTGCACGTAGGGGAGGGGGTAGGTGTGCGCGGGGGTGAAATCAGATGGAACGTTGATGCGCGCGCTTTCATCCCTCCTCCTGCGTGCAGGGGAAAGATGGGAGGGCGTGATGTTCGTGCTTTGCACTGCGGGCTTCACCCCACCCCAGCCCTCCCCTACTGCACGTAGGGGAGGGGGTAGGTGTGCGCGGGGTGAAATGAGATGGAACGTTGATGCGCGCGCTTTCATCCCTCCTCCTGCGTGCAGGGGAAAGATGGGAGGGCGTGACGTTCGTGCTTTGCGCTGCGGGCTTCACCCCACCCCAGCCCTTCCCTGCTGCACGTAGGGGAGGGGTAGGTGCGCAGGGGGTGACATCAGAATGCGCGCTGCCCGTTCACCCACACATTGCGCACGATCGGCAAGCCATCGACGGCACGCATGCGCACCACGTCCGCGCGCATGCCGGGCTTGAGCGAACCGCGATCGTTGAAGCCCAGCGCCTTGGCCGGATTGCGGCTTACCGTCGCCATCGCCTTGGGCATCGACCAGCCGGCCTGCGTGTGCAGCAGGAACGCGCCGTGCAGCAGGCTGGCGGGCACGTAGTCGGAGGACAACATGTCCAGACGGTCGGTGCGCGCCAGTTCCAGCGCCGCGACGTTGCCCGAATGCGAACCGCCGCGTACCACGTTGGGCGCGCCCATGATGGTGGTCAGCCCGTGCGCATGCGCGGCGTCGGCCGCTTCCTGGGTGGTGGGAAATTCGCAGATGGTCACGCCGATGCGCCGGGCGTGCTCCACTTGTTGCGCATCGGTGTCGTCATGGCTGGCCAGCACCACGTCGCGGCCGTGGAGCATGGTCAGCACCGCGCTTTCATGGCGGGCGCTGTAATGCGCCTGCTGTTCGGTACGACGCTGCACGACCGCGGCGAATTCTTCTTCGGTCCAGGTCATGTGGTTTTTGCTGTAGTACTTGCGGTACTGCGCCAGGTCGCGGTACTGACGCTGGCCGGGCGTGTGGTCCATCAGCGAAACCAGCCGCACGCAGCCGTGATCCATCAGCGGCTCCAGCGCTTGGAGCAAACGCGGATAGGCCAGTTCGCAGCGCAGGTGGATCCAGTGATCGGCGCGCAGGGCGCCGGTGGCCTGGCCTTGCAGAATCGCGTCGTAGGTGCTGCGCAAGGTGTCGATGCGCACGCTTTCCTCCTCCACGTCGCCCACCGACAGGGCGTCGAACACGGTGGTGATGCCGGCCGCGACCACTTGCGCATCGTGCGTGAGCACTGCCGGAATGGACGGCCAGATCACGCCCGCGCGCGGCATCAGGTGCTTTTCGAGATTGTCGGTGTGCAGTTCGATCAGGCCGGGAACGACGTAGTCGCCTTCGCAGTCAATCGCATGGGGCGCCTGCGTCGGTCCTTCATCGACCAGCCGGATCAGGCCGTTGCGGGCGATGAGGGTGCCGTGCACCACGCCATCGTCAAGCACGATGCGAGCGTTGGTCAAAGCCAGGTCGTTCATAAGCGTCTCGAAGAAAAATGGTTCGAATAAGAAACGTGTAGCAACGAAGAATCAGGCCGCTTCTAGCGTTTGCATCGGAAACAGGCGCGTGGCCACGCGGTCGCGCATGTCTTCGTCGTGAAAGATGCCCAATACCGCCGAGCCCGCCGCGCGCGCTTCGGCCAGCAGCTGCGCGACGATGTTGCGGTTTTGCGCATCCAGCGAGGCGGTGGGCTCGTCCAGCAGCAGCACGGGACGGCGCGCGATCAATCCGCGCGCGATATTCACGCGTTGCTGTTCGCCGCCTGAAAAGGTGCCCGGCGGCAACGGCCACAATCGCTCGGGCACGTTCAGGCGGCGCAGCAGGTCGCCGGCACGCTGGCGTGCCTGCTGCTCGTCCATGCCGGCCTGCAGCAGCGGCTCGGCCACGATGTCCAGCGCCGGCACGCGCGGAATCACGCGCAGGAACTGGCTGACGTAGCCCAGGGTGTGGCGGCGCACGTCCAGCACTTCGTGCGGCGTGGCCTTGGCCAGATCCAGCCAGCGCTCGCCGTGGCGCACGTGCACCGCGCCCAGGGTAGGGCGGTAGTTGGCGTAGATCACGCGCAGCAAGGTGCTTTTGCCGGCGCCCGAGGGGCCGGACAGCGCCACGCACTCGCCCGCATGCAGGCGCAGGTCCAGCCCGCGCAGCACGTTCAGGCGCGCATCGTGTAGGTGGTGCAGTTGGAACGACTTGCTAAGGTCGCGCAGTTCGAGCATCAAGGCGGCGGTCATGTCGTCAGCACCGAGGAAACGAGCAATTGCGTGTACGGATGTTGCGGGTCGTCCAGTATTTGATCCGTGAGCCCGGTTTCGACCACCCGCCCGCCCTGCATCACCATGGTGCGGGCGGCCAGCAGGCGCGCCACCGCCAGATCGTGCGTCACCATCACGGCGGCCAGGCCCAGTTCGTTCACCAGCCGACGCAGAAGGTCCAGGATGCGTGCCTGCACCGAGACGTCCAGGCCCGCGGTGGGCTCGTCCATGAACACCAGCCGTGGTTGCGTCACCAGCGTGCGTGCGATCTGCAAGCGTTGCTGCATGCCGCCGGAGAAGCTGGTGGGCGCGTCGTCGATGCGCGTGGGATCGATCTCCACCCGCTCCAGCCAGCCGCGCGCGATGTCGCGCAGCTGGCGGTAGTTGCGCTGTCCCAGGGCCATCAGGCGTTCGGCAACGTTGGCGCCGGCGCTCACATTCAGGCGCAGGCCGTCGCGCGGATTCTGCGTGACGAAACCCCACTCCTCGCGCGCCAGGCGGCGGCGGTCGGCTTCGCTCAAGCCGCCCACGTCGAGCCAGCCGCCATGGCGCTGGCGGTATTGCACCGAGCCGGACGAGGGCGCCAGCTGGGCGGCCACCGTGTTGAGCAGGGTCGATTTGCCCGAGCCCGATTCGCCCACGATGCACAGCAGCTCGCCC
Organism: Dyella sp.; assembly: GCF_035503745.1. Taxonomy (GTDB): domain Bacteria; phylum Pseudomonadota; class Gammaproteobacteria; order Xanthomonadales; family Rhodanobacteraceae; genus Dyella_B. The sequence continues at coordinate 22,941 of NZ_DATJTC010000032.1, forward strand.
GGATGCAGATCGAAGCTCACGTCTTCGCAGCCGATGCGCGAACCGTACAAGCGGCTCACGCCGCGTACCTGCAGCAGCGCGCTCATGCCTGCGCCTCCATGCGGCGGCCGCTGCAGAAATCGGTGTCCGAGCACACGAACATGCGCGTGCCGCGATCGTCCACCACCACTTCATCCAGATAGCTGTCGCCCGAACCGCACAGTTCGCACTGCTGTTCCCAGCGCTGGATCTCGAACGGATGATCGTCGAACGCCAGGCTTTCCACCCGCGTATAGGGCGGGATCGCGTACAGGCGCTTCTCGCGTCCGGCGCCGAACAGCATCAGTGCGGGCGAACGGTCGAGCTTGGGGTTGTCGAATTTCGGAATCGGCGAGGGCGAGGTCAGAAAGCGCCCGTCCACCAGTACGGGATAGTCGTAGCTGGTGGCGATATGTCCGTATTGGGCAATGTCCTCGTACAACTTCACGTGCATCAGTCCGTAGTCGGCCAGCGCATGCAGGGTGCGCGTTTCGGCTTCGCGAGGTTCCAGCGTGCGCAGCGGCTCGGGTTCGGGTACCTGGAACACAAGGATCTGATCTTCGCGCAGCGATGTTTCAGGAATGCGGTGGCGGGTCTGGATCAGCGTGGCATCGGCGGTGTGCTCGGTGGTGGCCACACCCGCGACGCGGCTGAAAAAGCGGCGGATGTTCACCGCATTAGTGGTGTCGTCGGCGCCCTGGTCGATCACCTTCAACACGTCGTCAGGTCCAAGCAAGGCAGCGGTGACCTGGATACCGCCGGTGCCCCAGCCATACGGCAGCGGCATTTCGCGGCTGCCGAACGGTACCTGGTAGCCGGGAATCGCCACGGCCTTGAGCAGCGCGCGGCGCAGCATGCGCTTGGTGTCTTCATCGAGAAAGGCGAAGTTGTAGGCCATGCTTACTGCACCTGCGTCGACTCCCTCTCCTGTTTCGCAGGGGAGGGTTGGGGAGGGGTTGAACACGCCTGCGATGGGGCGGCGGCGGAGCCATGGCACCTCCTCCCGACCTCGTCCTGCCGCGCAGGGGGAGGCGTGGCCGCATGCTGCGCGGCGAGCGTGCGCAGCAGCGACAGCTCGGCCTGAAAATCCACGTAATGCGGCAGCTTCAGATGCTGCACGAAGCCCGATGCCTCCACGTTGTCCGAATGCGACAGCACAAACTCCTGGTTCTGCGCGGGCGCAACGTTCGGTTCGGCCAGCTCCTCGCAACGCAGCGCGCGATCGACCAGCGCCACGGCCATCGCCTTGCGCTCGCCTTCGCCCATGGCCAAGCCATAGCCGCGCGTAAATTGCGGCGGTACACCGTTGCCGCCGCGGAACTGGTTGATCATCTGGCATTCGGTGAGCACGATCGAACCGATTTCGATGGCGAAACCCAGTTCTTCCGGACAGATGCATACATCCACTTCGCCCATGCGGATTTCGCCGGCAAACGGATGGCTTTCCGCATAACCGCGCTGGGTGGAATAGGCCATGCCCAGCAGGAAACCTTCGTCGCCGCGCGACAGGTTCTGCAAGCGCGTGGCACGGTCGGCGGGAAATGTCAGCGGCTCGCGCGTAAGGTCGACCGGTTCGGGATCGTTGCCGGCGTCGATGCGTTCGATCAACGCCTGGGCATCGAGCAGATCCAGCACGCGCGGCATGTCCGCAGGCAGCGGCGCGTCGGCGGGCGTCACGCTGGCGGCGGGCGCGGCATCAAATTCCAGCAGGCGTTGCGTGTAATCGTAGGTGGGGCCCAGCACCTGGCCGCCGGGAACGTCCTTGAAGGTGCCCGACACGCGGCGGCGCACGCGCATCGCGCTGGTTTGCAGCGGCAACGTGTAGCCGAAACGCGGCAGGGTGGTGCGATAGGCGCGCAGCAGGAAGATCGCCTCCAGCATGTCGCCGGCCGCCTGCCGGATCGCCAGCGCGGCGAGGTCTTCGTCGTACAGCGAACCCTCCTGCATCACGCGCGCCACGCCCAGGCGCAGCTGCTGGCGGATCTGCGCCAGTTCCAGTTCCGGCACGGCGGTGTCGCCGCGGCGCGCCTGGGCCAGCAATTCCAGCGATCGCGCGATCGCCTGCTCGCCACCTTTTACGGCTACGTACATTCAGCCCTCCAGCAGGCGCGTGGTGCGGGGCAGGGCAAGCACCTGGTGCCCGGCGACAAAAAACAGGTCGATGCCAAGCGGAAGCTGCGCGGCGAGTGCGGCGCGCTGCGTCCAGAAATCGGCGGGCAAGCCGTCGATGGCGACGGTGGCGGTGTCGCCGATGCCGGGGCCGGCGAACGTGATCGGTCTCTTGCGTGCGGCGGAAGGTTGAGGCGGGGCCGCACCGTCCTGCATCGGGCCAGGCGCAGGCCGCTCGCGCCCAGCCTCCCCCTGCGCGCAGGGAAAGGCGTCAATGGCGGTCGCCTGGATGATCAGGCTCGCCGAACGGTCCGGATAACGCGGATCGCCCAACGCAAACGTGTGCAGCGGCGGCATCGACAGCGGATTGGAAATCACGGCGAAATCGGCCTGCTCTGGCGGGTCCACCAGCTTCAGCCCGGCATGGAAGCGAATGTGGCCCACGGCCTCCTCGTGCGGCTCCTGCAGCCACACGCCGGTCGTGGCATCGCACAGCGTCAGCACGATCGCCATCGCCGCCGGCGCGATCGACGCCACCGAGGGTGGCAGCACCGGCAGCGTGCGCGGCACGGCAGGGCGCGCCATCGCCTGCAGCAACTGGCGGAACGTGCGCTGGCTGTCGAAGACCGGATCGGCAAAGGCGCCCAGCATCATTCACCCCGTACCACAGTGAAAAACTCCACCTTGCTGGCCGCGGCCTCGCGGCTGGCCTGGTCGCGGCGGCGATCCAGCGAGCGGCGCAGCGGTTCGATCACCCGCAAACACAGCCCCTCGTGCTGCCCGGCATCCTGCAGCAGCGCATCGGCCAGCGCGGCAAGTTCCGCGTGACGCGTGTTGCCGCCACGCACCCAGGCGTGGCCGATGTGCCCGCCGGCCTGCACGCTGCAGCGGGTCACCGTGATCTCGCCGAAATTGAACTGCGGACCGGTGCCACCGACCCGCCCGCGCAGCATGTACAGGCCGGTCTGCGCCGGACGCAGCCAGGACATGTCCGGCGGCGGCGCGAAAGCGTCCATCGCCAGCGCCAGCTCGGCCGGGTCGGCCTGCGCCAGCAGCGACATCCACTGCGAGCGCGCCAGGTAGGGGGAGGTGTCCATAGGGTGTTCCTAGGTTTGTCACAAATGTCTAGTTATCTAGACAAGTTGGGGCGCCAAGATGGCGCCACTTGCGAACCATTGCAGCAGGCCCGCGTGCCGCTGCCATGACGGCGAATAGACAGGTTGAGGACGTGGTATGAGCGAAATCGAACGCGGACGGGGCGTGGCGCTGTGGAGCCAGATCAGCGGCATCCTGGCGCAGGACATACTCAAGGGCCGGCTGCGCCAGGGCGAGCAGCTGCCATCGGCGCAGGAGCTGGCCGCGCGCTTCAACGTCAACCGCCACACCGTGCGCCGCGCCATCGCCGCGCTGGAAGAACGCAACCTGGTGCGCACCGAACAAGGCCGCGGCACCTTCGTGCAAGAGCAGACGATGGATTACGTCATCAGCCGCCGCACGCGCTTCACGCAGAACATGCGCAACCTCAATGTGGAAGCGGACATGGAATTCCTGGAAGAAGCGCGCGAGGCGGCGCCGCCGCAGGTGGCGCAGGCGCTGGGCCTGGACCGCCACGAACCGGTCTACCGCATCGAAACGCTCGATCGCGCCGACGGCCACATCGTGGACTACAGCACGGCCTATTTTCCCGCCACCCGTTTCAACGGACTGCCCGCGGTCTACCGCCGGCTGCGCTCGGTCACGCGCACGCTGGCCGAATTCGGCGTCGCCGACTACGAGCGCAAGCACACGCGCGTTTCCGCGCGGTTGCCCGATGCCAACACCGCGCGCCTGATGAAGCAGCCGGCCAACCGTCCGCTGCTTTACGTACAGTCGATCAACGCCGACACGCGTGGCGTGCCGGTGCAATACGGCATCACGCGCTTCTCCGGCGATTGGGTGCAACTTGTGCTGATGGCGGATCATTGATGCGTTATGCCGTTTATTTCTGCCCTGCTGCGGGCAGCGGGCTGGACGCTTTCGGGCGAACATGGCTGTCCATCGAAAGCGTGCCCGGCATCGCCGCGGAGCGCTTTGGTGCGTTGACGGCCAACGTGCGCCGCTACGGCTGGCATGCCACGCTGTGCGCACCGTTCGCGCTGGCCGGTTCGGCGACCTATGAAGATCTGCGCCGCATCGCCGTCGATATCGCGCGCCAGGCAGGCGCGATCGAGCTGCCCTTGCAACTGGATCGACTTGGCGCATTCCTGGCGTTGCGGCCATCGGTCGATGAGCGCGGCGTCAAGCAGCTGGCCGAACACTGCGTACTGCATTTGAATGCCCTGCGCGCGCCGGGCACCGAAGAAGCCTGGCAGCGGCGCGCGCCGCAGCTGGACGAAACTGAAATGGCGTTGTTTCGCGACTACGGCTATCCGTACGTGCTCGATCGCTATCGCTTCCATATGACGCTGTGCGCACCGGTCAGCGACGTGGAGGAAAAGGCCGTGCGCGATTGGCTCGCACCGGGTCTGGCGACGCTGGCACCCGCGCACATAGATGCACTCACGATCTGCCGCGAAGCCGCAGCCGGTGAGTTGTTCGAAGAGATCGAACGCATACCGCTCGGCGCAAGGAACGGCTCATGAGCGAAGGCAGCCTGTACTACGTGATGGGCCCGTCCGGCGTGGGCAAGGACAGCGTGCTGGCATGGGTGCGCGAGCACGGCGTGGCGCACGGCGTGCTGTGCGCGCATCGCTACATCACGCGTGCCGCGCATGCAGGCGGCGAAAACCATGTAGCCCTGAGCGAAGAAGAATTCCGTTCGCGCGAACAGCGCGGCCTGTTCGCGCTGACCTGGCAAGCGCATGGCCTCCATTACGCCATCGGCAGCGAAGTGGCGCATTGGCTGGCGCGAGGTGCCGACGTGCTGGTGAACGGTTCGCGCGGGGCCTTTGCGCTGGCCTGCGAGCGGTTTCCCAATCTGCGTCCGGTATGGATCACCGCCAGTGCGCAGGCGATTGCCGAGCGTCTTGCCGCGCGCGGGCGCGAATCGCAGCAAGAGATCGCCGCGCGCATCGCGCGTTTGAGTGCCTATCCCGTTCCCAGCGGCAGCGTGGTGATCCATAACGACGGCTGCCTTGCCGAGGCGGGTGCGCAGCTGTTGCAGACGATCAGAGCCGGCCGCACTTATTTTACGAACACCTGATCCCCCTCCCCTGCATGCAGCAGGGGAGCGCTGGGGTGGGGTGAAGCCCGTCATGCGAAGCAAGAGCGCCACCCCCTCCCAACCTCCCCCTGCAAGCAGGGGGAGGAGCAAAAAATGGCGCCGCAATTGACTCCCTCCCCTGCGTGCAGCAGGGGAGGGCTGGGGTGGGGTGAAGCCCGTCATGCGAAGCAAGAGCGCCACCCCCTCCCAACCTCCCCCTGCAAGCAGGGGGAGGAGCAAAAAAATGGCGCCGCAATTGACTCCCTCCCCTGCGTGCAGCAGGGGAGGGC
>NZ_DATJTC010000033.1:0-2521 GCF_035503745.1 Dyella sp.
CGCCTCGCCTACGCGCCACAAGTGCGCCCGCATCAGCGGGCCTTGCGACAGATCGAACGGCCGTTGCGCCTCTGCGTCCATGTCCGCCGTCAACGTCGCTTCGTCGGTCACCGGTTCGCGCACCAGGCGCCAATCGGTTTCCGGCTCGACCACTTGCACGGGTTCGCCATCCACCGTCACGAAATGCGTACGCAATACATCGTGGCGTGCACGGATCGCCAGCAGGCTCGCTTCCAGCACGTCGGCATCCAGCGTGCCGCGAAGGCGAAACACCGATGGCATGTTGTAGAACGCATGGCCCGCCGCGAGTTGATCCAGGAACCACAGGCGTTGCTGCCCGTACGATGCCGCCGCTTCGTCGCCACGTTCGACCCGGACAATCGCCACGGGCTCTGCCGTACCACCGGAACGCTGGTACTCGATCATGTCGGCCAGCTGCTGCAACTGCGCATGTTCGAACAACATGCGCACCGGCAGGGTAACCCCCAGGCTGTCGCGCACCCGTGCCATCACCTGCGTCGCCAGTAGCGAGTGACCACCCAACTCGAAGAAGTGATCCGACGGTCCTACCCGCTCCACGCCCAGCACCTGGCACCAGATGCCGGCCAGGATCTCTTCGATCGGCGTGCGTGTCTCGCCGCGCGTTTCATCGCCGTCGCTGCCCTCCATCGCCAGCAGCGCCGCGCGGTCGGTCTTGCCGCTGGCATTCAACGGAATCCGTTCGACCCGATGCACTTGGCTGGGCACCATATAATCCGGCGCGCGCTCGTGCAGATGGCGCTTTATCTCGGCCGCGCCGATCTCCCTATCGGCCACGACGTACGCCGCCAGCCGCCGGTCACCCTGCACGTCTTTTACCAGCACTACGCAATCGCGTACCGCCGGATGTTGCCGCAGTAATGCATCCACCTCGCCCAGCTCGATCCGGAAGCCGCGGATCTTCACCTGGTGATCGCGCCGGCCCATGAACTCGATCTGCCCGTCCGTACGGTAGCGGCAGATATCGCCCGTGCGATACAAGCGTGCGCCTTGCGCACCGAATGGATCGGGCACAAAGCGTTCCGCGGTCAAATCCGGACGATTGACATAGCCGCGGGCCACGCCGTCGCCGCCGATATACAGCTCGCCGTACACACCCACCGGCACCGGCGCCATCCGTTCGTCCAGGATGTATACCCGCGCATTGGTGATGGCGGTACCGATCGGCACGCCACGCACATAGGCATCGCTTGCGCTGGCCCGGTAGGTGCAGGCGATGGTGGTCGTTTCGGTCGGGCCGTAGGCGTTGACCATCTGGCCGTTGCGCAACAATCCCGCAGCGCGCTGCACATGGGTCGGCAGCAACACATCGCCGCCGGCCAGCAGGTATTTCAGATCCGCCAGCACGTCCGGCGCTTCTTCCACCACCAAATGGAACAGGCTGGTAGCCAGATTGATCACGGTGATGCCCCGGTCGCGGATAAATGCCCGGATCTCGTCGGCGACGAACATTCGGGGCGGCGCGACTTCCAGGCGCGCGCCATTGATCAAGGCGCCCCAGATCTCGAACGTGGAAATGTCGAAGGACACGGTAGCCATCTGCGCGATGCAGTCCTCGGCATCCAATCGCACATAGTCCGTATGCCGGATCAGGCGCGTGACCGAATGTTGTTCGATCGCCACGCCCTTGGGCCGGCCGGTCGAACCGGAGGTGTAGATGATGTAGGCCAGATCGTCGCCGCCGCCGATCGGTGCCAATGCTTCGTCCGACTCGTGGGCGATCGCGACCGCGGTCGTCGCATCATCCAGCCATACTGCCGTGCGGCCGCTTACATCGAGCCCTTGCGCCTCGGCCCGACGCCCGACAATCACCGGCACGTCGGCGTTTTCCACCATATAGCGCAAGCGCTCCCCCGGATACGCCGGATCCAGCGGCAGATATGCCCCGCCCGCCTTGAGGATTGCCAGGACGGCGATCACCAGGTCAATCGAACGCTCCAGTGCCAGGCCGACGATGGTTTCCCGTGTTACGCCCTGCCGGCGCAGATAGCGCGCCAGGCGGTTGGAACGGCGGTCCAAAGCCGCATAAGTCAGTGTCTCGCCTTCGTAGCCCACCGCGATCTGCTCGCCATGGCGCGCCACCTGCAAAGCAAACAGCTCCGCCAGGCCTTGCTTGCGTTCGTAGGGACGCGCGTTCCCGCTCCACATGACAAGCAGCTGATAGCGCTCTTGCTCGCTGAGCAGATCGAGCTCCCACACCCCGCGCGCCAAGCCATCGGCCGATACCATCGTTTCGAGCACGTGGCGCCAGTGCTCCAGCATGCGGCGCATCGTCGGTGCTTGCCAAAGCGCCTCGTCGTATTTCCATGCGCCGCGCAGGCTCAGGGCATCTTCATTGACAAACACGCTCAGGTCGAACTTGGCTGTACTGGTCTTCGCCTGCAGTCCTTCCACCGATAGCTCGCCCAGGCGCAACTCGCCCCACTGCTCGCTGTTCATGGTAAACATGACCTGCACCAGTGGGTTGTGGCTGAGCGCGCGC
>NZ_DATJTC010000034.1:0-28067 GCF_035503745.1 Dyella sp.
ACGATCCCGCACATGGATATGCGCGGCTTCAACGGTGAGTTGAGCTGGAAGTTCGCCCAGGACTGGAACGTGTATACGTCCTACACCTACACCCAGGCCAAGATCGAAGGCGACCTGGATGGCGGTCCGTATGACAGCAACAACGGCAAGGGCCCGGGCATCTACCCGACCGACGGCAAGACCATGCCCGACACCGCCCGCAACATCGGCAACGTCAGCCTGAGCTACGACAATTCGCACATCTGGGCCACCCTGAATGCGCGCGCCACCAGCTCGATCTACGGCGACTACATGAACACCGAGTCGGTGGCTGGCTTCACCACGTTCAACTTCAGCGCCGGCTACCGCTTCGCTGACTGGAGCGGCTTCTTCACCAAGCCGTACCTGAAGCTGAACATCGTCAACCTGGCTGACCGTCGTGCTTTCAGCTACGTCAGCTCCGCGCCGATCCTGTCCAGCGCCACGGTGGGCAAGGAACTGAACCTGTACAACAGCACGGCTTACTATGGCCTGCTGCAGCCGCGTTCGTACATCATGACCTTCGGTGTGTCGTTCCGCTGAGCCAGGTTCGGCGACGGCCCGCATGGCCTTGGCGATGCGGGTCGGGCCGGAACATCGCTTCAAGTCGTACCCGAACTCCCCGCAGCGTGCTGCGGGGAGTTTTTTTTAAGCCTTAAGGCCGCAAAATATTTCTGTACGTTGACCGCATGCCCCGCAAGCAGGATGCTAGGCGGCCGCACGCATGCCGCAACCTGATAGCAGGGCATGGCGAAGCGGCCAGGAGAAGGAACGCATGAACGATACGCAGATCACCAAGTCCGGCAAGCCCGCCACGGTCAACGCACGCATTTCCCCTGCCGGCGGCCTGGATATACTTTCGCGCAACGAAGTCTCCCGGCTGCGCGATGCCAGCGGTTCGGGACTGCATAGCCTGCTGCGCCGCTGCGCGCTGGCGGTGCTCAATTCCGGCGACATCAGCGACGACCCGCGGGGCATGTTCGAGCAGTATCCGGATTTCGATATCCAGGTGCTGCAGCAGGATCGCGGCATCAAGATCGAGTTGCAGCATGCGCCGGCGCGCGCCTTCGTGGACGGACAGATCATCCGCGGCATCAACGAGCTGCTGGTGGCAGTGGTGCGCGACATCGTCTACGTATCCACGCAGTTGGAGCAGGGCAACTTCAATCTGGACGATTCGGTGGGGCTTACCCATGCGGTGTTCGAGATCCTGCGCAACGCGCGCATTCTCAAACCGCAGGTGGATCCGAACATCGCAGTGTGCTGGGGCGGCCACTCGATCTCGCGCGAGGAGTACGAATACACCAAGCTGGTCGGCTACCAACTGGGCCTGCGCGGATTGGACATCTGTACCGGTTGCGGCCCCGGCGCCATGAAAGGGCCGATGAAAGGCGCCACCATCGCGCACGCCAAGCAGCGCCGCAAACGCAACCGCTACATCGGCATCACTGAGCCCGGCATCATCGCGGCCGAGTCGCCCAATCCGATCGTCAACCAACTGGTGATCATGCCGGACATCGAGAAGCGCCTGGAAGCCTTTGTACGCATGGGGCACGGCATCATCGTGTTTCCAGGCGGCGTGGGCACGGCCGAGGAGATTCTCTACTTGCTCGGCATCCTGCTGCATCCGGACAACGCAGGCATTCCGTTCCCGCTGATCTTCACCGGACCCAAGCAATCGGCCGCGTACTTCGAACAGATCGACACGTTCCTGAAGCTTGCGCTTGGCCAGGACGTCGCACAGCACTACAAGATCATCGTCGACGATCCGCTGGCCGTGGCGCACGCGATGGTGCGGGGCATGGACAAGGTGCGCAATTATCGCCTGGACAACAAGGACGCCTTCTTCTTCAACTGGGCGCTGCACGTTCCGGAGGCGTTCCAGCAGCCGTTCATGCCCACGCATGCGGCGATGCGCGCGCTGGCCATCCACCGCGACCGGCCACGTCACGAACTGGCCGCCGACCTTCGCCGCGCGTTCTCCGGCATCGTGGCCGGCAACGTAAAGGAAGAGGGCGTGCGCATCATCGAAAAACACGGCCCCTTCGAAATCGACGGCGAGGCCGAGATCATGCGTGCGCTGGATCGCCTGCTACAGGCGTTCGTGCAACAGCACCGCATGAAGCTGCCCGGCGGCACCGCCTACGTACCTTGCTACCGGGTGCTGACGAGCTGAGCGGCCCGTGGCATTCGCGGGCCGCGACTTGACAGTCGCGGCCCCGATTCCCCAAACTATGCAGCTCCCCGCCCGAATAGCTCAGCCGGTTAGAGCACTTGACTGTTAATCAGGGGGTCGTTGGTTCGAGTCCAACTTCGGGCGCCAAATGCTAAGGCCAGCAAGCTATTGCTGGCCTTAATTTTTTTTGGGGGTCCTAAAAAATTCCAGTCAAGGACTGCAGCGCTCGAATCTAGCCATCGGTACATTTTCGGTACACCACCAAGATTTTGGAGTACCCATTGGCAACGATCGTGCGAACGCCCTCGGCCACCTGGAAGGCCATGATTCGCAAAGAGGGCTGGCTTACAAAGGTTAAGACGTTCAGAACCAAGCCAGACGCGCAGGACTGGGCTCGCCGTACCGAGGATGACATGGTGCGAGGCCTCTCCATCGAGCGAGGGGCCTCAGAGCGCCTGGTGTTCGCTGAGGCCCTCAAGCGCTACATGGCTGAGGTGTCGCCCACCAAGAAGCCAGCAACGCACAGGACGGAGATTGAGAGGGCCAAGCCGCTGATGGCTTTCTTCGGCCAATACGCCCTGGCTGCCATCACCCCAGATCTCGTCGCCCGCTATCGTGACATCCGGCTTGCGACCATCAATACCTACCCGCCTACAAGGAAAACGCCCGCGTCGCGTCCACTGTCTGCCTCTACGATCCGGCTAGAGCTTGCCCTGCTGGGCCACCTTTTCACGACCGCCATCAGAGAGTGGAGGCTCGGGCTGACTCTTAATCCCGTGAAGCCGGTGCGTAAACCGAAGGCAGCCGAAGGCCGCGATCGGCGGCTCACGACGGAGGAGGAAAAGGCGATTTATGCCGCCGTCGACAGCCACTCTAACCCCATACTGGGCTGGCTGGTGCGCATCGCTGTGGAAACCGGTATGCGGTCGAACGAGATTGTCAGCCTCAGAATGACCCAAGTCGACCTATCGCGCCGCGTCGTGCGTCTAGCGGACACCAAGAACGAGTCAGCCCGAACTGTCCCGCTGACGAGAGAGGTTACGCGTGTGTTCGCCCTCACGCTGCAAGCTTCGTGACGCCCTTGGGTGCACTCTTACGCGCCTGCCAAAGCTCGTAGCTCGCCTGGAGGTTCATCCATGTCTCCGCCGTGCCCACACCGGCTTGCTCCAAACGCAACGCAAACTCGGCACTGATACCCGCACGGCCATTCACTACACGCGACAACGTCACGCGCGTTACGCCCAGGCGCTCTGCGGCCGAACCGATCGTCAAATCCAAAGGTTCGAGAACATCACTCTTGATGATCTCGCCCGGATGCACAGGATTCCTAATCATTTGTCACTCCTTACCTAACTCGCAAACCTTGACTCGTCGTTACCTTGACTTCTTGAATCTTACCGACATGGTCCGCACTTCAGTGGTAATCCCGGTAATCCACCAGTTCCACATCTGCACCATTGAAACGAAACGTCACACGCCAATTGCCATTCACCGACACCGACCAAATTCCTTTCAACTTGCCTTTCAACCGATGAAGGTCGAAACCCGGCAGCGCCATGCCCTGAGGATTGGTTGCGGCATCCAGCATCTGCAGAATGCGTGTCAATTTCTTCGCATGTGCCGCTTGAATGCCCTTCGTTGAGCCGGTCTTGTAAAAATCAGCCAGACCCTTGTGTTCAAATCCAATAATCATTCTTCTTTGATCCTTTTCTTGCCGTATAGTGTATCTATACGCGATACACAGTGTCAAGGCTGACTTCAGTGTTGCGGTTTTCGATTGCGCCAGAGGCCGGAAGCGTTAGCGCCGAATGGCGCTGATGCTTTCGGACGCAGGCCGATCCGCCGGCTGCCGTGGCAAATCAAATACGTGCCAGCCCTGGCTGGCTCCTTTAGGGGGCGACCTCGCGACCTGAGGACGCGCAAAGCGCGTAATCGCGGTTCGGCTGGACGATCATGCCTTTCTCGAAGTGGGGCGCGTAGCGTCGCTGGGCTTGGGTGGTGTCGGCCCGTCGTAGGGTCTCATGCTGCGTTCCCTGTCCAACAAGCCCCAAGGCTTCGCGGGTCATGCCATTGATCTCGCGCCGGTCTTCATTGGTGCCCACAAGCCGCGCACGAATGGATGGCGACGCAGACGGTGAAGGAAACCCGCAATTTAGAGAAGCATGTTTTTCCCAGGATCAGCGTGCTGTTTCCCATGCGCCCTGCAGACCAACGCAAGCGCCTTGTCTACAAGCAGAAGAAGGGACGCTGATGAAAAGACTACGCAGGACGTTGACATGCTCGCTGCTCATGCTGCTGGTCGCCCTGTCGCTGTCGGCATGTGCGAGTGAACAAGAGCGCAGCGATGCTCGCACCCGTCCAATGGTGGAGAAGCTTTGCGATCACTGGTCCATGGGTGTCCTTGCACCTGGCTACATGGAGGCATGGGTCGAAGATCTGGAGGTGCGGGATGACCGAGGCCGCTGGGTACAGATGCCGCAGGGCATGGCAGGAGATATGGGTCAAACGGTTGGTTGGGACCCCAAGGGCGGCGTCGCCGGTCAAACCCTCTACAGCGCGGGCGCACCGATGGAGGTGTACGTGCGCTGGCAATCGCTGGCCGAGGCGCAGACATATCGCTGGCACTTCACGATATCGGAAAGCCTGCGGCAGGCACTGGTGAAGCAAGAGCCGGTGGTTTTTCTGGGAAAGGCTGGCAACAGCTGTCGCAGCAATATCACCATCGGCGTCGCACCAGGGGGGCGAACCATCGTCTGGAATTCAGGGTTTGGGTTTGAAACCGCCGTGGTGATGTACGGACAAGGCGAGGTGGAGCCGTTGGGACCATGGCAGGGCAAAGGCAAAGAGTACGCCTACCCGTTATCGGACAAGGCCAAGCAGTACGTGCAGGAGCACGGCATTCCGTACGGCAGTTGGGACCCGCCACCGTCATCGACCATACCGGTGGTCACTGCTGCCACGGCACAGCCGGGTCTCCCCTTACCGGCAAAAGTCGATGTGCGCGCGAAGCCCGCAGGCACCTACGTGTTGAGCAACGTGATGGACGTGGACTCCACGGTGATCCTGCGCAGCGATGGAAGCTTTGATGCCGGCATTCAGATCGGATCGGCGTATGGCCTGGCTGCTGGCCATTGGATGCAGCATGGCGACACGATCAGGTTGAAAAGGGATGCACGAATGAAGGTGCGCGGCACCGTCGCTGGATCGGAATCGGGGGAACTGTCGCCGATGTTTGACGACATGGCGTTAACCATCGATGACGATTGTTTGCGGACCGGGATGATGGGCCAGAACGCTTGCTACTTGCGCCAGTGAACAGGCTACGTGGTATGTTTTGAGTGCGCTTCTGAATCCAGTGCCCTTCATTTGGTTCTATTGGAGGGTGCATGACACCTCAGGTCGCCGCTATTCGCGGCTACAAGGTTACGAGCACAATTTCTCCGCCATTGCCGCGCGGTTTTCCAGGCCGTCCCGAGTAACGCGCGCTACGCGATCGCCCGCGGCCTGGCCAGGGGCAACCTATGCAGGGCGGCGGCAGGCAGCTTATATTTTTGCACCACCCCACTGACGCGATGTCGAGCCATGAATCGTTGGAAAGCTGCCGCGGTCCATCTATCCATCAGTTTCGTATTAGCCGCGCTGATAGGTTCGTTGCTCTATTTCGTGTGGTTTCCCGCACCTTACTTCGTTGCCGCCGGCGGGGGTGGGTTGATTCTGTTGCTGATGGGCGTGGATATCGCCATCGGTCCGCTCATCACTTTGCTGGTGGTCAGCCGCAACAAGGCGCGCAAGTTGTTGCTGATGGATCTGTCTATCATTGGCGTGCTGCAAATCGTGGCTTTGGGCTACGGCCTGTATGTCATCACCGATGCGCGGCCGGTGTTCATCGTTGCGGAGGTCGATCGGCTGACTATCGTTTCAGCCCAGGATTTGAGCGATGCGGACTTGGCCAAAGGCGACCGTCAGGCATTTCGCACGCGTTCGTGGACGGGGCCGCGGTTGGTGGGTGCGGTTACGCCCAAGGGGAAGGATGCGGGCGATTTCGTCATGAAAGTCTTGGCCAGCGGCAAGGACATCGATCGGATGCCCAGGTTTTACCGGCCGTACGACGAGGTGATCGACGAGGTCATGAAAAAATATGCCAAGCCCTTGGCCTCGCTGAAGAAGGCCACTCAATCACAACGGGCTTATCTGGATCGCCTGCAGGCGCAGACGCCCGGTCAAACGTTGCTGGTGCTGCCGCTGCAGCGCGGAGACAGCAGCTACTCGGCGATTATGTCTCCCGTAAGCAAGCGGCCGATTGCCGTACTGCCTATCGACCCCTGGTAAGGCGGCCGGGCGCTTTGCGGCATGGGCGCTAAAGACCCCGCTGCGGCGGGCTTTTTAACGTGTTCCTCATAGCAAAAACCGCCGGCGAGGCACGGTTTTCTGGCTAATCGGCCCGATTTGTGCTTGTCTTGGCGACCGGCCGATGGGTGCCGAACGGATGATGCGCTGTGCTGTTCATGCAAATGCCCCCCGTTTCGTTCGAACAGCCGGTATGGCCGCGCGCGTCGCTGGCGCCGGCTAGTGCCGGGCGGGTGCCATGACGCGGCCGCAGGTGACACAACGGGTCATGCTGTGTGCCCCGGCGGCGTTCCGCGAGCGCCGCACCGCCGGGCGATCGGCGCCGGCGCCGAGAATCGTGATGGTCGATCCGCATGGCTGGGCGAAACGGCGACGTATCGTCGATGCGCAGCGCGGCAGCGGCGCCCATGCGGCGCATCCAACAGTCTTCGCCGACGCCTCGCTGCCGCCGCCGTCGCTGCAGCAGCGTTTGAACATCGACGCGGCGGCCATGCTGCTGGCGATGAAGCAGTATGCAAACGTGCATCGCCGTCCGATGTCTGCCGGCTTGGGCGTGGCGGCAGGCGTGGCGGCGTTTGCGATGTTTGCCCACAGTTGGCATGCCGCGCCGCCCGCTATGCCGCCGATGACATCGACGGTGCGCGTTCCGGCGCCGCCAGCGGCAACGGTGCCGGCACGCATACCGGCGCCGGTATCGGCGCGGTCATCGGTAATGGACGCTGTCGTAGCGGCGCAAGCGTCGCCGAAGATTTTGCCGGCGACACGTGGGCCCAAGACGACGCTGGGACTGGCGGATGACGGCACCATCGTCGTGGTGGCGCCGCCGCATCCGAGCAACATGGATGGGTTTAATCTCGATATCACCACGCCGGGCAATCTATGGGCAAAGGCCGGTGCGCGCTATCGCATCGATCCGGTGCTTATCTATGCCATCGCCCTGGTGGAAACGCGTGGCGTGCAGCCGGATGGTTCGGTCGCGCCCAGTCCGTGGATCGTGCGCATCAACGGCCATTTGCACAGCGGCACGCGCGCCGAATCGGAGCACGCCATCGAACTGGCCAACCTGATGGCGGTGCCGGTGCAGGACGTAGGCATCATGCAGGTGTACTACCCCATGCATCGGGACATCGAGCCCGATCCGATCGCACTGCTCAATCCCGCGCGCAACATCGACGTCGGTACCCGCCTGTTGCGCAAGGCGATGCAGGAAAGCAGCGATCCGGTGCTGCGGATCGGCTACTACCACAGCCACGACGCGCAGCTGGCGCGCGGCTACGGCCAGATGGTGCTCAACGTCTATCACGAATTGAAAACGGCAATGGGCAAGATCCCCATGGGCACCATGGCGATGGAGCATGCGCAGCCCGGTACGCTGGCCGTGCGCGGCGGCGGTTGACGGTTCGGCGTTAATGTGCCGGTCAAAAAAGCCCGCCCGATGGCGGGCTTTTCGTTATCGACGGCGGCCGACGGTCAGCATGACGTTGTCGCCATCGGCCGCTAAACTGGCGCTTTGACCGCCACGGCCAGACCCATGACGCAACCCTACGTCGTCCATCTCAACCCGGTCGCCCTGCATCTGGGGCCGGTCCAGATCCATTGGTACGGGTTGATGTACCTGCTGGGCTTCCTGGGCGCATGGTCGGCCGGCGAATACCGGCGCAAGCGCGGCCGCCTGCCGGTAAGCCGCGATGCGCTGGGCGACCTGGCCTTCTACGCCATGATGGGTGTGATCCTGGGCGGCCGCATTTGGTACATGCTGTTCTATTACGCGGGCGGCATCCACTGGATCTGGACCGAGCCGATGGCCTTGTTCCGGGTCTGGGACGGCGGCATGAGCTTCCATGGCGGCCTGCTCGGCGTACTGGTGGCGGGCTTGTGGTGGTCGCGCCGGCACAAGCTGCATTTTTTCGACGCGGTGGACTTCGTGGCGCCGCTGGTGCCGATCGGCCTGGGCCTGGGACGGCTGGGCAACTTCATCAACGGCGAGCTGTGGGGCAAGCCGGGGTCGGTGCCGTGGGCGATGATTTTCCCCCATGCACACGATGAGGATGTCGCGTTGTCGGCCAGCGATCCGCATCTGGCGCAACTGATGGCGCAGTACGGCGGACTGCCGCGTCATCCTTCGCAACTTTACGAAATGTTGCTTGAGGGCGTGGTGATGTTCGCCGTGCTGTGGCTGGTGTCGATGAAGCCGCGTCCGCGTTACCTGATCTCGGGTCTGTTCGCGCTGCTGTACGGATGCTTCCGCTTCGCGGTGGAATTCGTGCGTGTGCCCGATGCCCAGCTGGGCTACCTGGCGTGGGGATGGCTGACGATGGGCCAGATACAGTCGATCCCGCTGATCGTCGTCGGCCTTTGGCTGTTGTGGCTGGCACGGCGGGCGCCCACGTTGCCAACGGCAGATGCGACACAGACGGCGTAGACTCCCCGCATGCGCGCTTATCTCGACTTGCTTGCCCATGTGCTGGAACACGGCACGCAAAAAACCGACCGCACCGGCACCGGCACGCGCAGCGTGTTCGGCTGGCAAATGCGCTTCGATCTTGCCGAAGGGTTTCCGCTCATCACCACCAAGAAGCTGCATTTGAAATCGATCGTGCACGAGCTGATCTGGTTCCTGCGCGGCGATACCAACATTGCGTACCTGAAAGAACACGGCGTCAGCATCTGGGACGAATGGGCCGACGAGCACGGCGATCTGGGTCCGGTCTACGGCAAGCAATGGCGCGCGTGGCCGGCGGCCGACGGGCGCATCGTGGATCAGATCCGCTGGGTGGTGGAAGAGATCGGGCGCAATCCCGATTCGCGGCGCCTGATCGTCAGTGCGTGGAACGTGGGCGAGTTGCCGAAGATGGCCTTGATGCCCTGCCATGCGCTGTTCCAGTTCTACGTGGCGGACGGAAAATTGAGTTGCCAGCTTTACCAGCGCTCGGGTGACATCTTCCTGGGCGTGCCGTTCAACATCGCCAGCTATGCCTTGCTGACGCACATGATCGCGCAGGTCTGCGGCCTGGGTGTGGGCGACTTCGTGCATACGCTGGGCGACGCGCACCTTTACAGCAACCACCTGGAACAGGCGCGCCTGCAGCTCACGCGCCAGCCGCGCCCGTTGCCGCGGCTGAAGCTTAATCCGGACATCGCCTCGATCTTCGACTTCCGTTACGAAGACATCGCCATCGAGGACTATCACCCGCACGCGGCGATCAAGGCCCCTGTGGCGGTCTGATGGGGGGCTCCCGGGCTCTGCCGCACGCCCTTGGGATTTGTCATCTCCACCCTCGATCCGAAACGTTATAATGGGCGGCCGGCGTGGCGGGGAGGCTCCCCAGCGCGCCCCTTGCCGCTTACCTTTTGACCCGGAGCACCCATGGCCATTTCGTTGATTGCCGCCCTCGACGAGAACTTCGCAATCGGCCGCAAGGGGCAGCTTCCCTGGCATCTGCCGGACGATCTGCGCTGGTTCAAGCAGCTGACGCTCGGCAAATACGTGCTCATGGGCTACAACACGGCCGTGTCCATCGGCAGGACGCTGCCCGAGCGCGAGAACCTGGTGCTCTCGCGCCGTCACGAGGCCCCGTTTCCAGGCCAGGTGACCGTGCGTTCGATCGAGGAAGCGCAGGCGCGTTCCAACGGCACCGGCCTGATGGTGATCGGCGGCGGCAAGGTCTTTCACGATGCGTTGCCGATGGCGCAGCGCCTCTATCTCACCTGGGTGAGCGCGGCGGTGGACGGTGCCGATACCTTCTTCCCGGGCATCCATTTCAGCGACTGGGTCGAAGTCAAGCGCACGCACCACAAGAAGGATAGCGAGCACAGCTACGACTTCGACATGGTCGAGTACATCCGCAACCATTGATCCTGGCCTGATTCCCGCCCGTGAGCGACCACGCCGGCGCAGCGCTGCACGTGATGGCCGGCGTGCTGCGCGACGGGCAGGGCAGGGTGCTGCTGGCGCAGCGTCCACCCGGCAAGCATCTGGCCGGTCTATGGGAGTTTCCCGGCGGCAAGCGCGAACCGGGCGAGGCGCCGCGGCACGCGCTGGTGCGCGAGCTGCACGAAGAACTGGGCATCCACATCGACGCCGCCGACGGCACGCCGCTGATACGCGTGCCGTGGCGCTACGGCGAGCGCGAACTGCTGCTCGATGCCTGGCAGTTTTCCCGCTGGCAGGGCACGCCCGCGTCGCTGGAAGGGCAGGCGTTGCAATGGACCGTGCCGGCACAGGTGGATCCGGCGACGCTGGCACCTGCCGATCGCCCCATTTTGCAGGCGCTGCGCCTGCCATCGCGGTACGTCATTACGCCCGCCGATGTCACGCTGGAGCAGGCACAAGCCTGGCAGCTGCGTCTGGAGGCGGCGCTGGCGCAGGGCGTGCGGCTGATCCAACTGCGTCTTCCGCTGTGGCCGGCCGCGAAGGTGCGGGCACTGGCGGCGCACCTGCAGCAACGTGCCGTGCAGTGCGAGGCGAACATCCTGCTCAACGGCGATATCGACGGAGCGCGCAGTCTCGGCGAGGGCGTGGGCGTGCAGCTGAAATCCGCGCAGCTGCATGAACAGCTTGAACGTCCGTTGCCTTGGGCGCAGGTGGTCGGCGCCAGCTGCCACGATGCGTCCGAGCTCGAACGCGCCGCGCGCGCCGGGGCCGACTTCGCCACGCTTTCCCCGGTGGCGGCGACGATGAGCCATCCGGGCGTGCAAGCGCTGGGCTGGCCGCGGTTCCAACAGCTGGCCGATGCCGCGGCGTTGCCGGTCTACGCGCTTGGCGGCATGGCGCCTGCGCAGGTCGATCAGGCGCGCCTTCACGGCGGCCAGGGCGTAGCGGGCATCGGCGCGTTCTGGTGAACGCTTGCCCGGCCGTTCAAGCAGCGGTAGCGTGAGCCCATGCGCATCATCTATCGAGCCCAGAGCCTGATCGACGCCCATCTGGTCAAGGATGCGCTGGAAAGCGCCGACGTGCCCGCCTTCATCGCCGGCGAATACCTCACCGGTGCGGTTGGGCAACTGCCGGCGCTCGACTATGTCGCGGTGCTGGTGCCCGAATCGAGCGTGGATACGGCCGAGCCGATCGTGCGCGAGATCGACCGCGCGCTGGCGCAAGCCAGAGAGGCGATTGTCGAAGAGGACGGTGACCCCGGCACGCTGCTACCGGCGCCGGGTTGAAGCACGCATGACCGAGCCGTCCGTCGCGGCGCCCATCGGCGTGGGCAGCAGTGAAGCGTCCATGCGCGCGGCCATCGTGCAGATGGCGATCGGCGCGTCGCTGCTTTCCAGCACCAGCCTGTTTGTGGTCTATGCACACGTCGCGCCGACCGTGTCGGGTTTCTATCGCATGCTTTTCGGCGGCGGCATGCTGCTCGCGTGGGTGTCGATGCGCGGGCGCTGGCGGGCGATGATATGGCGCGACCTGTGGCTTGCGGTGCTGCCGGCGATAGGCTTCGCCGCGGACTTGATTCAATGGCACCGCAGCATTCTATGGGTGGGGCCCGGCGTGGCGACCCTGCTCACCAACTTCCAGGTGTTTCTGATGGCCTTGGTCGGGCTGGTCGTCTATCGCGAGCGCCCGGCCCGATGGTTTGTGCCCGGCATGCTGCTGGCAACGGCGGGGCTATGGTTGCTGGTCGGTGCGCATTGGTCGATGTTCGACGCGCGGCATCGACTCGGCGTGTGGCTGGGCCTGGGCAGCGGTGTAGCGTATACCGTTTACCTGCTCAGCTTTCGCCATGCGCTGAAGGCCTATCCGCATGTGTCGCCGGCACAGTTCCTTGGTCTGATGAGTGTGCTGTGCGCGCTGTTATTGTGGCTGTGGGGGCGTGGCGAGGGTGATTCGTTCGTGCTGCGCGACGCACGCAGCTGGAGCGCGCTGCTCGCCCTGGGTTTATTCGGACAAGTGCTGGCGTGGCTGCTCATGGTGCGGGCGATGCCGCGCCTGCCGGCTTCGCTGGTGGGTCTGTTATTGCTGTTGCAGCCGGCGCTGGCGTTCGTGCTGGACGTGATCCTGTTGGGCCGGCCTACCGGCATGGGCGATTGGGGCGGATTTGCACTTGCGCTGGCGGGTATTCTATTGGGCGCATGGCGCCCACGCCGGCGCGCGTGAACGCAGAGATAAAAAAACAGGAGTGCGTGCATGACATCGTTCGAAAGCCTGATCCGCGCGGTGCCGGATTTTCCCAAGCCTGGCGTGGTTTTTCGCGACATCACCCCGCTGCTGGCCGATGGCGCAGCCTTCGCGCGCTGCATCGATGCGATGGCCGAACCGTGGCTGGGTGGCCATGTACAGGCCGTTTGCGGTGTGGAGTCGCGCGGTTTCATCTTTGCTGCGGCCATTGCGCAAAAGCTGGGCGCGGGCTTCGTCCCACTGCGCAAACCCGGCAAGCTGCCGCCGCCGGTGATGCACGCCGATTACCAGCTCGAATACGGCACCGATCGGCTTGAGGCACGCACCGGCACGCTGCGCAAGGGCGAACGCGTGCTGCTGGTCGATGATGTGCTGGCGACGGGCGGAACGCTCGGCGCCGCGCGCAACCTGCTGGAGCAGCTTGGCGCCGAACTGGTGGGGGCGTCGGTGGTGATCGAGCTGCTGCCGCTGCAGGGGCGGGCGCTATGGCCGCAGCAAGTGCCGTTGCATACGGTGCTGCACTATTGATGCCTGGTGGCGTAACCCCGTGACGTCGGGCTCGGGAGAGGAAGGCAGCGGTGGTCTGCGTGGCCGCATCGCGGGCGTCACGCATCGATGGGCCATCAACACGGCCCATCGTCCTCTACCTCATGCCACGCGGCGACGCCGGGCGGAGGCCGTTGCGGCGCTATGCGGGTCGAGCAGGTCGCGCGGCAGCGAACAGAACACGTCGGCGAGTTGTTTCAGAAAGCCGCCCATGGCCGAACTCTTGCGCCACAGCATGGCGATGCGCCGGCTGGGCGGATGGCCGCTGAATTCGACCAGCTGCAGATTCGGCGCCTGCGCCACCGGCGGCTTCACGGCGAGCGTGGGTAGCAAGGTGATGCCTACGTTGGCCGCGACCATCTGGCGCAGCGTTTCCAGGCTGGTGGCGCGAAAGCCGCTCTTCTCGCCGGCGCCCGCCATGTGGCACACCTCCAGCGCCTGATCGCGCAGGCAGTGCCCGTCTTCCAGCAGCAGCAGGCTCTGGTCGGACAGGTCGTTGAGTTTCAGTTGCGGGCGCTTGGCCAGCGGATGCGATTGCGGTACGGCCAGCAGAAAGGGTTCTTCGAACAGAAATTCGGCGTGCAGGCTGTCGTCGTGGATGGGCAGGGCAAGTACGCCGGCGTCGAGTTTTCCTTCGCGCAGGCGATGCAGCACGGTTTCGGTTTTTTCCTCGACCAGCAGCAATTCCAGGCGCGGGAAGCGATCGCGCACCATCGGCACGACATGCGGCAGCAGGTAGGGCCCCAGCGTGGGAAAGATGCCCAGCCGTACCGTGCCCGATTCCGGATCCACCGTGCGCCGCGCAACGCCTTTGATCTGCTCGATTTCATTGAGCACGTCGCGTGCGCGGTTGGCGATCTCGCGCCCGACATCGGTCAGCAACACCTTGCGCGGCGTGCGCTCGACCAGCGGCACGCCCAGTTCGTCCTCCAGCTTCTTGATCTGCGTGGAGAGCGTAGGCTGGCTGACGAAACACGCTTCGGCGGCGCGGCCAAAGTGCCGGTGTTCGGCCAGGGCGACGAGGTAATGCAGATCGCGCAGGTTCATAGATTGCTCCAATTATAGGCTTTGCCTATGAACACTATGGTAATAATCGATTTGAACAATGCAAGCGTCAGTCGTATCTTTTCTCTCGTCAGTGCTGAGCCCCTGCAGCTGGAGCCAGGCCAACCCCCCAACCGGGCCTGTTCCAGTGTTCGCCCGTACTCCGCGCCGCTCGTTCCCTCCCCCCCATCGGAGCGCGCGGAGTCGCCGCGGCGGCGAAGTTCGCTTCGCCGCCGCTTTTTTTACGTAATAAGGCAACCTGCTGTTTCAGCGAACTTCGCACTGAAACAGGTAACCCTTGCTGCGCACGGTGCGCAAGGGGAGCGTTTCGCCGGTGATGTTGCGCGACTTCAGGCGAAGGCGGTAGATGGTCATTTCCAGGCGATGCGGATCGAATTCGTAGGCGTTGTGGGTCATCGCCTCGATCAGCGCCTCGCGCGTGATCACCTGGCCGTTCCTGGTGGCCAGCGCGCCGATCAGGGTGTGTTCGGTGGCCGTCAACGGGATGACGTCGCCATGGGGCGAGAACAGGCACCAGCCGTCGGCCTCCATCTGCCAACCGCGCACGGGCGGTTGATCGGCCACGGAGCCGAAGTCCTGCGTGCGCGTAAGGCGGCGGACCAGACTGCGCAGCGAGGCGATCAGCAGTTCCGTGTCTACCGGTTTGGGAATGTACAGATCCGCGCCGCTTTTGAGCGCCCGGATCGGTGCCTGCCGATGGTCGGCATCAATGATCACCGCGATCCCGATGTCGGAACTGGTGCGCAGATGCCGTGCCATGTCGTAGCCGTTCTCGCCCGGGAGGTCGGCGTCCAGCAGCACGATGTCGAAGTGCTGTGCCAGCATGGTGCGGTATAGCTCCGTGGCCGACGCCAAGCCATGCGCGCGAAAGCCCGCGTTGCGCAAGGCCGGCAGCAGGGCTGTTTCGCGCGACGCAATGCCCGCGTCGACCACGGCGATGCGCAGAGGGGCGGTGGTGGAGTAGACGAGCGACAGTTCACGATCCTTCATCAGACGCCGGGCCTGCAAGAAAAATGGATGTCTAGCTTAAGCAGACCGTACCGTTCCGATTGTCGGACTATGCCGTTTGGCACTGTGGTCCTAATCCGGCTTCGCCTAGCGTGAATGGCTTTCGATACCGTAGGTGGGGTCATCCATGCATCGTTTTATCCGTCCCTTCGCCATGACGGCGCTGGCATTTTGTTGCGGCGCAGCGTTTGCCGCGGTGCCGGCCGATTCCGTTCCGCACGGTCCGTTGCCGGCATGGGCCGTGCCTACCTCGTATCGTCTGGCGTTCAAGGTCGATCCCGCGCAGCAGACTTATTCGGGTACCACCGTCATCAAGGTTGACTTGAAGCAGGCCGCCGATCATCTGTGGCTGGACGGCCGTGATCTTGACGTGTCCAAAGTGACGATCACCGACGCCAGCGGCAAAACGCATGCGGGCAAGTACGTGGCGGCGGCGCCGCAGGAGGGCGTCGCGCGCATCGATTTCGGCAGCACGCTCAAGCCGCAGTCGCTGACCCTTGCCATCGAGTACACCGCGCCGCTCAACCAGCAGTTGCAGGGCCTGTACAAGGTGAGCCATGCCGGCGTGCCGTATGCGATGACGCAGATGGAGCCGATCAGCGCCCGCTACGCATTCCCCAGTTTCGATGAGCCGCGCTTCAAGACGCCGTACGATATTTCCCTCACCGTGCCCTCCGATCAGGTGGCGGTGGCCAACACCAAACAAGTGAGCGAAACGCCGGCCGGTGACAAATGGAAAACGGTCACCTTCGCGCAGACGCGACCGCTGCCCACGTATCTGGTCGCCTTCGCGGTCGGTCCCTGGGACGTGGTCAATGGCCCGGATATTTCGCCCGACCAGTACCGCAGCGAGGTGCTGCCGTTGCGCGGTATCGCCGCGCACGGCGAAGGCCATCGCATGCAGCATGTACTGAGCGAAACGCCCAGCATCATCCACACGCTGGAGAACTACTACGGCTTCGGCTATCCGTTCGGCAAGCTCGACCTGCTCGCGGCACCGGATTTCTCCGCCGGCGCGATGGAAAATCCCGGCCTGGTGACCTTCCGCGACTGGCTGCTGCTGCTCGATCCGGATTCCCCGGCCAAGTATGTGCGCAGCTCGTTCAACGTCACCGCGCATGAACTCGCGCATCAGTGGACCGGCGACACCGTAACGCTGGCGTGGTGGAACGACATCTGGCTCAACGAAGCCTTCGCCACCTGGATGCAGCAGAAAGTCACCATGAAAGTGCATCCGGAATACCGCGCGGATCTGGACCGCATCAGCGGCGCCGAAGGCGCGATGCATAACGACAGCCTCACCTCCGCGCGCCAGATCCGCCAGCCGATCACCGGTAATGGCGACATCGAAACGGCCTTTGACGGCATCACCTATCAGAAGGGTGCGGCGGTCATTGGCATGTTCGAAGGTTACGTCGGTGAAGACACCTTCCAGAAGGGCATGCGCGCCTACATCCAGGCGCACAAGTTCGGCAATGCCGACGCCGATGATCTGGTCGGCGCGATCGCGACGGCGGCCAACCAGGGCGCGGCATTCAAGCATGCCTTCAACAGCTTCCTCGACCAGTCGGGCGTGCCCTACGTGCAGGTGAAGCTGGAGCAGAAAAACGGCAAGACCATCCTGCACCTGAGCCAGGACCGCTACCTGCCGGTGGGCAGCACCGGCGATGCCCACCGCGTGTGGGGCATTCCGGTCTGCGTACGCTACGCCACCGCCGGTGGCACCAAGCAGCGTTGCGAACTGCTCGACAAACCGACCGGCAGCATGGTGCTGGCCGACGCCGCCACGCCGACCTGGGTGATGCCCAACGCGAATGCGCGCGGTTATTACCGCTTCAACCTGGGCAAGCAGGATTGGAACACGCTTACCCAGCACGTTTCAGCATTGAGCGACACCGAGCAGCTCGCCTATGCCGACAGCATCGACGCGGGCTTCCGTCACGGCGACTTGAACGCGGCCGATGTCATGGCCGCGCTCAAACCGCTAACTGGCGTGGCCACGCGCGAAGTGGCGATCGCGCCACTTGAAACGATCAACTGGATCTACCACAACGAAGCGTCGAACGATGCGCAGCGCGCAAAGGTGGCCGCCTGGGTGAAGAGTGCCTACCTGCCGCGCATGGAGCAGCTTGGTTACCAGCGCAAGACGGGCGAGCCCGAGGGCGACGCCTTGTTGCGCAGCACCTTGGCCGAGGTGCTGGCGCTGGATTTCAAACTGCCCGAAGTGCGTGCGGCGTTGCTCAAGCAGGGCGATGCGGCTTTGGCGAAAAAGGCCGATGGTCATTTGAACCTGGCCGCCGCCGATCCGGATCTGCTTGGTGCGGCACTGGCCGTAGCGGTGCAGGAACGCGGCGAGGCGGCACTGGATGCCTTGATCGGCGAATTGCCGCAGACCACCGATCCGGCGCTGCGCAATGCGATGCTGCAGGGCCTGAGTGCCGCCGACACGCCTGCGCTGGCCGACAAGGCGCGCGATTTTGCCTTGACCAAGCAGGTAAAGGTGGGTGAGATGGCCGCGATCCTGCGCGGCAGCCGCGACACGCAGGCCGCGCGCGATGCGTTGTGGCATTGGTTCACCGGCCACTACGACCAGGTGCTGGCGCGTACCGGCAGTTTCGCCGGCGGCCGCCTGCCATCGCTGGTGGGCGGCGGCGGTTGCTCCAAGGCGGAAGCCGATCGCCTGCAGGCGTATTTCGAGCCGCGCCTGAAGGAAGTCACCGGCGCCGACCGCGGCCTGGCCCAGACGCGCGAGCAGACCTTGCTGTGCGCGGCGCTAAAGGCCAGGCAGGATGCCTCGGTGATCCAGTAACCGACGATCGATGCCAAACATGGACGCCGGGCAGCGCGAACTGCCCGGCGTTTTTTTTTGGGAGTTCCATGTCGGCCAGCGGCTACACTGTGCCGCATCGACAGGCGCTAGAGGATCCACACATCATGATCGACGGCATGCCGTGGAGTTGTCGCCGTGCCTGATGCGCGCAACGCCGTGCGCGAAGCTGCGCAACGCCTGGGCGATCGTACCGAGGCGGAGCTGCTGCTCGCCTACGTGCTCGACCGCCCGCGCAGCTGGCTGATCGCGCACGCCGACGATGCGCTCGATGCCGCGCAGCTGCAAGCCTATGCGCGCGTGGTCGAGCGTCGCGCGACGGGAGAACCCGTGGCTTATATCGTGGGGCATCGCGGGTTCTGGTCGCTCGATTTGGAAGTCACGCCGGCGACGCTGATCCCGCGCCCGGAAACCGAGTTGCTGGTGGAACTGGCGCTTGAACGCTTGCCGCGCGATGCCGCGGCACACGTTGCCGATCTAGGTACCGGCAGCGGCGCGATTGCGCTGGCGATTGCGCGCGAACGTCCGCATGCGCGCATCGTCGCTACCGACGTGAGCGCCGATGCACTTGCTGTGGCGCAGCGGAATGCACTTGGGCACCAGCTTGCGCATGTAAGTTTCCTGAAAGGGCCTTGGTTTATCCCATTGGCAGGACAGCGCTTGGATGTAGTGGTTTCCAATCCACCTTACATCGAAAGCGCCGATCCGCATTTGCTCGAAGGCGATTTGCGCTTCGAACCTCGCGGCGCGCTTGCCGCGGGAGCGGATGGCCTGGACGACATCCGTCGCATCGTCGACGGAGCCGGGCGGCATTTGCGCGCAAACGGTTGGCTGTTGCTGGAGCATGGCTGGAACCAGGGCGAAGCGGTGCGCTTGTTGCTGCGCAACGCGGGCTTTGCCGACATTTTCACCGCGCGCGATATAGAAGACCGTGAGCGCGTCAGTGCCGGATGCTGGCTGGGCGGTTAACGGCGGTTGTGGTCCGGGCAACGCATCGGCGTAGACTGCAGCCATAAAAAAGCGGGCCCGGATGAAGAGTCGGTGCTTCCGGGCAAAGCGACAAACGCCTGTCCCGGACCTACCGTCATGAATACTGGCCGTCGTGTTGTAGCCCGTCGTCAGCCCGCGCAGCGTCGCCTGGCGTGCGCGATCCGCCTGCTGCTGGCGCCCCTCGCGTTGCCTGTTTGCGCATCAGTGGCCGTAGCGCAAACCAATGCGCCGCCGCAGACGCAACCCGCCGGTTCTAGCAGTACAACGCCGACGCCGGCGCAGGCCGGTCAATCGGCGGTGACGTTGAACGAAGTGATGGTGACGGCCAATCGCCGGCGCGAACCCGAACGCGAAGTGCCGATGCACGTGGAAAACGTTTCGGCCGTGTCGCTGCAGCAACTGGGCGCGAAGAATCTCAACGACTACGTGTCGTACCAGCCCGGCGTATTCTTCGCCAGTTCCGGTGGCCCTGGCGAGGGCGAGCTGGTGATGCGCGGCGTGTCGACCGGCAATCAGACCAGCCCCACCGTGTCGCTCTACATCGACGACGTGCCGGTAGGTGGCAGCACCGTGTACGCGGCGGCGGCCACCTTCGTGTTCGATCCGGCCCTGCTCGATCTGGATCACATCGAATTTCTGTACGGGCCGCAAGGCACGCTTTATGGCGCCGGCTCGATGGGCGGCCTGGTCAAATACGTCACGGTCAAGCCCGATACCAGTGGTTTTTCCGGCAGCGTGGGCGGCGATATGTCCAACACCCAGCGCGGCGGCATGAATTATTCCGAGCATGCCACGGTCAACATTCCGCTGATCAAGGACAAGGCGGCACTGCGCGTGGCGGTGGTCGATCAACACACCGCGGGCGTCTATCGGGCGGTGGGCGAGACGCCCGCCGGCGGTGCCGACCGCAACCATACCAAGGGCGCGCGGATCCAGCTGGAATACGATCCGATCGACAAACTAACCTTCAACGTTACCGCCATGGCACAGAAGATCATGGCCGACGGTTTGTCGATGGGCGATTTCAACCTGCAAGGACAACCCATTTCGGGCGGTCCTTACGATCGCCGGCTCAACCATCGCGAGCCGTTCACGCAGACGCTGCAGCTATATTCGTTCCAGGCTGCCTACGATTTCAACTGGGCCACGCTGGACTGGATCACTTCGTACCAGAATTTCACCAATCACAGCGTGCAGGACTATCCCGATTCGTTTCTTGCATTGCTCAACGCGGTGGGACCGTTGCTGGGCGTCGATCAGCCGTTGAGCAATCTTTACGTCGATTCGCAATACACCGTACACAAGACCTCGCAGGAAATTCGCCTTACTTCCCGCAAGGGCGAAACCTTCGATTGGCTCGGCGGCCTGTGGTTCAACCGCGAAAACGTGTGGGAAAACTATGTGCTGGAGGGCAACAACGCGACGCCGCCGGGCTTGACCGGCCTGCTTGAGCAGCGCACTAACTCGGGCTTTGAGGAATACGCCGGTTATGGCGACCTCACCTGGCATGTGAATCCCACGCTGGATCTGACCATCGGTGCGCGCGCAAGCGGTAACTCGCAGCATCTGTCGAGCTACGAGAATGGTCCGGTGGCCGGAAGCCCCGGCGGATTCCGCGAACGACTGCTCAGTGACGACGTCACCAAGTTGATCACGCTCAGTTGGCGCCCCAACGACCGGGACAGCTACTACATGCGCGCATCCACCGGTTATCGGCCCGGCGGCCTGCAGGCGCCGGTCGAAAGCACGATCCTGGGCCCGAACGCGAATGCGAAAGATACCTTCGGCTCGGACAACCTGCAGAGTTACGAGCTTGGCTATAAATCCAGGCAATGGGACGGCCATTTGAATGTCGGCATCGACGGCTACGACATCGAATGGCATCACCTTCAGCTTTATACCTACACGCTGGGCAACACCATCATCCAGAACGCGGGCGATGCGCGTATCGAAGGCGTGGAGATGCAAAGCAGCTATTCGAACGGGCCGTGGCAGTTCAACGCCTCCTCGGCCTTTACCGACGCCTACACCAAGAACGGCAGCCCTGAACTTGGCATCGCCCCCAATTCGCCGCTGCCGTATTCGGCCAAGTGGTCCGGTACCTTGGGCGGCAAGTACAAGTTCATGGTTGCCGGTACCGATGCGTACCTTGGCGCCACCCTGCGTGGCTCGACGCGTCGCAACGCGGGATTCAATGGCGACAGCAGCGATCCGAATTTCAGGCTGCCGGGCTTCGGTTTTCTCGATCTCAACACCGGCGTCAACCTGCGCAGCGGTGCCAACATCGATGTCTATGTGCGCAACGTGCTCAACAAGCAGGTGCCGATCGGCACGCTCAACGACGAAGCGGTCAATTTTCTCGCTTCGGTGGGTGGCCCGATGCTGGTGCAGTTGTCGACGCCGCGCACCATCGGCGTGGCGTTCAACGTGCCGTTCTGATCGCGGTGCGCCCTCCGCCATGCGGGCGGAAAGGGCGCGGCATCAATGCCCGGCCATCAGTGCCCGGTGCCGACCAGCTTCGACGGCGGCTTGATCGCGTAAAGCAACGCCGGCAGGAACACGAACGTTGCCAGCAGCACGGCGACCAGGCTGACCAGCAGCATGCGTCCCATGCTGGCCATGCCAAGATCGTGCGACAGCGCCAGCGAACCGAACGCGGTGCCGGTGGTGAGCGCGGAGAACAGCACCGCGCGCGCGGAGGCGGAGCTGACGAAGCGGCGCATGCCCGCGCGCCAGTTCATCACGAAATACACGTTGAAGGACACGCCCACGCCCAGCAGCAACGGCAGTGAAATGATGTTGGCGTAATTGATCGCCATGCCCAGCATGCGCGCGAGCAGCGCGGTCAGCAGCGCGGACATGCCTAGCGTCAGCAGCACGATGCCCACGTCTTTGAGGCGACGGATGGCCAGCATCAGCACAATGGCGATGGCGACGATGGCCAGCGATGCGGCTTGCTTGAATGCATTCATGATGGTGTCGGCCGAGGCGATGGTGGTCACCGCCGGGCCACCCGCATCGGGTGCGATGTGCTGAACCGCTTCCACGAAGTGGCGCAGGCCGGCCGTGTCCTGTTCGTTGACGGTCGGCGATACCTGGATGCGCACCTGGCCGTTGGGGCTGACCCAGTCGCGCTTGATCGATTCGGGCAGCGTCGCCAGCGTCACGCTCTGCGCGCTCAGCGCATCGCGCAGGCTTTGCAGCTGCGCCGGCAGGAAACGGCTGATCGCTTCATTCATGCCCATCAGGCGGTCGTCGGGCGCCTTGGCCAGGCGCTGCAGCGCGGCGTCGATGCCGCGCAGCGGCGAGTCGGGCGGCATTTCGGCGTTGGCGTCCATGATCGCCTCGTGCGTGTCCAGGATCGCGGCGCGCAGCGCGGCCGGTGTGACCGGCGGTGCGGAGGGTTCCACCGCCAGCGACGGTAGCATCAGCTCCTGCGCCTGGTCGAGCTGGTCCAGCGACTCCTGCTGGTGCGCCGGCACGAAGGTGGCCGCGGAGATCACGCTGGACACTTCCGGCAGCTTCGACAATTTGTCGGTGAGCGTGCGCGCGGTATCCAGGTTGGGCACCATGATGTTGATGTTGAACGGATTGGTGATCGGATTGTCGGCCAGGCTGCGCAGCGTGCGCATCGGCTCGGAATGGGGGTCCTGCGTATCGAGCGGATTGGCGTCGAACGGCATGCGGACGCCTGCCACCAGGCCCGCTATGCCCAGCAGCGCGAACACCGCCAGCACCGCCTTGGCGTGGCGGTGCAAGCCCACGTCCAGCACCGGACCGAACGGCAGCGCCAGCTCCTTGGTTTGCCGCGTCGGTTTGGCCAGGCTGAGCAGCGCCGGCAGCAAGGTCAATGTGCACACCAGGGCGATGCCCATGCCCACGCCGGCGATGGTGCCAAGTTCGGCGACACCGACGAAGCTGGTCGGCGAAAAGGCCAGGAAGCCGCATGCCGTCGCCGCCGCCGCCACGGCGATCTGCACGCCCGATACGCGCGCGCCTTCGGCCAGCGCCACGTCGATCTCGCCGTGCAGCATGCGCATCTCGCGCAGGCGCACGGCAAACTGGATGCCAAAGTCCACCGCCAGGCCGACGAACAGCACCGCGAAGGCCACCGAGATGACATTCAAGGTACCCACCGCCACCGCGGCGAAACCGGTGGTCAGTGCGAAGCCGGCCAGCAAGGTCAGCAGGATCGGAACGATGCGGCGTAACGAATGCATGGCCAGATACAGCCACAGCGCAAGCAGGAACAGGCTCACCACCGTGCTGGCGACGATGCCCTTGGTCAATGCGCCGAACTGCACGTCCGCCAGCGCGACCGAGCCTGTGTAGTTGATGTGCACGCGGCCGCTTTTCACATCCGGCAGTCCGTCGCGAATATGTTCCAGTGCGCGGGTGGCGGCCTTGCCCGGTTGCAGCGAGCCCTCTTCGAGCACTGGATGGGTCAGCACGAAACGCACGTTCTGCGCTTGCTGGGTAACGTCCGAGCCGAGCAGGTTTTGCCAGGACAGCGGCGTGGGATGGCCGTCGGCGGCGTTATCCAGCACTTGGCGCAACTGGTCGAGCGCGGGTTTGTACGGCGTGAGATCGGCATGCTGGATGCGCACGCCCGCGGCCATCAGCGATACGCCGTTCAATAATCCGCGCGCCGACGGATCGGACGCCAGCGGCCCCAGCAGCGGCTGCGCGCTCATCAGCGAATTGAGCAGCTTGGCCAGGTCGTCCGGATCGAGCAGCAGCAGGCCTTCCTTGTGGAAGAACGGGTCGGCATCGGGGCGCGTCACGTCGATGAAGTGCTTTTTATCCGCCTCCATCGCCTTGGCGAGCGCGGCGGCGGTTTCGTCCGATTCTTCCGGCGTATCGCCGCGCACCACGGCTACCAGCACATTGTTGAACTGCGGGAATTCGCGGTCGAACGCCATGGCGTGCTGGCGCCACGGCAGCGTGCTGGCAAACAGGTTGTCCGTGTCGGTGTCCACGCTCAGCCGATGCGCGGCCTCCCACACGCTGAGGGCAGACAGCGCGAAGAAGAACAGCACGACGAGCACGGCATAGCGCCGGCAGAATCGAGTAAGTCGGACGATGAACTCAGTCACGGGCCAAACGGTTCCTTATGAAAATTGCAGTAAAGCGCTTGCATGGAGGCGACCCCGTTCGATCGGTTGTGTCGCCGCAGCGGGGTTCGCCGCACGCCACGTCAAACATCCATCAAGCAGCTAAGGCGATTGAGCCAGCGCGCGATCCGTGCATGCTGGCGATGGGTGTTGCACATCGAGTCAGGCGCTCGCCTGACTTAGCGAAACCAGCTGCGGGAAGCGGGCTCGTATCGCCTGGCGGATGCCCGGCAGATCCAGCCCCGCCTCGCTCAGCACTTCTTCGCGGGTGCCGTGTTCCAGATACGCATCGGGCAGGCCCAGATGCAGGATCGGCAAGGTTACACCATGTGCGGCCAGGCACTCGGCCACGGCCGAGCCGGCGCCGCCTGCGATGGCGTTGTCCTCGATGGTGACGAAGGCCTGGTGTTCCTTCGCCAGTTCCAGGATCAAGGTTTCATCCAGCGGCTTGACGAAGCGCATGTTCGCCAGCGTCGCGTTGATTTCACGGGCGATTTCAGCCGCCGGCGCAAGTATCGCGCCGAAGCTGAGGATGGCCAGGCCACGGCCGCGGCGGCGCAGATCCGCCTTGCCGATCGGCAGGCTGTCCAGCGTGGTGCCGGCCGCCACGCCGGGGCCGGTGCCGCGCGGATAGCGGATCGCGGCGGGGCCGGGGTGACGAAAACCCGTGCTGAGCATGCTGCGGCATTCGTTTTCGTCGGCCGGCGCCATGACTAGCATGTTGGGCAGGCAGCGCAGGAAGGTGAGGTCGAAGCTGCCCGCGTGGGTGGCGCCATCGGGTCCGACCGTGCCGGCGCGATCGATCGCGAAGGTGACGTCCAGGTTTTGCAGTGCCACGTCATGGATGGCCTGGTCGTAGGCGCGCTGCAGGAAGGTGGAATAGATCGCCACCACCGGTTTGGCGCCTTCGCACGCCATGCCGGCGGCAAGTGTCACCGCGTGTTGTTCGGCGATGGCGACATCGATGTAGCGTTCGGGCCAGGCCTGCGAAAAACGCACCATGCCGGAGCCCTCGCGCATCGCGGGGGTGATCGCGAGCAGGCGTTCGTCGGCGGCGGCCATGTCGCACAGCCAGTCGCCGAAGACCTCGCTGTAGGTCGGCTTGGCCGGGCCGGTTTTCTTCACCACCCCGGCGCTGGGATCGAACGGACCCACCGCGTGGTATTCGATCTGCGCCCGTTCGGCCGGCGCGTAGCCCTTGCCCTTGGTGGTGATCACGTGCAGCAGCTGCGGCCCCGGCCGCTGCTTGACTTGGCGCAGGGCGGCAAGCAGGGCGGGCAGATCGTGGCCGTCGATGGGGCCGCTGTAATCGAAGCCCAGCTCCTCGAACATGCTGCTGGGCACCGATACGCTTTCGTCGTGCTTTTCCAGGCGCTTGGCCAGGCCGCCGACGTTTTCGCTGATCGACATGCCGTTGTCGTTCAGCACCACCAGCAGGTTGGCGCTGAGGTCGCCGGCGTGATCGAGCGCTTCGAACGCCATGCCCGCCGTCATCGCGCCATCGCCGATGACTGCCACGAAGCGGCGCGTGTCGCCCTTGCGCTGGGCAGCGATCGCCATGCCTAGCGCGGCGGAGATCGAGGTGGAGGAGTGGCCGACGCCGAACGTGTCGTACTCGCTTTCCGCGCGGCGCGGGAACGGCGCCAGGCCGCCTTTTTTCTTGATCGTGGTGATGCGGTCGCGCCGGCCGGTGAGGATCTTGTGCGGATAGCACTGGTGGCCCACGTCCCAAACCAGGCGATCGTGCGGGGTATCGAACTCGTGGTGCAGGGCGACGGTCAGCTCCACCACCCCCAGGCCCGCCCCGAAATGGCCGCCGGAGCTGGCCACTGCCTCGATCAGGTATTGCCGCAGTTCGTCGGCGACGGTGCGCAGTTGCGCGTCCGGCAGGCCCCGGAGGTCGGCCGGGTTTTGAATCCGGGACAGGTACGGGTAGCGGGACAGATCGATCATCCGTCTATTGTTAACCCTGCGTTAGGGCGGAGCAAGGGCAGAACCGGGGACGCGTCGCTCCCCAGTCAGCATCCGCCCTAGGGTAAACAGGCGCTAGTTCGGGCCGCGCAACGGCTCTAAACCATGGCCTCGCGCCGGTGCCGGGG
Source organism: Dyella sp. (assembly GCF_035503745.1). GTDB lineage: Bacteria > Pseudomonadota > Gammaproteobacteria > Xanthomonadales > Rhodanobacteraceae > Dyella_B. The sequence continues at coordinate 26,306 of NZ_DATJTC010000034.1, forward strand.
CAGGTGGCTGACCAGAAACTCCATCTGGTCGGCCAGGATGTTGCGGTTGGACAGGATCAGGTGCTCCACCCAGCTTGGCCGGTACGGCACCGCCAGCAGGGGCATGTTGGCTTCCTGCGGGGTACGGTTGCCCTTGCGCAGGTTGCAGGCCAGGCAGGCGCTGACCACGTTCTCCCACTCATCGCGGCCGCGCTTGGAAATCGGCAGCACGTGGTCGCGGGTCAGTTCGCCGCGGCTGAAGCGCTCGCCGCAGTACATGCACAGGTAGCGGTCGCGCCCGAACAGCGCGCTGTTGGTGAGGGCCGGCGCCGGGTCGATGGCGTGATCGCGGCAATGGCCGGTGCTGGCGACGATGGGGTGCAGGTGGATCTGGCTTTGCGCGCCCAAGATGCGGTTATGGCCGCCATGGACGGTAAGGCAGGGGGCGCCCAGGGTCCAGGCCACCGCCTCGCGGACGTAGAGACAGACCGCGTCCTGCCAGCTGATCCAGTCCAGGATACGGCCGGCGGCATCCAGTGACAGCACGCGGGTCGCGTTCAGATCGGCCCGGTTTGGCACTTCCATAAGCATGCGTTTCGTCCTTCACCCAGTAGCGAAAGAGCGTCCCATCGATGCAATGGTGCTCGGTTTTGCCCGAGCATAGACCAAATGCATTGCAAATCGCATGCAAAACGGCTTCCAAGTCCATAAAAAACGTGCGGCCGGTCCGATTCGCCCCGGGCTGCGGGCGCTGATATAGTGATTGTCCATCTGTAGACCCGACGCCGGGTTTGGGAGGGGGAGCCTGGGTGGCGACCCCGGCACGGCGGGGCAGAGGTAATTAACGTGGCTGAAGTTCTTTTCTACGAGCGCCCGGTGCCGCTCAATCGCACCACCCACAAGGATCTGCGCATCAAGGGGCTGCAGAACCTGAAGTTTGCGCACAACGCGCATTCGGTGCCGCTCACCTGTACCGAATTCCCGATCGCGGCGCGCGACCTGCCGATCCTGTTCGCGGGCAATGATCTGGAAAGCGCCGGCCCAATGGCACTGCTGGGCCTGCGCCAGAACGAAAACCTGTTCCTGGACGACCAGGGCCAGTGGGCGCAGGGCGTGTATGTTCCGGCCTTCGTGCGCCGCTATCCGTTCGTGCTGGCCGAGAAGCCGCCGGGCGCGGAAGGCGACGACTTCACCGTGTTCCTGGACGAAGGCTACGAAGGCTTCAACCAGACCGAAGGCGAGCGCCTGTTCAAGGACGACGGCAGCGAAACGGACCTGCTCAAGAACGCCGTGAGCTTCCTCGGCGAATTCCAGCAGCACGTGGCCCGTACCCGGCAGTTCGTCGAAGATCTGCGCAAGCACGATCTGCTCGAGGCGCGCAATATCCGCCTGGAACGCAACGGCAACTCCATCAACCTCAATGGCCTGTACGTGGTCAACGAAGAAAAGCTGCGCAAGCTCGATGCGGCCACCGCGCAACAGTTCCTCGCCGACGGCACGATGGCCTGGATCTACGCCCATCTGCTGTCGTTGACCAATATCGACCGCGTAGGCCAGCGCCTGGCGCTGCGCGAAGACGCGGAAGCCGGCGCGACCAAGAACTGACCGGCCCTCGCACGATCGTAAAAAGCCGCCCTCGGGCGGCTCAGACTGCTGACGAACCCCGTGTTTTACGAAACACGGGGTTCTCTGTATCAGGCCCCAGCGAAAGCATGATGGCGGCAATGAAAAACGATCGGCCCGATCGTGATCGCCGCCTGACGCGGCTGAGGGGGGCTTGCAA
>NZ_DATJTC010000035.1:0-78017 GCF_035503745.1 Dyella sp.
TTGCAAGCCCCCCTCAGCCGCGTCAGGCGGCGATCACGATCGGGCCGATCGTTTTTCATTGCCGCCATCATGCTTTCGCTGGGGCCTGATACAGAGAACCCCGTGTTTCGTAAAACACGGGGTTCGTCAGCAGTCTGAGCCCGCCATGGAGGCGGGCTTTTTCATTACATCAGGTTGCGTCCGTGGAACAGCTCCTCGATCTCCCGCCGCAGCAGTTGCTCGATCTTCTGGCGTTCCTTGAACGATAGATCGTCGGCGTGCGCTTCAAACAGGTAGGTATCGAGGTCGAAGTCCTTGATGTGCATTTTCGTGTGGAAAATGTTTTCCTGGTACACGTTCACATCGAACATTTCGTATTTCTGGCGGATGTGGCGCGCCAGGTAATCCTGCACCGAGTTGATCTTGTGGTCGATGAAATGCTTCTTGCCCTTCACGTCGCGGGTGAAGCCGCGCACGCGGTAGTCGCACACCACGATGTCGGACTCGAAACTGTCGATCAGGTAGTTCAGTGCCTTCAACGGGGAAATCACGCCGCAGGTGGCAACATCGATGTCCGCGCGGAAGGTCGCGATGCCGTTGTGCGGGTGGGTTTCCGGGTAGGTGTGGACAGTGATGTGGCTCTTGTCCATGTGCGCCACCACCGCCTCGGAGATGGTGTCGCGGCCCAGCTTTTCCACCACCGGCTCTTCGGAGATCAGGATGGTCACCGAGGCACCCTGGGGGTCGTAGTCCTGGCGGGCGACGTTAAGGATGTTCGCGCCGATGATTTCGGCCACGTCGGTGAGTATCTGGGTGAGACGATCGGCGTCATACTGCTCGTCGATGTACTCGATGTAACGCTGGCGCTGGTCTTCGGACACCGCATAGCAGATGTCGTAGATATTGAAGCTCAGGGCCTTGGTAAGGTTGTTGAAGCCCTGCAGACGCAGGCGCGGGAGGGGTTTCACCACGGCGACACTCCATGGCCGGGTCACGGCCGACAGGTGAGGCGGGTTAGCTACAAGGGTCCCCGCTGGATTGGAAAGGCATGCTGGACCCTTATCCTGCACGCCCCTTGTGTACGGACGATGGCAACTGTCACCATCCGGAGGATTGCGAAGTATGCGGCAAATTGGGTGAAAACTGAACCTTCGGGGCTCGCGCCGACTTTGCCATAATGAGAAAGTTGTCAGGGACGTGCGATTCCTGGCCGCTGGATGGGGCGGCCCATGAACCAAACCAGCTTGGGGAAAATCTCTGTGGTGCAGCTGAAATATCAATTACAACAGGCTTTCGAGAAGTCACAGGCACCTCTCGGCTTCGCGCCCGACCCCGCCGCCATGGAACGTTTCCTTGGCCTGTGCCACCGCCGCCGCTATCCGGGCAAGACCGCCATCATCCGTCCGGGCGACCCGGCCAACACCCTTTATTACGTCATCGAAGGGTCGCTGGCCGTGTGTACCGAGGACGAACAGGGGCGCGAGCTGATCCTGGCCTATATCAGCCGCGGCCAGTTCATCGGCGAGATGGGCCTGTTCGTGGAGCAGGCGCAGCGCGAATCGATGGTGCGCACCCGTAGCGCCTGCGAGATGGCCGAAATCAGCTACGAACGCCTGTTCCAGCTGATGGAAGGCCCCCTGCGCGACGAATGCCCCAAGATCCTGTTCGCCATCGGCGCCCAGCTCACCCACCGCCTGCTGCGCACCTCGCGCCAGGTGAGCCGGATGGCCTTCATGGATGTGACCAACCGCATCTCCCGCACCCTCCTGGACCTGTGCCAGGAACCGGACGCGATGAGCCACCCGGAAGGCACCCAGATCCGCATTTCGCGCCAGGAAGTAAGCCGCATCGTGGGCTGCTCGCGCGAGATGGTCGGGCGCGTGCTCAAGCAGCTGGAAGAGCAAGGGATGATCGAGGTGTCCGGCAAGACCATCGTGGTGCGCGGCACCCGCTGAGGCCACTGCGTGGGATAAGGGCCTGGCGTGGCGAGGCGCTTCTCGTCCCGCCCCCCCGGGATACGCGGGGGAGCGCGTAGGAATGCACTGGGTATTTAGGGTAAGGACAAGGCCCAGGTGCGGGGCACGCCCGCCTCGGCCCCTCTGACTCAAAGCCCCGTTCGTGCGGAAGCATCGGGCAGGATGGCCGCTCCTCCCGCTCCCTCCCCCACCCCGGAGAGGGGGCAACGGCGTAACCCGCGAGCTTCCCAAGGCAAGATCAGTACCACTCCACGCGCGCGACCGGCCGCCCCAGCGCCTTTTCCACCCGCTTGCACAGCTTGAGCGAGCCATTCACCAGCACGGCCTGGTGCGCCTGCTTGAGCATGGCAATGTCATGCACCGAATCGCCGTAGGCGACGCGCCAGCTTTTTATGCCCTTGGCAGCCAAACTTTGCACCTTGCGGCGTCCGATGTTGTGCACGGTGATGCGCATGCCCGACCAGCCGGGCCTGAACTGCGAGCCGATCACGCCCACTTCCGGCAGGCCGATCTGTGCCAGCAATCGCGCTGCCAGCGTCTGTTCGCAGCCGGTAACCACCACCACCTCGTCGCCCGCGGCCAGATGCTTGCGCAGGGCCTGCAGGCCATCGCGGCAGAACTGGCGCGGTCGGCGCACGACCTGCTCGGCGAACGCCTCGACCGCCTGCTGGTAACGCTTGGGGCTCATGCCAAACAGCGCCGCATGCACCAGCGCGCGCGCCGCCCACCAGCGCGAGAACACCCCGCACAGCAGCCACCACGGCGACGTCAGCAGCGCCAGCAGTTTGCACGGCAGCGAGCGCCGGTAGCGGTGGCGGATGAACATGCGGAAGGAATCGCCATGAAACAGCACGCCGTCGAAATCGAACAGCACCACACGCGACGCACTCGCCTGGGCGCCGGTAGGTTCCGGCGTGGCCGTCTTGTCCCCTGTCACCATGGTCGTCAGTTCGTGTTGAACAGCCGCTTCAGCTCCACGCCCGGATCGGGCGCGCGCATGAAAGCTTCGCCGACCAGGAAGGCGTTGATGCCGGCATCGCGCAGGCGTGCCACGTCGGCGGGCGTGTGGATGCCCGATTCGGCCACCAGCACGCGGTCGTATTCCATCAACTCCTGCAGCTCGATCGAGGTGTCGAGCGAGGTTTCGAAGGTGCGCAGGTTGCGATTGTTCACGCCGATCAGCGGCACCGGCAAAGCCTGCGCGCGCTCCATTTCCTCCGCGTCGTGCACTTCGCACAGCACGTCCAGGTCAAGCTCGGCGGCCAGCAGCGACAATTCCAGCAGATCGGCATCGCCGAGTGCCGCGACAATCAGCAGGATGCAGTCGGCGCCGATCGCGCGCGCCTCGTACACCTGGTAGGGATCGATCACGAAGTCCTTGCGCAGCACCGGCAACGAGCATGCCGCGCGCGCCTGCTGCAGGAAGTCCTCGCAGCCGTGGAAAAAGTCCTTGTCGGTAAGCACCGAAAGGCAGGCCGCTCCGGCCATTTCGTAGCTGCGCGCGATCGCGGCCGGGTCGAACTCCGGGCGGATGACGCCCTTGCTCGGGCTGGCCTTCTTCACTTCGGCGATGACGGCGGGCAAACCGGCGGCGATCTTCGCCTCGATCGCGGCGGAAAAGCCGCGCGTATCGGGCATGTCGGCCGCGCGCGCCGATAGCTCTTTGAGCGGCAATTTAGTGCTGCGCTCGGCAAGCTCTTCCGCCTTGCGAGCAAGGATGCGTTGCAGGATGTCGGTCATGGGCTTGCAGTCAACAGGGAGCGGGTGAAACGCAGGAGCCGGGAATTTTACGCGCCTTTCACGCCGTAGTATCGGCGAGTCGGCGCGTGGTTGCCACGAACATTTCCATCTTGGCGTGGGCAGCGCCACTGGCGATGGTGGCCCGCGCCAGCTCGATACCGCTACCAATGGACCCGGCCAGGCCGCAGGTATAGAGGGCGGCGCCCGCGTTCAGGCAGACGATGTCGTGCGGCACGCCGTGCCGGTCCTGCAGCGCATCGAGCAGCATCGCCTTGGATTGGGCCGCGTCATCGACCCGCAGGTTGCGGCTGGAGGCCATGGCAAGGCCAAAATCCTCCGGCTCGATCTCGTACTCGTGCACTTGGCCATTGCGCAGCTCGCCCACCAGGGTGGCCGCGCCCAGCGAGATCTCGTCCATGCCGTCGCGACCCCACACCACCATCGCGTGATGGGCGCCCAGCGCCTGCAGCGCGCGGACCTGGATACCGACCAGGTCCGGATGGAACACGCCCATCAGGATGTTCGGCGCGCCCGCCGGATTGGTCAGCGGCCCAAGGATGTTGAACAGCGTGCGCACGCCCATTTCCTTGCGCACCGGGGCCACGATTTTCATGGCCGGATGATGGTTGGGCGCGTACATGAAACCGATGTCGGTCTGGGCCATGCACTGGGCCACCTGGGCCGGGCTCAGCTCGATGCACGCGCCCAGAGCCTCCAGCACGTCCGCGCTGCCGGACTTGGACGACACGCTGCGCCCGCCGTGCTTGGCGATGCGCGCACCCGCCGCCGCCGCGACGAACATCGAGGCGGTGGAAATGTTGAAGCTGGAGGCGCCGTCGCCGCCGGTACCGACGATGTCGATGAAGTGCGGATGCGGCGGCGCATCCACCTTGGCCGACAGTTCGCGCATCACCCGCGCCGCGCCGGTGATCTCGCCGACCGTTTCTTTCTTTACGCGCAGGCCCGTGATGATCGCGGCGGTCATCAGCGGGCTCACTTCGCCGTTCATGATCTGCCGCATCAGGGCGATCATTTCATCGTGGAAAATTTCGCGATGCTCGATCGTGCGCTGCAGCGCCTGCTGGGGCGTGATGGTGATGGCCCGCCCGGTCATGCCGCGAGGCTTTGCAGCGGCAGGCCCAGGAAATTGCGCAGCAAGTCGTGGCCGTACTGGGTGAGGATGGATTCGGGATGGAACTGCACGCCCTCGACCGCCAGCGTCTTGTGGCGCAGGCCCATGATCTCGTCGATGCTGCCATCCGCATGCTCGGTCCAGGCGGTGACCTCCAGGCAATCGGGCAGCGAGGACTGCTCCACCACCAGCGAGTGGTAGCGCGTGGCCTCGAACGGATCGGGCAGCCCCGCAAACACACCCTGGCCGCGATGGCGCACCGGAGACGTTTTGCCGTGCATGATCTGCTTGGCGCGAATCACCTTGCCGCCAAACGCCTGGCCGATGGCCTGATGGCCCAGGCACACCCCGAACACGGGAATCTCGCCGCCCAGTTCGGTGAGCACGTCCAGCGAGATCCCCGCGTCGTCCGGCGTGCCGGGACCGGGCGAAATCATGATGTGCGACGGCCGCAGCGCGCGGATGCCGGCGATATCGAGCGCGTCATTGCGCACCACCTTCACCTCTTGTCCCAACTCGCCCAGGTACTGCACGAGGTTGAAGGTGAAGCTGTCGTAATTGTCGATCATCAACAACATGGCTGTCTCACTTGCCAGGCCAGTTCATGGGGAGGGGCTTGAAAATGATACCGCCGCCCCGCCGGCCGGCATATGCCCATCGGGAATTAACAGGAGCCGGACGCGCCACGCCTCAACCTTGTCGGTCAAGGGCGTGCAAGCACCCGGCGGGTATAGCTTTCGACCACCAGGCTGAAAGGCTGGTTGTTGCCGGTGTAAAGCACGGCGCGGTGTTGCAGCACGTGGTCGGGAATCGCCAAAAGCTGGTTGGCGGCAGGCGGCAAGGGGGTGCCGCTGTCCCAGCCTTCCGGCAAGGGCGACCAGAGCAGTTCGGCCGACAGCGTCTGGCGGCGGAAGTGCAGCGGCTGCACGACCTTGCCGAACGGGATGTCGGAGTTGTCCAACTGCTTGTTCATGTCGGGGGTGAGGCGTGCGGGCACGTACCAGTTGTCCGCGTCCGACAGCACCACACCGCCGCAGCTAAGCGCCACGCGGCGATAGCGCACGGGCTCGTCCGGGCCGATGCCGAGCAAGGCGCGTGCGCCCTCGGGCAGCGGCTTGTCCGCACCGTGCACGCGTTGCGCAATCACCTTCGCCTGCGGCGCAAGATGGTGCGCGCCGCACCATCGTTCCAGCGTCAGCGTTGCGCTTGGATGGCTGAGCAGTTGCGCATTGAGCGTCTGCAATTCCGCCAAGGCCTGCGTGCGGGCGAGCGGCGTATCCGGCCAGCCTTGCGACGCATCGCGCGCGGATAACGACGATGTGCATGCCAGCATCGACATGACGGCCAGATAGCCAAAACGAACACGGTTACGCGGCATGACTCAAAGTCCTTTCGCAGCCTGCGCCACGGCGCGGAACAGCGCCCGGCCCTTGTTCATCGTCTCTTCCCATTCGCACGCCGGATCGGAGTCGTAGACGATGCCCGCGCCCGCCTGCACGTGGAGGCGGCCGTTCTGGATTACTGCCGTGCGAATGGCGATGGCGGTGTCCGCATCGCCCCACCAGCCGATCCAGCCAATCGCGCCGGCGTAGATGTTGCGCTTGTAGGGTTCGAGCTCCTGGATGATCTCGATGGCGCGGATCTTCGGCGCGCCGCTCAGCGTGCCGGCCGGGAAGGTGGCTTTGAGCACGTCCATGTAGCTGAGGTTCGGCCTGGCGTTGCCCTGCACCTGCGAGACGATGTGCATGACGTGCGAATAGCGTTCGACCACGAACGATTCGCTCACCTCGACCGTGCCCGTTTCGCTGATGCGGCCGATGTCGTTGCGCCCAAGGTCGATAAGCATCACGTGCTCGGCGCGTTCTTTCGGATCGGCCAGCAATTCGGCTTCGAGCGCGCGGTCCTCCTCCTCGGTGGCGCCGCGCTTGCGCGTGCCGGCGAGCGGACGCACCACGACTTTGCCGTCCTTCATGCGCGCGAGGATTTCCGGGGAGGAACCGACGATCTGCGTATCGCCCAGGTCGACGAAATACATGTACGGCGAGGGGTTCATCGCGCGCAGCGCGCGGTAGACGTCCACCGGCCGTGCGTTGAAACCCACGCTCAGGCGTTGCGAGGGCACCACCTGGAAGATATCGCCGGCGCGGATGTACTCCTTGGCGCGCTCGACCATCGCTTCGAATTCTTCGCGCGTGAAGGAGGATTTGAAATCGCTCTCGTTGAGCGCGGTCGACTGCGTAAGCTGCGGGTAGGAAGCGCCGCCCTGGCGCAGGCGGTGCGTGAGGGCGTCCAGGCGGCGCTGGGCATGCGCATAGGCCTGCGGCTGGGCGGGATCGGCGTGCACGATCAGGTACAGGCGGCCCTTGAGGTTGTCGAAAACCGCCACCTCTTCGGCCAGCATCAGCAACACGTCCGGCGTGCCCAGTTCGTCCGGGCGATCCCACCGCGCCAGGCGCGGCTCGATGTAGCCGATGGTCTCGAAGCCGAAATAACCCACCAGGCCACCGCTGAACGCAGGCAGCTGCGGCAGGCGCGGCACGTCGAACTGCTGGCGCAACGCCTCGATTTCAGCGAGCGGATCGTCCAGGTGGCGCCGCTCGATCACCTCGCCGGCCTCTTCCACTTCCAGCTCGTGGCCACGCAGGCGATACACGCGCCGGGCCGGCAGGCCGATGATCGAATAGCGCCCCCAGGTCGCGCCGCCCTCGACCGATTCGAACAGGAAGGTGTAGGGACCGTCGGCCAGCTTCAGGTAGACCGACAGCGGCGTGTCCAGGTCGGAGAACACTTCGCGCACCAACGGGATACGAGTGTGCCCTTGCGCGGCCAGCGCATCGAATTCGTCGCGAGAAATCACGTGGGGGAAATCCATTGGGTGAAGCGTAGGAGGGGGATTGTATAGGGATGGGCGATCAATGCTCGCGTGGAACGGCTTCTTTCCCTGCCGGGGGAGGCCGGGGAAGGGTCGCACGAGCGTGCCGCACGGCGGATGGGCTTGGCTCCGCCTTGACCCTCCCCCTGCTGCACGCAGGGAAACGTATGTACCGGTCAACCGGCCAATCGTTGCCTGGGCATGCCATGCAGGCGCAGGCTGAACGCCACGCCCGATCCATCTTCGAGATTGCGGGCGGCGGCAAGGCCACCGTGCCGTTCCGCGACCAGGCGCACCACATAAAGGCCCAATCCCAGATGCGGCGCGTCGCCGGGCGTGGCTTTGTCGCGCAGGCTGACCAGCGAATCGAACAGCCGCCCCTGCATCGCCGCCGGCAACGGCGGGCCCTGGTTGGCCAGCTCGATCTCCGCGCCACCCTCGACGGCGCGCAGGCTCAGCCGCAACCAGCCATCGGCAGGCGTGAACGACAAGGCGTTGTCGAACAATTTGTCCAGCGCCTGCGCGATGAGTTCGGGCGCGCCGTGCAGGTGGACGGGCTGGTCAGGCAGCGCGCAATCGAGCTGGCGCATGCCGGCCAGGGGGCGATAGGCGTCCGCGCAACCGCGCACCACATCGACCAGATCCACGTCCTCCGGCTCGGCCGCGGCGATCGCGCGTTCCATCCGGCTGGCTTCGCTCATCGCGCGCACCAGCGTGCCCAGGCGCGCAACCCCGTCGCGCGCGCGGGCCAGGTAAGGCTGGGCCTCGTTGGAGAGTTCGGCGTGCTCAAGGTTGTCCAGCGAGGATTTCACGATCGCCAGCGGCGTATTGAGTTCGTGCGACAGCTTCGACGCCAGCGTGCGCAAGTAGTCGGTATAGCCGCCGACAGCTTCGAACAGACGCTGGAAGCTTCGCGCCAGGTCGCCGATTTCGTCGTCGGACTGCGCCATCGGAAATTGGCCCTGGATCATCTGGCCGTCCAGACGTCCATCGTTGATCTGCGCGCGCTCCACCGCGTCGCGCAAGCGACTTAGGCGCAAGCTCAGGCGCGTGGCGAACAGCAGCAGGATCGCGCCGGCCACCAGCATCACGCCGAAGCTGGTAAGCAACAGGCTGAGGAACGCGCGGTTGGCCAGCAACGGCACCGCGCGGCTGGCCTGCTCCAGCAGCAGCACGCCGACCACGCTGTGATCGCGCTCCACCGGCACGGCGGTGGCCAGCACCACGCTGTCGCGCTGCTCGCCCTGGCGCCAGATCGCGGTGGGCTGGCCCGCGCGCGCGCCCTGCACTTCGGGCAGATCCAGGCGCGGCGCGTCGGAGGTCCAGGGTTCGGCATCCTCCAGCGGATTGGCGAGCAGCGAACGGTACACGAACGACGACAGCCAGCCCGGCTGCGGCCCGGTGGTGGACAAGCGTCCGGTCTGCGCCAGCAGCCAGCCGGCCGGCGCCAGCAGGCGCGCGCGCGTATCCTCGGGCGCGAGGCGCGAAAGCTCCTGCGAAAGATCGGGCGAGTAGCGCCACAGCGGACGCACGTCCGCCGCCATCGGGTTGCCGCCGTCCACCGCCGTGTATACGCCCACACCCAGCGAAGTCAGCCCCAGGCCGCGCGGCAAGCCCAGTTCGGCGCGATAGCCGCTGCCGTCCTCTTGCCACTGGCCGGTGATGCGGTCGGGCAATTCGCCGCTGGGGGGATCCAGCGGCAACGCCGTGAAGGCACCCGGTGCCGCGCTGGCCAGCAGGTAACGCCGGTGCTGGTCGCCCTGGTACAGATCCAAGATCACATGATCGGCCGACAACGCATTGGGATCGGCCGCGTCCGCGCGCGTGCGGCGGCTGACGCGCACGTCGATGTAGAGATAGAAGCCGTTGTCGTCCTCGGCCAGCAGCAGCTTGGCGTTCTTGCCCAGCGACTGGCTCCATGGCGTCATCGGCGCCCAGTCGTCGCCATAGCCATCCACCGTGATGGGGCTGACCGCCTGCTGTACGTACCACCCCTTGCCCGCCAGCGGCAGCGGCGCGTCGGTGACGGCAAGGCTGCGCGCCACGGCGGTGGCCGTCGCCATCAGCGCCTGCTCCTGGCCCTGGCGCAGCAAGGTTTCCATCTGGCGCACATACAACCAGCCCGCCACGGGCAGCGCCAGCGTGCAGAGCGCAACGAGCAGCAGTTTGTGGCGCAGGGTCATTCGAAAGCGACGCGAAGCGAACGGCGACGCAAAAGGTTAATGGCCACGGGCATTCGGCGTCGAGCTGCATCCTGACCTGCACGACATGTAATTGGCCCTGCCTGCAATGTGGGCGAATATCTTGAGCAAGTTCGAACGTTCCGGATCGGCATCGGCCACGGTCATCGACCAACTCACTCGCACGCCGCTGGACGTGGGAGGCTCGCAAAAGACCACCGCATCGTCCTCATGGTCCGAGCCGCGGTAGAACACTCCCTTGCAGACCATGTTTGCCGACGCGACGATGGGCAGCGGTTCAATCGTCGCCTTCGGATCGCGCTGCATGTATTGCCGGCGATCAGCATCAAGTTCAGCCTGGAGCGTTGGCAGCGTTCGATCCCAAACGTTGAGCAAGATCACCCGCTCCGGCTTTCCGGTCCATTCGCCTTGATACAGCGCCAAATTGACACCGATGGCCTTGGCATACGTGCAACAGTCCGACGTCCAGCCTTGCGGAACGTCCGCCATGATGCCCCACCCGGCTTTGCCGCTGCCTCCATAGACAAGCACGCCGCCGCCTTGATCGTTTGCGACTGCCGCCCCAACCAGGACAAACAGCGCAAAGAGCGCCAAAACGACCCGAATCACGGACGCCACCGGTAACCCACGCCGTGCACGGTCTCGATGGCATCGAAGTCCGCCGCCACCGCAATGAATTTCTTGCGGATGCGCTTGATGTGCGAGGTAATGGTGGCGTCATCCACCACCAGCTCCGCCTCGCGCATCAGCTGGTCGCGGTTTTTCACGTGGCCGGGAAAACGCACCAGCGTGTGCACCATCCAGAACTCGGTCACGGTAAGCGGCACTTCCACGTCGTTCCAGCTTACGCGCATGCGCTCGGATTCGAGCTTGAGCGGGCCATGCCCGATCACCGTTTCGCTCGATGCCGGCGCCTTCAGCGATTCGATCCGGCGGAACAGCGCGGCAATGCGCGCGGCCAGCTGATGCAGGCTGGTGTCCTTGCTGAGGTAGTCGTCGGCGCCCAGGCGCAGGCCGGAAATCACGTCGAAATCCGAATCCCGCGCGGTGAGGAAAATGATCGGCAAGGTCGCCGAGCGTGCGCGCAGCTCGCGGCACAGATCGAACCCGCCTTCCGGCTCGTCGCCCAGGCCGATGTCGATGATCACCAGCTCCGGCAGGCGTATGCCGAATGCGTTGGAAGCCTCCTGGCGCGAACCGTAGCCGCGCGTGTCGTAGCCGAACCGATTGAGCGCCTCCACATAGTTGGCGCGGATCAGCGGCTCATCTTCGACGATGGCAATGTTGCGTCCCATGGCGTGCGGATTCCTCGTGATGATGGCGCGCAGGTTGCTATGCGGGTCGCGCTTGCGCAAGCCGGGTGGGGCTTTTGCCCGCGTTCTGCCAGATTCCATCGGCCGATCGCCCCGCTGGCGCCGGTTGGCGCGCCGGGCTGGGGTGTGTGATAGCCCCAAGCCCACACCGGACCGACCTCATGCGCGCCGACCCCTCGATCGACCCCAACGCCGAACTCCGCGGCTTTGAGCCTTTGCGCGTGATGCTGGCCCTGGGTGCGCTGGTGCTGGGCCTGCTGTTGAGTCTCCCCTGACCGTGTTCTGGTAGCAGCCGTGGAAGGTAAGGGTGCGATGGGCCGGCAAGGACGCGGGCCCGTCGCACCGCCGGATGAGCCGCCGCCAAAACCGCGCTTCCAAGCCGTATCCCGATCATTCCCGACCGACGTTCCTTTCCCCTCCACGCTTGCGGAGGGGATTTTTTTGAGCGGCCGTAAATTTTTTCCCGAATTCGGGAACCAACCGGATCCGACCCTGTCCCAATTATCGGCAGGCGCGTGATCCATAAGCCGTGGAACTCGCCCTGGTCTGGAACGACGGCCGAGCCTCCCGTCCTCCAGTCCCGGACAAGTCGCTTCTGCCGAAGGTGTCTCCTCTAGCGTCTTTCGACGCCCCTCCAGCCCGGCGCAGACTTCCCCCTGTGCCGGGCCTTTCTTTTTCCTGGTCTCACCCGGCGCCGTTCAGCCGACGCTGGCGTGCATGCGCTGAATCACTGCCTGATAGTCGGGCGCATTGAAGATGGCCGAGCCGGCCACGAAGGTATCGGCGCCGGCGGCGGCGATCTGGCCGATGTTGTCGGCGGTGACGCCGCCATCCACTTCCAGGCGGATCGCGCGGCCGCTTTCGTCGATGCGGCGGCGCACTTGCCGCAGCTTGTCCAGCGCCGAGGGAATGAATTTCTGCCCGCCGAAGCCCGGGTTCACCGACATGATCAGGATCAGGTCCAGCTTGTCCAGCACGTGGTCGAGCCAGTTCAGCGGCGTGGCCGGATTGAACACCAGGCCCGCTTCGCAGCCCGAATCCTTGATCAGGCCCAGGGTACGGTCCACGTGCTCGCTCGCTTCCGGATGGAAGCTGATGCCGTTGGCGCCGGCCTTGGCGAAGTCCGGCACGATGCGATCCACCGGCTTGACCATCAGGTGCACGTCGATGTGCGCGGCAATGCCGTAATCGCGCAGCGCCTTGAGCACCATCGGGCCCATGGTGAGGTTGGGCACGTAGTGGTTGTCCATCACATCGAAGTGCACCCAGTCGCCGCCGGCGGCCAGCACCTTGGCGGTGTCCTCGCCCAGCCGCGCGAAATCGGCGGAAAGGATGGAGGGGGCGATAATCGTCGATTGCTTGCTCATGGCGAACCTTGGCCTTGGGGACTGGAAGACGGCCGTCGATACCGCGCCGCTGAAGATGCATCGAAACATTTGCCGCAAGCGGCGATTTTGCCATGCGGCCGAACTTGGCGCCCCCGCCGCCCCGACGGCGCGGGAACGGCGCTATTTGAAACCGCGTTCGGCCTTGATCCGCTCATAGGCCGCGTTGATCTCGCTCGCACGCGCCTCGGCGCGCTTGCGCATCTCTTCGGGCAGGTCGCCCAGGCGATCGGGGTGGTGCTCGGAAATCAACTTGCGGTAGGCGCGCTTGATGGCACGGTCGTCCGCGTCGCGCGCGATGCCGAGCACGGCGTACGGATCGGGCCCCTGCGTCGTGCGCTGCGGCGGCACATAGCCGCCGGCATGCGCCCCTCGCGCGCCGCGCGCGCCGGCCGCGCCCTGCCACACGTAACCCTTCATGGCCATCAGCGCCATCAGTTCCATGTCGCTGATGCGCAACGCAAACGCCAGTTGCCGCAGGATTGCCATTTTCTCGGGCGAGGGATTGCCTTCGGCCAGCACCGTTTCGATCACCACGTCCAGCACTGGAAACGCGTGGTCGCGGCGCAGGCCCACCCATTGGCGCAAGGCGTTGATCGGGCCGGTGACGTCAAATTCCGGCTGCTTGCCCGTGTTGAAGGCCTGGATGGCGATCTGGCGGTGGCTGTTGTCCAGCCCCATGCGCGCCATCAGGCGCTCGATCACGGCGATTTCGGCTTCCGACACGCGCCCGTCCGACTTGGCGACTGCCCCAAGCAAGGCGAACAGCGGGGAGACGTAGCCGCCCGATTCGGGGATCGCGCTGCGGCGCTGATTGAAGCGCAGGTTGTCGAACACGAAGCCCAGGATGGCGCCCACGGCCGCGCCGACGATGCCGCGCCCCATGAACAATCCCATCACGGCGAACCAGAAGGTATAGGTGTAGCTCATGGCTGCGTGGCGGCCTGTGGTTGCGGTGTCTGCGCGCTGTACCAGCGCGCCAGCTGATCCAGGTCGGCGTCGCTCACCGGGCCGATGGCCGCGCGCATCAGCGGCACGTCGCGGCTGCCGTCGCGGTAATCCTTCAGCGCCTTGCGCAGGTAATCCAGGCGCTGGCCGGCCAGGTTCGGCGCGCCGGGTATCTGCGCCATGCCCGTTTCACCGTGGCAGGCCGCGCACAGACCCAGCCGCACCGGTTTGGACGGCGTATCGGCGGCAAGCGCTGGCATGGCACAGGTCAGACCGAGTGCCGCGATCAGTACGGTTCGCATCGGTAACGGGCGATCGGCAATGGGCGGATGTAAAGCGCGCGATTCTAGCAGTGTCCGGCGCCCCGGACCGTTACAATAGCCCGCTTGTCACACCGATCGGAGCGCATTGTGCCCACCACCCTGCTGCAATCGAACCTGCCCGGCCTGGATCTGATCCACCGCGGCAAGGTGCGCGATGTCTATGCCCTGAGCGGCAACCGCCTGTTGATCGTAGCCAGCGACCGCCTCTCGGCCTTCGATGTGGTGCTGCCCGATCCGATTCCGGGCAAGGGCGAAATGCTTACGCAGATTTCCAATTTCTGGTTCGGCAAGACCGCCGATATCGTGCCCAACCACCTGCTGCACACGCCGCTGGAAGAGGTGCTGCCCGCGGGCACGGACCTGGCGCTTTACAGCAAGCGCGCGGTGGTCACCAAGCGCTTGAAGCCGGTGCCGGTGGAAGCGATCGCGCGCGGCTACCTGATCGGCTCGGGCTGGAAGGACTACCAGGCCACCGGTTCGCTGTGCGGCATCCGGCTGCCGGCGGGGTTGCGCCAGGCCCAGCAGCTGCCCGAACCGATCTTCACCCCCTCGACCAAGGCCGCGGTGGGCGATCACGACGAAAACGTGAGCTTCGACGCCGTCGTCGAAGCCGTCGGCGAGGACCTGGCCGAGCAAGTGCGTCACGCCACGCTCGCCATCTACAAGTGGGCCGCGGCCTTCGCCGCCGAACGCGGCATCATCATTGCCGACACCAAGTTCGAGTTCGGCACCGACGAGCACGGCAAGCTGTATGTGATGGACGAAATGCTCACACCCGATTCCTCGCGCTTCTGGCCGGCCGACCAATACCAGGTCGGCATCAGCCCGCCGAGCTACGACAAGCAGTTCGTGCGTGACTACCTGGAAACGCTGGACTGGAACAAGCAGGCGCCCGGCCCGAAGGTTCCCGCCGAGGTAATCGAGGGTACCGCCGCGAAATACGCCCAGGCGCTGCAACGCCTGGCCGGCTTCACGCTGGACTAAACCCACCTATCTATTCTCCCGGAGCGGCGCACGCGGATGATGTCACGGCAATCCCGGCACGAGGCACGCAGCATGCGCGACTGGCTGGACAGCTACAGTCGTGATCATCAGCATCCGGTCAACCAGGCGTTGCACTGGATCTGCGTGCCGTTGATCGTGTGGAGCGCCATCGCCATGCTGTGGACCGCGCCGGTGCCGCCCTCACTGCTGCGTCCTGGCGCGTGGTCGGTGTTCGCCATCGTGCTGGCGTTTACGTGGTATTGGAAACATTCGCATTGGCTTGGCGGCGCATTGCTGATCGTGTTGAGCTTGTTTGCGCTCAGCTGCTGGGGCCTGTTGCAGCGGGTCGGTGCGATGCATCTGCTGCAGCTGGGCATCGGCGTGTTTGTGCTGGCCTGGATCGGGCAGTTCGTCGGCCACCTGTTCGAGGGGCGTCGCCCGAGCTTCTTTACCGACTTGGCTTACCTTCTGGTTGGGCCGGCATGGCTGATGGATAAACTGCTGCGTCGCCTGGGTCTGAAGGATGCTCTGAATAATTCTTCGTAGGTGTCACCCGCACCATAAATTGACTTGATGGGGTGATGTCCAGAAGGCCACCTGCGAAGCATGAATCAGAGCATCCTTAAGGAAACCGCATGACAAGCGTGCTTACGCTGCTCAGCAGCCTCATCTGGTGGGTATTGTTCAGCAGCGTGGGGGCCGTGTTGCCCGCCGTGATCGCGTGGATCGTGTTGCGCTGGAGCGAGCGAGCGCCGGTGGTGTTCAACCGCGTTTACCTGGCGTGCCTGGTCTGGTGCCTGCTGACCTTGCTGATCGGCGCCGTGGCGGCCGTGCATGTAGGCGTGACGCGCGCACCGTTCGGGCCGCTGATCGTCAGCGGTACGTTTCGCGCAGCGCTGGTGCTGTCGATGCTGGTGGGTGTCGCGGCGCTGTGGCGGTTGATTCCGCGCGTCGATGCGCGGCGTATCCGCGCGGGTAGCGCGTGCGTGGCGGTGGGCGTGGTGATGGCGATTGCGTTTGGGGTGGCCACGACATTGGCGAGCGTTTGATGGCGCAGGCGCATTAAGGCGCGCTTGCACCTTGCCGCATCATCCATCACGCCGCCGTCATGGTGGCGGGGTGTCTAGCATGGCTTCGCGAGGCCGGCTCCTCACCCCGGCCCTCTCCCCCGCAAGGGAGAGGGCACCGGGCGCGGGCTCAGCCGATGACGCGCTTGACCGTATCGACCACGTGCGAAACGGTGAAGCCGAAGTATTCGAACAAGGCCGGCGCCGGCGCGGATGCGCCGTAGGTGGTCATGCCGACCACGGCGCCGTCCAGGCCCACGTACTTGCCCCAGAAATCGACCGCGGCCGCTTCCACCGCGACGCGCGCGCGGCACCAGCCGGGCAGGATCGCTTCGCGGTATTCCAGCGGCTGCGCATCGAATTCCTCGGTGCACGGCATCGACACCACGCGCACCGGCACGTTCTGCTGCGCCAGCGTGCGGGCCGCTTCCATCGCCAGCTCCACTTCGGAACCGGTGGCGATCAGGATGGCCTTGAACCGGGTGTCCGCCGGATCGGAAAGCACGTAGGCACCGCGCGCGATATCGGCCACCTGCTGGGCGCTGCGCTGCTGATGCTTGAGCGTCTGGCGCGAGAAGATCAGGCACGACGGGCCGGCTTTGCGCTCGATCGCCACCTTCCAGCACACCGCCGATTCCACCGCATCGCACGGCCGCCACACGCGGTTGTTCGGAATCAGGCGCAGCGAGCCGAGATGTTCGATCGGCTGATGGGTGGGGCCGTCTTCGCCAAGGCCGATCGAATCATGCGTGTACACGTGCACAACGTGCGCCGGGATCAGGCAGCCCATGCGCACCGCGTTGCGGGCGTAGTCGGAGAACACCAGGAAGGTGCCGTCGTAGGGCAGCAGGCCGCCGTGCAGGCTGATGCCGTTGGCGATGGCGCTCATGCCGAATTCGCGCACGCCATAGTGCACGTAGTTGCCATCGGGACCGGTGATGTTCTTGCTGCCCTTCCACATGGTGAGATTGGAACCGGCAAGGTCCGCCGAGCCGCCCACCAGTTCGGGCAACAGCGGGCCGAAGGCGTCGAGCGTCATCTGCGAGGCTTTGCGCGAGGCCACGTCCACGCCATCGGCCTGCAGCTTGTCGATGAACGCCTGCGACTTGCTGGCCCAGTCGGCGGGCAGCTCGCCCGCGGTACGGCGGTGGAATTCGGCGGCCAGTTCCGGATACGCGGCCTTGTATTGGGCGAACGTCTCGTTCCAGGCCTGCTCGCGTTCGGCGCCGGCTTTCTTCTTGTCCCACGCGGCGTAGATCTCGGCGGGGATCTCGAAGGGCTGATAGCGCCAGTCCAGCTCGTCGCGCGCGGCGGCCACTTCGGCCTTGCCGAGCGCGGCGCCGTGCGATTCTTCCTTGCCCTGCTTGTGCGGCGCGCCGAAGCCGATGATGGTCTTGCAGCAGATCAGGGTGGGCTTTTCGCTTTGCGCGAGGGCGTCGGCAAAGGCTTTCTGCACGGCTTGGGCATCGTGCCCATCGACGCCGCGGATCACGTTCCAGCCGTAGGCTTCGAAACGCTTGGGCGTGTCGTCGGTGAACCAGCCCTGCACTTCGCCGTCGATGGAGATGTTGTTGTCGTCATACACCGCGATCAGCTTACCCAGCTTCCAGGTGCCGGCCAGCGAGGCCGCTTCGTGCGAAACGCCTTCCATCATGCAGCCGTCGCCCATGAACACATAGGTGTGGTGATCGACGATGGTGTGGCCGGGGCGATTGAAATGCGCGGCCAGCACTTTTTCCGCCAGCGCGAAACCTACCGAGTTGGCGAAGCCCTGGCCCAGCGGACCGGTGGTGGTTTCCACGCCTGGCGTTTCGCTCGCTTCCGGGTGGCCGGCGGTCTTGGAATGCAGCTGGCGGAAGCGCTTGATCTGCTCGATCGGCAGGTCGTAGCCGGTCAGGTGCAGCAGCGCGTACTGCAACATGGAGCCATGCCCGTTGGAGAGCACGAAGCGGTCGCGGTCGGGCCACTTCGGGTTGGTGGGATTGAACTTCAGATGGTCGTTCCACAGCACCTGGGCAATATCGGCCATGCCCATCGGCATACCGGGATGGCCGGAGTTGGCGGCTTCAACAGCATCCATGGCTAGGGCGCGGACGGCATTGGCAAGTTCGCGGCGCGTGGTCATCAGGGGTGTCTCCAAAGCGGACAGCGGGGAAAGTCACCTATTGTCGCCGATCGGTGTCCGACTGTCGCCACGCGGGGTCGATCCTCGCCATCGGTCGCGGGCGTGCGGGCGCCCATGAATTTTCCAAAATACTGTACTGATGGGTATTGAAACCCCTCCGGTCGTCCTTATCTAGCGAACCAGCACCGTCACGGGACGGATCGCTCGGCCGCGGCTTCACCTCTCCCCAAGGCGCCGCGGGCTGGACACAGATCACGATCGAAGGATCAAAAGGAATACCCCTCATGAAAAAGACTCTGTTTGCTATCGCCCTCGCTACCGCCGGCTTTGCGGCCGTCCCCACGGTCTTCGCCCAGGAAACCTCCACGCAGCAGCTTGCCCAGCAGGGCTGGTACGTTGGCGCCGAAGCCGGCTACGGCGAAGTCAACAAGGGCGCGTACGATTCCAACGGCGATGTCGTCGGCGGCATCAAGGGCGGTTATCGCTTCGCCCTCAATCAGACCACCTCGCTGGGCCTGGAAGCGGGCTATGAATACCTGGGCCAACAGGATGCGCGCGGCGCACGCGGCGATTCCTCGCTGCGCTCCAAGCTGTACGGTCCGACGCTGGGCGCGAACCTGCGCTACAACTTCACGCCCAAGTGGTACGGCGAAGTGCGCGGCGGTGCCTTCTTCGCCGAAGGCCAGGGCCTGACCAACGGCCCCAACCCCAGCTACCAGCGCTTTGACCGTACCCGTTACTACGCGGGCGTGGGCGTGGGCTACAACATCAACCAGAAGTGGAGCGTGGGCGTTAACTACAATTACTACGACGGCTCCAACCGCAACCACGGCGCGCAGCTGGATACCAACGCCGTAACGGTGGCGGCGGAATTCCGCTTCTGAGCATCGCAAGTACCCTCTCCCCAACGGTGAGGGACACGCAAAAAAAGAGAGCGCCCGAAAGGCGTTCTCTTTTTTGTACCGCAGGCTTGTGCGCCGATCAAAAACGATCGATCAGCCCTTCCACTGGCCCAGCGCGGCCAGGCCGTTGTCCTTCGCGCGCAGCGCGACGGTCTTCTGCGCTTCGGTGTAGTTGGCCTTCATGTCCTTGGACCACAGCTTCAATGCCGCCTGCTGCATGGCGCGACCGTAGGAGAAGGACAGCGGCCACGGATGCGGGCCCATGCGGTTCATCGCATTGAGGTGCGCGGTGGACTGTTCGTCGGTCTGACCGCCGGAGAGGAACACGATGCCCGGCAGCGTGGCCGGCACGGTGGTCTTGAGCACGCGCACGGTGGCCTCGGCCACCTCTTCGACGCTGGCCTGGTCGTCCGCATCCTTGCCCGGAATCACCATGCTGACCTTAAGGATGGTGCCTTCCAGCAGCACGTTCTGCTCATACAGCGCGTTGAACAGGCTACGCAGCACGGCTTCGTGCACTTCGTAGCTGACTTCGATGCTGTGGTCGCCGTCCATGATCACTTCCGGCTCGACCATCGGCACCAGCCCGGCTTCCTGGCACAGTGCGGCGTAGCGGGCCAGCGCGTGGCAGTTGGCTTCGATGGCGGTGGAGCTGGGGTTGTCTTCGCTGATGTTGATCACCGCGCGCCACTTGGCGAACTGCGCGCCGAGCTTGACGTATTCGGCCAGGCGCTCGCGCAGGCCGTCGAGGCCTTCGGTGACCACATCGCCCGGGAAGCCGGCCAGCGGCACCGGGCCTTTGTCGACCTTGATGCCGGGGATGATGCCGTTCTTCTTCATCACCTGGGTGAACGGCACGCCGTCCTTGGTGGACTGGCGGATCGTCTCGTCATAGAGGATCGCGCCGGAAATGTGCTCGCTGAGGTTGGGCGCGGTGAGCAGCAGCTCGCGGTAGGCGCGGCGATTCTCTTCGTTGTTTTCGATGCCGACCGCCTCGAAGCGCTTCTTGATGGTAGCGGTCGACTCATCGATGGCGATGATGCCCTTGCCGGGTGCGACCATCGCCAGGGCGATGCTCTCGAGATCTTCAATGCTCATAGGACGACTCCGTAACGCTTGGGCGGCATGAGGCCGCAAGACGGGAACCCACCCGAGGGGGCGGCTAGGCTTGGAAAAGGCGCGATTATAGACCCAACCGGCCGGAGGCGCCCGGCCGGGGGTGTGCGGGGCCTGCGAACGGCGCCGTGGTCAGGCCGCGCCGTAGCCCGGGAGCTTGCACTGGGCCGTCAAGGCGTCCCGCTTGGCCTGGTCGTTCGGAGCGTTGAACGGAACGATGTAATACGTGGCGACCGGCTTGTGCTCGTTGTTGCTCAGCGAGGGACCGTACTCGAACTGCGAGACCGCGCTGATGGCGGCCTTGCCCAGGTCGCTGGGCGGCGCGATCTTGGCGACCTGAAGATCCATCGGCTTGCCGTCCGAGCCAATGAGGAAGGTCACCGCAACGCAACCGGGCTTGTAGATATTGACGCCACTGTTGGGCAGGTCCACGGACACGCCCTGATCGCGATGGTTGATCAGGATCCAGTCGTGGTAGAGCTGGTCCGGCGCGATCTTGCGCGCCTCCTGGGCAACGGCGGGCATGCCGGCGGCCAGGACAGCGGCGGCCACCAGGGATTGGCCCAAAAGAGTCAAAGCGCGCATGACATACCTCCGATGTGTCGCCAAGAGACGAGAGTAGTCTAACCAACCCGCGGCGCATGCGCGCCACGGGCCGGCACCCTCGTTCACAGATCGCGCAGGCTTTCGACCATGCCGTCCGCGCCCACCGACAGCACCTTCAGCGTATTGGTGCCGCCGCCGCGGCCGATGTGGTCGCCGTGGGTCAGCACCACGCGATCGCCTTCGGAGAGCTTGCCCAGCGCAAACAGCTGACGCACCGCTTCGCGCGCGGACACCGCCGGATTCAAGGTGTCATGGGTGAACTTCACCGGCTGCACGTCGCGCAGCATCAACATGCGGCGGCGCGCGTCGTCGAACGGCGACAATGCGTAGATCGGCACCGCACTGCGATAGCGCGACAGCCATTGCGCGGTAGCACCCGATTCGGTCAGCGCCACGATGGCGCGCGCGCCGATCTGATTGGCCAGCAGCATCGCCGCCAGGGCGATGGCCTGGTCGGTACGGTCCAGGCGATGGCCGGCGGTGGCCAGGTCTTCCTTCGGCTCGAACTGGCGTTCGGCACCGAGGCAGATGCGGCGCAGCGCGGCCACGGCCTTGTCGGGGTGCGCGCCGGCGGCCGACTCCTCCGACAGCATCACCGCGTCGGTGCCGTCGATCACCGCGTTGGCCACGTCAAGCACTTCGGCGCGCGTGGGGATGGGCGAGCGCACCATCGACTGCAGCATCTGGGTGGCGGTGATCACGGCGCGGTTGCGCTGCACCGCCTCGCGGATGATTTTTTTCTGCAGGCCCGGCAGCTCCGCATCGCCGATTTCCACGCCCAGGTCGCCGCGCGCCACCATCACCACGTCGGAGGCGTCGATGATTTCGCCAAGCACGGGAATGGCATCCGCGCGCTCGATCTTGGCCACCAGCGAAGCCTTGCCGCCGGCTTCGTGCAGCAAGCGGCGCGCCAGATCCATGTCCGCGCCCGAGCGCACGAAAGAGACGGCCAGGAAATCCGCGCCGATCTCGGCGGCAAGCTTGATGTCGGCCTTGTCCTTTTCCGACAGCGCCGACACGGACAAGCCGCCGCCCTGCCGATTCAAACCTTTGCGATCGGAAAGACGTCCGCCGATCAGCACCTTGCAGCGGATCTCGGTGCCGGCGACGTCGATCACGGTCAACGCCACCAGGCCGTCGTCGAGCAACAGCACGTCGCCCGCGTTCACGTCCCTGGGCAGGCCCAGGTAGCTCACGCCCACGCGGGTCTCGTCGCCGGGCGGTGCATCGTCGCGGCAATCGAGCACGAACGGCTCGCCTTCGCGCAACTCCACCGGGCCGTTGGCAAAACGTTCGACGCGGATCTTCGGACCCTGCAGGTCGGCGAGGATGCCTACTTCAATGCCCAGCTTCTCCGCCGCCTTGCGCACCGCCGTCGCGCGGGCGCGATGGTCGTCGGATTTGCCGTGGGAAAGGTTGAGGCGAACGACATTCACGCCTTCGCCGATGATTCGTTCGAGCATGCCCGGCGCGTCGGTGGCGGGGCCCAGGGTGGCAACAATTTTGGTACGGCGGGAGTGAGTGTCGGTAGTCATCGCTTGAGTTTTCGCAGTCCTTCACGGAGCCTAGCAGAACTGCGCGCGGCGTCGAAGGCTTTATTCAACCGACGCGTGCGTATCGTCGCAGCGCCGCAAATCCTCCGGGGGATTTGGATGGATAAACGTAAATGGGGATTTTTGTCTGTGCTGCTGTGCCTTGTGTGCGCGAGCTACGCATGGGCCGATGACGGCGCGACGACCGCGCCATCGCCCCACCAGCTTCCGCCGATCGGCAACTTCATACGACAGCCCGACTTCTCCCAGGTGAGCATGTCGCCCGACGGCACCTACATCGGCACACTGGTACCCGAGCCTGGCAATCCGTACGGCAACCTGCTGGCCATCCTCGATGCCAGGACCGGCAAGGCGGTACATCTGCTGCGCTCGGGCGCGCATGCGCTGATCCACGACTATTTCTGGGTCGGCGACAAGCGCATCGTCGCCACCATCGCCCGGCAACAAGGCGGCGTTGATACGCCCATACCCACCGGCGAACTGTTCGCCATCGACGTCGATGGCGGCGGCCAGATCGATCTGTTCGGCTATCGCGCGAGCCCAACGCAGCCGGGCGCCGGAGCCGGCAAGGTCCAACCGCGCGACGCCTATGCCCAACCCATGCTCTGGCGTCCTGTCGGCGACAACCAGATCCTGGTCGAGGTCAACGCCTTCACCACCGATCCCGCGGGCAGCCTCACCTCGGCGCGGATGATCGACGTGCGCAACGGACGCAGCGTGGACCTGGGCAGTGCGCCGGCGCGCAACGCGCATCTGCTTGCCGATCACGCCGGACACGTGCGCGTGGCGTATGCCAACAACGATCTCTCCGGCATCGACGTGTGGTGGCGCCCGTCGGCCGGCGCGCCGTGGAAGGTGCTCAACGACCCCGCAACATCCGGCGTGGAGATGGCACCGATCGGCTTCAACCGCGACGACAGCAAGCTGTATGTGCGTGTCACGCATGGCGATTCGCCCGATGCCATCGAAGCGATGACGCTGGCGACCGGCGCGCTCACCTCTCTTTATCAAGGTCGCTTCGCCGATCCGGGTCCGTTGCTGGAGTCAGCCGACGGACTGGACTACTACGCCGTGATCACCCAGGAAGGCAGGCGCTCGCTGTTCTATCTCGATGAAAATAGTCAGGAAGCTCGACTCAACAAGGCGCTGGCTGCGAAGTTTCCCGGGCAACTGGTCTACTTTTCCTCCTTCACGCGCGACGGAAAGCGCGCCATCGTCAGCGTGAGCAGCGATCGCGATCCCGGCGACTACTACATCTTCGATCTGGACACCCACAAGGCAAGTCATCTGTTCAGCGCCATGCCGTGGATCGACCCCGCGCACATGCAGCCGATGCAACCGATCGAACTTAAGGCACGCGACGGACTACTGCTGCATGGCTTCCTGACCCTGCCGGCAGGCGCCAGGCCTTATCCATTGATCGTGCTGCCGCACGGCGGCCCGCACGGCATTGCCGACCTCTGGCAGTTCGATCCAGAAGTCCAGTTGCTCGCCTCGCGCGGCTACGCCGTGCTGCAGATCAACTACCGCGGTTCGGGCGGTTACGGCAGCTACTTCCAAAACCGCGGCTATCGGCAATGGGGCCTGAGCATGCAGGACGATCTCACCGACGCCACGCGCTGGGCGATCGACCAGGGCTACGCCGACGCCAGGCGCATCTGCATCTACGGCGAGAGCTATGGCGGCTACGCCGCGCTGGAGGGCGCGGTGCGCGAACCGGATCTTTATAAATGCGCCATCGGCTACGCAGGCGTTTACGACTTGCGGCTGCAACTGGACCTGGGCGACACACGCCAAACCAGGATGGGCGAGGCCTACCTGCAGCTCGCGCTGGGTGACGATCGCAACGATCTGCTGCGCCGCTCGCCGCTAAGCGGTGCCGGCCGCATCAAGGCCGACATTCTGCTGATCCACGGCGGCGACGATCCGCGTGCGCCGTTCAAGAACTTCCAGGCATTCACCCAGGCGCTGGACCAACACGGCAAGCATTACCAAACGCTGGTCGAGCCGCACGAAGGCCATGGTTTCTTCCTGCCGGAGCATCAGCAGGAAGCGTATCAGGCGATCATCGGCTTCCTGGATCGCAACATCGGCCCCGGCGCGGCCGCTAAGCCGTAAGCGATACCGCGGCCGCGCGATCAGCCGTTCTGCAACGCGATGTTCAACACTTCGGCCAGGCGCCTGCCCGCTTCGCGCAGGCGACTGTCGGCCACCGGCAACTCCGCATCGATGTAGGCCTGATCGATCTTGTGATTGGCCGGATAAATATCGTGCGTGATCTGGCACGATTCCTCCGCCCATTGCACCACCGGACGATCCAGCGGCGCGATCGGCGGCGGCAGCGGCGCGGGGCCTTCGGCGTCCAGGCGATCGGCATAGGCTTTCCAGCCCAGACCGCGCGTGCTGAGCAGGCCCGAGTCCCATACGCGATGCAGGTTCATGCCCTGCCCCTGGAATTGCACTTGATACGCGTTGCCGCCCGCGTCATCGCGATAGCCGGCATGCAAGGGCTGATGAATGTCGCCGATGAAATGCACCACGAACTTAAGCGCCTGCAACCGCGCCGCATCCGTCTGCGTGCGGTCGCTCAGGATGGCGACATAGTGCGGAATGGCTTCGACCACGCACTTGCCGTCCTTGCAATCGCGCGGCGCCACGTACACACAATTGGGATTGTGGAAATCGGCGTAGTGCAGCGGGCGCGTTTCCTTCCACAACGCCTGCTGGTTCGGATCGTTGCGGATCTCGTCGGGCCAACTGGCGATGTCGGCCAGCGATTGGGTGTGATCGAGCGCCAGCAGATGCAGCACCTCCGCCTTCGCCGCGGGACTTAAGTGCCGCTGGGCCAGCTCGGCGACCACGCTGTGGCCCAGCGGCCCCCAGGCCTCGGCAGCAGGCGCGAGGGCAAGCGTGACGAACAAGGCGGCAGCAAGGCGGCGCAGGCGGGGCATGGCAGGCATCCGGAATGGCAAGTGGCGCATCTTGCCACAGCCACCATGACATTCATGCATGGCTGGTGTGCACCACGTTGCCGCTGGCATCGCGCACGCTGACGTCCACCGCAATACCTTGCCGCACGCTCTCGGTGACGATGCAAAAATCTTCGAATTGGGCCAGCGCGCGCTCGCCGTGCTCGAAGGCCGTCACCGCATCGGCGAGCTGCAACTCCACCGCGATGTGCACGATGCGCCAGCGGCCATGTTCGTTGCGCGCCGTGCTGGCCCGCACCCGGGCGGTGAGCTTGCCGGGCTCGTTCTTGAACTTGCGCAGGGCGAACAACAGGCTGGCGAGCAGGCAGTTGGCCACCCCGGCGATCAGCAGGCGCGAGGGATTGGGCCCGGTCTCCCCGCCCAGCGGCCGGGTCTCGTCGGTCGCCATGTCCGGTATGGCGGTGCCGTCGAAGCGCACGCGAAATTCGTAGTCGTGGGTCTGCTCCAGGCTCAGTTCGATGACTTGCTCTTCGCTCATGACGAGGTTTCCTAAGGCTCAAGGACGGGGATCCAGCCGCCCGATCCTGCACCCGGCCGGCCGTTCAGGCCAGCCCCGGATGAGGTATCGACCCGGTTCTGGCTAAAATACGTGTTTCGGCGGTCCGTCCGGACCGTCGCTTCGCTGCCCCATCTTGCTTTGGAGGATGCTGTCCCATGGCCATCAAGGTCGCCATCAACGGTTACGGTCGCATTGGCCGCAATGTTTTGCGTGCGCTGTACGAATCGGGTCGGACCAACGAATTCCAGATCGTTGCGGTCAACGACCTCGGCAACGCCGAAACCAACGCGCACCTCACCCAGTACGACACCGCGCACGGCAAGTTCCCGGGCGAAGTGTCGGTGGACGGCGGCGACCTGATCGTCAACGGCGACCGCATCAAGGTCTGCGCCGAGCGCGATCCGTCCAAGCTGCCCTGGGGCGAGCTGGGCATCGACGTGGTGCTGGAGTGCACGGGCCTGTTCACCTCCAAGGCCAAGGCCGGCGCGCATCTGGCCGCGGGCGCCAAGAAGGTGATCATTTCAGCGCCCGGCGACAAGGACGTGGACGGCACCTTCGTCTACGGCGTGAACCACGACAAGATCACCGCCGCGCACCAGGTGATTTCCAACGCCTCGTGCACCACCAACTGCCTGGCGCCGCTGGCCAAGGTGCTGCACGAAAAGATCGGCATCGTGCACGGCCTGATGACCACCATCCACGCCTACACCAACGACCAGGTGTTGACCGACGTCTATCATTCGGACCTGCGTCGCGCCCGTTCGGCCACGCATTCGCAGATCCCCACCAAGACCGGCGCCGCCGCCGCGGTGGGCCTGGTGTTGCCCGAACTCAACGGCAAGCTGGACGGCTTCGCCATGCGCGTGCCGACCATCAACGTGTCGGTGGTGGACCTGTCCTTCGTCGCCGCGCGCAACACCACCAAGGAAGAAATCGACGCCGCCATCCATGAGGCCGCCAACGGCGCGCTGAAGGGCATCCTGGCCGTGAACAGCAAGCCGCTGGTGTCGATCGACTTCAACCACAATGCATCCTCCTCGATCTACGACTCCACCCAGACGCGCGTCATGGGCGGCACGCTGGTGAAGGTGCTGAGCTGGTACGACAACGAGTGGGGTTTCTCCAACCGCATGCTGGACATGACCAAGGCGCTGATGGCGGCCAATTAAGCCCCATCGCCCATCGTTCGCAAAAAAAGCCGGGCGTTGCCCGGCTTTTTTGTCGCAATACCGCGGCGAAACCTTATTTCAGCGCGGCGAGCGCCGCATCGTAATTGGGCTCGTGCGCGATCTCACCGACCAGTTCGGTGTGCAGCACCTTATCGTGCGCATCCAACACGACCACCGCGCGCGCGGCCAGGCCCACCAGCGGTCCCGATGCGATCGCCACGCCGTAATTCTTCAGGAAATCGTGCCCGCGCATGGTCGACAGCGTGGCCACGTGATCCAGGCCTTCGGCGCCACAGAAACGCGCCTGCGCGAACGGCAGGTCGGCGGAGATGCACAGCACCACGGCGTTATCGAGCTGACCGGCCTTCTCGTTGAAACGGCGCACCGACGTGGCACATGTCGGCGTGTCGACGCTGGGGAAAATGTTCAGCACCTTGCGCTTGCCGGCGAAGCTGGCCAGCGTGGCGTCGGACAGATCCTTGGCGACGAGGCTGAAAGCCGGTGCCTGCTGGCCCACGGCCGGAAGCTGGCCGTCGATCTTGATCGGATTGCCCTTGAGCGTAACCTGGGACATGGGGGAACTCCTGACTGCGGTGAGGAAGCGATCGGGCCACGATAGCGCCGATGTATCCATGCGTCGAGCGAAGCGATGCTCCCTCTACCCGCCGCAGAAAGGGAGCATCTCGCGCAAGGCGGTGAAGCCGATTACTTTAGCGGCGCGATCGCCTGCTCGATCGCGCCGAAAATCGATACGCCGTGTTTATCGGTGACCTCGATGCGCAGCGTGTCGCCGAACGTCAGGAACGGCGTGGTCGGCCGGCCGTCACGCAGGGTTTCCACCGTGCGCTGTTCGGCCAGGCACGAGGCGCCCTTGCTGGTGTCTTCGTTGGCGATGGTGCCCGAGCCCACGATGGTGCCGGCCGTCAGCGGCCGCGTTTTCGCCGCGTGCGCCACCAGTTGCGCGAAGTTGAATTGCATGTCCACGCCGCATTCGGCTTCGCCGAACCATTTGCCGTTCAACCAGGTGCGCATGGGCAGATGCAGTTTTTCGCCGCGCCACGCATCGCCCAGTTCATCGGGGGTCACCAGCACCGGCGACAGGGCCGAACGTGGCTTGGATTGCAGAAAACCGAAACCCTTGGCCAACTCTGCCGGAATCAGGTTGCGCAGGCTGACGTCGTTGACCAGGCCGACCAGCTGGATATGCCCCGCCGCCTGCTCGGGCGTCACCGCCATCGGCACGTCGTCGGTCACCACCACCACTTCCGCTTCGAGGTCGATGCCGTACTCTTCGCTGGGCACCGTCACCGGGTCGCGCGGCCCGAGAAAGCCCGCGCTGGTGGCCTGGTACATCAGCGGATCGACGTAAAACGACTCGGGCACTTCGGCGCCGCGCGCACGGCGCACGCGCGCGACGTGCGGCAGATAGGCGCTGCCGTCGACAAATTCGTAGGCGCGCGGCAACGGCGCGGCCAGCCTGGCGGCATCCAGCGCGAACGCACCCGTGGCACTGCCGGCGTTGAGTTCGTCGGACAACGCATTCAGTCGCGGCGCGGTGTTGGACCAATCGTCGAGCGCCGCCTGCAGCGTGGCGGCAATGCCGCCGGCCTTCACCCCGCGGGTGAGATCGCGGCTGACGACGATCAGCGTACCGTCGCGCCCGCCTTCCTTGAGACTGCCCAGTTTCATGCATTCACTCCGTCGGCTGCACATGCGGGCAGCCCATTGCTTGTTCGATGTGCGGTGGCGTGGGTCGCCAACCGCGCTGCGCGCCTCACCCTTGCCGGGGATCGAAGCGCTTTTTAATGCCCTGCCAGCACTGGTAGTAATCGTGCTGCAGTTGCGGCGCGTCCAGCGCTTGTTGGGTTGGGTGGATCACCTTGCGCGTTTCGAACATGAAGGCCATCGTGCCGGTGATGTGATCGGGCTTGCTGACATCGGCCTCACTCGCCTTGGCGAAACTCGCCTCATCCGGGCCGTGGCCGCTCATGCAATTGTGCAGGCTCGCACCGCCCGGCACGAAACCGCCGGCCTTGGCATCGTAGGCGCCCTCGATCAGGCCCATGAATTCACTGGCCACGTTGCGGTGGAAATACGGCGGACGGAACGTGTGCTCGGCCACCAGCCAGCGCGGCGGGAAGATCACGAAATCCATATTGGCCGTACCGGGCGTATCGCTGGGCGAAGTCAGCACGGTAAAGATCGACGGATCGGGATGATCGACGCTGATCGAACCGACGGTGTTGAAGTGCATCAAATCGTATTTATAGGGCGCGTAGTTGCCGTGCCAGGCCACCACGTCCAGCGGCGAGTGATCGATGCGCGCCGACCACAGCGCACCCTGGAATTTGTTGATCAGCTCGAAATCGCCTTCAACGTCTTCGTAAGCGGCGTGGGGGGTGAGGAAGTCGCGCGGCAGCGCCATCGAGTTGGCCCCGATCGGCCCCAAGTCCGGCAGGCGCAGCAGGCTGCCGAAGTTTTCCGCGACGTAACCGCGTGCCTCTCCGTCCGGCAGTTCCACCCGAAAACGCACGCCGCGCGGAATCACCGCCACGTCAAGCGGCTTGAGATCCAGCACGCCAAACTCCGTGGCCAGGCGCACGCGCCCCTGCTGCGGCACGATCAACAGCTCGCCGTCGGCGTCGTAGAAGAAACGCCCCTGCATGGAACGATTGGCCGCATAGACGTGGATACCGCAACCAGCCTGCTCGGCCGCGCCGCCGTTGCCGGCAAGGGTGACCAGGCCGTCGATGAAATCGGTGGGCTGGACGGGCATCGGCCAAGGGTCCCATCGCAACTGGTTGGGCGTGGCCGGCGCCTCGTGGAAGCGGTTATGGAAGCGGGCATGCGCAAGCGGCTTGAACGGCTGGTGCATGGCCGCCGGACGGATACGGTAGAGCCAGCTGCGCCGGTTGACGTGCCGCGGCGCGGTGAACGCGGTGCCCGACAACTGCTCGGCGTACAGGCCGTGTGCCACGCGCTGCGGGGAATTCTGCCCGGCCGGCAACACGCCCGCGATCGCCTCACTGGCGAACTCGTTGCCAAAACCGGATTGGTACTGCTCGGGATGGGTTGACATGGAAGCTCCGCGGCCTTGGGTGCATGCGGCACGCCAGCGCCGATCCTATTACTCTTGACCCCGCCTCGCTCAAGGAAATGAGGCGATACCTATTTCACTGCAACGACTGCAAAGGAAAAAACATGTCCGATCAGTACGCTTCGCTGGGCAAGGCGCCCAGCTATTCGCTCCAGGATCTGATCCAGCCATTGGCATCGGGCAAAGGGTGGATGAAGTTCGTGGGCATCATGTTCATCGTCCAGGGTGTCGTCACGGCCCTTACCATCGTGGGCATTCTCATCGCTTGGCTACCGATCTGGACCGGCGTGCTGCTGGTTCAAGCCGCCGGCGCGCTGGAAAACGCCCAGCTCAGCGGCGATGCGTTTGCATTGAAGGAATCGTTTGCCAAGCTCAGAACGTATTTCGTGATCCAAGGCGTGCTTTATCTGGTGGGTATCGCGATGATGGTGCTGTATTTCATGTTCTTCGGCGCGATGTTCGCCACGCTGATGAAAAACGGCGCCCTTATGCATCACTGACCCGCACCGCGTGGCCGTGCGCGCCGGCCGGCCACGCTTTTGGGCGCTTTAAAGCACGCCGCGCTTCATCTGGTCGCGCTCGATCGATTCGAACAGCGCCTGGAAGTTTCCTTCGCCGAAACCTTCGTTGCCCTTGCGCTGGATGATCTCGAAAAAGATCGGCCCGATGTTGTTCTGGGTGAAGATCTGCAACAGCTTGCGCTGCTTGGTCTCCGGGTCCGCGTCGATCAGGATCTTGTTTTTGGCCAGCCTCGGCACGTCTTCGCCGTGGTTGGGAATGCGCATGTCGATGACATCGAAATACGTCTCGGGCGTGTCGAGAAACGCCACGCCGTTGGCGCGCATCGCTTCGACCGTGTCGTAGATGTTGTCGGTGAAGCAGGCGATGTGCTGGATGCCTTCGCCGTGGTACGCGTCCAGGTATTCGTTGATCTGGCTCTTGGGATCGCTCGACTCGTTGAGCGGAATGCGCACGATGCCGTCAGGCGCGGTCATCGCCTTGGACACCAGGCCGGTCTTGGCGCCCTTGATGTCGAAGTAGCGAATCTCGCGGAAATTGAACAGGCGCTCGTAGTAATCGGACCACTTCTGCATGTTGCCGAAGTAGAGGTTGTGCGTGAGATGGTCGATGAAAGTCAGGCCGAAACCGGCCGGGTTCTGCTCGGCGCCCGGCACCGGCGAGTAATCGCCATCGTAGATGCTGCCGGCGTCGCCGTAGCGATCGACCAGATACAACATGCAATCGCCAATGCCCTTCACCACCGGTGCCTTGACCGCCTTGCTGTCGGCTTTGTCGGCCGACACTTCGCCGCCGTTGGCGAGCACGGCCTTGAGCACGTCCGCCGCCGGCCTGGTGAAGCGGATGGCGAAACCGCACGCGCACGGGCCGTGCTTGGCGGCAAAATCGGCGGCGAAGGATTGCGGATCTTCGTTGACCAGGAAGTTGACGCCGCCCTGGCGGTAGACGGTGATCGGACGCGTGTTGTGCTTGAGCACGGCGCTGAAACCCATGCTCTTGAACAGCCCATGGAGCTCGCCAGCGCGTCCGGCCGGCGCGGCAAACTCGACGAATTCAAAACCGTCGATACCCATCGGGTTCTCGAAGGTGGTCACCTGCATGCCGAGGTTGGGGTGGGCGTTCATGGCGCGCTCCTGATCAAAGTCGATGCGTTCAAGCCGATGCGCGACGGCGGCCGCATGAGCGTGCCACCATCGCCATGAGACCAACGTTATAGTTACATATGAAACTAATTGCAAGGAACAGTGCCGCAATGCCCAACCCGCGCAAGCCTGCCCCCGCCGGAGCCGAACACGCCCCCCTGCAGCTGGAGCATTTCCTGCCCTACAAGCTCTCCATCCTGTCCAACACGGTGAGCCAGGCCATTGCGGACGATTACCAGCGACGTTACGACCTGAGCGTGACGGAATGGCGCGTGATGGCGGTGCTGGCACGGTTCGACGGCCTGTCGGCGCGGGAGGTGGCCGAGCGCACCGCCATGGACAAGGTGGCGGTAAGCCGGGCGCTGGCCCGCCTGGTGGAAGCCGGTCGCGTGCATCGTGAGACGCACGGCAACGACAAGCGCCGCTCGGTACTCAGCCTCACTGAGGCCGGCTGGGCCATTCACGATGACGTGGCGCCGATGGCGCGCGCGCGGGAGCGCGAAGTGCTGGCCAAGCTGGACGCGCAAGAGCAAGAGTGGCTCAACCGCATCCTGGACAAGCTGCTGGCGCACTGAAGCGTGCCGGGTCGTTGCGGCACGCGCCGGAACGACCCGTCAGGACATCATTTCACGCCATGCATCAGGCGGTTGATCAGCGGCGAGACCAGCCACAGCAGCCCGCCCGCGCCAACCAGCAGCCAGAAGCCGAAGGTGAACCCGCCCAGCGCGGAGGCGGCGGTCATGCCGCCGGTGCCGCTGATGTAGCCCGCCACCAGTCCGGACAGATTGCCGCCCACCGCCAGCGAAAGAAACCAGCCGCCCATCGCTACGCCGACCAGGCGCGGCGGCGCCAGCTTGGTGACCATCGACAGGCCGATCGGCGACAGGCACAGCTCGCCAACCGTCTGCAGCACGTAGCACAGCGT
This sequence comes from Dyella sp., assembly GCF_035503745.1. Lineage (GTDB taxonomy): Bacteria > Pseudomonadota > Gammaproteobacteria > Xanthomonadales > Rhodanobacteraceae > Dyella_B. Next base: position 32,564 of record NZ_DATJTC010000035.1, read on the forward strand.
CAGCGGCCAGAACGGAATCAGGCTGCCGCCCTCGCCGATCAGCTTGGACAGCGCGTACATCAGCCCGGCGAAGCCCAGCCCGTTGAAGATCAGGCCAAGGCCGAACTTGCGCGGGATCGACGGCTCCCGGTGGCGCTTGGCCAGCAACCCCCACGTCAGCGATACCACCGGCGCCAGCACGATGATCGCCAGCGGGCTGACCGACTGGAACCACGCCACCGGGAACGTCCAGCCGCCGGGCATGCGCCGGTCGACCAGGTTTTCCGCCAGGAAATTGAACGAGGTGCCAAGCTGGTAATAGAACGTCCAGAACAGCACGTTGAAAGCGAAGATGACCAGCATCGCCACCACGCGGTCCAACTGCACCCGGTCGTGGCGCTTGGCCTCGACCATCAGCGCTACGGCGACGATCACAAACAGCGGCCCCAGCACCAGCGACAGTCGCTGCGCACCGTAGCGCAGCAGCAGGTACACCAGCGGCACCGCCACCGCCACGCCAAGCAGCACCCAGACCACGCGGGCCAGCCCTTCGGCGCCGGGCGCCGGACGCCCCACGCCTTTGAGGCCGCGCCGGCCGAACCAGAACCACACCAGGCTCAACAGCATGCCTACGCCGGCCGCCGCAAACACCACCTTGTAGTTCTGCTGCATCGGCGTGTCGGTGACATACCCGGCCAGCCAGCCGGTCAGCAGCGGCGCCACCAGCGCGCCGAAGTTGATGCCCATGTAGAACAGCGTGAAACCGCGGTCGCGGCGCTCGTCGGCCATGCCGTAGAGCTGTCCGACCATGGAGGAAATATTCGGCTTGAACAGCCCGTTGCCCACGATCACCAGCGCCAGGCCGCACAACAGCAGGTTCTGCTCCGGCAGCATCATCACGAACAGGCCCAGCCCCATCACCAGCGCGCCGACCAGGATCGAACGCTGGTAACCGATGACCTTGTCGGCCACGAAGCCGCCAAAAATGCTGCTGGCGTAAACAAGTGCGGTATACGCGCTGAAAATCGCGCTGGCCCACGCCTGGCCGGATGGATCGCCGTGATAGAACTGCGCCACGATGTACAACGCCAGCGCCCAGCTCACGCTGTAGAACGAAAAGCGCTCCCAGAACTCGGTCATGAACAGCATCCACAGCGGCCGCGGATGGCCGAGCATCTGCGGAAAGTCGGGCACGGCGGCGATGCCGGCGGCGGGATTCTGGCTCACGGATTTCCCCCTGGAAGAATAGGTATGGCAGCTTCGCATCGGCTGCACTGGACTTGCTAGGACCTGTTTACGCTATGCGCGTAGCCCGGTTGCGTTTGAGTGGCCGCCATCCGGCGCGGGCTACGTCCATAGTGTAAACAGGCCCTAGATGTAACCAGCAGCACCGCTGGCGTCAAACGCAACGCAGCATCTTCAGCCGGGCGCGGAAGTTTCAGGCCAACGTCATTGCGGCGCAGACGCCCATCGCGGCGAGGGAGATCAGCTGCCCAGCACCGTGCGCACATCCAGCAATTCGGGAAAGAATTCCAGCTCCAGCGCCTTCTTGAGAAACGCCACGCCGGAGGAACCGCCCGTACCGCGCCGATGTCCGATGATGCGCTCCACCGTCTTCATGTGGCGGAACCGCCATAGCTGGAAACTTTCCTCCATGTCCACCAGTTGTTCGCACATGTGGTACTCCGGCCAAAACATGGCGGTGTCCTCATAGATGCGCTTGAACACCGGCAACAGCGCTTCATGGCGACGGTACGGCTCGCTCCAGTCGCGATCGAGCAGCGCCTCGGGCACCGCATGGCCGCGGCGCGCCAGGTAGCGCAGAAATTCGTCGTAAAGGCTGGGCGCCTGCAGCACCTCGCGCAATGCCGACTGCGCGGCCGGGTCGTGATCGAACACGCGCAGCATCTGCGCGTTCTTGTTGCCCAGCATGAACTCGATCTGCCGGTATTGCAGCGATTGAAAGCCCGACGAAGGCCCCAGTGCCTCGCGAAATTCCAGGTATTCGGCCGGCGTCAGCGTCTCCAGCACCGCCCACTGCTCGAACAGCTGACGCTGCACCTGCTTGACCCGCGCCAGGATCTTCAGGCACCCGTTCACGTCATCGCCGCGCAGGTGCGCCAGCGCCGATTTCAGCTCATGGATGATCAGCTTCATCCACAACTCGGCCACCTGGTGCTGCACGATGAACAGCATCTCGTCGTGATGCGCGGGCTGGGTAAGGGGGTGTTGCGCGGACAGGAGCTGATCCAGCCGCAGGTAGCCGCCGTAGGTCATCTGCCCGTTCAGGTCGAGCTGGATGCCCGCCTCGAGATCACGCTGGTTATCCGTCATAAAGGTCGGCAAGCACGGAAAACGCTCATGTTAACCGTTAACATTGCCTGCGTAATATGTAGATCAAGCCCCAGCACCCCGCCCTGCCACCAAGGGTCCGTACGGGCTCGCATGCTGCACCGTACCTTGCGGCGCAACATGGGTGCCTGCTATCAAATAGGGGTTTTTTTGAGACTTTCCCTGTGCGCAAGGCCCCACTGGATGGGCCTCGCCTCCCCCGCAGAAACTCTTTCCTTACCCCATCCGGGAGCGAGTCGTGTCCATCGCCGCCAAGTTTGAAATCGAATACCTGCAATACCTCGACGCGGAAGGCAAGCAGGTCCGTGACGACCTGCCTGAGTTCGCCAAAGACCTCCACCACATGGTCGAGCTGTACAAGCTGATGATGTCCACCCGCGTGTTCGACGCCAAGTCGGTTGCCCTGCAACGTACCGGCAAGCTCGGCACGTATGCAAGCTGCCTGGGCCATGAGGCCGCCCACGTGGGCATCGGCAGCGCCATGAAGCCCGAGGACGTGCTGGCACCGAGCTATCGCGAATACGGCGCCCAGCTGTTCCGCGGCGTGCAGCCGCGCGAGGTGTACATGTACTGGGGCGGCGACGAACGCGGCAACGACTACCAGAAGGAACCGGCCCGCCACGACTTCGCCTGGTCGGTGCCGATCGCCACGCAATGCCTGCATGCCGCCGGTTCCGCGCTGGCGTTCAAGATCCGCAACGAACCGCGCGTGGCGGTGTGCACGATCGGCGACGGCGGTTCGTCCAAGGGCGACTTCTACGGCGCCATCAACATCGCCGGCGCGCAGAACCTGCCGATGGTGGCGGTGATCGTCAACAACCAGTGGGCGATCTCGGTGCCGCGCAAGATCCAGTCCGGCGCGCCGACGCTGGCGCAGAAGGGCATCGCCGCCGGCCTGTTCTCGATCCAGGTGGACGGCAACGACATCATCGCCGTGCGCAAGGCCATGGAAGATGCGCTCGAGCGCGCCCGCACCGGCAAGGGCGGCAGCGTGCTGGAGCTGGTCACCTACCGCCTGAGCGACCACACCACCGCTGACGACGCGCGCCGTTATCGCGGCGAACAGGAAGTGAAGGACGCCTGGGCGAAGGAACCCATGAAACGCCTGCGCAACTGGCTGGTCGCGAAGAAAGCGTGGGACGACCAGAAAGAAGAAGCGTGGAAGACCGAGTGCGACGACTGGATGGACAACGAGGTCAACGCCTACCTCCAGACCAAGACCCAGCCGGTCACGGCGATGTTTGACTACACCTTCGCCGAAGTCCCGGCGGACCTGGCCAAGCAACGCGATCTGGCAATCTCGCTCGACAAGAAGGCGCACTAAGTCATGGCACAAATCACTCTTATCGAAGCCGTCACCCAGGCGCTGGCCTATGAAATGGCCCACGACGAAAGCGTCGTAGTGCTGGGCGAAGACGTGGGCGTGAACGGCGGCGTGTTCCGCGCCACCCAGGGCCTGCAGGAAAAATTCGGCGAACTGCGCGTGCTGGACACGCCGCTGGACGAAACCACCATCGCCGGCGTCACCGTGGGCCTGGCCGCGCAAGGCATGAAACCCGTGGCCGAGGCGCAGTTCGAAGGCTTCATCTATCCGATGATGGAGCAGATCGCCTGCCACGCCGCGCGCCTGCGCAACCGCACGCGCGGGCGCATCACCGTGCCGGCCGTGTGGCGTGCGCCGTGGGGCGGCGGCATTCGCGCGCCGGAGCACCACTCCGAAGCCAACGAGCACCTGTTCACCAATATCCCCGGCCTGCGCGTGGTGATGCCGTCCTCGCCGGCGCGCGCTTATGGCTTGCTGCTGGCCGCGATCCGCGATCCGGATCCGGTGATGTTCTTCGAACCCAAGCGCATCTACCGCCAATACAAGGAAGAAGTGCCCGACGACGGCGAAGCGCTGCCGCTGGACGTGTGCTTCGTGCTGCGCGACGGCACCGACGTCACCATCGTGACCTGGGGCGCACAGGTGAAAGAAGCGCTGGAAGCGGCCGATGCGCTGGCCGAGGAAGGCATCAGCGCCGAAGTGATCGACGTGGCCACGCTCACCCCGCTGGACTTTGACACCATCGCCGAGTCGGTGCAGAAGACCGGCCGCTGCGTGATCGTGCACGAAGCTCCCAAGACCGCCGGCTTCGGCGCGGAAATCGCCGCGCGCATCGCCGAGGAATGTCTCTATGACCTGCTTGCGCCGGTCGAGCGCGTCACCGGCTACGACACACACATTCCGCTGTTCCGCCTGGAGATGAAATATCTGCCGAGCGCGGACCGGGTGGTCGAAGCCGCCAAACGCACGCTTGCCGCAAGCTGATGCTCTTAGCCCCTCTCCTTAGCTTGCAGGGGGAGGCTGGGAGGGGGTAACGCTCTTGCTTTGAACCCAACGGCTTCACCCTCATCCCAACCCTCCCCTGCTGCACGCGGGGGAGGGGGACAAAACAACGAATCATCCACTTTTCGGAAATCCGAACATGGCCGACATCAAGACGTTCTACCTGCCGGACCTCGGCGAAGGCCTGCCCGACGCCACCATCGTCGAATGGCACGTGAAGGAAGGCGACACCATCAAGCTCGACGCCCCGCTGGTGTCGATGGAAACCGCCAAGGCGGTGGTCGACGTGCCCTCGCCCTACACCGGCAAGGTCACCAAACTGCACGGCGCCGCCGGCGACGTGATCGAAACCGGCGCCGCGCTGGCCGAATTCGAACCCGATCCCAATGCCAAGCAGCGTGCCGAGGCCGAAGCCACCGGCCATCATCACGGCCCCAAGAAAGCAGCCTCGCCCGCGGCCGAACCCAAGAAAGTCACCGCTTCGGATGAAGGCGGCGAGATCGAAGAGGGCAATGGCGAAACAGTCGTCCGCGAAGACGAAGGCACGGTGGTCGGCGCGATGATCAGCGGCAGCCACGTGCACGTCGAACAAGCCTCCAGCGTGGGCGGCGTGAAAGCTGTGCCGGCCGTGCGCGCGCTGGCCAAGAAGCTCAAGGTCGACCTCGCCCGCGTCAAACCCACCGGCGCTGACGGCGTGGTCACCCTGCAGGACGTGAAGAACGCCGCCGCCAGCGGCAGCGCCACGCTAGGCAGCGCCCCCGCGCGCGCGGTTCCCGCCTCGGCCGGCCGCCACCTGGCGCCCGAACTGCCGCAGCCGGAACCGGCACGCACGCCGACCTCGCTCGCCGGCAAGCCGGTACGCACCGCACCGCCGAGCGTGCAGGCCAGCGGCCAGCCGGAGCAGCTCAAAGGCGTGCGCCGCAACATGGCCCGCGTGATGGCCGACGCGCACGCCAACGTGGTGCCCACCACCCTGGTGGACGATGCCGACCTGCACGCCTGGATCGGCAAGCAGGACATTACCGCGCGACTGATCCGCTCGATCGTCGCCGCATGCAAGGCGGTGCCCGCGCTCAACGCATGGTTCGACGGCAAGAACCTCAGCCGCACCCTGCATCCGCACGTGGACATCGGCATTGCGGTGGATACCGAGGATGGCCTGTTCGTGCCGGCCCTGCGCAACGCCGACGTGCTCGACGGAGCGGGGATCCGCGCCGGTATCAAGCGCCTGCGCACGCAGGTGGAAGACCGCACCATTCCTTCGTCGGAACTGAGCGGCTACACCATCAGCCTGTCGAACTTCGGCATGTTTGCCGGCCGCTACGCCACACCCGTGGTGGTGCCGCCCTGCGTGGCCATCATCGGCGCGGGCAAACTCAGCCACGACGTGGTGGCGGTGATGGGCGGCATCGAAGTGCATCGCCGCATGCCGATCAGCCTCACCTTCGATCATCGCGCCGCGACTGGCGGCGAGGCGGCGCGTTTCCTGAAAGCGTTGCTGGACGATTTGTCGCTGCCGAACTAACCGGCAGAGCACGGAAAAAAAAGCGCCTTTCATGGCGCTTTTTTTCGAGGCAACCGTACCTGGCAAGGGTCACTCGTTTCCGGATCCGTTGCGGGCGGCGTCATTGAGGCGCAAATGCCGCGTTTCGGGTGCCCAGGCGATCGACACCAGCATGCCGATCAGCAACACCGCGGCCAGCATCATCATGGTGGGTTGCAGACCCCACGCTTGCATGCCGATCGGCAACAGAAACACGCCTCCCGCCGACCCCAGACGGCTGCATGCGATGGCAAATCCGACGCCGCTGGCGCGCACTTCGGTCGGAAAAGACTCTGGCGGATACACGCCCACGAGATTGGATACGGCCGAGAGCGCCGCCGTGAACAAGGCAAACGCCGCCACCAGCGCCATCGGCAACGAACTGGGCAGCAGGCTCAGCGCCATCAACGCCGCTGCCGTCACCGCGAACGATCCAATCAGGAAAACGCGCCGCGGAAGCTTGACCGTGAGCCAGATACCCAGCAGCGCACCGGCGATCAGCAGGCCGTTGAGCAGCAGGTCGGCATTGCTGTCTTCCTCCAGGTGGATCACCTTGAGGATACCTGGCAGGAACGTATAGATCGCGAAATACGGAATCACCAGGCACACGAAGAATATGCAATTGAACAGCGTGCGCCGAATCATGTCATGACGGAACAACCGCCCGAACCCGCCGGGCGCAGAGGCGTGGTCGTGCGTGCTGGTATCCAGCACCACGTCCGCGCCGAAACATTTCCTGACCACGGCCTCGGCTTCGGCGCGGCGACCTTTGTCGAACAACCAGCGCGGCGACTCCGGGGTACCCATGCGCAGTACCAGCACGATCAGCGCGGGCACGCCTGCGGAGGCGAGCAGCCAGCGCCATGCGCCCGGATCCGATCCATGCGACACATACGCCATGCCAATCAGGTTGGCCGCGACATAGCCGATGGTCCAGATCACACTGAACGAGCCGAGCAGCAGTCCGCGATGCTTGCGTGGCGAGAATTCGGCGAGAATGGCATGGCCCACGGCGAAATCGCCCCCCATGCCCAAGCCCAGCAGCATGCGCAAGAGACACAGCGCAATCGCCGTCTGTGCGTAAAATTGCGCGAAGGCCGCCAACGTGATGATGACGAAGCTCAGCAGAAAGATCTTCTGACGGCCCACGCGGTCCGAAAGCCGGCCGAACAACAGGCTGCCCAGGAAAATGCCGACCAGCGTGGAGCTGCCGATCAACCCTTCCCATAGCGCGCGGTAATGCCCCTGCGCACCATAGGTCTGGTCAAGGAAGGGCTTGAGCGCATAGGCGATGGTGCCGATGGCATAGCCTTCGGTGAGGTGCGCGCCGAAGGTAAGCGCAGCGATCTTGCAGTGAAATCCATTGAGCGGCACATCGTCGAGCAGGATTTTCCCGTCTTGGGACGGCCGCGGCGCGTCGCCATGCCGGGCTTTTCCCCTCACAACCGATGCTTGTCCGTCACCACTAGCCATAACGCCTCCTGACACCCAGCGATGCCATGCGGGCGCCGTCGCTTTTGCGGACGACGCCGTTACCTGCTCCGAAAAAGGCCTGGATGGGGAGCGCGAAACTGCCCCATTTCGGATCAGCGCTGCTGATCAGACGAGGCCACCCATCATCAGGTACTTCAACTCGACGTACTCATCGAGCCCGTAGCGGGAACCTTCGCGGCCGAGGCCCGATTCCTTCACGCCGCCGAACGGCGCCACTTCGGTGGAGATGATCCCTTCGTTGACGCCGATCATGCCGCTCTCGATCGCTTCGGCCACGCGCCAGATACGCTGCATATCCCGCGTGTAGAAATACGCGGAAAGACCGTACGGCGTGCCATTGGCGGCGGCGATGACTTCCGCTTCGGTGTCGAAGCGAAAGCACGCGGCGACCGGGCCGAAGGTCTCGTCCTCGGCGATCAGCATGTCGTGGGTGGCATCGATCAGCACGGTCGGCTCGTAGAACGTGCCGCCCAACGCATGCGGCTTGCCGCCAAGCAGAACCTTCGCACCCTTGCCCACCGCATCGGCGACGTGGGCCTGCACCTTATCGAGCGCCGCCTGGTTGATCAGCGGCCCTTGCTCGACCTCGCCGGTCAAGCCGTTGCCGACGCGCAACCGGCCGACCGCTGCCGCAAGTGCACGGGTAAACGCCTCATAGACGCCGCTCTGCACGTAGAAGCGGTTGACGCACACGCAGGTTTGTCCGGTGTTGCGGAATTTCGACGCCATCGCGCCGCGCACGGCGGCATCGATGTCCGCATCGTCGAACACGATGAAAGGAGCGTTGCCACCCAGTTCCAGCGACATTTTCTTCAAGGTATTCGCACACTGGCCCGCCAGCAGCTTGCCGGTGCGGGTGGAACCGGTGAACGACAGCTTGCGCACGACCTCCGACTGCGTAAGCACTTTGCCGATGGCACGCGCATCGCCGGCCACCACGTTGAACACGCCGGCGGGAATGCCGGCCTGTTCGGCCAGTACCGCCAACGCCAACGCCGACAGCGGCGTATCTTCGGCGGGCTTGAGCACCATCGTGCAACCTGCGGCGAGCGCGGGCGCCGCCTTGCGCGTAATCATCGCCAAGGGGAAGTTCCACGGCGTGATCGCCGCGACGACGCCTACCGGCTCGCGCATCACCAGGATCTTGGAGCCGGGAAACGGACTGGGAACGACATCGCCATAGGCGCGCTTGGCTTCTTCGGCGAACCATTCCAGAAAGCTGGCCGCATACGCCACCTCGCCGCGCGCCTCGGCGATGGGCTTGCCCTGCTCGCGGGTGAGCAGTTCGGCCAGCGCGTCCATGTGTTGCAGCATCAACTCGCCCCAGCGGCGAACCTTGATGCTGCGCTCCTTCGCGGTCAGCGCGCGCCAGCCTGGAAACGCCCTTGCCGCCGCGTCCACGGCCAGCTGGGCCTCCGCTTCGCCGCCATGCGCGATCTCCACGATGATCGCGCCGGTGGCCGGATTGCGCACCGGGAAGAAGGTGGCGCTGCTCACCCATTGGCCATCGATGTAGTGCCCGTTGCGAATCAGGCCGTTCATGCCACCTTCCCCTTCGTGCCGGCAAAGACATCGCGGGCTGGACGTGGCTCGCGGGCGATGCGCTTGCCGGCGGTGTAATCGTTGATCAGGTCGCAGGGCGTGTAGTTGCGCTCCAGTTCGTAGCGCTCCTCGTCATCGAGCTTGGTGTCCAGCGCGGCCAGCGCGCTGTCGAACTGCGCCGGCGAATCGGCGCCGACCAGCATGCTGGCGACGCTGCCCTGGCCAAGCACCCAGGCCTGCGCAATCTGCGCGGCGCAGACGCCGCGCCTGGCCGCCACGCGCGCCGCGGAGGCGGCAATCTGCAGCGAGGCCTGGTCGCCGTACATCTGGGCGGTGAAGAAGTCGGTCTGGTTGCGGGTCGATTGCGCATCGCCGGTAAGCAGGCCGCGCGCGAGCGGGCTGAACACCGACACGCCAATGCCCTGGTCGTTGCAGTAAGGGATCATTTCGCGTTCTTCCTCGCGGTAGGCGAGGTTGTACTGCAGCTGCATGTTGATCGGCCTGGCCCAGCCGCGGCGCTCGCAGACCTGGATGATCTTGGCCAACTGCCAGGTGTTCATGGTGGAGACGCCGATGTAGCGCGCCTTGCCCGAACGCACGATATCGTTCAGCGCTTCCATCGTTTCCTCGACCGGCGTGTTGATGTCGAAGAAATGCAGCATGTAGATGTCGATGTAATCCATCGCCAGGCGGGTAAGCGAGCCGTCGATGCCATCCATCACGTGCTTGCGCGAATGACCGCCGGCATTGGGATGGGCGCCCATGTCGTAGCCGACCTTGGTCGTGACCACGATTTCATCGCGGCGGACCAGGCGCTTGAGGATGTTGCCCACCACTTCCTCGCCCACGCCGGTGGAATAGAAATCGGCCAGGTCGATGAAGTTGACGCCGGCATCCAGCGCATGGCGCACGATGGGCTCACTCTGCTCTTCGTCGAAGATCCAGGGTTTCCAGCGCGGCGTACCCATGTTCATCGTGCCCAGGCACAGGCGCGACACTTTCAGGCCGGATTGGCCCAGTCGAACGTATTCCATGGCTTCTGCTCCGGTTTCTTTCGCGTAGGACGGCTCACGCCTGCTTGGGCGTGTAGAAAGGGTTGGATACCTCGCGTGCGGCGGCGAACACTTCCTGGCGCGTGGGCAGGCCGAGCATGGCGGCGCGAATCGCGTTCTTGCAGGCGCGATAGTTGTTCGCAAAGACGGCGTCGAGATCGTCCGTGGCCGGGTTGACCCAGTTGGCGGATACCACCACCCAGTCGTTCTCCGCCTCCGGCGGCAGCACGCCTTCTTCCAGCGATTCGGCCACGGCCTTGGCGATGCCGGCCTGCGAGGCGCCCCAGGTCGCGTTGCCGTGGAAATCGCCGGCAATCTGCGCCTTGTTGACGTAAAGCGTGAGCGGTTTGGTCGGCACGCCCGGTCTGGCGATGATCACAAAGGGCGCGTGCCCCGCCGAGGGCGTGGCCAGGGCGGTGGCAAAAGCCTGCCCGGCGGGACCGTTGCGCGGGCCCACCAACACGTTGATGTGCGCCAGGTTGACGCCTGGCCCTTCAAAACCTTCGCCGATGTAGAGCTGCTTGTGCGTGTCCATCCGAGTTGCCGCCGTGTCGCAATGAGGTGATTGCGCATTTTGTGATTCATGCGGCAGACGAAAAAATCAGCCTTCCCTGATGCAGGCATGAGGAAAATTCCGCAGCACTCGTGGATCAACCCCTACACGACTTAGAACGTGTCGTTAGTGCGCGGCGACGTATCCGCAGCGTCCGAACCGGCGCGGCGAAGCGCCGCCTAGCGGTTAAGAAAAATACGATCAGCGATCCCTATGCGGCATGCCTCACCTGACGCGACGGCCGGCAAGGCAACGCGGATCTCAGCCTGCTTCGGCCGCCGGCAGTTGCAGGGTTACTTCCAGGCCGCCATCGTCACCGTTGCGCGCCACGACCGTGCCCTCGTGCACCTGCATCACGCGTTGCACGATCGCCAGCCCCAGTCCGTGCCCGGTCGCGTGCACGGCGTTGGTGCCGCGATAGAACGGCCGGAATACCAGCTCCAGTTCGTCGTCGGGCACGCCTGGCCCTTGATCGCGCACGCACACGCGCGCCTGGCCCTGGCGGCATTCGGCCGTGATTTCGACGCAGTGCCGGTCCGGACTGAACTTCACGGCGTTGGCGATGATGTTGTCCAGCGCGCGCTCCAGCAAGATGCCGCTGCCGCGCACCATCACCGGGCGCGCGCAGCTTAGGTGGAAGGCGATACCGCGCGCCTGCGCCTCGACCTGCGCCGCATCGACTCGTTCGCGCACCAGTTCGGCCAAGTCCACCGCATCGCGTTCCATGCCGGGCAACCCGCCTTCGAGCCGCGACAGCGCCAGCATTTCGGCGGTCATGCGATCCATGCGCGCGATTTCCTGTTCGGCGCGGCGGAAATGCGCGGAGGCTTTTTCCTTATCGGCGCTGTGTTGCGCCAGATCCAGAATCAGATGCAGGCGCGCCAGCGGCGAACGCAGCTCGTGCGACAGATCCTGCAGCACACCGCGCTCGTGCGTCACCAGCAGTTCGATGTGCTCGGCCATGGTGTTGAAATCGCGTGCAAGCTGTCCGAGTTCGTCGCGCGCATCGCTCCAGCGACTGTCCACGCGCGTGGCAAACTCTCCGGCGGCCATCTTGCGCGTTGCCCCGCGCATCGCCTCGACCGGACGCGACACGCTGCGCGCCACCCACCAGCCGATGCCGCCGACCAGCAACAACGACAAGCCCAGTTGCACACCCAGCAGAATCTTCTCGCGCATATGGCGCGGGATGCGCTGGCGCGAACTGCTTATGGCAACCAGCTGGCGCGCTTGGCCATCGGCGCCGGTGACCTGCTGCACAACGATGTAGACCCCCGGGAACGGCCGTATCTGCACGTTGCGGCCCGACGCCAGCCAACGCGGCAGCGCATCGCGCAGGCTCGACGGCAGTCGAATGTCGTGCAGCGCCTGGCCGTTCTCGTACAGCGTGGCGTCGATGCCCTCGCCACGTTGCTGCGCGATCCACGCATCGAGGCCGTCAGCGCCGTCGTTGTCATAGGCATCTTCGGCGCTCTGCGCAAGGGCGGTCCAATTGATGTCCTGTTCAGTGGAAAAGGCGATGAACTGAGTGGTCAGCCAGCTGCTGAGCACCAGCACCAGCAGATTGGCGATGCAGAAAAAAATCAGCAGCCGCCAGAACAGCGGACTGCGAAACGGGCTTTTGAACGAACTCATGCCGGCGCCCCGCCGCCGGTGAGCAGCACATAGCCGGCGCCGCGCACCGAATCGATGCGCGGCGACTGCGGCGATGCTTCCGCCAGCTTGTGCCGCAGCCGGCTCACGTGCACGTCGATGCTGCGGTCGAAGCGTTCCAGTTCGCGGCCAAGCGCGATGCGCGTGAGGGAGGTTTTGTCGATCACCTCGCCCGCGCGCTGCACCAGGATCAGCAACAAGGCAAACTCGGCACCGGTGAGATTGAGTTCCTGCTCGCCGGCATAAGCGCGCCGTTCGCCCGGCATCAGGCGCAGCACGCCGGCGCTGATCACGCCAACGGCTTCCACCGTGTGGCGCCGCAGCTGTGCGCGCACACGCGCCAGCAATTCGCGCGGCAGGCAGGGCTTGGACAGGTAATCGTCGGCGCCCAGCTCCAGGCCTACCACGCGGTCCACCGGTTCGCCGCGGCCGGACAACATGATCACCGGCAGGCGATGCTGCGCACGCAGTTCGCGCAAGGTATCCAGGCCGCTGCGGCCGGGCATCATCACGTCCAGTATCAACAAGTCCGGGCGCGTGGCGGCATCGCGCAGCAGCGCCAGTACGGCCTCGCCGTCGTGCGCCACGTCCACTTGCAGGCCTTCGCGGCGCAGGTATTCGGCCAGCAGGGCGCACAGTTCGCGATCGTCATCGCCAATCAGTATTCGGGACATGAAATTCGTATCGCATAGCGCGGCAAGACACGGCGCTTACTATCGCATTACGCGCCGCGATTGGCTGCCGCTGGCTTGCGCGACACTGACTTTACCCTTCTTTACATGGCCGCAAAGATCTTAAACACGCTCCTGGTTTCCAATAATCACAACACCCCCTCACTCAAGCAGGAGCTTCACTATGCGCAAGACAATGACCCTGTCGATCATCCTGGCTGCGGCCCTGGGCTGCTCCGCGCTGGCATTGGCCGGCCCCGGCGGACAGGATTTCGGCCCGGGCCCCGGCGGCTTCCACGGCCACGGCCATCACGGCGGCGCCGGCCTGCTGCTGAAGGGCGTCAACCTCACCGACGCCCAGAAGGCCTCGATCAAGCAGATCATGCAGCAGAGCTTCACCCAGCTTAAGCCGCAGTTCCAGGCGGTTCGTACACAGCGCGAGGCATTTGAAGCGCTGTCGCCGAGCTCTTCGGGCTACCAGGCCGCCGCTGCGAGCCTCGCCCAGGCCGAAGCCAACCTGACCAGCGCCCGCATCGTCGCCCGCGCCGCGGCTACCGCCCAGATCTACACCACCGTGCTGACTGCCTCCCAGCAGAGCCAGGTTGCCGCAAACAAGGCCGCCATGCAGGCGCGCAAGGCCGAGTGGCAGCAGTTCAAGGCTTCGCACGCGTCCTCGACCCCGACCACCTCGGGCCAGTAATTGCACCCACAACAAAAAGTATCCAGGTTAGTAGGATCTTAGCGGACGTTCTGACCCGGAATAACTTGGCGATCGCCGCTGCATCGGCGATCGCTTTTTTATGTCCGCCTGCAACGATTACGGAGCTTTGGGGAAATCCAGCACGGTGTCGTTCACGCGATTGAGCATGTTGGTGAACAGGATCGCGCTGATCGCATACAGGGCTTCTACGATCTGGCGGTCGCTGTAGCCTGCCTGCTTGACGTTTTGCAATACTTCGGCCGGAACCGGGCCGTTGCTCTTGAACACGTCCAGCGCAAATTTCACCAGCGCGTCGAGCTTGGCATCGGCGCTGAAACCGCCATCGCGCAGTTCGTGCAGTTCCTGGACGCCGAAGCCGGCCATCTTGCCCATCATGCTGTGCGCCGCCAGGCAGTAGTCGCAGCCGGACACTTCGCTGATGGCCAGGTTGATGGCTTCCTGCTCGCGGGCGCTGAGTTCGCCCTTCTTCAGCACGGCGCCGGTCTGCAGCACCTGGTTCAGTACCGCCGGAGCGTTGCTGCCCAGGGTAAGGTAGGAGTTGGGCACCCGGCCGATGGCGCGCTTGATGCCGGTGAACAACTGTTCGGTTTCGCCGGTGGCTTGGTCGATCTCAATGGTGTGAAGGCGGTTCATATCGGTTCTCCAGGAAAAGGGGGGTTGGGCGGTTGCGGCGACAGGCTGTGCCGTTCCCGTGGAGATATGTTAGGTTTGCGCCTTGCCACGATCTGCACATAAACGTCTCTATTTTTTGCTCAAACGTCTCACGCTGCCGCCATGGACAATCTGAGCCATCTGATCCGGGCCCTGGCCCCGTCTGGCGCCGTGGACCTGCATTGCCTGCTGGCGGGGATCTGGGTGGCGCCGCATCCCCAAGCGCCGCCGGGCCACGTGCCCTATCACGTGATCGTGGACGGCAAGCTGCGACTGCGTACCGCGCGCGGCGCGCAGATTTTCCAGGCCGGGGACGTGCTGGTGTTCCCGCACGGCACCGACCACCAACTCGAAAGCGTGCAGTTGGACGAAGGCGATGCCACGCCCGATGACGATAGCGAACGGCAGTTCAATGGCGCCGTCACGCGGATCGTCACGCGCGGCGAAGGCCCCGTGCTGGACATGCTCTGCGGCAAATTCATCATGGGCGAAACCGGCAGCTCGCTACTGCGCTCGCTGCCGGACGTGCTGCATATCCGCGTCGGCGACCGCACGCCGCTATTTGCGCTGATCCAGATCATGCGCAACGAAAGCGCCGACCCCAAACCCGGCAGCGCGGCGCTGATCGATGAACTATCCAGCGCGCTGTTCACGCTGTTGCTGCGCCGGCTGATGGCAGAAGAACAGCTCACCGGCACCGTGCTGGCGCTGTTGGCCGATCCACGCATGAGCCGCGCGGTGGAAGCGGTGCTGCTCGATCCTGCGCAAGCATGGACGGTGGGCACGCTGGCCGAACGCGCGCACGTCTCGCGCGCCACGTTCGCACGCCGCTTTGCGCAACGGGGTGGCCTGTCGCCGCTGGAATGGGTGACCAGCGTACGCATGGAACTGGCGGCACGGCTGCTGGTGCGCGAGGGACTGCCCGCCAACCAGGTCGCCGAACGCTGCGGCTACGCGTCGGAGGCCGCGTTCGGGCGCGTGTTCAAAAAACATTATCAAAGCGCCCCCGGCAGTTATCGCCGCGACAGATTGAAACGAATGGCCCACAACCTATCCGGCATCTGACTGTCACTGTTTTGTCTTGCCCAGTGCTTAGCTTCCCGAAGGCCGACCACCAAAGGGGCAAGCCATGCAGACGGAAGCCGCTGTAGCAACTGCCGCGTCGCCGAGTCAGGGTTCGGGGCGCATTTTCGGCATTATTTTCGGGTTGATCCTGCTAGTGGGTGCCGGATACGCGGGCCTCCATCTGGTGGACGATCTGTCCATCGTTCGTTCGCACTCCAGCACACCGTTCATCCTGCTCGGAGTGGCATTGCTGATTGCGCTGGGTTTTGAATTCGTCAACGGATTCCACGACACCGCCAATGCAGTGGCCACGGTGATCTACACGCATTCGCTGCCGGCCAACCTGGCCGTGATCTGGTCGGGCGCATTCAACTTCCTCGGCGTGCTGACGTCCTCGGGTGCGGTCGCCTTCACCGTCGTTTCGCTGCTGCCGGTGGAGTTGATTCTGCAGGTGGGCAGCGGCGCGGGCTTCGCAATGGTGTTCTCGCTGTTGCTGGCGGCGATCCTGTGGAATCTGGGCACCTGGTATTTCGGCCTGCCTAATTCGTCCTCGCACACGCTGATCGGCTCGATCATCGGCGTGGGCCTGGCCAACCAGCTCACCGCGGTAAAGACCGGTACCAGCGGCGTGGACTGGAACGCGGCCATCGGCGTGTTCAAGGGCCTGGTGTTCTCGCCCATCGCCGGCTTCATTCTCGCGGGTCTGTTGATGCTGATCCTCAAATCGGCGGTGAAGATTCCAGCGCTTTATCGCGCCCCGGAAGGCAACAAGCCGCCGCCGTGGCCGATCCGCGCACTGCTGGTGCTCACCTGCACGGGCGTGAGCTTCAGCCATGGCTCCAACGACGGCCAGAAGGGCATGGGCCTGATCATGCTGATCCTGATCGGCACCGTCCCCACCGCCTATGCCTTGAATGGCGCGGTGTCCGGCGGCCAGGTGCAAACCTTCCACCAGGTGTCGGTGCAAGTGCAGCAGGTGATCAACACCTTCGATCACGGCACGCCCTTTACCGGCGATCCGCGCGAAGCCGTCACCCGGTCCATACAGCAGCACGCGATGCAACCGGATACCGCGCCGGCGCTGTCGCAGTTGATCGGCAAGATCGATCAACAAGTGGGGAGCCGTTCCTCCCTGCGCGCCGTGCCGCAGGAACAGATGGGCAACGTGCGCAATGACATCTACCTCGCCAACGCGGCGATTCCGCTGGTGCTGGCGCAGCCCGGCCTGACCCCGGACCAGACCAAGATGCTGACCACCTGGCGCGGCCTGGGCCTTAAGGCCACGCAGTTCATTCCGCCGTGGGTGAAAGTTGCCGTGGCGCTGGCGTTGGGGTTAGGCACCATGGTCGGCTGGAAGCGCATCGTGGTGACGGTCGGCGAAAAAATCGGCAAGGAGCACCTCACCTATGCGCAGGGCGCATCGGCCGAATTGATCGCGATGGGCTTGATCCAGGCCGCCGACATGTATCACCTGCCGGTCAGCACCACGCATGTGCTCACCTCCGGCGTCGCCGGCACCATGGCTGCGAACGGCTCGGGCTTGCAGTGGTCGACAGTGCGTAATCTGTTGATGGCCTGGGTACTCACCCTGCCCGCATCGATCCTGCTGGCGGGCGGACTGTTCGTGATCCTCAAGCACATGTTCTGACTGCACCGGAATCGCGCAGGCGCGGCGCAAGGCCGTGCCTGCCGGATCGGCGGATTTTCGCAGTGAGCGCGGTTGCGTGGGCAGTGGCGCGCCGTAAAGCGGTCATCCTTGACCATGAAACTTCCTGAGATGATCGTTAGCGGCGTCTAGCGCGCATGCCGCCTGGCCGGGCACGCCCAGTCAAACAGACCATGGTGTCACGCTGATGACGTTGCTTGATGCGCGCGAGGTACGCGCCATGTAAACGATCACATGTCCCTGCACGCAACGAATGCGCAACAACGCGTTCGCAAGCCCGTTACGTCGCTGAACGAACGACATGGCGCACGCCATTTTGCAACATCGTTTTTACGTACGGCTTGGTGCCATGTGCGCGTGCATCCTCGGCGATGCGCCTGCTGCGTGAGGTTTTGCATGTTTGCGCGCAGCTTCACAAGTCCAAGGAGATTGCCATGCGTACGTTGACCCTTCTGCGCAAATCCATTGCCGCCGCCGGCGCGGCGACGGTGTTTGCGGCCCTTCCACTATCCCCGGCGATGGCACAGCAAGGTACGCCGCAGTCGCCGGCAGCCACGCAACAGCAAGCACCTCCCAGCATGTCGTCCCAAAGCGCTTCGTCGAGCAACGAAACCGTACCGGGCAAGGCAAACGACACCTGGATCACGACCAAGGTGAAGTCGAAATTCGCGGCCGCCAAAGGTATCAAGGCCGCGGATATTTCGGTCAGCACGACCGATGGCGCGGTGACGCTCACCGGTACGGCAACCTCCACCAAGGAGAAGAATCACGCGATTCATCTTGCCAAGCAGGTCAAGGGCGTGAAAAGCGTGGATGCGACGGGCCTGAACGTCACCAGCTCGCCGTCGCCGGGCGCGCCCCAGCCATAACACATGACCTTCCGGGGCGAGGCTGGGCCGGATGCGTTAGCGGGTATCCGGCCCAGCGAGGTGCGAGGGCTTATTCGCCTTGCTGCGCCGCGAGCAAGTCCAGCGCCTGGCGTAGATACGCAAGTGCTTCGTCGCGGGCAGGGGCATCGACGTAATCGGGCGTATTGGCCACCGGTTCGCCGTCCAGTTCCAGCACCAGCGAGAGCGGCAGGCTGTGCAAGGTCACGGCGCTGCCGCCGATCGTCTTCAACTGCTTTTGCACCGCGCCGGCCGCCTTGGGGTCCTTGAACGACTTGGACAACAGCAGCTCCTCGCCCTCCGAGGAGAACAGGCGGAAACGGAAACTGCCGTCGGTATCGCGAAAGCTGGCGAAACGCGGCGACTTGACCGACTTCGAAGCCAGCCTGCCGTTACCCGCATGCATCGTCACCGACGACATGGCGCGCAAGCCGATCGCATCGCGCAACTGGGCGATCTTGGGGCCGGCGATCGCACGCGCCTTGCGGGCGCCTTCGCGCAGGATTTCCTCGATCGCCGCGGGCCGCGCGATCAGATTCTCGTAACGCTCGCGCATCGGCGCGACATCCGCTTCGATACGTTCGAACAGCACCTGCTTGGCCTCGCCCCAGCCAATGCCCTCTTCTAGCGCACGGCCGAACGCGGCGCTTTCGGCCTCGCTCGCAAACGCGCGGAAAATGGTGAACAGCGAGGAGCTTTCCGGATCCTTCGGCTCGCCCGGCATGCGCGAGTCGGTGACGATGCGCATGATGGTTTCGCGCAACTGCTTGGCACCGCCGGCGAACAACGGGATGGTGTTGTCGTAGCTCTTGGACATCTTGCGGCCATCCAGGCCAGGCAGCGTCGCCACCTGTTCTTCGATCAGCGCTTCGGGCAGCACGAAGAATTCCTGGCGATACAGATGATTGAAACGCTGCGCGATGTCGCGCGCCATTTCAATGTGCTGGATCTGGTCGCGCCCCACCGGTACCTGCTGCGCGTTGAACGCGAGAATGTCGGCCGCCATCAGCACCGGATACATGTACAGGCCGGCGGTAATGCCCGCATCCGCGTCCTCGCCTGTCTCGGCGTTCTTATCCACCGCCGCCTTGTACGCATGCGCGCGGTTGAGCAAACCCTTGGCGGTGACGCAGGTGAGAAACCAGGTCAGTTCCGGAATCTCCGGAATATCCGACTGCCGATAGAACGTGACCTTGTTCGGATCGAGCCCCGCCGCCAGCCAGGTGGCGGCAATTTCCAGGCGCGAACGTTCGATGCGCGCCGCATCGTCGCTCTTGATCAGCGCGTGGTAGTCGGCCATGAAGAAAAACGCATCCACCTCCGGGCGCCGGCTCGCGGCAATGGCCGGACGGATGGCGCCGACGTAGTTGCCAAGATGCGGCGTGCCGGTGGTGGTGATGCCTGTAAGAACGCGAGTGTGCATGGGACGTTATCGACTCGTGCGAATGGCGATGCCTCTACCGCGCGCCTTGGCGCGGGGCGGCCCGGCCCAGTGTACGGGCAAAAGGATCGGCAAGTGGATCGGCCGGTGCGGGCTCAATCGTGCCCGCGCATCAGGGTGGATTTGCCAAACAGCGATTCGACCAGCTCCACCGCCAGCTTCGCGGTCTGGTTGCGCTTGTCGTAGGCCGGGTTCAATTCGACGATATCCAGCGAGCCCAGGCGCCCGGTGTCGGCGATCATCTCCATGCATAGCTGCGCTTCGCGATACGTGGGCCCGCCGCGCACCGTGGTACCGACGCCGGGGGCGATGGACGGATCGAGGAAATCGACGTCGAAACTCACGTGCAGATGGGTGTCGGCATCGACGCCTTCGAGCGCCTCTTCCATCGTGCGCTTCATGCCTACTTCGTCGATATGGCGCATGTCGTAGATGTCCATATTCGCTTCGCGCACCAGACGCTTCTCGCCTTCGTCAACCGAGCGGATGCCGATCTGGCGATAGACCTCGGGCGCGGTGGCGGGCACCGTGTCGCCGATCTGGACCAGTTCGCGCGGACCGTTGCCGCACAGGCACGCCACCGGCATGCCGTGGATGTTGCCCGACGGCGTCACCTGCGAGGTGTTGAAGTCGGCATGCGCGTCCAGCCATAGCACGCGCAACTTGCGCCCCTGCTCGCGGCAATGGCGCGCCACCGCGCTGATCGACCCGATCGCCAGGCAGTGATCACCGCCCAGCATGATCGGCAGGCGGCCGGCTTGCAGCT
Organism: Dyella sp.; assembly: GCF_035503745.1. Lineage (GTDB taxonomy): Bacteria > Pseudomonadota > Gammaproteobacteria > Xanthomonadales > Rhodanobacteraceae > Dyella_B. The sequence goes on from NZ_DATJTC010000035.1 coordinate 52,926, forward strand.
CGTGATGAATCGCACCGTGCACCGCGGTATTCCATGCGATGACTTCGGGTAGATGCCGATAGCCCTGCTCCGGCGGCTGCCACGGATTCATCGGACCGTGCAGATTGCCCCGATCCACCACCTCCAGCCCGCGCCGGCGCAGCTTTTCGCCGAGCTGGGCGACACGCAGGGCCTCGGGCCCCATCGACGCACCGCGATGTCCGGCGCCGATATCGGTCGGCACGCCCACCAGTGCGATCACCTGCTTACCCATACACCACGTATCCCGCGAAGCCTTGTAGAAGTATTCAAGTGTAGCCGCTTGGGCCGGTGGCAGGCGTTATGCCGTGGCGGCAAGGCTGGGGCCGGGCGCCGCCCGATGCGGCGTTTTCGCTGGATGGGCGGCCTGTGCCCGGCATCGCGGGGCGCCGCAGCGAACACAAAGATGGTGCCGACACCCGGATTCGAACTGGGGACCTACCGCTTACAAGGCGGTTGCTCTACCAACTGAGCTATGCCGGCATGGCCGATTAGTTTATGCGATCCGGCAAGCGATGTCCGCCCCCGTCAGCTCGGGCAGGCGACGCTGACACCGCCGCCCGTTGCCTCGTTCGCCAATCTGTTATCCAAGCTAATGACAGAGCCGGCCACAAACCATTGAACAACCCGCCAGGTGGATCGGATTGCGCCGGCTCAAAAGCAGCCTGTGCTATGCGATCCGATGGCCGGATCGCGGATCTTGCTGCGCCAGTCGAAATGGCCGCTGTCGATGGGAATCAGGTCGAGCCAGTATTCGGGCACGGTTTCGGTGCGTTCGCTCATCTGCACCGGGAAGCCGGCGGCCTGGATCTGGTCGCGGCGCTTGCGTGCGTTGGCGGGGTCTTTGAACAGGCCCAGCGACACGGTGTTCTGGTCGTCGCCCGAACCGACTACGAAGTAATCCTGGATGTTGTGCGCGGCGAGTGCGCGCGCCTGCGCCAGCGCGGCGCCATGGCTGGGACTGGGCGGCAGATGCACCCACCATCCGCGGCTTTGCGTGGTCTGTTCCTGCCGCGCGCGTGCGCGCTGCACCTGCGCGCTGAGCGCGTTGCGCGCAATGCGCAGATCTTCCTGCGTGGCGAACGGCCCCAGCGCCATGCATGCATAGCTCAGTGCATTGGTGGATGCGGGCGTCGAAGCGGCGCTCGCGGAAAGCGGCGATGCCGGTACGGGCGACGATGACGGCGCGGCCGGCGGCGTCACCGACGCCGCGCGCGCCACCGTGGCCGACGATGGCGGCAATTCGGACAGCAGACGCAGTTTCGGCACGCCGGGATCGGTGACGAACTGCCGGTGCACTTCGTCCTGGCCCAACAACAGCCATGCGCCCACGGCAATGTTGAGGGCGATCAGCAGCACGAATAGCAGGCGCAGGAGCATTCGACCATTCACCAACGGAAGATGACCGGATTCTAGGGCCTGTTTACCTTCTTGGCGTGGCCCGCGCCGGGAGCTGTTTGCGCGCCAGCCAAGAAAGCGCGAAGGAGTGCACGTCTGTACACGATGGAGCCATGACGACGGATGGCATGCAAAAGCGCCTAGGGCGCGGTGGCCGCCGGATGTGCGTCGGCCCACACAAGCAACCCGCGCAGGACGCTGTCGGCGGCAAGCTCGCCCGGCACCGTCAGCAGCGGCAGCAGTAGATCGGCATCGCCGCCGTCCAGTAACAGGCGCACGGCGGTTTTCGATGACTGCTCGGCGATGCGCCGGGCGAAACGCTCCACCAGCGCCGCGGCCGCCAGCCAGCAGCCGGAAGCCACGGCATCGGCGGTGTTGTCGGCGATGTCGCGGATCGCGCCCGCCTGCGCCGGCCGCACGCGCGCGGTCGCGCCCAGCAAGGATTGCTGCATCAGCAAGGGACCGGGTGCGATCAATCCGCCCAGATGCGTGCCGTCGGCACCGAGTGCATCGAGGGTCAGCGCAGTGCCGATGCCTGCCAGCACACACGGCGCGTGTCCGGCCGCATGTGCGGCAACCATCGCCAGGAAGCGGTCCACGCCCAACCGCTGCGGCTCGGCGTAGGCGTTACGCACGCCGCAGGCTTCGGCGGGCGTCCGCACCCAGGTGACGTCGCGCGCGAACGTCCCGGCGACGATTTTTTCCACGTCCGCCTCGCGCGCGGCATCCACCACCGATGCACCGACGACGCGCGCCGGTCGTGGCATGTCTCGCCATGCGCTTGCCAGGGCCGTCGGCACATCGTCATTCCATGCCAGCGCGCCGCGCGCGGACCAGCCGTTTGCGCTGGCGAGGGCCCACTTTAAGCGCGTATTGCCCAGATCGAGCAGCAGCCTCATGCGCGACGCACCGTGACGTCCGCGCTGTCGATGCGATGCAGACCCGCCGGAGTTTGCAACTGCAGCGCGCCGCGCGCATCGATGCCGGCGCCGACGCCATCGAGGTCGCCGCTCGCGCCGCTGACGCGCAGCGGAATGCCGCGCAAGGCATCATGCTCGGCGTATTCGTCGACGAAGGCGGCGAAGCCTTCGCGCTCGAACTGGTCCAGCCCCTCGACCAGGCTAGTAACCAGGGCGGCCACCGCGCGGTTTCGGTCTGGCGGCACGCCGTGGGCAAGATCGGCCAGGTCGCTTACCGGCTGGCCGGCCTGCTCGCGCAACGCGGGGGTCAGGCGCAGATTGAGTCCGATGCCGATCACTGCCGCGCACGGCCCCTGATACTCGCCGCTGAGTTCGACCAGGATGCCGGCCAGTTTGCCGCTTTGGGCCAGCACGTCGTTGGGCCATTTCAGGCGCGCGCCGGCGATGCCCAGGGCGTGCAGCGCGCGCAGCACGATCACGCCGGTCGCCAGCGACAAGCCCGACAGGGACGCGAAACCGGCCTCGAACCGCTTCAGGCACGACAGATAGATATTCAGCCCCGGCGGCGACAACCAGCTGCGTCCGCGCCGGCCGCGCCCGGCTGTCTGGGTTTCGGCCAGCACGACGCTGAAATCCGGCGCCGCGATGCCCCGCCGTTGCAACGCGCTGGAGGTGGAATCGAGTTCCCAGTGCACCTCCAGCACGCCCAGGCGGCGAGCGACGGCTGCCGGCAAATCGGCCCGGATGGCCGATTCGTCCAGCATGTGGATCGGCCAGGGCAGCCGGTAGCCGGCCGCGCCGGCCGATTCAATCGGCACGCCACGGTGGCGCAGCGCCTGGATCTGCTTCCAGACCGCGGCGCGCGTGACGCCGGTGTCGGCGGCAAGACGGGAGCCCGAGAGCGGCTCCCCGGTGGCCAGGGCGGCCAGAAGTTGGTGCGGCTGCATGGGTCTCAGTCTTCCTGGAGACGTTCGACCCGATGCGGGTGCGCAAGGGAATGGGAAGCAAAACATGACATCGAGCCATTCTATGGCCTGTTTACCCTGTTGGCGTAGCCCGCGCCGCAAAGTCGCCGGGGCCTGGCACTGGCATCGGAGGGGCCTTTCTGGGACTATCCAGGCGATAGGCTCACCGCCTTAGGGGCTAATCGCCATGCGTGCCATTCCACTGATGCTTGCTAGCGTGCTGATGTTGGGCACCTGCGCCAATGTGTCGGCGACGGGTACCTCGACCACGGGCAATACCTCCGGCTGCAACTGCAACAACCCGTCGGGCGAGCATGCCGCCAGCCACGAATCGGCCGCCACCGGCGGCGATGCGCTCAACCTTCCGCGCGCGAGCGGCAGCACCCGTTCGGACAACAGCACCAGCCACGCCGGCAGCACTACCGGCAGCGACGAAAGCGCCACGCACCTGGGCGGCGGCGATGCCGCAACGTCCGGTTCCGCACACAGTTCGGGCCTGGGCTGGCAGTCGCTGCTGCCCGGCTCCATCCAGTAAAGCGCGCGGCGCTTCCCTTGCACACCTAAGCGGATCGCCGTCCGCGCCTTGCCGCGCTCAGTCGGGCGGCAATTGCACGCTGAAGCGCGCGCCGCCCAATTCCGGTGAACGGTCCACGGTCAGTTCGCCGTTATAGGCGCGCACGATGTCCTGCACGATGGACAGGCCGATGCCATGGCCCTGCACGCGCTCATCGCCACGCACGCCGCGCTGCAGGACTTTCTCGATCTTGTCCTCGTCGATGCCGGGGCCGTCGTCTTCCACGCTGAGCAGCATGCCCGAGCGCTGCTGACGCCCGGATTGCGGCTGCGTCTTGACCACCAGCAGCACGTGGTGGCTGGCCCATTTGAACGCGTTCTCCAGCAGGTTGCCCATCAGTTCGAGCAAGTCGCCCTGCTCACCGTAGAAGGCCGCACCGTCGTCGATGTCGAATTCGCACAGCACGTTCTTGGCGGCGTAGACCTTTTCCAGGCTTTGCACCAGATCTTCGGCGTGTCCGGCGATCGGTACCGCGCTGGCGAAGGTCTGCCGTCCGCCGGTGGCCGCGCGCGCGAGCTGGTAGGCTACCAGTTCGTCCATGCGGCGCACTTGATCGAGCGCGGGCATGCGCGCGGCGGCGGGTATCTCGCTGGCCGATTCCAGTTGCGAACGCATCACCGCCAGCGGTGTCTTCAAGCTGTGCGCCAGGTCCGCCAGCGTGTTGCGATAGCGCGTGCGCTGTTCGCGTTCGCTGTCGATGAAGGCGTTGATGCGCTCGGTGAGGCCGGTCAGTTCCAGCGGATACTGGCTGTCCAGGTGATCGCTGTCGCCGCGCTCCACGCGCGTCATGTCGTTGGCCACCCTGCGCAGCGGCGTAAGGCTCCAGCGCAGCAGCAGCAGCTGCAGCACGATCAGCATGACGCCGAGCGTAGCCAGCCAGCCCACCAGGCTGCGCCGGTACACCTCATTGTTGCCGACCAGCTCTTCTTCGGTCTGCGCGACGGTGAAGGTCAGGCGCACGGGCGGGCGGTCGGCCATGTCCAGCGCCACGCCGAAGCTGTAGTAGTAAAGCCGCCCAAGTTCGGTATCGACCGGCCCGACGAATTGCTGCTGCCCCGGATCGAGGCGATGCAGGAAGCTGAAATCCCGCCCCAGCGCGGAGGAGGATTCCCAGTGGAACCCGTTTTCGCCCAGCACCACCGCGTACAGGCCCGAGCCGGGCCGCGAGAACATCGGGTCGGGCGGCGAATCGGGCAACAGGGGCGTGCCGTCGCGCCGCGGATCGGTGCCGGCGATATAGGTTATGACGTAATCGTGCAGCCGGTCCTGCAGCTTGTTGAGCTCGCTGGCCGAATAAGTGCGCGACAGCGTCCAGCCGATGGCGCCGAGAAAGGCCGCCAGTACCAGGCCGGTGGCCAGGGCCGCGCGCGCCGCCCGGGAAAACGGGCGGCGCGCGGCTGCATCATTCGTCTTCGCTTCGAGGGATGGCAAAGCGATACCCGCGTCCACGCACCGTTTCGATGGGCTTCATCGTACCCTCCGAATCGAGCTTCCTGCGCAAGCGGCCGATGAAAACCTCCAGTACGTTCGAATCGCGGTCGAAGTCCTGCTGGTAGATGTGCTCGGTGAGGTCCGCCTTGGACACCAGCTCGCCGGCATGCAGCATCAGGTATTCGAGCACCTTGTATTCGTAGCTGGTGAGGTCCACCGCCTTGCCGTCCACCGACACCGTCTGCGCGGTGGTGTCCAGCTTGATCGGGCCGCAGGCCAGCACCGGCTTGGACCAGCCACTCGCGCGCCGTACCAGCGCGTTGATGCGGGCGAGCAGCTCCTCGACGTGGAAAGGCTTGACCAGGTAGTCGTCGGCGCCGTGCTTCAAGCCTTCGACCTTGTCCTGCCAGCTGCCGCGCGCCGTGAGGATCAGGATGGGATAACGCTGGCCGGCCTCGCGCAGCGCCTTGACCAGATCCATGCCCGACATCTTGGGCAGGCCAAGGTCGATGATGGCCAGATCGAATGGCACCTCACGACCCAGGTAGATACCTTCTTCGCCATCCTGGGCCGTATCCACCGCAAACCCGTCGCGCTTCAGGCGCGCCGCGAGTGTCTCTCGCAGCGGCGCTTCGTCTTCGACCAGGAGGATGCGCATCAGTGTTTCTCCTTCTTGTTGCTTCCGCCATTGGGGAACTTCTTGTTGGAGGGCTGTGCCGCAGCGGGCGCGCGCCCGGGCTCGGCAGGCACGGCAAGCACGCGCACATGGCCTTCGGGCGTTAGTACCTTGATGCGGTACTCCACCCTGCGTCCGATGTGGCGCGGCTCGGCCGAAAGCACTTTGCCGCCTTCACGTTGCTGCACTTGCTGTACTGCTTGCTCAAGGCTCAGGCCGGACGGGGGCGCCGAAGACTGAGCATGGGCCACACCGGCCATGAGCACGCCCGCGGCGACCGTCCATGCTAGTAACTTAGAACCCATAATCCCATGATGAATGCCGGCCGACCCCGGCCGAAGCGACATACTGCGCAACCGGGGCTGAATACTGCCCGGACGGCCGTTACAGCCTGGGGATCTAAGCACATCCATAGCATCAAAAGCCCTAAGCCGCCGCCATCGCGGGGGCCAGGGCCTGCTCGATCAACGCCCAGCCCGCGCCGGCCAGGTGCGCACCCTCGCTCAGGGCGCGACGGAAGCCACGCGCACCGGGCTGCCCTTGGTACAGGCCCAGCAGGTGCCGGGTGATGTGCTTGAGCGCGGTGCCGCGCGCCAGCTCGGCCTCGATGTAGGGCCGCATATGGTGCAGGACGCTTTCGCGCGAGGGCATCGGCACGCCATGCAGCGCCGCTTCGACCCGCGCAAGCACGTAAGGATCATGGTACGCCGCGCGCCCCAGCATCACCCCATCGACGTGATCCAGATGCTCGCGCACCGCATCGACCGTGGTGATGCCGCCGTTGATCGCCACGAGCAGCTGCGGAAACTCGCGCTTGAGCCGGTAGACGCGCTGATAGTCGAGCGGCGGAATCTCGCGATTCTCCTTCGGCGACAGGCCCTGCAGCCACGCCTTGCGCGCATGCACGATCAACACTTCCACACCCGCCGCCAGCATGGTCTGGGTGAAATACTGCAGGTCGGCGTATTCGTCCTGGTCGTCCACCCCGATGCGGCACTTCACCGTCACCGGCACCGCGACCGCGTCGCGCATCGCCTTCACGCAATCGCCTACCAGCAGGGGCTCGCGCATCAGGCACGCGCCGAAGCGACCCGATTGCACGCGGTCGGATGGACAGCCCACGTTGAGATTGATCTCGTCATAACCGGCCTGCGCGCCCAACCGCGCCGCCTGGGCCAGCTCGCGCGGATCGCTGCCGCCCAGTTGCAACGCCACGGGATGTTCCTGCTGGCTGTGCTCGAGCAGACGCAACTGCTTGCCCCGCACCAGCGCGGCGCTGGTCACCATTTCGGTGTACAGCAGCGCGTGCGGCGAAAGCAGGCGATGGAAATAACGGCAATGGCGATCGGTCCAGTCCATCATCGGTGCGACGGACAGGCGCCAGGGCGAGCCGGGGGAGGCCAATGGGGAAGTTACCAGTGTCATGCCCGGCCATTGTCGCGGATTGGCGGGCGCAGCGAAACGCTTGCCCGGCACCGCCGCCCAGGCCAGGCAGCAGGCCTAGGGCAAAGCATCGGCCGATGACGCACCCGCCACGGGCATAGGCGGCGCCCTCCACTTGATGAAGCGGCCGCCAGTCCATACATGCCCCCAAGCCGCACCGCCCGGCATGCCGCCCCGCATCGACCGACCGTCGTCAAGGGCCGATACGGGCGTGCGTGGCGCCGATCGCGTAAAATGCGCGGGCGGCCACGATCCCCAAGCAGCTCAGCCAGGCATGCGGCAACCGCGAGCCCTCGCCAATCCCGCTCAAGCCGTGGCCCGCTCCCCCCCTTTTGCAACCCGAGAAAACCTCACCATGGTGGCTTTGGCGACCGAACAAGTTATCGACGTGCATCACTGGAACGAAAGCCTTTTCAGTTTCCGTACCACGCGCGATCCGGGCTTTCGCTTCGACAGCGGACAGTTCGTGATGATCGGCCTGGAAGTGGACGGCCGTCCGCTGATGCGTGCCTATTCCATTGCCAGCGCGGCGTGGGAAGAGCACCTGGAATTTTTCTCGATCAAGGTGGAAAACGGCCCGCTCACTTCGCGCCTGCAGCACCTCAAGCCCGGCGACAGCCTTAACGTGAGCCGCAAGCCCACCGGCACGCTGGTGCTGACCGATTTAAAGCCCGGCAAGCATCTTTACCTGCTCGGCACCGGCACGGGGCTGGCGCCTTTCATGAGCATCATCCGCGATCCGGAAACCTACGAGCGCTACGAAAAAATCGTGCTGGCGCACGGCGTGCGCAACATCAGCGACCTGGCGTATTCGCACTACCTGCAACACGAACTGCCCCAGCACGACTATCTGGGCGAGCTGGTGCGCGAAAAGCTGATCTACTACCCCACGGTGACGCGCGAGGCGTTCCGCAACCGCGGCCGCATCACCGACAACATCGTCGACGGCGCGATGAGCCAGGCCATCGGCCTGTCGCAGCTCAACCCGGACACCGATCGCCTGATGCTATGCGGCAGCCCCGCGATGCTCGACGACCTCTGCGCACTGCTCGATGCACGCGGCTTCCAGGCCTCGCCACGCACGCGCGAGCCGGGCGACTACGTGATCGAGCGCGCCTTCGTCGAAAAGTAAGGCACCAGGGCGGCGCGCGATCGCTCAACTGCGCACGCGCCCCTTGCCTTCGTTGTCCCAGTAACCGAACACGCGCCGCGCGATCAGCTTGTAAAGCCGCTTGCCCGTCGCGCGCCACAGGCGCGAATGCCACGCCGGCGTTTTCAGCATCGCATGCTGGCGCCGGCTCAGCGCGTGATCGCAATACGTGCGCTTGTGCTTGAGCAGATGCCGCACGTCCTCGCGCGCCAGCAGGCGGAACAGCCGGCCGCGACGGCCGCGCGTGTAGGCGATCTGGAAATCCACCAGCGCGGGACATCCATCCTCGCGCACCAGCCAGTTCGGCTCCTTGGCCAGGTCGTTGTGCACCACGCCATGGCGATGCAATTGCGCGAGCAGCCGCAATGCCTGGCGGTAATAGGCACGATCGCGCGGCTGCGCCTGCTGCATCGGCTGGCCGGCGATATAGCTGCGCAGCAGTTCCCTGCCGTTCCAGCCGAGCAGGCGCGGCACGCCATCGACGCCGTCGAGTTTGGCCAGCGCCCGCGCTTCGCGCGCGGCGGCGCGGTGCGCGAAGGCGCGCGCCCACCAACGCGCGGCGAGAATGTCGCGGCGGATCATCCGCACGCCGTTACGCTCGACGATTTCGATGCGGCCCAGTTCGTCGGCCTTGAGCAAGGTGGGTTCGAGATTGGACACAAGGCTACCGATGGATGAAACGCGCGCGACTTGCCGGACGCGGCGCGAGGACGGACTATTGTGGCCGATCCGCGGCGAGGCCGCTGCGTTCAAGGATGGTCCTCTGGATATCGCGTTCTACATTCTGGGCGGCGTGCTGATCGTGGGAGGACTGATCGGTGCGGTACTGCCCACCTTGCCGGGCATCCCGATGATCTTCGGCGGCATCTGGCTGATCGCCGCCGTGGACGGCTACCGTCACCTGGGCACCGGCTGGCTGATCGCCCTGGGGCTGCTGGCCGCGTTCGGCGTGCTGGTGGATTTCATCGCCACCTCCCTTGGCGCCAAACGCCTGGGCGCGAGCCGGCAAGCGGTCTGGGGCGCTTCGCTGGGAACCCTGGTCGGCCTGTTCTTCGGCCTGCCGGGGTTGATCCTCGGCCCCTTCGTCGGCGCGCTGATCGGCGAGTTCGCCTCCAGCCGAAGCGTGCTGCGCTCGGCCCACGTCGGCCTGGGCACGTGGCTGGGGCTGCTGTTGGCCACGCTACTGAAGCTGGTGATTTCGCTGGTCATGGTGGGGCTGTTCGGCTTCCTCATGCTGTGGGGCTGACCCAACCTTGGATACATGACGCGTGGCCCGTGCCGCGCTTACGCTCGGCCTACTTCACTCCTGGGGATGTCCGACATGATCAAGCGCCTCGCCCTCGCCGTGGCGGTTGCACTGGTTGCCACCGGATCGGCTTACGCACAGACGCAAACACCAAAGGCACCCGCGTGGGTGGCGCGCAGCAATGCCGACGCGCAAGTGCTGCTTGCCGAGCAGGCACGCTTCAGCCCGGAATTTGCCACGCAAGTGGGCCTTGCCGGCTACGACGACAAAGTCGCCGACTTGAAGCCGGACCTGGACGCGCGCATGCGCGCCGCGCTGGTCGATACCAAGTCCAAACTGCAAGGCATGCTGGCAACGGAAAAAGACACCAACGTGCGACAGGATTTGCAGATCATGCTGCAGACCGTGGACCTGCAGATCGAGGGCATCGATCTCAATCACAAATACATGCTGCCCTACCAAGACGTCGCGCAGCTGATCTTCAGCGGCGAGTTCTACCTGCTGAAGGATGACGTCGATCCCAAGCGTCGCGCGCTCGCCGTCAAACGCCTGCAGTGCTACGTGGGCCAGGCGCCGGGCTGCACCCCGATCGTCACGCTCGCCGAAGCGCAAACCACCGCGCGCCTCGGTGAAAAGAACCTGCTCGGCCCCTACAAGCTCGACGTGGAACAGCGGCTTTCCAATACGCAACGCTACGCGCAGGGCATCCGCCAGTTGTTCGCCAAGTACAAGCTCGACGATGCGCAGGGCAAGGCCGCGCTCGATGCGATGGACAGCCAGCTGAAGGACTATGACGCCTGGACGCGCAGCACCATCGTGCCGCGCGAACGCAGCGATTTCCGCCTGCCCGAACCTTTGTACGCCTATAGCCTCAAGCAGGTCGGCATCGACATTGCGCCCGAGCAGCTGATCAAACAGGCGGAACTGGAATTCGTGGAACTGCGCTCGACCATGCAGATGATGGCACCGACCGTGGCCAAGGCCGAAGGCATCAAGGCCACCGATTATCGCGACGTGCTCAAGGCGCTCAAGCAACAGCAGCTGGGCAAGGACGACGTGCTGCCGTGGTATCACCATGTGATCGACCAGATCCAGGACATCATCCGCCGCGAGCACATCATCACCCTGCCCGAGCGCCAGATGCAGATGCGCGTGGCCTCCGACGCCGAAGCTGCCGCCACGCCGGCGCCGCACATGGATCCGCCGCCGCTGATCGGCAACCACGGCGAACGCGGCACCTTCGTACTGACCATGGGCAATCCGTCGGCAAGCAAGGACGCCTCCGATGCCTACGACGACTTCACCTTCAAGGCTGCCGCCTGGACACTCACCGCGCACGAAGGACGCCCCGGCCACGAGCTGCAATTTGCGGCGATGGTGGAACGCGGCGTGTCGATCGCGCGCAGCCTGTTCGCTTTCAACAGCGTCAACGTGGAGGGCTGGGCGTTGTATTCGGAAGCGGAGATGCTGCCCTACGAGCCGCCGGCCGGACAATTTGCCGCGCTGCAGGCGCGCCTGATGCGTGCGGCGCGCGCTTTCCTCGACCCGATGCTGAACCTGGGGATGATCAGCAAGGAACGCGCACACGATGTATTGCGCTACGACGTGGGCCTTTCCGAAGCCCTTACGCGCGAGGAGCTGGACCGCTACACCTTCAACAGCCCCGGCCAGGCCACCGCGTATTTCTACGGCTACATGCGACTGCAACAGCTGCGGCTGGAAACCGAACTTGCGCTGGGCAAGGATTTCAATCGCCAGGCCTTCAACGATTTCGTGATCAACCAGGGCCTGCTGCCGCCCGCGCAATTGGCCGAGGCGGTGCGTACGCAATTTGTGCCGGCGCAGCTGCAGAAGAAGCAATAACGCTCAGTCTCCTCCATGCATGCCCTCATCGCGGCGAACACCGGGATGAGGGCAGGTGCGGGTGCAGGTTGTCGCCAGACGCAAGCGTGGATGCTTCAAGTGAAGATACATGCGCCGCGATGGCCATGAACCCCGTCGCGGCGCCGGGCCGGTTTTACCCCCGCACCGCCGGCACCACATAAAAAAACACCGCCAGAAACTGCAGCACGCTCCCTGCCAGCACAAAGAAATGCCACACCGAATGGTGATACGGCAGCCGGCGCCACAGGTAAAACGGTACGCCCAGCGTGTACGCCGCGCCGCCGGCAAGCAGCAGCACCATGCCGCCGGTCTGCAGGTGCGTCAGCAGCGGCCGGAACGCGACGATTCCCACCCATCCCATCGCCACGTACAGCAACACCGCCAGGCGCCGGTAACGCTTGAGCAGCCCCACCTCCAGCGCACTGCCGAGCAAGGCCAGGCTCCACACGATGCCGAACAGGCTCCAGCCCCAGGTGCCGCGCAGGGCGATCAGCGTAAACGGCGTGTAGGTGCCGGCGATCAATAGAAAGATCGCGATGTGGTCGAGCGTGCGCAAGATGCGCCGCGCCGGCTCCGTGCGTACCGAGTGATACAGCGTCGAGGCGGTGTAGAGCAGGATCAGCGATATGCCGTACACCGCGCTCGCCAGCACGTCGCTCGCGGTGCCGCCGATTGCCGCGCGCACGGTCAGCAACACCAGGCCCATGACGCTGAGCACGATGCCGATGCCATGAATGACGCAACTGGCCAGCTCGTCGCTGACACCGTAACGCGGTAACGCCATTCCCTCTGCTGCAGACATCCAGCGACTCCCGGCAACATGACACGATGGTGAAACCCAGGTCGACACGTTAACCGTTTGGCCTGCCGTTGCCTAATAGCCAGACGGCATCAGGTCTCCATGATGAAAGCGGCGAGGCGTTCATCAGGCCGTGCCTGCCGGTTCGTGAATACCGCCCTCACGGGGTATGCACGCCAGCCCAAGCCGCTGGATGGCACCATGCGCGACACGGACATCGCCTCCCCGATGCCCGTATATCCTGCAACCCCGCCCCCGATGCGGGGTTTTTTTTGGCCGGCCGTCTGGACGGCTATTGCGTCGATCCAAGCCGCGGGCATAGGCTGGAGCCGCGCCTGCCACGATCCCTCTGTGTCCCCACACAGCGTGGCTCCCGGCGCATCACCATCCACATCGTCGTCAGGAGGTCGCTTATGTCGTCCGCAAGCCTGGCTGTCGTTCGTCGTGCGCACCCGGATATGGTGCGCGTTACCGCATTGAGCGCGGCCATCGCCCTCAACCTTGCTGCCTTGTTGTTCGCCCTGCGGCCGCTGGCGCCGCAGCTCGCCCACGTGTTTGAAACGTCCGCGCCCACCCCCATTCACATCATCGAACCCCCGCCCAAGCCGCTGCCGGTTCCGGACATCGTGCTCAAGCCGCTGCCCAAACCCGTACACATGCCGCCCATGCCCGTGCCGGTGCACGCCCAGCCGCAGGTCACGCCGCCGGCGGTGAGTGCGCCGACCGACGAGCCTTCTCATAACGCCATCCCGGTGGCACCCACGCCACCGGCCGTGGCGCCGCCATCCACTGCGCCGGGTATCGTATCGCTGGCCTATCGCGCATCGCCGCTGCACTTTCCGGCCCAGGCGTTACGCATGCGCATGCAGGGCACCGTGATGTTGAAAGTGCTGGTGGACGAGAACGGCAAGCCCATCGACGTGGTGGTCGAACGCAGCAGCGGCTATGCATTGCTGGACAAGAGTGCGCGCGAACAGGTACTGGCCAGCTGGTCATTCCAGCCAGCAGTCATCGATGGCCATGCGGTGAAGGCGTGGGCGCGCGTTCCGGTAAGTTTTGCGTTACAGCAACTTTGACGCAGCAAACTTGACGCCCACGGAAGCGGGGCCCGGCCAGCCCGGGTCCCGCTCCACGGCGGCCGGCGAGGCATGTCAGCGCGGCGTAGGCGCCGCGGCCGCGGGTTTGCGCCCCGCATGCACGATCGCCCAGATCAGCCCGAACAGCAGCAGCGCCGGCAGGCACACAGGCAGCAGCGACAGCGCCACGATCGGCAATACCAGCAGCATCACCAGGCCGCCGATGAACAACCCGATGGCACCGGCGAGCAGGCCGAAAATCCCACCGACCAGGCCGAACACGAGCTTGAAGACCAGGCCGATCACCGACCCGACGATCCACAACCCGCCCACGATTACCGCAATCAGCATCAGCTCGATCATGTCCGTTCTCCGTTATCGGCCATACGGTCAGATGCGTCCCGAACCCGGAAGGTTTAAGGACTCCCAGCCAGCATAGGCCGATGCCACGGCAAGTCCATGCCGCAGAAGTCATGTCTTGATGATCGCCCTCTTAGGGCTTGTTTACCCCATGGGCGTGGTCCGCGCCGGGCGCTGTTTGCTCGCCAACCAAGCAAGAGCGAAGGCGTATATGTCCGTACACGACTGCGCGATGACGCCGGACGGCGGGCAAACAGACCCGGCGCGGCGCGGGCTACGCCCATAGTGTGAACAGGCCCTAATTGTCTTACGTTGGTTTAACGACGGGCATGCTCCACTGCCGGCATCCACGGTCTGCATACGGGCTCCATGCGTACTTACCGACAAAGCCTCAAGGCACTTCGCGATGTCGCGCTTGCGCAGACATTCGAAAAAAATCCCGATCTCGCCTCGCTGTCGCGCGAGCTGGGCGGCATTGTCCATCGCAATGCGCAAACGCTTGCCGACGGCCTGTCGGACCTGCGCCGCGGCCGTCGCGGATTCGAACGCTGGCTGGTAGCGCGCCGCGGCCGCCCGGGCGTAAGCCTGCTGGTGATGGCATGGCCGCCGGGCTACACCACCCCCTCGCACGACCATGCCGGCTTGTGGGGGATCGAGTTGAGCCTGTACGGCGCGCTGGAAGTGGAATCGTGGACGCGCCCGACGACCGCCCATCCGTGGCAATTGCGCAAGCGCGCTTGGCTGGGCCCGGGCGATGCGACCTGGTTCGACGCCGACATGCCCTACATGCATCGCTGTCGCAATCTATCGCGGCAAGAAACTGCGCTGACGCTGCACGTGTACGGCGGCGACCTGGACGATTACGCCGCCTACGCGCCAGTCTCCTCCGAGCCGTTCTGGCAGGCGCAGCGGCAGCGGGCGAGGATTGCCGGTCCGCTTCGCGTTTGATGTGATATCAGCCACCCAGCCTCACCCACGCTCCAAGGACTGACATGTTTCGACGGGTTGCCATAGTCGGCGCCGGCGCCGCGGGAGCTACGCTGCTCAGCGAACTGCTGGAGCGTCCCGCTGCGCAACCGCTGCATCTGGACTGGTATACCGCCGGCGCCACGCCAGGCCGCGGCGTGGCCTACAGCACGCGTTCGAATCTGCACCTGCTGAATGTGCGCGCGGCATCGATGGGCATGTTCGCCAACCGCACCACCGGTTTTCTGCAATACATGCAGCAGCGCGATCCCAGCGTATCGGGTACCGATTTCCTGCCGCGCAGCTGGTATGGCGATTACCTGGAAGCGGAAACCGCCAGCGCGCTGCGCCGTGCGAAAGAACGCGGCCACGACGTGCGCGTGGTGCCTTACGAAGTGGAAGCCATCGTGCCGGAAAACGATGGCGTGACCTTGTTCCACGGCGAGTCCACCACGCACGTGGAAGCGGCCGTGCTGGCGCTCGGCGCGCTGAACCCGCGCCCGCTGCCGATGGTGGACGAGGCCGCGCTCGCCAGTGGCCGCTACGTGACGATGCCCTGGCCGTTGCTGGCCGACACCAAGCCGGACATCCAGCCGCACCACGTGTTGCTGGTGGGCCTTGGCTTGACCGCCGTGGACGTGCTGCTGGAGCTGGCCCAGAAATGGCCCAACGCACGCTTCACGGCTATTTCGCGGCACGGCGGACTGCCCGAAGCGCATCGGTCCAGCGCCTCTTCGCCGTATGAAGATTGCGACGAACTGGTCGAGACGATGCGCGATGCACCGGACGTCCGCACCTGGATGCACCTGCTGCGCGATGCGGTGACGAACGCCGACGACTGGCGCAGCGTGATCGACTGCCTGCGTCCGCACACGCCTTCGCTGTGGCAGGCGCTGCCGCGCGCCGAACGCGCGCGCTTTCTGCGCCACGTGCGCTGGCTGTGGGAACGCGCAAGGCATCGCATGGCACCGCAGGTGGCGCGCTCGATCGAGGCACTGGAACAATCCGGACGCCTGCGACGACTGCGCGGCCACGTCCATGGCGTCACCCTCGCCGGCAACGGCGTGCGGATGCAATGGTTGCCTCATGGCGCAACGGCGGAACAAACGCTCGATGCCGACCTCGCGGTGCAGAGCACGGGCCTGGAAACCGACGTGCGCCGCACGCACCACGTACTACTGCAGCAACTGATGACCAACGGCCACGTCCGCTCCGACCCCTTCGGCCTGGGGCTGGAGTCCACCCCGGATGGACGGCTGCTGCACGAGGGCCAGGCATGGCCCCGTTTCTTCGCCATCGGCAGCCTGTTGCGCGGCACCTTGTGGGAATCGACCGCCATGCCGGAAATCCGCCAGCAGGCGCGGCAGCTCGCCGACCGCATCCTGGGCGGCTAGGGCCTGTTTACCCCAGGCCCCTACCCCGCACCCAGCTCGTGCAAACGAGCAGGCGCATGCGAGAATCGCCCGCACCATGAGCCTGCCGCAGATCCTCGCCCTGCTAGCAATGCTGCTGCATGTCGCCGGCATTTTTGCCGCGATGCATGCGGTGATGAACACGCGCACGCCGCAAGGCGCGTTCGCCTGGGCGCTGGGCCTGGTATTGCTGCCCTACGTGACGCTGGTGCCTTATCTGTATCTGGGTCGCCGCCGTTTCCAGGGTTACGTGACGCTGCATCGTGTGCATCGCCAGCGTCTTGCGCACGCGGCGCCGCGCGGCGAGCAAGCGGGCGTGCCCGAACAGTGCACGCAATACGCCGCGCTGACCCGCATGCTTGGCAACCATTTTCATGCCGGCCAGCAGTTGCGCCTGCTGATCGACGGCGAGATGACGTTCGCGGCGATATTCCAGGCCATCGCGCAGGCTGAACGCTGCGTGCTGGTGCAGTTTTTCATCTTCCACGACGATGGCCTGGGCCGCCGCATGCAACAGGCGCTGCTCGAACGCGCGGCGGCCGGGGTGCAGGTGTACGTGTTGTTCGACGGCATCGGCAGCCATGCGCTGCCCCGGCATTACGTGGAAACCTTGCGCCGCGGCGGCGTGGCGATTCATCCGTTTGCCACCGAGCGGCGCAGCAATCGCTTCCAGCTCAATTTTCGCAATCACCGCAAGATCGTGGTGGTCGATGGCTGGGTGGGCTTTCTCGGCGGCCTGAACGTGGGCGACGAATACCTCGGCCTGAAACCGCCGCTGGCGCCATGGCGCGACACGCATCTGCAGCTGTCCGGCCCGGCGGTGGCGGATCTGCAGCGCAGCTTCGCGGTCGATTGGCACTGGGTTACCGGCGAACTGCCGCCGATGCTGCCGCCGCGCACCGCGCAAGGCAGCGCCGATACGTTGATCGCCGCGACCGGCCCGGCCGATCCGCAGGAAACCTGCTCGCTGTTCTTCACCGTGGCGATCAACGCGGCGCGCCGGCGCCTATGGTTGACCACGCCGTACTTCGTGCCCGACCAGGCCGTGCAATCGGCGCTGCGCCTGGCGGTGATGCGCGGCGTGGATGTACGCGTGCTGCTGCCCTCGCGCCCGGATCACCGCACGGTGTTCCTTGCATCCACGCTGCACGCGCACGATGCGATCGCAGCGGGGGTCCACGTGTATCGCTATCGGCCGGGTTTCGTGCACCAGAAAGTGATACTGATCGACGACGACGCGGCCAGCATCGGCAGCATGAACCTGGACAACCGCTCGTTTCGCTTGAATTTCGAAATCGGCGCATTGAGCGTGGACCGCGATTTCGCGCGGGACGTGGAGCGCATGCTGATCGCCGATTTTGCCCAGGCGGTGGAAATCACCCGCGACGAATACCGCAAGGCGCCTTATCTGCGCCGGCTGGCCATGCACGTGGCGCGCTTGTTCGATCCGATTCTCTAATCGCCGCGCAGCACGCCGCGCCAGTCGCCGCCGCGCACGATCCACGCGAGCGTCGCGCCGACGAAGGCACCGGTCATTTCCCAGAACACGCGCAGGCCGATATTGTCCGGATCGTGCACCTGGGCCAGCTTGGCCTTGAGCAACTGGATCGACTGCAACTGGCCGTAATTGAAATAAAACAGATCCCACACATCGCCGCTGGCGGTGAGCAACAGCGACAGCAGAAACGCGATGCTGAGCTTGCGCAGCGGACTCCAGCCCTGCTTGCGGCCGATCGCATCCACGATCAGGTACAACACGAACGCCACCGCGGCGCTGATGCCGCCGGCCTCCAGGGCACCGATCAGGCCATATCCCATCCACGATTGGTCGTAATGCATAAGTGGGGCGCTTTCCTCGGAGCGATCGCTTGCATTATGCCGCGCCTTGGGAGTGGAATCTTGCGCCAACACACTCCCGGGCTCGCCTCATGCACCACCATGCCGCACTGATCCTTATCGATGTCCAGCCGGACTTCATGCCCGGCGGCGCGCTCGCCTGCCACGAGGGCGACGCCATCGTGCCGGGCATCGACGCGCTGCTGCGCCGGCGCCTGTTCCGCCAGACTGTGGCGACGCAGGACTGGCACCCCCGCGGCCACGTCTCGTTCGCCAGCATGCACGCGAGCGCGCGGCCGTTCCAGGACATCCCGCTTTACGGCTACCCGCAGACGCTATGGCCCGACCACTGCGTGCAGGACACACCCGGCGCCGCGTTGCATCCAGGCATCGACTGGTCGCCGCTGGACCTGATCCTGCGCAAAGGCAGCGATCCGCAGGTGGATTCCTACAGCGGCTTTCGCGAAAACCACGGTCCCGACGGCGCGCGCCCCAGCACCGGCCTGGGCGGCTGGCTGCGCGAACGGGGCGTCAGCGAGGTTTACCTGGCAGGGCTGGCGCGCGACGTGTGCGTGCTGTGGACGGCGCAGGATGCGCTCGCCCTTGGCTTTCGCACGCATGTCCTGTGGGATCTGACCCGCCCGGTGACGCCCGCCACGGACGATGCGACGCGCGCCACGCTCACCGCGCAGGGCATCGGCATCGTCGAATCGGCCGCCGGGCTGGTCTAGGCCTGTTTACCCTAGGCGTCGTTCTGGCCGGCGGCGGTGACATGCGCGTGGCCGTCCTCGCCGATGCGCACGTGGATATCGATCGGCGCACAGCACACCTGGCAGTCTTCGACATAGCTTTGCTCGCTGCCGGCGCTTGCATCGATCAGGATCTGGATGTGTTCGCCGCAATAAGGGCACTGGATGGTGTGCGGATCGAGCATGGCCTCAGTATACGCCGCATGGCGCCCTTGCCCCTTGGCGTGCGGGTAAAGCGCTGCCCAGTGCCATGTGCGCAGGCAGAAGGAAAAACTCGCGCTGCCCTCTGCGCGGGGAAGCGAAAAAAAGCACCCGCTCACCCCGCCGCGCGCGCCGAAAGCGCCGCAATCGCCGCGGGAATATCCGCAGGCGCCTGCACCGTGAGCATGCGCGGCGCATCCGCCTCGCCCAGGCCATTCTCCAGCTCGTGTTCCCAGGTTACGTGATAGGGCATGTGCACGCCCCAGCCGCCCAGGCGGATCACCGGCTCGATGTCCGAACGCAGCGAATTGCCCACCATCGCGAACTGCGCGGGCTCCAATGCGAATTCGGCCAGTACCCGGCGATAGGTCGCCGCGTCTTTCTCCGACACGATCTCGATGCGTCCAAATAGCGCCGACAGCCCCGATTGCAGCACCTTTTTCTCCTGGTGGAACAGGTCGCCCTTGGTGATCAGCACCACCGCGTGCCGCTCGGCCACCGCCGCAACCGCCTCGCGAACGCCGGGCAGCAGTTCCACCGGATGCTGCAGCACGTGCTTGCCGATCTCGACCAGACGGTGGATGTCCGCGCCGGTCATGCGCCCCTCGGTGATCGCGATGGCCGTTTCCACCATCGACAGCGTCATGCCCTTGGCGCCGTAGCCGAACAGCTTCAAGTTGCGCCGCTCGGTGGCCAGCATGCTCGCCTGCACGCTGGCGTCGCCCACGTCCACGTAGTGGCCGACCAGGGAGAGAAACTGCGCGCTGGCCTGACGGTAATAATCCTCGCTACGCCAAAGCGTGTCGTCGCCGTCGAAACCGATGAGCTTGAGCATAAGCGGCCTGCCTGACCGAACAGACCGGCAAGTTTAGCCCCAAGACTGTGCGGCCGCAGCGAGGAAGCGCGCCGCACGGGCGCTACAATCGCGCCCAGGACCCCCAGGAGCCGCCACGCATGTCCAGGAAGCCCGTCAAGCCATGGCGAAAGCCGCGCATGGTGCATATCGGAGGACGCCAGTTCGTCTCCGAGGGCATCCATGAGCCGTTCTGGGACGACTTCTACCACCGCGCGCTCACCATGACCTGGCCGGCCTTCTTCAGTCTTGCCGTCAGCGTGTTTCTGCTATTCAACGCCCTCTTCGCGATGCTCTACCAGATCGATCCGAACGGCATCGCCAACCTCTATCCGCACGGCCTGGCGGGGGCGTTCTTCTTCAGCGTGGAAACGCTCGCCACCGTCGGCTACGGCGACATGCATCCGCAGTCGGTGTACACGCACATCGTGGCCACGGTGGAAATCATCGTGGGCATGGGCAATATCGCCGTGTTCACCGGCCTGATCTTTGCGCGCTTCTCGCGCCCGCGCGCCAAGATCATCTTCGGCAAGCATCCGGTGGTGCGCACCATCGACGGCAAGCAGACACTGATGATGCGCGCGGCCAATACGCGCATGAACCTGATCGCGCAGGCCTCCGC
Organism: Dyella sp.; assembly: GCF_035503745.1. Lineage (GTDB taxonomy): Bacteria > Pseudomonadota > Gammaproteobacteria > Xanthomonadales > Rhodanobacteraceae > Dyella_B. The sequence continues at coordinate 73,505 of NZ_DATJTC010000035.1, forward strand.
GCAACTGCACATCGTGCGCATGTACCGCTCGCCGGAAGGCTTCCAGATCCGCCGCATCGAGGACATGAAGCTGGTGCGCAGCGAGCATCCCATCTTCATGCTGAGCTGGAACGTGATGCACACCATCGACGAGGACAGCCCCCTCTTCAACGCCACGCCCGAAAGCCTGGAAGCGAGCGAGGGCGCGCTGCTGCTGACCATCGAAGGCATCGACGAGACCACCTCGCAGTCCATGATGGCCCGCCACCAGTGGGCCATGAAGGACGTGCGCTGGAACCACCGCTACGTCGATCTGGTGCACCGCGACGAGCACGGCGTCAACGTGATCGACTACACCGTTTTCGACGAAGTGCTGCCGCTGGAAGAGGAGCCCGGCGAAACGCCCTAGGCGCCGACGCGTTCGCGTTCGGCATCGATGTCATGCACCGGCCGCACTTCGATGCAGCCGGTCGCTGCCCATGGAAACGATCGGGCAATGCGCACCGCCTCGTCCATGTCGGCCGCCTCGATCAGGTTGAAACCGCCCAGGTATTCGCGCGTTTCGGCGAACGGGCCATCGATCACCGTGGTACGGCTGCCGCGCACGCGGATCGTCTTGGTGCGCGCGGGCGGTTCCAGTTGCATGGAATCGAGCAGATGGCCTTCGGCGCGCAGTTCATCGGCATGTTTGAAGCAGCCGTTCATCATCGTGTCGAACTGGCCGGGCGGCAGTGCGTCCAGCAGCGTGTCGTCGTTGTAGATCATGACCAGGAATTTCATGATGTTCTCGCTCGGGCGGGTGGACATTGCGCTAGCCCTTGCAGCGTAGGACAGCAACGGGCGCCAGGCCACTGCCCAAGGTCATGGCGCACCGTAGGCGCGGGGCAATCGTGCGATGATCGGGCACGGGGCCACGGCAAGTCCCGCGTTTTGGCGGAGATGAAAGCATGCGCAAGCACTTCCTCGGTTTCTGCCTGGCAAGCCTCGCCGCATGGCTGCCCACGGCAGGCGCGCAAGCAGCCCAGGCCCCAGCCTTCGATATCCGCCCCGAGCAAGGCGTGCTGCAGCGTCTGATGCCGCAGCAGGCCGCGCAGTTCGAACTGGCCGCGATCGCGCCACAAGGCGGCCACGAGCGCTTTCGCATCGCCAGCGACCACGGCCGCATCAAGGTCGAAGGCAGCACGCCCAGCGCATTGCTGTTTGGCGTGAACTGGTACCTCAAATACGTGGCGCACGTGCAGATCTCGCCCAACGGCGATCGCCTGGGCAACGCGCCGTTTCCTTTGCCCTCCAGCACCATCGAGAAAGAAACCCCCTACGCCTGGCGCTATGCGCTGAACGAAAACGTCGATGGCTACACCAGCGCCTACTGGGATTGGCCGCGCTGGCAGCGCGAGATCGATGTACTGGCACTGTCGGGCATCAACGCGATGCTCATCGAGCGCGGCACCGATACCGTGCTCTACCAAACCTTCCGCGACGCCGGTTACACCGATGGCGAGATCCGCGCATGGATCACCCAGCCGGCGCACCAGAACTGGCAGTTGATGGGCAACATGTGCTGCTTCAACGGACCGGTGAGCACGGCACTGATGCAAAAGCGCGCGGCCTCGGCGCGGCGGATCGTGGCGCGCCTGCGCGAACTGGGCATCGTGCCGGTGCTGCCCGGGTTCTTCGGCATCGTGCCGGCCGATTTCCAAGACAAATTTCCGCACGCGCATGTCGTGCCGCAGGGTGAATGGGCCGGCTTCACGCGGCCGGGCTGGCTCGACCCGCGCGATCCGATGTTCGCCAGGCTCGCTGCGTCGTTCTATCGCCACCAGCGCGAACTGTTCGGCGACAGCAGCGTCTACGACATGGAAGTGTTCCAGGAAGGCGGCAACTCGGGCGACGTGCCCGTGCCCGAAGCGGCCCGCGACGTGCAAAAGGCCCTGCTCGCCGCGCATCCGGGCGCGCGCTGGATGATGCTCGCCTGGCAGGGCAATCCGCGCCAGGACCTGCTCGCGGGCGTGGATCGGCAGCACCTGTTGATCATCGACATCGACCACGACCGGGTGCCGCGCGACAACCGCCAGAAGGATTTCCAGGACGCGCCGTTCCTGTTCGGCGGCATCTGGGAATTCGGCGGGCGCACCACGTTGGGCGCCAACACCGTCAACATCACCGACCGCCTGCAACGGCTTGGCCGCGACAATCGCAATATGGTCGGCACGGCGGTGTTCACCGAGGGCATGGACACCAATCCCTTTGCCTACGACCTGTTTACCGAGATGGCCTGGCGCGACCGGCCCGTCGATCGGCGGCAATGGACCGCCGACTATGTGCTGCGCCGCTATGGCGCGGCCGATCCGCATGCATTGGCCGCATGGAATGTGCTGCTGGACACCGCCTACGACATCCGTATCGACAGTGTGATATTCAACAGCGAACGCGACGCCGCGCAGGAATCGCTGTTCGATGCGCAGCCCAGCCTTACCGTCAACCGCGCCTCTCACTGGTCGCCCGAGGCGATGCGCTACAGCGCGCAGGCATTCCAGCAGGCGCTGCCGCAGATGCTGCAGGTGGCGCCCGCGCTGCGCCATAGCGACACCTATCAATACGACCTGGTGGACATCGCGCGCCAGACGCTCGCCAACCGAAGCCGCGCGCTGCTGCCGCAGATCAAGGCCGCCTGCGACGGCAAGGATCGCCCGCGTTTCGAGGCGCTGACCCAACGCTGGCTGCAGCTGATGGATCTTCAGGACGAGCTGCTCGCCACCAACAAGTTCTTTCTCGTCGGCACCTGGCTGTCGTACGTGCAGCCGTGGGCATCGACGCCCGCGGAACGCACGCGCCTGGACTATGACGCGCGCTCGCTGCTCACCACCTGGGGCGATCGCAAGGCCAGCGAAGGCGCCAGCCTGCACGACTACGGCAACAAGGACTGGGCCGGGCTCACCCGCGACTACTACCGCGTGCGCTGGCAGATGTATTTCCATGCGCTGGACCAGGCCCTGCGCAGCGGCACGCCGCCGGCACCGATCGACTGGTTCGCGCTGGGCGATGCCTGGAACCACGGCACGCAGCACTATGCCGACCGGCCCGTGGGCGATGCCTATGCCGTCGCCAGCCGCGTTGCGCAAGCGCTGCAGCTGAGCGTGCCGCCGACGCCCTGAAGTTTTCGCCCGGCCCGCCGATAGCCTCCCTGAGCCCGCCGCCGCGCCCCATGCGCGGCCCGCGTGGCGGATAAAAGCCATCGACGGAGACCTGCATGATCAGCACCCGGCCCAATATCCCCTACCTCAAGGCGGCGTGGGCCGCGCATGCCAGCATCAGCGCGGCCAATTGCCGCCAGACCTACGAAGAAGCGGGCATCACCTTCGAGCGCGTCAACCATTCGTGGATCGTGCGCAAGGGCCCCACGCAGGTGTCCACCATGCCGCTGCGCTATACCCGGCAGGACTTGCGCATGGGCTTCCTGGGCCGCATCGAAATGGAAGCGCGCAAGGCCGCCAGCGAGATGGAAGCGGTGCTGTTCCACGATCTGCTGCTGCCCGAGGACCACGCCATGATCGTGGAGGTGGAGCAATCCATGCGCCAGCTGCGCCGCCGCGGCAGCCGCGCCCTGACCATCCTGGTCGGCCCCACCGTACTGACCCATGCACCCGGCCAGTTCTATGCGGAGATCCACGCGCTCCTGGATGCCCCGCGCGCCTTCGTGTATGCACACCGGACCAACGAGAACGGCTGCGCGCCCACCGACCTGCTCGTGGACGTATCCAAGCGCGAGCGCCATCCCCGCGCGCCCACTTACGCCGAACTTGCGCGCCGCCTTGCCGAGACCTTGAACGCAGCGATCCAGGCTTCCACCGAAACGGCCGCGCTAACCGCCTGACGCGGCCACCCACTGTCCGCTGTCCGTGCCCGCGCGGACAGTGGATTTGTCCGCGGACAAGCGCCGCGTGCGCATCACTTGCGAAAAATCGCGCGGGAATGCGGGTTTTCAGCCATGCAGCGGTTGGCACGGGCCTTGCCATGTAGTCATCGAACGCTTCATTTCGATCTACAAGGAGAACCGCCATGAAACTCGAAGCCCTGCTACTGAAAGCCCTCTTTTCCGCCTGCCTGCTGGTCTGCGTGCTGACCTTGGGTGGCATCTTGACGGCCAAGGCGCCGCTGCCCACGGTGGCCGCATCGCAGCCGGCCGTGGCCACGGCCCATTCGGCCGGCTAAGCCGCCGGAACGAAAGCCGGGCCATTGGCCGCTGCCTCCCCGGCACGTCCATGCCTGGGGGTCCGCGCCCGTAAAAAAGAACGGGCCGCGATTTCAAAACCAGGCGCCTCACACGTCCAAGCCGAGGGACCGGAACTATTTCCGGCCCCATCCAGCCCAGACAGGTGATCCGTGCCCGCCAGCCGCCAAGAAATCGAACGACTGCTCAGCCGCCTCGACGACGCCATGCCACGCCTGCTCAGCGAAAATCAGGGCATCGAATTCTGGGTGGAGTTTCTGCAACGCGCCGATACCATCAAAGAGCAGGTGCCGCTGGACCATT
>NZ_DATJTC010000036.1:0-246883 GCF_035503745.1 Dyella sp.
GAGAGCGCTTGCATGGCATGCAAGAGGTCGCCGGTTCGATCCCGGCTGGCTCCACCAACACATACGTCCCCATCGTCTAGAGGCCTAGGACATCACCCTTTCACGGTGGCGACCGGGGTTCGAATCCCCGTGGGGACGCCAACTTCAAGCGATAGCCAAAAGGCCGTCACGTAAGGTTGGAAATGGACTTAGTGTGTAAAACGCTTGGAAGGCAATACAACGCGGAGCGGTAGTTCAGTCGGTTAGAATGCTGGCCTGTCACGCCGGAGGTCGCGGGTTCGAGTCCCGTCCGCTCCGCCATTTGCATACAACGTTGTGATCGCAAGAAGCTCGCCGCCGCGCGGGCTTTTTTGTTGCCCGCGCGCGCTATTTCTTCGGCGCCGATTCCAACGTACCGCTCGAATGACCCTGCTCGCCCAGGTACTCCAGCCAGCGCGCGAGAAATCCATTCATCTGCAAACGGTGCTGGAAGACGGTGTGCGCGGGCGGAAAAGGTCCAAGTACCTGCCACAGATGCCGCCCCGGATGGCAGTGCAAGGCTTCGGCCACGTGGGCATCGGTATACACGCGCAATTGCGCCGCAGGGGCGCGAATGCCCGTTTGCGTGTCCACGAAACCATAGGTGAGCTCAAGCTCCAGGGTGTACGGATGGCACTGCTGCACGACCAGGTGCACGGGCAGTCCGTCATCCACATCCGATACGTAGTCGCCCACCGCCAGCTTCTGCGGCGCGAACAGGCGCGTAAGCCGATGGTAATTTTCGGCATAGAGCCCCATCAGGAACTCAAAACGTCCCGGCAGCAAGGCGGTGCGGCGGTCGAGCACGACACTCATAAATGCAGGACGCTCCTCTCTCTTCTCATCAACGTCAGAACATGGTTTTTTCGATACCGAACTGATCGAAGATCTTGCTGGCGATTTCTTCGATCGACACGTGCGTGGTGTTGAGGCAGGGAATGCTCGCCTGCCGCAAGAGCCGGTCGGCCTGTTCCAGCTCCCATCGGCACTGCTTGAGCGTGGCATAACGACTGCCCGGACGCCGCTGTTCGCGGATCTGCGCCAGCCGCTCCGGCTCGATCGTCAAACCGAACAGGCGGTGTTTGTAGGGGCGCAGGCGCGAGGGCAGTTCGAGCTTTTCAAGGTCCTCGTCGGTCAGGGGGTAGTTGGCGGCGCTGACGCCGTAATGCAAGGCCATGTATAGGCAGGTCGGGGTTTTGCCTGAACGCGATACGCCGACCAGGATCAGGTCCGCCTGCGCATAGTCCACGTCCATGCCGTCATCGTGGCTCAACGCGTAATTGGTGGCATTGATGCGCGCCTCGTATTTGTCGAAGTCCACCAGGCCGTGGGAACGGTTCACGGCGCCGGAGTGGCGGGTACCCAGTTCGTCTTCCAACGGACCGATGAACGGCGCGAACACATCCAGCATCAGCGCGCCGCTGGTGGCGACGATGTCGCACAAGGCACGGTCGGCCATCGTGTTCACCACGATCGGCCGGTCCCCGCTCTGGGCGTAGCGCGTCTTGATGCGTAGTGCGGCCGCCTCGGCTTTCTGCGGCGTATCGATGAACGGCAGACGGTGCTTCTCGAACTGCACGCCCTCAAACTGGGCAAGAATGCTGTTGCCGATCGTCTCGGCTGTAATACCAGTGGAATCGGAGATGAAAAAAACCGAGCGCTGCATGCAGGGTCCATGGGCGGGAGTGGTTCCTGCCCCGCACCATATCGCAAGCGCGAACACCTGTCCTTCCTTGACCATCACCTGACTGGTATGCAGTTGGCGCGGTGCCGGCCGGTAATGGTCTTCTTGTGCCCTGCACCATCCCCAGCGGACAATACCAGTCTTATGCGGCCCGCTTTCCCCGCGCCGCCCCCAGCCATCAATTAGAGCTCTTGAGGAGACTCCCCTTGAACGACCTGGTGCTTTGGCTCGACCAACTGCGCATGACCGACCTTGGCAAGGTGGGCGGCAAAAATGCGTCGCTCGGCGAGATGATCGGCAACCTGGCCCAGCTGGGGGTTTCGGTGCCCGGCGGCTTTGCCACCACCGCCGACGCCTTCCAGCAGTATCTGGAAAAAAGTGGCCTTTCCAAGCGCATCGCCGAACGCCTGGCGACGCTGGACGTGGATGACGTCGATGCGCTGGTCGCCGGCGGCAAGGAGATCCGCGGCTGGATCGTCGATACCGCCCTGCCCGCCGAGCTGGAAAAGGCCATCCGCGAAGCCTATGCCAAGCTGTGCAAGGACGCCGGCAGCGACGACATCGCCGTCGCCGTGCGCTCCTCCGCCACCGCCGAAGACTTGCCGGACGCGTCGTTCGCCGGCCAGCAGGAAACCTTCCTCAACGTGGTCGGCATCGAGGACGTGCTGCATAAGGTGAAGGAAGTCTTCGCCTCGCTGTACAACGACCGCGCCATCGCCTATCGCGTGCACCAGGGCTTCAAGCACGAAGACGTATTCCTCTCGGCCGGCGTGCAGCTGATGGTGCGCTCGGACGTGGGCGCTTCGGGCGTGTTGTTCACGCTGGACACCGAGTCCGGTTTCCGTGACGTGGTGTTCGTTACCGGCTCCTACGGTCTGGGCGAAATGGTCGTGCAAGGCGCGGTGAACCCCGACGAGTTCTACGTCTTCAAGCCCACGCTTAAGGAAGGCAAGCCGGCGGTGCTGCGCCGCAGCCTGGGCGCGAAGCAGCAGCGCATGGTGTACTCCAACAAGCCGGGCGAACGCGTACGGATCGAGGAAACCCCGGCGGCGAACCGCCACCGCTTCTGCATTTCCGACCAGGACGTGCAGGAACTGGCCAAGCAGGCGCTGGTGATCGAAAAGCACTACGGCCGCCCGATGGACATCGAGTGGGCCAAAGACGGCAACACCGGCAAGCTCTACATCGTGCAGGCGCGCCCGGAAACGGTGAAGTCGCGCGCGCACGCCACGCAGTTGGAGCGCTTCCACCTCAGCGAGAAGGGCAAGGTACTGGCCGAAGGCCGTGCCATCGGCCAGAAGATCGGTGCCGGCAAAGCGCGCGTGATCCGCTCGCTCGCCGACATGAACAAGGTGCAGCCCGGCGACGTGCTCATCGCCGACATGACCGACCCCGACTGGGAGCCGGTGATGAAGCGCGCCTCGGCCATCGTCACCAACCGTGGCGGCCGCACCTGCCACGCCGCGATCATCGCGCGCGAACTGGGCGTGCCGGCCGTCGTGGGCACCGGCAACGCGCTGGATACCATTCCGGACGGCCTTGACGTCACCGTGTCCTGCGCCGAAGGCGACACCGGCACGATCTACGAAGGCCAGCTGAAGTTCGAGCGTGTCACCGCGGACCTGGGCAAGATGCCCGAAGCGCCGCTGAAGATCATGATGAACGTGGCCAACCCGGAACGCGCCTTCGACTTCGGCATGCTGCCGAACGCCGGCATCGGCCTGGCGCGCCTGGAAATGATCATCGCCAGCCACATCGGCGTGCATCCGAAGGCGCTGCTGGAATACGGCAGGCAGGATGCGCAGACCAAGGCCAAGATCGACGAGCGCATCGCCGGCTACGCCGATCCGGTGAGCTTTTACGTCGATCGCCTCGCCGAGGGCATCGCCACCATCGCCGCGTCGGTGTATCCCAAGCCGGTGATCGTGCGCCTGTCCGACTTCAAATCAAACGAGTACGCCAACCTGCTCGGCGGTTCGCGCTATGAGCCGCACGAAGAAAACCCGATGATCGGCTACCGCGGTGCGAGCCGCTACGTCGATGCGGGCTTCGCCGAATCGTTTGCCCTGGAATGCAAAGCCGTCAAGCGCGTACGCGAAGTGATGGGCCTCACCAATGTGTGGGTGATGATCCCGTTCGTGCGCACGTTGGACGAAGGCCGCAAGGTAGTCCAGGTGCTGGGCAAGAACGGCCTCAAGCAAGGCGAGCACGATTTGAAAGTCATCATGATGTGCGAGCTGCCGTCCAACGCCCTGCTCGCGGACGAATTCCTCGACATTTTCGACGGCTTCTCGATCGGCTCCAACGATCTTACCCAGCTCACCCTGGGACTGGATCGCGACTCCAGCGTGGTTGCGCACCTGTTCGATGAACGCGACCCGGCGGTGAAAAAGCTGCTATCGCTGGCCATCCAGACGGCGCGCAGGCGCGGCAAGTACGTGGGCATCTGCGGCCAAGGGCCGTCGGATCACCCCGACCTCGCCGAATGGCTGATGGACCAGGGCATCGAGTCGGTCTCGCTCAACCCCGACACGGTGGTTGACACCTGGCTGCGCCTGGCCAAGCGCAAAGCGGGCTGATTACGGGCAAGACGCAAGACCCTGGGGCGGTGGCGACACCGCCCCTTTTTTCTGTGCGTAACCGTCCGCCTGCGGAAACTCACCCCCGAAATACGCTGTCCACACAGGTCAGGAACGGATCACCTTTCCCGCCACCGGCTCCACAGGAGCGCCCCATGCGCCGTCTGATGTCCTTTCTCCATCGGAACAAGGGATTCATCGCATTCATGCTGTGCCTGATCATGTTCCGCAGCGCCCTGGCCGACTGGGCCGTGGTACCCACCGGCTCGATGCAGCCCACGATCCAGATCGGCGACCGCATCCTGATCGACAAGGCCGCCTACGACATCCGCCTTCCGCTTACGCACATATCGCTGCTGCATCTGGCCGATCCTCGTCGCGGCGACATCGTGGTGCTCGATTCGCATGCGGCAGACGAACGCCTGGTCAAACGCGTGATCGGCATTCCCGGCGATGAAATCGCGCTGCGCTCGAACGTGCTGTACGTCAATGGCGTGGCGGCCCGCTACACGCCAACACAGGTGCGGGGCATCCACGCCGACCGGCTCGATCCCGCCCGCTACGCGGTCGAGCAGGTGGACGGCATGCGGCACCTGGTCCGGCTGTCTGTCTACCATCCCAGCGAAGCTCGCGACTTTGGACCGGTCATCGTTCCCGCGGGCCAATACCTGCTGCTGGGCGACAACCGCGATGACAGCGAGGATTCCCGCTACCTGGGCTTCTTCCCGCGCAATGAAATCGTGGGGCGCTCGCGCTACGTCGCCATGTCGCTGGATCCGGAAAATCACTACCTGCCGCGCGAAGCCCGCTTCGGGGCGCGGCTGGACGGATCCGGCGTCGCGGCAAGCCGATAAGTCGCCGGGCGCCAGTTGTCAGGGTCGCGTCCAGCACGTATCATGTCCGGCTCGCGTGGACCACACGCACCCTTTCGGAGAGGTGGCAGAGTGGTCGAATGTACCTGACTCGAAATCAGGCGTACGTGTAAGCGTACCGTGGGTTCGAATCCCACCCTCTCCGCCAGTAATATCAGTGATTTACATAATCCCGACCTAGCGTCGGGATTTTTGTTTCTATATACCGGGTAACCCCAGGGTCACCGGAAAAATTTTCTCTGATAGACGACGCTTAACTTTTGCGCCATAGAATTTGGACGTTAACGGACCTAGCGCGGAGGGCGCATGCCTGTAATGATATCGCAGGTAGTATCATGAACCTTAATAAGCTGAAAAAGCTTGAGGCGAAGTTACTTGCATTGGCTAATCCACCTAGGCCGATCAGAGCACAGGAGTTGCAGTCGATCGCCAAAAAACTGGGTCGAAAGAAGGCAAAACGTGGAAGTGAACCGAACTGGGTACGTTTAAGCGACCCGGTCTTGTGTCCACCAATTTCTATCCCAGATCATGGTGGCAAAGACATTAAAAGCAGAACGGCGAGGAGCATCATTGATGCGCTGCTGAACGACATAGACGTTTGGAAGCAGCACATAAATGAAGGCACAACCCCTGAGGGCAACGACACGGACGGACAGGATGACGATGATGACGAAAACGATGACAACCAAGATTGATTTGGCCACGGCTAGACCGAGCATCCCATCATCCGCGAAAGACTATTTGTCGCTTCCCTATGCTCGCAAATTGACGCCAGATCCAGATGGCGGGTTCACAGCTACCATTCAAGAATTTCCAGGCTGCATCGCGGAAGGTGACACCGCTGACGAAGCGCTCAGGAATTTGGAATCAACTGCAATATCATGGATTGAAGCACAGCAAGATCTCGGACAAGAAATTCCACTACCCATAGATAATTTCGGGTACAGCGGAAAAATTGCGCTACGAATCCCCAGGGGCATTCATAAGCAAGTTGCAGAATTAGCGCTTAGCGAACAGACAAGCGTAAATCAATTATTGCTAGCCGCGATCGCGAGTTATGTAGGCGCCAAGGGGGTTGCTGGCAAAGTTGCGGATGACTTCTCGCGTTTAATGGCGAAAAAAGTAGAAAACTACCTGGTCGATGGTTTGCAACTGTTGCAGCTACAAATGTTCCAGCATACCCGTATAGCTACAAACAACTCGCACCGACTCATCGCAGACGTTCCAAACATAACTCTCATAAGCTACAACACCAAACGCACAGAGGCGAAAGTAATCCATGGCCCAACCTAATAGCTATGCGTTCTCCTATCAGGAAGTTGCTACTGCTCTACTGAAGCAACAGGGCATTCATGAAGGCATCTGGCAGGTTGCCGTTACCATTGGCTTCGGTGTCAACAACTTTGCTCGCCCTGAAAATCCGACAGAACTGAGACCCGCGGTTTTGACCATAATTGATGCGATTGGGCTGCAAAAAGTCACCGAAAAAACGAATCTCACTGTCGATGCTGCAGTAGTAAATCCGAAGACCCCTGCGGCCTCAAAAAAAGCGGCCAAATAGTTTAAAAAGCCCAACAGTGTTGGGCTTTTCTTCAGAAGCACGTACCGTTTAAATCAACCTCATTGAGCAGCTTTCCCTCCGTTCTTCAGGAATGGATTCTTTACATGCTGTGCTGGTGCGGATACCCATGATCGAGTTTGGACACGGAACCCATGTCGGATTGCGCCGCACGCGCAACGAGGACACCTATTACGCCGACGCCGCGCTGGGCCTGTTTCTGGTCGCCGACGGCATGGGGGGACATCAGCATGGCGAAGTCGCTGCAGCGCTGGCTCGGGACACCGTGGTAGCGCGCGTGCGCGCCGGCCAGCCGTTGGCCGAAGCGATACATGGCGCGGCAGCCCAAGTACTGGAACACGCACAGCGCTACGACGATGCCCTGCCGATGGGCAGCACCATCGCTGCCATCCGCATCAGCGACCAGGGCTACGACATTGCATGGGTGGGCGACAGCCGCATTTATCAGTGGAACAATGGCCTGCACCGGGTCAGCCACGACCATTCGCTGGTGCAGCACCTGGTCGCGGCCGGTGCGGTGGATGAAAAGCAGGCCGCGCGCCACCCTTATCGCAACGTGCTGACTCAAGCCCTGGGCATTACCGCACTGGATCAATTGCACGTCAGCATGGCCACGGGCCAGCTTGTACCGGATATGGCTTTTCTCGTGTGCAGCGACGGTTTGACCGAGGAAGTCAGCGACGCGGCCATCGCCGACATGGTGGCAAGGCAAGAACTGGCCGCGCAGGAATGCGTGGATCATCTATTGCTGGCCGCGCTCGATCACGGCGGCAGCGACAACGTTACCGCCATCCTCGTGCGCGTGCGCTGACGCGCCGGAACACACGCCGGTTCAGGCTTCCGATTCCTGCCGCCGCCATACCGACTGGCCGCCAGCGCTCTTGTCCAGCGAATCGAGCCGGCGCAGATGCGCATCGACCTCCTGGGCATTGGCGCGCAATACGCGCGGACGACGCGATAGCGCCACCGGCGCGGTAGCCATGCGCACCCGCGTATCGGCCGCGCCCTCGAAGCCCAGGTCCAGCACCACCTGCCCCGAGGTCATCGCCAGATAGACGTCGGCCAGCAACTGCGCATCGATCAAGCCGCCGTGCAAATCGCGCGCGGAATTGTCCACGCCCAGGCGCTTGCACAAGGCATCGAGGCTGTTGCGCTGCCCCGGATAGCGTTCGCGTGCCAGCGCCAGCGTATCGAGCACGCTGCAGCGATCGGCAAGGCGGCCGTAGCTTTCGCCCAGGCGCGCCAGTTCGGCATCAATGAAGCCGACGTCGAACGTCGCGTTGTGGATGATCAATTCCGCACCGTCGATAAAGGCGAGGAACTCGTCCGCGATTTCCGCGAAGCGTGGCTTGTCGAGCAGGAATTCATCCTCGATGCCGGTGACCTGGCGCGCGCCCTCATCGATCGCGCGCTCCGGGTTGAGGTAGGTCTGGTAGCGCTGCCCGGTCGGCCTGCGTTCGATCATTTCCACGCAGGCGATTTCGATCAGGCGATGGCCCTGGCGCACTTCCAGGCCGGTGGTTTCGGTATCCAGGACGATCTGTCTCATGCTTGATCCCTGTATTGCTCGGCCTGTTCGCGCGCGGCCTGGTCCACGCGTTCGTTTTCGAGATGGCCGGTGTGACCGCGCACCCATTGGAAGCGCACCTTGTGGGGTGCCACCGCTGCCGCCAGCCGTTGCCATAAATCCTGGTTCTTCACCGGCTTTTTGTCGGCGGTGCGCCAGCCGTTCTTGATCCAGCGTGGCACCCATTCCTCGATGCCCTGCATCACGTAGCGGGAGTCGGTGGTCAGTGTCACCGCACATGGTCGCGTAAGCGCTTCGAGCGCACTGATCGCCGCGAACAGTTCCATCCGGTTATTGGTGGTCTGCGCTTCGCCGCCGCTGAGCAGCCGTTCGGTACCCTTTGCCCTCAATAGTGCCGCCCATCCGCCGGGACCAGGATTGCCCAGGCAGGCGCCATCGGTAAACGCTTCCACATCCGCCACGCATTCTGCTCCAACGTTCTTGTTTGTAATGATCAACTGACCGCGCTGCGCCGCGCGCCCGGGGCCAATCCGGCCGGAACCTGGGCCGCCACCGGCTTGGGCCGCAAGCGCGTGGGTACGCTCATGGGGCCTTTCTTGCGCGCCACCAGCACATAGCCGCCCCCGAGCAGGCCCGAAGCCTCCCCTGGCCCGCTAGAGGGCATGGGCAAGACCCTCCCCACGCGCTGCACACGCTCCACCTGCAGTTCGGCCCGGCGCAGGCGCACGGCAAGCTGAATGGGCGACTTGGCATGGGCGGCCGTACCGCGCGTCTGCCACAGCCACCAGGGCGTCCAGCCACTTAACGGATTGATACCGGTCAGCACCAGCATCCCGCCCGGGGCCAGCACCCGCACGATGTCGTCGAGCGAGAGCGGCGTAGGCTCCAGCGCATGGCGCAACAGGATGAAATCGAATGCCTCGTCGGCGAACGGCAGGGGCTCGTTGGCGCTGGCCCGCACATCGCCCTCCAGGCGTTCCTGCACCAGCCGCAGCGTGACCCACTGGCCAAGATAGGGCGGATTGGGCGGCCGGTCTTCCTGGGCCGCAGAGAGCAGCAGCGCGCGACGCCCCGCGCAGCGCCGCAAATCCGGCGTGTAGGCGATGGCCTCGTCCGCCAGCAAGCCGCGCATGGGCGTGCTGGCGTAGATGTCGTGGGCGCGCTTGGGCATGAAGGAAGGGCCTGTCGCCGGGCGGGGTCCAAAGATTCTAAAGAAGAGTCTACTGGTTGGATTCGCAAAGACGAACCAGTACCCAACAACATTCGAACTATATTTCGATTAACACTTATCTAACGAGGGCGCGCCTCCGGGGTCTTATAGTCGGCCACCATGCGCAAGCCATGAGCCTGCGCCAGTCGATACGAAACCGCAGCGGAGTACGCCTTGCACGTCGTACCGTTACCGGCGCTTGCCGACAACTACATTTGGCTGCTTCATGATGACGAGGGCAATGCCGTTGTCGTCGACCCGGGCGAGGCCGCCCCGGTGGAGTCAGCCCTGTGCGCACGCAAGCTCACGCTGCGTGCCGTCTTGCTGACCCATCATCACCTCGATCACATCGGCGGCGCAGCCCGGCTGCGCGACGATCACCGCGTACCGGTGTACGCCCCCAACGACGAGCGGATCGACATCGCCACGCATCGCGTGAATGACGGCCAAACCTTGCGCCTGGAAAAACCCTCGGCGCAGTGGCAGGTGATCGCGGTGCCGGGACACACCTTAAGTCATATCGTTTACGTGGGCGAAGGCGTGCTGTTGTGCGGCGACACCTTGTTCAGCCTGGGCTGCGGACGTCTATTTGAAGGCTCGCCCGCGCAAATGTTGTCCTCGCTGCAGCGCATCGCCGCGCTACCTGGCGATACGCTGGTGTGCTGCGGCCATGAATACACGGCCGCCAATGCTCGCTTCGCACAAACGGTCGAGCCGGATAACCTGGCCCTGCAACAGCGCGCGGACGAAGTGGCCAGACTGCGCGCCGAGCATCGCCCTAGCGTGCCGGCTACGCTTTCTAGCGAACTGGCCTGCAATCCGTTCCTGCGCGTGGATAGCGCAGGCGTGATGGACTGGTGCCGCCGGCATGGCGCGGCGAACGACCCGGTCGCGCGCTTTGCGGCATTGCGCTCTGCCAAGGATGCATTCGGCGCATGAAAATCGCCAAGCGCATTCTTCCCTTCATGCTTGCTTCATTGCTGGCCGCGTGCGCAACGCCTTCGGCTGTCGGCCCCACGCGTGTACCCAAGCCCGTGCCTGCACCAGCACCGGCACCCGCGCCAGCGTCAACGCCCGCAGCACCTGCCTCACCCTCTTCGCAAGCGCCTTCCTCGCCTGCCGAAACGGCCACTGTGTGGGACAAATTGCGCGGCAGTTTCGCCATGGCCGACTGCGATGCCGATCCGCAGATCATGGTTTGGGCGCATCGCTATACGCAGGATCCGCAACGCTTCCAGGCGCAGATGAGCGGCGCGCTGTCGCAATTGGTCTACGTGCAGCAGGTGGCCGAAAAATACGACGTCGCCGGCGAATTCGTGCTGCTTCCGTGGGTCGAAAGCCAATACCGCCCGGTACCTGGACACCGCAATCTTCCCGCCGGCATGTGGCAGATCGTACTGAGCACGGCGCACGTCATCGGCCTGCACGTGGATCACAACTACGATGGCCGCCTGGATACGTCCGCCGCCACCGACGGCATCATGCGCATGCTGCACCAGTACTACGGGCAGCTGCACGATTGGCGCCTGGTCGATTATGCGTTCAATCATGGCGAATTCGGCGTGCAGAAGCTGGTGCAGAAATACGGCGAACCGCCGGAGCAGCCGGTGATTCCCAAGATGCCTATTGCGCACGTCACGCGCGAACACCTGACCAAGCTGCTGGCCATCTCCTGCGTGATTCGCGATCCGTCGCGCTTCAACGTCGAACTGCCCACGCTTGAGCCCGATCAGCATCTGGAAGCCGTACAGATCACCCATGGCATGACCTTATCCAGCGCGGCGAACCATGCGGGCATGGACACCAGCGTGCTCAAGCGGCTGAACCCGGCGGTGCAGGGCGATGTGCTGGGTGCAAACGTTCCGCAGTTGCTGATGCCGCGCCGCAACGCCGAGCAACTGCGCAGCACCATGCAGATGGCCAACGACCAGGACATGACAGCCAGCTTGTCCGGATCGGACGCCGCCGTGCGCACCCCCTTCGCGGACAAGTCCGCTGCCGGCCAGGATGACGACGCGGCAACCGACACGCCGCACCATGGGAGAACGCACACCGTGCGCTCGGGCGAAAGCCTATGGCTAATCGCCAAGCACTATTCGGTCAGTGTCCGCACCCTGGAACGCATCAACAACCTGCACGGCAAGCCGCTCAAGCCGGGCCAGGTGCTCAAGCTGGATACGCCCTGACGGTTTTCCATGCCTGGACGTATGGAAGCCCCGCCACGCCATGCCTGCTAAACTGCGTCCCTTGCGCTATCCGGCGCAGTGACAACCTTTTGGAGGACGCATGGGATTCCTGCACGGCAAGCGTGCCCTGATCACCGGCATTGCCAGCCAGCGCTCGATCGCCTGGGGCATCGCCAACGCAATGCACCGCGAAGGCGCGCAACTGGCCTTTACCTACCCCAACGATCGCATGAAGGATCGTGTGGACGAAGCGGCCAATGCGTTTGGCTCCAACATCGTGCTGCCGTGCGACGTCGCCGATGACGCTCAGATCGACAACCTTTTCGTCGAACTGGGCAAGCATTGGGATGGCTTTGACATCCTGGTGCACTCGATCGGCTTCGCACCGCGCGAGGCGCTCCAGGGGCAGTTCCTGGACAATCTGACCCGCGAAGGCTTCACTGTCGCGCATGACATTTCCAGCTACAGCCTGGCTGCGCTGGCCAAGGCCGCACGCCCGATGATGGCCGGCCGCAACGGCGCCATCCTCACCCTCACCTACCTCGGTGCCGAGCGCGCGCTGAACAACTACAACGTGATGGGCCTGGCCAAGGCGAGCCTGGAAGCCAACGTGCGTTACCTGGCACTGAACCTGGGCCCGGAAACGACTCGCGTCAACGCGATTTCCGCCGGTCCCATCAAGACGCTCGCCGCCGCCGGCATCGCCAACTTCCGCAAGATGCTCGACCACGTCGAAGACAACGCCCCGCTGCGCCGCAGCGTCACCATTGACGAAGTGGGTAACGTGGGTGCGTTCTTGTGCTCGGATCTGGCCTCGGGCATCACTGGCGAAGTCACCTACGTGGATGCCGGCTACAACATTCTGGGCATGACCGGCGTTTAAGCCTTCTGCCAGCGGGACAAAAAAGGGCGACTCGTCGAGTCGCCCTTTTTATGGGCAGCGCACGGCGGCGCCACCGATTTTGCCGCCAGGCGCCTTACATTCTGTCCTTGGCGATTTCGATCTTCGCATTCGCCTTCAACATGTCGACGAAACCGTTCGTTTCGAGCACGCCGTAGTACTGCATCATTCCGCGGTACTCTTCGCGGCGTTCGTCGGCGGAGATCTTGGACAAGTCGCCCGGTTGGACCTTGTCGACCGCGAGCACCGCATACACGCCGTTGCCCATGGCAACGTCAGCGTATTGCGCCTTGCCGTTCACCGGGTGGGGCGTCACGAAAGCCTTGGTGCGCACAGGCGCCGGCACGTCGGGAGTGTTGGGCAGCGCGACGCGCTGGATCTCGGCGGCGGTCTGCAGCTGCGCATGTTCGGCCTGGGCGAGCGTGGCCATGTCCTCGCCCTTGCTCAGCCGGTCGACCAGCACGTCGGCCTTCTGGTGCGCGGCATCGGCGATGCGCTGGTCGAGGATCTTCTGCACGATCACGCTGCGCACATCGGCCACCGCACGCGGCGAAGCCGGCACATGCTTGTCCACTCGCAGCACGATGGAGTCATTCTTGCCCAGGTCGATCAAACTGGAGTTGTTGCCCGAGGCAAGTACGTCGGTCGAAAACGCGGCGGCGATCACCTTGGGATTGGACGCCACGGGCCCCTGCCCGCCGTCACGGCTAAACAGCGGCACTTCCTTGATCGGAAGTTGCAGCGCTTGCGCCGCAGGCTCCAGCGAACCCGGGTTCTGCGAGGTCAGGTCGGTCATCTTGCCGGCCACGTCGCTGTACATGCGATCGCGGTCCGCGGTGGTGGCTTCTTTCAACAGCTCGTCGCGTACTTGTGCGAAGGGCTTGGCCTGACCGCTGTGCACATCACGCAGCCAGATGATGTGATAGCCCTCCTCGGAAAGAACCGGCTTGGAAATCTGGCCCTTCTGCATCGAAAACATGGCCGACTCGAAGGCCGGGTTGGTCACGCCTCTCTGCAGCCAGCCCAGGTCGCCGCCCTGCAGTTTGGAACCGAGATCGTCCGAGTCCTGCTGGGCGAGCTTGGCGAAATTCTCCGGCGTGGCTTCGGCAGCGATCTTGTCCGCTTTTTCCAGCGCCGCCTTTTGCTGTGCCGGCGTCGCGTTCTTCGGCACGTTGATGAGGATATGCGACACCTCGCGCTCCTCGGGCATGCCAAAGCGCTGGATTTCATCCTGGTAGCGCTTCTTCAGCTCGTCTTCGCTAGGCGGCTGCGCATCGGACTTCAAATCGGCCGCATTCACTTCGATATATTTCAGCGACACCTGCTCGGGATTCATGAAATCCGCCTGGTGCGCCTTGTAGTAATCCTGCACCTGGGCGTCGGTGACCTGCGCATCGGCCGGCGCCGGGCGCGGCAACACGAAGTAGCGGATGTCGCGGCGCTGGCGTTGCACTTGCAGATAACGGTCGACGTCGGCATCGGTGACGATGGTGCTGCCGCTGATGGCATCGGGAAGCAATCCGATCAGCATGGAGTCGCGTACGCTGCTCTGGAATTTCTCCGGCGTCATGCCATTGGCCGCCAGGGCGGCGCGATAGACCTCCGGATCGAACTTGCCGTTGACCTGGAAGCTGGGAATGGCCGCGATGTAGTCGCGCAGTGCCTGGTCGGGTACGCGCATGCCAATGTCGTCGTTGGCCTTCAGCAGTAACTGCTGGCCGATCAGCTGGTCGAGCACGTGCTGCTTGAAATCGGGCTTGTCCAGCAGGGACGGGTCGAAGCGATCGCCCATCTGCGCGCGCAGTTGCTTGCGCTTGTCGTTCATCGCGTCCTGGAACTGCTGCTGGCTGATCTCGCGCTTGCCCACCTTGGCGACGAAGGTTTCCGCCTGAGCGCTGAAGTAGCCTTCGATGCCGAAGAAGGACATTGCAAATACGGCGACGCCCAGCACGATAATGGCTGGCCATCCATGTATTTTGTCACGTAGCGACTGCAGCATGAGTTCTTCTCGCGATGTGTTGGCGTGTTTGGGCGCGTAACCGAAACAACGTGATCCTAAACAACAAGGGCGCCACGCGGGCGCCCTTGCAAACCGTGGCGGAGCGGACGGGACTCGAACCCGCGACCTCCGGCGTGACAGGCCAGCATTCTAACCGACTGAACTACCGCTCCACATTCTGGTGGGTGCTGTAGGGATCGAACCTACGACCCTCGCCTTGTAAGGGCGACGCTCTACCGCTGAGCTAAGCACCCGGACCCCTTGGGGCCGCTTAGTTTAGGGCGTCCTTGAGCGTCTTGCCAGCCTTGAAGGCAGGAACCTTGGAGGCGGCGATCTTGATCTCTTCGTTCGTACGGGGGTTGCGGCCGGTACGCGCGGCGCGGCTGCGCACCGTGAAGGTGCCAAAACCCACCACGGACACATCTTCACCGCTCTTCAGCGCCTTCTGCACGGTTTCGAAAAAAGCCTCCAGTGCACGGCCGGCATCGGCCTTGGTCAACTCGGCATGTTCGGCCACGGCATTGATCAGATCGGTTTTATTCATTGAGTTACTCCCTTGAACAGGTATACGGCCCGCGGATAGGTTTGGGACGGGACAACGCAGGAAAGAATCATGGATTGGAGGATGGCGCTGCCACGCGATCCCGCATCGCTGTGCATTCTGCTGAAGCCCCAGGATGGCGGTGAGCCTTTATACCAGCGCCCCCAATGGTCCGCAATACAAGCAGTACCAACGCTTTGCGGGTGTTCATCGACATCCGGGCGCACGCTGGCACACGCATGCAACCGTTGTTTAACAACAGTATTGCAGGACGCGATAAGGCGACACGCATAACGTGTCGCCCATCGCACATTGCGCGGCGCCTCAGGGTCAGTGCGGGCGCGCGGGCACCTCGGCGCCGTCTTCGTGCGGCGTACCTTCGGACGTGGATGCAGACGATTCCGCATCCTTGGCGGGCAGCGGCTGCAACGGACGCTCCAGGGCGATATCGAGCACTTCGTCAATCCAGCGCACGGGATGGATTTCCAGCGATCCGGTGATGTTTTGCGGAATATCGGCCAGATCCTTGCGGTTCTCGTCGGGAATGATCACGGTGGTGATGCCGCCGCGATGCGCGGCGAGCAGCTTTTCCTTCAAGCCGCCGATCGGCAGCACGCGGCCGCGCAAGGTGATTTCACCGGTCATCGCCACCTCCGAACGGACCGGCACCTTCGTCAGCGCCGACACGAGCGCCGTGCACATGGCGATACCCGCGCTGGGCCCGTCTTTGGGCGTGGCGCCTTCCGGCACGTGAATGTGCAGATCGAATTTCTCGTGGAAATCGGGCTCGATTCCCAACTGGCTGGCACGCGCACGAACCACTGAGAGTGCAGCCTGGATCGATTCCTTCATCACATCGCCCAACTGGCCGGTATGCACCTGGCGGCCCTTGCCCGGAACGATCGAGGCTTCGATGCTCAGCAAGTCGCCACCGACCTGCGTCCAGGCCAGGCCGGTCACCAGACCGATTTCGTTTTGCAGTTCCTTGCGGCCGAAATCGAAGCGGCGTACGCCCAGATATTGATCGAGATTGGCCGAATCGACGCGCACCTTGCCGGGCGCCGCGGCTTTCGCCTTGCCCTTCCGGCTTTCGGCGCTCGCGGACTTTTCGGTGTCTTTCTTGCGCTCGCCGAGCGTCAGCTGCTTCACCACTTTACGGCAGATCTTGGAGATCTCGCGCTCGAGGTTGCGCACGCCCGATTCGCGCGTGTAGTAGCGCACGATGTCGCGCACGGCTTCTTCATCCACCGCGAGTTCGTCGGGCTTCAGGCCGTTCGCCTTGATCTGCTTGGGCAGCAGGTACTTCTGCGCGATGGCCAGCTTCTCATCCTCGGTGTAGCCGGGAATGCGGATGACTTCCATGCGGTCCAGCAGCGGACCGGGAATGTTGAGCGAGTTGGCGGTGGCGATCCACATCACCTCGGAAAGATCCAGATCCACTTCCAGGTAATGGTCGTTAAAGGCGTGGTTCTGTTCGGGATCGAGCACTTCCAGCAGCGCCGAAGACGGATCGCCGCGGAAGTCCATCGACATCTTGTCGATTTCATCCAGCACGAACAGCGGATTCTTGCTGCCGACCTTGTTCATGTTCTGCACGATGCGTCCGGGCATCGAACCGATATAGGTACGACGGTGGCCACGGATTTCAGCTTCGTCGCGCACACCGCCCAGACTCATGCGGACGAACTTGCGGTTGGTCGCCTTGGCGATCGATTGGCCGAGCGAGGTCTTGCCCACGCCGGGCGGCCCGACCAGGCACAGGATCGGTCCTTTCATCGAACTCACGCGCTGCTGCACGGCGAGGTATTCGAGTATGCGTTCTTTGACCTTCTCCAGCCCGAAGTGATCGGCATCGAGCACGTCCTGCGCGAGGGCGAGATCCTTGCGCACCTTGCTGCGCTTTTTCCACGGCACGCCGATCAGCCAATCCAGGTAGTTGCGCACCACCGTGGCTTCGGCCGACATCGGCGACATTTGCTTGAGCTTGCCAAATTCCTGCCGCGCCTTGGCCAGCACGGGCTTGGGCATGCCCGATTCTTCGATTTTCTTTTGCAGCTCTTCGATTTCGTTGGGGCCATCTTCGCTTTCACCCAGTTCCTTCTGGATGGCCTTCATCTGTTCGTTGAGGTAGTACTCGCGCTGGCTCTTTTCCATCTGCGACTTGACGCGGCCGCGAATGCGCTTTTCCACTTGCTGCAGATCGATCTCGCCATCGACAAGGCCGATTAGCAGTTCCAGGCGTTGGCCGACGTCGGCCGTTTCCAGCACCTTCTGCTTGTCGGCCATGCGCACGGTGAGATGCGCGGCGATGGAATCGGCCAGACGCGAAGGGTCGTCGATGCCCGAAAGCGTCGCCAGCACTTCCGGCGGCAGCTTGCGGCTTTGCTTGACCAATTGCTCGAACAGCGAGACCAGCGTGCGCGAGACGACATCGAGCTCACGCTCCTTGACGCTATACACCGGCTCGATCACGCGCGAGTGCGCAATGAGCATGCCGGCGTCGTCGTGATATTCCTCGATGGCCACGCGCGACTGTCCTTCCACCAGCACCTTCACGGTGCCGTCTGGAAGCTTTAACAATTGCAGCACGCCCGCCAGGGTGCCGATTTGGTGAAGGTCCTTGATGGCAGGATCGTCGATATCCGGGCTCTTCTGGGCAACGAGTAGAATCTGACGCTCGCCTTCCATCGCGCGCTCCAGCGCACGCATGGATTTGTCGCGGCCGACGAACAGTGGAATGACCATGTGCGGGTAAACCACGACGTCGCGCAACGGAAGCACCGGCAATGCGTCGAGCAGAGCACCCGGGGTGGTTGCGGTAGATGCGGCATTTTTTGCCATCGCAGAAATCTCTCGCGAAAAGTAAGACGGACGACCCCGACACTGCGCCGAGGCCACTGTCTCGTCAAGTGGAGGCTTTGCGGCCAGCACTCAAGTGCTGGCCCGGCAACAAAAAACAAACGGCCCCGGCATCAACCGCCGGGGCCGCACAGGACAGAGCCGTGTGACGATCAGGCTGCGGCGTCGCCGCTTTCGCTGCTGATGCGCGCCTGCTGCTGCAAGTTTCCACGATAGATGAGATAGGGCTCGGCCTGTCCTTCGATCACCGCATCATCCACGACGACCTTGCTGACATGCTCCAGCGACGGCAGCTCGTACATCGTGTCCAGCAGCACTTGCTCGAGGATGGTGCGCAGGCCGCGCGCGCCCGTCTTGCGCTTGAGCGCCTTGCGGGCCACGGCCTGCAGCGCCTCGGGACGAAACTCCAGATCCACGCCTTCCATCTCGAACAGCTTGCGAAACTGTTTGGTGACGGCATTGCGCGGCTCGGTGAGAATCTTCACGAGCGCCGCTTCATCGAGCTCGTCCAACGTTGCCACCACGGGAAGACGGCCGACGAATTCAGGAATCAACCCGAAACGCACCAGATCGGAGGGCTCGACTTCGGCCAGTACCTTGCCGAGATTTTCCGTGCGCTCTTTCGAACGCACTTCCGCGGAGAAGCCGATGCCGGTTGTTTCGGAGCGCTGCTGGATCACTTTTTCCAGGCCGGCAAACGCGCCACCGCAAATGAACAGGATGTTCTTGGTGTCCACCTGCAGGAATTCCTGCTGCGGATGCTTGCGACCGCCCTGGGGGGGCACCGAGGCCAGCGTGCCCTCGATCAGCTTGAGCAGAGCCTGCTGCACGCCTTCACCGGAAACGTCGCGCGTGATCGACGGGTTCTCGCTCTTGCGCGAGATCTTGTCGATCTCGTCGATGTAAACGATGCCCGACTGCGCCTTTTCGACGTCGTAGTCGCACTTCTGCAACAACTTCTGAATAATGTTCTCGACGTCCTCGCCCACGTAACCGGCTTCGGTCAAGGTGGTGGCGTCGGCGATCGTGAACGGCACGTTGAGCAGGCGCGCCAGCGTTTCGGCCAGCAGCGTCTTGCCCGAGCCGGTCGGCCCGATCAGAAGGATGTTGGATTTGCCCAGCTCGATATCGTCGCTGCGCTGACGCGATTCCATCCGCTTGTAATGATTGTAGACCGCCACGGCCAGCGCCTTCTTGGCGCGCGTCTGTCCGACCACGTACTGGTCGAGGGTCTCCATGATCTCTTTGGGCTTGGGTAGCTGGCTGCGCCCGGAGGCGGCCTTCTCTTCAAGCTCCTCACGGATGATGTCGTTGCACAGCTCCACGCACTCGTCGCAGATGAACACGGACGGACCCGCGATCAGCTTGCGCACCTCGTGCTGGCTCTTGCCGCAGAAGGAGCAGTAGAGAATCTTGCCGCTGTCGTTGGAACGGCCCTGCCGCTCGTCGCTCATTCGTTTGATCCTGCTGAAAAATCCCGGTACGGGTCGAGGATAGCACAGGGTCCCGAATCCGCACCCGGACGCGGGACCGATCTGTGCCTAAAGATTATTTCGGCGGAAATCAGGCCGACTTGACCGTTTCGACGGCCCGGCGGTCCAGAACGGCATCGATCAGGCCGTATTCCTTGGCCGCTTCGGCGCTCATGAAGCGGTCGCGCTCCATGTCACGCTCGATCTTGTCCAGGGGCTGGCCGGTATGCTGAACATAAATGTCGTTCAGACGGCGGCGCAGGTACAGGATTTCCTGGGCCTGGATCTCGATATCGGTGGCCTGCCCGCGGGCGCCACCGGAGGGCTGGTGGATCATCACGCGCGAGTTCGGCAGCGAATAACGCTTGCCCTTGGCACCGGCCATCAGCAGCAGCGAAGCGGCGCTGCAGGCCTGGCCGATGCACATGGTGCTTACGTCGGGCTTGATGAACTGCATGGTGTCGTAGATCGCCAGGCCGGCCGTGACGGCACCGCCGGGGCTGTTGATGTACAGATGGATGTCCTTGTCGGGGTTTTCCGACTCCAGAAACAGCATCTGCGCCACCAGAAGATTGGCGACCTGGTCGTTCACTTCGCCGACCAGGAAGATCACGCGCTCTTTCAACAGGCGCGAATAAATGTCGTACGAACGTTCGCCGCGAGCGGTCTGCTCGACAACGATCGGCACCAGGTTGAGGTTCTGGATGGGGTCCATGGCCATGCGTGCGATTCTCCGCGTGTGGGGACTGAATGAACGATTCGTCGGATCAGGTCTGACTATAGCCGGACCTGATCGAATCGTCTCAGGCACCGACCGGACGCATCACTTCGTCGAAGCTCAGATTCTGCACGGTGGTGTTGGCGTGCTCAGCCACCCACTCGGCCACCTGATCTTCCATTACGCGGTTTTGCAGTCCGGACATCAGTTGGGGGTCGCCGTTGTAGAGTTCAACGACCTTTTCCGGCTCCTCGTAGGTCGAGGCGATGGCGGCAAGCTGCTCGGCCAGACGCGTGCGGTCGAGCTTGAGCTCCTGCTTGCGGGCGATTTCGCCCATCAGCAGGCCGGCAATGACGCGCATGCGCGCGGCCGGCGCCGCCGCGTCGATCAGCTGCTGCGGCGGCTCCTGCCCGCGCGGGACGCTGCCAGCGGCCAGGTTGCGCGCCTCGGACTGCACCATCAGGTTCGGCACTTCCAGCTCGCCATGGGCGCTGGCCAGCTTCTCGGCCACCTGGGCCTTGAGGCGGCCCATCAGCGCGGCTTTCAGTTCGCGCTCCAGGTTGGCGCGCACTTCCTTGCGGAAATGCTCGATGTCGCCGTCCTCGATACCGAACAGCTTGATGAATTCGGCATCGACTTCCGGCAGGTTGGGCGCCTGCACCTTGACGATCTTGAAGCTGACCTTGGCGGTCTTGCCCGCGAGGCTTTCATTGCGGAAATCGGCGGGAAACTCGACGTCGGTTTCGAATTCCTCGCCGGCCTTGCGGCCGGTGAGCGCCGCATCGAGCGCTTTGAACAGGGTGCCCGAGCCAATCACGCTGCCGGCGCGTTCCAGGCCTTCGCCCGGGAAACGGTAGTCGCCGGCGGAGGCCGCATATTCGAACATCACGAAGTCGCCTTCGGCCGAGGCACGCTCCACCTCGTCGAAGCTGCGGCGCTGCTGGCGCAGGGTTTCGATCATTTTCTCGATGTCCGGATCGGTCACTTCGGCCGACGGGCGGGTAATGTCCAGCTTGGCGACGTCGATGTCCGGGAACTCCGGCATCACTTCAAAGGTGGCCGTATAGGCGATTTCGCCGTTTTCCGGCTGACCGGTGGTGTTGATCGCGGGGTTGGCGACCGGACGCAGGTTTTCCTTTTCGAACGCCTCGCGCAGCGTGCTGCCGATCAGGTCCGAGAGCACTTCGCCACGCACTTGCGCGCCAAAGCGCTGCTGGATCACGTTGGCAGGCACCTTGCCTGGGCGAAAGCCCTTCAGGCGCACCGTGCGGCTCATTTCGGCGATGCGGGCGCTGACCTGTGTCTCGAACCGCTCAGCCGGGAACTTGACCGTGAGCTTGCGCTCGAGCTTGCCGACGTTTTCAACGGAAAACTGCATGACGTCTCCTGGAATTACCTGTAGTGGCCCATACCGGCGCCGCGGCGGCCCCCGGCCGCCAGTCAAATCAAACTCAAGGTCTGTGGTGCGAAAGAAGGGACTCGAACCCTTACGGGGGTTACCCGCTGGAACCTAAATCCAGTGCGTCTACCAATTCCGCCACTTTCGCATCGGCTGTCGATTGCAAGCCTTTGATTTTCAGCAATTTTCACCGTTTTCGATGGAAATCGCCTGAAAACTGCCGGACCGCGATCCTAAGTCGATGATTACCTTGTGCCAAGCCGGTCATTTTACGGTTGCGCGACGGACCAGCACAAGCGCTCCAACGGCCCGGAACCTGAGGTTTTTCGCCCGGCCAAGAAAAAAGGACCCGCATCGCTGCGAGTCCTTCGATAGCTGGTGGGCCGTGTAGGATTCGAACCTACGACCAATTGATTAAGAGTCAACTGCTCTACCAGCTGAGCTAACGGCCCAGGAACTGCTTTGAAATTGGGGTGGACGATGGGACTCGAACCCACGACAACTGGAATCACAATCCAGTACTCTAACCAACTGAGCTACGCCCACCGTAAACACGAATCTGGCGCGCCCGACAGGAATCGAACCTGCAACCGTCGGCTTAGAAGGCCGATGCTCTATCCGGTTGAGCTACAGGCGCTTGACTGAAGCAGAACACCTGCTGGTCGGGGCAGAGGGATTCGAACCCACGACATCCAGCTCCCAAAGCTGGCGCTCTACCAGGCTGAGCTATACCCCGATTCCGAACTCGGTCGGCTTTCGCACACCGAAGCTCTGAAATGCTACGGGCGGCACTCTGCCCCGTCAATCCGTATCGAACACACCGGATTTCAAACTTTATCCGGTTCGGCAAACGATGTACTGCCTGCCTTGCATCCGCAACCCGAAAAAGCATTGCATCTGCTAAAAATGGCGCGCCCGGAGAGATTCGAACTCCCGACCACCAAGTTCGTAGCCTGGTACTCTATCCAACTGAGCTACGGGCGCGTGGTTAAATCTTATTGCTGCCGCCTGGACCGACCCGCGGAAGGCGCCGAAGCAAGAAGCGGAATTATTCAGGTACTGGCCGCAGCCGTCAATACTCTTTGTGAAGTTTTTTGAAACATTCGGTTCATGTGGCCGACTGTTTTGCGTGGCTCATCCACGCGATCGGGTTCGCCGATCGCTTGAGCGCATCACGTGGGCAAGAGCGCGAAATCATCGGCGTCCATCCACGCCGGAAACCGCTCGCGGTGCGCGAGCATCGGTGCCGGATCGATCGATACGGTCACCACCTGCTCTTGCGAACCCAGCTCGATGACCGCCTCGCCCACCGGATCGATCACCGCGCTGTCGCCGGCGTAGGGCAATTCGTTGCCATCGACGCCCACGCGATTGACGCCGATCACGTAGGCGAGATTTTCGATCGCCCTGGCACGCAGTAGCGTTCGCCACGGCTGCCGGCGCGGCGCCGGCCAATTGGCGACGAACAACGACAAGTCGTAGTCCATGCCGCCCGCTGCCGATGCCAGCCGGCGGTTGCGCAACCACACCGGGAACCGCAGGTCGTAGCAAACCTGCGGCAGAATGCGCCAGCCTTTGAGTTCTGCGATCAGGCGCTCGGACCCGCCGCCGTAGCGCGTGTGCTCGCCCGCCATGCGAAACAGGTGGCGTTTGTCGTATTGCGAAAACGTGCCGTCCGGACGCGCCCAGATCAAGCGGTTGTAGACCACCTCGCCCTCACGAATGGCCAGGCTGCCGGTGACCACGGCGCCGACTTCGGCCGCCAGCGCGCGCATCCACGCGATACCCTCCCCGTCCATGGTTTCGGCGCTGGCCCGCGTGTCGTTGCTGAAGCCGGACAGGAAGGTTTCCGGCAATACCACCAGATCGCTCTGCCCGGCCACGCGCCGTACCAGCGATCCGTAGTAGTGGCGATTGGCCGGGGCGTCGTGCCAACGTGTCGCGCCCTGCACCAGCGAAACGTTCAAAGTTTGCATAGACGCTCCGCCGCTGCTTCCATCGTTGCATCGCTTTTGGCAAAGCACAGGCGCGCCAGGCGCGTGCCCGGTGCTTTGTCGTAGAAAGGCGTCAACGGAATCGCCGCCACGCCGCCTTCCTTCACCAGCCACTGGCAGAAGGCAACATCGTCTTCATCACTGATGGACGAATAGTCGACCAACTGGAAATACCCGCCCGGCACATCGAGCAGCTTCAGGCGCGAGGGTGCGAGCAGATGGCGGAAACGGTCGCGTTTGGCCTGATAGAAGGCCGGCAGCTCGAGGTAATGCCCGGGCGTGCTGGCAAGAAATTCGGCGAATGCGGCCTGCGCCGGGTGGAAGGTGCAGAACGTCAGATACTGATGCACCTTGCGAAATTCCGCCGACAATTTGGGCGGCGCGACGGCGTAGCCGAGCTTCCAGCCGGTGCAGTGATAGGTCTTGCCGAAACTGGACACCACGATGCTGCGCGCAGCCAGCTCAGGGTGACGCAGCACGCTCTCGTGCGCGGCGCCGTCGTACACGATGTGTTCGTACACCTCGTCGGAGAGCACCACGATCGGGGTATCGCGCACGATCGCGGCCAACTGGTCCAGATCCGCCGCCGACAGCACCGCCCCCGAAGGATTGTGCGGGCTGTTGATTAAAATCATGCGCGTTTTGGGCGTCACCGCCTCGCGCACGCGCTGCCAGTCGATCGAAAAGTCCGGCACGGTCAGCGGAATATGCACCGCGCGCGCGCCCTGCAGATCGATCGCCGGTTCGTAGGAGTCGTAAGCGGGATCGAACACGATCACTTCGTCGCCCGCGCGCACCACCGCGGCCATGGCGGCGAACAAGGCTTCGGTCGCACCGGAGGTGACGGTGACATCGCTATCGGCACTAACCTTATGACCATAGAGCCGCTCGGTTTTCAAGGCGATCTGCTCGCGCAGCGCAGCGGTGCCGATGCCGGGCGCATATTGATTGAGACCATGAGCCATGGCGCGGCTTACCGCATCGCGCAATGCTTGCGGCGGTTCGAAATCGGGAAAGCCTTGACCAAGATTGACCGCCTTGTGCTGCACGGCCAGTTGGCTCATCACGCTGAAGATGGTGGTGCCGACTTTCGGGAGCTTGGTTTCGATGGTCATGACCGGAAGCTTAGATGTCCAAACGCCAAGACTAGCATGGGTCACCGACGCCCTGACCGCTTCTGCGTGGACACCATGAAGATCCAAACGGCCCGCCCTGCCTTCGCTGATGGCTCTACGGCCTGCAAGCAAACAAGACCGGCGACGCGCGCGTGGTTTGCACAGCGCCTCCTCAAGGCGCAGGCTGCCCAGGAAGTTCAAGCGCTTCGAGCGGACGCTTCATGCACTGCTCGTGCTGCAGGCGGGTCGCTTCGGGCAGCCGCTCGGCAAGAAAATCCACCAGCGCGCGCACGCCCGGCAGCATGCCGCGGCGGCTGGGATAGACAAAATGCATGACACCTTGCGGCGCGCTCCATTCGGGCAGTACCACTTCAAGTTCGCCATGCGTGATCGCCGGCGCGCAGACAAATTCCGGCAATAGCGTGACACCCAGGCCGCGCCGTGCCGCTTCCAGCAACACGGCAAAATCGCCGGTGATCAACCGCGCCTGGACTTCCACATTCACACGCTCGCCCTTGGCGTCGATCAACTCCCAGATCTGTGCGCCTTCGTGCTCCTGATTGGAAAGCGCAGGCATGCGCGCCAGATCCTCCGGATGCGCGGGATATCCGTAGGCTTTCAACAGCGACGGGCTGGCGACCGGCAGGATGCGCGACTGGCTGAAGCTGCGCACGATCATGTTCGCGTCGGTATCGAGCTTGGTACGTACGCGAATGGCCAGGTCATAGCCTTCGCCGATCAGGTCCACTCGCCGGTTGTTGGAAAGCACCCGCACCTGCAGCTTCGGATACAGCGCCATGAATTCGGGCAGAATGTAGGCCAGCACGGTCTGCGCGATCGATACGGGGCAGCTGAGCCGCACCACACCGCGCGGTTCGGCGCGCAGTTCCTCGACGGCGTCCTGCGCGGCGCGCGCCTCTTCCAGCACCGCGCGGCAATGGCCGTAGAAGCGTTCGCCCACCTCGGTCACCACGAAGCGGCGCGTGGTCCGCTGCAGCAGGCGCACGCCCAGGCGCTCTTCCAATTGGGCGATACGCTTGCTGAGGCGGGATTTGGGCACTCCAAGGGCGCGCCCCGCCGATGAAAAACCTCCGTGTTCCACCACGGCCGCGAAGAAATACAGGTCGTTGAGGTCCTGCATGGCACCGGGTAAGGTGGTCATCTTTGTTTCCTATTTGGAACGATAAGTTCGATTTTGGCCATCTTATCGTTTGTTCGTTCAAATTTTATCTTTATTCCAACGCCGGCCCGCCCGGCCTGGAACTGAGATAGAACCATGAAACTGCTGCATCTTGACGCAAGCTCCCTGGGCCAGCACTCCGTATCGCGCGAACTGAGCGCTGCCATCGTGGCTCAGATCGCCCAGGCGAACCCTTCGGTAAACGTGACCTACCGCGACCTGACCGCCCACCCCCTGCCGCATTGGGTGCCGGTCGTAGATGCCGATAGCGACGCCGCCAAGCAGAGCCAGGGCGTGCTGGACGAATTCCTCGCCGCCGACGTGGTGGTGATCGGTGCCCCGATGTACAACTTCTCCATCCCCAGCCAGTTGAAGGCCTGGATCGATCGCGTCTCGGTGGCTGGGAAGACCTTCCGCTACACCGAAAACGGTCCGGAAGGCCTGGCCGGCGGCAAGCGGGTCGTCATTGCGTCCAGCCGTGGCGGCATCTACGCGGGCCCGATGGCGGGCCTGGATTTCCAGGAACCGTACCTGCGTGCCGTGTTCGGCTTCCTGGGCATCCAGGATGTGGCATTCGTGCGTGCCGAAGGCGTCGCCGTCAGTGCTGAAACCAAGGCCAAGGCGCTGGCGTCGGCCCGGGACACCATCGGCTCCCTCGCCGTGAAAGCCGCCTGATCGCGCGGTACCCCACACAGCGATCATGGAGCGCCCTACGGGGCGCTCCTTTGTTTTGCCGCGCCCCGATCAGCGGCCAAAGCGGATTTCGCCGCCATCATGTTCGCGATCCCAGCCACGCAACTCGTCGCGAATGTGGGCGATGCGCTGGCGGCCGAGCGCGTTGCGCTCTTCATCCAGCACCTGGCCATCAAGCAACTCGGCCAGTCGCTGCGCGGTGGGCAACATCGCGTCCCAGGCGTCAAGGGCCGCCACAGGCCCTGGCAAGGCCATAAAGAAGCTCAGCCCTGGCGTGCGCAGCGCATCGAGCCGGGTCAGGTCGAAACTGCCGGGCTTGAGCATGTTGGCGACGCTGAAGATCGGGCCAAGCTCGCGCTTGCCGTCCACCAGGCGGTGGTAGATACCCATGTCGCCATATTCCAGCCCCGCCTTTTCGGCGGCCACGATCAGATCCGCACCGTTGAAAGCGTGGCCTTCGCGGGCGATCACAAACAAGCTGACGATGCGCTCCACCGGCACCTGCGCCGGGCGCTTGCCCAGGTCCGAACGCGGCGGGACCCGTGGCGCGGGAGCCGGCGCCGGGGCCACCGGTGCGGGAGCCGGGGCGGTCACGGCCATTGGTTCCGCGGGCCGGTGCACCGGCTCGGCAGGGTGCGAGGGCGCACGCAAGGCCTCGACGATGGAGGCCGCATGCCCGCTCGGCTTGGGCACCTGAAGCGCGGCGTGGCGTTCGTCGGCAAGCGTGGCGCTCAGCTTCTCCAGTTCTGCGCTGAGCCCCATGTCGAGCTCGCCCTGTTGCGGCGTTGCCTGGGAGAAGCGCGGGTCGATCCGTTCCTCGCCGATATCCCTGAACGCATCGTCTTCGTCCACGCCATCGCCCAGCCGCGGCTCGCGCCGCTCGGCAGCCGGCTCGGGCGCGGGGCGCCGCGTGCCCTGCTCTTTCTTCGGTTGGCCAAACAGCCACACCAGCACCAGCACGATCGCGCCCACCACGACGGTGGGAATGCCAATGGCCGGATCCCAGGAAACAGCCAGTTCGATTCCAGGCAACATGATGTGACTCCTCAGGCCGCGCCGGCCAGCTTGGCTGCCTCGGCAAGATCGACCTGCACAAGACGCGAAACACCCGGCTCGCGCATGGTAACGCCGCAGAGCTGGCTCGCCGCTTCCATGGTGGCCTTGTTGTGGCTCACGAAGATGAACTGAACCTTCTCGCTCATCTCGCGCACCATGTTGGAGAAACGGCCCACGTTGGCCTCGTCCAGTGGCGCGTCCACTTCGTCCAGCAAACAGAACGGCGCCGGGTTCAGCGCGAAGATCGCAAATACCAGCGATACCGCAGTCAATGCTTTTTCACCGCCGGAGAGCAAGGTGATGTTGGACACGCGCTTGCCCGGCGGACGCGCCATGATCGACACGCCCGTGCTGAGCAGATCATCGCCGGTAAGCTCCAGATATGCGTGGCCGCCACCGAACAGGCGTGGGAACAGTTCCTGCACGCCGGCGTTGACGCGGTCGAAGGTTTCCTTGAAGCGCTGGCGCGTTTCGCGGTCGATTTTCTTGATCGCGTTTTCCAGCGTTTCCATTGCGCTGGTGAGATCGGTCAGCTGCGTGTCGAGGTAGGTCTTGCGCTCGCTTTGCTCGGCGTGCTCCTGAATCGCCGCCAGGTTCACCGGCTCCAGGCGGGCGATCTTCTGCGCCAGGTCGGCCAGCTGCTGACGCCATTGCGTGGCGTCGACGTCCTCGGCCAGTTCCGCCAGCAGCGTTTCCAGATCGAGGCCGGATGCGGTGATTGCTTCGGCAAGCTGGTCGGCGCGCATTTGCAGCGCCTGGGCGGCGAGTTTCTGTTCGGACAGTTTTTCGCGCAGGCCGGACAGCTCCTGCTCGATGTTGTGGCGCTGCTGTTCGAGTTTGCGAAACGCGATGTCGCACTCTTCCAGCGCGCGGCGCGCCTCGACCATCTGGCGATCGACCAGCAGCCGCTGGTCCAGATAGGTCTGGCGTTCGGCTTCCAGTTCGGCGATCGGATCGGAACCGGCGGCGAGCTGCTCGGCGATTTCGCTGCGGCGCGCATCGATCTGGCGGATCTGGTTGTCCATGCGCGACAAGGCCTGATCGAGCGAGGTCAGCGAGGAACGCTTCGACTCCAGGCTCAACGCCAGCGCATGGGCCTGGTCGGCTGCCTCGCGCGCGTTCATGCGCGCCTCTTCGCGCGCTTCCAGCAGCGCGCGCCGTTCGTTTTCCAGTTCGCGACGCTGGTCTTCCAGGTCGCCCATGTTGTTGACCGATTCGTCCAGCCGCGCACGTGCCTCACGCGTCTGCGTCTGCAACTCCTCCATCTGCTCGAGCAACGCCGACAGTTCGCCCGCTACTTTTTCAGCACGTGCACGCGCGGTTTCGACCTTGCCGCGGTGGCTCTGCAACTGCCCTGCCAGCTCCGACTGGCGGCGGTGCGCGTTGTACAGATCGCGTTGCGCGTCGTCGCGCGCGCGCTCGGTTTCGAACTTGTTGGTGCGCAACGTATCGAGTTGTTCGGTGGCTTCATCGATCCGCGCTTCAAGCGTTTGGGTCTGCTCGGTCAGCACGCGGATTTCGCGTTCGCGCGCCAGCACGCCCACTTGGTTGCCCTGCGCGCGGCGCACGCGCGCCCAGCCTGGGCCGAGCCATTCACCCGCACGGGTGATGACCGATTGATACGGCGCCAGCGCGGAAAGCCCGTAGACACGCTGATGCGCTTCGTCGACGTTTTCGGCGGTCAGCACGTGGCCAAGAATCGCGATCGCCGGAGCCGGGCCGCGCACGTGCGCGGCCAGCGTGCCCGCGGCGCCGGCATTGCCTTCGGCCGCATCGAGCAAGGCGACGTCGGCATTTTCCAGCCCGGGAAATTCACGCGCCAGATCGTGCGCCCCATCCACCAGCACGCTGTCGATGAAACCCGACAACACGGTTTCGACCGCTGTTTCCCAGCCGGCCTCCACTTGCAGCGCTTCGCCCAGACGGCGCTTCTTGTCCAAACCGAACGTCGACAGCCAGTGGCTGGCGGCGCTTTCTTCCTGGCCCAGCGCGGCGTGCTGCAAGGCTTCCAGCGAAGCCAGGCGCCCACGCGCCGTCTGCAGCTGCTGGCGCGCTTCGTTGAGCACGGTTTGAACCTGACGCTCCTCATCGAGCACTTTTTCGTGCGACAGCTTGTGCTGGTCGAGCAGGCTGCCCAGCGACTCGACGCGTTCGCGCTGCGTATCGTGCTCGACGTGCAGTTGTTCGGCGGCAGCGTCGAGCGCGGCGACGTCGGTGGCTTTTTGCTCGTTTTCGAGCGTTTCCTTGCGTTTGCCCAGGTCCATGGACTGGCGATCGAGATAGGCCAGCTTGGTGCGCTCCACCTCCGCCGCCCGGCTCGCCTCGCCGGCGGTGCGGGTGTAGGTGTCCCAGCGCTGTTGCCAGTCGGCCAACTTGGTTTCGGTGTCGCGCTGTGCGTCGGCGGTGTCGTCCTGCATCTGCTGCAGGGCTTCGAGCCTGGGTTCGCCCTCGGCCAGCGCCATGCGCAGCGTTTCAACCTGCTCGCGGTCGGTGGCGATGTGCGCGGCCAATTCGCTGTGTTCGCGCTCCGCTTCCAGTTGCGCGCGCTGCAGGCGCTCGGCGGTTTCGCGGTTGTAGCGAACCTGTTGCTCGACACGCGCGATTTCCGAGCCGACCTTGTAGACCTCGGCCTGCACCGTGTTGAGGTGTTCGCTTGCGTCGGCATGGCGTTCGCGCGCGCTTTCCATGTGCGCCTCGATCTGGCGCTGTTCGGCCAGGCGCTTTTCGATCTCGATTTCGGCGGCCGAAAGCCCCTGCCCCTGTCCGTCGTGCTGGCTCTTGAGGCCGCGGTATTCCAGTGCGCGCAATTCGGCTTCCTTGCGCGTCTGTTCTTCCTTGTAGGCTTTCCAGCGCTCGGCGGCGCGGGCCTGGCGGTTCAAATGCTCCAGTTGCTTGTCCACTTCGTCGCGCACGTCGCGCACGCGGTCAAGATTTTCGCGCGTGGCCTTGATGCGGCTTTCGGTTTCCTTGCGGCGTTCCTTGTATTTGGAAATGCCGGCGGCTTCTTCCAGGTGCGTGCGCAGTTCTTCCGGGTGCGCCTCGATGATCTGGCTGATCATGCCCTGTTCGATGATCGAATAGCTGCGCGGCCCCAGGCCCGTGCCAAGGAACAGATCGGTGATGTCGCGGCGGCGGCAGCGCGCACCGTTGAGGAAATACGCCGACTGCCCGTCGCGCGTCACCTGGCGCTTGACCGAGATTTCCGCATATTGGCCATACTCGCCCTGGATGGTGCCGTCGGCGTTGTCGAAGATCAGCTCGACAGTGGCCTGGCCCACCGGCTTGCGCGCGTTGGAGCCGGAGAAAATCACGTCCGTCAGCGAATCCCCGCGCAACCGGCTGGCGGCGCTTTCGCCCATCACCCAGCGGATGGCATCGATGATGTTGGACTTGCCGCAACCGTTAGGCCCCACCACCCCCGTCATATTGGTGGGCAGATGCAGGGTGGTCGGGTCGACGAAGGACTTGAATCCCGCGAGTTTGATCGTGGTTAGGCGCATGCAGGGTCAGCAGCTCGGAAAGTGGTGGTCCGCCCCGGCGGACGACGGGTCACTGTGCCAAACGCGTGACAGCATCGCAATGCGTTCGACGCCAGCGGCAACCGGAGAAATGGGGTCCAACCGATTGATTGGCCTCAATCGGGCGCCTTCGCATCGATGGAAAGGGCGTGGATGCCGTTATCCATCAGCTCGCCCAGCGCCGCGTAGACCAGGCGATGACGCTTGAGCGGCGGCACGCCGGCGAATTGGGCACTGACGACGCGGACGTGGAAATGCCCCTTTCCTTCATTGGCGTGGCCGGCATGCTTGTGGCCCTCGTCCAGCACATCCAGCTCCACAGGATGCAGCGCCGCGTCAAGGCGGCGGCGGATCTCATGCACCATCGCGGCAGTCATGCCGGCAGCACCTTGCGGAAAGGCTTGACGCTGACGCTGAGGTAGACGTTGGCCTCCACGTATGGGTCAAGCTGCGCCCATTGCTCGGCCTCGGCCAAGGAAGCGAATTCGGCCACGATCAGGCTGCCGGTAAAGCCGGCCGGGCCCGGCTGCTCGGCATCGATGGCCGGAAACGGTCCGGCCAACAGCAGCCGGCCTTCCTGCTGCAGCTGTTCCAGCCGGGCCAGGTGGGCGCCGCGCGCGGCAAGTCGGCGCTCAAGCGATTCGGGATGGTCCGTGCCGGTGATGGCGTACCACATGTGCGTAACTCCCTCAGGGTGATCGGCGATTTTATCCGACACCGCGCCGGAACTCCCGCGGATGCTTGAATCGGCGCCGCAGGACCACCATTGGCAGCCCATCCATCCGAGGGGACTGAAGCTATGTGGTCGGCGTTCGTGGACGCGCTAGGCGCCCTGTTGGCTCAATGGGCGCATGCGCTGGACGGCAGCTACGGCGCGGCGGTGATCGTCATGGCCATTGTCGTTCGGCTGGCCTTGTTGCCGATGACCCTGCACGCGGCCGAACAGGCTTGGCATCGCCAGCATACGTTGGCGCGCTTGAAGCCCGAGTTGGCGCGGCTGCGCGAACGCCACGCCAAGGATCCGTCGGCCTACGCAAGCGCCCTGCAGGCGCTTTATCGCAAGCACCACGTCACCGGCGGCCTGGGCAGCGGCATGCTCACCGCCATGGTGCAGGCACCGCTGGGAGCCGGCATTTACGCCGCCATCCGGCACAGCGTGGCCGGGGCGGGCTCCTTTCTGTGGATCGGACGCCTTGCGCGGCCGGATCTGTGGCTGGCCTTCATGGTGGCCCTGCTGAGCGGGGCGGCGATCCTGCTCAACCCGGCCCTCCCGGAACAGACCCGGACTCTGCTGCACTGGCTGCCTGTGATCGTTACCTTGCTGGTGACCTGGCACTTGAGTGCGGGCTTGTGCCTGTACTGGGCGGGTGCGGGCAGTGTGGGCGTGCTGCAGGCAGCCCTGCTGCGCCGGCGGGTCCATCGGGCCGCCCGCCCGGCCCCATCCCCCAGACGCTGAGCCGGGGGTCGTGTGATACCTGTCAGGAGCGATCCCTGACAGCCTCCGCTGCCCCGCCGCGCACGTTGCGCGCACGCTTTCCCTGCCCCGGACCGGACCCGGCTGCTCGTTCCAGCTGAGCCCCAAACCGCGGCGGGAAGCCATTTTCGACGTGTCGCACCCCCGCTAGGCCATCAGTCATGCCACACGGTTGTTGACAGTCTCGAAGATGGTGTTATAGTTCACTACAACACCGGTCCACGAGATCACTAGAGGAGAGCCGTCATGAAAGCACCGAACCCGATCGCCCTGACCGCCGCGGTTCTGTTTACCACGGTAAGCCTGATCGCCCTGAGCCCGAACACCCCCAAGCTGCCGGTTGCCGAAATCGATGGCCTGAAGGTCATCAACCTGGCCCCGGTCGAGGTCCGCCCCACCGCCGAGGACGAGCGCGCCGCCGCCATGCTGAGCACCGCCAGCCTGACGATCGCCAACTCGCCGATCGCCAACGCCAGCGAAAGCAACGCAAGCCTGCTCGGAGCGCAGCTGACCATGCCCTACTATTCGTTTGGCTCGACCAAATTCGCCGGCATCAGCAAGGAATAAATCCATGTCCATCACCTGGAACGACAGCGTCCCGATCTATCGTCAACTGCGCGAACGCGTCGTGGCGATGATCCTGGACGGCGCCTTGAACGAGGGCGACCCGCTGCCGTCAGTACGCCAGGTGGCGGCCGATTTTCAAATCAATCCGCTCACCGTATCGAAGGCGTACCAGGAACTGGTCGACGACCAACTTGTGGAAAAAAGGAGGGGGCTGGGCATGTTCGTTACCGACGGAGCGCGCGAGGCGCTGCTTAAATCCGAACGCGAGCGGTTTCTGCGCGAAGAGTGGCCTGCACTGTATGCACGCCTGCAGCGCCTTGGCCTGGATCTGAAAACCCTGTTGCGCGAAGCGCCGCAGGACACGGAGAGCCACTCATGAACGCGGTCGTCACCGCCAATGGCCTGACCAAGCGCTACAAGAACGCCATCGCGCTGGACCAGGTGCATTTTGAGAT
Source organism: Dyella sp. (assembly GCF_035503745.1). Classification (GTDB taxonomy): domain Bacteria; phylum Pseudomonadota; class Gammaproteobacteria; order Xanthomonadales; family Rhodanobacteraceae; genus Dyella_B. The sequence continues at coordinate 33,598 of NZ_DATJTC010000036.1, forward strand.
CCAGCCGGGCCGAATCGTGGGCCTGATCGGCCCCAACGGCGCCGGCAAGACCACCGCCCTCAAGGCGATCCTCGGGCTGACCGATTTCCAGGGTCAGTTGAATGTGCTGGGACTGGACCCTCGCAGCCAGCGCAACAAGCTTATGGAAGAGGTGTGCTTTATCGCCGACGTCGCTGTACTGCCGCGCTGGATCCGCGTGCGCGAGGCGGTGGACTTCGTCGCCAACGTGCATCCGCGCTTCAGCCGCGACAAATGCCAGGCGTTTCTCAGCCGCACCAAGCTCGCGCCCGACATGCGCGTGCGGCAAATGTCCAAGGGCATGATCGTGCAGCTGCACCTTGCGCTGGTGATGGCCATTGACGCCAAACTGCTGGTGCTGGACGAGCCCACGCTGGGCCTGGACATCCTGTATCGCAAGCAGTTCTACCAGAGCCTGCTGGAAGAGTATTTCGATGACAACAAGACGATCATCGTCACCACGCACCAGGTGGAAGAAATCGAGCACATTCTCACCGACCTCATGTTTATCCGCGACGGCAAGATCGTGCTGAACACCGATATGGAAGCGCTGGGTGAACGCTTCGCCGAAGTGCTGGTGAACGCGGACATGGCCGCCAACGCCCGCCAGCTCAATCCGCTGGACGAGCGCCAGGTGTTCGGCAAGAGCATCTTTCTGTTCGACGGCGTCGATCACTCGCGACTGCAGACCCTGGGCGAAGTCCGTCGCCCCTCCGTCAGCGATCTGTTCGTCGCCACCATGAAAGGGACCTACGCATGAAAACCCTCTACTGGCTGGTCAAACGCGAATTCTGGGAACACCGCGGCGGCTTCATTTGGGCGCCGGTGATCACCGGACTGGTGTTTCTGGTGTTGAATCTGATGGGCATCGTGAGCGGGGAAGTGTTCGGTTCTCGCCACGGCTTCCATCTGGGCTCGCTGGATGGGCAGGATATCGCCTCGAAAATCCAGTCGCTCGATGTGCATCAGTTGCAGGAAGTGGGAGCGGCCCTGGATCTTGCCATGCTTTCTTCCAGTGGACTGATCAGCCTGGTGTTCGCCTTCGTGGTGTTTTTCTACTGCCTGGGCGCGCTTTACGACGATCGGCGCGATCGCAGTATCCTGTTCTGGAAATCGCTGCCGATCTCCGATACCAGCACCGTGCTTTCCAAGGTCATCGCAGCGGTGCTGATCGCGCCGATTGCGGTGGTGATCTGCGGCGTGCTGACCGGCATTGCGATGCTGATCATGTTCGCCATCGCGCTATCCTTCCATGGCGTAAGCGTGTGGTCGTTGCTGGTACTGGCGCATCCGTTCCAGATGATCGGCTTCCTGGTCGGCAGCATCCCGCTTTATCTGCTGTGGGCGTTGCCGACCGTCGGCTGGCTGATGCTTTGCTCGTCCTGGGCCCGCACCAAGCCGTTCCTTTGGGCGGTGGTGATTCCGGTGGCGCTGGGCGTCATGATCAGCTGGTTCAACCTGCTCAGCAGCGATGGTTTCCACAGCACGTGGTATTGGCGGGAAATACTGGCACGCGCACTGTTCAGCGTGTTCCCGGGCGGCTGGCTGCATCACGGCGCGGAGACCGGACTGGGCAAAGATCCGGCGAGCATCGGCCAATTCTTCAGCCTGTCCACCTCCTATGCCGCACTGGGCACGGCGGAAATCTGGATTGGCGCGGCGGCGGGTATCGCGATGCTGGCCGGCGCCGTATGGTTCCGCCGCTGGCGCGACGACAGCTAACTGGCGACACTTGCCGCTTGGCCAACATGATCAGATCGGGGAGCGCATCATGAAGTACCACCGGATCATTCCTTTGCTTGTGCTGATGGCGGCCACCACGGCCTGCAACGTTCCCTCCACCATGATTTCGAACGGGGAAGGCGGCCGGATCTCGCTGAGCGGCGATGATGTCACCCTGCATGTGGACGGCTCGCCCGACGCAACCATCAGCAGCGCGGGCGACCTGGCCATCGACGACAAGCCCGTATCGACCACGCCGTCGCAGAAGGGGCTGCTGATGCTTTACGTGCAGAACGTAAAGGCCGTGCACGATCAGGCCCTGGCCCTGGGCACCGCCGGTGCGAAGATCGGCCTGACTGCGCTAAGGGACAAGCTCAGCGGCGAGGACAGCGCCGCCGCGAAGAAACAACGCGACAGCCAGGCCTCGCAACAGGCCGACCAGTACACCTCCAAACTGTGCCAGGACCAGGCGGACATCAAGTCCGTGCAGGATCAGCTCGCCGCCCAGCTACCGGCTTTCAAGCCGTACGGCGGCATCATGCGCGACAAGGACGTGGACGATTGCCGCAAGGATGCGCACGGCAACTGAGCGTTACCGTCAAGCCACCACTGAACAACGGGGAAGACTCCATGAATCGCGCAGCCTTGCTTGCAACCGTGTTGCTGTGTGGCGTCATCGCCGCCTGCGGCAACGATGCGGACAGCGACATGTTGAACGGCTCCATTCGATTGAGCCATGACCAGATCACGCTGCACGCCAAAGACGCGCCGGATGCGGTGATCGGCGCCAACGGCGATCTGACGATCGACCAGCAGGCGATCCAGACCAGCCCCGCCGAACGCGAGCTGCTCAAGCGCTACTACGACAACGTGCTGATGATCCGCACCGACGGCATCGCCACCGGCAAGGCCGGTGTCGCTGTCGGTGCGCAGGCCATGAAAAGCGTCGCGCAAGGCCTGGCCAACGGCAACAGCGACCAGATCCAGCAACAGATCGACGCCAAGACCAAGGCCGTTACCGACGCGGCAATGAAAATCTGCCAGGACCTGGCCAACGTCAAAATCAACCAGGACCAGCTCGTGGCACAGCTGCCGGCCTTCAAGCCCTACGCCAACGTCATCAGCGGCAGCGACGTGGGCGATTGCCGCAAAGACCAGTAAGGCCCATAACCGTGTGCATGGCACCGCTCCAGGGAAGGAGCGATGCCCGCGGTAGCGGCCATGTCAGCCGCCCGCGCCGCCGCTGCCGTGGATGCCGCCTTTGGTCAACGCGCGCGGATCGAGCAGCTTCCTGAGTTCTTCCTTTGACAGCCCGGATTTCTCAAGCGCCACGTCCATGATCGGACGCTTTTCCTTGTAGGCCTGCTTGGCGATCGCCGCGCCCTTTTCGTAGCCGATCACCGGATTGAGCGCGGTGACAAGAATCGGGTTCATCGCCAGCGCCTGATCCACCCGTTCGGTGTTGACGCGGAAACCGGCGATCGCCTTGTCCGCCAACAAACGCGATACGTTGGCCAGAATGTGGATCGACTGCAACAGGTTGTAGGCGATCAGCGGCAACATGACGTTGAGCTGGAAATTGCCCGACTGGCCGGCGATGGCGATCGATGCATCGTTGCCGATCACTTGCGCGGCGGCCATGGCGGTCGCTTCCGGAATCACCGGATTGACCTTGCCGGGCATGATCGACGACCCCGGTTGCAGGGCCGGCAGTTCGATTTCGCCAAGGCCCGCGAGCGGTCCGGAATTCATCCAGCGCAGGTCGTTGGCGATTTTCATCAGGCCCACGGCCAGCGTTTTCAGCTGCCCCGATAGCTCGACCGCCGCATCCTGCGCGGCCATGCCCTCGAAATAATTGGCGGCCGAATCAAAACGCACGCCGGTGATCTTTTTCAGCTCCCGCGCCACCGCCGCGCCGAATTTCGGATCGGCGTTGATGCCGGTGCCTACGGCCGTGCCGCCAAGCGGCAACTGGCGCATGCGCTTCAAGCTGTCATCGATGCGCGCTATCGCTGCCTCGATTTGCGCCGACCAGCCGGACAGTTCCTGGCCGAACGTGACCGGCATCGCATCCATCAGATGCGTACGTCCGGTCTTGGGTACGTTTTTCAGCTCGCGCGCGCGGCGATCGATCACCCGTCTCAAATGCTTCAGGGCAGGCAGGAGATCCTCGTGCGCGGTCAAGGTGGCGCTGACGTGGATGGCGGTGGGAATCACATCGTTGGAACTTTGCCCATAATTGACGTGATCGTTGGGATGCACTTTGGCGCCGCCCCGGGCGGCGAGGTGCGCGATCACCTCGTTGGCGTTCATGTTGGTGCTGGTGCCCGACCCCGTCTGGAACACGTCGATCGGGAACTGCGCGTCGAACTCCCCTTCCGCCACCGCCAGTGCCGCCTTGCGGATGGCCGCGGCCTGCCCTTTTTTCAGATGGCCCAGCCCGAGGTTGGCTTCGGCCGCGGCCGCCTTGATCAGGCCCAGTGCACGGATGAAGCTGCGTGGCAGGTGTAGCCCGGAGATCGGGAAGTTGTCGATCGCGCGCTGGGTCTGCGCGCCATACAGCGCATCCGCCGGGACCTTCAAATCGCCCATGCTGTCGTGCTCGATGCGAAAGCCGCTCATGGTGGTACCTCAACGCCGGGGGAGGAGAGCCACTATAAACCTCAAAACGCCAGCGCCTCACTCAATGTAAAATGCCGGGTTCTGATCCCCCGGAAGCTGCCCGATGTCCACCCACGCCCTTACCGCCCTGTCTCCGCTCGACGGCCGCTACGCCGGCAAGACCGAGGCATTGCGCCCGATCTTCAGTGAATTCGGCCTGATGCATCGGCGCGTGCACGTGGAGATCGAATGGCTGCTGGCCCTGGCCGCGGAGCCCGGTATCGGCGAACTGCCGGCGTTCACCGCCGCGCAGATCGCCAAATTGAAGGCGATCGCCTCGGACTTCAGCGTCGAGGACGGCGCGCGCATCAAGACGATCGAGGCGACCACCAATCACGACGTGAAGGCGGTGGAATATTTCATCAAGGAGCGCATCGGCAACGACGACTCGCTCGCGCAAGCCAAGGAATTCGTGCACTTCGCGTGCACCAGCGAAGACATCAACAATCTTTCCTACGCGCTGATGCTGCGCGACGCGCGCGCCAACGTGCTGCAGCCGTGGCTGGACAAGGTTATCGCCAGGCTGCGCGAACTGGCGCACGCCAACGCCGAACTGCCCATGCTTTCGCGCACGCACGGTCAGACCGCCTCGCCGAGCACGCTCGGCAAGGAGCTGGCCAACGTGGTCGCGCGACTGGAGCGCCAGCGCAAGCAACTTGCCGCAGTTGAGATTCCCGGCAAGATCAACGGCGCGGTGGGCAATTACAACGCGCACGCCATCGCCTACCCCGATGTCGATTGGCGCGCTTTTTCGCAGCGTTTCGTTACGGGCCTGGGCCTGGACTACAACCCGTACACCACGCAGATCGAGCCGCATGATGGCGTGGCCGAATATTGCGATGCCGTGCGCCGCGCCAACACCATCATGATCGACCTGGCACGCGACGTGTGGGGCTACATTTCGCTCGGTTATTTCAAACAGGCGCTCAAAGCCGGCGAAGTCGGCTCGTCCACCATGCCGCACAAGGTCAATCCGATCGACTTCGAAAACGCCGAAGGCAATTTCGGCCTGGCCAATGCACTGCTCGGCCACTTCGCGGAAAAGCTGCCCATCAGCCGCTGGCAGCGCGACCTTACCGATTCGACCGTGCTGCGCGCGCTGGGCACCGCCTCCGGCCACACGCTGGTCGCGCTGGAATCGCTGCAGAAGGGCCTGGGCAAGCTCCATGTCAACGCAGACCGTCTGGGCGCCGATCTCGACGCCAGCTGGGAAGTACTGGCCGAGGCCGTGCAAACCGTCATGCGCCGCTACGGGCTGCCCGAACCTTACGAACAGCTCAAGGCGCTGACGCGCGGCCAGGGCATCACGCAGGCGTCGATGCGCCAGTTCATCGCCAGCCTGGCGCTTCCTGACGACGCCAAGCAACGACTGCTCGACCTTACGCCGGGCAGCTACACCGGGCTTGCCTGCGAGCTGGCGAAGAAGATCTGACCGGCCGGGCCAGGCACGCCCTCATGGCTTTTGTCATGATGCCCCCTGGTTGGCCCGAACGAGCCTCATGGTGCCTCTCTCGCAATTTTTGATCTTCGCCGGCATCGGTGCGCTCGCCCAACTGGTGGATGGGGCGCTCGGGATGGCCTACGGTGTCACCTCGGCGGGCATGCTGCTGGGCCTGGGCATGCCACCGGCGATGGCCAGCGCCAGCGTGCATTACGCGGAAACCTTCACCTGCGGCGCCTCCGGCCTCAGTCACTGGTGGGCCGGCAATGTGCAGCGGCGCCTGTTCTGGTTGCTGGCCATCCCGGGGGTGATCGGCGCGGTGATCGGCGCAACCCTGCTGGCGCATCTGCCGTCGCAATGGATTCGCTATTTCCTCACGCCCTATCTGCTGGCCATGGGCCTGTTCCTGGTGTTTCGCACCAGCCGCCGCAAGGACCGCCGCCCCGACGTGCCGGCGGGCACCGGCGCGCTGGGTTTTGTCGCCGGCCTGCTCGACGCGGCGGGCGGCGGCGGCTGGAGCGCGCTCACCGTAACCACCATGGTGGCGCGCGGCCAGGAACCGCGCATGGTGATCGGCAGCGTGCATCTGGCCAAATGCATCGTGAGCCTGGCGGCCAGCATCACCTTCTTGCTCAGCATCGGCCAGAGCAAACTGCACGTGGTGCTGGGCTTGATCCTGGGCGGCGTGATCGCCGCGCCCTTCGGCGCCTGGCTGGTACGGCGCCTGCCCCCGCGCGTGTGCACCCTGATGGCCGGCCTCACCGTGCTGGCGCTGGGCATCTACAACTTTTATCGGCTACTGCGCCCATGACGCTTTCAAAACCTTCCCGCAAGCCGTTGCCCATCGAAGTTCGCGGCACATCGAGGTTGCCGCTGGGCATGAGTGCCGCGCAATTCCTGCGCGATTACTGGCAGAAGCGGCCGCTGCTGATCCGCAACGCGTTTGCCGATTTCCAGTCGCCGGTCGCCCCCGAGGATCTCGCCGGTCTCGCATGCGAGGAAGGTGCGCTGGCGCGGTTGATTCAACACGATGAAGATCGTCAACGCTGGCGCGTGAAAACCGGCCCGCTTAGCGAAAGCGATTTTGCCAAGACCGGCGATGCCAACTGGACACTGCTGGTGCAGGACGTCGACAAGTGGGACATGGACGTCGCCGCCCTGCTCGACCACTTCCGTTTCCTGCCCAGCTGGCGCGTCGATGACGTAATGATTTCCTACGCCGAACCCGGTGGCGGCGTCGGCGCGCATGTCGATCAATACGATGTGTTCCTGCTGCAAGGCCTTGGGCAACGGCATTGGGCGATCAGCACCGATGCGAATGCGCCGAAGGATTTTCGCAGCGACGTGGAACTCAAGCAGCTGCAGCACTTCCGCCCCACCCACGAATGGCTGCTGGATCCGGGCGACATGCTGTACCTGCCACCCGGCGTACCGCATGACGGCGTGGCGTTCGGCGGTCCGTGCATGACCTTCTCCGTGGGCATGCGCGCGCCTTCGCAAGCCGAACTGGTCGGCGACCTGGCCGACTACCTGGCCGAACACCTGCCGGAGGAACTTCGCTACACCGATCCGGACCTTGCGCCCGCCAAACGTACCGGCGAAATCGACAAGGCCGCGCTGCAACGCCTTCGCAGCGCATTGCCCACCGCCGCGACCTTGGATGACGCAACGCTGCTGGATTGGTTCGGCCGCTTCATCACCCGCTACCGCGCCGCGCAAACACCGGCGGTGCCGGACAAGCCGCTTACCGAAGCGGCGATGACCAAGCATCTCGACGGCGGCGCATCGGTGCTGCGCCATCCATGGTCGCGCATGGCGTGGACCCTTCGCCGTTCGCATTGCAACCTGTACGCCAACGGCCAAGCCTACCCGGCCAGCGCGCCCCTGGCCGAACGCCTGTGCACGCAGCGCACGCTGTCGCCGCCGCATAAGTTCAATGCCGCCGAACGCGCGCTGTTGCTGGCGCTGGTCAATGACGGCCACGTGCTGCTTCGCAAACTACGGGGATCGCGCACATGAGCGCCGTACCGCCCGATCAGGACACCGGTCCGCGCGCCGTCGGCAACCGCGAGGAACTGGCCGACGCACGCCTGCAGCTTTTGGCGGCAGCCCGCTACAAATTGTCCATCTACCTACCGTCTTTGCCGGCCGACGCCTATAGCAGTCCGGCCGAAGTCGCACAATTGCGCCGTATCGCCACCTCCGGGCGTGGTGCCGAGATCCGGGTGCTGCTTGGCGACACCGCCGACCTGCTACGCGATGGCCACCGGCTGATCGACCTCGCCCAGCGCTTGCCCAGCGCACTGCAAATCCGCACGCCGGCCGACGATCAGGCCGAGTACCGAGCCTCCTCGGCGTGGTTGCTCAACGACACCTACGGCTACCTTTTCCTGCCCGACGCCGGCCGCCCGGAAGGTCGGGCCGCCCTGTGCGATGGCCCCGGCCAGGCGCCTTTGCTGCTGCAGTTCGAGCAGATGTGGGAGCGCGCCGCTCCGGCCTCGCACTTGCAGCCGCTGGGTTTGTAAACCGCAGGCTGAACAAGGATATGCGATGCATTCCGGACGTTTTGGTTCGTTCTGGTCCGACCCGAGGCGCTAAGCCCTTGCCGATGCTGCGTTCGTTCCGAAAGACAACCCGCCCAGCCGTGCGCTTGCGCACCACAATCAGCTTGCCGCGTCGCAGCAGCCCCAGGCTATAATTAACAGGATTTTTCGCCAGCGAACCGCTCTGGTCAGACGGTTCGCTGCAAGGCCTCCCTTCCCTGCCGGTGGTGACGTGAGCACAAACCTGATCCGCGAGTTTTCCGAGTCCTCTCAACTCGCAGGCGGCAACGCCGATTACATCGAATCCCTGTACGAAACCTGGCTTGCCGACCCCGAGTCGGTATCCGCCGAATGGAACAGCTACTTCAAGACTTTCAAAGGCCGCGAGTCGGGAGATGTATCCCACGCCGCGGCCATTGCGCGTATAGAGGCCGCACAAAAGCAGCGCCCCAACGGCGCCGCCGGTGCCGCGCCGGTCAGCGATGAGCATGCGCGCAAGCAGGCGGGCGTGCTTCGGCTCCTGACCGCCTACCGTTCGCGCGGCCATCTTGCCGCCGACCTCGATCCGCTGGGCCTGGCGCACAAGATGGAAGCGCCCGATCTCAACCTCGGCTTCCACGGCCTGTCCGACGCCGACCTCGACACCGAATTCGATTGCGGCAACTTCGCCGGCGGCGGCCAGCGCATGAAGCTGCGCGAGCTGTTCTCGCGCCTCAAGCGTGTCTACACCAACACGGTCGGCGTGGAGTTCATGCACATCTCCGACCACACGCAGCGCAACTGGATCTACAGCCGCCTGGAGCAGGCCAACGGCAAGGCCGGCCTCGACAAGGCGGGCAAGCAGCGCGTGCTCGATGGCCTTACCGCCGCCGATGGCCTGGAACGCTACCTGCACACCAAGTACGTCGGCCAGAAGCGCTTCTCGCTGGAAGGCGGCGACAGCCTGATCCCGATGATGGACGACGTCGTGCGCGCCGCGGGCGACAACGGCATCAAGGACCTGGTCATCGGCATGGCCCATCGCGGCCGACTCAACGTGCTGGTGAACATCCTCGGCAAGCCGCCGAAGACGCTGTTCAACGAATTCGAAGGCAAGTTCGAGCACGCCGAGGACGATCCGGCCCATTCGGGCGACGTGAAGTACCACATGGGCTTCTCCGCCGACGTGCGCACACCCAAGGGCGGCGTGCACGTGGCGCTGGCGTTCAACCCCTCGCACCTGGAAATCGTCAACCCGGTGGTGGCCGGTTCCGTGCATGCGCGCCAGGTGCGCCGCAAGGACACCGAGCGCAAGCAGTCGCTGGCCGTACTGATCCACGGCGACGCCGCGCTGGCCGGCCAGGGCGTGAACATGGAACTGTTCAACATGTCGCAGGCGCGCGGCTTCAAGATCGGCGGCACGCTGCACATCGTGGTGAACAACCAGGTGGGCTTCACCACCTCCAACCCGCAGGATGCGCGCTCCACGCTGTACTGCACCGACCTGGCCAAGATGGTCAACGCACCGGTGTTCCATGTGAACGGCGATGATCCGGAAGCGGTGATCCAGGTGACCCGCCTCGCCTACGAATTCCGCAAGCAGTTCCGCAAGGACGTGGTGATCGACCTGGTGTGCTACCGCCGCCATGGGCACAACGAAGCGGACGAACCGTCGGCCACCCAGCCGGTGATGTACCAGATCATCCGCAAGCGTCCGCCCACGCGCGAACTCTACGCGCAGGAGCTGGTGAAGGAAGGCATCCTGGCCGAAGGCGACGCGCAAAAGCAGTTCGAGGCCTATCGCGATCGCCTCGAAGCCGGCGCCGCGATGACCGACCTGCATCCGTCCCTGACCAAGGACGTGGAAGTGGACTGGAGCCAGTTCATCGGCGGCAAGTTGTCCACCCCCGCCAAGACCAGTGTGGCCAAGCCCAAGCTGATCGAGCTGGCCAAGCGCATTCTCGACCTGCCGCAGGACCTCACGCTGCAGTCGCGCGTGGCCAAGATCTACGACGACCGCCGCAAGATGGCCGCCGGCGAACTGCCCGGCGACTGGGGCTTCGCCGAGAACCTGGCCTACGCCACGCTGATCGACGAAGGCCACAACCTGCGCATCGTCGGCCAGGACTCGGGGCGCGGTACCTTCTTCCATCGCCATGCCGTGCTGCATGACCAGAAGGACGGCCACACCTTCATGCCGCTGGCCACGCTGCGCGCGGACGCCAACGTCGAAGTGATCGATTCGCTGCTCAGCGAAGAAGCGGTGATGGCCTTCGAATACGGCCACGCCACCACCGATCCCTACACCCTCAACATCTGGGAAGGCCAGTTCGGCGACTTCGCCAACGGCGCGCAGGTGGTGATCGACCAGTTCATCAGCTCCGGCGAAGCGAAGTGGGATCGCCTGTGCGGCCTGGCGCTGTACCTGCCGCACGGCTACGAAGGCCAGGGTCCGGAGCACTCCTCCGCCCGCCTGGAGCGCTTCCTGCAGCTGTGCGCGCTGGAAAACATGCAAGTGTGCGTGCCCACCACGCCGGCGCAGGATTTCCACATGATCCGCCGCCAGATGCTGCGCCCGGTGCGCAAGCCGCTGATCGTGATGACGCCCAAGTCGCTGCTGCGCCACAAGCTTGCCGTGTCCTCGCTGGACCAACTGGCCGAGGGCAGCTTCCAGCTGGTGATCGGCGAGCACCGCGAGCTGCCCGCCAAGAAGGTCAAGCGCGTGGTGCTGTGCGCCGGCAAGGTCTACTACGACCTGCTGGAGGACGCCGAAAAGCGCGCCATCAACGACGTGGCCATCGTACGCGTCGAACAGCTCTATCCGTTCCCGCGCCCGGAAGTGGCGGCGGAGCTGGAAAAATACCCTTCCGCCAAGGAAGTGGTCTGGTGCCAGGAAGAGCCGATGAACCAGGGCGCGTGGTTCCAGATCCGCCATCACCTGCAGGCGTGCGTCGGCGCCAAGCAGAGCCTGTCCTACGCCGGCCGCGCGCGCTCGCCCGCGCCTGCCGCCGGCCACCTCAACGATCACATCGCCGAACAGACCGCGCTGGTCGAACAGGCGCTGGTCGCGCCGGTCGGTCCCGATCACTCTGCAGAATAAATTTCCAAGGATTAACCATGTCTACTGAAGTCAAAGTTCCCGTTCTGCCCGAGTCGGTTTCCGACGCCACCATTGCCACCTGGCACAAGAAAGCCGGCGAAGCCGTGAAGCGCGACGAAAACCTGGTCGATCTGGAAACCGACAAAGTGGTGCTGGAAGTACCGGCACCGGTCGATGGCGTGCTGAAGGAGCTGAAGTTCCAGGCCGGCGACACCGTCAACAGCCAGCAGGTGATCGCGATCATCGAGGAAGGCGCCGCCGCAGCCGCGCCGGCACCCGCAGCGCCCGCTCCGGCACCGGCGGCAGCGGCTCCCGCCGCGCCGAAAGCGGCCGCCGCGGGCACCGCCGATCTCTCGCCGGCCGGCCTGCGCGTGGCTACCGAACAGAACATCGACCCGTCCAAGGTCGCCGGCACCGGCCGCGACAGCCGCGTGACCAAGGAAGATCTGGTCAACTACGGCAAGGGTGGCGCTGCCGCAGCGGCCGCTCCCGCCGTGGCACCGACGCCGGGCTCGCGCCCGGAAGAGCGCGTGCCGATGACCCGCATCCGCGCCCGCATCGCCGAGCGCCTGATGCAGTCGAAGAACTCGATCGCGATGCTTACCTCGTTCAACGAAGTGAACCTCGCCGAAGTCAGCAAGATGCGCAAGTCGCTGGGCGAGCAGTTCGAAAAAACGAACGGCGTGAAGCTGGGCTTCATGAGCTTCTTCGTGAAAGCGGCCGCCGAGGCGCTCAAGCGCCACCCCGTCGTCAATGCCTCGGTCGACGGCAACGACATCATCTATCACGGCTACCAGGACATCTCCATCGCCGTGGCCACCGACAAGGGCCTGGTGACGCCCGTGCTGCGCGATGCGCAGAACATGAGCTTCGCCGATATCGAAAAAGGCATCGCCAACTACGCCAAGAAGGCGCGTGAGGGCAAGCTGGGCCTGGACGACCTGCAGGGCGGCACCTTCACCATCACCAACGGTGGCACCTTCGGCTCGCTGCTGTCCACCCCGATCGTCAACCCGCCGCAGAGCGCGATCCTGGGCATGCACACCATCAAGGAGCGCGCGATCGTCGAGAACGGTCAGGTCATCGCCGCGCCGATGATGTATCTGGCACTGTCCTACGACCACCGCATCATCGACGGCAAAGACGCCGTGCTGTTCCTGGTCGATATCAAGAACCAGCTGGAAAATCCGCAGCGCATGTTGCTAGGCATGTAATGCCCCGGCCGCTGGCGGGGGCGCGCCTGGCGCGACCCTCGCCATACCGCCAAGACAACGCCCTTTCGAAATCCCCGACGCGCCGCCATATACGGCACGATCCGTTTCCCAGGACCCACGAATCATGAGCGAAAAATTCGACGTCATCGTCATCGGTGCCGGCCCCGCCGGTTATGTGGCCGCCATCCGCGCCGCGCAGCTTGGCCTGAAGACCGCTTGCGTGGATGCCTTCGTCGGCAAGGATGGCAAGCAGGCGCTCGGCGGCACCTGCCTCAACGTGGGTTGCATCCCGTCCAAGGCCCTGCTCGATTCGTCCAAGCAGTTCTACAACCTCTCGCACAACCTGCCCGCACACGGCATCAGCGTCGAGAACGCCAAGGTCGACCTCGCTACCTTCATCGGCCGCAAGGACAAGATCGTCAAGCAGTTCACCGGCGGCATCGGCCAGCTGTTCAAGGCCAACAAGGTCACGGCATTCTTCGGCAAGGGCAAGCTGCTCGGCTCCAAAGCAGGCGACAGCAAAAGCGTCGAAATCACCGGCAACGACGGCAGCACGCAGACGATCAGCGCCACCAACGTGATCCTCGCCTCCGGCTCCGTGCCGATCGAACTGCCGTTCGCGAAATTCGACAACACATACATCCTCGATAACGCTGGCGCGCTCGACATCAACGAAGTACCCAAGCGCCTGGGCGTAATCGGCGCCGGCGTGATCGGCCTGGAACTGGGCAGCGTATGGCGCCGCCTGGGTGCGCAAGTCACCGTGCTCGAAGCGCTGCCGGATTTCCTCGGCGCCGCCGATGCGGACATCGCCAAGATCGCGCTGAAGGAATTTGGCAAGCTCGGCCTGGACATCAAGCTCGGCGCCAAGCTGAGCAAGGCCGAGATCAAGAACGACGCGGTCGAGCTTACCTATGAAGACAAGGACGGCAAGCACGAGCTCACCGTCGACAAACTGCTGGTCGCCGTGGGCCGCCGTGCCTACACCGATGGCCTGCTGGCCGGCGATACCGGCGTGAAGCTCGACGAGCGCGGCCGCATCGTGGTCGACGAACACAACCACACCGGCGTCGACGGCGTGTGGGCGATCGGCGACGCCGTGCGCGGCCCGATGCTGGCCCACAAGGGCTCCGAGGAAGGCGTGGCGGTGGCCGAGTGGATCGCCGGCAAGGCGGGCCACATCAACTACGACACCATTCCCTGGGTCATCTACACGGAACCTGAAATCGCCTGGGCCGGCAAGACCGAAAAGCAGCTCAAGGAAGAAGGCGTGCCCTACAAGATCGGCACCTTTCCGTTCGCCGCGATCGGTCGCGCCGTGGCCATGAACGAAGCCATCGGCCAGGTGAAGGTGATCGCCCACGCCGAAACCGATCGCCTGCTGGGCGTGCACATGGTCGGCCCGGGCGTATCGGAGTTGATCGCCGAAGCCGTCGTGGCAATGGAGTTCAAGGGTTCCGCCGAAGACCTGGCCCGCATCGTCCATGCCCATCCGACGCTGTCGGAGGCCGTGCATGAAGCTGCGCTTTCGGTCGACAAGCGCGCGATCCACAAAGGCAACTAAGGCACACGTGCCTTGCCGACCAACGGCCTGCTCGTGGCAACATGAGCGGGCCGTTGCCTTTTAGGCGCATACGAAAAGACAACCTCGTTGCGCCCAGAATGCCCAACGCCCACTTCGATCAACCCGCCGCCGAGCCGAGTCCCACGCCATGCCCTTGCCGACCTCCCTGTGCGTCTATTGCGGTTCCAGCTCGGGCAAGCATCCGCATTACGCCGCGCAGGCGCGCGAGTTCGGCACGGAGATGGCCCGGCGCGGCATCACACTGATCTACGGCGGCGGCAAAGTAGGCCTCATGGGTACGGTGGCCGATGCCGTGCTCGCGGCCGGCGGCAAGGCCATCGGGGTCATTCCACGCCAGTTGGTGGAACGCGAGGTCGCCCATCCGGGCCTTACCGAGATGCACGTGGTCGAGACGATGCATCAGCGCAAGACGCGCATGTACGAATTGTCCGATGCTTTCGTCGCCCTGCCCGGCGGCTTCGGCACCATGGACGAAATGTTCGAGATGCTCACCTGGGCGCAATTGGGCCTGCATCGATACCCCTGTGCCTTTTTCGACGTGCGCGGTTACTACGCGCAGCTGCGCGCCATGATGGACCACATGGTGACGGAAGGATTTGTGCGCGCCGAACAACGCGACTGGATTTGGTTCGGTGACAGCACCGAACAACTGTTCGACTGGATGGCGCAGCATCAAGGCGGATATACGCCCAAATGGATCGACCGCAGCAGCGTCGAAGCCTGAATAGCTCTTTCATTACGTTGCCAGGAAACCCCTCATGCATACGCCCGCCGACTTTCAAGCGTTCCGCATCCACAACGATGCCGGCGGCTATCGCGGCGGCATCGAGACGATGAACACCGCCGCCCTCAGCGAAGGCGAAGTACTGGTGAAGGTGGCGTACTCGTCGGTCAACTACAAAGATGCGCTGGCCGGCACCGGCAAGGGCAAAATCCTGCGCAAGTATCCGCTCAACGGCGGCGTCGACGCAGCGGGTGTGGTGGTGGCGTCCACCGATCCGAGCTTCAAGGAGGGCGATCAGGTGCTGTGCACCGGCAGCGGCCTCTCCGAGACACGGGACGGCGGCTATGGCCAGTACATTCGCCTGCCCTCGCAGTGGACGGTAGGGTTGCCCAAGGGCTTGAGCCTGCGCGAAAGCATGATCATGGGCACGGCCGCCTTTACGGCTGCGCTGGCGGTGCTGCGCATGCAGGAGAACCACCAGAAGCCCTCCATGGGCCCGATCGCCGTCACCGGCGCCAGCGGCGGCGTAGGTATGCTCGCCATCGATATTTTCAGCCGCGCCGGCTACGACGTGCACGCCATCAGCGGCAAGTCCGACCACTTCGATTTCCTGCGCAGCCTTGGCGCGGTCGAGTGCATCGATCGCCACCAGCTCGCCTTCAGTGGCAAGCCGATGGATACGGCGCGGTTTGGCGGCGCCCTGGATAACGTTGGCGGGGCCATGCTCGCCGGACTCCTGCCGTTGATCGTGCCCTATGGCAACGTCGCCGTCTGTGGCAACGCCGGCGGTATCGCCTTTGAAAGTACGGTCATGCCATTCATCATCCGCGGCGCCAGCGTGCTTGGCATCGCCTCCGCCGGTACCCCGCGCGACCAACGCGATCAAGTGTGGCAACATCTGGCCAGCGATTGGAAACCCCGGCACCTGGATCGCATCGCGACCCGGGAAGTGACGCTGGAGCAGCTGCCGGACGTGTTCGGGCGTATGCTGGACGGCGGTTCGTTCGGGCGCACCCTCGTACGTGTCGGCGCGGATTGAGGATGCCTTGATCCCTTTTACACGCGGGCGTCACCCGTTGCCAGGCGCCATGCAGCGCGGCGCAGGGCCTATGGATACCATGCCGGCGACGTAAAATGGATCACAGCTTCCTTACTGGCAACTTGGAAGCGCCACGGCGCCGTTTTAGAATTGTCACGGAACAACAAGGGGACTCCCACCTTATGGCTCGTATCCTGATTGTCGACGATTCCCCGTCGCAGCTGCTGGGCATCAAGCGCATCGTCGAAAAGCTCGGCCATGAGACGCTCACCGCCGAAGATGGCGCCGCTGGCGTCGAAGTGGCGAAGCAAGAAAAACCGGATCTGATCCTGATGGACGTGGTGATGCCCAACCTCAACGGTTTCCAGGCCACCCGTACGATCAGCAAGAATCCGGACACCGCGCACATCCCGATCGTGCTGGTCACCACCAAGGACCAGGAAACGGACAAGGTCTGGGGCATGCGCCAGGGTGCCAGGGCTTATGTCACCAAGCCGATCCGGGAAGAAGAGCTGGTGGCGACGCTGAAGGAACTGCTGCCGGCCTGATACCCCACCCGGCGATGGGTCATGTGAAAACGGCGCCCTGCGGCGCCGTTTTCATTTTCCGTCTTGCGGGCGCGCTCAATGCCGCGGGTCGTAGTGCGGGAACTGCGCCTGCAGCGCCTCGAAGGCCTGGCGCTGCGCCGGGCTCTCTGCCGCCGGCACCCTGATCGATACCTCCACCAGCTGGTCGCCCGGCGTGTGACCGGGAAATCCACGCCCCTTCAGGCGCAGCTTGCGCCCCGATTGCGTTCCCGCCGGGATGCGCAGGTCCACCGTACCGGCGAGCGTCGGAACCGGCACAGAGGCACCCAGCGCGGCCTCCCACGGGCTGACCGCAAGCACATGCAGCACGTTGCGGCCATCCAGCTTGAAACGGGCGTCCTCGCGAATGCCCACCTCAAGCAAGAGATCGCCATTCGGGCCGCCGCCGCTTCCTGGCTGTCCCTGGCCGCTCAGACGAATCACCTTGCCGGGCTGGATGCCGGCAGGAATCTTCACCTCGAGCACCCGTTCGGTGCCGCTGCCGTCGTCCAGGTTCAGGCGCGTGCGGCCACCGTCGAAGGCGGTCTGGATATCGATCTGCACCTGGGCCTGCACGTCACGACCCCGGCGTGCGCGCGGCTGGCCCTGCTGGCGATGGCCGGTTCGCCCGAACAGGCTCTCGAAGAAATCGCTGAAATCGCCCTCGCCCGCCTCGCCGAAATCGAAGCCCTGCCCCTGTCCCCAATTCGGCGGCGGCCGGAACTGCTCGCCGGGTCGATAGCCGCCAGCACGAAGCTGGTCGTAAGCGCGGCGCTTTTCGGCATCGCGCAGTACTTCGTTGGCTTCATTGATCGCCTTGAATTTCTCCTCCGCGCCGGCTTCCTTGTTTTTGTCCGGATGGTATTTGCGCGCCAGCTTGCGGTAGGCCGCCTTGATGTCCGCCTCGCTGGCGTCGGGCTTCACGCCCAGGGTGTCGTAATAGTCTTTGAATTCCACTGCCACTCCCCGGCTTGCTTTGCATAAACACAACCAGCCCGCCACGGATCATGGTCCGTGGCGGGCGGCTTGCGCAACATCGCGCGATGTGCGGATTAATGCGCGGTATTGATGGTGATGCGACGCGGCGCGGTTTGCGCCTTCTTCGGAATCACGATCTCCAGCACGCCATGCTTGCCGTTGGCGACGATGTTGTCGGCATCGGCGCTATCGGGCAGGGTAAAGCGACGGTGGAAGCTGCCATGCGCGCGCTCCACGCGCGTGAAGCGGCTGTCCTGCTCGGGCTTCTCGGCCGGGCGCTCACCCTTGATGCTCAGAACGCTCTTTTCCATGCTTACCTCGATGCTGGCCGGATCGACGCCCGGCACATCGACGAAGATCACGAAGCGCTGCGCCTCTTCCTTGATGTCCACCCGCGGCGCCCATTGCGCGGCCGCGACGTCGGATTGATCGTTTTGCTGAAGGAAACGGTCGAACGCCTGGCGGATATCCGACGGAATGGCGTGGGTAGTGCCCCAGAAGGCATTGCGGCTCAAACTCATGACTCACCTCATAATAAGTGTGCGGTGCGATCACCGCTTGAGCCCTAGATAGTTCCCAAGTCCGGCGTTTCAAGGCGACAGGCCGCGAGCTGGGCGCTAGCATGCGCGGCGTTGCCCTACCTTCAGCGAGTACAGGATGAGCATCCAGATCGGACAACCCTTCCCGGATATAGAGATTGCCGTCATTGACGGCGACGGGCCGGTGGCGCGCCTTTCGACCGCCCATCTGCTTGCAGGACGCAAGGCGGTACTGTTTGCCGTGCCCGGGGCTTTCACGCCGACTTGTTCAGAGCGGCACCTGCCAGGCTACGTCAAGCACTTTGCCGACTTTCAGGCCATCGGGGTCGATGTGTTGGGCATGGCCGTCAACGACGCCTTCGTGATGAAAGCCTGGGCCGCCTCGCAACATGTTCCGCCCGGACTGAAATTGCTGGCCGATGGCAATGGCGTGCTCACGCGCGCGCTAGGACTGGAGATGGACGGCAGCGCCTACGGCCTGGGCATGCGGTCGCGGCGCTTCGCGCTCTATGCCGAAAACGGCATAGTCAAGCAGCTCCACGTTGAAAGCCCGGGCGAGCTTCGGGTCTCGACGGCCGAAGCCATGCTGACAGCCATACATCAGTGAGGCCTACAAAACAATGAGATGATGGTCACACCTGAGGTAGGACTTCTCCTACAGAGTAGCTACAAGCCTTCGACTCCGCGCTTAAGCGAAGTCGCTCTGAAGGGGGTACGACCATGAAGAACCATCGCATCTCAATGACCCTTGCAGCACTGGTCATGTCGATAACCTGCGCGCATGCCAGCACCGCATCATCGGCATTCATTTATTTCACCGGCCGGGTTTATCTACCCGCCTCAGCATCCATGACCTTCCACTCAGCAGGTCAGCAGGTGCCGCAACGGACGATGCAAACCTATTCGCTCGACAAGGCGCAAAAACTGCTGCAAAGCCATGTGCTCGACTTCTACGCCAGCTACGCACCGAAAAACGCCATCGTCATAAGCTCGACCTACCAGTAGCCAGCTCCTCAGCGGCGGCTTCGCGCAACAACCTGGACGCTTAGACGGAAAAGCCCCGAATGATCGGGGCTTTTCCTTGGCATCTGCGCAACGCTTATTCGGCAGATGGTGACGCATCGGGCGATTGGCCCTGTTCGGGCGGCAAGCCTTCGTCGGTATCCGCCTCATCGCCGTTACTTTCGTCGGCATCCAGTCGCACGACGCTGACCAGCGCCTCCTCGGCCGGAAGGCGAATGAGCGTCACGCCCTGCGTATTGCGGCTAAGCTGCGACACTTCCGCCACGCGCGTACGCACCAGGGTTCCCTGGTTGGAAATCAGCATCAGTTCGTGCGCCTGGGTCACCTGGGCGGCGGCAACCAGGGCACCGTTGCGCTCCGAGCACTGGATGCCGATCACGCCTTGCGTGCCGCGTCCCTTCTTGGGGAATTCATCCAACTGCGTACGCTTGCCATAGCCGCGTTCGGTGGCGGTAAGGATGTCGCCTTCCGCGGCAACGATCAGCGAGACCAGCTTGGCGCTATCGGTGAGCTTCATGCCGCGCACGCCGGTGGCGGTACGGCCCATCGGGCGCACTTCGCTTTCGTCGAAGCGAACGACCTTGCCGTTGGACGCGAACAGCAATACATCGCTGTTGCCGTCGGTCAGCTCCACGCCGACCAGCGCATCGCCCTCTTCCAGATTGATGGCGATCTTGCCCTTCTGCAATTGGAAAGCGAATTCGGTGAGCGGCGTTTTCTTGACCGTGCCTTGCGCGGTGGCGAAAAACACGAAGCGATCATCGGTGTACTCGTGCACCGGCAGCACGGCCTGCACCTTCTCGCCTTCCGCCAGCGGCAACAAGTTCACCATCGGCTTGCCGCGCGCGTTCGGGCCTGCATCGGGCATCTGATAGACCTTCAGCCAATAGACGCGCCCGGTACTGGTGAAGGTAAGCAGCGTGTCGTGCGTGTTGACCACCCACAACTGCTCGACGAAATCCTCTTCCTTCAGCGCCGACGCCGAGCGGCCCTTACCGCCGCGGCGCTGCGCGCGATAGATGTTCGCGGGCTGGCGCTTGACGTAGCCGGCGTGCGACAGGGTGACGACCACGTCTTCGGGCGCGATCAGGTCGAGCACGTTGAGGTCTTCCTGCGAGTGCTGGATCTCCGTGCGGCGCGCATCACCAAACTCGGTCTTCACCGCTTCGAGTTCTTCGCGAATGACGGCCAGCAGGCGCGCGGGGTCTTCCAGGATCTCGATCAGGCCGCGGATGGCACCGAGGATTTCCTTGTATTCGTCGGAAAGCTTTTCCTGCTCCAAGCCGGTCAGGCGATGCAGGCGCATGGCGAGGATTTCCTGCGCCTGCGTGTCGGACAGCTGATAGCCATCGGCTTTCAGGCCGTCGCGGGGGTCCAGGTCCTCCGGACGCGATGCTTCGGCACCGGCCGCCGCCAACAGCGCGCCGACCATGCCCGGCTGCCATGTGCGCGCCAGCATGCGCTCGCGCGCTTCCTGCGGCGAGGCCGAGGTTTTGATCAGCTCGATCATCTCGTCGATGTTGGCAAGCGCGACGGTGAGGCCTTCCAAAATATGCGCGCGGGCGCGGGCCTTGCGCAGGTCGAAGATGGTGCGCCGGGTAACAACTTCGCGGCGATGGCGGATGAACGCCTCGAGGATCTCCTTGAGGTTGAGCGTGCGCGGCTGGCCATCGACCAGCGCGACCATGTTGATGCCGAAGGTGACCTGCAGCTGGGTCTGCTGGAACAGGTTGTTCAGCACCACATCGGCCATCGCATCGCGGCGGATTTCGATGACCACGCGCATGCCGTCCTTGTCGGACTCATCGCGCAATTCGGAAATGCCTTCGACGCGCTTTTCCTTTACAAGCTCGGCGATCTTCTCGATCAGGCGCGCCTTGTTAACCTGGTATGGCAGTTCGTGGACGATGATCGTCTCGCGACCGTTGGATTCGGTTTCGATCTCGGTGCGCGCACGCACCAGGATGCGGCCGCGCCCGGTGCGGTACGCCTCGACGATGCCGGCGGCGCCGTTGATGATGCCCGCGGTGGGGAAATCCGGCCCCTGCACGTGCTGCATCAGGTCGTCGATGGACAAGCTTGGATCGTCGACCAAGGCGATGGTGGCGGAGATCACCTCGCCGACATTGTGCGGCGGCACGTTGGTCGCCATGCCCACCGCGATGCCGGCGGAGCCGTTGATCAGCAGGTTGGGAACGCGCGTGGGCAGGACGGAAGGTTCCAGTTCCTTCTCGTCGTAGTTGGGCACGAAATCGACGGTTTCCTTGTCGATATCCTGCAACAGCTCGGCCGACAGCCGCTCCATGCGGCACTCGGTGTAGCGCATGGCCGCGGCGGCGTCGCCATCGATCGAGCCAAAGTTGCCCTGGCCATCGACCAGCGGGTAGCGCAGCGAGAAGTCCTGCGCCATGCGCACCAGCGCGTCGTAGATCGAGCTGTCGCCGTGCGGATGGAATTTACCCATTACGTCGCCGACGATGCGCGCGCACTTCACATACGGGCGGTTCCACATGTTGTTGGCTTCGTACATGCCGAACAACACGCGACGATGTACGGGCTTCAAGCCATCTCGGACATCCGGGAGGGCGCGTCCCACGATCACGCTCATGGCGTAATCGAGGTAACTTTGGCGCATTTCGTCTTCGATATTGACGCGGATGACTTCTTTGGCGAGCTCTGCCATCAATCGGCTTCCCTGGTGACAAATAGCGACCCCGGACAGGCGCAGAAAACGCGTGTCCGCGAGGGTCAGACAGTAGGCTGAAAGTGTACCACAAACAGGCCTGGAAAGGGCTTATTTAAGCCTTTTTAATCAATGACTTACGGGTGGGTTTTGGCGCGCTTGAAAAGCAGTGTCCGGGCGCTGATGAAATTGACCACGGCGGCGGCCACCGAACCCACGGCCACGGCCAGCACCGGCCATCGGTGCCAGCTGGGAAAAGCCAGCAGACAGATGGCGAAAGCGCCGTAATTGACCGCCGCCCCACCGCTCATGAGGGCCATCCAGTGCAGCCATTCGCCAACCAGCGAACGCCCGCTGTGGCGGGCCGCAAAGGTGCGGCTGCGGTTCCACCACCATGTCGCCGTGGCGGCGATCAGGAAAGAAACCACCCTGCCCGCATAAGGATCGACGTGCGCAAAGCTAACGAGCATCTGCAAAATGCCCGCGTCGATGACGAAGCCGATACCGCCGCCGACGGCAAACAGTATGACCTCATGGCGCAGCCTCATGGGGTGAACACTGCGCGCATGCGCTCGACCGTCGGCTGCTCGATCACGCCGCGCTCGGTGACGATGGCATCGATCAGCGAGGCTGGCGTGACATCGAACACCGGGTTCCAGGCTTGCGCGCCCTCCACCACCGTGCGGCGCCCGGCCACGCTGAGCAACTCGGTCGTATCGCGCAGTTCGATCTCGATGTCGTCGCCGGATGCGGTGGCCATATCCACCGTCGAGGACGGCGCCACCACCATGAACTTCACGCCGTGGTGGCGCGCCGCGATCGCCAGCTGGTAGGTGCCGATCTTGTTGGCCGTATCGCCGTTGGCGGCAATGCGGTCAGCGCCGACGATCACCCACTTCACTTCGCCGGATTTCATCAGATGGGAGGCCGCGGAATCGGCGATGAGCGTGGCCGCAATGCCATCGCGCACCAGCTCCCACATGGTGAGCCGCGCGCCCTGCTGCCAGGGGCGGGTTTCGCCCGCATAAACGTGCTGGATACGCCCCCCCGATACGCCAGCGCGAATCACGCCGAGCGCAGTGCCGAAACCGGACGTCGCGAGCGATCCGGTATTGCAGTGGGTCATGACGCTGGAGCCGGGCGCGATGAGGGCCGCGCCCAGTTCGCCCATATGGCGGTTGGCAGCCAGATCTTCGTCCTGGATAGCCTGCGCCTCGCGCTCAAGCGCCTGCGCATCCGCACCGGCGGCAATGCGCGCCTTCATGCGGTCGAGCGCCCACATCAAATTCACCGCCGTGGGCCGGGCCGAACGCAAGTGGACCAGCGCCGCCTCAAGCGGTTCGCCACGCTGCGCCGCCAGCACCACACCCCAGGCTGCCGCGATGCCGATCGCGGGGGCGCCGCGCACCGCCAGATCCTTGATCGCGTGATAGACCGAGGCCGAGTCGCGGCAATCGAGCCACTGCTCCTGTGCCGGCAAAAGCCGCTGATCGAGCAGGCGCAGGTGATCGCCATGCCATTGCACAGCGCGGATGGTGTCGTGGATCTGAGTAGTATTTGTAGGCGTCATCTCGTTAGTTTAGAGGGCCATGCCACGCGGGGCGAGAGGAAAAGCCGCCCATCGGGCCTCCTCTCGCTACAACCCGCCACATCCTTCAGCTTCGCTCGCGCAGCCACTGGTGAATGGCGGGAGCTACTTCGCGTTGCGCGCGCCCTGACACGTAGATACCAATGTGTCCGCCCTTGAAGGCAAGCTCAGTGTAATCGTCGGTACCCACCTGGCGCTTGAGCGCGCGCGACGCGTCCGGTGGCACCAAGTGATCCTGCACCGCATAGATGTTAAGCACCGGCTGACTGATCATGCCCAGATCCACCGGTTGATGGCCGATCTGCAAATCGCCCTTGAGCAATTTGTTTTGCTGGTAGAAATCCTTGATGAACTGGCGGAACGCCTCGCCAGCCTGATCGGGCGAATCGAAAATCCAGCGCTCCATGCGCAGGAAGTTCTTCAGCTCGGCCGGATTGTCGAGAATGTCGACCAGTCCTACGTATTTCTGCTGGTTAAGCCGCAAGGGCTTCAGCATCAGGTACACCCAGTTCATCAGCTCGGCCGGGACATTGCCCAGCGTGTCGACGAACAGATCCACGTCCATGCTTTGCACCCATTGCGAAAGCATGTTGTCCGGCGTCTGGAAATCCACCGGGGTCACCATGGTGATCAGGTTTTTCACCTTCTCCGGATGCATGGCGGTGTAGCACAGCGAAAACGTGCCGCCCTGGCAGATGCCCAGCACGTTGATCGCATCCAGGCCGTGACGCTTGCGCACGGCATCGATGCAGCGGTCGAGATAGCCGTTGAGGTAATCGTCCAGTGTCAGCCAGCGGTCGGCGCCGTCGGGATAACCCCAATCGATCAGGTAGACGTCTTCTCCCTGCGCCAGCAGATTGCGCACCAGCGAGCGATCGTCCTGCAGATCGGTCATCCACACGGTGTTGACCAGCGCATAGACGATCAGCGTCGGTACTTTCGCCGTGGGTTTGGTGCCGCCCTGCATATGCCAGACGGTGAGTTTGTCCTCGCGGTAGACGGCTTCGCGCGGCGTATTGGCGTACTGCTGCTCGCCAAGGCCGCGCAGGTTCTGCATGCCGGCGGCGAGTTTGCGCTGAAACGCGGCGACCTCGTTGAAAGCCTGCTGGGGATCCAAGTGCAAAGGCGTCTGCATGGCCGATCCTTACTTGCGTTTGGCCGAGGCTGAGCCGGCCGCTTTCGCGCGGGGGGCAGCCGTGGAGTGCTTGCCGTTGTCGTCGGACTTGATCGACCGGACCGGCGCCGGCTTGGGCGATGCACTGGCCGCCAGCTCGCGCTTCAGTGCGGCGATTTCCGCGCGCAACGCGTCCACTTCGGAAGCATGCGCAGCGGTAGCCTGTTGGCGCTGGCCCTGCACGTCGCGGCGCAACTGCTGCACGCGCTGACCCAGGCTGTCCAGCTCGCTGCGCGTGGGGATGCCCAGTTCGCGACAGATTTGTTCTGTCTGCTGTTGCTGCAGTTTGCGCACCTGCATCTGTGCGTTCACCAGGGCGCCGAACACCTCGCGGTATTCGTCGGAGAGCGCCATCTTCGCGTAGGCGTCTTCCATGGCGTCGACCCACATGTCGTACAGGCCCTTGAGCGATTCGATCTGCTTGCCCGGTTCGCTGTGTTCCTTGAGCATCTCCTGCAGGCGCTCGATGCCTTGCGCATTTACCTGCTGGAGCAGCGTCTGGTAGCGCCCGTTGATCTGGGCGTATTCATGCATCGCCGCAGCGATGGACTGCTGGTCCAGCTGCATTTCGCGGGTGATGCCGAACGCAGCCATCGGCGCGGGCGCGGCCATGCCCCCCATGCCGCCCAACCCGCTGCGCTGCATGGCCTGCAGCCACGAGCGCCACTGCTGGTCCAGCCCAAACGCGGACGCGCTATCCAGGCCCGCCACGGTCTGGGCAAACGGCTGATTGAACGCCGCCAGGAACGGCTGCACGGCCGCCGGTTGCTGCCAGTAGTTGCCGAACTGCCCGGTTGCACCGGCCCCGGCGGCCTGCTGCAGCCAGCTGCCATAGGCTTGGAGGCTGGCGAGGCTTCGGGTAAGGAAATCGTCGGCGGGCGGTGCCGGTGGCGGAGCAAAACCAAACGGAGCGCTGACACCGGGCGGCTGCTGGAGATATCGCATCCAGGTATCCCAGGATTGCTGGGCGAACGCCTGGTAGTCCTTCAGAAAATCATTGGCCTGGTCGGGCATGCCTGCATCCTCGAACTGAAGCGCCATCGTATCAAATACAAGCTTTCCAAAATGAGAACGCCCGGCTACAGGAGCCGGGCGTTTTCGATGGTCAGCTTGTCGGACAAGCTCAGGCGTTGGCGCCGGCGTCCTCGGCGACTGCCTTCATGGACAGGCGGATGCGGCCCTGCTTGTCCACTTCGAGCACCTTGACCTTCACGATGTCGCCTTCCTTGAGCTTGTCGGACACTTTCTCGACGCGCTCGTTGGAAATCTGCGACACGTGCACCAGGCCGTCCTTGCCCGGCAGGATGGTCACGAAGGCGCCGAAATCCATCAGCTTGGCGACCTTGCCCTCGTAGATGCGGCCCGGCTCGACGTCCGAGACGATCTGGTCGATGCGCTTGCGGGCTTCTTCGGCCGCCATGCGGTTGACCGAGGCGATGACCACGGTGCCATCGTCGCTGATGTCGATGGTGGTGCCGGTTTCTTCGGTGATGGAACGGATGGTGGCGCCGCCCTTGCCGATGACCTCGCGGATCTTGTCCGGATGGATCTTGATGGTGAGCAGGCGCGGCGCGTATTCGCTCATTTCCGAACGCGGCGTGCTGATCACCTTGGCCATTTCGCCCAGGATGTGCAGACGGCCGCGCTTGGCCTGCTCCAGCGCCACCTTCATGATTTCTTCGGTGATGCCGTCGATCTTGATGTCCATCTGCAGCGCGGACACGCCCTCGGCGCTACCGGCCACCTTGAAGTCCATGTCGCCCAGGTGGTCTTCGTCGCCCAGGATGTCCGACAGCACCACGAAGTCGGCGCCTTCCTTCACCAGGCCCATGGCGATGCCGGCCACCGGTGCCTTGAGCGGCACGCCGGCGTCCATCATGGCCAGCGAAGAGCCGCACACCGAGGCCATCGAGGACGAGCCGTTCGACTCGGTGATTTCCGACACCACGCGCAGCACGTACGGGAATTCTTCCATCGACGGCTTGACCGCCTGCACGCCGCGCTTGGCGAGGCGGCCGTGGCCGATTTCGCGACGCTTGGGCGCACCGAAGCGGCCGGTTTCACCCACCGAGAAGGGCGGGAAGTTGTAGTGGAACAGGAACGTATCCTTCGACTCGCCTTCCGGCGCATCGATGATCTGCGCATCGCGTGCGGTACCCAGCGTGGCCACGACCAGCGCCTGGGTTTCGCCACGAGTGAACAGGGCCGAGCCGTGCGTACGGGGCAGCACGCCCACGCGCACGCTGATCGGGCGGATGTCGTCCAGCTTGCGCCCGTCGATGCGCACCTTGGTCTTCAGCACGCCGTCGCGCATGGTGCGGTATTCGATCTCGGCGAACGCGTTGCTGACGTCCAGGTCGCTCCAGCCGTGCGAAGCGGCGGTTTCGGCGATGCCGGTCTTGATGTCGCCCTTGAGCGCGGCGATGGCGTCGCGGCGTTCCAGTTTGTCGCGGATCGCGAAGGCATTCTCCAGGCGGTCGCCCAGGATGCTGTTGATCGAGGCGAACAGCGCGTCGTTGCGCGCAGGCGCCTCCCAATGGAACGGCTTGCGGCCGGCTTCGGCGACAAATTCGTTGATCGCGGTGATCACCGTCTGCATCTGCTTGTGGCCGAACACCACTGCGCCCAGCATCACTTCTTCGCTGAGCAGCTTGGCTTCCGATTCCACCATCAGCACGGCGTTGGAGGTGCCGGCGACGACTAGGTCCAGGTCGGAGGTCTTGAGCTCCGTGGCGGTCGGGTTAAGCAGGTACTGGCCGTTGGCGAAACCCACGCGGGCCGCGCCGATCGGGCCCTTGAAGGGGATGCCGGCCAGCGTCAGCGCGGCGGAGGCGCCGATCATGGAGGCGATATCGCCATCGACTTCCGGGTTCAGCGAAACGACCTGCGCGATAACCTGCACTTCGTTCTTGAACTCTTCCGGGAAGAGCGGGCGAACCGGGCGGTCGATCAGGCGCGAGGTGAGCGTTTCCTTCTCGGTCGGGCGCCCTTCGCGCTTGAAGAATCCACCCGGGATGCGACCGGCGGAGTAGAACTTTTCCACGTAATCGACGGTAAGGGGGAAGAAATCCTGCCCTTCCTTCGCCTTGGACGCGGCCACCACGGAAACCAGCACCACGGTGCCACCCATGCTGACCATGACGGCACCGGACGCCTGGCGGGCGATTTCGCCCGTCTCCAGTGTCACTTCGTGATTACCGTACTGGAACGACTTGGTTACTTTCGCCACTGTGTATGTCCTCGGTCCGTTCAGCGACGCAGGCCGAGGCGCTCGATCAGGCTCTGATAGCGGGCCAGATCGCGGTCTTTAAGGTAACCGAGCAGGCGCTTGCGCTGGTTGACCAGCTTGAGCAGGCCGCGGCGGGAGTGATGATCCTGCTTGTGCGCCTTGAAATGATCGGTGAGGTGATCGATGCGGGCGGACAGCAGGGCGACCTGCACTTCCGTGGAGCCGGTGTCGTTCGGCGCGCGGCCGAAGTCAGCAACGATCTTGCTGGACTGTTCTGCGGTGAGGGACATGTGTATCTCTTCCTATAAAAGCGGGTGCGGAACTTGCGCAACGTCACCGCTCGGTGACGTTGCGCAAGCTCCGGCAGGTTGAATGAAAGCATTGAGTCAAGTAGGTAATTGTACCGACCCTGACCGCGTTGCAACAAGACCATCACCTGGAAGTGTTAAGCGTCCCCGGCCGCCACGGGCAAATTGAAGCCGCGCAGGATGCGCACGCGCCCCCGCTCGTCACAATCGACCAGCGCCAGCAGCCGCCCGTCGCTGGCGAACGCGGCGGAGCGCTCGCGTGGGCCTGGGGCGGGCCAATCGATCTGGCGCCCCTGTGAGATGGCCTGGCTGGCGTCGGGGTCCAGGTGCAAGGCCGGCAGGTCGGCCAGACCTGCGGCCATGGGCAGGAGCAGCCCGTCGAGCACCTCCTGGCCCTGCTCGGCGGCGTCGCGCAGCTGGTCCGGAGTCAGCATGCGCGGTGCCCGGAAGGGTTCTACCCAGAGCCGACGCAGGGCAGCAAGGTGCGCGCCGCAGCCCAGCCGCTCACCCAGATCGACCGCCAGGCTGCGGATGTAGGTGCCCGATCCGCATTCCACTTCCAGGGTCAGCGTGTCGGCGGTACGGGCGACCAGATCCAGCCGGAAGATTTCCACCTCGCGCGGGGGCACCTGGACGTCTTCGCCGCGGCGCGCCCGCAGGTAAAGCGGCTCGCCATCCTGCTTGAGGGCCGAGTACACAGGCGGAACCTGAACGATACGGCCACGCAGGCTAGCCAGCGCCCCCTCGATCAGGGCGTCGTCGAGCGGGGGGACCGGCCGGCGACTCACCACCTCACCTTCGCGATCGCCCGTGGCCGTGGTGATACCGAGCTGGCACTGGGCCAGATAGGCCTTGCGCGAACCGAGCAAGGTACCGGCGATCTTGGTCGCTTCGCCGAAACACAGCGGAAGCAGACCGGTGGCCAGCGGATCCAGCGCGCCGGTATGGCCGCCTTTGGCTGCGCCAAGAATGCCCAGCGCCACCTGCAGCGCCTTGTTCGAACTCATGCCCAGCGGCTTGTCGAGCAGCAGGATGCCGTGCAGGTCGCGGGCACCGGGGCGTTGACGGCGGCGGCTCATGGTGGGTACGACCGTTGCGGGAACTTAGTCGTCGTTATCTTCGGACGTGCGAATGGCCGGATCCTGGCGCAGCAAATGCTCGATGCGCTCGCCCTTGTCCACCGAGTCGTCGTACTTGAAACGCAGCTCCGGCACGCGGCGCAGGCGCATCTGGCGCGACAGCGTGCGACGGAATTCTCCGGCCAGCTCGTTCAGCGCTTTGACCGCCGTCTTCGATTGGTCCGGCAGCAGGGCGGTTACCCATACCGTGGCCCAATCCAGATCGCGGGTGACCTCCACGTCCGACACGCTGCACGAAGGCAGGCCGTGATCGCGCACGGCCGCATGCAC
Source organism: Dyella sp. (assembly GCF_035503745.1). Taxonomy (GTDB): domain Bacteria; phylum Pseudomonadota; class Gammaproteobacteria; order Xanthomonadales; family Rhodanobacteraceae; genus Dyella_B. The sequence goes on from NZ_DATJTC010000036.1 coordinate 63,121, forward strand.
CAGCGTGCCGAGTTCGCGACGAAGCTCGGCGCCGACGCGGTCTGTACGTTTGAAGTCGCGTGAGGGCATGGTTCGATAGGAATGCTTTGGAAAGACTGAGCCTGTCAGAGGGAGTGTTAGGTGCCCGTCATTGCGGCCCTTGCCGGTGAATGGGCCCGGGCCTCCGGCCCGACGGCTACCCAACCTTCCCGCACCCCTTGCGGGGAGCGGGAAGCGAGGTGTTACAGCGTGCGGGCGACTTCGATGCGCTCGAAGCATTCGATCTGGTCGCCCACCTTCACATCGTTGTACTGCTTCACGGCGATACCGCATTCCATGCCGCTGCGCACTTCGTCGACAAGGTCCTTGAATCGGCGCAGCGATTCCAGTTCGCCCTGGAAGATCACGGTGTTGTTGCGCAACACGCGGATCGGCTTGCTGCGCTTGACGGTGCCTTCCACCACCATGCAGCCGGCGACCGCGCCGAACTTGGAGCTGCGGAACACGTCGCGCACCTGGGCGATGCCGATGATTTCTTCGCGCACTTCCACGCCCAGCAGGCCCGAGGCCGCCTGCTTCACCTGGTCGATCACGTCATAGATGATCGAGAAGTAGCGCACGTCCAGGCCGGCCGTGTCGATAACCTTGCGGGCGGAAGCGTCGGCGCGCACATTGAAGCCGATAATCAATGCCTTGGATGCGGCGGCAAGCGTTGCATCCGATTCGGTGATGCCGCCGACGCCGGCGGCGATCACGTTGACCTTCACGTTGTCGTTGCCGATCTGGCTCAACGACTCGCGCAGCGCCTGCACCGAGCCTTGCACGTCGGCCTTGACGAGGATGTTCAGCGTCTGCTGCTCCGACGCCTGACCCATCTGCGCCATGATGTCTTCAAGACGGTTGGCCTTGCTGACCATGCGCGAATCGCGGCGCTTTTGCTGACGCTCGGCCGCCACTTCGCGCGCCAGGCGCTCGTCGGCGACGACCACGAAATCATCGCCCGCTTCCGGCACGCCGGACAGACCCAGCACCTGCACGGGAATGGAGGGGCCCGCTTCCTGCACGGTTTTGCCGGTTTCATCGATCAACGCACGCATGCGGCCGTATTCGATGCCGCAAACGACGAAGTCGCCGCGCTTGAGCGTACCTTGCTGCACCAGCACGGTGGCCACCGGGCCACGGCCGCGATCCAGGCTGGATTCGATTACGACACCCGAAGCCGCGCCGTCGTGCACGGCGGTAAGCTCCATCACTTCGGCTTGCACCAGGATCGCGTCGAGCAGATCGTCGATACCCATGCCGGTCTTGGCCGACACCGGTACGAACGGCGTATCGCCGCCCCACTCCTCCGGAATCACTTCCAGATTGCCCAGGCCTTGCTTGACGTTGTCCGGGTTGGCGTCGGATTTGTCCATCTTGTTGACGGCGACGATCAGCGGCACCTTGGCGGCGCGCGCGTGTTGCACGGCCTCCTGCGTCTGCGGCATCACACCGTCGTCCGCCGCCACGACCAGCACCACGATGTCGGTCGACTGCGCGCCACGGGCACGCATCGAGGTAAACGCGGCGTGGCCCGGCGTGTCGAGAAAGGTGATTACGCCCTTGGGCGTTTCCACGTGATAGGCGCCAATGTGCTGCGTAATGCCGCCCGCCTCGCCCGAAGCCACCTTGGTGCGGCGGATGTAGTCCAGCAGCGAGGTCTTGCCGTGGTCGACGTGACCCATGATGGTGACCACCGGCGGACGCGTGCTGCGCTCGCCTTCCAGCTCGGCATTTTGCGTATGCGCGGCCAGCGCGGCTTCCGCGCCCTGGTCGCTGGCTTCGACCACCTTGTGGCCCAGCTCTTCGATGACCAGCACGGCAGTGTCGTGATCGATGGTCTGGTTGATGGTGGCCATCACGCCCATCTTGAACAGCGCCTTGACCACCTCCGAACCCTTGACCGCCATTTTTTGCGCAAGCTCGGCTACCACGTTCGCGTCGCCGACCACGACTTCGCGCACCACCGGCGCGGTGGGGCGGGAGAAGCCGTGCGCGCCGGTAGAAGCCGGAGCGCCGGGGCGCGCGACTTCGCGCACGGCGCCCTTGCCGCCCTTGCCGCGCTTGTTGGAGCGACGGGCGCGATCGGCGTCGGACAGATGCAGCTCGCCCGCGGCAAAGCGCTTGCCACCGGGCACGTCGTCGCGCTCGCGCGTACCGTGACGAACCTTGCCGCCGCGGTTTGCGTCGCCGCTGGCGGCCGCAGCGGGGGCCGGCGCAGGGGCCGGGGCCGGCGCTGCAACCGGCTTCTTTTCCCGCTTACGCGGTTCATGGATGCGCGGGAGAATCATGCCCAGCGAATGCTGGTCGATGCGCTGCACCGATGCTGCCTCGGGCTCGGCGCGCTCTTCGGCTTCAGGCGCCTGGACCTCCGGCTCGCTGGTGCGTGCGGACGCTTCCTGGGCGGCACGTTGCTCGGCCTCGGCCTTTGCCCGCACGGCGGCTTCGGCGGCAGCCTGCGCTTCCTGGCGCGCGCGTTCGGCCTCGGCTTCGCGGCGCGCGTCTTCCTCGGCACGCTGGCGCGCTTCTTCCTGGCGGCGATGCTCGGCATCGGCGCGCTCGCTTTCTTCGTGCTCGCGCAGCTGCTGCGACTCATGCAGCTTGCGCAGCGCGTCTTCGCGCTCGATATCGGTGCTCGCTTCTTCGGCGATCACGCTGCGCTTGACGTAGGTGCGCTTGGCGCGCACTTCCACGTTGACCGTTTTCGCACTGCTCTGCGCGCCGCGGCCGCCCGGCGTGGCGACTTTCAGCTCGCTGATCTTGCGGCGCTTGAGCGTGATCTGCCGGGGCGAGGAGTCGTCCGTTTCCGGCGCCGTGTCGGCCTTGCCGTGCGTGCGACGCAGAAAGCCCAGCAGCTTCACCTTTTCGGTGCTGCTGATGACCTGCTCCGGATCGGAGAATTTCATACCCGCTTCGCCAAGCTGCGTCAGCAGCCTGTCGACCGGCATGCCCAGCACCTGGGCGAGTTGTTTGATCGTGACGTCCGACATCGTGTTCTTTCTCCGCCGTTCCCGCGCTTATCGTCCGTACAAAACCTCTTTGCACGGCTGCCTCCGTCCTTGGTGGAGACGTTTCAGTCTCCCGGCGCGCCCATCCGGGACGCTGCCGCCCGCGGTTAGCCGCCCTTCTCCAGCCGCGCAATCATGGGCGCACGTGCCGCCATGATGAGTGCCGCGGCACGCTCTTCATCCATGCCCTCGATGTCGATCATGTCATCGACCGCAAGGTCGGCCAGATCGTCCATCGTGACGACGCCGCGCTCAGCGAGCGCGTAGGCCGTCGATTCATCCATGCCATCCAGTTCCAACAGTTCCTGCGAAGGCTGGTGCTCGTCGATGTTTTCCTCGACGGCCAGCGCCTCGGTCAGCAGCGAGTCGCGCGCACGGGCACGAAGTTCCTCGACGATGTCTTCGTCGAAACCTTCGATGGCCAGCAGCTCCGCGCTCGGCACATAGGCGATTTCCTCGACGCTGGAGAAGCCTTCCTGCACGAGGATGTTGGCGATTTCCTGGTCCACTTCCAGCTTGTCCATGAACAGCTGGCGGGCCGATTCCTGCTCGGCCTCGCTCTTGGCGGCGACCTGGTCCTGGGTCATCACGTTGAGCTGCCAGCCGGTGAGCTTGCTGGCCAGGCGCACGTTCTGACCGCCACGGCCGATAGCCTGAGAGAGCTTGTCTTCGGCGACGGCGATATCCATCGAGTGCTTGTCTTCGTCCATGATGATGGACTGCACTTCGGCCGGCGCCATGGCGTTGATGACGTACTGGGCCTGGTTCTCGTGCCACAGGATGATGTCCACGCGCTCGCCATTGAGCTCGTTGGACACAGCCTGCACGCGCGAACCGCGCATGCCGATGCAGGCGCCGATGGGATCGGTGCGGGTGTCATGTGCCACCACGGCGATCTTGGCGCGATCACCCGGGTCGCGGGCGCAGCCCTTGATTTCGACCAGGCCCTGGCCCACTTCCGGCACTTCGAGCTTGAACAGCTCGATCATGAATTCCGGCGCCGCGCGCGAGACGAACAGCTGCGGACCGCGCACTTCCGAGCGCACCTCCTGCAGGTAACCGCGCACGCGGTCGCCCACGCGGTGCGATTCGCGCGGAATGGTCTTGTCGCGCGGGATGAAAGCTTCGGCGTTTCCGCCCAGGTCCAGATACACGTTGCCGCGCTCGACACGCTTGACGATACCGGTGACCAATTCACCCACACGATCCTTGAACGCATCGACCACCTGCTGGCGTTCGGCTTCGCGCACGCGCTGCACGATCACCTGTTTGGCGGCCTGCGCGGCAATGCGGCCGAATTCGGCGTTTTCGATCTGCTGCTCGATGAAATCGCCCACGGTGGCGTCGGCACGCTCGTCGACGGCGTCCATCAAGCGCAGCTGGCGGAACGGCGACTCCATCTCGCCGTCATCGGCGATGACTTCCCAGCGGCGATAGGTTTCGTAGTCGCCCGAGTTGCGGTCGATGGTGACGCGGATATCCGGATCCTCGTCCGGATAGCGCTTTTTGGCGGCCGACGCCAACGCCGCTTCCATGGCCTGGAAGATCACGTCGCGCGACACGCCTTTTTCGTTGGCCACTGCATCGACGACCAGCAAAAGTTCTTTGCTCATTGCAACCACTCCGTGAACGCCGCCTGGCGCTCCATCGACAGATTGAACTTATTTCGAAGCCTTCTTGCCCGGCTTGCGACCACCGGGCTTGGGTTGCGGCACGTAACCGAGCGCGACCCAGTCCGGCACGATGCGAGCGCTTTCCACCGCGTCGTGCCCGAATTGAAAAACCTTGCCCTCGGCTTCCAGCGCGATCTGCTCGCCTTCCACCGATGCCACCTTGCCGCGCAGACGGCGGCGACCTTCCAGGGGCGCCTTCAACAGCAGCTTTACCTCCTGACCGGCCACCTTGGCGAACTGCGCTGCCGTGAACAGCGGACGATCGATGCCGGGCGAGGAAACTTCCAGTACGTAGTGCCCCGGAATCGGATCCTCGACATCCAGCATGGCGGAAAGCTCGCGGCTCGCCGCTTCGCAATCGTCCAGCGTGACTTCACGACCTTGTGCATCGAGATAGACGCGCAGCGTACTTTGCCCCTGCGAAGGGCTAAATTCGACACCAAGGCATTCAAGCTGAAGATCAGCCAAAACCTCGGTGAAGCGTTGTGCCAGAGCTAACGTATCCATCTCGTTCGTCTACCGTCGCCAGAAACAAAAAATGGGCTCAAGCGGCCCATTCCCTTATCTCGCCGATGTCCCGACTCTTTCAGGCTCTTTCCCGCACCCCTTCATAGCAAAAAACGCCTGACAAAGTGCACCGCATCCCTTCGGCCAACAAAAAAGCCTCACGAGGAGGCTTTCTTGTCCAAGAAAGATCTGGTAGCGGGGGCAGGATTCGAACCTGCGACCTTCGGGTTATGAGCCCGACGAGCTGCCAGACTGCTCCACCCCGCATCAGAGTCCGAGAATTCTAGCGAGATGGCCGATTTCTTGCAAGGCCTTTACACGCCAATTTCCCATCCGATGAGCGCGGACCACGCCTCAACCCACAAAAGCCTGCCTGCACCAGCTCAACAGCGGTCCCCAGTATAGGCCCAGCCCGAGCAGCACCAACGCATTCAGCGACAAAGCCACGCGCAGGGTGAAATCGGATTGAAGACGGACCTCGGTGCCTTCGACGGGTTTGTCGAAATACATCACCTTCACCACATGCAGATAGTAGTAAAGGCCGATGATCGCGAACACCGCGCCGACGATGGCCAGCCACATCATGCCCGCATGGATGGCGGCCTGCAGCACCAGCAGCTTGGCGAAGAAGCCGAACAGCGGCGGCACGCCGGCCAGAGAGAACAGCGCCAGCATCATGAGGAACGCCATCCACGGCGAACGCTGGTTGAGTCCTTTGAAGTCCTCGATTTCCTCGCATTCGAAACCGGCGCGGCTCAAGGCGATGATCACACCGAATGCCGCAGTCGACATCAGCGCATAGCTGATCGCGTAGAACATCGCGGCCGAATAGCCTTCGGGACCCGCATTGACCAGACCCAGCAGCAGGTAGCCCATGTGGGAAATGGTCGAATACGCCAGCAGGCGCTTGAGATTGGTCTGCACGATGGCGACCAGGTTGCCCACGGCCAGCGACAGCACGGCCAGCGCCGCGAGCATCAGCTGCCAATGCTGCGAGTAATCGCCCATGCCGGTTTGGAGCAAACGGAAGGCCATGCCGAACGCCGCCAATTTCGACCCCGAGCCGATGAAGGCCGTCACGGCGGTGGGCGAGCCTTGGTAGACGTCGGGAATCCACATGTGGAACGGCGCGGCACCGAGCTTGAACGCGATGCCGATGACCATGAAGATCAGGCCGAATACCAGCAGATGCGGCATCGCGCTCTGTGCAATGCCCTGGTGCAGGCGTACCAGGTCCAGCGTGCCGGTGGCGCCGTACACCATCGACATGCCGTATAGCAGCATGCCGGAGGCCAGCGCGCCCAGCACGAAGTACTTGATCGCCGCTTCAGAGGAAAGCTTCGAATCGCGATTGAGCGCAACCAGCCCGTACGAAGAAAGCGTCAGCAGCTCCAGGCCCAGGTAGACCATCACCAGATTGCCCGCCGACACCAGCAGCATCGCGCCGATCGTCGCGAAGATCATGAGCGTGTAGAACTCGCCCACGAACAACTTGCGGTCGATCAGGTACGGGCGTCCGTAGATGAACACCAGGATCGTGCTGAGCAGCGCGAAAACCTTGAGGATCTCCGCCACGCCGTCACGAATGAAGGAGCCGCTGAAAGCCGTAACGGAGCCATTGGGCTGGCCCGCGATGACCAGGTAGATGCCAACCGCCAGCACGATGATGGACAGCCAGTGCAGCAGCGAGCGCTGGGAGGGCTTGAGGAAGGCGTCCAGCAGCAAAAGCACGCACGCCGCCGCCACCAGGTAAAACTCCGGCAGCATGATCAAAATGTCGTTCAAATTCGGCATGGTCGCTCTCGATCAGACCTTGTGAATGGCCAACAGCTGGACCAATTGGGTTACCGAGCTGTCCATCAGATGCGTCAGCGGCTCGGGCCAGATACCCACGATCAGCACCATCGCGGCGAATACGCCAAGCACGAAGGTTTCGCGTCCGTTGATGTCGGTCATCTCCGCCACGTGGGCATTGGTCACCTCTCCCCACAGCACGCGCTTGACCAGCCACAAGGTGTAGGCGGCGCCGATGATCAGGGTGAAGGCCGCGAACAGCGCAATCCAGGGATTGGCGCTGAAGCTGGACAGGATCACCATGAATTCGCCGACGAAACCGCTGGTACCCGGCAGGCCGCAGTTGGCCATCGCGAACAGCACATAGAAGAAACCGAACCACGGCATGACGTTGATGACACCGCCGTAATCCTTGATCGAGCGCGTATGCATGCGGTCGTACAGCACGCCGATGCACGAAAACATCGCGCCCGAGACGAAGCCGTGCGAGATCATCTGCACCATCGCGCCCTGCATCCCTAAGCGCGCGGCATCGATGTTGCCCGAATCGCGCACCAGCATGAAGCCGATGAACACGCCCAGCGTCACGAAGCCCATGTGCGCCACGGACGAATACGCCACCAGCTTCTTCATGTCCTCCTGCACCAGCGCCACGTAGCCGATGTAGACCACCGCGATCAAGCTGAGCAGGATCACCAGCCAGGCGAAATGCGCCGACGCATCAGGCACGATCGGCAGGCTGAAGCGCAGGAAGCCGTATCCGCCGATCTTCAGCATCACCGCCGCCAGCACCACCGAACCGCCGGTGGGCGCTTCCACGTGCGCATCGGGCAACCATGTGTGCACCGGCACCATCGGCACCTTCACCGCGAAAGCGATCAGGAAGGCGAAGAAGAGCCAGCTCTGCTCCTGCATGGTCAGCGGCAGCGTGGCCAGCGTGTGCAGGTCGAACGTGCCGGCTTTCAGGTAAAGATAGATCAGGCCGATCAACATGAAGATCGAGCCCAGGAACGTATAAATGAAGAACTTCAGGGTAGCGTACACGCGCCGTGGGCCGCCCCAGATACCGATGAGGATGAACATCGGGATCAGCATCGCCTCGAAGAACACGTAGAACAGCAAGGCGTCGGTGGCGCAGAACACGCCGATCATCAGGCCTTCGAGCACCAGCATGGCGGCCATGTACTGATGCGGCTTGTCCTGGATGACCTCCCAGGCGCCCACGATGACCAGGATGCCGACCAGCGTGGTCAACAGAATCAGTGCGACCGAAATGCCGTCCACCGCCAGCCCGTAATGCACATTGAGCGAAGCGATCCACAGATGGCTTTCGGCCAGCTGCATACCGCCGGCATCCGCATTGTATTGCGGAATCAGGAACAGGCTGACGATAAAGGTGAGTACCGCCATCAGCAAGGACAGCCAGCGTGCCGTGTTGGGCCGGCTGGAGCCGGCCAGCAAGACAGGCACCGCACCTGCGATGGGCAGCCAGATCAAGAGGCTGAGCAAATGATTGAACATGGAGCTCGTTTCCCTTATTGCCCGATCAGCCAATACCCGCCCATGAGCAGGATCAGGCCGAGGATCATCGCAAACGCGTAGTGGTACAAATAGCCAGACTGGATCCGGCGCGCGCCCGAGGCGATGCGCTTGATCGTGCTGGCCGAACCGTCGATCAATACACCATCGATCACCGCGGCATCGCCGCCTTTCCAGAACATGCGGCCCAGCGCCACGCCACCACGCGCGAAGATCGCGAAGTAGATATCGTCAACCCAGTATTTGCGGTCAAGAATCACCCAGAACGGCTTGAGGGCGCTCTTGATCTTGTCGGCCACCGACGGATTGAACAAGTAGATGTAGGTGGTCATGACGAAAGCCACCGCCACCAGCAGGAACGGCAGCTGCAAGAAACCGTGCAGTGCCATCGCCATCGAACCGTTGAACTCCTTGGCGATCTCGCCAAGTACGTCATTGGCTTCGTTCACATGCACGGCGCCACCGAACCAACCGCCGAAGAGCATGGGCTTGACCGTAAACATGCCGACAAACAGCGACGGAATGGCCAACAGAATCAACGGCAGCGTCACCACCCACGGTGACTCCTTCGGCGGATGATGCAACACGCCCGGCTCATGATGGCCATGGTCGTCGTGGTGATCGTCGTGGCCATGCGCATCGTGATGCGCGTGATGCTCCACGACCTTGAAGCGCTCCTTGCCGTGGAAGGTCATATACATCTGGCGGAACGTGTAGGTTGCCGTCACGAATGCACCCGCCACTACGCAGAAATACGCATATACGTGACCCCAACGATGCGACTCGTGCACAGCGTCGATGATCGTATCCTTCGAATAGAACCCCGAAAAGAACGGTACACCGCACAACGCAAGCGCACCGATCCACATGGTGATCCAGGTAATGGGCATGTACTTGCGCAGGCCACCCATGTAGCGCATGTCCTGCTCATGATGCATGGCGATGATCACCGAGCCGGCACCGAGGAACAGCAGCGCCTTGAAGAACGCGTGCGTCATGAGGTGATACACCGCGCCGGCATAGGCCGACACGCCCAGCGCCACCGTCATGTAGCCCAGCTGCGACAGCGTCGAATACGCGACCACGCGCTTGATGTCGTTCTGCACGATGCCGATCAGGCCGGTAAACAGCGCGCCGGTGGCGCCGATCACCATCACGAAGCTCAGCGCCGTGTCCGATAGCTCGTACAGCGGCGACATGCGCGCCACCATGAAGATGCCGGCGGTCACCATCGTCGCCGCGTGGATCAGCGCGGAAATCGGGGTGGGGCCTTCCATCGAGTCGGGCAGCCACACGTGCAGCGGCACCTGCGCCGACTTGCCCATCGCACCGATGAACAGCAGGATGCAGATCACGGTGGCGGCATCCCACTGCGTGCTCTGGGTAATGGTCAGGGTTTTGCCGACCAGGGTCGGTGCGGCGGCAAACGCGGTGGCGTAATCGAAGGTACCCAGGAAATACAGGATCGCGGCGATGCCCAGCAGGAAGCCGAAGTCGCCCACGCGGTTGACCACGAATGCCTTGAGGTTGGCGAAGATCGCAGTCGGTCGCTTGTACCAGAAGCCGATCAGCAGGTACGACACCAGGCCCACCGCCTCCCAGCCAAAGAACAGCTGCATGAAGTTGTTGCTCATCACGAGCATCAGCATCGAGAAGGTGAACAGGGAGATGTAGCTGAAGAAGCGCTGGTAGCCATCGTCATCGGCCATGTAGCCGATGGTGTAGACATGCACCAGCAGCGACACGAAGGTCACCACCACCATCATCATCGCGGTGAGGCGATCGATCAGGAAGCCCACGCTGGCGGTGTACTTGCCGATCTCGAACCAGGTGTAGATGTTGTGGTTGTAGACCGGTGCGCCGCCAGCCGTGATCTGGTAGAGCACGTAGAAGGACAGGCCGCAGGAAACCAGCAGGCCCAGGATGGTGACGCTGTGCGCGCCGGCGCGGCCGATCTGCTTGCCGAGGAAACCGGCGAACAGGCAGCCGACCAGCGGTGCCAGCGCAATGGTCAACAGAATGGAGGTGGAAAGTTCCATGTGCTCAACCCTTCATGCTGTCGATTTCGGCGACGTTGACCGTGCTGCGGTTACGGAACAGCAGCACCAGGATCGCCAGGCCGATGGCGGACTCCGCCGCGGCCACGGTGAGGATGAAGAAAACGAAAACCTGCCCCGCCACGTCATGGTTGAAGCGCGAGAAGGCAACGAAATTGATGTTCACGGCCAACAGCATCAGTTCGATCGCCATCAGCAGCACGATGACGTTCTTGCGATTGATGAACAGGCCCGCCACCGAAATGCAGAACAGGATCGCGCCAAGCACGATGTAATGCGAAAGCGTAATCATGGCTTGGACTCCTGGGCCGCGGCGGGCTGGCTATCGGCCGGGGGAAGCTCCGCCGCCATCTTGATGATGCGCACGCGCTCGCTGGCGCGCACTGCCACCTGCTCGCTGGCCTGCTGATGGCGAACGCCGGTGCGCTGACGCAAGGTGAGCGCCACCGCGGCGATCACGCCCACGGTCAGGATCAGCGCGGCAACTTCGAACGGCAACAGGTACTGCGTGTAGAGCGCCATACCCAGCCACGCGGTATTGGACATGCCGGCGGCGGTGGCGGGATTGACGCCCATCGTCTGCGCATGCATCACGCGCACGCCGATCAGGCCGAGCATTTCCACCAGCATGACGATGGCCACGACCAGGCCCACCGGCAGGAACTTCACGAAGCCCTCGCGCAGTTTCTCCTGGTCGATGTCCAGCATCATCACCACGAACAGGAACAGCACCATCACCGCCCCCACGTAGACCACGATCAGGGCGATGGCGAGAAATTCGGCCTCGGCCAGCATCCAGATGCAGGCGGTGCTGAAGAAGGTCAGCACCAGCGACAGCACGGCATGCACCGAATTGCGCAGCGTGATCACCGAAAGCGCCGCGATCACGGTCACCACCGAGAAGGCATAGAAGCAGACGAGTTGGAACACAGACGGATCGATCATCGATAGTGTCCTCAGCGATAGGCCGCGTCTTGCGCGCGTGCGGCCGCGATGTCGGCCTCAAAGCGGTCGCCGATGGCCAGCAACTGCAGCTTGGTCACCACGTTCTCGCCGCGATGCTCGAAGTGATACTCGTGTACATGCGTTTCCACGATCGAGTCGACCGGGCAGCTTTCCTCGCAGAAGCCGCAATAGATGCACTTGAAGAGGTCAATGTCGTAGCGCGTAGTGCGGCGCTGGCCGTCGCTGGCGCGCGGGGCGGAGTCGATCGTGATGGCCAGCGCAGGGCACACGGCTTCGCACAGTTTGCACGCTATGCAGCGCTCCTCGCCGTTGGCGTAACGGCGCAACGCGTGCAGGCCGCGGAAACGGTTGGACTTGGGGATGTGCTCCATCGGGTAGCGCATGGTGTACTTGGGGCTGAACAGGTAACGCCAGGTCAGCACCATGCCCTTGAGCAGTTCGATAAGCAGCAGGCTCTTGAAATAGTTGGTAATGCGCGACATGGCTTTCTTTAGCCCCCCGTGCCGATGTGAACCCAGCCGTAGTACTTCATGCAGCCGGCAACGAACACCCACACGATGGCGATGGGAATGAAGACCTTCCAACCCAGACGCATGATCTGGTCGTAGCGGTAGCGCGGGAAGGTGGCACGGAACCACAGGAACAGGAAGGCGAAGAAGAACGCTTTCGCCAGCAGCCAGATGAAGCTGGCGTGGCCGAGCACCGGCACGCTTTCCGGAAACGGACTCAGCCAGCCGCCCATGAACAGGATCGAGGCCAGGAAGCTGACCAGAATCATGTTGGCGTATTCGGCCAGGAAGAACAGCGCGAAGGCGGAGCCGGAATATTCCACGTGGAAACCGGCCACGATTTCCGATTCGCCTTCGGCCACGTCGAACGGGGCACGATTGGTTTCAGCGACGCCGGAGACAAAATAGACCACGAACACAGGGAGCAGCGGCCACATGAACCAGTGACCGATGCTGCCGGCCTGGGCCGTGACGATGTCGGTGAGGTTGAGGCTCCCCGCCAGCACCAGCACGCAGACCAGGCACAAACCCATCGCCAGTTCGTAGGAGATCACCTGCGCGGCCGAACGCATGGCACCCAGCAGCGCGTAGCGCGAATTGGACGCCCAGCCGGCGAGGATGATGCCGTACACGCCCAGCGAGGTCATCGCCAGCAGATAGAGCAGGCCCGCGTTGGCGTTGGACAAGGCAAAGCGCGCGCCGAACGGCACCACCGCCCACGCCGCCAGCGCTGGAATCAACGCCAGCAACGGTGCGGTGTAGTAGAGGACCTTGTTGGCGTTGGTCGGCAGGATCACTTCCTTGCAGATCAGCTTGACCACATCGGCGAAGGCCTGCAGCAAGCCCAGGGGGCCAACCTGGTTGGGCCCCATGCGCACGTGCATCCAGCCCAGCACCTTGCGTTCCCAGTACACGTACAGCGCCACCGTCAGGGTGAGCGGAATGACGACCGCCAGGACCAGCAATATGGGAATGATTAGCTGATGGAGAATCTGATCGCCCATGATTTACGCCTTGCTCAAGGTGATGGCCGCGCCGTAAGGCGGCAGCGTCGCGGTCTGATCGTGTGCGGCCTCGATCCATACGGCGCCATTGGGCACCGTCGCATCGATGACCAGCGGAAGGACGGCGTTGGAAAGCTTGACCTGGTCTCCCGCGGCCAGCCCCTGGCGTTGGGCCTCGTCCGCATTCACGCGCACGGCGGGCGCGCGATTGAGCGGATGCGCCTGCAGCGCAGCGGCCCGGCGAAGCACGGCATCGCTGCGATAAATCGGCCACGTCGCCAGACGGCTCAGTCCCTGCGCCGGGTTGCGTGCGGACAGGCCCTGCTTGGTTGCCACGGTGTGCTCGGTGATGCCGGCGCGCAGGCCGGCGAGGTCGTCGAACTCGAAGCCGGCCAGCTTCATCTGGCCACCGAGCGCACGCAGCACCTTCCAGCCGGCGCGCACGTCCTGGCCCGGCGGCTTGGCGCCCGCTTCCACCTGCTGGGAAACGCCATCGACGTTGACCAGCGTGCCGTCGATTTCCGGCAGCAGCCCGATCGGCAGGATCACGTCGGCCACATCGCGCAGTTCCGCCGTGGCAAACGACGCGAACGCAATGATGTGCTGCGTGCCATGCAGCGCATTGACCACCGCCGAACCGTCGGCGAAATCGTGCGGCAATTCCAGCCCGTACAGCACATAGGCTTTGCGCGGCTGAGCCAGCATGGCCTGCGCATCGAGGCCGCCGTTGCCCGGCAGCACGCCCATCTTGGCCAGGCCGACGGCGTTGGCGCCCGCCGGCAGTTCGTTGTAGGCGGCGCCCGTGGCTTGGGCCACGAAGCGTGCAACGGCGCGCAGCCAGGACGCCTGCGGATGCGTGACGGCCGCCTCGCCCAGGATCACCACCGCCTGGCCGGACTTCAGCGCGGCGATTGCATCGCTATCGCCTTCGTCATTGGCGGCGCCATGGATGGCGTCGGCCAAGTGCGCCGGCGCGGTTGCGCCTGCGGCGACCGCGGCCTTGGCGAGCGACAGCAGCGCATCGACCAGCGCATGCGGCGCCACGATGGCTTCGCCGGCCAGCTTGTAGTTGAAATGGAACTCCGCCGGATTCACGGCGTAGACCTTGGCGCCCTTCTTCACCGCCTGATGCAGGCGGTGATTGAGCAGCGGCATTTCGTAGCGCAGGTTGGAGCCGACCAGCAACGCAGCCTTGACCTTGTCCACGCCCGCGACCGGCATGCCGAACGGCTGTGCCACCGCACCGTCGGCGAAATCCAGCTGACGCAGGCGATGATCGATGTGCGGGCTACCCAGGCTGCGTGCCAGGCGCACCAGTAGATCGCCCTCTTCGTTGGTCGTAGCCGGGTGCACCAGCAGACCCAGATCGCTGCCCTGCACTTCCTTCAGTGCGGCGGCGGCGGCATTGAGCGCGTCTTCCCAGGTCGTGCCCTGCCAGCGGCCGTTGCGCTTCACTTCGGGGGTGCGCACGCGGTCGGCGGCGTACAGGCCCTGGTGGCTGTAGCGGTCGCGATCGGAGAGCCAGCATTCGTTGATGGCTTCGTTGTCGCGCGGCACCGTGCGCAGCACTTCACCGCGACGGGTGTGCAGCCACAGGTTGGAGCCCAGCGCATCGTGATAGGCGATCGACGGCTTGGCGATCAGCTCCCACGCGCGCGCCTTGAACTGGAACGGCTTGTTGGTCAGCGCACCGACCGGGCACACATCGATGATGTTGCCCGACAGCTCGGTTTCAAGCGTCTTGCCGATATAGGTGCCGATCTTCAGGTTTTCACCACGGCTCATGCCACCCAATTCGTAGGTGCCGGCGATCTCGCTGGTGAAGCGCACGCAGCGCGTGCACTGGATGCAGCGGGTCATCTCGGTGGCGACCAGCGAACCGAGGTTTTCGTCGGCGATGGTGCGCTTGCGTTCGGTGTAGCGCGACACGCTGCGGCCATAGCCGAGCGCCACGTCCTGCAGTTCGCACTCGCCGCCCTGGTCGCAGATCGGGCAATCCAGCGGGTGGTTGATCAGCAGAAACTCCATTACGTCGCGCTGGAATTTCAGCGCTTTTTCCGTGCGCGTGGTGACCTTCATGCCCTCGGCCACCGGCGTGGCGCAGGCCGGCTGCGGCTTGGGCATGGGACGGCCGCCCATTTCCACGTCGACCAGACACATGCGGCAGTTGGCCGCGATCGGCAGTTTGCGGTGGTAGCAGAAACGCGGGATGGCGACGCCGATGGCGTCGGCCGCCTCGATGATCATCGCGCCCTTGCGGATCTGCGTTGGCTTGCCATCGATCTCGATGTTCAGAAGATCAGGTGCAGTACTGGCTGGCTGCGCACTCATGCAGCGACTCCACGACGTGTTTCGGCAAGCCGGTCTTCGGTCATCGAACGACCATGCTGCACGTAATATTCGAATTCGTTCCAGAACTTGGCGAGGAAGCCCTGTACCGGCCATGCGGCGGCTTCGCCGAACGCGCAGATGGTGTGACCTTCGATCTGGCCGGCGATGGCTTTGAGGCGGTGCAGGTCGTCCTGCGTGCCCTTGCCTTCCACGATGCGCGAGAGTACGCGGAACATCCAGCCGGTGCCTTCGCGGCAGGGCGTGCACTGGCCGCAGGATTCGGCGTGATAGAACTGCGAGATGCGATGGCAGGCCTTGACCATGCAGGTGGTCTCGTCCATCACGATCACCGCGCCCGAACCCAGGCCCGAGCCCAGCTTCTGCAGGCAGTCGTAATCCATGGTGGCGGACATCATTTCATCGGCGTTGAGCACCTTCATCGAGGAGCCGCCGGGAATGACCGCCTTCAGCTTGTTGCCGTTGCGCACGCCGCCGGCCAGTTCAAGAAGATCCTTGAACGAGGTGCCCAGGCGCACTTCGAAGTTGCCCGGATTATTGACGTGGCCGGACACCGAAAAAATCTTCGGACCGCCGTTGTTCGGCTTGCCCAGGTTGAGGAACCAGTCCGCGCCATTGCGCAGGATGGCCGGCACCGACGCGTAGGTTTCGGTGTTGTTGATCGTGGTGGGCTTGCCGTATAGGCCGAAGTTGGCCGGGAACGGCGGCTTGAAGCGCGGTTGGCCCTTCTTGCCTTCCAGCGACTCCATCAGCGCGGTTTCCTCGCCGCAGATGTAGGCGCCCGCACCGAGCGCGCCGTAGATGTCCACGTCGATGCCGGTGCCCTGGATGTTCTTGCCGAGCAGGCCGGCTTCGTACGCTTCCTTCAGTGCCTCTTCGAAATGCTCGAACGGCTCGTGATGGAATTCGCCGCGCAGGTAGTTGTAGGCCACGGTGGAACCGGTCGCGTAGCACGCGATAGCCAGGCCTTCTACAACCGCATGCGGGTTGTAGCGCAGAATGTCGCGGTCCTTGGCGGTGCCAGGCTCCGATTCGTCGGAGTTGCAGAGGATGTACTTCTGCATGTTGCCCTTGGGCATGAAGGACCACTTCAAGCCGGTGGGAAAGCCCGCGCCGCCTCGGCCGCGCAGGTTGCTGTTCTTGACGATATCGACGATCGAGGCGGGATCGGGTTTCTCGGCGAGAATTTTCTTCCACGCCTTATAGCCGTCCATCTGCAGATAGCTGTCCATCGACCACGGCTTGTCCAAATGCAGCGTGGTATAGACGACCTGGTGTTCCTTGGGTGCGGGTCCGACTGCCATTTTAGAGCCTGCCTTACTTGAGGCCATCGAGGATCTCATCGACCTTTTCGGTCGTGAGACGCTCGTGGTAGTGGCCATTGACCGTCATCGCCGGCGCATACACGCAGGCAGCGATGCACTCTTCTTCTTTCTTGAGGTAGACGCGGCCGTCGGCGGTGCTTTCACCCGCCTTGATGCCGAGCTTTTTCTCGCAGTGGCGCAACAAGTCTTCGCCGCCGTTGAGCCAGCACGAGATGTTGGTGCAGACGGCGACGTTATGACGTCCGACCGGCTTGGTCTCCAGCATCGAATAGAAGCTGGACACTTCGTAGGCCCACACTGCGGGCACGTCGATGTACCGGGCGACGGCCGTGATCAGCTCGTCGGTGAGGTAGCCGTGGTTTTGTTCCTGCGCGGCGAACAACGCCTGGATCAGCGCCGAGCGCTTACGATCCGGCGGGAACTTGCCCAGCCAATGGTCGATGTGATGGCGGGTGTGCTCGTTGAGCACGGCGAGCGGATCGACGTTCTTGACCTGCTCGTAATTTCCGGTGGCTTTCATGTATGGGTTCCTCCGGGCTCAGCGATCGACTTCGCCGAACACGAGGTCATAGGTACCGATGACCGCCACGGCGTCGGCCAGCATGTGGCCACTCACGACGGCATCCATCGAGGAGAGGTGGGCAAAGCCCGGCGCGCGCAGATGCACGCGGAAAGGCTTGTTGGCGCCATCGGAGACCAGGTAGCAGCCGAACTCGCCCTTGGGCGCCTCGACCGCCGCGTAGGTTTCGCCGGCCGGCACGCCATAGCCTTCGGTGAAGAGCTTGAAGTGGTGGATCAACGCTTCCATGTCTTCCTTCATGGCCTCGCGCTTGGGCGGCGCGACCTTGAAGTTTTCCACCATCACCGGACCGGGGTTGGCGCGCAGCCAAGCCACGCATTGCTTGATGATGCGGTTGGACTGCCGCATCTCTTCCACGCGCACCAGGTAACGGTCGTAGCAATCGCCGTTGACGCCGACCGGGATGTCGAAATCCACCTCGGCGTACTTGGCATAGGGCTGCTTCTTGCGCAGATCCCAGGCGATGCCCGAGCCGCGCAGCATCGCGCCGGTCATGCCCCACTGCTGGGCCAGTTCCGGCGAGACGACACCGATGCCGACGGTACGTTGCTTCCAGATGCGGTTATTGGTGAGCAGTTCTTCGTACTCATCCACCTTGGTGGAGAAGTCGGCGGTGAAGGCATCGAGGTAGTCGAGCATGGAGCCTTCGCGCCAGGTATTGAGGCGCTTGAGATCCTTGCCCTTGTGCCAGGGCGACTCGCGGTATTGCGGCATCTTGCCGGGCAGGTCGCGGTACACGCCACCGGGACGATAGTAGGTGGCATGCATGCGCGCGCCGGAGACCGCCTCGTAGCAGTCCATCAGCTCTTCGCGTTCGCGGAAGGCGTACAGGAACACCGCCATCGCACCGAGGTCGAGCGCGTTCGAACCCACCCACATCAGGTGATTGAGGATGCGCGTGATCTCGTCGAACATCGTGCGGATGTATTGCGCACGCTCCGGCGCCTGGATCCCCAGCAGGGTCTCGATGGCGCGCACGTAGGCATGCTCGTTGCACATCATCGACACGTAATCCAGACGATCCATGTAGCCGATCGACTGGTTGAACGGCTTGGACTCGGCCAGCTTTTCGGTGCCCCGGTGCAGCAGGCCGATGTGCGGATCGGCGCGGACGACCGTTTCGCCGTCCATCTCCAGCACCAGGCGCAGCACGCCGTGCGCAGCAGGATGCTGCGGGCCGAAATTCATGGTGTAGTTGCGGATTTCCTGGGCGCTCATGCTCAATTCTCCCGCCAGTGGTCGGCGGCTTCGGCCTTGGCCTGGATCAGGTCGGCGTCGTCGCGGATCACGCGCGGGACGAGCACGCGCGGTTCGATCGAAACGGGTTCGTAGACCACGCGCTTCTGCTCAGGGTCGTATCGCACTTCGACGTTGCCGATGAGCGGGAAGTCCTTGCGGAAGGGATGGCCGACAAAACCGTAGTCGGTAAGGATGCGGCGCAGATCCGGATGGCCATCGTAAATGATGCCGAACAGGTCGAACGATTCGCGCTCGAACCAGTTCAGGCCCGGCCAGATGTGTACCAGCGACGGCAGCACCGGAAGGCTGTCGTCCTCGCAGAACACCCGCACGCGCAGGCGCTGGTTGAGTTCGATCGACAGCAAATGGCACACCGACGCATAGCGGCGCGGGATCGAGACCTCGCGCGGGCGGTCGGCCCAGCTGAAGCGGCCGATGGCCTCGCCTTCCACGCCACGCGAGAAGCCGTTGCCGGAAACGTCCACCGTATCCCACTCGGTCTGGCCATAGCCCAGATAGTCGACGCCGCAGAGATCGACCGCTTCGGTGAAGCGCAAGCCGGCCTCGTCGCGCAGCGCCGTGGCGACGGCGAGCAGGTTGGCGGCGGCAACTTCCGCCGTAGTCTGACCGTGCGAGACGGTAATTTTCAGCAGATCGCCAAATCGCGCGGAAAGGCGCTCGGCCAGCGAGTTCGTTTGTGTATCACTCATGACGACGCCTTTCAGGAACGCGCGATGGTGCTGGTACGACGGATCTTCTTTTGCAACTGCAAAATGCCGTGAATCAATGCTTCGGCGGTGGGCGGGCAACCAGGCACGTAGATGTCCACCGGAACGATGCGATCGCAACCGCGCACGACGGAGTAGGAGTAGTGGTAATAGCCGCCACCGTTGGCGCAGCTGCCCATCGAGATCACCCACTTCGGATCGGGCATCTGGTCGTAGACCTTGCGCAGCGCGGGCGCCATCTTGTTGACCAGCGTGCCGGCCACGATCATCACGTCGGACTGGCGCGGGCTGGGACGGAACACCACGCCGTAGCGATCCAGGTCCAGGCGCGCCGCACCCGCGTGCATCATTTCCACCGCGCAGCAGGCCAGACCGAAGGTCATCGGCCACATGGAGCCGGTGCGCGCCCAGTTCATCAAGGCATCGACGGTGGTGGTGACTGCGCCGCGTTGGATCACGGGATTGTCGCCAGCCGGACGCAGGATGTCGTCCACCACGTTCAACGGCTGCGGGTTGTGCATCACCCGGTCAATGGCGGAGATCACTCCCATTCCAGCGCTCCCTTCTTCCACACGTAGGCAAAACCGATCACCAGCAACAACAGGAACAGGCCCATTTCAATGAGCGCAACGATACCGATGTGCTGGAACACCACCGCCCACGGAAACAGGAAGGCGATTTCCAGATCAAAAATGATGAAGAGGATGGCGAGGAGGTAATAGCGCACGTCAAATTGCATGCGCGCATCCTCGAAAGCCTCGAAGCCGCATTCGTACGGCGAAAGCTTTTCCGACTCGGGACGGCGAGGGCCGACCAACAGGCCTAGCGTGATGAGGACGACACCCATACCGGCGGCGACCACTAGGAAGAGGAGAACGGGCCAATATTCGGCAAGCACGGTTTAACTTACCTCCGCACCACGAGGGTGCATCAGTGACCGTCGGGGCAAACGGTCCGGAGTTCGATTCAGCGGGCGGTCCAGCCCTGTACGCTGACGCGCAGGATGCAGGTGCTCGACGATCCTCGGGACGAGCCCTGGGATCGCGATATTGTATCAGCGCGCATGGGTACGCCGACAAGCCTTGTGTGGCGCGGCGTGGGACATTTCTTGCAATAAGACGTCCAAAAACCCTCTATCGCGGGACTGGCGGATATGCTTTGCCCATCCTGGCCGCCCATCAACGAACGCGGCGCAAGTTACCGCGACAGAACTACATCGTCTGCGTGGGACGTTCCGAACCCAGTGCACCGGCGAGCAATGCTTCGATCCGGCTGCGCGCGGCTTCCCCGTCGTTCGACTCGTTGAATTGCACGCCGATGCCGGCCGTACGATTGCCCTGCGCGCCGATCGGCGTGATCCAGACCACCTTGCCGGCAACCGAAAGACGCTCGCTCTCGTCGATCAGGCTGATCAGCAACACCACTTCGTCGCCCAGCGAATAGCGCTGCGCGGTGGGCGCGAACAGGCCGCCAAACTTCAAAAACGGCATATACGCGTTGTAGAGCGAGGTGGTGTCCTTGAACTTCAACGAGATGATGCCCTGGCGGGCGGCGACCGGGTTCATGCCTGCTCCTGTCGTGCGGCGCTGTCGCCGGCTATCGATGAGGCATCGTAACGAGCCGGCCCGATCCGCGCAAAGTGGCGGCCATGCGCAAGTTTCACCGCCGTGTCACAAAGCATGCCAGCCCCAGTGATCGAAGATCCACGGGGAGGGCCAATCCAGATAAAGCTTGGCGAAGGCCGGCGCGGACCGCGGCTGGCCCGCGGAGCATGCCAGCCGCCAGGCGCCATCCTGGTCTCTGGCGACCGGGGCCTCGCCCCAACGCCAGTCACGGACGCCGGATGGGGTGGCCAGCATCAGCCGGAGCCAGGGGCGCAGCACGGCCGGTGGCCGCCAGGGCAATGGCACATCGCCTGAAACGGCAGTGGCAGGCAGATAGCGCTCCGCTTGCAGCGCCAGGCGCCGCATGCGCCTGCCACTGAGCACCATTTGCGTGCGGTGCTCCTCCAGAGCCTGGGACTTGTGCCGCTGCTGATCGGCCTGGGCATCGATTCGGATTGGGTAACGCCCTCCGTCGGCCGCACCGTGGACGGGATAGGCCAGCAGCATCGGGAGCGGGCCCGGGCCATCCAAGGCCAGGCGGCACAGGACGTGTGCCGCGCCATGATCGGGGTGGCGGTCGTCCAGCGCCGGACAGCACATCACATCGGGCGCAAAGGCCTGCACCTGAGCACGGATCGCCGCTACCGAGCCGGGGCCGCCGTCGCGTAGACGGTGCGTAATGCCCATGTCCGGCCAGCCCAGCGGGTGCATCGCGGCAGCGGGCAGGCCCAACCGCGCGATCGCCTGCCCGGCTTCGGCCCGGCGGCGCAGGCCCCAGCGTTGACGCGCCGCGTCGTCGATGCGCAGGCGGCGCTCGACGAAACGCTGCGGCCAGGGGTTGTTGTCCCCGTCGGTCAGCAGCAAGAGCCGGACCGCGCCGCCAGCGGCCAGCACTTGTTGAATGAGCAGTCCACAACCGATGGTTTCGTCATCCGGATGCGGCGCCACCACCAGCAGGCGGGTCCGCGCGGAAACGGACAACGACTGCATCAGCGCCAGCGCCCCAGCAACTCCAGCAACAACAGATCGCCGCGCAATGGCCCACGCAGTGCTTCGCGCGTGCGGTTTGCCGCGTCGTACCAGGCGGCCAGACCTTCGGCATCGAGCGCGCTGGAAAGCGGACCGGTTTGCGTCGCCGCACGAGCGCGCATTTCGTCCGCCACGGCCTGCCCGGCAAACCACAGTCGCTGCTCGGGCGCCTGGTCGAGCCAGCGCTTCCCCACTTCCACGGCGTCGCCGCGTCCGGCGGCAAGCGCCGCCAGGTCCTTGCGCACTTCCTGCCGCTGGGCCAACGCGCCCTCTTGTGCCCAGATGCGAGCAAGCCCGGGGTTGCCACCGGCCGCGGCCAGCGCGCCAGCGGCGTCGTTGACACCGACGCTCTGCAACCAGGCGAGCGAATCGGCCGCCGCGGGCATTTGAAAATCGATGCGCTGGCAGCGGCTGCGAATGGTCGCCGGCATCCGCCAGGGTTCGTCGGCGAGCAGTACCAGCATGGTCTGCGAGGCGGGTTCTTCCAGCGTCTTGAGCAGCGCATTGGCCGCCGCCGCATTCATCGCGTCGGCCGGATCGATGCTGGCGATCTGCCAACCCCCAAACTGGCTGGATGTGGCCAAGCGGGCGGACAGTTCGCGAATCTGATCGACCACGATTTCCGAACGCTGCACGCCATCCTTGCGCAGGCCGTAGCTCAGCGATACGTAATCGGGATGCGTACCGGCGTCGATCAGCAAGCAACTGCGGCAGGCACCGCAGGCATCGCCGCCGGACGGGTGCTGGCACAACAGCCCGCGCACGAAGCGTCGCAGGAAATCGCGCTTGCCCAGGCCGCGCGGCCCACACAGCAACAACGCATGTGGCAGTGCCTGGCGCTCTCGGCGCGCCTGCAGGCGGCTCCAGAGATCGCCATGCCAGGGCGGGATGCTCATGCGTGCACCTTCAACACATGTGCCAGGGCGGCGGTGGCCGCGCCAAGCACGTCCTCGGCCGGCAGGCTGGCATCGATCACGCGCCAGCGTTGGGGCTCGGCGTCAGCCAGGTCGCGATAGGCCTGGCGCACGCGCTCGAAGAAAGCATCGGCCTCGGTTTCAATGCGGTCGGCCGCGCCCCGGCCGGCGGCGCGCTTACGGCCGGTGGCCACGGGCAGGTCCAGCAGCAGGGTCAGGTCGGGCTTCAGGCCCGCGCACGCCCAGGCTTCCAGCTGCGCAATGCGCTCCTGCGGCTGGCCGCGCCCGGCGCCCTGGTAGGCGTAGCTGGCATCCACGTAGCGATCGCACAGCACCCAATGCCCGCTTTCCAGCGCCGGCAGGATGCGTTCGCGTACCAATTGCGCGCGCGCGGCGAACATCAGCAGCAATTCGCTTTCCGCGCAGATATGAGGATGCGCCGGGTCCAGCACGATCGAACGAATGGCCTCGCCCAATGGGGTACCGCCCGGTTCGCGCACCTGCAACAGCTCGATGCCCTGCCGCAACAGGTAATCACGCAGTCCGGCCAGCAAGGTGCTCTTGCCGGCGCCTTCGCCGCCTTCCAGCGTGATGAATCGTCCTCGCTTGGTCATTGGCAATGCTTCAGCTGGTAACAGGCCACGTTGCGATTTTGCTGTTGGAGCGTGTCGGCAAAGATATGCGTGCCATTGCCCTTGGCGACAAAGTACAGCGACGTGCCGGCGGCCGGATGCAACACCGCTTCGATGGCCGGCTTGCCGGGCATCGCGATCGGCGTGGGCGGCAGGCCGGGCCGCGTATAGGTGTTGTAGGGCGTATCGGTGGTGAGATCGCTTTTGTGGATGGTGCCGGCGTAGCTGGCACCCATGCCGTAGATCACGGTGGGGTCGGTTTGCAGCAGCATGTTTTTCTGCAGGCGGCGGATGAACACGCCGGCAACCTGCGGGCGTTCGTCGGCACGACCGGTTTCTTTTTCAACGATGGAAGCGAGGATCAGCGCATCGTAGGGCGTCGCCAACGGCACGCTGGGATCGCGCTGCGCCCACAGCGTGTCGAGCGTCTTGGTCATGGCGGCATGCGCGCGGCGCAGCACGTCCAGATCGCTGTCGCCCTTCACGTAAGCATAGGTTTCGGGCAGAAACCAACCTTCGGGTTTCTGGCCGGGCGCGCCGATCTTCTGCATGATCGTGGCGTCATCCATGCCGGTGGTTTCGTGCTGCAGCTTGTCGGCTTTCGCCAGCGCCTGCAGCACGTCGCGGAATGTCCATCCATCGACGATGGTGACGTCGCGCTGCAGCACCCTGCCCTGCGCCATGTCGGTCAGCAGCTGTGCCGGCGTGATGCCGGGAGCGAGGGCGTATTCGCCCGCATGCAAACGCCCCGCCACACGCATGCGCTCGGCGAGCAGGCGCCAGTAGAACGGCGACGCCGTGCTCAAGCCCTGCGCGCGCAATTGATGCACGATGTCCTTGAAACTGGTGCCCTTGCCGATTTCCACGCTTTCGCCCGCCGCGTCAACACGCAGCGGCTTGACGCCAAAGCGCGAGAAGTCGCGCCAGAACCAGGTGGCGGCACAGACGAACGCCAGCAGTAGGATCAACAGGATCAGGCGCCACGACGCACGCCCATGGTTTGCAACGCCTACATTCATGCCAGCTCCATCGGAAAACCCAGATCGCGCCAGTGCCCCTGCACCGCGCGGGTAACCGGGCCGGGAGCGTACACGGTATCGCCCACGGCCTGAACCGGCAGAATGCCGCGAACGCTGGAACTGAGGAAGAGCTCGGAGGCATCCAGGCATTCGCACAGCGGCAGATCGCGGACCTCGACGCTGCCGAGAAAGTCCAGCACGGCCGCGCGCGCCACGCCCGCCACGCCGCAGCGATCCAGCGCCGGGGTCACGGGCACGCCATCGATCACGGCAAAAAGATTGGCCGACGTCGCCGATATGGCATGGCCGTGCCGGTCGCAAACCAGGCCTTCGGCCAGCCTGGGATCGCTCCACTCCGCCCGCGCCAGCACCTGCTCAAGCCGGTTCAGGTGCTTGATGCCGGCCAGCAGCGGTTGATCGGCGAGCGTGGTGCTGCATCGGTACATGCCGATACCATCGCGGTAACGCTGCGCAGGCAGCACGGGTACGGCAAACGCGCCGACGATGCGCGTTGCCATCGGCCGGGATGGCGGCGCGTAACCGCGCTCGCCCTCGCCACGGGTCACGGTGATACGCACCACCGCGTGGCCGAGATCGGCCCTGGCCTGTTGTGCCTCATCGAGCAATTGCCGCGCATCCGGGCACGGAATGCCCAGGCGCTGGCAACCGGAAAGCAGACGCTGCATGTGACGCTGCCACAGCGGCGCCGTGCCGCCAACGAAGCGGATCGTTTCGAACAAACCGTCGCCGTAGGCCAACCCGCGATCAAGCGCCGATACGCTTTGCGCAGGCTGGCCGTTGACCAGCATCATCAACCGGCCGCTCCGAGCGCGCGCAACATGCCGCGGGCCTTGGCGCGGGTTTCTTCCAGTTCTTTCGATGCGACGGAGTCGGCCACGATCCCGGCACCGGCACGCAAGCTTGCGTGTCGGCCTTGCAGCGTAAGCGTGCGGATAAGGATATTGAGATCCAGGTCGCCGTTGCGATCGAGATAGCCCAGCGCGCCGGTGTAGGCGCCGCGCGGAGCGTCTTCGAGCGCAGCGATGATTTCCATGCAGCGCACCTTGGGGCAGCCGGTGATGGTGCCGCCGGGAAACGTAGCCGCGATGACCTGGCCCGGCGTCACGCCGTCGCGCAATCGTCCACGCACGTTCGAGACGATGTGGTGCACGTGCGCATAGGTTTCCACCACCATCAGCTCGTTCACCTCGACCGTGCCAGGACGGCAGACGCGACCCAGATCGTTGCGTTCGAGGTCGATCAGCATCACATGCTCGGCGCGCTCCTTGGGATGTGCGCTAAGTTCGCGGATGCGCGCGAGGTCGTCATCGCCGGCCAGGCGCGGTTGCGTGCCGGCGATCGGACGCGTCTGCGCGATACCGCGCCGCACTTCGACCAGGCGCTCGGGCGAGGAGCTGACGATGGCCCAGTCGTTTTGCTGCAGCAAGCCGGCGAACGGCGCCGGATTGGCGCGACGCAGCGCCGAGTAGAGACTCGCGGTCGATGGCGCCTGGGCAAAACGCGCACGCCAGGCGCGGGAGAGATTGGCCTGAAACACGTCCCCGGCATGCAGATGCTCGTGCACGCGCGCCACACCATCGAGAAACAACGAGGGATCGTCTTCCTCGATCGCCTCAGGCATGGCCAAGGGCGCAATGACCGGCTCGGCACCGAGGTCGGCCTCCATCGCATCCAGCAGTGCCGCATGCCCGTCTTCGGCCACCAGTACGGTTCGCTCGTGCAGATGATCGACGATGATCGCTGCCGGGCAGCGCAACGCCAGCGCGACAGGCAACCCTTCCCCGTGACGCAACCGCAGGGACGGCTCGATTTCGGCCGCCAGCTCGTAGGCCAGCAGCAACACCCAGCCGCCATGGAACGGCAGGCCATCATCGGCATGCGGCGGCAAACGCTGCGCGCGCCAGGTCGTATCCAGCGCATCGAGAAACCGGCCCTGCTGGATGCGCCCCTGGGCATCGCGCACGTGGCCATCCGCGGCAAGCGTCAGCGAGTCTTGCGCAAACGCGAACAAAATGTCGTAACGCGCCTGCGCGCTGCCGCGTGTCACGCTCTCCAGCAACGCCGGATAGCGAGGCGCAAAAGCAGCGGCCGGCGCGAGAAGATCGCGCCGGCCGGCTAGCGTGCGGGTCAGGCAGGGCACTAGATGCGGCGGAATGCGAGCGTGCCGTTGGTACCGCCAAAACCGAACGAATTGGAGATGGCGATGTCGATCTTCGCTTCGCGCGCCGTGTGCGGCACGAAATCGAGGTCGCAGCCTTCGCCTGGTTCGTCGAGGTTGATGGTGGGCGGCAGCACCTGGTCGCGCATGGCGAGGATGGTGAAGATCGCCTCGACGCCACCTGCCGCACCCAGCAGATGCCCGGTGGTCGATTTGGTCGAACTGATCGCCAGCTTGTAGGCGTGATCGCCGAACACACGCTTGGCGGCCAGCACCTCGCCGAGGTCGCCTAGCGGCGTGGAGGTGCCGTGCGCGTTGATGTACTGCACGTCGGTGGGATTGATGCCGCCGTCGCGCAGCGTGTTTTCCATGCAGCGCGCCGCACCTTCACCACCTTCGCTGGGCGCCGTGATGTGGTACGCGTCGCCGCTCATGCCGAAGCCGACCAGCTCGGCATAAATACGCGCGCCGCGTGCCTTGGCGTGTTCGTATTCCTCCAGCATCAGCACGCCGGCACCGTCGGAGAGCACGAAGCCGTCACGGTCCTTGTCCCACGGACGGCTGGCTTTGTGCGGCTCGTCGTTGCGGGTGGACATTGCCTTGGCCGAGCAGAAGCCCGCCATGGCCGTGCCAGTGGTGGAGAATTCGGCGCCGCCGGCGATCATCGCGTCAGCATCGCCGTACTGGATCATGCGCGCGGCCAGGCCGATGTTGTGGGTGGCCGTCGTGCATGCGGTGACGCATGCGATGTTCGGGCCCTTCAGGCCGAACATGATCGACAGGTGCCCGGAAACCATGTTGATGATCGAGCTGGGCACGAAGAACGGCGACACGCGGCGCGGCCCCTTCTCGTGCAGTTCGATGGCGGTGTCTTCGATGGTGTTCAGCCCACCGATGCCCGCGCCCACCGCCACGCCGATGCGCGGCGCGTTCGCTTCCGTTACTTCCAGGCCCGAATCACGCAGGGCCTGCGTGCCTGCAGCGACACCGTAGTGGATGAACGGATCCATCTTCTTGACGTCCTTGGGCGGCATCCATTGCACCGGATCGAAACCGCGCACCTGGCCCGCGATGCGGGTGGCATAGGTGGTGGCATCGAAATGCGTGACCGGACCGATGCCGCTGACGCCCTTGAGGATGTTGTCCCAGGCGGTGGCGATGTCGTTGCCGACCGGCGAAATGATGCCCATGCCGGTCACTACCACTCGTCGTTTGCTCATGGATCTGTTTCCTTGCTGGTTCGGGAAAGATCAGCCGCCAGGCATCACCCTCCGATGCACGCCGACCACGCACACCATACGGGATCGGACGTTACATATTGCAGAAACGAAAACTGCGCCCTGATGGCGCAGCTTCCGGTATCGCTACGTGGAACATGGGACGCGCCGAGCGTCGCCGCCACGAGGATCATTCCTTGGTGTGGGCCCTGATGTAATCGACGGCCTGCTGCACGGTGGTGATCTTCTCGGCGTCCTCGTCGGGGATTTCGGTTTCGAATTCCTCTTCCAGCGCCATCACCAGTTCGACCGTGTCCAGCGAATCCGCGCCCAGATCGTCCACGAACGAAGCGTTCGCCGTGACCTCATCTTCCTTCACGCCCAGCTGCTCGACGACGATTTTCTTGACGCGTTCTTCGATGGTGCTCATGTTGCCTTTACCTCCCAAGGGGAAATTGTCCGTCTTGCCTGGCTTTTGGCCGGCAAAGTCTGCGGCATTGTAGTGGCTAAGCCGCGAAGCCGCCAATTATATGCCAGGGAATGCCCGCCGCCACAGCCCCGCACCGGTGCGAAGGCGCCGATTGTCACCTAAAACGGCCGCCGTGACGACTTTTTCATCTCACCCGGCCCCGATCGACCGGAATTTCAAACAGCGGCTTGAAAGCCGCCTCGCATACGGGACAGGAACTTGTGCCTGCCCCGGCGCTTTCAAGGCATGTACATGCCGCCGTTGACGTGCAAAGTCTCGCCGGTGATATAGCCGGCCGCCGGCGAGGCGAGGAAACCCACTGCCTTGGCGATGTCGGAAGCTTCGCCCAGGCGGCCCAGGGCGATCTGGCCCAGCAGCGCCTGCTTGGATTCTTCGGGCAGGCCGCGGGTCATGTCGGTGTCGATGAAACCGGGCGCGACCACGTTCACGGTGATGCCGCGCGAGCCGATCTCGCGCGCCAGCGACTTGGAGAACGCAATGATGCCCGCCTTCGCCGCGGCGTAGTTGGCCTGGCCGGGATTGCCGGTCAGCCCGATCACCGATGCGATCGAAATGATGCGGCCCTTGCGCGCCTTCATCATGCCGCGCATCACCGCCTTGGAGAGGCGGTAGACCGACGTGAGGTTGGTATCGAGGATGGCTTGCCAGTCCTCGTCGCGCATGCGCATCAGCAACTGGTCGCGCGTGATGCCGGCGTTATTGACCAGGATCGACACACCAGCGAACTGCTTGGCGATCTCATCGATCAGCGCATCGACAGCGGCAGGATCGGTGACGTTGAGGACACGCCCATGGCCGCCATGCGCCGCGAGGCGATCGCCGATCGCCGCAGCGCCCGATTCGCTGGTGGCGGTGCCGATGACGGTCGCGCCCATGGCGGCAAGTTCATCGGCAATGGCGGCACCGATACCACGGCTGGCGCCGGTCACCAGTGCGACTTCACCTTGCAGTGTGCTCATTCTTCGATTTCCTTGGATTGAAGCGAGATGCGAAACGTAAGTCAGATCCATTCGCCGCGCACGGCGTCCAGCTCGGCCGGCGTGCCGATGGCGCGCGCCTCGACGCTCTTGTCGATGCGCTTGATCAAGCCCGCCAGCACTTTGCCCGGACCGCATTCGGCCACGCGCGTCGCGCCGCCGGCAACCAGCGTTTGCACGCATTGCGTCCAACGCACCGGCAAATACAACTGGCGCTGCAGGGCGCCGCGGATATCGTCAAGCGATGCGTAGCTGCGCCCCTCGGCGTTCTGCACCACCGGAATGGACGGCAATTGCCATGCGATGGAAGCCATGCGCTCACCGAGCTTGTCGGCCGCCTCGCGCATCAGCGCGCAATGCGAGGGTACGGAAACGGCAAGCTTTACGGCCTTCTTTACGCCCAATTCGGCCAGCCTGGCCAGGGCGCGGTCCACCGCCTCGGCGTGGCCGGCGATCACCAGCTGGCCAGGCGAATTGAAATTGGCCGGAGCCACCACCTGCCCTTGCGCCACTTCGGCGCAGACGGCGGCGATCTGTTCGTCATCGCCGCCAAGAATCGCCGCCATGGCGCCGACGCCTGCGGGTACGGCCGCCTGCATGAGGCGTCCGCGCTCGGCGACCAGGGCCGCGGCATCATGCAGCGACAAGGCGTGTGCACACACCAGCGCGCTGTATTCGCCCAGGCTGTGTCCGGACAGCTGCGCCGGCGTGGCGCCGCCGAGCTTTTGCCACACGCGCCATACGGCCACGCTGGCCGCGAGTAATGCCGGCTGGGTATTCTCGGTACGATGAAGCTGCTCTTCCGGCCCCTGCTGGCTCAAGGCCCAGAGATCGACGCCGGCACCTTGCGAGGCTTCATCGAACGTCGCCCTCACATCGCCGTGGACCGCGGCCAGTTCGGACAGCATGCCGACCGATTGCGAACCCTGGCCCGGAAATACGAAAGCTAGCGAAGCGGAACTCATGGCGAGAAAGATTCCCACTCGGTTAAAAATGCAATGGTGCCAGCATCGGCGCGCATACGCAGCCGTATTCGTGAAAAAGCTCTTCCCTAACCGTCCGGCACCAAGGCCTGCGCGTGCCGGCGGCTACGCTACGTCAAGGGACTTGGCGCCAAACACGAACGACGCCGTAACAATCTTGCCGGCGCGCACCTGATAGATGCAGACCAGCTCGATCCGCCCGGGTCCTTCGGGAAACGTACGCGTAACGCTTTCGTGATCGATCACCATCTCTCCCAACACCACGCGTTTGAGCAGGCTCGCATGCAGATTGGGTTCGGCGAAACGCGGTTCGGCGCGGGCACGGATGTCCTCGTGCCCGTGGGCCAGCAACGTGTCGGGGTATTCAAACTGGCGCGCATCCGGTGCGTAGCTGTCCAGCCATGCATCCAAATTGCGCGCGTTATACGCGTCCAGCTGGCGCTGGACGACGTGTTCGGGCGCATCGATATCGCGCATGGGCCGCGACATCGACTCAATAGCGCAGCAGTGCCGACGCCCAGGTGAACCCGCCGCCAAAGGCTTCCAGCAGCAGATTCTGGCCACGCTTCACCTTGCCCGAGCGCACGGCGCTGTCCAGCGCCAGCGGCACCGAGCCGGAGGAGGTGTTGGCATGTTTGTCGACGGTCACGATAACCTGCTCCATCGGCATGTTCAGGCGCTTGGCCGTCGCTTCGATGATGCGCAGGTTGGCCTGGTGCGGAATCAGCCAGTCCAGCTGGGATGCTTCCATGCCGGCGGCGGAAAGGGTTTCCTCGACCAGCGAATCGAGCGTCTTCACGGCCACCTTGAACACTTCGCGGCCGGACATGCGGATACGCACGCCGTGATTGGGTTCGTCCTTGAAGCCGACCGACACGCCGACCGGGTTATACAGCAGGTCCTTGTAGGCGCCGTCGGCATGCAGGCAGGTGGCATAGATGCCCGGCTCGCTGGAGGCTTCCAGCACCACCGCGCCCGCGCCATCGCCGAACAGCACGCAGGTTTCGCGTTCGTTCCAGTCGACCATGCGCGTCAGCGTTTCGGCGCCGATCACCAGCACTTTTTTCGACTGGCCGCTGCGGATGAATTTGTCGGCGATGCCCAGCGCGTAGACGAAGCCCGAGCATGCGGCATTGACGTCAAAGGCCGCGCAGCCGTTCACGCCGAGGCGGTGCTGCACCAGACAGGCGGTGGACGGAAAAATGATGTCGGGCGTGGTCGTGCCCAGCACGATCAGGTCGATCTCGGAGGCTTTCACGCCCGCCGCATCGAGCGCACGCTGCGCGGCGAGCGTGGAGAGATCGCCGGTGGTCTCGCCCTCGGCGGCCACGTGGCGCTGACGGATGCCGGTGCGGGCATTGATCCATTCGTCGCTGGTATCGACGAATTTTTCCAGGTCGGCGTTGGTCAGGACGCGCTCGGGCAGCGCACTGCCGGTACCCATGATGCGGGAGTAGAACTGTGCCATTGATTATCCATCAGCAAGCGAAGGTGCGTCGCGCCATCCGCCTTGCGGGTGACCGGGCACGCTGGAACGCAACGTTACGTTGCCGGAAGCCGGAACGCAAAGCGGCGCGTCACCGCGCCGCCATGCGAAACCCTACTCCCAAGCCCTTGGGGGCTCCCCGGGGGGCTCAGTCTTCCTCGACCACCGCAACGTTGGTGTCGATCACCTTCTTGCCGCGGTAGTAGCCATCGGCCGTCACATGGTGACGACGATGCACTTCGCCGCTGGTCGGATCGGTGGCCAGCTGCACGGTGCTCAGCTTGTCGTGCGAGCGACGCATGCCGCGGGTGGACGGGGTCTTGCGGCTCTTTTGAACGGCCATGGTGGTTCTCCAGCTCTTAAATCAGGTCTTCTTGAGTTCGCGCAACACCGCGAACGGGTTATTGGGGCGCTCTTGGGCGGGAGTCTCCTCCGCCGGCGGGCGTGTTATTTCTTCGGGCAGCTCGCTGTCCGGATTGACCGGCACCAGCGGCAGCGCCAACAGCAATTCGTCCTCGATCACATCGATCGGGTTGAGCTTGTCGTCCTCGGCGATCAGCAGCGGCTCGCATCCCGCCGGCAACGCGGCTTCCTCGCGCTCGGAACGGATCAGGCCCAGCCGACTGTCCACCGTGACCGGCATGACGAACGGTTCGAGCGAACGCTGGCAAACCAGCCACAAAGGCGCCTGAACCCGAACGTCGACGTATGCCGTGCCGTACGCGTCCCGACCGAAATCGAGCTCGTACGACGCCAAACCTGCATCATCCGCCAGCACCTCGCACAGGCGAGGCATTGCGGCGATGGGCAGTGATCCCTGAAACGAACGCCGCGCCGAAACCATGCGCCAAGCGTCCACGGACTCTGGCAGTGTCGCGGACATAACCGGGAAATAGTAAATTTTCAGAGAGTTGAAGTCAACTGAACCGGGGCGGTGCGGCCACGCCCCGCCCGGTTTCTTTCGGCGACCGCCCAGCTTTGCCTGATTCAGGCACATACGGCAGACTGAGCGTCACTTCAGCCTGGGCCGCCCCTGCCGTGGACATCTACCTGACGCTCGGCGTGGCCCTCGTAGTCATTCTAGCGGCGGCGGCGCTGACCGGCGCCATCCTGTCTCGCCGGCTGGCAAGACGGTCAGCCAGCCTGCGCCATTTGATGGATGTGGCCGACCAGTTGGAGATCGACCTGAAATCCTGCCGGGCGCGCCTGCAGCAGGCCCATGCGGTGATGTCGCTCAACCCCGACCTGCCCGCCGCCAGCGAGCAGGAAGCCGATCATGCCGTCGAGGCCGGCCTGCGCGCGCTGCTGCAGCAACGCCTGTGGATACGCGACCACGCCACGGCCGCCACCCAGCGCGAGCTGGACGCCGCCGCCCAGTCCATGGACCAGACCCGGGAGCGGCTGCGCCCGCTGCTGCAGGCCCTGGGCCAGGCCCAAAGCGAGCTGGACAGCGCCATGCGCGAGCACATCCGGCAAGATTCCACGCCGTGACCGCCTTGCTGGTGCTTGGCTCCACCTCCCGCTATCGCGGCGAACTGCTGCGCCGCCTCGGGCTGGAGTTCGAAACCCAGGCACCGGGCACCGAAGAAACACCGATCGCCGGCGAAACACCGCCTGTGCGGGCGATGCGATTGGCCATCGCCAAGGCCGCCGATGCGGGGAAAGGCTACCCGGACGCGGTGGTGATCGGTTCCGACCAGGTCGCCGAGCTCGACGGCGTACTGCTGGAAAAACCCGGCACGGTGGAACGCGCCCACGCGCAGCTTTGCGCCTGCTCGGGCCGCACGGTGCAATTTCACACGGCCGTATGCGTGCTGGACACCCGCAATGGCCAACGCCACACGCACCTTGACCTCACCCAGGTGCACTTTCGCGCGCTCCACGCCCAAGAGATCGAACGCTATATCGAACGCGAGCAGCCACTGGACTGTGCCGGCAGCTTCAAGTGCGAAGGACTGGGCATCAGCCTGTTCGAACGCATCGAAAACAGCGACCCGAGCGCACTGGTCGGCCTGCCGCTGATCGCGCTGGCCCGCTTGTTGCGCGATGCGGGCCTGCGCATTCCATGACTAGCGCTGCGCAGCCTGCGCGTCGCGCAAGGCGACGCACGCATCGGCACGATCGGCGTCCGGCTGCGCAACCGACGCGATCGTGCCGCGATAGAACGACACACGCTTGCGATCATCGAACAGGCTGATGCGCTGCACTGCCTGCAAATGCGCTACGCGCGCGCACAGCGAGCCAAGCCATGCGGCACGCCCGCGCTCGCGCAGCGCGTAATCGTCGACCGCCAGCACGACCGGCGCGCCCGCATGCAGGCGGCGCAAGGCCGTTTCGTCCGTGCCCCATAGCGCCACTTGCGGCGCGCGCCCGTAGCGTGCGTTCAATGGGCTGTCGAGCGTGTAGACCTCGCGCTTGCCATCGAACTGGAAATCAAGTTCCGCGGCCAACATGAAATTGTCCGCAACCAGCACCGCTGGCTGCTGCGCCAGGAGCGCTTTGGCGACATCGGCGCTTTCGCGCCAGCCGATGACGCTGGTCGGAACGATGCGTGCCGCCCCCAGCCAGCGCGCAGTGCCCGCGGACGATGCCAGGCCGAAATAGACCAGGCCCGCGGTGATCGCAAGGAAAGCCAGCGCCGCCCCGGCGAGCGTCACCGTTCGCCAGGTTCGTCCGACCCCCGGTTCATGCAGCAATGCCGGCAACGCCGCCAGCAGCGGCAGATATCCCGGCAGCGGCCAGTGCACGCGGAAGCGCTGATCGTCGGCGAACAGACCCGCCACGAAATAAACCACGATGAAGCTCAGCGACACCAGCGCAATCACATCCCAGGGGCCGCTGCCACGACGGCGCCAGCTGTGCCATGCCGCCCACAGCAGCGCCGCATAAAGCAGCGGCGTGCAGGTCAGGGCTTGTTCCAGCGGCTGTACCAGTGTGTCGGCGTGGAAGCGCCATGGATTGCGTTCGATCAACTGAAAGCTCAGGCCCGCGCCATGCAATTGCCAGTTGGCGACCAGCAGCGGAATCAGGCCCAAACCAGCCACCGCCATCGCCAGCCAGAACCCGCTCCGCGCCCACTGCAGGCGTCCCCGGGGCGTAAGCAGCAGCAACAGCAGGCCCGCGATCATGAACATCGCCGCGCGGTAGTGGCTCATCCAGCACACGGCAAGCGCCGCCCCCAGCAGCAGCCAGTCGCACCGGCGGTTTTCATCCATGGCCTTGAGCACAGCCAGCATCGCGACCGCGCCGCCCACGGTCAGCGGCACATCGGGCACCGCCATCACCCCGAGACTGCCCGCCAGCGGCAGGCACAGGCAAAGCAAGCCCGCCTGCCAGCCCACACGTGCGCCGAAGGCGCGACGCCCGAACGCCACCACTACCCAAGGCAGCGCACTGCCAAGCAGCAGGAACGGCCAGCGCATGCCCAGCGTACCGTGCCCGGCCAGGCTCTCGCCCAAGCGGATCAGCCAGGCCGTAAGGGGTGGCAGGTCGCTATATCCCCAGGCCAGATGCCGGCTTTCCTGCCAGTAAAACGCCTCGTCGCCGAAGGGCGGCATGAGCACGGCGAGCACCAGCTTCACCACCAACAGAAAGACAAACGCCGTGACGAATGCCGCTCGCCAGCGCCCGATGCCGGCGACTACACTGGCGTCATTGCCCATCTTTAGTCCTTGCCTTACACAAACTCATGTCAGCCATCACTCCGCTTCGTGATGAAAACCTGCAGCAGCGTCTGCACGCCGCCGTAACGCAGGTCAACCGCGTACTGCTCGGCAAGGCGCGTCAAGTCAAACTGGCCTTTACGTGCCTGATCGCCGGCGGCCACCTGCTGCTGGAAGACGTGCCGGGCGTGGGCAAAACCACGCTGGCGCACGCACTTGCGGCAAGCTTCGCACTCGATTTCCAGCGCGTGCAGTTCACCAGCGACCTGCTGCCCTCGGACATTATCGGGGTCAGCATGTACGAGCGCGAGACGGGGCAGTTTCGTTTTCATCCCGGCCCCGTCTTCGCGGGCCTGCTGCTGGCCGACGAAATCAACCGTGCCACGCCGAAAACGCAAAGCGCACTGCTTGAGGCCATGGCCGAGCATCAGGTGACGGTGGATGGCCAGACACATATCTTGCCCGAACCGTTTTTTGTGGTCGCCACGCAGAATCCGCTGGACCTGGCCGGCACATTCCCCCTGCCCGATTCGCAACTGGACCGCTTCATGTTGCGCGTGTCGCTGGACTATCCCGACGCCACCGCCGAACGCGAACTGCTGACCGGCACTGACCGGCGCGACCTGCTGACGCGGCTTTCGCCGCAATTGGACGCCGCAAGCCTCACGTCCCTGCATCGCCAAGTGCAAAACATCACCGCCAGCCCGGCCTTGCTCGATTACCTGCAAGCCTTGCTGACCGCCAGCCGCAGGCATCCGGAAGTGCGCGTGGGCCTGTCGCCGCGCGCCGGCCTTTCCTTGCTGGCGGCGGCGCGCGCATGGGCGCTGCTCAGCGATCGCGGGCACGTACTGCCTGAAGATATCCAGGCATTGTTTGTGCCACTGGCCGGGCATCGCCTGGTCGCCACGCGTGGCGCCAACGGCGACACGCTGGCGCGCACCCTGCTGAGCGAAGTCGCCGTCGACTGATGCAAGCCCAGCTGCAGCACCTGCAAGCATGGGCCGAGCGCCGGCTGCCGGCGCTCACGCGCCACCGCCAGCCCGAGGAACTGCCGATCCATCTGCATCGGCGGCGCATCTACATCGTGCCCACCGGCTTTGGCCTGGCGTTCACCGTGTTGCTGCTGGTGATGCTGGTCGGCAGCCTCAACTATGCCAACAACGCCGCGCTGTTGCTTACCTGTTTGCTCGGCGCATCCACCGCGATCAGCATGCTGGTCGCGTTTCGCACGCTCAACGGGTTGAACGTGCACAGCGTGCGCGCCGGACACGCCACCGCCGGACACCCGATCGATGTGATTTTCGACATGCAAGCCACGCGGCTGCGGCAGGCGGTAAGACTGGACATCGACCGAAGCAGCGTCGCCTTCGACGTGCAAGGCCGCATCGACGTGCGCGTGAGCATTCCCACCGAACATCGCGGCTGGCTCACGCTGCCGCGCTTTCGCATCTGGACCACCTGGCCGATGGGGCTGTTCCGCGCATGGACCTGGTCGCGCCCGAACGTGGCCGTCTTGGTCTGGCCAAGACCGGAGATATCAGGACCACCGCCAACCCTGCCTGATATCGACAGCCGCCGGCAGCGGCTGCATCGCGGGGAGGATTTGGCGTCCCTGCGCGATTACCGCAGTGGCGATTCGATGCGGCACGTGGCGTGGAAAGCCAGCGCGCGCCATGAAACCCTGCTCGTGAAAGATTACGAGCAACCCCAGGCCCGTCAGGAATGGCGGCTGGACTGGCGGCATATACACGGCCTGGACGACGAATCGCGCATCGCGCGACTGGCCCGCTGGCTTGGCGAGGCTCAGTTGCAGGGGCGTCCGTGCAGCCTGTGGCTGCCGGACCAATCCATCGAACTGGGCAGCGGCCCGGCTCACTATGCGCGCTGCATGAGCGCACTGGCCTTGCTGCCATGATCGGCGCCGGGCATCTCTTGCACGCTCGCAGCGTGCCTGAGCAGGTAAGCCATCGCAGCTTCGACTTGATGTGCATGGCCGCCGCGTTCGTATTGGCCGTCCATGCCGGCCATCTGCCGTGGTGGCTGAGCGCGGCGCTGGCCATGGCGCTGGCCTTGCGCTGGTGGCAGCGCCGGGAACGTCCCGCACGGGTACCCGGGTGGTTGAAAGTACCGATGCTGCTGATCCTGGTGGCTGCCGTGGTACTGAACTACGGCAATATCTTCGGCCGCGAACCGGGCTCGGCGCTGGCCGCCGGATTGCTGGTCCTCAAGCTGACCGAAAGCGAATCGCCGCGCGACGCGCGCGTCGCCGCCGCGTTCGCCTGTTTCCTGTTGATGGCTGCGCTGCTGTTTGGGCAAGGCCTTATGGCAACGGCCGTGGTGGCGCTTGGGCTGCTGCCGGCCATGGCCACCTGGCAATCGCTGGAGCCCACGCAAGTACCTACCAAGCTGTCGCGCCAGCTGTTGCCGGCCCTGGTATTGCTGATCGCATCGCTGCCGGTGACGATCATGTCGTTCGTGCTCGTGCCGCGGCTGAGTTCGCCGCTGTGGGGTACGTCCAATGGGCAGACGGCGCGCACGGGCCTCAGCGACCAGATGTCGCCGAGCGACTTCAGCCAGTTGCTTACCGACGACAGCCCCGCCATGCGGGTCACCTTCGACGGCGCACCACCGCCGAACGCGCAGCGCTACTTTCGCGCTTATGTGATGTGGGATTACGACGGCAAGAGCTGGTCGCGCGCGGATATGCCGGTCGTGGACGCGCTCGCCATGCAGTCGGCGGGGGACATCGGCTACCAGGTCAACCTGGAACCCACGCATCAGCACATACTGCCGATGCTCGATCTTCCCCTTCAGGCTCCCGCTCAATCGCATATGCATGCGGACGGCGAAGTATTGGCCGACAAGCCGGTCAATGACCTGCGTCAATACGCGGCCCGCTCGGCAATGCGTTACCGGCTGGACACTGAACTGGATCCGGCCCTGCGCGCACGCGCGCTGGCGCTTCCGGCAGGCTTCGATCCGCGCACGCATGCCTGGGCGGCCCAGTTGCGGCAACGCTTCGGCAGCAATGAGGCGGGTATCGTCTCGGCGGTGCTGCACCGGTTCCACGATGGCGGCTTCAGTTACACCTTGCTGCCGGCGCCATTGGGGCGCGATGCCGTGGATGACTTTCTGTTCAATACGCGCGAAGGATTTTGCGAACACTACGCATCGTCCTTCACCGTGGTGATGCGCGCGGCGGGTATTCCGGCGCGGGTAGTCACCGGTTACCAGGGCGGCTTCTGGAACTCCCTGGGCCAGTACCTGCTGGTGCGCGATTCGGACGCGCATGCCTGGAGCGAAGTATGGCTGGCGGGGCGGGGCTGGGTACGTATCGACCCCACCGCGGCGGTGCGACCTCAGCGGGTCAGTCTCGGCGCGGCGAGCGCGGCGGCGGGCCAGATGCCTTGGTATCAATCGGGGCTGCTCGAATCGATGCGCAATCAATGGGACATCGTCAACCGAATGTGGAACCAAGGCGTTATCGGTTTCGACGCATTGCGCCAACGCGGACTGCTGACTCCCTTCGGCGTTCGCGACGCGGACGCCAGCATGTTGACAAGGCTGCTGGCCGTGGGCATCGCGTTGTTTGGCGTGGTTGGCCTGTCGTGGGCGCTATGGCGTCGGCCGGAGGGTGATCCTGCCCTCGCGGCCATGCGTGCGCTGGAGCGCAAGCTTGCCCGGGCGGGAGTCGCTCGCGGGCGCAGCGAAGGGCCGCGCAATTATCTTCGCCGCGCCATCCGCGCACTGCCGGGACAACGTGTGGAACTGGATCAGTTGATGAGGTGCTATATCGAGCTGCGCTACGCCACCATCGAACC
The DNA here is from genome assembly GCF_035503745.1 of Dyella sp. Lineage (GTDB taxonomy): Bacteria > Pseudomonadota > Gammaproteobacteria > Xanthomonadales > Rhodanobacteraceae > Dyella_B. The sequence goes on from NZ_DATJTC010000036.1 coordinate 102,430, forward strand.
TTCACCCCAATCTTTGCGCGCGTTCCGGCAGGCAGTACGGAATTTCCAGCCGCACCGCGTGGTCTAAACACAGCGCGACGCTGTAGCATGCAACCGCCCACGATGGAGAAAAACCTTATGTCTCCCCTCTTACGAATTTTCAGCCTCGCAGCGGCCACCGCCCTGTTGGCCGCCTGCGCCACGGTGCCACAGCCGCTGCAGGGCAACTACGCACCCAATGTCACCTCGCTTACCGCTCAGCAGGGCAATGCCAGCGGCACGCAGGTGCGCTGGGGCGGCGAAATCATCAGCACCGAGCCCGGGCAGCAATCGACCTGCTTCTACGTGCTGAGCCGTCCTCTGGATAGCCAGGCCCGCCCGACGCGCACCGGCAACAACGACAGCCAAGGCCGTTTCGTAGCCTGCCGTGCGGGTTTCTATGATCCGGAGGTGTTTGCGCGCGGCCGTGAAATTACCGTCACCGGTACGATTCAAGGCACGATGACGCGCAAGGTCGGCGATTACAACTACAGCTACCCGCGCGTGGAAGCCAACGTCGTCTACCTGTGGCCCAAGCGGCCGGTGGGTTACTACGGCTACCCCTACTACGGTCCGGGCTGGTATGACCCGTTCTGGGGGCCGTACTGGGGTGGTCCCTGGGGCTGGGGCGGTTATTGGGGTTGGGGCGGCGGCTGGTACGCACCTCGCGTCATCGTCGTGCGCCACCGCTGATCGTCCGAACAAGGCTCACAAAAACGCCGGCATCCGCCGGCGTTTTTCATGCGCGAACAGTCAAGCCCGCAATCAGCCCGGCGGCCAGGTCATCCTGCGCCCAGCGAGCAGATGCACGTGCAGATGGAATACGGTCTGTCCGCCATGTTCATTGCAGTTGACGACCGTGCGGTAGCCGTCTTTGTCCACGCCTTCTTGCTTGGCATAGTCGGCCGCGGCCAATAGAAGCTTGCCGAGCAACGATGCATCGGCCGGCTCCGCATCGTTCAGGGTCGCAATCGGCCGCTTCGGCACGAACAGCACATGCACCGGCGCCTGCGGATTGAGATCGCGGAAGGCCAGAACGTCGTCGGTTTCATAAACGATGTCGGCCGGAATTTCGCGGCGGATGATCTTGCCGAAAATGGTGTCGCCCATGAGTAGTTCCTTCGCTATATGCATCCGCCCGGGATGGCACGATCCAGCCCATGTCCATCGCATCGGCTCGGGCAACTGGCACCGTTGCGCCGAATAAATTACCTCATCTTGCATCGCCGACATACCTGGCAGCCGTCGATTCATCCATGGATAAACCGCGCATGCCGCGCAAGCTCGCGGCGAAACGACCCTCCCTCTTGGGCCAGCCCGGCAAATAACCGGCCACTCACGCTCCCCGGCTCGATGCGCTGCGGTATGCCCATCATCCGTCCATATAGTCCTGCACCACCGTGGGAAAACTACTTCCGGAACACTGTCAGCCAACCAGATCTTCATGTCGAAGCTTATTTGGCGCGCAAACCATGACCAATGACCGGAGGCCATCGCGCAGGAAGCAAGACGCCTTCCATTCGCCGCACTACAGAAAGCCGGCTCATCCCTCGTTGGCGAACACCATGGCACGAGCAGACTGAAAAGACATGGACGGCGCAGGCGCCAGTTGCCGGCGCCGCCACGAGGCTGACCCAACGCTCGCATACAGGAAGAACCTATGCATATCGCGCGCAACGATTCCCGATACATGCCCTCGTCCGCCACGCAAGAAGCGCTTCCTCCGTACGCATCGCCCGCCGGCTCCGCGCCTGCCGCGAGCCCTCCCTACAGACACGCGCCGCCACACGTTGGACAAACGCATCCGCTCATCACGCCTGCAAATCCATTTGCATATTCTTTCGACGGCACGCAGCCGGCGGCGATGTCTCCTTGTAGCGTTGACTATTCAAGGGTCAGGCACCAAGGCGTACCTGGCAAACCAGCGGCGGCTACGCCTCCTGGTAGCGCAGCCCATCCCAAAATCAGGCGTCAAGGCGGGCCTTCCGATCAATCAAGCATGCCCAGCAAGCCAAAAGAACCGACCTGGAGCGACGTCAATTACAGGCGCGAACGCCTGAACGACTTCATCAACGGCTCCGGCAGCGCTCGTGCGAACTTTGCCAGCGCCTATGACGCAATGAGGCAACGCAGATATTCAGATATGTTCTGGGACAGTTATCAAGGCATCAGCGGCGCGATGCGCGCATTGCGCGGGGCGTTTGGGTACAACAGCGCACTGGCCAGCCAAGCCGGCCAGCAAGACAACGCCAAGGCCTGGAAGATGGCCGAGCAAAACATCAACACCGCGCACCGCGCGCTTGATCTGGTGGCAAGCCCTCTAAGCAGCTTCCGGGACCTTGCCCAAACTCTTTCCGACCCATCCAGTACGCGTACACAAAAATTCCGCGCCATCGCCGACTATTTCGATAACCTGGGTCAAACCATAGGCTTGGCCATTCCCAAGCTGGATCGCCGCAGCGGCGATACCTTGTTGAAAACATTCGGCGATGGCATGTACACCCTGTTCGCTACAAAGTATTACGCGCGTCAAACGTTCGAAGGTCTTTACGACGCGGTCAACACACTGAACACCGACCGCAAGGCTGCTGCCAAAGCAGCGCTGGGCGCGACGCAAAGCGCGCTTACCGGCGCCCAGGCAGTGGCGGAGTTTTCGGCTGAGGTACTCGATTTATTGGGGGACGACCTACCCGCTGGCCGGCTTCACCAGTTTGCCGCGCAACTGAAAAGACAGGCTGATGAGATGTACAAGGTCTCGGCGCAATTGCTGGGCGCCATGAACGTGGTCGACAGCAGCGTCATCGCGGTCAACCAGCTGTAAAAAGGCTGGGCGCGCGGCGCCCGAGGCAATCCGCTATTCCACGGACTGCCTGCTGCCGAAGGCATGCGCCAGCGTCCCGCGATCGACGTATTCCAGTTCGCCGCCCAGCGGTACGCCGTGCGCCAGCCGGGTCGGCCTGATCCCGGCGGCACGCGCCAGTTGCGCCAGGTAGTGCGCGGTAGCCTCGCCTTCCACGGTGGGATTGGTGGCCAGGATCAATTCCTCGACCTCGCCCTCGGCGAGCCGTTCGGCCAGCAGTCCCAGGCCCAGTTCCTCCGGCCCCAGGCCATCCAGCGGCGACAGGCGTCCCATCAGCACGAAGTACTGGCCGCGATAGCCCGTGGCCTGCTCGATGGCGGCAAGGTCAGTGGGGGATTCGACCACGCACAACGCATGCCGATCGCGGCTGCCGCTGGCGCAGATCGCGCACACGTCGGCTTCGCTGAAATTGCGGCAGCGCGTGCAATGGCCGATCTTCTGCATCGCTTGCTGCAACACCGCCGCCAGCTTAAGGCCGCGCTCGCGTTCGCGCTCCAGCAGATGAAACGCCATGCGTTGCGCGCTCTTGCCGCCCACGCCGGGTAAACAGCGCAGGGCTTCGATAAGCTCGTTGAGAAGTGGCGAACTGCTCATGCGCGGCGGCTCCCGCTCCCATCGGGGAGTGGCAAACCCATCAGAACGGCATCTTGAAGCCGGGGGGCAGATTCATGCCGGCGGTGACGCCGCCCAGCTTGCTCTTGCTCGCTTCGGCGACCTTGTTGACGGCATCGTTGATCGCTGCGGCGACCAGGTCTTCGGCCATCTCCGGATCGTCGGCGAACAGCTTGCGATCGATCTGCACACGACGCACTTCGTGCGCGCCGCTCATCACCACGCTCACCAGGCCGCCGCCGGAGCTGCCGGTCACTTCCAGCTTGGCGATCTCTTCCTGCGCGCGCTTCATATCCTCCTGCATGCGCTGCGCTTGCTGCATCAGCTGGCCGAGTTGTCCTCTCATAGCACTTAACTCCGGAATATCAGGATTCAAAAGGTTTGACCGATTGCGGCACGACCCGCGCGCCGAATTCACGCTTGAGCGCCTGCACCAGCGGATCGCCCTCGATCGAGGCCTCGGCGGCCGATTGTGCCGCGCTGCGTGCGGTGGCGGCGCGGGCGGCCGGGGTTTGCTCGGCCCCCTGGCTGTCGCCGATGAAGCGCAACCTTACCTGCTCGCCCATGACCTCGCTGAGACGATCGGCGATTTGGCTCACCATGGGCTCGACCGCCAGGTGCATATGGGTGGGCTGCAATGCCAGCACAAGCGTATTCCCTTCGCGCCCTCGCAAAGCCGAATTCTGCGCCAGCTGGCCAAGCGGGCCGCGCAGATCGGCGCGCTGAATCAGCGCCTCCCAATCGGGCATGCCGCCGGCATCGACCAGCCGTGACGGTATGGGCCGGGTTGGAGCCGGCACGTGCGCCACGGGCGGTGCCGCGTGGGATGGCGACGGTACGGGCTGCGCCTGCTGCGCGGGCGCGGCAGCCGGGGCGGCCGGCGTCGCTGGCGCCGGGCGTTGCGTTGGAGGTGCGGGCCGCTGCCCGGAAGATGGGGCCGGCGCCGCCCCGTCGGACGGACGAAACGCCAGCATGCGCAGCAACGCCATGTCAAAACCGGTACGCGCATCGGGGGCCAGCGACAGATCGCGCCGGCCGGTGATGGCAATCTGGTAGTACAGCTGCACGTCTTCAGCCACCAGCCGCTCGGCCAGGCGGATCAATACGCTGTCGTGGCTGTCATCGTTCTCCGGCCGGTAACCGGGAACCAGTTGGATCAGCTGAATGCGATGCAGGGCCGCGGCCAGATCGTCCAGCACGCTGCCGAAATCCGGCGAGAAGGAAGCGATGCGCGTGGACTCGGCCATCAGGGCCGACCCGTCGCCGGCCGCCAGCGCATCGAGCAGGCCGAGCACCTGGCCGCGCTCGACACTGCCGAGCATCGCGCGAACATCGTCGGCTTTAAGCGAGCCCCCGCCATAAGCGATGGCCTGGTCCAGCAGCGACAAACCGTCGCGCAGCGAACCATCGGCCGCACGCGCGAGTTCACCGATCGCCGGGTCTTCATATTCGATATGTTCGGCGCCCAGGATATGCCGCATCTGCCCGGCGATCTGCTCGGGCAGCAGGCGCTTGAGATTGAAGCGCAGGCAGCGCGAGAGCACCGTCACCGGCAACTTTTGCGGGTCGGTGGTCGCCAGCAGGAATTTCACGTGCGGCGGCGGCTCTTCCAGCGTCTTGAGCAAGGCGTTGAAGGCCGGCTTCGAAAGCATGTGCACTTCGTCGACCAGGTATACCTTGAAGCGTCCGCGCGCGGGGGCGTATTGCGCGTTTTCGATCACTTCGCGCACGTCGTCCACGCCCGTGTTGCTGGCCGCGTCGATTTCCAGCAGATCCACGAAACGGCCCGCATCGACCGCCGTGCACACCGCACACTCACCACACGGATCGGCCGATTCGCCTCGCTCGCAATTGAGCGACTTGGCGAAGATGCGCGCGATCGTGGTCTTGCCCACGCCGCGCGTGCCGGTGAACAGATAGGCGTGATGCATGCGGCCGCTGTCCAGGGCGTTGGTCAGTGCGCGTACGACGTGCTCCTGTCCGACCAGTTCGGCGAACTTGCGAGGGCGCCACTTACGCGCGAGTACCTGATAAGACATGCGTCACGGTCAGTTGGGAGTAAGACCCGATTGTGCCAAGTCGCCCTTGGCAAGTCATGCGACAGTGGCGGCGGCCCCGAAAAGGCGGCGGCCCCGCCAGCCACACCCCGGCACCCGAATCATCCGCTACCGTTGCTTCCTTCCGGACCTGGCGGGGTTTGCGAACTATCGTCGCGGGGGGACCGACGGGGCCACCATAGGGGCGGGCGCCGAAGCCCGGATGAACGCTTGATCAAGCATCGACGTTCATCTTTTAAGTTTTGGCCGGAAAAGAGAAGGCATCAACCTTGCTGTTTTCCTTCCTTTTCCAACCATGCGCCAGCTTCCTGCCGTCGCACCTTTCAATAACTGGCGCAGAGAGGGATTGTTCGGCCCCTCCATGGGCCTCACCCCTGCGCGCTACGCGCTTCGGGGCCAGCCTGCGGCTGTCCAAATTCGTTCCCGACGAATTTGTCGAACCGCGAGGGTTCTCACCCTCTCTCTCATTTCGTTCCTTTTCCAACCATGCGCCAGCTTCCGGCCGTCGCACCTTTCAATAACTGGCGGAGAGAGAGGGATTCGAACCCTCGATACGGGGATAAGCCGTATACACACTTTCCAGGCGTGCTCCTTCAACCACTCGGACATCTCTCCGCACGCATAAACCGCTTTGCCGCGAAAAGCACCGGCAAAGAAGCGGAAGGATAACGTCTGCCCTCGATTCAGACAAGAGAGTCCAAGGCTCAACCGGCGTCCGGCCGGGGCGGCGGCGGGGCGGCCAATGCCACGCGTTCGCCGGTGGTGGCGATGCGGTAGCCGCGTGCGGCGAGCGCCGCGCCGTCTGACACGCTGCCGTAGTGGTAAAGCAGCAGGCGCGCGCGCAGCGCCGGGTCGTAGTCGCGCTCCAGATCGTCCACGCCGGTATGCGAGGGGTTGCCCACCAGCCCGCAGTCGTGCGCGATCCACTCGGCCCCGCCTGCGAAGTGAGCCAGCACTTCGGGGATCGGCCGCGTATCGCCGGTGAAGGCAAAGCTTCCCTGCAGCGCCAGGCCAAAGGAGGTTCCCGGCTGATGATGCCGGGTGGGAAAGACATCGAACCACCAGCCATCGAGCCAGAAACCGCGCGAGCACGGCACCAGCCGGAACGCCTCCCAATAGTTGACGCCGCCTTCGGCCAGCACGTTCGGGTAATCGGCCACGCGCGTCTGCAGCCAAGGTACCAGCGCGGCATGGGTGAACACGCGCGTGCGGCCACGCAGGCTTTCGTTGAACCACAGGCGCGTAAACAAGCGCTCCAGGCCGCCCACGTGATCCATGTGCGTGTGGGTGATGTAGAGATTGCGCGGCGGCTCGCCGTAGGCGGCAAGATAGCGGTCCAGCGTATCGGGGCCGCAGTCGATCAGCAGCAAGGGCTTGCCTTCGTGCTCGAGCACGGCGGAGGACGAGCCCAATGCCACCGCGTGCGCGGCGCCGGTACCGAGAAAATGCAGATGCCAGTTCATGCGCCTAGGGTACGCTCGTAGCCGTACATCAGCGGCGTCCAGACTACCGTGTCGAAAACCGCCTCGCCTTGCGCCGCCGCACCGAGCTTGAACAGCGACCGGCGCAGGCGTTGCAGGTTCGCCATGCGCCAACCCGGGGCCGGCGTTCGCAGATATCCGCGATCGAAATCGATCAGGTAAAGCGCATCGTCGGCGACCAGTATGTTGTGCGCGTTGAGATCGGCATGCCACACGCCTTCGCGGTGAAAGCGCGCCACCAGGGCGCCGACCTCTTGCGCCAGCTCCGCGTCCAGGCGCTTGGCGGGAATGCATTGGGCCAGGGTCTGGGTATCGGCGATGCGGCGGGTGATCAGGTCGGCGCGATAGTGGAGGCCGATGCGGCGATACCTTGCCGCAACCACCTGCGGAGCGGGCAGCCCCAGCCGCGCGATCGCCTGCAGCAGACGAAACTCGGCAAACCCGCGCGTGCGTGCGGCGCCCGTCCAGAGATAGCGATCGCCCATCCATGCCGCGACCATGCCGCCGCGGCGGTAATGGCGCAGCACACACTCGCCGGCCGGCGTATCGATCATCGCCACCCCGCCCCTGCCCCCGGCCTGTGTGCCAAGGGCGCCGCGGCCGCGCCAGTATTGGGGATCGAACCACTCGCCATCGACTTGTGGCGACACGGTAGGGTCGAACAGAATCGCACCCTCGGCGTCGTGGCGCAGTTGCTCGTGCATGAGTGCTGCCGTGGCCCTGTCTTGGTTCATTGTCGGGCGATTCTACATGTCAGATCCCACCTCCATCTGTCTTTTGCGCACCTCCGCCATCGGCGACGTCACCCATGTGGTGCCGCTGGTGCACACGCTGCGGCGGGCCTGGCCGCGGGTGGCGCTGACCTGGATCGTGGGCAAACTGGAACGCAAGCTGGTAGGCGACCTGCCCGGCGTGGAGTTTGTGACCTTCGACAAAAGCGCCGGCTGGGCCGGCATGCGCGAGGTCCACGCCACCCTGCGCGGCAGGCGCTTCGATGCCCTGCTGCAGATGCAGGTGGCCTTGCGTTCGAACCTGCTGAGCTTAGGGCTCAAGGCCAAGCGCCGCGTCGGCTACGACCACGCGCGCGCCAAGGACCTGCACGGCCTGGTGATCAACGAACGCATCCCCGCCCGCAGCGGCGAACACGTGCTGGAAGCGATCGGCAGCTTTTGCGAACCGCTGGGTTTGAAGCAGACGCAGGTGCGCTGGGACATCCCCATTCCCGAGGAAGCCCACGCCTGGGCCGCCGAACAGCTTCCCGGCGATCAACCCACCCTGCTGGTCAGCCCGACCTCCAGTCATGCCCTGCGCAATTGGCAGACGCAACGCTATGCGGCGGTGATGGACCACGCCGCGGCCAAGGGTTGGCGGGTGGCGTTGATCGGCGGTCCATCGCCGGGCGAACGCTCCATGGCCGATGCCGTGCTTGCGGCGTGCCGCCACGCGCCGCTGGATCTTACCGGCAAGGACACGCTGAAAAAATTGATGGCCATGTTCTGCCGCGCCCAGCTTCTGCTTACGCCCGATTCGGGCCCCATGCACATGGCCAACACGGTGGGCATGAAAGTGCTCGGCCTGCATGCGGCCAGCAATCCGAAACGTTCGGGCCCCTATTCGGACCTGCGCTGGTGCGTGGATAAATACGATGAAGCGTCGCGCAAGTACTTTGGCAAACCGGCCAACGAAATCCCCTGGGGCAGCAAGATCGAACGTCCCGGCGTGATGGATTTGATCGCCATCGACGATGTGGTGGAGCGTTTCGAAGCCGCCGCGCAGGTGCTAGGCGCGCCTAAGTAGCACGCCACGCACCGGCCGCCTGGATTATTTTTGCCGGTAATCCTGATACGACTTCTCTTCCACCAGCTGTGAACCCAGCTTGAGATTGATCTGGCGCTTCACCGCCGCGCGCTCATCGTTCTGGAAGTACACCGCACGCGCCAGCTCGACGAATTCCGTGTCGAACGCCTGCGCCTTTTCCTTCAGGCGGATGCGGTCTTCGATATCCCACAGCGCTTCGTTCACCGCCAGCAGGCGTGCGCGCTCGTGCGAAATGTCGGTCTCGGAGGCGTGGTGATTGGCCCATGTGGCATTAAGCAGGTTCAGCTCGTTGTGCACGTTGGCGAGTTTCGCCGCGTCCGTGATCTGCTTGGACTTGATCTCAAGGATGGTGATCTTGTCGATCAGTTCTCCGAAGGAAACCGGTACCTGGATCAGACTCATGAAAACCTCGCACGGAAAAGCGTATGCCGGCCAGCGCCGGAAAGGGCACCCATGATAGCGCCCCTGGCGGCGGTTTACGTCCTGGCGAGCCGCAGGCGCGCGCTCAAAGCGTCGTAAAACGTCTGGGGCAACTGGGCCTGCACCGGCACGCTCCACCAGTCATGCCGTGCAAAACCCCGGCATTTCACCGCGTCCTTGTCGGTCATCAGCACAGGCAAATCGTCGCGAAAATCCAGCTCCCCGGGGGCAAAGGCATGATGATCGGGAAAGGGATGGGCGATGACGTCGACGCCTTGCGCGGCGAGACTGTCGAAAAAACGCTGTGGATGGCCGATGGCGGCCACTGCGTGCGCACGCGTTTGAGCAAACGATTCGATGGATTGTTCGCGGCCATCGACCAGCGCACGCAGCTTGCCGCCTTGCAAACGCATGGGAATTTCCCCCGCTTGCGCAACCCCGCCGTTGCATACGCGAAAATCGACAGTTGCCAGCCGGTCCATGGATTCGCGCAAGGGCCCGGCTGGCAGCAATCGCGCGTTGCCAAAGCGGCGCTCGCCATCGATCACGCAGATCTCGACATCGCGGGCCAGCCGATAGTGCTGCAGGCCGTCATCGGCAATCACAACGTTGCAGCCGGCGGCAATCAGCAACTGGGCGGCGGCGGGCCGGTCGCGACCGATCGCGACGGGAACGCCGGCTGCGCGGATCAGGCAGGGTTCGTCGCCGACCTGTGTCGGATCGGGCGCATCGCCGAGCAAGGTCGGTTCGCGCACGCTGCCGCCGTAGCCTCGGCTGACCACGCCGGGCTGGTAGCCGCGTGCGCGCAGCGCATCGATCAAGGCAAGCGTCAGCGGCGTCTTGCCGGCACCGCCGGCGGTGAGATTACCCACCACCACCACGGCGCAAGGCAGGCGCACCGTACGCAGCCAGCCGGCGCGGTACAAGCCGCGCCGAAGTTTCACCACCGAACCATAAAGCCCTGCCAGCGGATGACACCACCAGGGTAGGCGCCCCGCGCCGTACCACGCTGCCTGGAGCGTTTGAGCCAGCGCCATGACGCTTAGTCGATACCTGCAACGACGGGGTGCTCGTTGAACTGCATGCGGTGTAGCGCGGCGTAATGCCCGCTCAGCGCGATCAACTGGGCATGGGTGCCGCGCTCGACAATCTTGCCGTGGTCCATCACGGCGATCTGGTCCGCATGCTCGATAGTCGAAAGACGATGCGCAATCACCAGCGTGGTGCGGTCGCGCATCAGTCGCTGCAGGGCTTGCTGGATCAATCGCTCCGATTCGGTGTCCAACGCACTGGTGGCTTCGTCCAGCACCAGGATCGGCGCGTTCTTGAGAATGGCCCGCGCGATCGCGATGCGCTGCCGCTGGCCACCGGACAGCATGTGACCGCCCTCGCCGATCTGGCTATGGATGCCCTGCGGGAGTTTGTGGATGAACTCCATCGCGTTGGCCGCATCGGCGGCGGCGGCAATTTCCTGCTCGGACGCGCCAGCCAGCTCGCCATAGGCGATGTTCTCGGCCACCGTACCATCGAACAGCACGACCTGCTGCCCCACCCAGGCGATTTGTTTGCGCAGCGAAGCGAGCGTGTAGCTTTTGTAATCGGCACCGTCGAGCAGAACGCGGCCGCTGGTAGGCTCATTAAAGCGCGGCAGCAGACTGACCAGGCTGCTCTTGCCGCTACCCGAACGCCCCACCAGCGCGGTGACCGTGCCTGGTGCGCAATGCAGGTCCAGGCCCGACAAGGCTTCGAACTCGCCGCGTGGATAAACAAGGCGCACTTCCTCAAAGCGAAGATCGCCACGCGTGCGCTCCAACACGGCGCTGCCTTGATCGACTTCCGCCGGCGTATCGATCAGCGCGAACAAATTCTCCGCCGCCGAGATACCCGTCTGAATCGTCGACTGCACGTTGGAGAGGCGCTTGAGCGAGGACAGCATGCCGCCCATGGCGCCGATCACCGTGATGAACACGCCCGGCGAGATGCTGTCGATGACCGACGGACGCGACGCCAGGAACACCATGCCCGCCAGCGAAAACGAAGCCACCGACTGGATCGTGGAGCCGGAGATGGCACTGGTCGCGACGATCTTCAGATTCAGATAGCGCGCACGCCCGGTGACTTGCTTGAAACGTTCCGCCGCCTGCTCCTGGCCGGCATAGATGCGCACCTCGCGGTGCGCCCTGAGCATTTCTTCCACGGTACCGGTGACCGAACCCATCATGCCCTGGATGCGGCGGCTGATGGTGCGATAGCGCCGGCTGACCGCCGCACTGATCAGCACGATTGCCGGCACCAGCACCAGCAGCGCCGTGGTGAGGTAAACGCTCTCATACAGCATGACGATAAACATGCCGATGACGGTGGCGCCTTCGGTAACCGCCACCTTCAGCGCATCGGTCGAGGCACCGGCGATCTGTTCGCTGGTGAAGGTGATGCGCGAAACCTGATGGCCGGAATGTTCGTTGCCGAAATAGGCGACCGGCAAGCGCAGGTACGAGTCGAACACGTCGCGCTGCATGGTCTGCACGACATTGCGCCCGACGTAGCCCATGCCGTAGTTGCTGACGAAAATCGCGATGCCGCGCACCATGAAGATGGCGATGATCCAGATCGGCATCCAGAAGATCAGGTACTGATCCTTCTTGGTCAGGAGGTCGTCCATGATCGGCTGCAACTGGCGCGTAAACAGCGCCAAGCCGCCGGCATCCACGACAAAGCCGACGATGGCGACCATCAGTATCGGCCAATAGCGGGCCGAATAAGACAACAGCCGCCGGTAGACGCGACGGCTTTCCTCGTCCCACAGGGCGACCTTCTTTTTACCGTCGCTCATTTGCCCGCTTCCGCCTGCGTGGGCGTCGTGGCGATGGAAAGATGAGTAAAGCCCAACTGGCCCAGCGCATCCATGGCGGTGACGACGTTCTGGTGCGCCGTCATGGCATCGGCACGGATGGTGACGGTCTGGTTGCGGTCATCGCCGGCAACGCGGGCGATGGCGTCCTTGAGCGGAGCCACACCCTCGCCCATCACTTCGTCGCTACCCACGTAAAAATGGCCGTCGCGATCGACCATGATAGTGATTGCCGGCGGCTGCATGTCGCGATCTTCCGCGCTGGCCTGCGGCAGCTCCACCTTCAGGCGCGAGTGCTGCACGAAGGTCGTGGTCAGCACGAAAAACATCAGCAGCGTCAGCAGCACGTCGATCAACGACACCACGTTGATCTCGAAATCGTCGCCGCGACGGTCGTTACTTATGCGCATGGCTCAGACCGGCGCCTTGCCGCCCGCAGCCACCGGTGCGCGGCGTGCACGCGGCGTGGCGGCGGCTGCGTTGAAGGTCAGGTCGTCCAGCAGCAACGTGGCCTGTTTTTCCATATCCACGCAATAGCCGGCGACCTTCGAACGGAAATAGCGGTGCAGCACGTACGCGGGAATGGCAACCGTGAGACCCGCGGCGGTGCAGATCAGCGCCTCGCCGATGCCGCCAGCCATCTTGGTCGGATCGGCCATGCCGCCCACCATCACCTGCATGAACATGCGGATCAGGCCGATCACGGTGCCGAACAGGCCCAGCAGGGGTCCGATCAGGGCGATCGTTCCCAGCGTATTGAGGTAGCGCTCCATGCGATGGACTACATGGCGGCCGGTATCCTCGATGCGTTCCTTGATCAAGTCGCGCGGACGATCGCGCACGGCGAGCGCGGCGGCCAGCAATTCACCCAGGGGCGAGCCGGTGGCGAGCTTTTCCAGATGCGCCGGATCGAGCTGGTCGGAGCGTGCCCATTCGCGCACTTCCTGGGCGAGCCCGGGCGGCAGCACCGAACCGCGGCGCAAGGTCCAGCAGCGTTCCAGCACGATCGCCAGCGCCACCGCCGAACAGATCAGGATGGGCGCCATCGCCCAACCGCCCGCCATCAGAATCTGACCCAAATCACCCACAACAAACTCCCGGACAAGCCCTGTGCCGTAAGCGGCCATCATAACAGCGTCGCCATGGCATACCGTGCGGGGGGTGGCATTTCATTCCCGCCAGTAGCGCCGCTCCAGCCGGCGCCAGCGCGCCGCGACATAGGCTGCGCCATCGATGGGAAAATCAATCTGAACGGCACCGTCCAGGGCGGTATTGAAAACCGGTACTCCGGCCACCGCGTAGCGCTGCAAAACCTCCGGACGCGGGTGGCCGAAACGATTCAGCCAGCCAGCCGAAGCAATGGCGAGTGCAGGCTTCGTCGCCGCAATAAATTCCGGGCTGGATGAAGTCTTGCTGCCATGGTGCGGCATCTGCAGCACCGGCGCCGGGCCTGGTCCGACCGCTGCTGCGACGCGCGATTCGATATCCGAGGCAATGTCACCGGTCAGCAGCATGCGCCCGCCGATGCCCTCGATCAGCAGCACGCAGGAGCGATCGTTATCCGAAGACGCCTGTCCGTTGGCCGTGGGGTTGAGAACCCTCAAGCGCACGCCATCCCAGTTCCACTGCTGACCGGTCGCGCACGGTGCCATGGGCAAGGGCATGCGTTCGGGCTCGCCCGCATAGCGCGCGGCCCGAGGAAACGCCGCCGCCACCGCCGCGGCGCCGCCCGCGTGATCGTTGTCGGCGTGGCTGATCATCAGCATGTCCAGCCGATCGATCCCCAGCGCATGCAGCGAGGGAATCACCACCGCGCTGCCCAGGTCGAATTGCGAGGGATAGCGCGCACCGGCGTCGTAGACCAGTGCGTGACCGCGCGTGCGCACCACCACCGCAAGCCCCTGCCCCACATCCAGCACCCACACCTGGAAGGCACCCTCGGCGGGTTCGTGGCGCACCGGGAACACCAGCGGCAGAAACAGCAACGCACCGAAGACTCGCAACGGCATGCCGGCGGGCATGAACAGCCACAGCGCCCCCCATGTCGCCAGCAGCAGCGCCCAGGGCTGCACGGCAGGCAGATACCAATGCGCACCCGGCCAAGTGGCCGTCTGTTCCAGCAACCACCATTGGGCATGCGCCAGCTTTGCGGCGCCCTGCAACACCGGGCCGGCTGCGGGCGGGCAGATCAGCAGCAGCAACACGCCGATCAATGCGCAGGGCACCACCACGAAACTGATGAATGGCACGGCGACAAGATTGGATGCCGCCCCCACTATCGATGCCTCGCCGAAAAACCATTGCGTCAGCGGCAACAAGGCGACGGTCATCACCAGTTGCCCCAGCGTCAATTCGCGCAGGAAGGCGCCGATGCCGCGCCCCTGCGCTTCCAGGCACAGAATCAGAAAACCGACACCGACGAACGACAGCCAGAAACCCGCTTCCAGCACCGCCAGCGGGTCGACCATCAGGATCGCCATAAGCGCCAGCGCCAAGGCATGGCCCGGGCTGGACGCGCGCCTGAAGCAACGGGCCGAGGCCACCGCGGCGATCATCAACACCGTGCGAACCGTCGGCATGCCAAAGCCGGCGAGCGCCGCATAGAACGCCGCCCAGCTCAGCGCGCTTATCGCCTGCGCCTGCACGCGCGGAAAGCGCAATGCTAGTGCCGGAAGTAGCGCGTAAATCGCGTAGCACAGCCCAGCCCCGAACACCGCCACCACGCCGACATGGAAGCCTGAGATGGCGATCAGGTGCGAGACGCCGTTGGCGCGGGCGACATCCCAGTCGTGCTCCTTCAGCTCGCGCGTGTCGCCGACCGTGAACGCACGCAGCAAGGCCGCATCGTGCGCATCGGGCACACGGGCCTGGATGTCGTCGGCCAACGCAGCGCGCAGCCGGTCCATGCAAAAGGAGGCGACCATCTGCCGTTGATTGGCAGGATCGTCGCGCACATAACCCACCGCGACAATTCCACGCGCCAGCGCGCTACGCTCCCCATCGGCGCCGCCGGGATTGATCAGTCCGCGGGGCCTGCGCAAACGCAACGCCAGGTGCCAGCGCGAGCAGGGCTCAAGCTTCGCTGCCGCGCCGTTGTACCAGCTGATGCGCGCCAGGCCCTGCAAGGGTATGACCTGCCCATTGCGCGTGGCCCGTTCGATCTGGAATTCGAAACTGGTGGCGTCGGCCCGGGTGCGCGGCAGACTCTCGATGCGGCCGACCACGTCGAAATCCTGTCCTTCCCACGCACGCGGCAACCGCGCCTCCATGGCGGTAGCGCCACGCCAGGCAGCCCAGGCAAAACCAAGCGCCACGATCGCAGGCAAGCGCATGCGCGGAAATCGCCACGCCAGGATCGCCATGCACGCCACCAGCGCAACCAACGCCATCGGCGGCGGCAATACGGACATCCATTGCACCGAGGCGATACCAATCAGCAGCGCCAGCGCCGCCGCAACCACCCCAGGCCATTTGCCCCCCTGCACCATGAGCGTCCCGCTCCGTGTTCCGATCCATGCACACTAGCGCCCAACCTTGGGCTTTTCGTGTAGGCGAAGGGCTCGTTATCGGATCCGGCAATGCAGATTTGGCCCGCCAGCGGACCTTACGCGAGCCCATGGGACATGCATGCCGAACTGGCCCGGTGTTTCAAGGTTTTTCGCGCAGCTCGCCATTGTGCAGCTCCAGCGTGCGGTCCATGCGTGCTGCCAAGTGATTGTCGTGCGTGACCAGGATGAAGCTGGTGCCGATTTCACGATTGAGTTCAAGCATCAGCGCATAAACCTGCTCGGCGTTGACCTCGTCCAGGTTGCCCGTGGGCTCGTCGCCCAGCACGCAGGAAGGGCGCGTCACCAGCGCACGCGCCACCGCGCAGCGCTGCCGCTCGCCGCCGGAAAGCTCGGCCGGTTTGTGTTCCAGCCGCTGCCCGAGCCCGACACGCTCAAGCAGCGTCCTGGCCTGCTTTTGCGCCTCGCCAACCCCGGTGCCGCGAATCAGCAGCGGCATGCACACGTTCTCCAGCGCCGTGAATTCGGGCAGCAGATGATGGAACTGGTAGATGAAGCCCAGCGAACGATTGCGCACGCGCCCACGGTCGGCGTCGGACAGCCTGGAGAGCATCTGCCCTTCCACTTCCACCTCGCCGCCCGTAAACGTGTCCAGGCCGCCGATGATGTGCAGCAGCGTGCTCTTGCCCGAGCCGGACGCGCCCACGATCGCCAGCGTTTCGCCGCGCTTGAGGCTGAAATTGACATTGGTGAGCACCGTAGTGCGCAGGTCGCCTTCCTCGTAGGTCTTGGCGATGTGGCTGGCGCGCAGCACGATGTCGGTGGAAGCATTCGTCATGGGCTTACTCATAGCGCAAAGCCTGCGCCGGCTGGGTCCGGGATGCGCGCCAAGCGGGGTAAAGCGTGGCCAGCAGGGAGAAGGCAAAGGTGATCAACGCCACCCAGGTCACGTCGTGCCAGTCGAGCTTGCTGGGCACTTCGCTGATGTAATAGACGTCCGGCGACAGGAAAACGATGCCGGTGACGTGCTCGATCCACTTCACGATGACGGGCAATTGCCAGCTCAGCAGCGAACCGAACGTCACGCCGAAGGCGATGCCGATCACGCCCACCAGCACGCCCTGCACCATGAACATGCCCATGATGCTGCGCGGCGTGGAACCGAGCGTGCGCAGGATGGCGATATCGGCCTGCTTGTCGGTGACCAGCATCATCAGCATGGAGATCAAGTTGATCACCGCGACCAGGATGATCAGCGAGAGAATGATAAACATCACCTTCTTCTCCATCGAGATCGCGGAGAAGAAATTGGCGTGGCTGTCCATCCAGGTGGTCACCTGGTAGACCTGGCCCAGGGTATTGGCCAGTTCGCGCGCGACCGGACCGGCGTTGTAGAGATCGTCGAGCTTCAGGCGGATGCCGGTGGGGCCATCGATCCTCTTGAGCTTCTCGGCATTGGCGATGCTGATCAGGCCCAGTCCGGAATCGAACTCCTCCATGCCCATTTCGAAGATGCCGCTGACCGTGAAACCACGGACCACCGGCACCGCACCGAAGGGTGTCGCGCGCAATTCCGGGACCACCAAGGTGACGTGATCGCCAACGTCCACACCTAGTTGAATCGCCAAATCCTTGCCGAGGATGATATTCCAGCTGTCGGGCTTGGACGTCAGCGAATCGAACGAGCCGGCGATCATGTGCTTGTTGATGTCCGACACATTGGGCTCTTGCGCCGGATCGATGCCGCGCACCAGCGCGCCAGTGGATCGCTGCGCCTGCATGAAGGTTTGGATCTCAACGTAGGGCGCGGCGCCCCGCACATGCGGATTGGCTTTCACCACCTTCATGGCGTATTGCCAGTTCTGCACGCTTTCGCCGGACACCGCCGACACCGTGGCATCGGAGATCGCACCGAGGATGCGCGAGCGCAACTGGTAATCGAAACCGTTCATCACCGACATCACGGTGATCAAGGCCATCACGCTGATCGTGATGCACACGATGGAGACGGTGGAGATGAAAGAGATGAACTGGTTGCGCCGTTTGGCGCGGGAGTAGCGCAGGCCGATGAAAAGCTCGAGCGGTCGGAACATGGAGGGTTCGCTTATGGGATTCGGGTGACAGGCCGTCCGGGTGCCTAATTGGGTAGATCGCGGTTACATCGTGGAACCACTTGGACCGTGCCGCGCGCGCAGAGTGCCCGAAGCGGCGCCGGGCGGCAACCGCGGGCGTCAGGGGGCCTCTTGGGTGCGGGCTCGTACCAGGGCCAGGCGCATGCGCAGACGCCGGCGGGTGTCGGCATCGGAGTTGTCCGGCATCAACCAGAGCGTGAGCTTGCCGTGGCGACGGCTTGCCATGCGCAACAGGATGGCGGTCCGCACGACCTTGTGCGAGAGCAGCGTGGCCGGCTCGTCCGCCCCATCCCTGCCGTGCAGGCTCCAGCCGCTGCCACCGCTCCAGCCGACCGCCACCACCGGCAGGCGCAGGCCGCGCAGCGCATGCCCGCAGGCAGCGATGGCACCGAGCGAGAGGGCTATCCGAAGCCAGCCGGGGAGGCCCGACAGCGCCGTCGCCAGCAGCGTCAAGGCGGTCACGGCGACGAGCAGACACTGCGCCCAGCGCGAGTGGCGATACTCAAAGCCGATGGCGGGCGCGGATGTCATCGATGATCGCCTGCCAGTCCGCGCGCGGGGCCTTGCCGTGACCCATCACCCAGTCCCAAAGGTCTGGATCCTGCACGTCCAGCAGTTCCTCGAAGGCCTGTTGCATGGTTTCGTCAGCGCTGGGAAAAGCGTGCTCCAGCCAGCCGCCAAACAGCGAATCGAGTTCGCGCGTGCCGCGACGGGTGCGCCATTGCAGGCGTTTGATGCGGGCGGCGTCCATAAACTCCCAGAGCCTGTGCATGGCATCGCCACCCCGGCACTGACCGGGGCGGCGGACGGGATTACGCCGAACGGCGCTCCACGATCAGCTTTTTGATCTCCGCAATCGCCTTCGCCGGGTTTAGACCCTTCGGGCAGGTGCGGGCGCAGTTCATGATGGTATGGCAGCGGTAGAGCTTGAACGGATCTTCCAGGTCGTCCAGGCGTGCGCCGGTATCTTCGTCACGCGAATCGATGATCCAGCGATACGCCTGCAGCAGGATGGCCGGACCGAGGTAGCGGTCGCCGTTCCACCAGTAGCTTGGGCAACT
Source organism: Dyella sp. (assembly GCF_035503745.1). Taxonomy (GTDB): domain Bacteria; phylum Pseudomonadota; class Gammaproteobacteria; order Xanthomonadales; family Rhodanobacteraceae; genus Dyella_B. The sequence goes on from NZ_DATJTC010000036.1 coordinate 121,246, forward strand.
GGTCGAGCAGCACGCGCAAAGGATGCACTCGTACAGGCCGTCGAGCTTCTTGCGGTCTTCGGGCGACTGCAGGCGCTCGCGATCCGGCGCCGCGCTTTGCGTGCGCAGCCAGGGTTTGATCGAGGCGAACTGGGCGTAGAAGTGCGTGAGATCGGGCACCAGATCCTTCACCACCGGCATGTGCGGCAGCGGGTAGATCTTCACGTCGCCCGAGGGGCAATCCTCGATGGCCTTGGTACAGGCCAGCGTGTTGGTGCCGTCGATGTTCATCGCGCACGAGCCGCAGATGCCTTCGCGGCAAGAACGGCGCAGCGTGAGCGTGGGATCGATTTCGTTCTTGATCTTGAGCAGCGCGTCCAGAACCATCGGGCCACAGGCGGCCAGATCGACTTCGTAGGTGTCGATGCGCGGGTTCTGGCCATCGTCCGGCGACCAGCGATAGATGCGGAACGTACGCGATTTCTTCGCGTCTTTGGCCGGATAATGCTTGCCCGGCTGGATCTTGGAATTCTTCGGTAGCGTGAACTCGGCCACGATTGCCTCTCCAGTCGGTAATGCTTAGTAAACGCGCTTCTTGGGCGGCACAACGTCGACATCGCTGGTGAGCGTGTACATGTGCACCGGCCGGAAGTCGAAGCTGCTCTTGCCGTTTTCGTCGACCTTGACCAGGGTGTGCTTCATCCAGTCGTGATCGTCGCGTTCGGAGAAATCCTCGCGGGCATGTGCGCCGCGGCTTTCCTTGCGCTGCTCGGCCGAATGCATGGTGGCCACGGCCTGCGAGAGCAGGTTGGACAGCTCCAGCGTCTCGATCAGGTCGGAGTTCCATACCATCGAACGATCGCTGACCTTGACGTCCTTGAAGGAGTCGTGGACCGCCGAAATCTTCGCGCTGCCCTCGGCGAGCGTTTCGCCGGTACGGAACACGGCGGCGTCTTTCTGCATCGTGCGCTGCATTTCGGCACGGATCTTCGCGGTCGGCGTGCTGCCGCTGGCGTTGCGCAGGCCATCGAAGCGGGCGAGCGCCTTGTCCAGCACGCTGGCGGGCAGATCCTTGTGCGCGGTGCCCGGCTTGATGATCTGGGCACAGCGATGCGACACCGCGCGACCGAATACCACCAGGTCGAGCAGCGAGTTGGAGCCCAGGCGGTTGGCGCCGTGCACGGACACGCACGCCGCTTCGCCGATGGCGAACAGCCCCGGCACGACCGCGTCGACGTTGTCGCCCTTCTTCTGCACCACTTCGCCGTGATAGTTGGTGGGAATGCCGCCCATGTTGTAGTGCACGGTGGGCAGCACCGGGATCGGCTCCTTGGTGACATCCACGCCGGCGAAAATGCGCGCGGATTCGGCGATGCCCGGCAGGCGCTCATGGATCACCTGGGAACCCAGGTGCATCAGGTTCAGATGCACGTGATCCTTCTGTTCGCCCACACCGCGGCCTTCGCGCACTTCCAGGGTGATGGCCCGGCTGACCACATCGCGCGAGGCAAGGTCCTTGGCGCTGGGCGCGTAGCGCTCCATGAAACGTTCGCCATTGGAGTTGGTGAGATAGCCGCCCTCGCCGCGCACGCCTTCGGTGATCAGCACGCCGGCACCGTAGATGCCGGTGGGATGGAACTGCACGAACTCCATGTCCTGCAGTGCCAGGCCTGCGCGCAACACCATGCCACCGCCGTCGCCCGTGCAGGTGTGGGCGGAGGTGGCGCTGAAATAAGCGCGGCCATAACCACCCGTCGCCAGCACCACCGCCTGGCCACGGAAGAAATGCAGCGTGCCTTCATTCATGTCCAGTGCAAGCACGCCCCGGCACACGCCTTCCTCGTCGAAGATCAGGTCGATCACGAAGTATTCGATGAAGAACGTGGCGTCGTGCGCCAGCGCCTGCTGGTAAAGCGTGTGCAGGATCGCATGGCCGGTACGGTCCGCTGCCGCGCAGGTGCGCTGGGCGGTACCCTTGCCGTAATGCGTGGTCATGCCACCAAACGGACGCTGGTAGATGCGGCCGTCGTCGGTGCGGGAGAACGGCACACCGTAGTGTTCCAGCTCGTAAATGGCCGGAATGGCCTCGCGGCACATGTACTCGATCGCGTCCTGGTCGCCCAGCCAATCCGAGCCCTTGATCGTGTCGTAGAAGTGGAAGCGCCAGTCGTCCTCGCCCATGTTGCCGAGCGCGGCAGCCACGCCGCCTTGCGCCGCCACGGTGTGCGAGCGGGTCGGGAACACCTTGGTGATGCAGGCAGCCTTGAGACCTTTCTCAGCCAGGCCGAAGGTGGCGCGCAATCCCGCGCCGCCGGCGCCGACCACGATCACGTCGTACTTGTGTTGTTGAATCTTGTAGGCTTCCATCGGCCTCAGGCTCCCAATGCGATGCGCAGCACAGCCAGCGCGCCTGCCAGCGCACCCAGCACCGCGAGGAACTTAATCGCCACCATCAGGAAGACTTCCTTCCAGCGGGTGTGCACGTAATCTTCGATCACTACCTGCAGGCCGAGCACCGCGTGCCACAGCGCGCTGATCAGAAACGCCACCAGCAGCACGGCATTCCACGGCTTGGCGAGGGTGGCGCGGGCGGCCGCATAATCGGCATGCATGAGGCCAAGCACGGTGACCACCAGCCACAGGCCCAGCACTATCAGCGCCGCGGCGGTAACGCGCTGCGTCCACCAATGCGACACCCCGGACTGGGCCGAGCCCAATCCGCGCGCGCGCTTGAGCGGATTACGCAGATCCTTCGCATTCGTGCTCATGCGGCACCCCCGGCAGTCAGCACGTAGGCCCAGACCAGCAGCGTCAGCACGATGCTGACGACCACCGACGCCCAGCTGGAGCGCACGAACTGCGAAATGGCGTAGCCGGCGCCGGCATCCTGCACCAGGTGACGGATGCCGTTGCACAAGTGGTAGAAGAATGCCCAGCTCCAACCGAACATCACCAGCATGCCGAGCGGGCTGCCCATGCACACCTTGAACTGGTTGAAGGCGTCCTCGCCGGCCGCAAGGGACAGCATGGCCCACACGATGAGCAGAACGCCCACGGCAAGCACGATGCCGGTGGCGCGATGCAGGATGGAGGTCGCCATCTGCACTTGCCACTTATATATCTGCAGGTGGGGTGAAACCGGTCGTCGCGTGTCTGCCATGGCGGCTATCCTGGGGTGGAATCGCTAATGCCCGCATCGCCACCTGTTCCCCTGCTCCATCGCCGCGTCCATGGCACCGAGCGCAGCGGATCAGAAGTCGATGCAACGCCCGTTCTTTTCCCAATCGCCGTAGCGTGTGGGATCCGGCGCCGATCGCCCGTCCGGCTCCTTCTCCTGCAAGGGCAAAGCGGGCGTCACGGCACGCTCCGCCGGTGCGGGTTCGGAACTGGTTGCGGGTTTGGAGGATGTGTCGGGCATGGTTCGTATCGCTAAAAGCGTAATACTTGCGGCATAGCGGCACAACCAGTTGACGGGCGGCATCAAGCTTTGCATGGCCTTGCCCGTTGCCTTGCAGCACACCCTCACCGCCCCCATCACTAGCCCATGCCCAACTCCCCTACTGCCCAGATCGTTGCGCTCGAAGGCCCGGACGCCCTCGCTTTCGCACACACCCAGTTCACCAGCCAGGTCAACGCCCTGGCTAACGGCCAATGGCAGTTCAGCAGCTGGCTCGACGCCCAAGGCCGAGTGCGCGCACTGTTTCATCTGGCAAGACTCAGCGACGAGCGCCTGCTACTCGTCCTGCGCGGCGGCAACGCCGCGACGTTCGCCGATGCGTTGCGTCGTTTCGTATTTCGCTCGCGCGTAAAAGTCCTCGTCGACGGCGGATGGACTTTAAGCGATGCAACAACGACGCAGGACATAGCTATGTATGCCGTCGCCGCAAGCAGCGACACCATACGTCTTGGCTGCGGCACGCACACGTTGCAATTGAACGCAAACGCCAACGCTGTGGACAACGGCAATGACGCATGGCGCACTGCGCAAGTGCATGAGGGATGGCCATGGCTTGCCGATGAAGCGCTGGGCGAATTTGTTGCACCTGCGCTGTCGCTGCATCGGCTCGGTGCGGTGGCGCTGGACAAGGGTTGCTACCCAGGACAAGAGATCGTTGCGCGCCTGCATTACCGCGGCGGGAACAAGCGCCACTTGCACAGAGTCAAACTTTCCATGCCCGTTTCAGATGGCGCAGCGCTGCTCCGCAATGGTCGTGAATTCGTGCGATTGCTCAATGCAACATCGCATGCCGGACGCGTTGAAGCGCTGGCCGTCATCGCTGACGAGGTTGCAAGCAACATCGCGCAAGGTACGGAAAACACTAGCGATGATGGCATCGAAGTAGAGCTTTTGGACACTTGGCAAAATTGATGCATGCGCGATTCACAATGTGAGCAAAATGTGAATCAACCTGAACAGGCACTTGCAAACTTAAAAAAGCCCCACTAGATTCCGCCAAACTTTTTTCGGCATCCACCAGCCCACAGGATGCCGTAACACGCGACGAACCGGAGGGGTCCGGATCGGCGCGACCCGGCAGAAGTGTTTGCCGGAGGACAACTCGCCGTATGCGCGAACACGCTGCACGCATGGGCTCTTAAGCCCGCAGCGTAATTGCCAAATCAACGCCGATCAGCACCGGACATGCTGGTCGATTCCGCCACGCTTTCTGGTGGCTAACCGCTCGCGCCACAAGTTTCGGTGCGTGCGATAAATCCAGGTGGAACGGTCTGCCCGCCCGTCCACCGCAACTGCGCCCTGGCATGCATGTAATGCCCTGGCGCGACTGCAAGTTGGAGGCAGGTATGAAACTTTCCATGTTGTTGTGGCTGATGTCCGTACTGCCCCAACCGCTCGCAGACCAGACTTGTCTGGCGACCACCGTCTATCTGGAAGCACGCAGCCAGTCGACGGTCGGTCAGATGGCCGTGGCGGAAGTCGCCATGCGTCGACGCGAACGCGGTCAATGGGGCAATACGGTTTGCGACGTGGTGAAATCCCCACACCAATTCGCACTCAGCACTACCTCGCAAACCCAGGATATCGACAATCTCAAGGCTTTCCAGAAGGCGTGGGATATCGCAGGCAAGTCGATCGACAACTGGGATCTTCCGGCCGATGAGCGTCGTCTCTTCGTACCGCGAGCCGACCATTTCGCCACCGCATCCGTTGCGCCGGCATGGTCGCATAACCGCACTGCGGTAACGATCGGCGATCACAAATTCTATTCGGTCAATTGATAGCCGTCGAAAAGCCATAAAAAAGGCCCTCGAAAGAGGGCCTCTTCTTTTGGACGTCTAGACGTCCATTTATTGAATCGCCATCAGCGTGGATAGACCAGGTTGTTGTTGATCACGACATAGTCGCCGGGGCGAACGCCGGGATTGGGAATCTGCGTAACCGTCGCATACTGGCCATTGTCCAGGCGAATCACGATCTGCCACGCGGGCACCGTACCGCCAGGCTGGCTGTTGGCCGCGCCCACCTGATTACCCACCGCACCGCCGATGACCGCGCCGCCAACGATCGCCGCCGTATTGCCGCGGCCGTGACCGATCGTACTGCCGAGCAAGCCGCCGGCCACAGCGCCGATCACCGTACCGATGCCCGAGTTATTGGTGCCCTGCTGCTGGATGTAGATCTGCTGCACCTGCTGCACCACGCCGCAGCTTTGGCAGCCCCGATAGCCGTAGGTGGTCTGCCCCTGAAAAGCCGGTTGCGTCTGACACCCCGAAAGCGCCGCCACGGCCACCCATAACGCTGCCACGAGACCGAACTTGCCTGACTTCATATTCATGACGACCTCCTGATGTAACGATCATTGCGCGCTCGAAACTGCCACGACACCGTCCGGCTGCACCATGACCTGGCTGCCCGGATCGTGATCCATGCGGGTCGTGCGCGTGACGCCGTTGAAAACATACGTCACCTCATAGGCAGCGATATTACCGCCCGAAGTCGCAACCGTAGTGCAACGGCGTACCACCTCGGCCTTGACGTTGTGATTCTGCGCGTTGGCCTCGATGCGATTACCCGCGTACCCGCCACCCGCCGCACCGGCGACAGTCGCCAGCGCATTACCCTTGCCGCCGCCGATCATGTGGCCCAGCAGGCCGCCGGCGACCGCGCCGATGACTGTGCCCGCGATCCGGTGCTGATCCTTCGGCGGCACTTTTTTGTATACGGTCTCGTCATGACAGACCTGCTGCGGCGGTCCGGCTTCCTGGCTGACCGGCTGTACGCTCACCACCTGCGCGTAGAGCGCGCCACCGGCGGCAGCCCCAGGCTGCCCGGCGGTCGCCTGGGCGCCGGCCGGCGCGCTGCCTGCCACCGCCACACTGCTTGCCGCCGCCGCACCCGTGCCGTCGGCGGTGGTCGCCGCCTGCTTGCTGCAGGCCGTCAAACCCAGTGCAAAGGTCGCCGCCAGACTCATGCACAATGCCTTGACTACCAACTTGCTCATTTCAGACTCTCCCGGATCATAAATAGGCGCGACCCAAAGCCACGACCCTCGAAATATAGCGAAATATATTGCGCAGGCGCATTGAAGCGCCGCTACGCTGAATAGCGCCTAGACTGATTTCAAAACTGTCGACTCCACCGCACCTTGCCGCGACGGACCCGTTCCAGCATGCCCACACTCGCCGACAGCCACGTTCACCTGGACGACGCACGCTTCGACCCGGACCGCGCGGCGACGCTCGAGCGCGCACATGGTGCCGGCCTGGAGCTGCTGGTCGTACCGGGCACCACGGCGGCGAGCTGGCCGCGCATCCACGCCCTTTGCAAGCCGGGTAGCGGCCTGCTACCAGGTTATGGCCTGCATCCGATGTTCATGCACGAACACCGCGACGAGCACCTGCACACCCTCGCCCATTGGCTGAAGACGCAGCGCCCGGTGGCGGTGGGTGAAATCGGCCTTGACTTCCACCAGCGCGGACAGGACGAGCAGCGGCAGCGCCACTACTTCACACAGCAGCTGCGGCTCGCCGGCGAACACGACTTGCCGGTGATCGTGCACGCGCGCGCCGCGATGGATGAAGTGACCGCGACGCTGCGCCGAACGGGCGGTTTGCGCGGCGTCGTGCACAGCTTCTCCGGCAGCGAGCAGCAAGCCGAACAATTGTGGAAAATCGGCTTTCACATCGGCATCGGCGGCCCGATCACCTACGATCGCGCGCAACGGCTGCGGCGGATCGTCACCGGCATGCCCATCCAATACCTGCTGCTCGAAAGCGACGCCCCGGACCAACCCGGCGCCGCGCATCGCGGCGAACGCAACGAACCCTCCTATCTCACCGACGTCCTGGCCTGCGTGGCGGCATTGCGCAACGAAGATCCCGCGCAGGTTGCCGCAGCCACCACGGCCAACGTGCGCCGGCTGTTCGGTCTCTGAGCACCCCATCGGCATGAACCAAGGCACTTGCAAGCCGCCGCCATAATGCCCATCATTTATTTCATCAGTGAAATATGCACCGATGAAATGTCATTGCTCGAAAAATTGAAACACTTGGACGAGGGCATTGCCCGTGTCCGCCAGGCCGTACCCGAGGTGCCGGAAGAAGCCGGCCTCTGCCGCGTACTGCTACTGGTGGGCGAGCGCATGAAAGAACAGTTCGAAAACACGCTCAAGCCGTTCAAGCTCAACGACAGCGAGTTTCGCACCTTGATGATCCTGTTCTCGCGGCCCGACGGCAGTTCCACGCCGGGCGAACTGTGCGAATTCACCTCCCAAGGGGCAACCAACATGACCCGCATCGCCGATGCGCTGGCCAAGCGCGGCCTGATCACGCGCGGCCCCAGCGCCGACGACCGGCGGCGCGTGGTGATGCGCATCACCGCCGCCGGCCGGCGCTTCGTGCAAAAAATGCTGCCCGCAATGATCCCACCCGTGCGGCTGATTTTCGCGGGCTTTTCCGAGACCGACCGGCGTCATCTCAGCCGCTTGCTGCGCAAGCTTGCCGACAACATCAGCCATTTCGAAAACGAAGCGGGTGATCCACTATGAACCTAGCTGCCCTACCCGCGCCCTCGCGCCTGCGCCCCTTTGCGATGGCGGTGCTGCTTGCCGCCGGCCTCGCCGGCTGCGGTTTTATTCCCAAGAAAGTGCAGCACCCGGCACTGCGCGACGATGTGCCGCTGGCCGGCTTGCAGGTGCCCACGCGCCCCGGCTGGCCGGCAGCCGACTGGTGGCGCGTGTACAACGATCCGCAACTGGATCAGTTGATCGATCTGGCAATGAAGCAGTCGCCCGATCTGGTGCAAGCCCGATCGCGCGTACAAACGGCCGAACAGTCCGTGAAAGTCGCGGCGGCGCAGGCGGGCCTGACCATCAACGGCAACGCGCAACTCACGCGCCAGCGCATGAGCGATCACGGCCTGTTCCCACCCTCGTTGCTCGGCTTCAACTGGTACGACCAGGCGGACCTTGGCGTGCAGGCCGAATACGACTTCGACTGGTGGGGTAAAAAACGCGCATCGATCGAAGCGGCGCTCGACCAGGCGCACGCGGCCCAGGCGCAGCACAGTGCCGCGGCGTTGACCCTGCAAAACGCCGTCGCCGACACCTACTTCGCGTGGCTGGCCGACGAAGCGCGGCTCCGGCTGGCACGGCAGTCCGTCCAGATCCAGCGGCAACTCCTGCAGATCGCCGAGCTTCGCGTGAAACAAGGCGTGGATCTGCCTGACACCGTACAGCAGGCGCGCGCGCAACTGGCCAACGCGCAGCAGACGCAAGTGACCTTGCAGGGTTCGATCGAGCTTCGCAAGGTGGCACTTGCCGCGTTGGCGGGCGTATCGCCCGCCGATCTCCCCAAGCTGCATGCGCATGCGCTACCGAGCATCGAAGGCGCGTTGCCCGATGATGCTCGCCTGGACCTGATCGCACGCCGCCCTGACATCGCCGCCAGCCGCTGGCAGGTAGAAGCGGCGCTCAAGCAGACCGATGTCGCACGTGCCCAATACTTCCCCGACGTCAGCATCAATGCCATGGCCGGCCTTTCCAGCACCAACCAGGGGGCGCCGGACATTCCCGGCTTTTCCAAGGGCAGTTCGGGCGATCTTGGCCATCTGTTCGATTGGGGCAGCCGCGTTTTCGGCATCACGCCGGCGGTACACCTGCCCATCTTCGAAGGCGGCCAGCTGAAGGCCAATTACGGTGCGAGCCGCGCGCAGCTCGATGCTGCCATTGCGCAATACAACGTCGCGGTGCGGGATGCCGCGCGCGACGTGGCGACGGAGGCCGTCACGGCCAAGCAGATCGCCGCGCGCCGCCGCAAGCAGGACGTCCAAGTGCACGCCAGCGACATGCTGGTCGGTACCGCGCTGGCACGCGTCCGGCAAGGTACCCAGGACGCGCGCGAAAGCCTCGCGGCCCAGGCGCAGCTTCTGCAACAGCGCGACCTGGCAGTGAGCCTGCACGCGCAGGCGCTGAGCACGGATCTGGCGCTGATCAAGGCGCTGGGCGGCGGCTATCGCTCCGATATCGACAACAATGCGACGCCTGCGAGCGCGTCCTCATCCACCTCTTCCCACTTTCACTCCGACGGAGCCACCGCCCCATGAGCGCCTCTGAGTCCGCTATCGCCAAGGACACCAACGACAGCGGCCTTGCCGCGAAAAACCCCGCCAAGCGCAGCCGCGCGCTGCTGATCGTAGGCGGCGTTTTCGTGCTTGCCGCGCTGGCGTGGCTGCTGTTGTGGATCTTTGTCTTTTCCACGCGAGAAAGCACCGATAACGCCTACGTGGGCGGCTACCAGGTGGCGTTGTCCTCGCAGGTGGCCGGCACCGTCACGGCCATCATGACCGACGACACGCAACACGTCCAAGCCGGACAGGTGCTGGTGAAACTGGACGGCACCGATGCCGATGTACGCTTGCGCCAGGCCAGCAGCGCGCTTGCGCAGGCCGTGCGCCAGGTGCGCGAACAAACCGACACCGTCACCGGCGCCGATGCCGCCGTCGCCGCGCGCGAGGTCGACCTGCGCAAGGCCGAGGCCGATCTCAGGCGCCATCTGCCGCTGGTCGCCGCGCAGGCCGAATCGCCGGAAATCGTGCAACACATGCGCGACAGTGTCGCGCAGGCGCGCGCCGCGCTCGACCAGGCCAAGGCGCAGGCCAAGGCATCGCTGGCAGCGGTGGAAGGCACCGACATTGCCGACAATCCGGCCGTGCTGCAGGCCCGCGCGAATTTTCGCGCCGCCTGGGTGGCCGCACAGCGCAACACCATCGTCGCCCCGGTTTCCGGCTATGTCGCCCAGCGCAGCGTGCAGTTGGGCAGCAGCATCACGCCAGGCGAGCAGCTGATGACCATCATTCCGCTGCACAACCTGTGGGTCGATGCCAACTTCAAGGAAAACCAGTTGCGCCACATCCGCATCGGCCAGCCGGTGAAGATCACCACGGACATCTACGGTGGCGGCGTGGAATATCACGGCAAGGTCATTGGCCTGGGCGCAGGCACCGGCAGCGTGTTTTCGCTGCTGCCCGCGCAGAACGCCACCGGCAACTGGATCAAGGTAGTCCAGCGCGTGCCGGTGCGGATAGCGCTGGATAACGACGAACTGGATAAACATCCGCTGCGCATCGGCCTGTCCGCCGACGTCACCGTCGACATCACCAACGACAAGGGCCCGCTGCTGGCCGGCGCACCGCAACAGGCCCCGGCCGAAACCTCGGTGTACGACCAGGTCGCCAGCCAGGCCGACGCGCAAGCGGAGAAGATCATCCGCGCCAACCTCGGCGGCCAAGCCGATACCTCCCACTGATGCGGGCCTGACGAGCGCACCCATGGCTGCCACCCCACCGAACGCGGCGCCGTTGAAGCCGCTGCACGGCACCCCGCTGGTGCTGCTGACCATCGCGGTCGCCTTCAGCACCTTCATGGAGGTGCTGGACATGACCATCGTCAATGTATCCGTGCCGCATATCGCCGGCAGCCTCGCGGTGAGCCCCAACGAAGGCACCTGGACGATCAGCTCCTACTCGCTGGCCAGCGCGATCATGCAGCCGCTTACCGGCTGGATTGCGCGCCGCTTCGGCGAAGTGCGCACCTTCGTCACTTCGGTAGTCCTGTTCGTGCTGTTCTCGATGCTGTGCGGCGCCGCCACCACCATGCCCATGCTGGTGTTCGCCCGCCTGATGCAGGGCGCCGGCTCAGGCCCGATGGTGGCCTTGTCGCTGACCCTGCTGCTGTCCAGCTATCCAAGAGAGAAGCAGGGCATCGCGCTGGCGATGTGGGCGATGACCGTGGTGATCGCACCGATTTTCGGGCCGATCCTCGGCGGTTGGATCACCGATAATTTTTCCTGGCCGTGGATTTTCTACATCAACGCGCCGGTGGGCATTCTGGCCGCGATCATTACCTGGACGTTGCTGCACAAGCGCGAAACCAAGACGGTGAAAGCGCCCATCGATGTGATCGGCCTGGTGCTGCTGGTGGCCGGCGTGGGCTGCCTGCAGTTCATGCTGGACAACGGCAACGATCACGACTGGTTCAATTCCACGTTGATTCTGTCACTGGGGCTGATCGCGCTGGTTTGCCTCACGTTTCTGGTGGTATGGGAAATCCACGCCAAGCATCCGGTGATCGACCTTACGCTGTTCAAGAAACGCAATTTCACCGCGGGCGTGATCAGCCTGTCGATGGGCATGTTCGCGTTCTTCGGCATCAACGTGGTGTTTCCGCTGTGGCTGCAGACCACGCTGGGCTACACCGCCACCTGGGCCGGACTCGCCGCGGCGCCCAGCGGCGTGCTGGCATTCGTGTTTTCGCCCCTGATCGGGCGCAACATGCACAGGATCGACCTGCGCATCCTGGTATCGCTGGCCTTCATCATCTTTGCGGCCACCTCGTACTGGTTTTCCACCTTCGCCAGCGACGCATCGTTCGGCACGCTGATCGTGCCGCGCTTCGTGATGGGCCTGGCGATCCCATGTTTCTTCATCCCGCTGAACCAGATCTACCTGTCCGGGCTGCCCACGGCGGAGATCGCCAGCGCATCGGGTCTTTCCAACTTCTTCCGCACGCTGGGCTCCAGTGTCTCCACCGCGGTGATGGTGACCCTGTGGCAACACCGCGGCATCTACCACCACGCCACCCTGAGCGAGTACGTGAGCGATGGCGCCCCGGCCACGACGCAGTACCTGCACGGCCTGTCTCACCTGGGCATGAGCGCGGCGCGGCAACTGGGTTATATCAACCAGATCGTGGACCGCGAGGGCTATACCCTGGCGGTCAACGACATCTTCTACGGCTGCGCCGTGCTGTTCGTGCTGCTGTTGCCGGTACTTTGGCTGGCCCGGCCGCCCTTCGGCACGGCCGGCGGGGGTGCGGCGGGGCATTGATCCCAGGCTATTGCTGCACCCCGGGGTGCAGCATAAAAGGCGGCGGCTGACTGGTGCGGCGCAATACCTTCTGCTAGTTTGTGTCGCATGGCACAAACAAACCGCATCATCAAGAAGTATCCGAACCGTCGGCTCTACGACACGGAAATCTCCAGCTACATCACGCTGGAAGAGGTCCGTCAGCTGGTTCTGGATGGCGAACACTTCGAGGTCCGCGACGCCAAATCCGGCGAGGACCTGACCCGCTCCGTGCTGCTGCAGATCATCTCCGAGCACGAGGAAAAAGGTCAGCCGATGCTCTCGCCGCAGCTGCTGAGCCAGATCATCCGTTTCTACGGCGACTCCCTGCAGGGATTCATGGGGCCGTACCTGGAACGCAGCCTGCAGGTCTTCCTGGACCAGCAGCAGCAGTTCCGAACCCAGCTCAACAGCCTGATGGGGCAAACCCCCTGGTCGCTGCTGAACGAGCTGACCGAGCGCAACCTGGACGCCTGGAAGTCGATGCAGCGCGGGTTCCTCGATGCCGCCTCGCAGACCCATTCCGCGCCGGGCCAGCCCGGTCGTCCGGGCACCAAGAAGCCCTGATCCGTTTCGCCTACTTCCCGCTGCAGCACAACATGTGCTGCCGCGCGGCATGCGTTGAGGGAATTTCGTGATGGTTTCGTCAACCCCCGCAGCACGTGTCGCCATTGTTACCGGCGGCATCGGCGGCATCGGCACCGAAATCTGCATGCGGCTGGCGCAAGCCGGACGCGCCGTCATCGCCGTGGACCTGGCCACGCGCGGCGAACGCATCGAAGCGTTTCGCGCGAGCACCGCCTCCTACGACGGCGCCATCCGCTTCGAACCCTGCGACGTCAGCGACTTCAAGGCTTGCGGCAACCTGATCGAATACATCGAGCGCAACATCGGTCATGCCGACATCCTGGTCAATGCCGCCGGCATCACGCGCGACACCAGCCTGCGCAAGATGGATCCGCAGCAATGGCACGAGTTGATGCGCGTGAACCTCGATGGCGTATTCAACATGTGCCGGCACGTGGTCGAAGGCATGACCACCCGCCATTTCGGGCGCATCGTCAACTTGAGTTCGGTCAACGGCCAGACCGGCCAGTTCGGGCAAACCAACTACTCGGCGGCCAAGGCCGGCGTGCATGGATTTAGCATGGCGCTGGCGCGCGAAACGGCGCGCAAGGGCGTCACCGTCAACACCGTTTCGCCCGGATATTGCGATACGCCGATGGTGGCGGCAGTGCCGGAAGATATCCGCCAGCAGATCATTTCCGACATTCCCGTAGGACGCCTGGGCACACCGTCGGACATCGCGCGCGCCGTGGTCTTTCTCACCGCCGACGACGCCAGCTACATCACCGGCGCCAACCTGCCGGTGAACGGCGGCTACTTCATGAGCTTCTAAGCGCCTGCGGCGGCCGTACTTGCGGGAACGGCGCCGTTGCGGAAAAGTGTTGCGCTACCTTCCACGAGACGCGGCATGACACGGCAATCCATCACCCTGATTGGCGGTGGCCTGGTTGGCGCCTTGATGGCGCAACTGCTGGCCCGGCGCGGTTTCGCCGTGGAGGTGTTCGAAAAGCGTCCCGACCCGCGGCGGTTCGGTTTCCTGGGCGGCCGCTCGATCAACCTGGCGCTGGCCGAGCGTGGGCTGCAAGCCCTGCGCAGCGCCGGGCTGGCCGAGGACGTGCTGCAACAAACCGTGATGATGCGCGGACGCATGGTGCATCCGCGCGAAGGCGCCCCGAGCCTGCAGCGCTACGGCGTGGACGACAGCGAAGTGATCTGGTCGGTCTCCCGCGCCGCCTTGAACAAGCTGCTGCTCGAAGCGGCGGAAGCGGCAGGTGTAACGCTGCATTTCGGCCAATCGCTGGTGTCGGCCGACTTGGACCGGCAGCGCGTCGTGCTGGCCGACGAACACGGCACGCAACGCCATCATGAGGCATCCATGCTGATCGGTGCCGATGGCGCCGGCTCCGCCCTGCGCGCGGCGATGGACGCGTATGCGCCGCTGGGCATCCGCGTCGAATCTCTCGGCCACGGTTACAAGGAGCTGGAAATTCCGCCGGGCAGCGGCGCCGAACGCTTCGCCATCGAACCGCACGCGCTGCACATCTGGCCGCGCGGTCGCTACATGTGCATTGCCCTGCCCAACACCGAAGGCAGCTTCACCGTTACCTTGTTCTTGCCCGCGCACGGGCCGCATCCCAGTTTCGACACGTTGCCCGATGGCGCGGCCGCCGAGGCGTTCTTGCACGAAGACTTCCCCGACCTGCTGCCGCAGATTCCGCGCCTGGCCGAGGATTACGACAGCCATCCGGTCGGCACGCTCTCCACGCTTTATCTCGACCGCTGGCACATCGACGGACGCGCCCTTCTGATCGGCGATGCGGCGCACGCCATCGTGCCGTTCCACGGCCAGGGCATGAACTGCGGCTTCGAAGACACGGTGGTGCTGGCCGACCTGCTGGCCGAATCGGGCCACGACAGCGCCGATGCCTTCGCCGAATTCCAGCGCGTCCGCCAGCCCAACGCCAACGCAATCGCGGCGATGGCATTGGAGAACTACATCGAGATGCGCGATTCGGTCGCCGATCCGCACTACCTGGCCAAGCGCGAACTGGGCGCGCGGCTGGCCGAGCGGGCGCCCAGGCACTTCATGGCGCGCTACCGCATGGTCACCTTCACCCACCTGCCGTACGCCTACGCCTATGAACGTGGCCGCGCACAGGATCAATTGCTTGAACAATTGCTGCGCGGCTCCACCGATGCCGGCACGGTTTCGCTGGATGCCGCCGTCGCCGCGCTGCAAGCCACCCTGCCCCCACTCCCCAGGCTAAGAGCGTAAAGTTGTCAGATGGACAGCACGCTGATTACCCATTACCGGACCACCGACTACCGCGTACGCCTGCTGCAAGGCGGCTGGGCCAGCATCCGCATCGACAAGGTTCTACCTGCCGCGCTGCAGGCGCTGACCGGCGGCCGCGGCTGGGCCTTCATCACCGCCTGGAATCCGCAGTCGATGCTGCTGCCGCGCTCGCTCAACCATGCTGCGCAGATCGCCCTGCTGGGAGCGCTGCGCGGGCTGCGGCGCACGCTCTACATCCGCCCCGGGCTCGGCGCGGGCCGCGACTGGCGCGAACCCAGCTTTTTCGTGATCGGCCCCGAGCTGGAAGAGATCGACAAACTGGCGCAACAATTCCACCAGAACGCCTACGTCCATGGACTGGGCGCCGGCGCGGCACGGCTGCGCCTGACCAGTGACAGGCCGCCGCATGGACAAGCCGGTTGAGCCTTCTCGACAATGCCGGCGATGACCTCCGAGCCCTCCGCCACGCCGCTGCTTGAAGCACGCGCCTTAAGCTTCCACCGCCAGGACGAACCGGTGTTCGGCCCGCTGGATTTTCGTCTCGATGCAGGCGAACTGACCTTGATCGAAGGCGACAACGGCAGCGGCAAGACCACCCTGATGCGCATCCTCACCGGCTTGCTGCGGCCGGAGGAAGGCCAGCTCTACTGGCGCGGCCAGCCGCTGAGCTGGGACCGCTGCAGCGGCGAGGTGCTGTTCCTGGGCCATCAGCTAGGGCTCAAGGCCGAACTGAGCGCACGCGAGAACCTGCGCTTTGCCGTCGGCCTGCACGGTCACCGCGAGCACAGCGACATCGACAACGCCCTGGCGCGCGTGGGGCTGGCCGGCTTCGGCGACGAGCCGGTGCGCAAACTTTCGGCCGGCCAGAAAAAACGCGTCGCGCTGGCGCGCCTGCTGCTGGTTCCCGCCGCGCTGTGGTTGCTGGACGAGCCCTACGCCAACCTGGACCGGGCCGGCATCGAGCTGGTCAACGGTCTGCTGGAAGCGCACATCGCGCACGGCGGCGCGGCCCTGGTCACCAGCCATGGCGCCGTGCAGTTCCACGGCGGCGAGCCGCAGCGGATCCGGCTGCATGGCTGAGCTGCGACGTCCGAGGCTGGGCCACGCCTGCACCGCCATCCTGCGCCGCGATCTCACCTTGGCCTGGCGCCAGCGCGGCGACATGCTGCTGCCGGTGCTGTATGCGCTGATCGTCATCTCGTTGTTTCCGTTCGCGCTGGGCCCGGAAGAGGCCCTGCTGCGGAGGATCGCCGGCGGCGCGGTGCTGGTGACGGTGCTGCTGGCCATGCTGCTGGCGTTGGACGCGATGTTCCGCAGCGATATCGAGGACGGCTCGCTGGAGCAACTGATGCTGGCGCCACAGCCGCTGGCCCTGATGCTTGGCATGAAGATCCTGGCGCATTGGGTGGCCACGGCCGTTCCGCTGATCGTGATCGCGCCGCTGCTGGCCGGCATGCTGCACCTGCCCGCGCCGGTGGTACCGGTGCTGCTGCTGGCGCTGCTGCTGGCAACGCCGCTGCTCAGCCTGCTGGGTGCAATACTGGTGGCGCTTACGGCCGGGACGCGGCGCTCTGGTATGCTGCTGGCCTTGATGCTGCTGCCGCTGTGCGTGCCGGTGGTGATCTTCGCCGCCGGGGCTCTGGCAGCCGCCCAACAGGGGCTGCCGTGGACCGCCCCCATCGCATGGCTGGGCGCAGCGCTTGCCCTGGCTGTAGTGCTGGCGCCGTTGGCCTGCGCTGCCGCACTTCGTATCGCGCTGGATTCTTAAGATCGCCTATGGCCCGCTGGATTCCGCTGTGGTTGCACAAGTTGAGCTCGCCGCCGGTGTTCTACGGCTTCGCCGGCAAGTTGCGTCCATGGGCGATCGCCTTGGCCCTGATCCTGGGCCTGGTCGCGCTCTATGGCGGATTGGTGCTGGCGCCGCCGGATTATCAGCAGGGCGATGACTACCGCATCATCTTCATCCACGTGCCCTGTGCCTGGATGAGCCTGTTCATCTACGCGGTGATGGGCATCGCTTCGTTCATCGCGCTGGTGTGGCGCATCAAGCTGGCCGAAGTGGCGGCAATGGCATCGGCGCCGATCGGCGCATCGTTCACCTTCATAACCCTGGTCACCGGTTCGCTGTGGGGCGCACGCATGTGGGGCACGTGGTGGACGTGGGATGCACGGCTGACTTCCGAATTGGTGTTGCTGTTTTTGTACCTGGGCGTGATCGCGCTGTATCACTCGTTCGAGGATCGCCGCCAGGGTGCGCGCACCGCCGCGTTCCTGGCCTTGATCGGCATCGTCAACGTGCCGATCGTGCATTTCTCGGTGAACTGGTGGAACACGCTGCATCAAGGTTCGACCATCCGCCTGCTCGGCCCCTCCTCCATCGCGCCATCGATGATCTGGCCGCTGCTGACGATGATGGCCGCCACCAAGTGCTACTACTTCGCCAGCCTGTTCGGCCGCGCGCGCGTGGATCTGCTGTCGCTGGAAAGCGGCAAGGACTGGGTGCGCGAGATCGCCGAGCGCGAGGTGCGCCGATGAACGCCCATACGCTGCAATCCTTCCTCGCCATGGGCGGTTATGCCGCCTATGTATGGCCCGCTTATGGCGTGTTCTTCCTGGTGTTGCTGATCGACTGGCTGGCGCCGCAGTTTCGCCGCCGCCGTCTGCTGCGCGAACTGCGCGGGCGCATGGCGCGCCAGGACGCGCGCAAGGAACGCAACAACCGCAACTCCGCAACCGCAACCTAGGGATGCTCTGATCAATGATTCGCAGGTGGCATGATGTCCAGAAGGCCCGCAGGCGGTGCCGCGCGGCTTGGCAAGACGGCCAGTCTTCCCGACGCCACGCAACACCGCCTGCGGGCCTTCTGGACATCACCCCATCAAGTCAATTCAGGATGCGGGGCCCGCTCTGTCTGTTCGCAGGCCTTCGGTCCATCGTCTTGACAGACAACCAGTCTGCCAGCGCCGATGGTCCTGTGGCCTGCGAACAGACAGAGCGGGTGACACCTGCGAAGCATTGATCAGAGCATCCCTAACGGCCTTCGACCGGCACTTATTTCTTTATGAACCCGACACGTCAACGCAGGCTCACCATCGTCATCGCCGTACTGGTTGCCGTGATCGTGGCGGCGGCGCTGGTGGTGTATGCGCTGCAGCAGAACATGAACTACCTGTTCACCCCCTCGCAGGTGCAGGCGGGGGATGCCGCGCACTACAAAAATTTCCGTCTCGGCGGCATGGTGAAGGCAGGCTCCATCCAGCACAGCAGCGACTCGCTGCAGGTCACCTTCACCGTGGTCGATGCCGGCGGCGCGATGCCGGTGGAATACAACGGCATCCTGCCGGACCTGTTCCGCGAAAACCAATCGGTGATCGCCACCGGGCACATGGAGGGCGCGCGCTTCGTGGCCACCGAGGTGCTGGCCAAGCACGATGAAACCTACATGCCCAAAGAGCTCAAAGACGCCATGGCCAAAGCCCACCAGGGCAAGCACATCGATGAGTCGGCCGGCCAGGACAAATCCACGCTATGACCCCTGAACTCGGTCAACTGGCACTTATCCTTGCGTTGCTGCTGGCCATCGCGCAGAGCACGCTGCCGCTGCTGGGCGCATGGCGGGGCAATCGCGCGCTGATGGCCGTGGCGCGTCCTGCCGCGAGCGGCCAGGCGGTGTTCGTGGCGCTCGCGTTCGCGATCCTGGTATGGGCGTTCCTGCACTTCGATTTTTCGGTGCAGTACGTCGCGGACAATTCCAACCTGCAGTTGCCCTGGTATTACCGCATTGCCGCGGTGTGGGGCGCGCATGAAGGGTCGATGCTGTTGTGGGTATTGATCCTCAACGTGTGGACGGTGGCGCTGGCCTTGTTCAGCCGCCAGCTGCCGGAGGTGTTTCTTGCGCGCGTACTCGGCGTGCTCGGCATCATTTCCACCGGTTTCCTCGCCTTCATCCTGTTCACGTCCAACCCGTTCGGCCGTTTGTTGCCGATGCCGCCGGACGGCGCCGACCTCAACCCGGTGCTGCAGGATCCGGGCATGACCTTCCACCCGCCGGTGCTGTACATGGGCTACGTGGGTTTCTCGGTGGCGTTCGCGTTTTCCATCGCGGCGTTGCTGGGTGGTTCGATGGAACAGGCATGGGTGCGCTGGGCGCGGCCGTGGACCAATGCCGCATGGGCCTTCCTGTCCTGCGGCATCGTGGCGGGCAGCTGGTGGTCGTATGCCGAACTGGGCTGGGGCGGCTGGTGGTTCTGGGATCCGGTGGAGAACGCGAGCTTCATGCCGTGGCTGGTCGGCGTGGCGCTGATCCATGCGCAAGCCGTCACCGAAAAGCGTGGATCGCTGCGCGCGTGGACCATTCTGCTGTCGCTGTTTGCGTTCTCGCTGTCGCTGCTGGGCACGTTTCTGGTTCGCTCGGGCATTCTTACCTCGGTGCATGCGTTCGCTTCCGATCCGCGCCGTGGCACCTTCATCCTGGGCTTCCTGGCCGTGGTGGTGGGCGGATCGCTGCTGCTTTACGCGTTACGCGCGCCGAAAGTAGCGGGCGGCAAGGCATTTGCGCTGGTGTCGCGCGAAAGCGCCATCCTGATCGGCAACCTGATGTTCACCGTCGCCGCGGCCATGGTGATGCTGGGCACGCTGTTTCCGCTGCTGGGCGATGCGCTGAACCTGGGCAAGATTTCGGTGGGACCGCCCTACTTCGGCCTATTGTTTCCGCTGCTGATGCTGCCGGTAATCCTGTTGTTGCCGTTCGGGCCTTATTTGCGCTGGGGCAAAAGCGATACGCCCGTACTCAAGCAGGTGCTTGTGCGTGCGGGGATCGCCGCGCTTGCCTGCGCCTTGCTCGCGGCCTTCTTCGTGCAGGGGCAACTGAAGGCGATTGCGGGCGTTGCCAGTGCGGTGTGGGTTGGCGTGGGCGTGGCGCTGTACATCGTCAAGCGTTGGCGCGAGATGCCGCGCGGACGCCGCTATCCGGCGGAAATGGCCGGCATGCTGCTGGCCCATGCAGGCGTGGCGGTTTTCCTGATCGGCGTGATGCTTTCCGAATCGTTGAGCGTAACCCGCGATGTGCGCATGACGCCCGGACAGGTCGCCACCGTGGGCGGCTATCAATTCCACTTCGACGGCGTTACGCAAACCACCGGCCCCAATTGGCAAGCCGTGCAAGGCGTGGTTACGGTAACGCGCAACGGCGCGCCGGTGGCGGTGATGCATCCGCAGAAGCGCACCTATGTGCACGAACAGGTCCAGACCGAATCGGCGGTCGATCCGGGTATCACGCGCGATCTCTACGTCGCGCTGGGCGAGCCGATGGATCCGAACCACGTGGAACGCGCTTGGGCATTGCGCCTGTATACCAAACCGTTCATCCGCTGGATCTGGGCCGGCGGCCTGTTCATGATGCTGGGCGGCTTCGTCAGCGCGGCCGATCGCCGTTTCCGCGTGAAACGCGAAGCCGAAGCCGCGCAGACGATCACCGCCACCGTGCAGGAGGCTTAAGACATGGGCCGCCTGTTGCCGTTCATCGGCTTCGTACTGCTGGCTGGCCTGCTCGGCTTTGGCATCTGGTGGAACAGCTCGCACGATCCCACCGCGGTACCCTCGCCGCTCATCAACAAGCCCGCGCCCGCGTTTGTGCTGCCCAGGCTGGACAACCCCGCGCAAACGGTGAGCAAGGATGCGATGCTGGGCAAGCCGTATCTGATCAATGTCTTCGCCAGCTGGTGCTTCGCCTGTGGCGAGGAACATCCCGTTCTGATGGCGGAATCGAAAACTTTTGGGGTTCCGGTGATCGGCTACGACTACAAGGACGACCCGGCCGACGCCAAAGCCTGGCTGGCGCAGCACGGCAATCCCTATGACCTTGTGATTGCCGACCCATCGGGCCACACCGCGATCGATTTCGGCGTGTATGGCGCACCGGAAACCTTCCTGATCGACAGCAAGGGCGTGATCCGCTACAAGCGCATCGGCCCGCTGACGCCGGACGTGATCGCACAGCAATTGAAGCCGGCCATCGACGCGCTGCAAAAGGAAGCGCCGTGATGGGCGGACTGTTGCGCAAGGGGGCCTGGCTGGCGCTCATGGTCGTCAGCGGCCTGGCGATGGCGCAGGCGATCGATCCGTTGCCGTTTCGCGATCACGCCGAGGAATTGCGTTTTCAGCATCTCACCGGCGAACTGCGCTGCCTGGTCTGCCAGGACGAAGACCTTGCCGATTCGAACGCCGATTTCGCGCGCGACCTGCGCCACAAGGTGTTCGAGCTGATGCAGCAAGGCAAGAGCGACGCGCAGATCAAGCAATACCTGGTAGACCGCTACTCCGACTTCGTGCTTTACGATCCGCCGGTCAACCCGCGCACCTGGCTGCTCTGGTTCGGGCCGCTGTTGATCCTGATCGCCGGTGGCGTTGCGGTGGGTTACACCATCAACAAGCGCAGTCGCACCGGCACACCCGCCGCACCGGCCGACAATGGGGACGATTGGTGAAGTTCGCTTTCTACATCGCCGCCGCAGTGATGATCGCTGTGGCGCTGGCACTGCTGCTGGTTCCCCTGCTTCGCAACGGCCGCAAATCGGGCCAGCCGCGCGGCGTGTTCGCCCTGATGCTGCTGATCGTGCTGGCCGTTCCGGCCGGCACGGCGCTGTTGTACCTGAGGGTGGGCACGCCATCGACCTTGAACGGCGTCGCCACGCAAGCGGCGCAGGTTACCGACATCAACAAGGCGCTGGACGAACTGCGCGCGCATCTGGCCAGCAATCCCAAGGACGTGCAGGGCTGGATGCTGCTCGCCCAGGCCGCCACCGAAATGCAGCATATGGACGAAGCGCGTGATGCGTTCGCCCACGTGCTGCAAGTGACTCCGAACGATACGACCGCGATGGTCGGCTGGGCCGAATCCGATGCGGCCCTGCAGCCGGACCATCGCATCGGAGACCGCGCCCACGAGCTGCTGGAACAGGCGGTCAAGCTGGAACCGGACAACCAGCGCGGACTATGGCTGCTGGGCATCAGCGATTTCCAGCAGGGCCACTTTGCCGATGCCGCCGCGACCTGGCGTGTGCTGCAGCCGCAGCTGCAGCCCGGCTCCAATGTCGCGCAAGCGGTGGCGCAACAGATTGCGCTGGCCGATGCGCGCGCAGGGGGTACCCCGGCGTCTGCCTCGCGCACGGGCGCTTCGTCCCCCGTGCAGGCACCGGCAGCGGCACTGCAGGTAAAAGTTGCCATCGCGCCGGCGCTGAAAGCCAAACTCGCCACCGGCGACTCGCTGTTCGTCTACGCGCGCGCCCCAAGCGGCCCGCCGATGCCGCTGGCCGTGGCCCGCTTGAGCGCAAGCCAACTGCCCGCCACCGTCACCCTGACCGATGCGATGAGTATGCTGCCGTCGATGAAACTGTCGTCCGTGCCGCGTGTTTTCGTCGGCGCGCGCATCAGTCATAGTGGCCAGGCCGTCGCCCGGCCAGGCGATCTGGAAGGCGATGCCGGCGTCGTGGCGGTCGACAGCAAGACCCCCGTCAGCATCCTGATCGACAAAGTGCACTAAGGAAGGGTCATGAGCGATGCGCGCCAGTATTTCAAGCTAGTCTCGCCGTTCGCGATGAAGCGCGGCGGCGCGTTGCACGGTGCGCACGTCGCCTTCGAAACCTGGGGCACGCTGAACGCGGCACGCGACAACGCGGTGCTGATTTTCACCGGACTTTCCCCCAGCGCCCACGCAGCCTCCAACGCACAAGACCCCAGCGCGGGCTGGTGGGAGGACATGCTCGGCCCTGGCAAGGCCATCGATACCACACGCTGGTTCGTGATCTGCATGAATTCGCTAGGCAGCGACAAGGGCTCCACCTGCCCGGCGTCGATCGATCCGGCGACGGGCGAGGCCTATCGGCTGAGCTTTCCCGACCTCTCGCTGGAAGACGTGGCCAACGCCGCGCACGGCATGGTCGCGCACCTGGGCATCGAGCGGCTCGCCTGCCTGATCGGCTGCTCCATGGGCGGCATGACCGCGCTGGCCTACATGCTCTTGCATCCGGGCAGCGTGCGCACGCACATCAGCGTCGACACCGCGCCGCAGGCGCAGCCGTTCGCCATTGCGATCCGCTCGCTGCAGCGCGAGGCGATCCGCCTCGATCCGCACTGGAACGAAGGCCGCTACGACGCCACGCATTATCCGGACATCGGCATGAGCATCGCGCGCAAGCTCGGTGTGATCACCTACCGCTCGGCCATGGAATGGAACGGCCGCTTCGCGCGCATCCGGCTCGAGGCCGAGCAGCGCGAAGACGAGCCGTTCGGCTTCGAATTCCAGGTGGAGTCGTATCTGGAAGGCCATGCTCGCCGCTTCGTGCGCACCTTCGACCCCAACTGCTATCTGTATCTTTCGCGCGCCAGCGACTGGTTCGACATCGGCGAGTACGGCAACGGCAGCGTGATGGAAGGCTTGCAGCGCATCCGCATCGAACAGGCGATGGTGATCGGCGTAAGCACCGATATCCTGTTTCCGCTCCAACAGCAGCAGCAGATCGCCGAAGGACTGCAAGCGGCCGGCGCGCAGGTGGAATTCGTCGCACTCGACTCGCCGCAAGGACACGATGCGTTTCTGGTGGATATCGACAACTACAGCCGCGCCATCGGCGGTTTCCTGGCGCGGCTGTAACGCATGGTGGCCCTGCCGGCGCCGCTATAGGGCGATCGGCTCGAATCCGGCGAACAACGTTTCCGCTTCCGGCAATTCGCGCAGCGGCACATAGTCGCACACGCTGGCGAAACGCTCCCACAACTCCACCACGCGGGGGCTGGAGTGCGCCGCCTCGATCGCCCCGTCCTGCCACTCGAACACCTCCACGACCGTGCCGTCCTTGGCGCGCATGGCCTGCGCGGCCCGGTCCGTGACCAGGCCCAGGGCGCGCAGGCACGGTACGTGCTCGCGCACCAGCGCCTCCAGCTTGGCCTCGCACCCCGGCTTGGGCCGGTAAGCTACAATCACCATTGCACCCATGGACTCCCCCTCCGGGCTCGATCAGGTATCGATCGTAAGAAGGCTAGCAGAGACGCCTTATCCAGGCTTCAGCCAGTTTGTATTCCAATAAGGGTCCGCGTAAGACCCCGATTCACCGAGACCGTCCATGCTCACCACGGAATTTCCCGGCGCGCAAAAGCTGATCCACGCGATCGATGAGGCCGTCAGCCAAGGCTCCACGCCCGCCATCACCGACAGCCTGCGCAACAGCCTGTGCAAGCTGATCCGCAGCAGGGAAATCATCCTGCCCGACTGCGTGTTCGAGACCGCCCAGGACCGCTACGCCCGCCGCGAGCTGTACCACAGCGACGAATACGGCTACTGCGTGGTGGCCATGACCTGGGGCCCCGGCCAGGGCACCCCCATCCACGATCACTGCGGCATGTGGTGCGTCGAGGGCGTCTGGAGCGGCGCCCTGGAAGTGGTGCAGTACGAGCGCCTGGCCGACCAGGGCGAAATGTTCCGCTTCCAGCCGGTCGGCTCCATCCAGGCCGGCCCCGGCTCCGCCGGCAGCCTGATCCCGCCCCACGAATACCACACCATCCGCAACCCCAGCGACGACACCGTGGCGGTGAGCCTGCACATCTACTCGGGCAACATGACCCACTGCGCCGTCTTCCAGCCCAAGGGCCAGGACCACTGGTACGAACGCTCCGACCGCCAACTGAGTCTCGACCCGGTCAACTAAACCCGGCATAATGGTCGTTCGTTCCCTGCCGGTGTGGCGGAATGGTAGACGCGGTGGACTCAAAATCCACTGGCAGCGATGTCGTGTAGGTTCGAGTCCTATCACCGGTACCAACAGTGTGTTTCAAGCAGTCTCAACAAAGCTCCGAAACACTGAAAAACCCGCGTAAATGCGGGTTTTTTCGTATCTGAAGCATCTCATCGAATATCACCAAAGAGCGACCAAGCTCAGGGTACATGGGGGTATTTACGGGGGTACTTGCTCAGGTTAGGCTCCGCAAGAATTTGCTGATACCCCCAATGCGCGGGTTTCAATGCACACAGGAACTGCGGATACCTCGACGTGCTCACAGATAGCCGCGCTATGTTAGAAAACACAGTCGATGGTGCTCTACGGCGCCTGGGTTACCCAAAGGATGAAATGACCAGCCACGGCTTCCGAAGCATGGCCGCTTCGCGATTGAACGAGATGGGCTGGAACGCCGATGCAATCGAGCGCCAACTAGCTCAGGCCGAATCGAATAAAGTCCGGGCAGCATATACGAACGCCGCGCAATACCTGGATGAGCGCACTCGCATGATGCAGGCGTGGGCGGACTATCTGGATGGACTGAAAAACGGCGCCAGCGTCATTCCGTTTCGGAAAACAGGCTAGCTGTCTGCTTTCGGGCGCGTCTATCCTGATCTGTAGTTTTGCCCAACCCTCTGCGCATCCCGAAGCGCAATTATCGTATGCACAAACTGGGCAACAGCCATGTCTACGCCAGGTTGGAAACGAACATTAGGTTCGCAACCTCAATAGGTGAACACAACCCCTTTTTTCGCCAACCTTTATAAGTCCGCCGTTTTTGCTGCCAATGCCCCCATTAGCCAGCTTCGGCTTGAAGAGCAGCCCCTCGCCGAATAACCCATCTGGCAATATCGAAAGGACGGCTGACGAAGAAGCAGCCTGCAATCATCTCAACGAGATACAAAGTCATACTTATCTTGCCCGTCGGGCCAAACGATGCGAATACAGACTGGCCATCGCTAGATAGCGCTACGGCTTTGAACCAAAGGTTCAAGAAGGGAATGAGTGCCTCTTTAAGCCACCAAAGTCCCAGCAGAACGCAGCCAGCAACGATGATGTCGCCCAACGAGAGTGAAGATGCCTGCGGACGCGGGACTCCCGATAGCAGCCCTGTAGCCAGGGGTGCGCTAAAGATCCATAAGATGAATGCGATCAGTAAAATGACCGACCAGATCACCGCGAACATCCAGATCGGGCTGCTTCCTAGCTCGGTGTTAAAGGTCTTAAGCGCTGTCGCAATGAAGAAAAGTTGCAATCCACTGATTATCAGCCATAGCGCGAACAGCCTAAGGCATACAGCAACAAAGTGTTTCGGTGTCATCTCTACCCCCTGGATGTAAGGTCTGCTTTAGGTTGCAGACATGCCGTCAACCCAGATGCAATCAATCAGTTTTACGCCGGCACGTACCGGAAAACACCTGGCCGCCATCAAGGCCACCTGCGCCAAAGAAGCATGTGCAGTGTCTGCGTTGAAGGTAAATGTTTGTGATCCAACTAACTTTGGAAACGTGGAAGTAACTTCCAGCGTTTTACCCTTGAGTGAGGTCTTGCACGTCGCATTCTCCTCAGTAAAACAAACTCCTTCGACGTGGTCAAAGGTCTCAATTTTAATTTTTTTGGCATCCGGATTCGGATAGATGAAGATACGATGGTTCGCAGAAGTATGACCAAACATACTGTTTTGCTCCCATGTTCCATCGCAAACCAATATTTCATCTTGGCGGCTTGTCGTGACACTAACTGTTGCACAGCCACCTAAGAAAAACGCCATTCCAGCACATAACATCATCGATTGCCGCATAGATATCCCTGACAACATGTCTTTAGGTCTGCTCTGGGCTGCGGACATTAAGTTTATTGCCCCAATAAGCGAACTCGACTCTGCCACTGCAGCGTCTGAGCCGGAGCCGAAATACCCACGGCAATCTTGCAGCCAAAGCAAATCCAACGGTCAATACGTTACGCGAAACAACCAAGAGCCCAGAATCCAGACCATTACGGTGTTTGAGCTGCGCCGTACATAACGCGCTTATATTCGCTGATTGTTTCCGTCTTCGCGGGGCTTCCGTTATAAGAATTCGCAACCTCCTCGTGGATGGCATTGTGATTCGGACTCATGGTGGCACGAATCGTGGTGTGGACATTCTCGCCGTTGGCCTCACCATCCAATTCCACCGTCCATGAGTTGCCATCGATTTCGGTTGTAAACTCCGTGCAACCTTGTACGTTATCGCACCACACGCTCTTGAACGCCTTGGCGTTACCATCCCACCATGTGTAACTCTGACCAACGGCATAACCGCCCGTGCCGCGTGACCAAAAGTCTTGGACGATGGAAAATCCGCCCGGGCCTTTCTTGATCGTCGCAACGCCCTTGTCCACGCCACCCGAGGGCAGGTTCTTGCTTGGCATGGTTCTGATGGTGACCTGCCAGGTGCCAAGTCTTGGATAAAGCTGGGACATCTGCGCTGCAGGTGCGGCACTTGCTGCGTTTGTCGCGGCCGAGGCTTCCTTTCCACCATCATGGCCAGCCATTGCCGCCTGGCACGCCGATACCAGTAGGAAGCCGATAAGCGGAGTCAGTGTCTTCATGTTTCTGTTCCGATCGTGCAATTGAAAAGGGGTGTGGGTTTGATTCATCGTCGCGCTCAAGTGAACTCCTCAGGCTTCAGCCTATCCCCGACAGCTGTCCCTGGTCGCCCGCCCTAAGGTCCGATTTGGATTGCGACTTCAGCTCCGAAGATACACGACTTCGTGCCCGACTCTCGATTGCAGCAGAACATTGAGCCTGGCTGTCCCCAAACCATCGACCCGAAGGCCCGCCGAATGTCAGGCGAAAGCAAATGGCGCCGACTTGCGCCAGATTTCAACTTCGCGGGCGACGATCTGCACCGAGATGGATTCGACGAGTTCGTGGGGGCCGTTTTCGCAGATTCACTCTTTAACTACGCGATCGAACAATGCCCCCACCGGAAGCTGCACGGCACCGTTTCGCCCAGTTAAGAGGCCACCATCCAAGACGCCCTCTAGCTCGAACTCCAGGCCGTCCATACCGATCTCCGAATGTTAGTAGGAAATGAAGAACGTCTGCTTCGGGTCGGAAGCGGACAATACTGACCTATGGAAGCCAGATCGCTTTCAACTCTTTCGTTCGCTGTTCTATCAGCGACTTTTTGCACGCCTCAACCATCGCGCCGTCCATCGATCCACCCTTGAAGATGTTGGCCTGAACATCGCAATCCGCATCTCTGAACTTGATCCAAGCGCGCTCTGACTCGATCAGGGACGCCCTTGCCGCCCTAAGATTGTCACTACCGTCAAGCTGACTTAGGGCATGCTGATAAGCCGCATTGAGCTCGGTATCAGCTGCCCGAGTTTCTTGGGCGGCGCAGATATAGGCGTCGCGACCGGAACCGTCGTTATGACAGACGTTGCCCTGAGCCACTGCCTGAAAAGAAAAGGTAACGATCAGTAACGACGCCAAGCGCGCCGAAACATTTACCAAGCGGGATCGGTTCCTACTAACGACCACCGTGAACCTCCAAGAATGACTATTGACCTTCTTTGCTTACTTCGATCATATCCGCTATGGGTCGAAAGCGGGCCTTATGGGACGGGTAGCATAGGCGGTGGAACCACATGAGGAGTGATCTTGAATGTGTGGTGATCAGTATCGTCACCCGTCGTTTCACTACATACCCACCAATATGCCTGCGGGTAATTCACAACTGCATCGTGCAGGCGTCGCCGATCTGTCGTTAGGTCGGGTTGCACATCAAAATGACGTCGACTTCCAGGCTCAATAGGTGTTTGGAAACGAATAGTCAAATCAAATGACTGGGATGGCAACCCGTCGGTCCCGCTGTTGTCGCTAGAACAGGTAAAGCGAACAATAAGCCATCTTTTCTGACTCGAATTAATGACGCTACCGATCACATGCAACGTTCCTTGTGCGTCCAATGACGGCGTAGCAACGACCACTACACCGCCCTTGTCTAGTTGCGGCGGCGACGTGCCACCAGTAGCTGACGCAGTCGCCATGAAGATCATGCTCCCAGCAAATGTAACAAAATGTCTTGTCACGCGCCCCTCCCTTTTAAACCGACATCTGGCGGATTGATTACTGATTGGTAGCGTCCGCTATG
Source organism: Dyella sp. (assembly GCF_035503745.1). Classification (GTDB taxonomy): domain Bacteria; phylum Pseudomonadota; class Gammaproteobacteria; order Xanthomonadales; family Rhodanobacteraceae; genus Dyella_B. The sequence continues at coordinate 150,364 of NZ_DATJTC010000036.1, forward strand.
GGTCGGAAGCGGCCCCTATGAGACCCTCCACCCTACTCGGAATGCGCCTGATTTTCCTCTCGGAGGGCTGAAAGGCCCAGCAAGCTCCTCGCTCGTTCAACTGTATCCATGACCTCTGCCTCAAACCCGTTTCCAAGTTCCAGGCAACGCATGAATTCGGCGGCGCGCCGCTTAATGTCAACAGCCCAAGACCTCTCCTCCGGATCAGTCATGACACTAGTGAAAGATCTCTTGCTCTGATCAATTGCTCCGGCCATACCTGCCGATACAGCCAAATGGTAGTGATGCATATTGAGGTGGGTGACTTCGCAGCGAGCCAGGCCTGCACATGCGCAAAAGATGGAAAGCGCTGACGCAGGGTCATTACCTCTTGACTGGCCCGCTGCGCCAGCTTTTCCGCAACTGATGCGAACTGCTCATCGCTTGCGAATGATTGAAAGCTCTCCACCCGATGCCCGTCATCGAATGACAGGTATTCCTTTTCATACCAAAGCCAACACGCTCCAACGTTTAGGTAGCTCCCTCTAGCCCACGCGGACGGCTGAAACTCGACAACCCCTATCCACCAACTGCGGTCATCAAGCCACGTTCTCGATCGCCCCTTCTGCATGCAGCCTAGAGGGCTAAGGGCAGCTTGGCGGCCGCATTGATCAAGCGCGAATGCAGAAGTATTGGCATTGGATGCAACCTTGCGATCTTTGTTTGGACTCCGATCAAGGAGCAACGTCTGTTTTGGGTCGGAAGCAGCCACGAACATTGGCATAAACCTTGCGCTCAACAAGACGTGCGCGTGCTCTGATCAAAATAATTCAACGAGGATCGGGAGCCCATTTTTGCAACCCACAATGCCGACATTTTTGGGTGTATGTATTGAAACCTCGACCCTTGACCACGAAAAAAAGTTTTGCACATCTTGGGCATCGGAAGAGCACTACGACCAATCGTGTGTATGCAAAGACTATGAACCAGCACAGGCCGACGTAGTCGCCGATGGAGGCGAAGCGGGACTCTGATATCAGTAAAACAATCCCAAGCCCAAGGATGAGAACTCCCCACGATGCGTACGACCAGGTACGCAGTTGGAGCCAGTATTTTGAGTACATCAGCTCACCTTATGATTTGTCCTGGTATTGATGGTAGGTGATGGGAATGTCCGCTCTGGGTCGGAAGCGGTCGCCTCGTCAAACTAATGATGGCCTAAAATCGCCCCTCTATCCGAGATGCCCTCAGCTTGGTTCCACAGGAAATTCCAGACGCTCGACTCCGTGCTGGACTTTTCTCCAGGCCGCAGGCCTGCCCACGCAGACATCCATTCGGAAGAATTGCGCAATTGCCGTAACTCCCTTTCTGCTTGCGAGCGAGATGGCACGGGGACAGGTTCAGTTCTGAAAGGACCGCGTCCTTCGCAACGACGAAGATAGTCACGTGGTCGCTCGGCAACGCCGGCTATAACGTAGCTCGTGCTCAATACAAAATAAGAAGAGCCGGACTGTACGACGGGGTATAGCGGCCAAAGACGCGAATCGCCAAATCGACCTTCCACGTCCCAAAGTCCTCCATAACCAGGAGGGAGCTGGGATTTCCCCTGCCATAAGATCGTACATACCCAACTAATCCTTTCCGCAACCTCCACGTTGGTCAGTGCGTGCGTATAAGAAATTGGACTGTATGCTTCAAGTGGTGAGAGTGCTTCGAGCTCCACCTTGGCTCTGTCTTCGCCTATCAAAACGTAGTAATTGACCGCTTCTGCGATCATGGCTGCGTTGAATTGACTCGACACAAAAAGCGCTGGCTCATCGGCATATAAAGTACCCGATGCCAATGAGAGGCAGAAAAAGGTCAGTAATCTCATTCTGAACCTTGCGAATTTCCCCTGGGTAAGCATGGTCAACCTCAAGTTCATGATGTTTTTCAGGCAATGCTTACCGAAAGCGACCGCTCCGGGTCCAGGCTGTGTGAAAACGCAAGTTCACCACTGACGATGTGCCTCCTACGCGAAATCTGACCGAGTTGCTTACCTCAAGTTGGTCAGAATCGCACCTAGGTCGCCGATTTTGATCAAGAACTGCGCATTGAAAATTTCCACTTTGTGTTTTCACACAGTCTCGGTGGAAGCGGACATTCATAATACCGATCGTCGATGTCCACGGCTTTCATCCCGCATAAATGAAGCAAGCAGAAATGACGGCAATGAGCAAAATAAGCCACGCTTCGCCAAGTTGCCAATACATGGCAAAGCTTGCCGCCCCCGCAATCGCATGCCGTCTATGGGAGATCGTGCGACTGGTTAGCACGTAGACGTAGACACCTATTATAGCAACGATGCCGGTGATCACCCATGCGCTTGAGGCGTGCAGGGATTGAGCGACAAGGAGCCATAGTATGGCGCTGGCAAATGTAAGGAGGCGCCCGACAACACCATAGTTCCAAAGCGTCCCGCGAACCTCGGGAGGTGCGTTAGCGGCAATCTCCGCACGGCGCGCTGCAACGGCATCGAGTTGGTGCGTGTTCGCACCTCGTTCAATCAATTCGAGACGTAGTGCTTCTTCCGCCCATTCGGTCCTGCCTTCCGCAGACCACATCTCCTTGAGCGTATCTGTATCGATGTCTGACAACCGCTTTCGCGCGGTGACGACCATTTTGGTGTCATCGGTCATTTCCTTTCCCCCTGTCGTTCATTGCTTTCTCGAGATGCTGATGCTTGGCTATCTACCTCTGATCAATCTTGTTCCGCTGAGAATCGCTCTGGGTCGGAAGCGGACTCTACCCAATTTCCGGATTTCGGTGTTTAAGTTCCGTCATCTTCTCGATATCGACATAAGGCGCCATTGGCGGCCAGAGCGACTCACCCTCCAGCCCACGCAACGCCAGAATATCTTTTTGCATCCCGATGCAGATTTTCTCTTGAAACGACGATGCTTGAGAGCCCGACAAATCGCCTCTTGCCATACATGATAGTCAAGATAGTTTGACCGCGCGCTCCACCCCATTGGAGCTTCGTGATGTCCGCTATTGGCACCATCTTGTGGCCAAACAGCCAGGATCGAACAATCGAACGATCATTCATGTCGACGCGTGTGGTGAGCATGAATATCAACCATATTGATAGGAGAACCGCGGCCACTTCAAATGTGAGGCCAACAAGTACGTTGCGACTTTCAAATATTGCAAGGCCTACCCAAAAGAACATGCCTATTCCAGGCGCAACGAACAACAGTAGGCAAATTCGAGATCCCCAAGATGCCGTATAACTCTTATCCATATTTTCCCTCAACTACTCATCTCCATGATTGGCGTCGGCTTGTCCGCTATGGGATGCGGAAGCGGACCTTAGGGCGAGTTTAGATCAGCTCACCCGCCCCAGACGGGCACCGGCGCAGCAACAGGGTGTTCGGCGCTAGGCAGACCCGAAGTTCCAGCCTATCGAAACCAGCAGCGACCATCGCATTTGTGAGTCAAGCGAAATAACGAAGATCAGCGCGTGGGTGAACTGGAACTTCGCTGCGTACAACCTGATCCGGTTCGGCGGCATCGGTGAGTGGTGGAATCCCTCGCCAACGTGAGGAAGCGTGCGCCTATTTGGAAACTGGTCGATGGGTGTTTCTCAACAGCCCGTCAATGAAATATGCGGCCATGCAGCATGCCAGGATGTTCAACGCATCATTTTGTGGCAACGGTTTCACCATTTAGGACATTACGTATTTTATTTAATTATAAATTATTGTTTTATATGAATAATATTTACGATAGAAGAAATTGGCGCATTGCACCAAACAAGCCCAAAAATAAGCAAAATGACCTGCTTGTGACAAATCCCCCACAAAATCGTCCAAGTTATTGACGCACTGCAATATTGGCATGTAGCCTGACTTTGCCGGCCCCTGAGGGGGGGGATTCCGGCCAAGCAAGCTGTTCATCGACGCACCCAAAGAAGGAATCGAAAAAGCCAAGTCCATTGGAGGGCGCCCTTTTGCCGCAACTCTTTGATCGGGGGATCACCCATGAAAGTACGTCTTACTCGTTGCTCGCTCGCCGCCGCAGTGCTGTCCGTACTCTCCATGAACCTCGCCACGGCGGCTACACCACCGGCCTGGGCCGACGACACGTCCGCCGCTACAAGCACTTCTTCCAACACCGCCACTTCCACCAATACGAATACAAACACGAACACGACGTCGAGCACGCCGCCCAACCCCGCCAACGCATCCCAGCTTGATGCAGTCGTCGTCACCGGAGGGCGCTTTGAAACGACGGTAGGTCAAAGCACCACCCCGGTGACTGTGATCAGTGGCGCCACATTGCAATCCACCGGCCAGGCCAATCTGCGCGATGCGCTCGTCCAGCTCTCGCCGTCGATTTCGCATACGAGCTACGGCGCGGACAACGCGGAATTTACCGACGAACTTCAGCTCGATGGCCTGAGCCCCGACCACGTATTGGTGCTGGTCAACGGCAAGCGCCGTCACGGCTCGGCGAACATCGTGCAGGATCCGGGCCTCGATCAGGGCTCGACCGGTGTGGACATCGACATGATTCCCACCGACCTGATCGATCACATCGAAATCCTGCGCGACGGCGCAGCGGCGCAGTACGGTTCAGATGCGATCGCCGGCGTCGTCAACATCATCCTCAAGACCAAGGCCAGCGGCGGCACGGTGTCCAGCACCAGCGGGCAGACCTACAAGGGCGACGGCTTCAAGAACACCGAGACTGCCAGCGTGGGCCTCAGCCTGGGCGGCAACGGATACCTTGATCTGAGCGCCGAATACGATCGCATCAACCACGCGATACGCACTGGACCGGACTATGCCGACGGTCTGTACGGCGAAAACACACCCGCAGCCATTGCGTATGTAAACGCAAACGGCTACTCGCCGCCCTACCCGGTCGGGCCGGCCTACAAAAACCCCTGGTCGAGCGATACGGCAAGCACTCGCCAATTGTTCGGATTCAATGCCGGCTACGACTTTACCGACAATGTCGAAGCCTACGCCTTCGGTACGTTCGGGCATCGCTACGCCGAATCCTACGAGAACTATCGCCCGCCTTATGTCGATCCGGAGGTTTACCCGAACGGCTTCGTGCCCATTTTCACCATCGACGAAAACGACTACTCGATTACCGGCGGCGTCATGGACGACAACTTCTTTGGCTGGAGCGTGGACCTCAGCACCACCTACGGCGGCGATCGCGACAACCTTGGGCTGGTCCATTCGGTCAATCCATCGCTGACGGACTCGCCCACCTCGTTCGGCATTGGCGCCACCAGCAACTCGCAGCTCACCGGCAACCTCGACTTCACGCGGCCGTTCCAGGTTTCCGCATTCGCCGCGCCCTTGAATTTCGCCTTTGGTTTCGAAGCGCGGCGCGACACGTTCCAGATCCAGCCCGGCGACCCGTCTTCCTATGAAGATGGCGGCGCATCGTCGGAGGCCGGCTTCAATCCATACAACTCCGGCCAATGGTCGCGCAACGTGACAGCGGCTTACATCGACCTGTCCACGCACATCACCGACAAGTGGCAGACGGATGTCGCAGGGCGCTACGAGCATTACAGCGATGCTGGAAATACCCGAAACGCCAAGGTCTCCACGCGCTACGACTTCACGCCGCAGATCGCGCTGCGCGCCAGCGCCAGTACTGGCTTCCATGCGCCTTCCTTGGCCGAAGAACATTTCTCTTCGCTCGCCGTAACGCCCGACAGCGCGTCGGCGCAGTTGCCTTCCGACTCGGCCGGCGCCGCCGCGCTAGGTGCGCAACCGCTCAAACCGGAAAAAGCCACCAACCTCAACCTGGGCCTGGTGCTGAATCCGCTGGACAACCTCAACATCACGGCGGATGCATACCAGATCAATATCCGCAATCGCATCGTCGCAGGCGGCACCGTGTACGGCCTGCCCGCCGTCGATGCGATGACGGCCGCAGGCTTCCCCGTGCCGCCGTATGTCGTGGCCGCCGCGCAGGCCAATCCGGATACGGGGCTCGCCAGCGTGTGGTACTTCACCAACGGCGCGAACACGCGCACGCGCGGACTCGACCTGACCAGCGTCTACCACACCGATTACGGTTCCTTCGGCAAGGTGGACTGGGATCTGTCGGCCAACCTCAATACGACCCGCCTGACGCACCTGGTGACGGAGAACGGCGAGCCCATCCTCAACGCGCAGCAGATCGACTATCTCACCTCGACCACGCCCAAGAGCAAGGTGATCGTCGGCGGTACCTGGCACCAGGGCAAGTGGGGCGTGACCGTACATGAAACGCGTTGGGGCGCTACCACCGATCAACTTTCCTACATCGTCGGCCCCGATTCGGTGGTGCCGGATACCTTCTACCCGTGGCGCAATGCGGCCATCTACACCACCGATTTCGAGGTCCGCTACAACGTGACCAAGCAACTGCAGGTGGCGTTGGGTGCGAACAACGCATTCGACCGGTATCCGTCCAAGATCCCTTACGTCACCGCGCTGGAAGGTCAGTTGTACGACACCCAGAGTTCGCAGGTCGGCTATGACGGCGGGTATTACTACCTGCGCCTCGCCTATCAATTCTGACGCCGGGCGCGGTTTCCACATCGCAAAAGGCATCGGCAGGGGCGGCTCGTTCACCGAACCGCCCCCTTATCCGCGAGGTTGGTGTGATGAATGGGAAAAACAGCAGCACGATGACGCGTCGCCAGCTGTTGCGCATGATCGGCGTGACGGCAGGCAGCGCGATGATGTACCAGGCCATGAGCAGCCTGGGTTTTGCGGCGGAGTCGCGTTTCAAAAAGCCCATCGGCCTGCAGGGCGCCCCTAAAGGCGCCTCGGTGCTGGTGCTTGGAGCCGGCATCGCCGGCATGGTGGCCGCTTATGAATTGCGCGCGGCCGGCTACAAGGTACAGGTGCTTGAATACAACGCTCGCGCCGGCGGCCGTAACTGGAGCATCCACAGCGGCGATGTCTACACCGAACTTGGCGGATTTACCCAGCACTGCCAGTTCGATCCCGGGCTTTACATCAATCCGGGCCCATGGCGCATCCCCTATCACCACCAGGGCATTCTTCACTATTGCACGCGGCTCGGCGTACCGCTGGAGTCGTTTGTCCAAGTGAACAACAACGCCTACGTGCACAGCAGCACAGCCTTTGGCGGCAAGCCGCAACGCTATCGGCACGTGCGCGCCGACTACGCCGGACACGTCGCCGAGCTGCTCGCCAAGGCGACGCAAAACCACAAGCTCGACGAACGGGTCACCAAGGAGGACCAGGAGAAGCTGCTGATGTCGCTGCGCATGACCGGTGCGCTCGACAAGCACTATGCGTACGTAGGAGGACGCGACAGCAGCGAGCGCCGTGGCTACGACATCGACCCAGGCGGCGGTCTGGACCAGAAGGCCGTACCGTCCAAACCGATCGCGTTCGGCGATCTGCTCGATTCAGGCTTGTGGAGCATGATTTCCGCCGGCGACGACTACGATATGCAAACCACGCTATTCCAGCCGGTGGGCGGCATGGGGCAGATCGGCAAAGCGTTTGCGCGCGAACTCGGGTCGCTGATCCGCTATCACGCCAAAGTCATCGACATTCACCAGGATGAATCCGGCGTCACCGTCACTTACGAAGATACGCTGAAGCCGGGCAGCAAATTCAGCGCGCGCGCGGACTGGTGCGTCAACACCATTCCGTTGTCCGTGCTGAGCCAGATCCCGATGAACGTCGGCGCGGCGATGGCCGATGCCATCGCGGCAGTGCCCTATGCCGCGGCCGTCAAGGTCGGCTTGCAGTTCAAGCGCCGGTTCTGGGAGCAGGACGAGCAGATCTATGGCGGCATTACTTATACAGACTTGCCGATCACCAATATCAGCTATCCGAGCACGGGCTATTTCAACCCGGGCAAGGGCGTGCTGCTCGGCGCCTACATCTGGGGCATGAACGCCACCGAGTTTACGGCCATGTCGCCGCAAGAACGCGTCAAGGCCGCGGTGGGCTACGGCAGCCAGATCCATCCGCAATACGCCACGGAGTTCGACAACGGCGTCGCCGTGGCGTGGCATCGTTCGCCGTTCACGCTTGGCTGCTTCGGTCTGTGGAGCGAGGCGCTGCGCCAGAAGCACTACGACGACTTGTGCCAGATCGACGGGCGCATCGTGCTGGCCGGCGAACATGCCTCCTACATTCCCGCCTGGCAGGAAGGCGCCGTGACGTCGTCCTTGAACGCCATCGGTCGATTGCATCAGAAAGCCCTGGCAACCGGAGCGCACGCATGATCAGGACTCGCACCCCGCTACACGCATGCGTGCTTGTCTGCGCGCTGCTGCTCGGCGCAGGCCTGCCCGGCACCGCGCGGGCCGACAGCGCCGGCATCTACAATCCCGCCACGCTCAAGGCCGCCAACGGCGAACAGGTCTATACGCACATTTGCCAGGGATGCCACATGCCCGATGGAAAAGGTGCGGAAGGTGCGGGCCGCTATCCCGCCTTCGTCGGCAATCCGAAACTTGCATCGGCATCCTACATGGCGGTCACCGTGCTGTACGGACGACACGACATGCCGTCCTTCATGACCAATCTGCGCGAAGACGAGGAGGCGAAATTCATGCGCAGCGCGGAGCTGTCCGATGCGCAGATTGCCGAGGTGATCAACTTCATCCGGACGCATTTCGGCAACCATTACCCGGACAGCCTGAGCGCAGCCGACGTCGCCGCTTTGCATCCCAAGGCTCACTGACCCTATCTTATCTTGCACGACACAAGGAGAACGCCATGCGCAAACTCGCCATCTGCATGCTCGGGTTGATACCGCTTGCCACGCACGCCCAGGACGTAACTCGCTACAAGCTCCCCAACAGCAACTTCCCGATCTCCGCCGCCGTCGAAGTGCCAGCGGGCAAATCGCTAGTGTTCCTGAGCGGCCAGATGGCAAGCATGCCCAAGGATGCCAAGGGCGGCGGCGGCTCGGCGGAAGCGCTGGACACCAGGGCACAGACCATCGGTGCGCTGGAAAACATCAAGGCGCAATTGGAGAGCATGCATTTGAGCTTGCGCGACGTCGTGAAGATGAACGTGTATCTGGTGGCCGACAAGAACAAGGCGGGCAAGCTCGACTTCGAAGGCTTCATGGCCGGCTATACGCAGTTCTTCGGCACCAAGGATCAACCCAACCTGCCCGCACGCTCGGCAGTACAGGTGGCGGCGCTGGCGCGTCCTTCGGCGCTGGTGGAGATCGAGGTGATTGCGGTTCGCCCATAGGCGGACATCGTACGAGAATACGCCAAGCGGAATATCCGCTCGGCGCACTGCCACGACCCTGATGATTGATGAAGACGATGATTGTCGCTGCTGCGGGGCGTTTCTCAACAGCCTGTTAAGCCTACCGTCCCGGTTTTAGCGATCGGCACCTCACGATCAGTCAGGGCAAGATATATCGATCGCACCCACCACCGCACAATGATCAGACATCCGTACCCACATATCGCTAGACAGCACCGCGCTTGTTCCAGCCAAAGGGCCCGCCGTTAGCTTTCCAAGATACCCTCGCTGGTTGACCGCTTGAAGTATGTTTGGATTTACCTGCACCATTTTCGTCTCAATAGCGCCAGCACACTCACCTGTACACACCCGCTGCGAATTCTGCCACTTCACCGTAATGGCTGGGTCTACAATCAAGCAACAGAACCCGTCGATGGCATTGCCGCTTTGCTGCGTCATCTGAGTTGGAAGGCTAAACTCCACGCTGCAATTTTCGACTTTGTAGCTGGTTGGATTCGGTGTGTGATTGAAATCCGCGCCGATCAAGACGAACCTGACGTTACGATGCTGGTCGGGCACCCATTTAGCCAACCACTTTAGAAATTCCGTGGTATTTCTCTTGGCGCCGTATCCCGATGTTGCGTGCAGACTCACAAATATAGCTTCGCCAAGTGCAGTGACGGCCCATCCCATTGCCGACAGCCGGAAAGCGTCTTCACTGCCGTTGGCAGGGCAATCAGAAGGAACCTCCAGCAATCTCATTGCAAATTGCGAGTAGTACGCTGGGCGATTTGCACTCTTGTGAGCTTGGTTGTCCGCTTCCTGATTATACGAGGACCAGACTTGCTCCTGCGCCTCAATATTAGCGAAGTCGACTTGCTGCGTTTCTTGCCTGATTTCCACAGGCGGCTCTTGAACGAACACAATATCTGAGTTTCTTATCAGACCACCTAATACTTGGTATCTTGCGCTGCGCGCGGCGGCAGCGAAAAAATTGCTTTTGGCGAAATCCTCCAGGGCGGGACCTTTTTGCAAGTTCCAGGTTGCCAACTTAAATGTCTTCATCGTCATTGCAACTTGTCCCTTTCGTGGCTGTGACTATCAGATAGCCGTTTGGGCAACGCCTATTGATGCGCGTCTGAACTCATGGCGTACAGGCTCATGGCGTACAGGCGGATGAAGGGCGCCATCACGTGACGGCCCAGCCCACCAGATCAACTTATGGTCCATTGGATTTAGCCGCCCCAATGCGCAGCCCATGAACATCGTGCCGGCTACCGCCACGATAGAACGTTTATTACGCCCTGCCCCGCCCCCAAAACCGGATTCCCACTGAAATGCTAACAAGGGAATGCGCGAACGCGTGTAAAAGTTAGGTGACGAACACCGGTACACGTGGCGGCGGTGAGGTTGCCAGATTAGCCTCGCCCTATTTTTGGATCTGAAATACAGCCGCAATAAAGTGTCGATACACCTTACTTGAACCCCCTTCGGGATTGAAGGCACAACGGGTGCGGCCCAGGACCGGACCAGCCATGGTCACTCGCGATCCCATGGACGCTTTTCGGGACCGGCCGATCCGAAGAAGGTTCGCCGTCGAGCGCAGACACCCTTTTGCAACGCCAGCCAGACAGGAAAACTTGGCTTCGGTAGCCGCTCAGTTCTTGATTATTGATGCATCGCCTCATCCTCCGAGTTAGCGAACGTCTAGATCCGCTTCGTAACTAGCCCATTCCTTTGCACCTGGAATTTTTCTTCGCCCCATTTCCCTAAACTCTTTACCCGCCACTAAAATCGGAGCGGTTTCCGCATACTTGCGTCTTTCGGACTTAAACCGCAACGTTTCCAAAGAGTGGATGCGTTACACCATGGTCCTTGCGGACCGCGCCGAAGCCAGCCACATCCAAGGCATCAATTTCTACCGCTTCGATGCTTTTCTTCATATGGCACCCCATGTTGGTCCCGAAACTCCAACAACTACTTTGGGATTGAAGGCAGCCATTCCCTAATCCCTATAACGCAAGCGAGTCGTCTCGGACTCAGTGCCCGGCAATGGTCTGATCGATCCACGCTGCGTAAAAACTGACCCGCGCAGCGGCAAAGCGCTGCCCGCATACGCCTATGCGAAATGAGCCATCTTGCATTTGCCGCACGAGATGCTCCACTTCACTGGCTGTCCCATCCAGGCCGTGAGTGACGCCGGCCAGGTAGGTACGGCCAGCTACATCTACGGTGACTGGACCACCGCTATCGCCGCCCGCTGTGGCACCGCTAAGGGCTGGAGCGCCGGCGCTGCAGTCAAATACGTAACGCAACCAGGGGCCATCGGACTGAGTCAGGCGATTCTCCGCGCGTCGTAATTGGGTACGGTGACTTTCACTATCCGGAGCGCCGGTGAGTTCGGTGCCGGTGGCGCCTGCGCCGTAAACCATGCTCAGCATTCCGGGCTTGGCGTAGCCGCGATCTATCGGCATCGGCTTGACATCAGTCACGGGCTTGCTGAGTTCCAGCAGAGCAATGTCGTGCATATTTGCCATCGCGGTCATGTACTGATGCATAAAGACGTCGGGCTTTTCTGTTTTGACCTGCTTGAACATTCGCTGCCAAGCCTCTCGCGCCGGCGGGTAATCCGGGTAAACAACAATCCGACTCACCGCGCGCCGCTTTCCGTTGATGATCACGAAATGCTCTTCGGGCATCATTTGCATCATATTAACTGCATGGGCCGCAGTGATTACCCAACGTGGGGCGATCAGCGTGCCATGACCTTCGTCGGGAAGATCCACCAGTGCGGGGATGGCTTGCCGGGTGACGCGGTAGCGTGCATCCGGTTGATCGTGGCGTATCACGATTGCGTTAGCGCTTGTGCTGAGCAGCAACAGTGGAAGTGTGAAACGCAGAATTGCCTTCATAGGATTCCTTCCGTTGGATCGATGGGTGAGTTTACCGGTGCGAGCAACCATCATTTGATAGCTTCAAGTTGCACAGTGAACGGCCTTCGACGGTCACGCTCACCGCGCTTGGTAGTCAGCAAGTTGCGTACCACGAAAACAAGCTCCAAAAAAGCTTTTACGTATCAATGTGATGCATATCGCCCGTCCACGACATTGTGTGTCCGCGGACAGATGTGCGGACACACGGACAGGTGCACCGATTTGGATGAACCGACTCCGGCTTCACCGCCAGCTCTCAATCTTGAGAAGGCGGGACCATGACGAAGCCAAATTACTCGGAGGAAGTCTGTGAGAGTGCGGTGCGGCTGGTGCGCGTGCACCAGCCTGATCATCCGTAAGAATGGGTCGCAATCCAGTCAGTAGCCGCCAAGCTCGACTGTGCGTCGCAAACATTGCGCAACTGGCTGCGCAAGGCACAGGTGCATGCCAAGGAGCGCGGGAGCTTGACCAAAAGCGACCGTGAGGGCGCTGGAACGCGAGGTCCGCTAACTGCGCTAAGCCAACGAGATCCTGCGCAAGGACTCCGCGTATTTTGCTCACGCGGAGCTCGACCGCCGTCCCAATTCATGATCGCCTTCACCAACCATCACTGCATCGTCCACGGAGTCGAGCCGATCTGTCGTACGTTGCCGATTGCTCCGCCGACGTATTGCCACGATGCAGCGGAACGCTAGCGTGCCAACGAACGTTCCATACACGCTAAGCGTGATAAGGATCTGTCGCTGGCCATCCAGCGCATCCGGGCCGAACACTTGCAGGTTTATGTCGTTCGCAGCGGTGGCAACTCAAGCGCGAAGGTATGGTAGCGGCGCGCCGCACGGTCGAGTGGCCGATGCGTTGCCTCGGCTTGCAGGGTGTCATCCATGGCCGTCTGGTGCGCACCACGTTCGGTGAAAAGGCTACGCCATCGCCCCTGGATCGGGTGAATCGACAGTTCCGCACCGACATCCCCGATCGACTATGGATCAGTGATCACACCAGAGTTTCGACTCGATAGGACATTCAAGTGATAATTAATCAGTGATACAAGGTGTCGATGTTGGCCACTTTACCGCCAACGATCGTTATTACAACAGTGCTTCCTTCACGGGCATATTGCCACTGTTCACCCGGCCCCATCTGATTTTTGGGCATGCCACCGGTTTCTTGAGCGAGAAAAGTACGCATCGCCGGAGGCCCCAATAATTCCTGCACTCGCACCGCGCTGTCACCTATGGTTAGCACTTTATTACCTACGCGCAGTGAAGTGGCCGCTTGAACAACGGTGCTTAAGAGCAATATGACTAAAGGAAGATAGCGTGGCATAGTGTTTCTCCTTTTTGTATCGTGCTTAATACCAAGACTTATACGTTGCAAAAACTCCCGGCGATCCAGTTACGGCCTTTTTAGTAGATAGCCAAAGGAAGCTCCATAGCAGTTTGTCTTTGTCACCGTTCCCATCAGGTAGTATCCAGATGGTATTGGGGAAAACGGACACACGTTAATACCTTCATAGGGTTGATTGAACGTCCAGTAATCCCCTCGAAGGTCGCCATCGATGCAGTTTTGAGTCTGAGTCGCCGCTGTAACGACGTACCCGTCCGGAAGCCGGGAGAAGCTGCAACCCATAACACCCTCTATCACCGATAGAAGCACATGCGCGTTAAACTTAAGACATTGCGTACTGTGGGCTACGTAGCTGACTACAAAGCCCGGTGGCCTGGAGGAGAAGCTGCACATTGAGGCCCCATTGGTTGCGACTGATAGACGGTAAATTTCTGTGCCATGACAGGTGACGGCATCGTGTTTAGATGCGGTGGTAACTATGTAACCGTCTGGAACTGGCGAAATGCCGTCACCGCAAATTGAAATACCATCGGCGACGTGGCGAATAACGCCCTCATCAAATAGCCCATTACATTTACTTGAAGACGCCAAGCTCGTGATGACGTAAGGAGATGGTATCGAGAAGTTGTTGCATACGACCATACCGTCCGAAGGAGGGCTTACCGTATATTCAATGTTCTGCGCTAAGCCGCTGCATGACTGGCTAAACCGCACACTGACTATGACGTAGCTGGAGGGCATAGGCCAGTTCTTACAGATAACCTCCGCCGTTCTATTCATCGTATCAGACGCATGCGCCAGCTTCGGCCTTCCAAGCACACTGGGCATTACCAGCAGCAGGCTAACCACACACAATGCTTTGCGACCGTTGATTTTTTGAAAAGGGCTCATGTCTCGGGTTCCTTTTCGATTATGGTATGTACTTCAATCGATACCCTTTATCCCATCCCTCGCAATTGCCATAAGGCACCGCCGCCTCGATCACATAGCGATTTGGAATTGGCGACTGAGGGCACACGACAACTCCGTCATGGCCCTCTCGCAAAGTTAGTGTTTGATAGGTACTGCATTGTCCTGATCGGTCAATGCCTGTGATCACATACCCTTCAGGAATTCGAGTGGAGCCGCATGCCTTGATGCCGTCGAGCGCTTTAGTTAACACATTGCGTTCGCGCATGTCGCACGCATTTATTGGCTCAATGGCTCCGATGACAAGTGAATTCGGGTAGGGCGACATCGTACATATGCGAAGACCTTCAACAGCCTTATGGATTTCGTTTCTCACCGTCGTTCCGCATGAACCGATGGATGGCAATGATCCTGTGTATGACCAACCTGACGGTATGTGCGAACCGCTGCAGGCCATTGCCCCTTCGGAAACAGGCTGAATTACGTAAACCGCGGTTGCCCCGCCACAATGACTGCGTTGATATTGCACTAGCTCAATCGATTGAACAATGAAGTCCGCGGGGAAAGGCATCTGAACGGGGGCACCCCCGATTGATTCACTCAAGTTGCAGATTCTCAAGCCTCCTTGAGCAAGTGCAACGGTGTATTCCATGTAGTTACTGCACGCATAATTGGTCGCCATACCGATAACTGCGTAAGTAGGCGGTATCGCAACGTTATGACAAACCGAGTAACTGCCATTTGCGGCGGCTAAGTTGACGTCTTTTTTTGAGGAAGATGCGTCAGCGGAAAATACGAGAAAGGGAAATGTCAACACGATAATCATGCATTGACAGTGCACGGACTCAAATATCTCAGTAAAGCGTGTCACCAGTAACCTGCCTTGGCTCGTTTGCGAGCCGCGAATAAATACCATCTGACCTCAAGCTACCAATGTCAGTGATACGCTCGCTGTAAGACTGATCCCATAAGCCGCGTAGGAATTTTGTCAGCTCTTTGTAAGTAATCGCCGACATGCAGTGCTTTGCGACTACTAGGGGACATTTATGGGCCTTTAACTAAGCTGCCCCGAAAATTGAACAGCGCGACCGTTGGATTTCCTGCTCAATAAGGCGGAGATGGTCTCCACGTAAGAAGCAGACTCAAGGCAAGACAATCGCACTTTAACCTCTCGCCAGACCTAGACAGGAAAATAATCTAAGCCACCGTTCGCAACGAGAAAATGCTGACAGAGCTTGCCAAGCAGTTTGATGTGCACTTCAACCAAGTCATGCCATGATGGGCATCGTCACTGAACAATGCCTCGGGCTTGTCGGGCATCGAAGCGATTTATTGCAAAGCAGACACCCTCCACCGTACGGGGCTTCCGGCCTATCCGTATTGGTTGCGGCGCATGAAAGTTACGGCGAATCGTCAGACTTTGGCTTCGCTGTTCAAGCTACCGGGCCCAGCTCTCTCCTTTGAACGACTAGACGCGCCCCTCACTCGAAAGGGCACCAGAAGCCAACGGCACCCATATACGCGCCAATGCTCCACGCGCGTCTTTGCGTGCGGTCAGCGTTACGCCGCCGTCGTGCGCTTCGGCAACCTGCCGAGTCAGGGCGAGGCCGATGCCGGAGCCGCCGGGTTTGGTGGTGAAGAGCGGCACGAACAGGTTATCGCTGGAAGACGGTCCGGGGCATCGTCTTCCACTTCGATCACGGCCCGCCCGTTGTCGTGGCACCAGCGCAGGCGTACGCCGCCATCGGGCAAGGTGGCTTCCACGTCCGCGCCGCCGCCTGCGCATTGCGCAGCGCATCCTCGGCCTGCGGATCGGAAAGCTGCATCAGTACCGTGCCGGGCTGCACCGGGGTGCCGGGCCACACCAGGATTTTCTCCACCTGGGCGGGCGTGGCAGCCGCCAGCCAACGGATTTCGCGCGGCACCAGCGTGCCGGTGGCGCGCACTTCGCGCAGCATGTCGCCCCGCTACACCGTGTCGATCCACAGGCTGCTGCGATCGGCCACGGGCAGCGCCGGACCCAGCCGCCAAGCCAGCACGGCCAGCGCAGCCATGACCAGCGCACCGCCGCCCACGAAGAACCGAACGCGGCGACGCCTGCGGATGCCATACATAGGGTTTGCGATATCCATGTGCGCTGCATGGCAAGCGGCATGCCAGCCCTCGCGCAATAGAAAAACCTTGTGGATCAAGGCCCGGTGAAGACGGCGCACCAATGAGGCGGTGCCTCGCCGTCCGCGTCCGGATGGCCTCGTCCGCATCCGGACGCCGCGGCGCGACCGGGCGCGCCTGTACAACCTGCCAACGAGAAAAGCCGCACACGGCGACTTATTGTCCGACTGGCTATGGGCCAACCCCGTGCCGACCGGCACAAGCGTCCCATTGTGCCGGCACGCGGGCTTTGAAGGGAAACGCCCGCCCGCTACCGGCATCGCAGGCCGCGATCGCATACACGCATTGCTACCATGGGATATGGTAGGACCTGTGCCATACAGGGGACCACGACGGATTCCATGATGCTGCTGCTCGCGATCGGTTTTATGTTGTTGCATGCATTGTGCGTCCTGCTGCTGCCGGCGCATGCGATCGCCGCATCGTATGTGTTCCTGCTGGCCGCGCCCCTGCTCGCCTTTGCCTGCGCGCTGCGGCGCGGCTTGATGGTGGGGTTGCACCATAGCCACGGCTGGAGCCTGATTGCGCTAAGCATGCTGCTGTGGACGGCGGGCATGTTTACCAGCCTTTGCCAGGATCTGGTTTTTCGCAACCTCAACGTCGCCCCGGGCGCCACGATGCTGCTGTACACGCTATATGGCGTGCCCATTTCCTACGCGGTAGCGACTGTCGGCGTGGATTACCGTTCGGGCTTACAGCGCGGCATCGACGCCATTCTTGCCGTGTCGCTGGGTTACCTGTATTTCGTGCTGATGTTTTCGTGGACGACCTTGCAGGGCGTGTCGAGCCGGGAATCGGCGGAAATGATCGCCTTGATGTTCGACCTGGAAAACGCCTTTCTGGCGGCGATGACGACGATCCGGTTTTTCGCGGCCAACACGCCGAGGCTGCGCCACCTGTTCGGTGCATTGTCGGTGTTCACGTTGCTGTATGGCCTGGTCGCGGCGTACTACAACCATCATGTTGCGCTCGATGTAGCCCCGGACATCGGCACGGTGTACGACGTAGTGGTCGACGTGCCGTTCCTGGTCTTCATCATCGTAGCCTGGCGCATCCGGCAGCCACGTGCTCATACGCTCAACCCACCCGACGCGCTGGTGCGCTTCGTCCGCCTCGGCAGTCCACTGTTGCTGGCGCTGTCGGTGCTGACCGTCGCGCTGCTGGTGGTACGCCAGCGCTTCGCGCTTGGCGTTGCGGGCGTGGTCGCGGCCGCGCTCGGCTATGGGCTGCGCAGCATTCTCAGCCAGGTTTCCCAGGTCGAGGCGGCAGACCGGCTGCGCAACGACCAAACGTTGCTGGCCGAACTGGCGCTGCACGACGGCCTCACCGGCATATCCAATCGACGCGCCTTCGAAGAAGCGATTGAGCGCGAGTGGCGCCTGGCATCGCGCACGCAGCAGGCGATGTCGCTGTTGCTGATCGACGTGGACATGTTCAAGCAATACAACGATCGCTACGGGCACCTGGCCGGCGATGCGTGCCTGCGCGACGTGGCAGCGATCCTCACCCAGGCCGTGCAACGGCCATCGGATCTGCTTGCACGCTACGGCGGCGAGGAATTCGTGCTGATTCTTCCCGCCACACCGCTGGCCGGCGCCACGGATGTGGCCGAACGTCTTTGCGACCTGGTGCGCCAGCAGAATCTGCACCATGACGACAGCCCGGTCGGGCACGTCACCATCAGCATCGGCGTGGCCAGCATTGTGCCTGCGCAAGGCGTGCTGTCGGATGAACTGGTCGCTGCCGCCGACCGCGCGCTTTACGAGGCCAAGCGCAAGGGCCGCAATCGATTTGAAGCGGCTACGTGAGCCATCTAAACGAACAGCGCGCGGCCATCGAAGCCCGGCTGGACCGACTGCAGCGATCGTCGAAAAAAACACCCCTATCGTGCCCCGCGACTTCGTCGCGGACATCGGCGCACTTTCTTGTTGACCCGGCGCTGACCTGTGCCAACGCCGGGACACTATGAGGCGTCAGCCTTCAAGAACATGCCGCCCTGTTCGTCGAAATGAATGATCGAACGGCGGCTTGCGCGCAGGTGCCGCGCGGTATCGACTGACGCTTCCAGCACCGGCGCCATCTCCTGGATATCGATCACCCGGTTGGCGTGGCGCCGCTGCCTGCCTGCAAAACGCATGCGGTTGTAGAACGCCCAGGCGCCGAGCGAAAACGCGCACACGCAGCCCACGCTCAACACCATGTCCAGGTTCTGCGCGGCCTGGAACGGATGATCCAGCCCTAGCTTGACGTAGATGTCCTGCAGTCCGAGCAGCCATGCAATCAGAGTCAGCAGCGGCAGCCACAACGACACCCACAAGGTCCACGCGATCATGGTGATGAGTGCGGACGTCGCGCGCTGCAGCGGTTTTTGCCGCTCCGGGCGATTGATGATCAGCGGTTCGGCTTTCATCGGACACCTCTGTCGGGACTGGTCCATACCGCGCGCGTGCCCTTGCGCTTGAACAAGGCCTTGGGAAACGCGACGATGGACGTGGTGGTGGTGATCATCCAATAGGCGATCGGGTACCAGATCATCCAGTAGTAATTGCGGCCGATGCGCTTCTCGTAGCGCCGGTCGATCAGCAGGCTCACCAGGAACTGCAACATGCACACGATGCCAAGCACCACGCCGTTCCACTGCGGGAACAACGTCGGAACGCGCATTGAGGCGGGCAAGTCGATCACGTAGCCAAGCAGCCACAGCAGAACGATGATGGCCATGTCCAGCGACCACACCAGGCTTACCAGGTATTCCAGCGCCACCAGCCACATGCGCCGCTGGCGCCATGACAAAAGCTTGGTCCCGTAGCGCAGCAGCACTTCGGACCCGCCCTGCGCCCAGCGCAGGCGCTGCTTCCATAGACCGCGCAGCGTTTCGGGCATCAGAATCCAGCACAGGGCGTTGGGCTCGTAGCGAATTTCCCAATGCCGCATCTGCAGACGCCAGCTCACGTCGATGTCTTCGGTCACCATGTCGGTATTCCAATAACCGACATCGTGCAGCGCGACCTTGCGAAATGCGGCGATCACGCCCGACACGGTGAAGATGCGTCCGTACACGCGCTGCGCACGCTTGATCAGGCCAATGATGGAAGAGAACTCGCCCACCTGCAGCTTGCCCAGCAAGGTCGAGCGGTTGCGGATGCGCGGATTGCCGGTGACCGCGCCCACGCGCGCGCCGCCCAGCAGGTGCACCATCAGCCAATGCGTGGCGTAGCGATCCAGCACTGCGTCGCCATCCACGCAAACCAGGTATTCGCCTTTCGCCGCCAGCGTCGCGGCGCGCAGCCCCATCGCCTTGCCCTGGTTGCTGGCCAGGTGCAGTACGCGCAGTTGCGGGTACTCCTTCATCAACTGGTCCAGTTGCTCGCCGGTGTCGTCCTTGGAACCGTCGTTGACGGCGATGATCTCGAAATCGGGCCAGGTCTGTTCGGCCAGGTGCGCGATGGTTTCGCGCACCTGTTCGCCCTCGTTATGGCAGGGCACGATCAGCGACACCAGCGGATAGGAGGGCAACGCCGGCGGTTTCAGGCGCGAAGGCTCGGTGCGCTCCCAGCGCAGGAAATAGATCAGGCCGCCGCTCATCCAGATCAGCGACATCGCCAACGGATAGAAGAAGGCGAATTCGAGCAATGAATGGACCAGTTCGCCGTTCATCGCGCCGGCTCCGGGTAGGGATAATCGGCGATCGAGATGGACGGCCGGATACGCTCCAACTGCGGCTGATTGCGGATGAAATCGTCCGGGTAGTAGCCAAGGTGCCGCACACCCGCGGCCTGCAGCAGGCGGATGCGCTCGCTCATCTGCGTCTCGCCGATCGGCTGGTTGGTGCGCCAATCGTGCGTGGCCAATTCAAACAGCGTGTGATCCAGCGCATGCGGCGTGGACGCCACGCACTGCACCAGCTTGCGATACCAGCCGGCGGTATCGGCCTGCTTGTCCAGTTGCGGCATCGCCATCACGGCGGTCAGGTCGTAACCGGCGAGGAACGCGGGAAGGCTTTGCGCGAACCATGCTTGCGAAGCAGGATCGAGAATCGGCCGCGCATAGATATTGCGCACCGTCTTCAGCTGTGGACGCCACTTGCGTGCGCGATCGGCCAACGCATGGGTGAAATCGATCAGGGCCTGGGTTTTCTGCGCCGGAGTCATGCCCGACCACGGACCGAGGTTGTCGGTGTCGCGCAGATAGGCATCGTCGGAAAACAACAGGCCCGCCTCGTCGGCGTGCATGGCAAGGTCTTCGTAGACGTCGCCGATCATTTGCCGCACACGCGGGTCCCACGGCGCCAGCCGGTAGTGATCGCCGCCGGGCTTGGGCTCGCCGGCCAGCGAAGGCAGGTTCGGCGCATCGGGAAAACGGAACGCCAGCACCGGCATCCAGGCATACACCCTTACGCCCGCGCGCGTGCGCAGCTGCCATGCCACGCGCGAAAACAAATCCGCACGCATCGGCAGATGGCGATTGGGGAAGTACACCGCTTCGGCCACACCGTCGCCCTTGGGGTCGGCGTAGGCCTGCAGCCACACCACCGTAGGCTGCAGGCGCTTGATGCGATCAAGCAGCTGGGACAGGTTGCGTTCCTGCTGCGCGGGATTGGGATCGTAGACATAATCCAGATCGACCTGCACCGCGCGTACCGCATCGATGCGCGATTGATGGCGCATCAGCCAGCCCAGGCGGTTGGGATAGATGTTGCCGCTGACCAGCAGGCGCGGAATGGTACTGTCCAGTTGCACGTCCGGCAGCGAATCGCCCAGGCTGAAGGACAGCGTCAGGCCCTCGCTGGCGGCCACCCGCACGGCCGTATCGTTGTAGGCGCCGTACGGCCACACGATCGCACGCGGGCGGTGTCCGGTTTCTTTTTCGATTTCCTCGGCGCTGTGGTGAAAATCGTCCCGCAGGCGCTGCACGTAAGCGGCCTTTGTTTCATAGGTGCCCGACGTTTTGTTGTAGCGCAACGTCACCACCGCGGGCATGACATTGCCTTGCGGATTGCCCGGTATGCCCAGATGCTGCTGCCAGGTATGCGAGGCAAATTCCACCAACCCCGATTTCTGGATCTCACGCACCTGGTCCCAGGTGAGGAAACAGTCGCGCGAGCATTGCTCGCCGTTGTAGGCCATGGTCTGGCCCTTGGGCATATCCATCCACGAGCCGACCAGCGCGGAGACCGCGGGATAGTTGTACGCGCGCAACAGCGGATACACGCGCGTGTAGAAGCTTTCCAGGCCGTCGTCGAAGGTAAGCAGCACGGCGTGATCGGGTAGCGCCGGGCCTCCCTTGGAGGCCTGCACCACGTCCTGCAGGCTGACCACGTGATAGCCGTTGGCCTTGAGCCAGTCGAAATGTGCGATCAAGTGATCGGTGCTGATGGCGTCTGGATCCCGATCGCCTTGTGCACCCACGTCGTCGCGCACGTCATGGTAGGTGAGCACGATGAAAGCAGGCTTGGCCGGCGCCTTGGTTTGCGCAAAGGCCAGATGCGTCACTGCGAGCAGGATCAGGGCGAGGAAGATGCGGCGCATGGTCACTCTCCCCAATGCATGCTGACGTCGAGCACGAGACGCGATTCGTGCCGGCCGTCGTAAGGTTGGTAATGCCAGCCCAGGCCCCAGCCAAAACGCAAGCCCGCCTTGGGTTGGAAAATTTGTCCGTAGCGCGCGCTGAGCATCAGGCCGGTCGCATAGTTGCGTTCGGCGTATTCGCCCACGGCGAGATCGACGCGTTCGGTCCAGCTACGTTGGTCATACTGGCTCAGCACGTTCTGCAAGGTGCTGGTGAGCGCGTAGGAGCGGTCCTGGGAAGGGTTGAAGTAAGGACGATCGGTTTCGCTGTTGTGTGAACCGCCGATCTCCACACCGCCGTCCCAGCTGAGATTGACCCCGGTGTGCAAACGCTGCGTGAAGTCCGCCAGCCAGCCTTCGCGCAGGTTGCCGTCGCTGAAGCGGTCGCGATACACCGCCAGGCGCGCGGCGGTGAGTTCGCTCATCCGCCATTGCACGGCGTTGCTGAAGGTGTTGCCGGTGATGCCGTAGTACTGCGCGCGCAGCGGCACGTCGTTGCCGGCACTGCTCCAATCGGCCGACCACGACCATTGATCGCTGATCGCCCAGCTGAAGCCCGCCTCCACCGCCGTGCGATGCACGAAGCTGTCGGCGGAAGGCAGCGCCTGCAGGTAGAACTGGATGGCGTGGAAATAACCCTGCAGGCCCAGGCCTGCCCGCTCGCGCGCGACATTGCCTTCCGGCAGGCCGGCGGTGGCGTATTGGGCGAGCGCGAGCACGCGCCAGTGGTCGTCGAGCAAGGGGCTGGCCAGGCTGGCCTGGGTTTCCTGGTCGCGATCGCCGTAGTCGGGGCTGTTGCCGCGGCCGTTGTCGTGCGTGAGATCGAACTGCCAGCCGGTGGCGCGATCCCATTCCGCCTGGGCATCCTGCACGCGGCCGCTGCGGCCGGCTTCCTGCTGCGCTTGGGCGAGATCGGCCTGTGCGGCGGCGTAGTCGTACAACGTGCGGTGCGCTTCGGATTCATTCAACGCGGCGTTGGCGTCGCGTTCGTCGACGGTGTCGGCGATCTTCAAGGTATCCAGCGCGCGGCGCGGCCAGCCGCGTGCGAGTTCGGCCATCGCCAGGTCGCGGCGGATATCGGCATTGCCCGGCGCTTGGGCGCTCATCGCGGCCAGTTGCCGGTAAGCGTCCTTCAACAAGCCCACGTCCTGGCGGATCGCCGCGGCATTGGTGTCGGCATCGACCTTGCGCGGGTTCTGCCTGGGGCCACGGACGTTGCGCAGGCGCAGCCAGCGCGGCTCGCTGGCGGCCACGGCGTCGATGGTCTTCAACGCATCGCGCGTGCGGCCGGCGGCCAGGTAAGCCGAAGCCAGGCCGATGCGCGGATCGATCTCGGTGGGATCGTACGGGCCCGGATCGCGACGGATGCTGTCCTCATACAGGGCAATCGCTTCGTTGGGGCGATGCTTTTGCATCATCGCGTCGGCCACCGCCTGCTCCGCATACGCGGGCAGTTGCACCCCTTGCTTCTTCATCGGCTCGTACAGCGCCAGCACCTCGCCGGCACGGTCGGCCTGATCGAGCACGGTAAGCATGTCCATCCGCGCGCGCTGGCGGATGTCGGCGGGTGCGCTGGCATCGTTGGCCAGCCGCGCGATGTCGGCGGCGGCCTTGTCGGCCTCGGCGTAGGGGTGATGCGGATCGGCGGGCTCGCCGCGTGCCCAGCGCACCTGGTGGGCGTAGTAGTCGGCGCGGATGCGCATGCGCGCGGCCGGATCGGGCAAGGCCGACGCCAGCTCGTTGGCGCGGGCGGATGCCCCCAGTTCGGCCAGCAGTTGCACATTGAGTTCGCGCGCAGCCTGGTTGTCGGGCCAGCGTGCCAGCACTTGCTGGCAATGGGCCAGCGCATCCACCCGTTGCCCCGCCGCGCGTTCCGTGCGGGCCAGCGCCAGCAGGGTCGCCGCGTCGCCGGCCGCCGGGGCGCCAGACTGCGCCCAGACGCATTCGCCGGCGCCATAGAGCGACAGCAACACGCAGAAGGCCGTTTTTGCGCGGCGCAGGGACAGGGTCTTCCTGATGGTTGCGTTTTCCATGGACATGCGTAGACCTGCACCACCCGATGCAATCGTTGGTTTGCTGTGTTTCCCCGCGCCTGGCAGAGGTGAGGCGGCCACGGGGCCGGAATGCATCACCAGGTGCCTAGGCTATGTGCCGAGAATTACGCAAGATTTAGGCCATCTGTGATGCAGTTCACATTTTTGCCCTGGATGACCCATCGAACCCTGCCGCGTCCCGGCCGAAAGCCGCTTGCCGTCGTATCCACGCGCGACCGGCCGTGCTTGGCGGCTCGCATCCCGGCGCTTGCTTATGCGCGCGGCCACCCGCCAACCCAGCCTGGATTGACCGGCACGTCGGGTCGGGTGCCCGTGCGCGTCCGATTGCGACCAACAGCGCGCGATCGCACCGGCCCAGCCAATCTATCGATGGCCCGCCAGGGAAGCCCTCAGAAGATTCCTATTCGCCGGCACGGATGCGCAACGGCAGCCGGCGCGAGGTTCAACAAGCCCGATGGCGAAGAACGCACCGTGACGCTCTTCCCCGCACGATCAGGCGTCGGCCCGTCAGGCCGTCTTGTCCTGGGCCGGGTGGCGCAAGCCGAACAGGATCAGCAGCACCGCCCCCACGCAGATGCCACTGTCGGCCACGTTGAAGGTGGGGTAATACCAGTCGCGGTAGTAGACCTGGATGAAATCGGTGACCTGCGAGGCATGCAGGCGATCGATCAGGTTACCCAGCGCGCCGCCGATCACCAGCGCCAGCGGCAATGCCGTGCGCCATTCGCGGCGGGCGGTGCGGGCCAGCCACACCACCAGCGCAACGCTGATGACCAGTGCCAGCACGACAAAGAACCAGCGCTGCCAGCCGCTGCCCTGGGCCAGGAAACTGAATGCGGCACCGGTATTGAACGCCAGCGTCCAGTTGAGGAAACCCGGAATCACCGGATGCGGCGTGCCGGCCGGCTGCAGCGCGGACAGTGCCCAGATCTTGCTGAGCTGGTCCAGTGCGATGAGCAGTGCGGACACCAGCAACCATGGCAGTGCGTGGGGTTGGCGTGCCGAGCGGTTCATGAGCGAGTGGGTAGCCATGGATTTTCTTTGCTTCCTGTCCCCTCCGGGGAGAGGACTGCGGTGAAGGGACAATCTTGCGGTGAGGTTCCATCGCGGCCTGAGGCAACAGTGGTCCCTCGCCCCAACCCTCTCCCCCGGAAGGGAGAGGGAGCACGTTGAGGCAAGTTTTCAGAACCAGCGGCGATCTTCGCCCGGCCCTTCCACATTGCCGACGCAACGGCCGCAGATCTCCGGATGCGCGGGGTTGCTGCCCACGTCGTCGCGACGATGCCAGCAGCGGATGCACTTGGCTGCGTCGCTCACCTCGGCGGCAACGTACACCTCGCCATCCTCCAGCGACACGGCCAGCGCCTGGGCCGGACGCGGCTGCAACGGCGCAAAGCTCAGCTCCGACGTGATGAAGAAGAAGCGCAGCTCGTCCGCCGACGCCGCATAGCGCGCCGCGGTCGCCGGATCGGCATGCAGCACTACCTTCGCTTCCAGTGCTGCGCCGATGCGTTCGGCCTTGCGCATGTCTTCGAGCACGCGCGAGGCCGCATCGCGGATCGCCAGCAGATCGCCCCAGTAGCGACGCTGAGCGGGCGAATCCTGCGTGTTCACCAAGCCGTCGTACCAGGTTTCGAACAGCACGCTTTCGCCGCGCTCGCCGGGCATGTGCTGCCAGATCTCCTCCGCGGTGAACGACAGCACCGGCGCCAGCCAGCGCACCAGCGCTTCCAGGATGCGATACATCGCACTCTGCGCGCTGCGGCGACCGAGGCTTTCGGTCGGCATGGTGTAGAGGCGGTCCTTGGTGATGTCCAGGTACAGCGCGCCCATTTCGTTGGTGCAGAAGTTCTGCACGCGCTGGACGATCTCGGGGAAGTCGTAGCGCTCGTAAGCACCGATCACCGCCTGCTGCACTTCATGCGCCTGCCCGATCGCCCACTGGTCGAGCAGCAGGCTCTGGTCGGCAGGCACCAGATGCGTGGCCGGATCGAAACCGTCGAGATTGCCGAGCAGGAAACGCGCGGTGTTGCGGATGCGCCGATACGCATCGGCCACGCGCTTCAAGATCTCGTCGGAGACGGACATCTCGTTGCGATAATCGGCCGACGCCACCCACAGGCGCAGAATGTCCGCGCCGAGCGTGTCCATCACCTTCTGCGGCGCGACCACATTACCCTGCGACTTGGACATCTTGCGGCCCTGCCCGTCCACGGTGAAGCCGTGCGTGAGCAGCGCCTTGTACGGCGGCTTGCCGTCGAGCATGGACGAGGTGAGCAGCGAGGAATGAAACCAGCCGCGATGCTGGTCCGAGCCTTCCAGGTACAAGTCCGCGGGGAACGTGGACACGTCCACGTGCGAGCCGCGCAATACATGCCAGTGGGTGGTGCCCGAATCGAACCACACGTCGAGCGTGTCGCGGTTCTTTTCGTATTGCGGGGCTTCTTCCTGGCTGAGAAATTCGCCTGGCTCGATGCTTTGCCACGCTTCGATGCCGTCGCGCTCGATGCGCTTGGCGACCTCTTCCAGCAGCTGCGGCGTGCGCGGATGCAGCTCGCCGGTTTCGCGATGCACGAAGAACGCCATCGGCACACCCCACTGGCGCTGGCGCGAGAGCGTCCAGTCGGGGCGGTTGGCGATCATCGCGTGCAGGCGCTGCTTGCCCCACGCGGGATAGAACTGGGTGGCCTCGATGCCTTCCAGCGCGGTTTCGCGCAGCGTCTTGCCACCATCGCGGGGCGCGATGTCCATGCCGGCGAACCACTGCGAGGTGGCGCGATAGATGATCGGCGACTTGTGCCGCCAGCAGTGCATGTAGCTGTGCGGGTACTTTTGCTGGTGCAGCAGCGAGCCGGCCTGCTCCAGCGCCTCGACGATCCTTGGGTTGGCCTTCCAGATGAACAGGCCGCCGAACAGCGGCAGCGACGACGCGTAGTGGCCATCGCCCATCACCGGGTTGATGATGTCCGCATCCTTCATGCCGTGCGCTTTGCACGAGAGAAAGTCTTCCACGCCATACGCAGGCGAGGAGTGCACGATGCCGGTACCGGTATCGAGCGTCACGTAATCGCCGAAATACACCGGCGCGAGGCGCGCATAACCCGGGTCGGCGTGATAAAGCGGATGGCGGAAACGCAGCTCGCCCAGCGCACTGCCCGGCACGGAAGCCACGATCGTGCCTTCCAGCCCGTAGGTTTTCAGGCACTCTTCCACGCGCTCGGTCGCCAGGATCAACAGGCCCCTGGGCGTATCGACCAGGCTGTAGCTGAATTCCGGATGCAGGTTGAGCGCCTGGTTGGCGGGGATCGTCCACGGCGTGGTCGTCCAGATCACGATCTGGCCGTTGGGCCTGGGCAGGCTGGCCAGGCCGAAGGCTTTGGCCACGGCAGACGGATCGTCGAACGCGAAGCCCACGTCGATGGCAATGTCGGTCTTGTCTTCGTATTCGACTTCCGCCTCCGCCAGTGCGGAGCCGCAATCGAAGCACCAGTTCACCGGCTTCAAGCCGCGATAGATGTAACCCTTGCGCAGCATCTCCGACAGCGCGCGCAATTCGGCCGCTTCGTTGAAGTGGTCCATCGTCAGGTACGGACGATCCCAGTCGCCCAGCACGCCCAAGCGCTTGAAGTCGGCCTTTTGCGCGGTGATCTGCTCGTTGGCGTAGGCGCGCGCCTTGCGCTGCACTTCGGCCGCCGGCAGGTTCTTGCCGAACTGCTTCTCGACCTGGATCTCGATCGGCATGCCGTGGCAATCCCAGCCGGGCACGTAGGGTGCATGGAAGCCCGACAGCACCTTGGACTTGACCACGATGTCCTTGAGGATCTTGTTGACCGCGTGGCCGATATGGATTGCGCCGTTGGCGTAGGGCGGGCCGTCGTGCAGCAGGAACATCGGGCGGCCCGTGGTTTTGGCCTGGATCTGGTGGTAGCGCCCTGCCTTTTCCCATTCGGCCAGCCAGCCCGGCTCGCGCTTGGGCAGGTCGCCGCGCATGGGGAAGCTGGTCTGCGGCAGGTTGATGGTGCTCTTGTAGTCCTGGGTCATCGCTCGGGTCTCAAGGGATACCGTCGCGATGACGGCATGCCGGTGGTTTCCGCTTCGATGCCGGGGGGAACCGAAGCCTGGTGCTACTTGCTTGCCGCGCGCGGCGGTCCGGGGTGACCTGAGCACGCATTCGCGGTCGGCACCGGCTTTGTTTGCTCGCAAATCACAGGGACATCGGTGAAGGCAGACGGGTTGTCTGTCGAACCGATGCCCCAAAGCGATGCGGGCAAACAAAGCCGGCCCTGCGGGCCACCCCTGACGCACGCGCTTGGCGGCTGTTTCAAATAATAATGATCGCCACGGTCGCTTGCGGCGAAGTGGTGCGGAGCGCTGGCATGGTGTGGAGGCTCATGTCGGGGGCTTTCACGCGTTGATCAGTACCGGGTTCATGCCCAGGATCTCCCGGGCCGAACGTGCATCATGATCCATTTGTACCTTCAATGGGTCCAGTCCGTCGAATTTCATCTCCTCGCGCAGCTTGGCCACGAACTCCACCGCCATGCGCTGGCCGTAGAGATCGCCCTCGAAATCGAACAGATGCACCTCCAGCAACGGCTCGGCCACCTCGTTCACCGTGGGCCTGACGCCCAGGCTGGCCACACCCGGCCAGCTGCACTCGCCCTCGCCCAGGCCCACCCGCACGGCAAAAATGCCGTGTACCGGCGTGGCGCGGTCGCGCAGGTGGATGTTGGCGGTAGGAAAACCCAGCGTGCGACCCAGCTGATTGCCGTATTCCACCTTGCCTTCGATCACGAACGGGCGGCCCAGCAGGGGTGTGGCGGCGCCAAAATGGCCGGCCGCCAACAGGGCGCGCACCCGGCTGGCCGAGACGCGCTCGCCATCCAACTGCACCATCGGCATGGTGTGCGCGGCGAAGCCGCGTTCGGCGCCGACCTTTTCGAGCACCGCCACGTCGCCCTCGCGCTTGTAGCCGAAGCGGAAATCCGCCCCAACCCACACCTCGCGCACGCCCAGGCGATCGATCAGCACGCGCTCGATGAAATCCTGCGCCGACATGGCGGTGAGCGCCTGGTTGAAGCGCAGCAGCAGGGCGTGCTCCATGCCCGCGGCGGCGAAGCCGCGCAGCTTCTCGCGCACGCTGGACAGGCGCGGCACCGGCTCCTGGGAAAAATAAGCGCGCGGCAAGGGTTCGAAGCTCACCGCCACCGGCATGCAACCGAGTGCCTGCGCGCGTTCGCGCACCTGGCTGAGCAAGGCCTGGTGGCCGCGATGCAGACCGTCGAAGGCACCCACCGCGATCACACTGCCACCGGGAGCCAGACACGGCCCCGCGACGTCCCGGGATAGTTTCATCATCCGCTCAGTATAACGGTCAGTCATGCTGCAATTGATGTAGCCGGAAACCCGTTGCGAAAAGTACGAGCACATACGTCCCGCCGCCCGCGCACACCAGCAGCGCCAGGCGCCAGATACGCCCCAGCACCTGCATCTGCGTCCAGTCCGGCCAGTACAGGCGGCCGGCCAGCAGCACGATCGTCATCGCCGCGCACGCCAGCGCCAGTCGCATGAGGTGACGTCCCCAGCCCGGCTGCCGCTGGTAGATGTCCGCCCGGCGCAGCCAGTGCCACAACAGCAACAGGTTGATGTAGCTGGCCACCGCACTGGCCATGCCCAGCGCCAGATGCAAGCCGGGCACCTTGGAAAGGCCCTCCAGCAATGGCCCTGCCTGCAGCGACGCCGGTGCCCACATCGTATACAGCATCAGCAGGAAAACGCCATTGAGCAGCATATTGGTCAACAACGCCGCCACGCCGGCGCGCACCGGCGTACGCGTGTCCTTGCGCGCATAGAATGCGGGCAACAACACTTTTACCTGCGCATACGCCGGCACACCGAAACTCAACGCGGTCACCGACAGCGTGGCCATGCGTGTGTCGAAGGGCCGAAACTGCCCGTTCTGAAACAGCGTCGCCACCAGCGGCTGGGCCAGCAGCATCAGGCCGAACATCGCCGGCACCGCAATCAGCAGCGTGGTGCGCAAGCCCCAGTCCAAAGCCTTGGAAAAACCTTCGTGATCGGTCGCCACGTGATGCCGCGACAACGACGGCAGGATCACCGTGCCCAAGGCCACGCCGAACACGCCCAGCGGCAATTCCAGAAAGCGGTCGGCCTGTGAAAGCCAGGTCTGCGAACCGGACACCAGCAGCGAAGCGATCACCGTATCGAACAGCAGGTTGATCTGCGACACCGACGAACCGAACAGCGTCGGCACCATCTGGCGCATGATCCGGCGCACGTCCGGATGGTGCCAACCCCATCGCGGCCATACCAGCAGATCGAGCTTGCGCAATGCCGGCAACTGGAAAAGCACCTGGAAAATGCCCGCCGCGAACACCGCCCAGCCCATCACCAGGATCGGCGTGTGCAAACGCCGCGACAACCACCACGCACCGGCGATCATGCACAAATTGAGGATCACCGGCGTCAGCGCCGGCAAGCCGAATTGATGAAAACTGTTGAGCGCGCCGCCCGACAGCGCAGTCAGCGACACAAACAGCAGGAACGGAAAGGTGAGCCGCAACAGTTCCACTGTGAGGCCGAACTTCTGCGGCTGATCTATCGCACCCGGCGAAAACACCGTGGCGACCTGCGGCGCGAACAGCACGCACAGCGCAGTGAAGATCATCAGCACGCCGCCCAGCGTACCCGCGACGCGCGCCATCAGCTCCTTCAACTCGGCGTGGCTGCGGGTCTCCTTCACCTCGGTAAACACCGGCACGAAGGCGGTGGAGAACGAACCTTCCGCGAACATGCGGCGCATGAAGTTGGGAATGCGAAACGCCACCCAGAAGGCGTCGGTGGCCACATTGGCGCCGAAAACGTGGCTGATCGAGATATCCCGCAACAGCCCGAGCACGCGCGAAACCATGGTCATGCTGCTGAACGAAAGCAGCCCGCGTAACATGCTGGGGGACTTCATGCTCCGGTCGGGGTCCTGGGGAAACAGCGCCTAGTTTGGCAGGTTTTGCGCTTTCCCCTGTGCCCTCCGGGGAGAGGCTGGGGGGAGGGGCCGCTTCTTGCCTCGATGCGGTTTAAGAGCCTTTTTGATGGGCGTAGCAGCTAGAATGGCCGCTCATCCGGCCTTGCGGGCCACCTTCTCCTCGCTCCTCAGAGCCGGGGCCATCCATGACCCCTCCCCGCGTAGCCCGAGGGGAGAAGTTAATCAGCGTCCCTTGGGGCGGCTTTTTCAATGGGTTGACCCACCGGCAAATTAGCGTCATAATTGCCGCCTTTTTCCAACCCAAGCAATTCATTCCGGAGTTCTACCTTGGCCAACATCAAGTCCGCGAAGAAGCGTGCGCGCCAGTCCGAGCAGCGCCGCCTGCGCAACGTCAGCGCCCGTTCCATGGTCCGCAGCGCCCTGCGCAAGGTCGTCAAGGCCATCGAGGCCAAGGACAAGGCTGCCGCCGTGGCCGCTTTCGACATCGCTCAGCCGGTGATGGATCGCTACGCCGCCCGCGGCCTGATCCACAAGAACAAGGCCGCTCGCCACAAGAGCCGCCTGAACGCCAAGATCCGCGAGCTCGCCTAAGCGCCTGGCGCTATCGGGTTGGCGAAAAAGCCGGCGCGCAAACGCCGGCTTTTTTTGTTGTTTGTTTTTGCCTTTCCCTCAAGGGTACGCGCAGAGGGACATGGATCGCCCCGGCCTTGAACAGCCAGAAGAATGCCCGGATGAGTGGTCACCTCGCGAAAGCCCCTCAGCGAACCCCGCTTCGCATCACCCGCTGGCCAAGGTTGTCCCCCGCCCCGACCCTCCTCCCGCAGGAAGAGGGAACGAAGCCATCGCCTTCACCCCGTCGGCGGACTGGAGAAAGCCTGCAGCGCCTCTTTCATTGCCCGCACCTCCGCTACGCTGGTCTGCTCGATATCCGGCGGCAGATCCTGCAGTGCCGGATTGAGATGGCGCATGGCCGAACGCAGTACCGCGCGCGCCGAACCATGGAATTCGCGCGCGCGCGTAAGCCCGGCAATCTGCGCCAGATTGGCGGAACGAATGCCGGCGCCGGCCATCACCCGCAGACGATCGCCCGCCTGCTGCACCAAGCCCGCAATTGCCTGCGCACCGGCCAGCGCATTGGCGCAGCCACCCGACGTCAGCACGCGCTCGCAGCCCAACGCGATGATGTCCTCCAGTGCGCGATGCAGATCCGCGCTGGCATCGATCGCGCGATGAAACGTCACGCCCAGCGAGCCTGCCGCACCGACCAGTTCACGGCAGCGCGGATCGACGTGGCCATCGGCATCCAGTGCACCGATCACCACGCCCTCGCAACCGATGCGCGCGCACGTTTCCACGTCGCGCCGCATGATCTCGAACTCGGCATCGCCATAGAGAAAATCGCCGCCGCGCGGGCGGATCAGGACATAGACCGGAATACGCACGCGTTCGCGCAGCATCGCCAACGCACCGTAGGAAGGGGTGATGCCGCCTTCGGCCAGGCTGCCGCAGAACTCCACGCGATCGGCGCCGCCTGCTTGCGCGGCAATGGCAGAGGCGAGCGAACCCGCGGCGATTTCAAGCAAAGGTTGCTGCGTCGCCATCAGCTGAACGTCGTCTCGTAAAGGCTGGGCGAAGCCAGCAGGCGGTCCTGCTGATGCACGTCGCAGACGGCGTAGCTGAAGCCCTTCTGGATCGCATACGCCCCGCACTCGCCATCGCGGCGCAAGGCAAGAAAGCCCACCTGTAACTCCTTGGCGGCATCGGGGCGCTTTTTCACGATGCGCCGCACCGCTTCCTCGCAGGCTTCCTGCGGACTGCGGCCGTGCCGCATCAATTCCACCACCAGGAAGCTGCCGGCGTTGCGGATCACTTCCTCGCCCACGCCGGTGGAGGTGGCGGCGCCGACGTCGTTATCGACATACAGGCCCGCGCCGATGATGGGGCTGTCGCCGACGCGGCCGTGCAGCTTCCACGCCATGCCGCTGGTGGTACAGGCACCGGCGAGGCGGCCGTTGGCGTCCACGGCAAGCATGCCGATGGTGTCGTGATTGTTCTTGCCACCGGGCATGCCCAGGCTCTGCAGGCTACGGTGATAGTCGATGTTCTCGCTGTTGGCGACGGGCTTGTAGCGCGATGTCTTGAGCCATTCGCGCCACGCCTTTTCCGATTCGGGCGTAAGCAGATTTTCCTTGGTGAAACCTTCCTGCAGCGCGAACTCCAGCGCGCCGTCGCCGACCAGCAGTACGTGCGGCGTGTCTTCCATCACCTTGCGCGCCACCTTGATCGGATGTGCGATGTGTTCGAGCGCGGCAACGGCGCCGCAACGGCCGTCGCCGTCCATGATGCTGGCATCGAGCGTGACCTTGCCGTCGCGATCCGGATAGCCCGCCCTGCCCACGCTATGGTTGTGCAGATCGGCCTCGGGAATCAGCACGCCGGTTTCCACCGCGTCGAGCGGCTTGCCGCCCTTGCCGAGCACACCCCACGCCGCGATGTTGGCGGGCACGCCGAAATCCCAGGTGGACACCACGCGCGCCCCGACTCCGCCGGGGACCGTACCCGACAGCGTGGCGGCACTGCGCGACACGCGCGGCAGCGCCAGCGCGGACGTAGCCAGCAAGGTGGTTTTCAGAAAATCGCGGCGATTGCTCATGAGGCCTCCAGACAGCGGCGCGGCGCCGCAAGAGGCCCATGATGAACGATGCGGCGCGTTCAGGCGACCCTGTATATCGATCTAGGGCCTGCCCGCACTAGCCTGGGTCTTCGCCGCGCAGGCGCACGTCGCCCGGCAACATGTCGCTGCGTTCCTCGCGCGCCTGTTTCTGTGCTTCGAAGAAACGCTGCACCTGCTGGCACACCGCCAGCGTGTTCTCGCGCGCGATGGCCGAGACGAGAAACCACGGCTGCGTCCAACCCAGGCGCTTGACGATGTCTTGGGCAACCGACTGGCGCGCGTCTTCGGGAAGTACGTCGGCCTTGTTCAGCACCAGCCAGCGCGGACGACCGAGCAATTGGGGATCGAACTTCTCCAGCTCGTGCTCGATGGCATGCACCTGCTCGACCACATCGGAGCCATCGATCGGCGCGATGTCCACCAAATGCAGCAGCAACCGCGTGCGCGCCAGATGGCGCAGAAACTGGATCCCCAGGCCGGCGCCTTCCGCGGCGCCTTCGATCAGGCCTGGAATGTCGGCGATCACAAAGCTCTGGTCGCTGCCCAGGCTGACCACGCCCAGGTTCGGATGCAGGGTGGTGAAGGGATAGTCGGCCACGCGCGGCGTCGCGGCGGAAACGGCGCGGATGAAGGTGGACTTGCCCGCGTTAGGGAAGCCGAGCAGGCCCACATCGGCCAGCAGCTTCAGTTCCAGCTTCAGTTCGCGCACTTCGCCGGGGGTGCCCGGCGTGGACTTGCGCGGCGCGCGGTTGACCGAACTCTTGAAGTGGATATTGCCCAGCCCGCCCTTGCCGCCCTGTGCCACCAGCAGGCGCTGGCCGTTGGCGGTGAGATCACCGATGGCCTCGTCGGTATCGACGTTGGTAACCACCGTGCCGACGGGCACACGGATGACGGTGTCTTCGCCACCCTTGCCGTACATGTCACTACCCATGCCGTTCTGGCCGCGCTGAGCCTTGAAGCTGCGCTGGTGGCGGAAATCGATCAGGGTGTTCAGACCCTCGTCGGCGACCAGCCATACCGAGCCGCCGGTGCCGCCATCGCCGCCGTCGGGGCCGCCGAACGGAATGAATTTTTCGCGACGGAAACTGATGCAGCCGTTGCCGCCATCCCCGGCGTGGACTTTGATGATCGCTTCGTCGACGAATTTCATGGGTGTGGAACCGTATTGGTGGGATCGTGACGGCAGTGCGATCTTGCCACACCGCCTCCATCGTCATGCCGGCGCAGGCCCCATCCAGCGTAAGCAGGTGTTCGAAGGACGCTGAATCTTGCTGGACCTAGCGTGCTTGCACCAAGCATGAAAACTGGATTCGGGCCTTCGCCCGGGCGCCTTTCAACAGCGCAGTTGGCCTGTGTCGAACGTGGCAGGTGCCGCATAACTACCAGGCAGGAAGTACGCCGCCGCACACGATCCGGATGTCAAATAAAGCAAAAGCCCCGCCTGGGCGGGGCCTTTGTGGCAACGCGAGGGCTGGATCAGCCCTTGACGACGTTGACGTACTTGCGGCTGTTCTCGCCGCGGGTCTTGAACTCGACCGTGCCATCGACCAGCGCGAAGAGCGTGTGGTCACGACCCAGGCCCACGCCGGTACCGGGATGGAACTTGGTGCCGCGCTGACGCACGATGATGTTGCCGGCTTCGATGGCCTGGCCACCGTACACCTTCACACCGAGGTACTTGGGGTTCGAATCGCGACCGTTGCGGGATGAACCTACGCCTTTTTTATGTGCCATGACTGTCTACTCCGGCTATATCAGGCGTTGATGCCCGTGATCTCGACTTCGGTGAAATGCTGACGATGTCCCTGCTGCTTCTTGTGGTGCTTGCGGCGGCGGAACTTGATGATGCGGACCTTGTCGGCGCGGCCATGCTTGCGCACGGTGGCGCTTACGGTGGCGCCGGCGACGATCGGGGCGCCAACGGTGATGGTTTCGCCCGAGCCGACCAGCAACACCTGGTCGAACTTCACGCTGGCGCCTTCTTCGGCGTTCAGCAGCTCCACGCGCAGGACGTCGCCCTGCTGAACGCGGTACTGCTTGCCGCCGGTCTTGATGACTGCATAACTCATGGGAATGGCCCTTCTGTCGTTATTCTCTTGGGTTCGCCGCGAACGATTCGGACGCAGCGAACTGAGGATTATAGCGACCGGGCCGCCGACGGGTCAACCTGTGGCCCGCCGGCGCACTCAGGGCTGGCTCGCGCCCCCGGCGGTACCTGCCGGGGCCGGGCTGTCGGACCCGGCCGCCCCCGGGCAGCGGCCCTGGGCGTCCAGCTTGCCGTCCTTCTGCAGCTGCGAAAACATGTCCGACGTACGCTGGCGGCCCCACTGCTGGCCGCTTTGCGCCGCCTCGGCCATGGTCGCGGGCATCTGCGCCACCAGCTTCTGGCCCAGCGGCGAGCGGTAGAACTTGATCAACCCAGTCACCTCCTCGGCGCTGAAGTGATGCTGGTAGGCGGGAATCATCGCCTTGATCAGCTCTTCCTGACCGTTTTTGTCGATGTAGGTCTGCCAGTAGCTGGCCGGCACGCAGGGCAGCTGCTGGCTCATCATCGCGGCCATCTGGTTGTTCATGACGGCGAACTGGCCGGGCACGTCCATCACCTGCATCAGCTCCCGCACCTGCGCCTCGGTAGGCTGGACCGCGAGAGCCGGCCCGGTCGCCAGCGCCATGCACGCACCCGCGCCCATCAACCACTTGCCAACTGTCATATCGAACCCTCCGGCTTCACGGAAATCGGGGAACAGCGGGCGAGCATAGTGAGCCTGCATGCCGCTGCCTAGGGCCTGCCTACCCTATGGGCATGGCCCGCCCACGGTCAGGTAACGCGCCTGCTGCCACCACGTTGTCAGCAGCTTTTCACGCGCCGCGCGCGGCCCTGCGGCGCCGGCTTGCTATAGTGCCCAATTACCCAACCATTCTCGCGTCATGGACACCATCCGCATCCGGGGCGCCCGCACGCACAACCTCAAGAACATCGACCTGGACCTGCCGCGCGATCGACTGATCGTGATCACGGGCCTGTCGGGTTCGGGCAAGTCGTCGCTGGCATTCGACACCATCTACGCCGAAGGGCAGCGCCGTTATGTGGAATCGCTGTCCGCCTACGCGCGGCAATTTCTCTCGATGATGGAGAAACCCGACGTTGATCACATCGAAGGCCTGTCGCCGGCCATCTCGATCGAGCAGAAATCCACCTCGCACAATCCACGCTCCACCGTGGGCACGATCACCGAGGTTTACGACTACCTGCGCCTGCTCTACGCACGCGTGGGCACGCCGCGCTGCCCCGACCACGGCATTGCGCTGGAAGCGCAAACGGTCAGCCAGATGGTCGATACCACGCTGGCACTCGATCCGGAAAAGCGCTTCATGCTGCTGGCGCCGGTGATCCGCGAACGCAAGGGCGAGCATGTGCAGGTGTTCGAGCAATTGCGCGCGCAAGGCTTCGTGCGCGCGCGCGTCGATGGCACGGTGCACGACCTCGATGCCGTGCCGCCGCTGACCTTGCGCCAAAAGCACACCATCGAAGCGGTGATCGACCGCTTCCGCCCACGCCAGGACATCAAGCAGCGCCTGGCCGAATCGTTCGAGACCGCGCTGCGCCTGGGCGACGGCCTGGCGATCGTGGTGGACATGGACGATTCCAAGGCCAGCGAGCAGCTTTACTCCTCGCGCTACTCCTGCCCGGTGTGCGATTACTCGCTGCCGGAACTGGAACCGCGCCTGTTCTCGTTCAACTCGCCCGTGGGCGCCTGCCCGGCCTGCGACGGCCTGGGCGTCACCCAGGTATTTTCGCCCGACCGCGTGGTCGGCCATCCGGAGCTGTCGCTCGCCAGCGGCGCGGTGCGCGGCTGGGATCGCCGCAACGCGCATTATTTCCAGCTGATCATGTCGCTGGCCAACCACTACGGTTTCGATGTGGATACGGCCTGGCAGAAGCTGCCCAAAACGGTGCAGCAGGCGGTGCTGTATGGAAGCGGCAAGGAAAAGATCGCGTTTCGCTATCTGACCGAACGCGGGGGCAAGGTCACGCGCGAGCATGCCTTCGAGGGCATCCTGCCCAACCTCGAACGGCGCTACAAGGAAACCGAATCTCCCGCGGTGCGCGAGGAACTGGCCAAGTACATCAGCGACCATCCCTGCCCCGCATGCGGCGGCCAGCGCCTGAATCGTTCCGCGCGCAACGTGTTCGTCGCCGATCATGCGCTGCCGGTGCTTACCGCGCGCTCCATCGACGATGCGCTGGCGTTTTTCGACACGCTCAAGCTCTCCGGCTGGCGCGGCGAGATCGCGGTGAAGATCATCAAGGAAATCCGCGAACGCCTGAGCTTCCTCAACGACGTGGGCCTGAACTACCTCACGCTCGATCGCCAGGCCGACACGCTTTCCGGCGGCGAAGCGCAGCGCATCCGCCTCGCCTCGCAAATCGGTGCGGGCCTGGTCGGTGTGATGTATGTGCTGGACGAACCGTCCATCGGCCTGCACCAGCGCGACAACGAGCGGCTGCTGGGCACGCTCACGCGGCTGCGCGACCTGGGCAACACGGTGATCGTGGTCGAACACGACGAAGATGCCATCCGTGCCGCCGACCACGTTCTGGACATTGGCCCCGGCGCAGGCGTGCATGGCGGCGAGATCGTCGCACAGGGCGCGCTGAAGGACATCCTCAATGCACCGCGTTCGCTCACCGGCCAATACCTGTCCGGCAAGCGGCAAATCAAAGTGCCGGCCGACCGACGCGAACAACTGGACAAGGATTCCTGGCTCTATCTGAAAGGTGCCAGCGGCAACAACCTCAAAGCGGTGGACCTGGCGGTTCCGGCCGGTCTGTTCACCTGCGTTACCGGTGTCTCCGGCTCAGGCAAATCCACCCTGATCAACGACACTTTGTTTGCCCTTGCCGCCGCCGAGTTGAACGGTGCGACCACGCAGCCGGCGCCGTACAAATCCATTGAAGGGCTGGAACTGTTCGACAAATGCGTGGACATCGACCAGTCGCCGATCGGCCGCACGCCGCGTTCCAATCCCGCCACCTACACGGGGCTGTTCACGCCGCTGCGCGAACTGTTCGCGCAGGTGCCCGAGGCACGTTCGCGCGGCTACACACCGGGACGCTTCAGTTTCAACGTGCGCGGCGGGCGCTGTGAAGCCTGCGAAGGCGACGGCATGATCAAAGTGGAAATGCACTTCCTGCCCGACGTCTACGTGCCCTGCGACGTCTGCCATGGCAAGCGCTATAACCGCGAAACGCTGGAGATCCTCTACAAGGGCCACACCATTGCCGACGTGCTCGACATGACGGTGGAAGATGCCGCCAAACTGTTCGAGAACGTGCCGGTGATAGCGCGCAAGCTCGACACGCTACGCGCGGTGGGCCTGGACTACATCAAGCTCGGCCAAAGCGCGACCACGCTGTCAGGCGGCGAAGCGCAGCGCGTGAAGCTGTCCAAGGAACTGTCCAAGCGCGATACGGGACGCACGTTGTACATCCTGGACGAGCCCACCACGGGCCTGCACTTCCACGACATCGAACAATTGCTCGACGTGCTGCACCAGCTGGTCGATCAAGGCAACACCGTGGTGGTGATCGAGCATAACCTCGACGTCATCAAGACCGCCGACTGGATTGTCGACCTCGGCCCCGAAGGTGGCGCCGGCGGCGGCCGCATCCTGGTCAATGGCACGCCCGAAACCGTCGCCGCGACGCCAGCGTCGCATACCGGACACTTCCTGGCGCCGCATCTGAAGCCCGCCAAGCCGGCGCGCACGCAAGCCGACAAGCCCAAGGCCAACGCCAAGCGCAAGGTGGCGTCGTAAACATCGCCACCCTCCCCCTCACGCGCACCGCTCTATTTCCTATTCGTTCGAGATAGATGTGCATCCGGCGCGGCGCGCCTTCAAAACGCGCCCTGCCGGTGCAAGCCAGGGGAGATTTCTACGTTGCAAAAACCGCCGCGCAAGCGGGCGGCAACTGTGGAAGCTGAACGGGTCGCGCCGCGCCATTCAGCCAGCTACGCGCATCGGTGCAATTTAAGACCAGGCCTACGATTCGCGCGGTAGCAATCATCCCCGGCTGACTGATCCATCCGAGCGCGATTTTTACCATTTCCTCGTCAACCAACACTCCTGATGAGGAAATCACCATGAACGTGGCAACCCGCAACAACCGGAACATCTCGACGAATGTTTCGCCGACTCCGGCGAAGGCTACGGATAGCCACAAGAAAGGCGGTTTTGTCCGCAGCCTGATCGCCGTCGCACTGGCCGAAGCCTTGATGATCGGCTCGGCATTCGCCGGCACCACCCCGCCTGTAACGTCCAGCACCGACATCGTGCTCACCGACAGTGACAAGGACACTGACGGCGACAAAGCCTCTAGCGATACCTCCTTGCATGACACGTTCGTCCAGGCCTTGACGACGGGCACGCCCGCGGGCGGCTCCATCGGCACCATGGATGTCAGCGACCCGACCATCGCCATCGAAGGCACGCGTGGACCCAATAACGCATCGCTCAATGGTGCCGATCCGACCACGACGACCGCACTGGCCATGGGCGTAAGCTCCAATGCTTCCGGTGGCAACACGGTTGCAGTCGGCGTGCAGGCCGTCGCGGGCTCGGACAATGCCGTCGCCCTGGGAAGCCGTGTGAGCACGGGAGCGGATCAGCCCTACTCCGTCGCCGTCGGTTCAAATGCCAATACCAACGGCGCGCAAGCCGTGGCGCTGGGTTCCAACACCCAGGCGAACGCCGATAACGCCGTGGCCGTAGGTACCAACAACACGGCGGCCGTCGGCCAGAGCTCGATCGCGATGGGCGATGGCGCACTGGTAAGCCGTGGCGCGGTCAACTCGATCGCCCTGGGCACCAGCGCCAGCGTCGCCCGCGATGTTACCGACGCGATGGCCATGGGGCCCAACAGCAGCGTGGTGGCGGGCGCCTACGGCAGCATAGCGCTGGGTAGCGGCTCGATCGCCAACCGTGCCAACGTGCTGTCCATCGGCGCGCCCGGCGCGGAACGCCAGATCACCAACGTGGCGGCCGGCACGCAGCTCACCGACGCGGTCAACGTCAGCCAGCTCAACGGTCTTAAGGACCAGGTCAACAACATCGACAACCGCGTCACCAATATCGAAAACAGCACCGGTACCACTCCCACCCCCACTCCTACCCCCAGCCCCGGCGATGGCAGCTGGAACAAGGATGCGCAGGGCGACAAGGTGGTCAACGTCGGCGACGGCGCGGTGAACGCGGGCAGCAAGGACGCCGTCAACGGTTCGCAGCTGGCCAACACGGCGCAGAGCACGGCCAACGCGCTGGGTGGCGGCTCCACCGTCAACGCCGACGGCAGCATCACCATGCCGACCTACACCGTAGGCGGACAGCAGGTGCGCGGCGTGGAAGGTGCGGTGAACCAGCTCGACCAGCGCATCAATGGCATGCAGGGCCAGATCGACGGCCTGCAGGGTCAGCTCAACAAGACCGCACGCGGCGCCTATTCCGGCATTGCAGGCGTCACCGCGCTCACCATGATCCCAGGCGTGGATGTGGGCAAGACCGTAGCGATCGGCGCGGGCGTGGGCAACTACAAGGGCTATACCGCTGCGGCACTGGGTGGTGAAGCGCGCATCAACGAAAACTGGAAGGTTCGCGCAGGCGTGAGCTTGTCCAGCAGCGGCAACACGGTCGGCGTAGGCGCCTCCTACCAGTGGTGATGACGTGGTGAAGAAAGTGCGGGTGGAGCAACGACCCACCCGCGGCAGACTCGATGTTCCTTCAAAGCCTGGCCTCGGCCAGGCTTCTTTTTCGTCACGACGCAGCTCAGACGATGAACTCGTGCCGCGCGATACGAACCGCCCGGGCTTTGCCCTGCGGGCGGGGCCTGAAAAGCCCCGCCCGCTTCCATCGGCTTCGTTTCATCCGCGAAGACGCATCGGCATACCTTGCCTATGCGCCATCATCGGGCCTAACGCGCACCCAACTGGCTACGCAGTAGCTGGATCTCGGCCCGCATGGCCGCCATGGCCTCGCGCAATTGCTCAACGTTCACCGCATCGGTCGGCTCGGTACCCTTCGACACGTGGATGATTTGCCGATCGCCGATGCTGCCTCCACCGATGGAGATCGCGTTGCCGCGATCGGCCACCGCGCCGCAACCGAGCGCGACACCACCGGCAGCCTCGGCCACCACGCTTGCATCGGCGCCCAACGCCAGCGCCTCGTCCGCGACCACCATCGCATGCCGGCCCACCGCAATGCTGTTGTCGCTGCGTGCTTTCACCCCATCGCCCATCGCGATGGAACTCTTGCCGATCGCGAAGGTGTCGTTGCTGCCCAGCGCCAGTGCCTGTTCGGCGTTGGCCTGCACCCGCGTACCCAGCGCCACCGCCCTCACGCCGTTGGTTTGGACGTCCGAACCCATCGCCACGGAATAACTTTGATCCGCACCGGTGTGGGCCCTATGTCCCAAGGCCACCGAGTAGTCGGAAGCGGCCACATTCAGCAGACCCATTGCGATGGCATTGGCGCCACTGGCCATCGAAAGGGCGCCGATCGCCGCTGCCGTCATCTGCGCGGGATCCCCGCCGTTCAACGAAGCAATGTTGTGGTTGGCCCGGCCTTCCATGGCCGCCAGCGGATCGGCCGCACCCATGGCCCCAATGCCGCCTTGTTGCTTGACGAAGGTATCCAGCACCTTGCGCACGGCATACAACTGGCTGCCGTTGATGGCGTCGGTGCTGGTGGGGGTGACATCGCCATTATCGACGTTCTCGATCTTGCGCTCGCTGCCGATGGCACCCACGGACACCACATTGGCATCGGTGGCTACAGAGTTGTAACCAATCGCTATTGAATTAACGCCTGAGACACGTGCGCCCGTACCGATAGCCACCGCGCCCGCTATCGTGGCGCTGGCGGACGAGCCGATGGCGACGGCATTAGCACCGTTCGCATTGGCTGCCGCGCCGGTTGAGGCCACCTTGATGTATTTCAGATCGATAGCGCCCGTGGTCAGTTCGTCGTAGAGCGTGCTCAAGCCATCGTTCAACTGGGCTACGTTGACACCATCAGTATCGGCTACACCGGGGGCCATATTAGAGACCGTTACCGGCGTGCCTGCCGCGCCGAGGGTCACCGCTGTCTTCGCGTCATCGGTGTAGACCACCGCCAGCAGTTCGCCCGTCGTCGGATCCAGCAGGCCGCTGTTGTCCAGCGTGTCCTGCAGACCGGTCAACTGGTCGCCGAGCTGGGTGATGGCATCGCCTACACCCGTCACCGGCGCGCCGCCGACCGTATAGACCGGATCGCTGACCGAACCGTCCGGATTCACGGCTGACCCGCCACCCAGGGCGGTGGCGACGCTTTGCGCCGTACCGTACAACTGCGAGCCGTTTACGGCATCCACACTCGTGGAGGACACCTCGCCCGCAGCCAGATTGGTCATCGCTACCGGTGTGCCAGTGGTGCCCAGTGTCACCGCCGTCTTCGTGTCATCGGTGTAGACCACCGCCAGCAGTTCGCCCGTCGTCGGATCCAGCAGGCCGCTGTCGTCCAGTGTGTCCTGCAGATTGGTCAACTGGTCGCCGAGCTGGGTGATGGCATCGCCTACGCCCGTCACCGGCGCACCGCCGATCGTGTAGACCGGATCGGTTACCGTACCGTCCGGATTCACGGTGGCCCCGCCACCCAGGGTGGTGGCGACGCTTTGCGCCGTGCCGAACAACTGCGAGCCGTTCACCGCATCCACGCTTGTGGCGGACACTTCGCCCGCGGCCAGGTGGGTCATCGCCACCGGCGTGCCGGTGGCGGTGCCCAGGGTCACTGCCGTCTTCGTGTCATCGGTGTAGACCACCGCCAGCAGCTCGCCCGTCGCCGGATCCAGCAGGCCGCTGCTGTCCAGCGCGTCCTGCAGGTTGTTGAGCGCCTGATTGGTGGCGTTCAACTGCGCGCCGTTCACGGCATCGGTGCTGGTGTCGGACAAGTCGCCCGGTGCCACGTTCGACATCGTCACTGGCGTACCCGTCGAACCGAGCGCGATGTTGGTCTTGGTATCGTCGGCGTAGGTCACCGCCAGCGACTCGCCCGTGGTCGGATCGAGCACGCCGCCGTCCTTGAGTGCGTCCGTCAAATCGCTCACGGCCTGGTTGGTGGCATTCAGCTGCGAGCCGTTCACGGCATCCGTGCTGGTATCGGACACGGCGCCGGGCGCCAGATTCGTCATCGCCACCGGCGTGCCTGCGGTGCCAAGCGTTACGGCGGTCTTCGTATCGTCGGTATAGATCACGGCCAAAAGATCGCCACTGGGGTCGAACAGGCCGCTGTTGTCCAGGGTGTCCTGCAATCCGGTCACCTGGTCGTCGAGCTGGGCGATGGCATCGCCCACGCCCGTCACGGGCGCGCCGCCGACCGTATAGACCGGTTCGCTCACCGTGCCGTCCGGATTCACCGTGGCACCGCCGCCCAGGCTGGTGGCGACGCTCAGTGCCGTATCGAACAACTGCGAACCGTTGATTGCATCCTTGCTGTCTGCCGCCACGCTGTCATCTTGCAGATTGGTCAGCAGCGTGCCGTTGGTACCATCCAGCGTCACAGTGTCTTTTGCGGTGTCGTCATAGGAGACCGCATTGGGGTCGCTTCCGGTCATGTCAGCCAGGGCGGTGAGCGCCGAACCCACGTCGCTATACGGTGTACCGTCGATCTCGTACGCCGGCGCCTGGATGCTTCCGTCCGAACCGATGGCCGCACCGCCACCCAGCGCGGTCACCACCGGCGCAAGCTGGCTGACATTGACCACGTCAGTCGCCTGCGTACCGGCGGACACATTGACGATTTGCCGCGTTATGGGGGCTCCGCCTGCGCTACCCAACGACAGCGCGTTATTGCGGTTGGCCACCGAACCCTGCCCCAGCGCT
This sequence comes from Dyella sp., assembly GCF_035503745.1. GTDB lineage: Bacteria > Pseudomonadota > Gammaproteobacteria > Xanthomonadales > Rhodanobacteraceae > Dyella_B. Next base: position 195,172 of record NZ_DATJTC010000036.1, read on the forward strand.
ATGCCACCCACCGCTCCCGTTGAGACGCTTGCGCTGTGACCCAGTGCAATGGCGTCGGTGACATTGGTGGCTATGGTTGCGGCGGTGCCGATAGCGATCGAGTTATCCGTGCGCGCATTGACCCTCGCGCCGTTACCGAGCGCAACCGTGCCTGTGCCTATGGCCAAGGCGTTGTTGGTGCCAATCGCCACGGCATTGTCGGCGTTGGCCTGGACCTGTGAGCCGATGGCTACGGCATTCGTGCCCGTGGTCGAGGCATAGGTTCCGATCGCCGCCGAATACGGCTGGCCTGCACCGGTCTGAGCAAATACGCCAATCGCTGCCGAATAGTCCGACGCGGCGACATTGGTCAGGCCAAAGGCTGCTGTTTGAACACCACTAGCGAACGACCCCACGCCAAATACCATGGAAGTGAATGAACTGGCGTCACCACCGTTGAGCGAAGCGGTGTTGTCACCCTGCACCCCCTCGATCGCGAACAGCGGCGCGGTGACATCGAACACGCCCATGCGCGTGTTGAGCGCACCCAGCGCATTGAACAATTGCCCACCGTTGATAGCGTCGGTGCTGCCATCGCTGATGTCGCCATCGTCCACGTTGATGATTTTACGTTCGCTGCCAATGCCACCCACCGATACGGTGGACGCCTGAGTGGTGGTTGAATTTACGCCGATCGCAACGCTATTGATGCCCGACGCGCGCGCACCGGTGCCGATCGCCACGGATGTTTGCGCCGTGGCGCTGGCGGCCGATCCTATCGCTACTGAATCGACGCCTGTGGCGTTGGCTTGAGACCCTGTCGAGTTGACCTTGACATACTTGATGGCGCCGCTCAGCTGATCGGTCAAATTGCTTATCGCGGTATTGAGCTGCGCCACGTTCACCGCATCGCTGTCCACCAGGCCGGTAGCGACATTCGTCACTTCCACTGGCGCACCCGGGTTTCCGAGCACGATGATGTTCTTCGTGCTGTTGCTATAGGTCACTGCCAGCGAGAGGCCCGTGGCCGGATCGATCACGCCGCCGTCGGTCAAGGTATCTTGCAGCGTGCTCAACTGCAGATTGGTGTCATACAGCTGGCCGCCATTGATCGCATCGGTGCTTGTTTCGGCAATATTGCCGGGCGAAACAAAAATGATCCGGCGCAGATGGGTGTGCCGCCCCACCGAGAAGACATCGTCAGCATTGGCCACCGAGTGGTAGCCCACGGCCACCGAGTAATTGCCCGGGGCCAAGGCCAAAGCTCCCAGGGCGATGGAGTTGATGCCGTGTGCCAACGGGTACGCGTCGCTGCTGTTGACGACCAGGTACGGATTGCCCTCCCCGCCGCTTTCGCTCACGGCCTGATCCAAGGCGCTCAATGCGCCTTCCAGCGTAGTCTGTTCACCGCCATGGACCAGGGTATAGGTCGGCCCGGTCACCACGCCCGTCGCCGCATTGATGGACGCACCACCGCCCAGCGCATTCACCACCGGCACAAGCTGGCTTACGTTCAGCGCATCGGTGTTCTGGGTACCCGCAGCGAGGTTCACGATCTGGCGTGTGCTGCTGGCCGCACCTACCGCCACGGTGTTGTTGCGCGTGGTGGAACTGTTGGCGCCCAGCGCCACGGCATTGGTCGCGGCATTGGTCGTGGCCCCCGCGCCGATCGCGGCTGTGTTTCCGCCAAAGGCCAGTGCACCCGGACCGACGGCGGTTGAATTGCCATCAGCCTGTGCACCCGCACCCAAGGCCGTCGAGTTCGAGGACGCGAAAGCACCTGCGCCGATCGCCATATCGTTGATGTTGATCGCCTGGGCTCCGTCACCCAGGGCAATGGCGTTTTCCGAAGCGCCGGTATTAGCGCCGATCGCCACGGCGCCAGGGGCCGCTGTCGTCGCGCCGGTGCCGATGGAAATGGCATTCACGGCGCCGCTCGAAGCGCTTGCGCTTGCGCCCATCGCAATTGCGCGAGCCGCATTGGCGCTAGCGTCGCTGCCGATGGCCACGGCGTTCAGGCCCGCGGCGTCGGCATCATCGGAGCCGTTGCCGGGGCCGTTGGCCTTGAAGTAGTGCAAGTTTTCGCCTGCTGCGTCTTGCAATTCCTGTAGCTGTGTCGTGAGGCTGTTGACGGTGTTGTCGATATGGGTAACGGTGGCATTGACGTTGATCAAGGCGCTATCCAAAGCGCTCAGGCCACCGTCCACCGTGGTCTGCGTGCCACCGTTGACCAGGTTGTAGGTCGGCCCCGTTACCGTACCGGTAGCCGGATCGATCGACGCTCCCAGCCCCATCACCAGCGGCTGAAGCTGGCTTACGTTCACCGCATCAAACGGCGCGATGCCGGCTTGTAGATTGACCAGGCGGCGCTGCAGGCCGGGGCCGCCGATGGATACCGTCAAGGGCGCATCGGCCAGGCTGTTGTTGCCGATCGCCACCGATTGGGCGGCCGCGGCGCGCGAGTTAAGCCCCAGGGCCACCACGCCATCGACCGATGCCAGCGCGGAGGAACCGATCGCCACCGCGTCCACGCCAACGGCATTGGCCACGGGGCCGGTGGAGTTGACCTTGACGTAAGGTGTGCCGGTACTGAACTCGCTGCGCAATTGGTCCACCGCATCGGTCAATTGCGTCAAATTCACCGCATCGGTGGGCTGGATGGCGGGGGCGACGTTGATAATCTCCACCGGGTTGCCCAGGGAGCCAAGCACAATCGAAGTCTTGGCGTCATTGCTATAGGTTACCGCCAAGGACACTCCGGTAGCCGGATCGAACACACCGCTGTCGATCAACCCGTTTTGCAGCGTATCCAGTTGCTGATTGGTGTCGTAAAGCTGGCTGCCATTGATGGCATCCGTGCTCGCCGACGCTATATCGCCGGGCGCGACATTGACCAGCTTGCGCTTGAGCGTGATGTTGCCCAAGGACACCGTGTTGTCGATGTCGGCAAGCGACCCCCTACCGATGGCTATCGCATCATCGCCGCTGGCGTTGGCGTTACTGCCCAGGGCAACGGCATCTTTACCCGTGGCCAACGCATCTGGCCCAGTGCTGTTGACGTCCAAATACGGCTCTTGCTCGCCGATGGCTTCATTGAGCGCAGTGAGTGCGTCTTCGACCGTGGTCTGCTCGGCGCCGTCGATCGTGTAGGTGGGCCCGGTCACCGCGCCGGTGTTCGGATCGATCGACGCGCCGCCGCCGAGGGCCGTTATCATCGGCTTGAGCTGATTCACATCCACCGCATCGGTGCCTTGCGTACCGGCCGCAACATTGACGATCTGGCGTTCGCTGCCCACGGCACCCACCGCCACGGTGTTGTTACGCGTGGTGGAGCTGTGGGCGCCCAAAGCCACCGCATTGGAGGAAACAATCGTCGTCGCACCAAGGCCGATCGCGGTCGAACCTTGAATAGCCGAAGCTCCCTGACCAATGGCCGTGGCGTTTACGGTTGCGGTGGCACCTGCACCAATGGCGGTATCGTTTTGATTGGTCGCCTTCGCACCATCGCCCACAGCAACACTTTCCAATGCAGCTGCCGACTGGTTGCCGATCGCCACGGCGCCGGCAAAGCCCGCGCTCGCGCTGGTGCCGATGGCAACCGCATTCGGGCTAGTGGCCGTCTTATTGCCTGCGTTGACACCAATCGAAATCTCGCCGCTGGTATTTGCGACAGCACTTTGACCCAGGGCAATCGCTCCGGAAGCACTGGCATCGGCGCTGCTGCCGATGGCCACCGCGTTGTTGCCCGACGCATCGGCATCATCGGTACCATTATCCAGACCGTTGGCTTTGAAGTAACGCAACGATTCATCTGCGGCATCTTGCAACGCCTTCACCTGCTCGTTGACGGTGGTCAGCGACCCGTCCAATGCGCCCAAGGCGCCACCGATAGTGCTTTGCGTACCGCCGTTTGCCAGCGCGTAGCTAGGTGGATTTACCGCACCAGTGGTCGGATTGATCGACGCACCGCCACCCAACGCCGTCACCACCGGACTAAGCTGATTCACATCCACCGCATCGGTGCCTTGCGTACCGGCCGCAAGATTCACGATCTGGCGTTCGCCGCCCACGGCGCCTACCGCCACGGTGTTGTTGCGCGTGGTGGAGCTGTTGGCGCCCAACGCCACGGCATTGGAAGAAAAGTTTGTCGTCGCGCTGGCACCGATCGCCGTTGAACCTTCAAAAGCTGAGGCGCCCTGACCAATAGCCGTGGCATTCATGTCCGCGTCGGCACCTGCGCCAATGGCGGTACCGCCTTGATTGGGCGCTTGCGCATCATGACCCACCGCAACACTATCCAATGAAGCCCCCGCCCCATTGCCGATCGCCACACCATTAGGGCCTTGCGTGACTGCGCTGGTACCAATTGCCACGGCATCAGGGGAATTGGCGCTTGCGCGAGTACCCAGGGAAATCGCGCTTGCATTGGCGCCCGTCCCGTGGCCTGCATTGAGGCCCAGCGCAATCTCACCATCAGAGGATGCCGATGCATTTGGACCCATGGCAATCGCCTGGGAAGCACTCGCTCCCGCCGCGTAGCCGATAGCCATGGACTGATTGCCAGGTACCTGCGCAGCATCACCCACCGCCACCGAATAATTGCCCGTCGCAATGCAGCCAGTGCCCAATGCCACCGATGCGTAGAGACCCGATGCGGTGGCGCCTTGCCCCAAAGCCACGCCCTGGGCGTAAGACGTCGCGCCGGAACCGATCGCCAGACCGGTATAGTCCGCATAGCTTGATCCCGTGGACGATGAACGCGTTGCAAAGGCATTGCTGCCGATGGCGATAGCACCGGTCGCCTGAGCATTGTTTCCAATGGCCATGCCGTAAAGGGGGCCGTAATTGCTGGCTTGGGCAGCCGTGCCGCCTAGCACCTTGATATACGTATCATCCAGCGCAGCCAGCGGACCGGCCGACTGCTTGCCCACGGTCCCGCGGGCAATGCTGGAAGAGGTCTTGAACCCGCCGCCACGCAGTACCGGGGCGTGTCCGCCCGGTTGCTGCGTCAGCGCGCGAGCGATGTTCTTGGCCAGTGCAGCCTGAAGGCCACCCGGCAACCCATTGCGGGTTTTGGACTGAGCCGAACCTTGGGAATGACCGTTGTGCTTTTTCATGGCGACGCGTCCTTTCTGCAATGCAAGGATGGGTAGGGGTTTGCGCCACGCAGACACGTGCCATCTCGACGCCGCATCGACTCGTTACTTTTCTTAAAGGAACAGCCACGCTCTCAGCGCCGGCGTCGTTTAAACGCGCGCATGCTTTCACATCGCGGAAGGTCGAGGGCTTTCTCCAACGTCAGGCTCGGCCGCAAGACATGCCACGGCCCAAGACAGGGACGTCAGCGGAGCAATGAACTATCGATCGACGGATTTCCTCCGTGAAGCAAACGCGCGAAACGAACCGTCTTCGCCACATCCCATCGCAGCGGCAGGGTGGTCTAAGCATGTTGCCGCTCGATGGAACGAGGGCCGTGACTTACAAGCTGTAACGGATAACGCGGTCTACTTTGGCGCTGCCGAACGCATCCCCAAGGGCACGGCCGGCCTTGCGAAGCATCGCAGGAGGGTCGTTAATCCACTGTGTAAAACATGCCACACGTTGCTTAAGCGCATGTGCATCCATCACCGTGAATATGTCGCTGACATGACAGGGTATTCATGTCATCGATTTGCATGCATCCCTCGCATGCGATTTGCACGCACCTGGGGATGCTCTGATTAATGCTTCGCAGGTGTCACCAGCACTTTGAATTTTACTTGACGGGGTGATGTCCAGAAGGCCACCTGCGAAGATTAATCAGAGCATCCCTAGTCGCCAGGTGCCTCAGTCTTCGATGCGCCAGGCTGCGAGGAGGACGCCACGATGCCGTTTTCCATCGCATAACGCAGCAGATCCATATCGCGCTCGATACCCAACTTTTGCATGGCGCGCGCCTTCTGCGAGCTGATGGTTTTTTTGCTTCGATTCAAACGTTCGGCAATCTCATTGACGGTGAGGCCGCTGGCGTAAAACCGCACCACTTCCACTTCACGCTTGCTTAATGACTTGGGCCCATTTCCTTCACGATGATCCACGCCGCGCAAGCGCATGCTTTTCTCAACCGAAGGCGAGTAATAACTGCCGCCCGTCGCAGCGGCGTGGATGGCGGGAATGAGATAGCTGGTTGCATCCGCCTTGCTGACGATGCAGAAAATGCCCAAGCCACCCAGTGCGCTGAGCACGGCCGGATTGTCCAATCCGGTCAATACCACCAGCTTGACTGACGGGTAGCGCCGCCGGATCAGCGAAAACAGCGCGACGCCGTCGCCATGCTCGTTTCCCGGCATGGAATAGTCCGAAACCAGCACGTCGCAGCCGCCGCCATCGAGGATGCGCAACAATTCGGTGGAGTCGCCCGCCGTGCCGGCCAGCTGAAGGGTGTCGGCCGAAGACAAGCTGTGCGCGATACCCGCGATCAGCGCGGGATGATCGTCCGCAAGTACTACTTTTAGCGAATAACCGTGCATGAGCGGCCCTTGGATCCGTTGCACGTTCAACAGATATCCCGCCACGATCCGATGCAGGCGGCATGGCACCGTCGAACCGGAGCGACCGGATCATAAGCCAGTTCTACCTCCCTTGCAGTACGAAAAAGCGGGCTGAAGCGCGAGCAACGGGGGGCGATTGGGACACATACGGGGTCGCGTTCGGCCCGCTATGATCGTTCCTGAATCATCTGTCAAAGGAGTGCACCATGCCAACCTGGCGCAGGAACATCATGAGCATCGCCATTGCCGCGTCATGCTGCGTGCCGCTGGCCCGCGCGACCGATGGCACCTCGATCACCTTGTATCGCAGCGACAGCCCGGCCTTGTACGCGAGCGATGGCCAGAACAATGGCGACGACGGCTACGCCGTCGTACGCGAACAACGCAGCGTGACGCTGCAATCGGGTGTGCACGACCTGGTGCTGGGCGACCTGCCCGAGCATCTTGACGCCGAAGCGTTAGCGCTCGGTTTCCCTGGCGGCGAAGCCAAAGTGATTTCGCAACGCCTGCTGCTTGGCCAGGGCGCGAATGCCGCCCTGACAGGTTTGACCGGCAGCAACATCAGCGTGCTTGGCGACAACGGCCAGCCGTTGGCGAACGGTACCTTGCTGCGCGCCGGCGACGACGGGCTGGTCGTACGCGGCAGCAACGGCACCACCCTGATCCGCCAATACGCGGCCGTGAATACGCAAGGCGGCAACTTCCCCACCGGCTCCAGCCTGCGCCTGCGCGTGGATGCGTCGCGCAGCGGCCAGGCCGACGCGGTGTTGAGCTATCCCACTTCGGGCATCGGCTGGCGCGCGGCGTACGTGGCCACCTTGCAGCCGGGCAAGACGTGCAGCATGCAATGGGAATCGCGCGCGAGCATCGCCAACCGCAGCGGCCGCGACTGGAACGGCACCCATCTCACCCTGATCGCGGGCGAGCCGAATTTCGCCAAAGCCAGCGGGCCGCGCCCGATGATGATGGTGATGGCGAAAATGGGTGCCGCACCCAATGCCTTGCCCGAGCAGGCCTCGATGGGCGATTACCGCAGTTACACCCTGCCCGCGCCGGTCGATCTGCCCGACGGCAGCATCAGCCAGGTGCCGCTGTATGCGGCGCGCACGCTGGGTTGCGAGCGCACGGAGCTGTATGAAAACGGCAGCGCCTGGATGCCGCCGCAGCCGATGCTCAACGTCGATTTCAATACCGACAGCAACAATACCATTGTCAGCACACTGCGCTTTACCGCCTTCGACAGCCTGCCGGCCGGCTACTTGCGCGTACTTGCCGCCGATCGCAACGGCGTGCCGCAGTTCATCGGCGAAGGACGCATCAACGATACGCCCAAAGGTGGCGACGCGATGATTACGTTGGGCACGGCTTTCGATTTGCGCGGCCAGCGTGAACGCACCAGCTTCCACGTGGACAAGGACGGCCGCACGATGGACGAAGCCTTCCGCATCACCTTGACCAACGCCGGCGATGCGGTACGCATCGTCACCGTGCGCGAGCATCCCAACCGCTGGCGCGAGTGGACCGTCGCATCATCTAGCGTCAAGCCCAGCAAGCAGACCACCGATACGCTGGAATTCCGCGTCGAGGTGCCCGCCAACGGCAAGGCCGTGCTCGATTACCGGGTGCATTACACCTGGAGCGCCGACGAGCAACCACAATCCTGATCGCCGTACACTGTTGCCGGTACCCCATTCACTTCTCTTTGGACCAACCATGCTCAATCTCGTCAAGCACGATGCCGTTACCGAAATCCAGTTGGCGCGCCCGCCCGTCAACGCGCTGAATCTGGATCTGCTGCGAGCGCTGCAGGCAGCGCTCGCGCAGGCCGTGCAGGAAGGCGCGCGCGGCATCGTGCTGTCGGGCGCGCAAGGCATGTTTTCCGCCGGCGTGGACGTACCTGAGCTGATGACCAAGGATCGCGCCGGCGTGCGCGAGTTCTGGCGCGAATTCTTTCTTGCCTGCGCGGCGCTCGCGCATGCGCCCGTACCGGTGGTCGCGGCGATCACCGGGCATAGTCCCGCCGGCGGAGCGGTGCTGTCGTTGTTTTGCGATTACCGCGTGATGGCGCAGGGGCCATACCGGATCGGCCTGAACGAGGTGCAGGTGGGCCTGGTGGCGCCCGATTGCATCCAGATGGCATTGCGCCGCATCGTGGGTGCGTACCGTGCCGAACGCCTGTTGATCGCAGGCGCCCTGATCGACGCCGAACAGGCGCTGGCGACAGGTTTCGTGGACGACCTCACCGGCGTGGACCAGGTAGTGACGCGCGCGCTGCATTGGCTCAACGAAACCCTGGCGCTGCCCTCCCACGCAATGCTGGCCACACGCCAGATCGCACGCACCGATCTCACCAGCACGTATGCCGACGTCGATGCCTTGCCGATCGACACCTTCGTCGATGCGTTCTTCCACGACCAGACGCAGGCGACGCTCAAGCAGCTGGTCGCGCGCCTGAAGAAAAAGGATTGACGCTTAGCCGTGCGAAAGGCGGCAGGCGTCAGCCGGCGCCCGTCGCCACCGGACGCGATGGATCGCTGACCCAGCCGCTCCACGAGGGTGCATACAAGCGCGAGCCGGCAAGCCCCGCATGTTCCATCGCCAGCACGTTGTGGCAGGCACTGACGCCGGAGCCGCACATGTGCACCACCTGATCGGGCCGGTGTTCGCCGATCACGGCGAGAAACTCCCGCCGCAGCGTATCGGCGGATTTGAAATGGCCGTCCGCCTGCACGTTGTCCGCGAACGGTCGATTCGCCGCGCCCGGTACGTGACCGGGCACCCGGTCGAGCGGCTCGACTTCGCCGGTGTAACGCGGCGTTGCACGCGCATCGAGCAACAGATCGCCTTGCAGCTTGGCCACCGCCGCGTGATCGAGCAAGAACTGGCTCGTGTCATAGTGCAGCGTTACCTGTGTTGCTTGGCGCGATGGCGTGTCTTGCGACATCGGCTTGCCTGCCGCCGTCCAGGCGGCAAAGCCGCCATCGAGCACGGCGACATCGCGCACACCGGTCAGGCGTAACAGCCACCATAGACGCGCCGCCGCCAAGGCACCATTGCCGGCATCGTAGCCGACCACTTGCAGACCCGGCCGCCAACCCCAGCGCCCCAGCAACGCGGAAAAATTTTCTTCCAGCGGCAGCGGGTGACGCCCCAGGCCCAAGGGTATGCGGCCAAGATCGGAAAGATCGCGATCGAGGCTGGCGAACACCGCGCCGGGAATATGCCCTTGGCGATAGTCGCGCTCGCCCTTGTCCGGGTCGGCCAGATCGTGGCGGCAGTCGACAATCAGTACATCGGCGGGCGCAAGCTGCGCCAGTTCATCGACCAAGATCAGTGTACGTTTCATGCGTCCTCCATCTTCTGCACCAGATGCTGCAGGATCGCGGCCGTGGCGCCCCAGATGCGGTGCCCTGAGTGCTCAAATTCCACCATCTCGCGACGATGGCCGCGGTATTCCATCACATAGCGCCTGAGATTGGCCGGTGCAAGGAAATGCGCCAGCGGCACTTCGAACACCTCGGCCACTTCGTCGGGCGCGGGGCGATAGCTTGCCTGCGGCGCGATACGCGCAACCACCGGCGTGATGCAAAAGCCGCTGATGGTTTCGAAGCAGTCCAGATAGCCCAGCGGCGTCACCAGGGTACGGTCCAGGCCGATTTCCTCTTCGCTTTCGCGCAAGGCGGTGGTCACCGCATCGCCATCGGCGGGATCCGTGCCGCCGCCGGGAAAAGACACCTGCCCGGCATGCGAACTCAAGTGATCGGTGCGTACGGTAAATACCAGGCGCAGCGGCTCGGCGTCGCGAAAGCCGATCAGCACCGCGGCAGAACGCAGCGGCGCGTCGCCGAGCAGCGCGGCCATCTGCGTGTGGTTCCAGCCCGGCGCCGCCGGCGGTTGCGACAGCGGCCGCAGCGCGCGCAGCAGGGCATCCATCACGCGCTCTCGCGTGCGGGCAGCACTTCTTTGAGGTAGTGGTCGCGCTCGGCGTCGCTCATGCTGCGCCAGCGGGCGATTTCATTGCCGGTGCGATGGCAGCCCAGGCAGTACCCGCGCGCATCCAGCTCGCAGATGCCCACGCACGGGGTAAGAATGGGTTGGACCGGAAGCGGGGATTCGTTTGACATGCGCCGGACATGCTAACCCAGCCGCCGGCGCCGCGTCAGGGGCCCGATGCCTGCGGATCGGGCGGCTTGATGTCCAGCAGCTCGATATCAAACACCAGCGCCTGGTTGGGGCCGATCCGCGGCAGCATGCCGTCTTCGCCGTAGGCGAGCTGGGGCGGAATCACCACCTTCCAGCGATCGCCCACGTGCATGCGCGGGATCACGAACTGCCAGCCGCGGATGACCTTGTCCACGGCGAACTTCACCGGCGCGCCGTGCGCGTAGGTGCTGTCGAACTCGGTGCCGTCGATCAGCATGCCGCGGTAGTTGACCGTAACCACGCTGTCGATGGTGGGACTGAGCGTGCCGTCGCCCTTCTTGATGACCGAATACTGAATGCCTGACGGCAATTGCACTACGCCGGGCTGCGTGGCGTTGTGCTGCATGAACTCCTTGCTCTTGCGCTCGTTGTCGGCCGCGATGCGCTTGTATTCGGCCAGGGCCTGGTCGCGCATACGCGTACCCAGGCTCACCAGCTGGTTGTACATGTCCTGCTTGGACACCGCGGGCGGACGCTTGGCGTAGGCGTCGGCGATGGCCTTTTGCAGCACGGCCAGGTCTATCGGCACATCCCCCTGGGAAAACTGGTTGCCGATGCGATAGCCGATGGCGTAGGAAAGCTTGTACTTGTCCAGCTTGACCGTCGAGGTCCGCGGCGACGAGCTAGGCGCAGCCGGACCCTGCTGCGCCTGTACCGCAAATGCGGCAAGCAGCATGATGCCCGGTACCAGCCTTCGCGTGTATGCCATTACGTTCTCCATGGCGGCAAGCATACGGCCAAAGCCGCCATCCTAAGCGGTTCTGCCGCTTTGTGCAGCCACGCCTGCCGATCGCCATTGTCAAGAGTCTGTCTGAGATCGCCCGGAGGCGGAAAAGGTTCCCGCTGCTAAAATCCGTGTTTTATCTTCCGACGGAGTCGAGCATGGCCTACCGCAATCTTGAAATCGGCAACCGCGATGCCGTGCGTACGATCACCGTCAACCGGCCCGACAAGCTCAATGCGCTCAACCGCGACACTTTGAACGAGCTGACTCTGGCCTTTACGCAGGCGGCCCAGGACGATGCGGTGCGCGCGGTGGTGCTGGCCGGCGCGGGCGAGAAAGCGTTCGTGGCGGGTGCGGATATCAGCGAGATGAACGGCTACACGCCGGTCCAGGCGCAGCGTTTTTCGCGGGCCGGGCAGACGTTGATGAGCACGATCGAGCGGCTGGGCAAACCCGTGATCGCACGCATTCAGGGTTTCGCGCTGGGCGGCGGGATGGAGCTGGCCATGGCCTGCCACCTGCGCGTAGCCAGCGAAAAAGCGAAGTTGGGGCAGCCGGAGATCCATCTGGGCCTGATCCCCGGCTTCGGCGGCACGCAGCGCCTGCTGCGCCTGGCCGGACGCAGCGCCGCGCTGGAATTGTGCCTGGTGGGCAACCCGATCGGCGCACAACGCGCTTACGAGCTGGGCATCGTCAACCGCGTGGTGGCGCCGGAGGCGCTGGACGAAACCGTCAACGCGCTCGCCGACCAGCTCGCGGCGGCCGCGCCGCTGGCGGCCGCCGGCATCCTCGACGCGATATTGCAAGGCGGCGAGACGACCATCGACCAGGGCCTGGCCTTCGAAACACAGGCGTTCGCGCTTGCTTTCGCCACCGAGGACATGCGCGAAGGCACCAGCGCCTTCCTGGAGAAGCGCAAGGCCGTGTTCAAAGGCCTGTGACCGATCACGCGGGCGGGTGCGCCGACGCGCCCCGCCCTGCCCGCGCGGCGATCAATGCGCGCCGCGATATTTCTTCTCGCCGGCCGTGATACGCAGGTCCAGCCGGTTTTCCGGCGGTGCCAGCGGGCAGGTGGCGAACGCAGTGAACGCGCAGGGCGGGTTGTAGGCCTGGTTGAAATCCAGCACGACCTTGCCGTTCACCGGCAATGCGGCGTACAGGAAGCGCGCCGCGCCGTAGGTCTCGTGACCGGAGGTGCGATCGGCCAGCACGAAAAACAGCTCGCCGCCCGGCTCTTCCTGGTACGGCAGCAGTTCGTAGGTGTGTCCGTCGCGCTGGAACACCGCTTTGCCCGGCACTTTCTGCGTTTCGATGGTGCCGATCACCGAGCCGATCTGCAGATCGTGCGGCGGATCGAACGGTACCCAGTCGGCCACGATGCGCCAGGAAGGATCGATTGGGAAATAATCGATGCCCAGAAAATGCTGGCGCGTTGCGGCGGTGGTGTCTTTCACGCGCAGCGCCTTGCGCCCTTCGCGATCGATCACGTAAAAGCTGGCGCTGCCGAATGTCACTGTGGTGGGTTTGGCTTGGCCGGTAGCATGCGCGTCGTCGATCAGCGTAGCTTCGCGCAAGGATTTGCCGTCGATGCGCGCATCCACGCCATGTGCCAGCGCAATGTGCAGCTTGCCGTCCTTGTCCAGCGTCACCACGCCCAGATGCGCCGGGCCAGCCTGCAGCACGATGTCGTTATCGGCGGCGCTGCCTACGCGATTGGCGCCCTGCTGCAGCCACTCCAAGCCGATCAGGCTGAGCCAGCCGTCCGGCGCGTTAAGGTTGGCAACGCGTTTGGCGCGCCATTGTTCGATGCTCTGCTGATAGGCATCGGGCGCGGCGGCTGTGTGGGCGGTATCGGCATGCACGAGCGCAACTCCAGTACTCAAAATCAATCCGGCCAGGATATGGCGCCACATGGGGTTCGCTCCGCGCGATGCAAGGAGCGTCCAGTATGGCCCTCGGAACAGGCGCCGCCTAACGGCCGCGCAGAAATAGCTTATCCAGTTCGTTCATGTTGACCTGCACCCAGGTCGGACGGCCGTGGTTGCACTGGCCGGAGCGCTCGGTGGCCTCCATCTCGCGCAGCAACGCATTCATTTCCGGCGGCGTGAGGCGCCGCCCCGCGCGCACCGAACCATGGCAGGCCATGGTGGACAGCAATTCATTTTCCAGCTCCTGCAATTGCCGCGAACTGCCGTGCTGGGCCAGTTCCCCCAGCACGCTGCGCGTGAGTTCGGCGACGTCGGCGCCTTCCAGCAGGGCGGGAATGCGCCGCACCACCACCGCCGACGGACCGCTTCGCGACAGCTCCAGACCCCAGTCGGCCAAGGCCTCGCCATGCTCTTCGGCGGCGGCGGCCTCCTTTGCGCTCACCGCTACCGATAGCGGCACCAGCAGCAGCTGCGAACGCAGGTTGCTGCAGGCACGGCCGGACTTGAGCTTTTCGTAGGTGATGCGTTCGTGCGCGGCATGCATGTCGACCAACACCAATCCGTGCGCATTTTCCGCCAGGATGTAGATGGTCTTCAGTTGCGCGATGGCATAGCCGAGCGGCGGCACTTCGCCATCGTTGGCCGATGGCATGGAGGGTATCGGCGACAGCGATTCGGGCTGGCCGCCGGCGCCGCTGCCCAGCAAGGCGGCATAGCCGGCCAGCGGTTCCTCGCGTACGCCAAGTTGCAGCGGGCTTTGCCTGAATGTGCCTTGCCATGCGCTTGAGCGGGTGTCCACCGGCTGCACCGTCGGCGCGGTTTGCATGGGCGCATGCGTCCATGCGGCGTTTTCGGTCGGCACGCTTTGCCCGGCACGTGTTTCGGCCAGCGCCTCGTGCAGGGTGCGAAACAGGAAATCGTGCACCAGCCGCTGCTCGCGAAAACGCACCTCATGCTTGGCCGGATGCACGTTGACGTCCACGCCGGCCGGATCCAACTCCAGATACAGCACGAACGCCGGATGCCGTCCGTGGAACAGCACATCGGCATACGCCTGGCGCACCGCATGCGCCACCACGCGGTCGCGCACCAGCCGGCCGTTGACGTAGAAATACTGCGAGTCCGCCTGCGGACGCGATGCGGTCGGCAAGCCCACCCAGCCCGACAGGCGCATGCCCGCGGTGGCGTGATCGATGCGCAGGCTCTGCTGCGGGAACGCATCGCCCAGCACCTCGGCCACGCGCATCAGCATGGCCTGTTCATCGCGGGCGGCCTTCCACACGCGCACGGATTTGCCGTTATGGCTCAGGCGAAACTCCACGCCGCCGCGAGCCAGCGAGAGCGACTTGAGCAGATCGTCGATGTGCGCGAATTCGGTGCGTTCGGCACGCAGAAACTTGCGCCGCGCGGGCACGTTGTAGAACAGGTCGCGCAGTTCCACGCTGGTGCCCTGGGGGTGCTGTGCGGGCCGTGCGGGCTGCATGCGTCCGCTGTCCACTTCGATGCGAAACGCGTTGTCGGATCCGCGCAGGCGCGAGGTCATGGCAAAGCGCGCCACCGACGACATCGAAGCCAGCGCCTCGCCGCGGAAACCCATGCTTGCCACGTGCTCCAGGTCGTCGAAGCTGCCGATCTTGCTGGTGGCATGCGAGGCGATCGCCAGCGGCAGGTCGTCCGGCGCGATGCCGTCGCCGTCGTCGCGTACGCGGATCAGGCGCGCACCACCCAATTCGATATCCACTTCGATGCGCGTGGCACCGGCGTCGAGACTGTTTTCGACCAGTTCCTTGACCACCGAGGAGGGCCGCTCGATCACCTCGCCGGCGGCGATCTGATTGATGAGTTCGGGGGGGAGCGGCTGGATGCGGGGCATGGGGCGCAAGCTTAACAGCCGGCGCCAGATGCAACTATCGGCCGTCAGCTATCGGGAATTTCCAGCATCATGCCCGCGTGCACGCTGTCACCGCTGATGCCGTTGATGTTCTTGAGCGAATCCACGCTCACGCCATATTGCTTGGCGATGCTCTTGAGGCTTTCGCCCGCGGTGACGCGATGCATGTCGCGCACGTCCGCATCGGCCGGATTGGACGAAGCATCGAGCGCAACCTTGTTCCTGGTCTTGCCGGCGGCGGCGACTTGCGTGCCCCCATCGACCGCCACACCCTTACGCCGCGCGGCCTCCTGCGCGAACCAGGTGCCGGGCGGCGGATTGCTGAGGAAATAACGCTTTACGCCGTCCATGATGGCCGTGGCGAGCTGATCCTGGTGCACCGGATCGCGCAGCTTGCGCTCTTCCACAGGGTTGCTGATGAAGGCCGTCTCGACCAGGATCGACGGCACGTCCGGCGAGCGCAGCACGACGAAGTTGGCATGCTCGACGTAGCCGCGATGCGTCGGGCCCAGCGCGGACAGCGCATTGAGCACGTTCTGCGCCACCGTTTCGCTGGCCTGCACCGCCCAGCCTTGCTGCATGTCCAGCAGCACCGAGGCGAGGCTGTCGTTTTCGGCTGCCAGCGAGACGCCGCCGATCAGGTCGGAGCTGTTTTCGCGGTCGGCCAGCATCTGCGCGGCCACCGAGCTCTTGCCGCGCGAGGACAGTACCCACACCGACGAGCCACGCGCGTCGCTGCTGGTGTAAGAGTCGGCGTGGATCGCGACGAAGAGATCGGCCTGGTTCCGCCGCGCGATCTCGTAGCGCTGCTTGAGCGGGATGAAGTAGTCGCCGTCACGGGTGAGGATCGCCTTCATGCCCGGCTGGCGGTTGATCTGGGCGGCCAGGTCGCGCGCCACGGCGAGGGTGACGTTCTTCTCCAGCAGGCCGTCGGGGCCATGAGCACCCTGGTCCTTGCCGCCGTGGCCGGCATCCACCGCCACGATGACCTGGCGCTCGCTGTTCAGCAGCAGCGCCGCCTGACGGGTGGTCACGCCCTTGCGGGTGGTCAGCTTGCTGGCCGCATTGATGGTGACCGGCACGGGAGCCGGCTCTTGCGCGCCGGCGGTGCTGTCGGTGGCATCGTCGGAGGCGGAGTCGGCCGGCGCGGGCGCGATCGGCGTGGCGGGATGGACGCGCATCGCAAGCGTGTCGGCTGTGCGCGAGTCATCCTGCTTGACCGGGTTCGGGGCCACAGCCTTGGCGCTGGCCGGATAAAGATCGAGGACGAGCCGATAGCCGGCCTGGCCCGACGGCCCCAGCATGAAGGTTTTGGGTTGGCTATTGGGCGCCACCGCTGCAACCAGGCGCACGGAATTGCCTTGCCGGGTGCTGCTGAGGCCTTTGAACAGGCCTTGCGCGCCCGGCGCGAGGCGGCCGGCGACGCGGCTGTCGCTCATCGCCAGCACGACCTGGTCGCCGTCCTGGGTGAGCGTGTACTTGGCCGGGCCGGACAGATCGAACACCACGCGGGTGTAGGCGGGCCCGGCCCAGACGCGGGCATCCTTGACGTCGGCGGCGCGCAGCACGCCAGGCGCCACGGTCATGATCGCGGCACCAGATAGACAGATAACACGGGTCAGGAATCCCCTCATGGCGGTGCATTGAAGCGCACGACCCAAGGGAATGCAATAGGTTTTCCTTTGATTTTCCATAACCTGCGAGCTTTTCGTCAGAACGGCTCAAGCTATCGGCCCTAAGCGGCGCATTTCACAGGCAAGCCACCCGGCGCAGGCTCATTCAGTTTCCTCAAGGAGGACGACTACTTAGCGCGAGCCGGCGGGTGCGGTGTTTGAACGCAAACGCCCCAACAAGCGTTCGCCGCGCCCCGAGCGCGGGCGCAACCACGCGCTGCGCCCCAGCCCTTGGTAGGCGAACTCCAGCTCCAGATCCGCCGCCGGGAGCGCACCGGCGCCCCGTTCGGGCCATTCGACCAGCACCAGGGCATCGGGATCGGCCAGCGCGTCCAGGCCCAGCCATTCCAGCTCGCCCGGATCGGCGATGCGATACAGGTCCAGATGCCAGGCCGGGCGACTCCCGGCCTGATAGCCCTCGACCAGGCTATAAGTGGGACTTTTGATGCGCTCGCCCACGCCCAGCGCGGCGAGCAGCGCACGCGCGAAACTGGTCTTGCCGGCACCGAGTTCGCCGCGCAGGTACACCACCAGGCCCTCGTCCAGCGCGCCGGCCAACTGCGCACCCAAGGCACGCGTGGCGTCTTCGTCAGCCAGCACCCATTGCTGCTCAGCCATGCTCGAGCCCGTTGCCGAGTGTGCGCAGAGGCTCCAGCAGATCGCTGGCCAACAGGCCCCGCTCGCCAGCGCGCGCGGCCAGGTCGCCGGCACGCGCGTGCAGGCCCACGCCCATGCGGGCGGCATCCCATGGACAGCATCCCTGCGCCATCAGCGCCGCGACGACGCCGGTCAACAGATCGCCCATGCCGCCGCTGCCCATGCCGGGATTGCCCCACGTACAGACGTCCAGACGTCCATCCGGATGCGCGATCAAACTACCGGCGCCCTTCAGCACGACGACAGCGTGATAGCGCCGGGCCAACGCACGCGCCGCGGCAAAGCGATCGCACTGCACTTGCGCGGTGGTGATTTCAAGCAGGCGCGCGGCTTCGCCCGGATGCGGCGTCAGCACGGCCGGAACAGTGAAGCTTCGCGTTTCGCGTGCAAGCAGGTTGAGCCCGTCGGCGTCCAGCACCAGCGGTTTACCGCTGTCGAGCGCAGTCAGCCACAGCGCATGCCCCCATGCGCCCTGCCCCAGGCCCGGGCCGACGGCCAGTAGCGTGGCGCGCTCAAGCAAGGGTTGCAGTTCCTGCGGGCCGTGCACGGCGTGCGCCATCAATTCCGGCCGTGCACTGTTGAGCGCAAAGAGGTTTTCACCGCGCGTGGCCACGCTGACCAGGCCAGCGCCCGAACGCAACGCCGCTTCGCCGCACAAGCGAATGGCACCGGCGGTGCCGTGATCGCCGCCGATGGCCAGCACGTGCCCGCTATCGCCCTTGTGCGCGTCGCGCGCGCGCGGCGGCAGATGCATGGCATCGAGCAAACTGGCGTCGCTGGGCATGCCTTGCCAAAGAATCTCCGGCAAACCGAGCGTATCGACCTGCAATACGCCAACCTTGGTCGCGGCACGTCCGGTGTAGAGCCCGCGCTTGGCGGCAATGAAACTGATCGTAAGCTGGGCATCGATCGCGGCGCCCGGACAATCGCCGGTGTCGGCATTCAAACCGGATGGCACGTCCAGCGCCAGCACCGGTACGCCCGCGGTGTTGATGCGCTCGATCAAGGCTGCCGCCGATGCGTCCGGCGCGCGGTTCAGGCCGGTACCGTAGAGCGCATCGATGTACACGTCCGCGCGCGGCAATGGCCCATCCTGCTGCCAGCGATGCGTGTAGCCGCCGCTTCGCTGCCAGGCGTCGCGTGCCGAGGTGGCGTCGCCGCGCGATGCATCGGCCAGCTCGATCACCTCCACGTGCATGCCCGAACCATGCGCCAGGCTGGCCAGCAGGTAGCCGTCGCCGCCGTTATTGCCCGGACCGCAGAACACCACGATGCGCCGTGCTTGCGGCCAGTGCCGGCACAGGCCGGCGAATGCGGCATTCGCCGCGCGGCTCATCAGCTCCAATCCGCTGATGCCAAGATCGTCGATGGCTCGCCGGTCGAGCGCACGGACCTGCTCGACGGTATAAAGATCGCGGTGATGCGCCTGTGCATGCATCGGCCGATTATAGGCAGCCTGGCGCCTGTCTACGATCACTGGGCGGCCGGCATGATGGCTGACGGCCGCGCAGACACCACCTACAGGGCCAATGCAGACCGCGCAGCGATCGTAGGCGGGCTCTTACAATGGGCGCATGCCCACCCATGTGCCGCCCGACTACACCGCACTCGCCCGCGATATCAAGCGCTGGGCGCGCGAGCTTGGCTTTGCCGAGGCGGGCATCAGCGGCGTGGCGCTGGGCCAGGACGAACTGCATCTGCAAAACTGGCTGGAACAGGGTTATCACGGCGAAATGGCGTACATGGCCCGCCACGGCAGCAAGCGCAGCCGGCCGGATGAACTGGAACCGGGCACGCAGCGCGTGATTTCCGTACGCATGGATTACATGCCGCCCGGCATGACGCACGCCTGGGACGTAATCGGCGACGCGCAGGCCGGCTATGTCGCGCGCTACGCGCTGGGACGCGACTATCACAAGCTGATGCGCAACCGCCTGCAGAAGCTGGCCGAACGCATCCGTGCCGTGGCTGGCGACTTCGGCTACCGCGCCTACGTCGATTCGGCGCCGGTGCTGGAAAAGGCATTGGCGCGCAATGCGGGACTGGGCTGGATCGGCAAGCACACGGTGCTGATCAACCGCCAGGCCGGCTCGTATTTTTTTCTCGGCGAGCTGTATACAAACCTGCCGCTGCCGATCGACGAACCTGCCAACGCACACTGCGGTACTTGCCGCAAATGCATCGACATCTGCCCGACACAGGCCATCATCGGCCCTTACCGGCTGGATGCCCGGCGCTGCATTTCCTATCTCACGATCGAGCTGAAAGGGTCCATCCCCCAGGAGCTGCGCGCGCCGATGGGCAACCGCATCTTCGGCTGCGACGATTGTCAGCTGATCTGCCCCTGGAACAAATTCGCGCAGGAAACGGTGGAGGCCGATTTCGCGCCAAGGCATCGCCTCGATGGCGCGAAACTGGTGGAGCTGTTCGCGTGGAGCGAAGCTCAATTCCTTGAGCGCACGGAAGGCATGGCGATCCGGCGCACCGGTTACGAAGGCTGGCTGCGCAACATCGCCGTTGCGCTGGGCAATGCCCCGCCGTCAGAGGAGATCGTGCGCGCGCTGGACGCACGTCGCGACCACCCCTCGCAAATCGTGCGCGAACACGTAGCGTGGGCGTTGGCCAGGCAAGCCCCCTCCGTCCACGGGGGAGAGGGGGCGTAGGCAAACCATTCCCTCCCCGCGGGGAGAGGGAACAAGGCCTCAGGCGGCTGCCATCTGCTTGGGAATCGAGCGGTTGGTGTGGCTGATGCGATTGCCTTCGGCGACGTATACCAGCGTGGGCTGGAACTTCGCCACCTCGGCTTCTTCCAGGTGCACGAACGCGGCAATGATGATCAGGTCGCCCGGCTGCGCGCGATGCGCGGCGCTGCCGTTCACCGAGATGATGCCGGAGCCTTCCTCGGCGCGCAGCGCGTAGGTGACGAAGCGCTTGCCGTTGTTGATGTTCCACGCGTGGATCTGTTCGTACTCGCGAATGCCCGACGCATCGAGCAGCAAGCCGTCGATGGCGATCGAGCCTTCGTAATGCAACTCCGCGTGGGTCACGGTTGCACGGTGGATCTTCGCCTTCAGCATGTTGAGGTGCATGACTTCAATTCCAGCAGGAACTGCCTGCATAGCTGCGTATTATCGAACTGCCGCCGTTGCGTCGCAACATCGGTCCCGGGATCGGCTCCCGGGCGGCAAGGTGGGGCCGGCTCAGTCCAATAGCAAGTTGTCGATCAGGCGGGTGCTGCCCAGCCGGGCGGCGATCAGGGCCACCAGGCCCTCGGTGTCGCCGTCGGCGGGCTCGGAGAGATCCTCGGCACGGCGGATCGCGGCGTAATCGGGGGCGAAACCGGCCCGCTCCAGCCGCGAGGCGGCCGCCTGCTCCACCACCTTGCGCGCGTGGCCCTTGATGATCAGCTCGCGCATCTGTTGCAGGGTCTGGTAAATCATCGTCGATTCCGCGCGCTGCTGGGCGGAGAGGTACTGGTTGCGGGAACTGAGCGCCAGGCCGTCGTCCGCGCGCTGGGTGGGCGCGCTCATCACCTTCACCGGCAGGGACAGGTCGCGCACCATGCGCTCGATCACTTTCAGCTGCTGGAAATCTTTCTGTCCGAATATCGCGATATCCGGCTGCACCAGGTTGAACAGCTTGCACACTACCGTGGCGACGCCGTCGAAATGGCCGGGGCGATGGGCGCCCTCCAGCGTGTCGGTAATCTCCGGCACACGCACACTTACGCTGTTGGCCGCCCCGAAGGGGTAAATGGTCGCCACGTCCGGCGTAAACAGCAGATCGCAGCCGGCTTCGGCCAGCCCGGACTGATCCTGCACCAGGGTGCGCGGATAGCGCTCGAAATCCTCGTTGGGCCCAAATTGCGTGGGATTGACGAATACGCTCGCCACCACGCGATCGGCGCGTGCGCGCGCCAGCTTGACCAACGCGTAGTGGCCCGCGTGAAGGTTGCCCATGGTCGGCACGAAACCGACCGTCTGCCCTTGTGAGCGCCAGCCGCGGATCGTGGCCCGCAGCCCGGCTGCGTCTTGCACCGTTTGCATGAACGTTTGCTCTAGTTGAAACCGTGTTCGGCGGCCGGGAAAGCGCCACTGCGCACATCGGCGACGTAAGCTTCGATCGCCTCGCCCACCGAGTTGCGTCCGGCGAGAAAATCCTTGCTGAACTTCGGACGCTTGCCGGGCGTGATGCCCAGCATGTCATAGATCACCAGCACCTGCCCGTCGCAATGCGGGCCGGCACCGATGCCGATCACCGGGATATGCAGGGACTTGGTCACCCGTTCGCCCAGCGCCGCAGGCACACCCTCCAGTACCAGCAGATCGGCACCGGCCTGCTGCACGGCCAAGGCTTCGCTGACCACCCGGTCGGCCGCATCCTGGGCACGGCCCTGGATCTTGAAGCCACCGAACTTGTGCACCGATTGCGGCGTCAACCCCAGGTGCGCGCACACCGGTATCGCGCGTTCGGTCAGCGCGTGGATCGATTCGAGGATATGCGCTGCGGCACCTTCGATTTTCACCATCGCGGCACCGCCCTCGCCGACCAGGCGCGCACCCGCCTCCAGTGCGTAGGACACGTCGCGATCGGCCATGAAGGGCATGTCCGCGACCAGCAAGCTGGCCGATACGCCACGCGCCACGGCCGTGGTGTGATAGACCATCTGGTCGAGCGTTACCGGCAAGGTGCTGCGGTGGCCCTGGACGACCATGCCCAGCGAATCGCCGACCAGCGCGATATCGACCCCGGCCTGTTCGACGTGGGCGGCGAAGCTGGCGTCATAGGCCGTGAGCATGACGATCTTGCGCCCTTGCGCCTTCATGGCATGCAGACCCGGCACGGTGACCGGCTTGCGGGCGGGAGCGCTGGCGTTTTCCACGTACACGGCGTTTCCTTCAATGCTGCGGCGAACAATTATCCGGCGCGGAGTGGCAAAGGCTCAAGCGACGGCTTCGCAGCCTTGCGTATCGACACTCCGCAACAGCGCATCCACCCGCCCTTGCCCGGGGATTTCAAGCTCCGGAGCCACGTCGCGCAGCGGCAACAACACGAATGCCCGCTGTGCGATGTGCGGATGCGGCAAGGTCAGTGTTTCGTCGCTGATCGCGTACCCATCCACGTGCAGCAGGTCCAGATCGAGCGTGCGCGGCCCCCAGCGCAAGCCGCCGCGTTGACGCCCGGCGACGCGTTCGATTTCCAGCAAGGCCTGGAGCAGCGCGTGCGGCGGCAGCGGCGTTTCAAGCGCCACCACCGCATTGAGGAAATCCGGCTGATCGCGCACACCCCATGGCGGCGTGCGGTAGAAACGCGAACGCGCCAGCACGCGGGTGTGCGGCAGGTTTGCCAAGGCCGCGGTGGCGTCAAGCAACTGCTGTCGCGAATCGCCGAGGTTGCTGCCCAGCGCAACGTACGCGCGCATCAAGAAGCCCCGGATTTTCCGGCGGGTTTGCGGCGTCGCCTGCGCTTGCGCGCCGGTGCCGGGACACCGGTATCGACATCCCCGCCCACATGCTGCGCCGGCAACGCGGCGGCGAGCGTTTCATGCGGCAGTTGCTGGGCATGCGCCCACCACCGTCCCAGTTCCTCCATCGCCTGCGATTCGGCACCGCGCAACAGCAGGAAATCGAACGCGGCACGGAAGCGCGGATGCGCCAGCAGGCGGAACACTTTTTTGCGCTGGATCTGTTCGAAGCGCGGCTGCAGCGCCCAGATTTCCTCCATCGCGATGGTGAAACGCCGTGGGATGGCCACGCGCTGGCACTGCTCGCTCACCACGTGCGCGGCCGCGCGCGACCAGGCGTCGTTGCCGTCCTTGCCGTGCGACATCCAGGTATGCGCCAGATCGCGCACCTCGCCCCACAGCAGCACGGCGAACAGGAACGCGGGGGTGACCGACTTGCCTTCGGAAATGCGCGCGTCGGTATTTTCCAGGCCCTGCTCGATCAGCATGCACAGCGCGCGGTCGCCGCGCCGAATCGCGCGCGCCGTGGCCGGGAACATGAATTTGAGCAGTCCGCAACCCTCAAGCATCTGGAAACTTTTCAAGCCATGCCCGGTGAGGAACAGCTTGAGCGATTCATCGAACAGGCGCGCGGGCGCCACTCCGCTCAGCAGAGGCCCAAGTTCGGCAAACGGCGCGGCGGCCTTGGGATCGATGCGGAAATTCAATTTGGCCGCCAAGCGCGCGGCGCGCAGCATGCGCACGGGGTCTTCGCGGTAGCGCGTGGCCGGATCGCCGATCAGATGCAGCACGCGGTTGTGCAGATCCTGCATGCCGCCTACGTAATCGCGCACGGAGAAGTCACTGATGTCGTAGTACATCGCGTTGACGCGGAAGTCGCGGCGCAGCGCGTCCTCCTCGATGGAGCCCCACACGTTGTCGCGCACGATGCGGCCATCCACCACATGGCGGTCGCCCTCTTCGTCGCTGGTGCCGCGGAAGGTGGCCACCTCGATGATTTCGTTGCCGTAGACCACATGGGCCAGGCGGAAACGGCGGCCGATCAGGCGGCAGTTGCGGAACAGCTTCTTGACCTCGTCGGGGGTGGCGTTGGTCGCCACGTCGAAATCCTTGGGGTGGCCGCCCAGCAGAAGATCGCGCACCGCACCGCCCACCAGGTACGCGTCGTACCCGGCTTCGTTGAGGCGATAGAGCACGCGCAAAGCCGCCTTGCTGATGTTCTTGCGCGAAATCGTGTGCTGCTCGCGCGGAATGATGCTTAGCGCGTGACCAGGGCTGGCTTTTGGATTCAAGCGATTGAAGTCCTTTGGAGCATTCAACTACCGGTGGCACAGCCGAAAACACCACAGTGCCGTGGCCGGATTTTCGATGGCCGCAAGCATCGTCCTGAAGGCGTTCCGGCCCATCCGGGCCGCCGTCCGCCCGCGTTGCCGGGCGGAACAATTCAGCTATACTACCGCGCCTCGCAGCAATCCGCTCCCATCGTCTAGCGGTCTAGGACACCGCCCTCTCAAGGCGGGAACACGAGTTCGAACCTCGTTGGGAGCGCCACCATCCCTTATGATCGGTTTTCCGATCCCAAGCAGGCACACGGCAGCATGACCTTCGTCGTCACCGACAACTGCATCAAATGCAAATACACCGATTGCGTCGAGGTCTGTCCCGTCGACGCCTTCCACGAAGGCCCCAACTTCCTGGCGATCAATCCCGACGAGTGCATCGACTGCACCCTGTGCGAGCCCGAGTGCCCGATCAACGCCATCTATCCCGAGGACGACGTGCCCGCCGGCCAGGAGCAGTTCACCGCGCTTAACAAGGAGCTGTCCAAGTCCTGGCCGGTGATCACCGTGCGCAAGGATGCCCTGCCCGATGCCAAGGAATGGGAAAACAAGCCTGACAAGCTCAAGCTGCTGGAGCGCTGAGCGCAGGCATCCATCGATCATGCAAACGAAAGCGCCGCCCCTGGGCGGCGCTTTCGTATTCAGGCTTCCGTGTTCAGGATCGCCAGGGCCAGGCGAACGCTCAGCCCTTGCCGCCCAGGCGCGACTTCAGGCTGTCGACCACCTTCGCCACCGCGGCGGCTTCGCCCTGTGCGCGTACTTCGCTCGAGCCCTGACCGCTGGAGTTGACGGTGACCAGCACCGGGCGCGGTGCCACGCCCGTGCTACTCGAACTGCCGCCCTTGCCCAGCAGGCGAGAGAAGAAGCCGGGCCTCTCAGCCGGTTGGTCAGACGCCATCACGCTCAGGCTGTAGGTGTGCGCAACGTCGTCGTGAGACTGCAGGGAGCCGATTTCGCCGTTGCTCAGCGCCTCGCCGACGCGGCGGTAGGTCTCATCCACACTGTCGGCCAGGATGAAACCGTCGGTAATGGTGCCCGCTACGTTGCCCACACGCGCCGTGGCGCCGTTGGGCGAGGGCTGGTTGCTGCCCGGGGGCGGAATCACCAGCGCCGCGCTCGCCGAGGGCGTATCCATGCCCGGGGGGATTTCCAGCGGCGATTCCTGCTTGGCGTTCTGCCAGGCACGTTCGGAACGGAACATGCCGCAGCCCGAAAGCAGCAGGCCAGTGAGAGCCAGGGCCGGCAGGGCAACGGCGAGGGACGATTTCTTCATGTAGTGAGGTTCCGTAATGTTCCGTAGTTTGTGTCGAGACAGCGACCAGCCGGTCAGGCGGCGTCCGCCAAGGATGCCAGAGTCGCCAAGGCCTTGCGCAACTGCTCGCGCGCCGGGCCGTGTTCCAGTTCCACCAACGGCAGCCGCGGCATGGCCGATCCCAGCCCCAGGTCCGGCAGCCCCGCCTTCACCGCGATCGGGTTGGGAGCGCAGTTGAGCGCCTGCACCAACGGATCGAGCGCGGCGTGGCAATGCAAGGCCGCGGCGCGGTCGCCCGCGGTGGCCGCATCGCACAGCGCCCGGAAAGCCCTGGGGACGAGATTGGCCACCACCGAGACGGTGCCGGCGGCCCCCGCCAGCATGGCCTGGGCCGCGCTGCCGTCGTCGCCGGACAGATAGACGAAATCCGAGCGCACAAGTTCCGCGCTGCGCCCGATGCGCTCGGCATCGCCGCGCGCTTCCTTGATGCCGATGATGGCCGGATGATCGCGCAGCACGGCGGTGGTTTCGGGCGCGATGTCGCAGCCGGTGCGGGAGGGCACGTTGTAAAGCAGTATGGGCAGCCCCCCATGCTCGGCCACTTCGGTGAAGTGGCGGCGCAGGCCTTCCTGCGTCGGCCGCACGTAATAAGGTGCGACCACCAGCGCCGCGTCGGCGCCCCGTTCACGCGCGCGCCGGGTCGCGGCCACGGTCTTGGCCGTACCCGCCTCGCCGGTGCCGGCGATCACCGGGATGCGGCCGGCCACGTGCTCGACCGCAAAGGACAGCAACTGATCGTATTCAGTATGTTCGAGCATGTGGGCCTCGCCGGTGGAGCCGGCAACGACCACAGCCTGGGTGCCACCTGCGATCTGGAAATCGAGCAAACGGCCGAAGGCCGCCAGGTCGAGCGCCCCGTCCGGGGAGAACGGGGTAACCAGCGCGCAGATGCTTCCGCGAATGTTCATGGCGCAATCCGCACAAAACCAAGCCCAGCATGTTACTTGCGGCCCCGCGGGACGGGCAAGTAAGCTGGGGGTTCGCTCGTCGTCATCCCGCACGACGCGGGGTCGCACCGTCCATGTCCACGAACCCTTTTTCCGCGCGGTCCAGCAACGATCACCAACTGCTGATCCAGACGCTGACGCCGGCGGCGCGCACGCCCCTGCTCGCGCTGGCCAGGCGCATCGCCGATGCCGGGTGCAACCTCTCCGACGCGCGCGTATCGACCATCGGCACCGACACCTCTCTCACCCTGCTCGCCACCGGCGCCTGGGATGCGGTGGCCAAGCTCGAGACGGCACTGACCAAACTGGCGCGCGAAGAAGAGCTGCGCCTGACGCACTACCGTACCAGCCCGCGCGAACCCAGCACGCACCTGCTGCCGTATCTGGTGGAAGTGGTGTCCTCCGACCGTCCCGGCATCCTGGTGAAGATCGTGGATTTCTTCAGCCGCCACGACATCAGCGTGGAGCAGCTCAGTTCGATGCGCTACCAGGCCATGCAGACGGGCGCGGCGATGTTCCAGGCGCAGTTCACCATCGGGGTACCGGACAAGCTGCACATCGCCGCCTTGCGCGACGATTTCCTGGAGTTCTGCGACGGCCTGAATCTGGACGCCATCATGGATCCGGTGAAGTTTTAAGGATGCGCCGGCCCATTTTTCGTGGGTGGCATGATGTCCAGAAGGTCCGCAGCACAGCAAAGACTGGACGTCTTTTCAAGACGCGCGGCGCAGCATGCGCGCCTTCTGGACATCACCCTTCGGGCCGGCCCTGCCGGTCCGCATCCCTTCGATCCATCGGCTCAACAGACAGCCGGCCGGCCCTCGCCGACGCCCCTGTGACCTGCAACCAGGCAGAGCTGGCGACGCCCGCGAAAAAGGGGCCAGCGCATTCCTGAGAATGCTCCGCCTGGGATGATCTGACAAGCCTGTTTTCCGAAGCCCGACACGCGCTAGTCTGCGCTCCAGCAAGCGCAGAACTTCAGTCAGGCTTCCGGAGAACACATGCCCGACCTAGGCAAGAAAGTCCCCAAGCTGCACGGCGTCACCGGCGATGGCAGCACACTGAAACTCGATGCATTGAAGGGCCAATGGGTAGTGGTCTATTTCTACCCCAAGGACAGCACCCCCGGCTGTACCAGCGAGGCGAAAGATTTTCGCGATCTGTACCCCGCCTTCCGCAAGCGGCATGCCGAAATCGTCGGCGTTTCGCGCGATTCGGTCAAATCCCACGCCAACTTCGCAGCCAAGCAGGAACTGCCCTTCCCGCTGCTGTCCGACGCCGACGAAACCTGGTGCAACGCCTTCGACGTGATCCATGAAAAGGTGCTGTACGGGAAACGTCACATGGGCGTGGTACGCAGTACCTTTCTGATCGACCCCGACGGCAAGCTCGCCGCGGAATGGCGGGGCGTAAAAGTACCCGGCCATGCCCAGGCGGTGCTGGACGCCATCCCAACACGGTGATCTGTTCTACGTCACACGCCTTCGCCAACGTGCCACATCCCCTCCACCTCCAGCCTCGCGAGGTTCCTTCCGCATGACCGGAAGCAAGCGCATCTACGCTCTCGATACCAACGTGCTATTGCATGACCCCACCTCGCTGTTCCGCTTTGAGGAACACGACGTGTTTATCCCGATGACGGTGCTGGAGGAACTGGACGAAAAGAAAAAAGGCGCGTCGGAAGTTTCGCGCAACGGCCGCCAGGTCAGCCGTTTCCTCAACGAGCTGATCGAACGCGGCAACGGCCACGGCATCAGCAACGGACTGGAACTGAGCAGCCCCGAGGGCGTCAAGCTCCGCCGCGGTGCGGGCGTGGGTCGCCTGTACTTTCAGCAGCGCACCAGCAACGGCCACGGCAAGGCGGATAACCAGATCCTCTCCGCGGTGATCGAACTGCGCGACCAGAGTCCCGATCGCGCGGTGATCCTGGTCACCAAGGACATCAACCTGCGCATCAAGGCCAAGATTTACGGCATCGATGCGGAAGACTACGAAAACGACCGCGCGCTGGACGACTTCGCCCTGCTCTATACCGGCTCCACCGAACTGCCGGAAGACTTCTGGGACAAGCATGCCGAAGTGCAGTCGTGGAACGAGCGCGGCCGTACCTTCTACAAGGTCGATCGCCACGAGGACGAAGACTGGCATCCCAACCAGTGCCTGTTCCTGCCCGGCGAAAACAGCGTCGAACTGCGTGTACTGCACGTGGACGAACAACATGCCACGCTGGTACTGCTCGACGATCACAGCCACAGCAACCACAGCGTGTGGGGCATCGCCGCGCGCAATCGCGAACAGAACTTCGCACTCAACGTATTGATGGACCCCGACGTCGACTTCGTCACCCTGCTAGGCACCGCCGGCACCGGCAAGACGCTGCTGGCGCTCGCCGCGGGACTGGCCCAGGTGATGGACCAGCAACGCTACCGCGAAATCATCATGACGCGCGCGACCGTGTCGGTGGGCGAAGACATCGGCTTCCTGCCCGGCACCGAAGAAGAAAAGATGACGCCATGGATGGGCGCGCTCACCGACAACCTCGAAGTGCTCGCCAATCCGGAAGAAGGCGGCAGTTGGGGCCGCCAGGCGACCAATGACCTGTTGGCGTCGCGCATCAAGATCCGCTCGCTCAACTTCATGCGCGGGCGCACCTTCCTTTCGCGCTACCTGATCATCGACGAAGCGCAGAACCTCACGCCCAAGCAGATGAAGACGCTGATCACGCGTGCCGGCCCTGGCACCAAGATCGTATGCCTGGGCAACGTGGAGCAGATCGACACGCCTTACCTCACCGAGACAACGTCGGGCCTCACCTACGCGGTGGACCGCTTCAAGCATTGGGCGCATTCGGCGCACATCACGCTGCGGCGTGGCGAGCGTTCGCGGCTGGCGGATTTTGCGTCGGAGGCGATGTAGCCTTTGGCTCGTCGCTTTGGGCTCGTCATTCCGGTGCAGGTCCAAGCGCCTTTCAACAGCGAAGCTAGTCAATTTGAGCGCTACGCGCTGGTTTACCCAACTGGATCCCGGCCTGTGCCGGAATGACGAGCCAAGAGCGTGCGGCCACCCTTATCACCACCCATTGCGCTCACCATCGCCGGATCCGACTCCGGCGGTGGCGCGGGCATCCAGGCGGACCTCAAAACCTTCCATGCATACGGCGTGCATGGACTTTCCGTCATCGCCGCGATCACCTCGCAGAACACCCGCGGCGTCACCGCGGTGCACCCCGTCCCGCTCGCGCACATCCGCAGCCAGCTCCACGCGCTGTTCGATGACTTCCCTGTCGCCGCGGTAAAAACCGGCATGCTCGGCAATGCCGCCACCGTGCGCCTGGTCGCGCGCGAGCTGCGCAAGCGCAAACCGGCGTGGCTGGTGGTCGATCCGGTGATGATCTCTACCAGCGGCTCGCGCCTGCTTGACGAAGACGCCCTCGATGCGATGGTCAACGAATTGATCCCGCTGGCCGACGTGCTGACGCCCAACCTGCCCGAAGCCCAAGCGCTGACCGGCCGCACATTGCGCAATGCCAGCCAGATGATCAAGGCGGGCGAGACCTTGCGCGCCCTGGGCGCCCAGGCGGTTTTGCTGAAGGGCGGCCATGCGGCCGGCGACGATGTCGTGGACCGCTTTTTTGACGCGCGCGGCCTACTGGAAATCCGCCATGCCCGTCTCCCGCGCGAAGGCCACGGCACCGGCTGCACCCTGGCGTCGGCGATCGCCGCGGGCCTCGCCAGCGGTCTTTCCGCTCGCCAGGCCGTGCGACGAGCCAGCGCCTACGTGCATCGCGCACTCAAGCAGGCCTACCGCCCCGGCGGCGGCGCGGTCCACGTGCTGCGCCACTGAGCGTTGCAATAGCTGTAAAATCCTTGGCTTGCGGCCATCCGGCCACTTATTCCAGCCTTCTACCTGGCGCTACCCGAACCGCTTCTCACGATGGATTTCCTCAGCCCTCGCTTTATCGTCCTCTACGTGCTGCTGACCTTCGTACTGTGCGTGCTGCTGGTGCATCTGCGCGGTCGCGCGCGGTTGCGCTTTGATCGCCAACTGGTCGATCACTCGGCCATCTTCGCGCCGTACAACCTGTTGATGTACGCATTTTCCGCGGTGCCGGCACGACCGATCCTCGATCGCCGCGGCTTCCCGCAACTGGATCTGCTGCAAGCGAATTGGCAAACCATCCGCGAAGAAGCGCTGCAGCTGTTCGACGAAGGCCACATACGCGCCGCGCAGAACAACAACGACGCCAGCTTCAACAGCTTCTTCAAGCAGGGCTGGAAGCGCTTTTACCTGAAATGGTACGGCGAGCCGCTCGCGTCGGCCGAGGCGCTTTGCCCGCAAACCGTGGCGCTGCTCAAATCCATCCCCAGCGTCAAGGCCGCGATGTTCGCCACGCTGGCGCCCAACAGCAAGCTCAATCCGCACCGCGATCCGTTCGCCGGATCCTTGCGTTATCACCTGGGCCTGATCACGCCCAACTCGCGCGACTGCCGCATTTTCGTCGACGGCGAGGAGCATGCCTGGGGCGACGGCAAAGACGTGGTCTTTGACGAAACCTACGTGCACTGGGTCGAAAACAAGACCGACCAGACCCGCGTGATCCTGTTCGCCGACGTCGAGCGCCCGTTGCGCACGCGCGTCATGAACGCCATCAACCATCGTGTCGGCGCATTCATGGGCAAGATCACCGCCTCGCCCAACACCGAGTCGCCGGAAGAAAAAACCGGCTTCGTCAATCGCATGTTCGCGCTCAACCAGCGCAACCGCGACCGCAACCGGGCGTTCAAGCGCAAGTACCCCAGGCTGTTCCGGACAGTGAAATACATCGGCATGCTGATCTTCATCTGGCTGGTGTTTCTCGCCCCGTGGCCGTTCGTGCGCTGAAACCGTCACGTTTTAAGGGTGTGGCACGTCCTGGTTCGTAGCCATCGGAGATCCGCCATGGACCGCGACACCCGCTTTTTCCAGCAACATCGCTCGCGCCTGCTTGGGCTGGCCTATCGCATGCTAGGCACCCCCGCCGATGCCGAAGACGTGCTGCACGATGCATGGCTACGCTGGCACGCCCAGGACAAAAACGCGCTGGACGACCCGCAAGCGTGGCTGGTCACGGTCACCACCCGTCTGGCGCTGGACCGCCTGCGCCATGCCAAGGTCGAGCGCGAACGCTACACCGGCCCCTGGCTGCCCGAACCGCTGATCGAAAGCGGCGAACAACCTGAGGCCGAAGCCGAGCGCGCCCAAACGCTTACCGTATCCTTCCTGCTGCTGCTCGAACGGCTCAGCGCCGAGGAGCGCGCCGCGTTCCTGTTGAACGAAGTGTTCGACTACAGCCACGCCGAAACCGCCGCGATGCTGGGCATCACCGAAGAAAGTTGCCGCCAGCGCGTGCATCGCGCCCGGCAGCGGCTGCGGCAGGATCGCCCGCGCTTTCACAGCGACACGACGACCCAGCGCCAGCTGCTTGAACGCTTTGCCGCCGCGCTGGAACACCCCACCGCGCAGAACCTGCACGCTTTGCTCGCCGCCGATGCGGTGCACGTCGCCGACGGCGGCGGCGTGGTCACCGCGACGCTGCGTCCGCTGCACGGCGCCGAACGCATTGCGCGGCTGTACCTGCAAATCGCCCAACACGAACAGGGGCATCGGATCGAGCGAGCGCTGCGCATGCTGAACGGCGAACCGGCCTTGCTGACCTGGGCCGACGGCAAGCTGGTCACCGCGATCTGGATCGAGTGCGACGACAGTCAGATCGTCTCGATGCAGGTGCTGCGCAACCCCGCCAAACTGGCGCGCCTGGCAGCTGTCACGAATTCGCCGGCCGGCACGTCCTTGCATTGAACGGCCCATCCGGGCCGCCTATGGCCGAGGAAACCCCCATGTCAGCCCGTTTTTCGTATCAAGACCAGCCTGAAGCCCTCAAGCCGCTGTTTGCAATGAAGGCGCACATCGATCGTTCCGGCCTGGAGAAAAGCCTTACCCACCTGATCATGCTGCGCGCCTCGCAGCTCAACGGTTGCGCCTACTGCATCGACATGCACAGCAAGGAAGCCCGCGCCGAGGGCGAAACCGAGCAGCGCCTGTATGTGCTGCAAGCCTGGCGCGAAGCGCCGTTCTACAGTGCGCGCGAACGCGCGGCGTTGGCCTGGTGCGAAGCCGTGACGCGGCTCGATCCGGTGCACGGCGTGCCGGACGATGTGTATGAACAAGTGCGCAGCCAATTCAACGAGCGCGACCTGATGGACCTCAACATGCTGGTGATCATGATCAACAGCTGGAACCGCATTGCGATTCCTTCGAGGATGGAGCCAGGCCATTTCCAGCCGACCAGCCGCAAGGTCGCTTGAGGCCAAAGAAAAGACCGCCTTGGGGCGGCCTTTTCCCTTGTTTGCGCATCCTGCCGATCAGGCCTTCACGCGCCGGGCGATCGCCTCGCCAAAACTTTGCGTGGAACCCTTGCCGCCGAGGTCCGGCGTGACATGGTCGCGGTCGTTCGCCATGGTGTCGCGGATCGCCTGGCGCAGCGTGTTGCCCTTGTCCACCATGCCCAAGTGATCGAGCATGTCCGACGCCGCCAGCAACAGCGCGCACGGATTGGCAATGCCCTTGCCGGCGATGTCCGGCGCAGAGCCGTGCACCGCCTCGAAGATCGCCGCGTGCTCGCCGATGTTGTCGCCGGGCGCCAGGCCCAAACCGCCGACCAGGCCGGCGCAAAGATCAGACAGGATGTCGCCGAACAGATTGGTGGTGACGATCACATCGAACTGCTCCGGACGCATCACCAGCTGCATGCAGGCATTGTCCACGATCATTTCGTTGAATTCGATCTGCGGGTATTCCTTGGCGATCTCGCGCGCCACGTTGAGGAACAGGCCCGACGCGGTCTTGATGATATTGGCCTTATGCACCGCGGTGACTTTCTTGCGGCCCTTCTTTACCGCCATCTCGAACGCATAACGCACGATGCGCGCGCTGCCCTTGCGGGTGTTGCGGATCATCGAGGTGGCGACTTCACCATCGTCGGAAATCGTCTGGCCTTCGGCAAGGTAGGCGCCTTCGGTGTTCTCGCGCACGGTGATGATGTCGATGTTCTCGTAGCGCGCCTTGGTGCCCGGGAAACTGATCGCCGGACGCACGTTCGCGTACAGGTCGAAGTGGCGGCGCAGCGTGACGTTGATCGAGGTGAAACCGCCGCCCACCGGCGTGGTCAGGGGCCCCTTCAGCGCCACCTTGTGCTTGGCGATGACGTCGAGCGTAGCCTTGGGCAGCAGGTCGCCGTGCTTTTCCAGCGCAATCATGCCGGCTTCGACGGTGTCGTAGCTCAGGCCGCAATCCAGTGCATCGAGCACGTGCAGCGTGGCGGACATGATCTCCGGGCCGATACCGTCGCCCGGGATCACCGCGATGGTCTTGCTCATGGGGGAACTCCTTGGAATGAAGCAGATATGCGGCGCGAGGGGAAGCGGCGCCGGCTGAAATCCGCTCAATTATCGCCGATGCGCGTGTCGGCGAATAGTCCGAAGGGGTTTTGAGACGTTGCAAATCCTCGCATGGAGCGTTGCATAGGCTCGAACAGGCAAGGTGCCCAGGGCGTTACTTCCGCCCACTCCGGGCACGCGCAGAGGACACAGGGAGGTGCCGGGCTTAGATCAAAACCCGGTGCAAGACGGCCGCCTCACCCCAACCCTCTGCCCGACGGGGAGAGGGCGCAAAACAGATCAACCGTGATCCTGGCAGCTTTCGCCGCCGGCCACCGCGTCGCCCGCTTCCAGCCGATCAAGGAAATCCACCGCGCGGCGCAGGTGCGGAATGACGATCGAACCGCCCACCACCAACCCGACGCTGAACACCTCGAAGAATTCCTCTCGCGTGACGCCGGCATCCTTGCACTGCGCCACGTGATAGCTGACGCAGTCGTCGCAACGCAGCACCATGGATGCCACCAGGCCCAGCATCTCCTTGGTTTTTACGTCCAGCACGCCGGCCTTGTAGGTTTGCGTATCGAGCGCGAAGAAGCGCCGCACGACCTGATTGTCCTCGGCCAGGATGCGTTCGTTCATGCGGTGGCGAAAGGCCGTGAATTGGGCGACACGATCCTTTTCATCGCTCATGCGGCCTCTCCCAGCAGTTGCGCCAGCTTGCCGCTGCGATCGGCGGCCACCAGGTCGTCGTAGCCGCCCACCAGCTGATCGTTGATGAAGATCTGCGGCACGGTGCGGCGGCCGCCGCTGCGCGCGAGCATGGTTTCGCGCTTGGCCGGATCGGTATCCACGCGCACCTCCTCCCATGCAAGGCCCTTGGCCTTGAGCAGGTTCTTGGCGGCCACGCAGTAAGGGCATTGCGCGGTGGAATAAACTTCGATCTTGGGCATCGCAAAAAAAACTCCGGAATTCCTTGCGCCGAAAATGGCGGTGGCGACCTTCAAAAGCAAGCCGTTTGGTACTGAACTGCAACCCATCCGAAAGGTCTCACGTGTATTGTCGTTCATCTATGACCATGGCACCACGACATCTACGTAAACGCTTGCTGACCGCGCTGGCCATGGGCGGCCTGACCCTGGCTGCCGGGGCTCAGGACAGGCCCGACGACGTGCGCCTGCCGGACCTGGGCAGCTCGGCCAACGCGCTGATTTCGCCGCAGGAAGCGCAGGATTACGGCGCCATGATGCTGCAGCAGATGCGCGCGCTGGACATGACCGTCAACGACCCGCTGCTGGACGACTACATCAACAACCTGGGCTTCCGCCTGGTCGCCAACTCGGCCAAGCCGAAGGATCACTTCGCCTTCTTCATCGCCAAGGACCCGGTCATCAATGCGTTTTCCGCGCCCGGCGGCTATATCGGCATCGACTCCGGGCTGATCGTCATCACGCGCACCGAAGACGAGCTGGCCGCGGTCATGGCGCACGAAATCGGCCACATCACCCAGAATCACTTGCAGCGCGCCTACGAAGAGGCCAAGAAAGACACCCCCCTGATGGCGCTGGTGGCCCTGGGCGCGATCGCCGCCGGTGGCGCCTCGGGCGGTCAGGCCGCCGCCGCCGCCCTGCTGGGCGGCCAGGGTGCGCTGATGCAGAAGGAAATCAACTTCACCCGCAAGGACGAAGCGGAGGCGGACCGCACCGGCATCATGACGCTGGCCAAAGCGGGTTTCGATCCCAATGCGATGGCGGAATTCTTCCAGCGCATGGAAGACGTGATGAGTGCCGACTCCGGCGGCATCGCCGTGCCGTCGCTGCTGCAGGACCACCCGGTTACCGCCGAGCGCATCAGCGATGCGAAAGCGCGCGCCGTGGCGCTGATCGCCGAAGAAAAGGACCGGCCCAGCGGCAATCTGCTGGACAAGGCCACCTGGGCGGATAAAACCGCGCCGATCGCCTATGTGAAGGACCCCACCAAGCTGCTCGCCGCACACGGCGGCCCTTCCCCCAGCACCTATCTGCTGATGCGCGAGCGCGTGCGCGTGCTATCGGGCGACGCTTATCGCATGAGCACCTATTACGGCTCGCTGATCGGCCACAAGCCCGGCTACGACACCCCCGAAAACCGCTACGGCTACGCGCTGGCGCTGACCCGCAGCGGCCAGGGCGCCAAGGCCATCGAACAATTGCAGCCGGTGCTGGCCAAATATCCGGACAACCTGATCCTGCGGCTGGCCATGGCCGATGCGCGCCTGCAGGCCGGCCAACGCAGCGCGGCGCTGGACATCTACGCCGCATTGAACACGCAGTCGCCACGCAACAACGCCATCGGCCTGGCCTACGCCAATGCCCTGACCCAGGGCGGCAGTCCCGCGCAGGCAGCCCAGGCCGCGGACATGCTGCGGCCGATGCTGGAGAATACCGACGAGCCGGACATCTTCACCGCCTACGCCAAGGCGAGCGAAAAAGCCGGCGACACCGTCCGCGCCGGCGAGGCCTATGCCCAGGCCAGCTACCTGTCCGGGCGCCCGTTCGACGCCATGGAACAGCTCAAGGCCCTGCTCAAGCGCCAGGACCTGGACTACTACGCCCGCGCCCGCATCCAGGCCCATATTTCCGAGCTGACCCCACTGGTGCTGGAGCTGCGCAAACGGCGCATTTCCACCGACGACAACCCCGACGGCACCAGCCAGAGCCCTCAGCAGCTGGGCTCCAACGCGGCCTGTGCCGGCCGGTTTTGTTTCGGGCTGGGCAACGGCCAGCCCTGAAATACGCCACGTAACGGGCTTTGCGACACGGTTTTCACGCCGTGTCATTGGCGCGTAACATTGCACCGCTGCAATATTTGCGTCATAGGCCACCCCAAACGGACTCCGCGTGCACAAACGCATCCTTATCGTCGAAGACGAAGCCTCCATCCGCGACATGGTCGCCTTCGCCCTGCGCAAGGCCGGTATGGACACCGCCCAGGCCGCCGATGCACGCACGGCGCAGATGTCCATCGCCGAGCAGGTCCCGGACCTGATCCTGCTGGACTGGATGCTTCCCGGCACCAGCGGGCTGGACCTTGCGCGCCGGCTGCGCAAGGAAGAACTCAGCCGCGAAGTGCCCATCATCATGCTCACCGCGCGCGGGGAGGAAATGGACCGCGTCAACGGCCTGGAAGCGGGCGTGGACGACTATGTCGTCAAACCCTTCTCCACGCGCGAGCTGATCGCCCGCATCAAGGCCGTGCTGCGCCGCAGCCAGGGCGACGATGGCTCGGGCATGGTCGAGCTTGGCCGCCTGCGTATCGACGGCCCGGCGCACCGCGTGTTCGCCGGCGACGAGCCGGTGCCGATCGGCCCCACCGAGTATCGCCTGCTGTACTTCTTCATGACCCATCCCGAACGCGTCTATTCCCGCGCGCAGCTGCTCGACCATGTGTGGGGCGGCAGCGTGTACGTGGAAGAACGCACCGTGGACGTGCATATCCGCCGCCTGCGCAAAACGCTCGAACCCTGGAAGCTGGAAGACATGGTGCAGACGGTGCGCGGTGCGGGCTATCGATTCTCGGCCAGCCCCTGACGCGCGGCTTGCCATGAACCGTCCGGTCGAACGCGCCTGGAAACTTCCGATGGCGCTGACCGGCGGATTGGCTGCGGGCGCCCTGGCCGGCTGGTTCGCCGCCGGTCATGTCGCCACCGGCGTGGCGCTGGCCGCCATAGTGGAGATTGTCTTCCTGCTGACGCACTTGCGTCACATTGCTCAGCCCATGATGAGCTCATCGCCCCGCCCCCCCGCGAACGACCCCGATCAACCCCGGCACGACCGATTCATGATGCGATCCCGACGCCTCGCCGCCAACCTGCATGATCTGCGCCGCGCCGCTGGCAATTTGCCGGACGCGATCGTGCTGCTCGACCAGGATCAGCACGTGCGCTGGTTCAACCATGCCGCGGAAAATCTGCTTGGCCTGCGCCGCCCGCAGGATCGCGGCGTAGTGCTGCGCGAAAAGCTGCACAATTCCGAACTCGCCGGCTGGCTGGAAGAAGCCTCGCCGGAG
This sequence comes from Dyella sp., assembly GCF_035503745.1. Taxonomy (GTDB): domain Bacteria; phylum Pseudomonadota; class Gammaproteobacteria; order Xanthomonadales; family Rhodanobacteraceae; genus Dyella_B. Next base: position 233,282 of record NZ_DATJTC010000036.1, read on the forward strand.
TCCTTGAACGACGTCAGCGCACCCGGCCAGCCCAGCCGCCACATCAATGTGACGCTGCTGCCGTTCGGCCAGCGCCAGCGGCTGCTGCTGGCGCGCGATATCAGCCACATGTCGCGCCTGGAGCAGATTCGCCGCGATTTCGTCGCCAACGTTTCGCACGAATTGCGTACGCCGCTGACCGTGATCCACGGCTATCTCGAACTGCTGGACCCCGAAGACGTGCCGCATCTGGCGCCGGTGCTGGGCGAAATGCGCGCGCAATCAAAGCGCATGGGGCAGATCGTGGAAGATCTGCTGATGCTCTCGCGCCTGGAAACGCAGGACCACGTGACCGACGAGCGTGTGCCGATGGCGCCGCTGCTGGCTACGCTGCGCAAGGAGGCCGAAGCGTTGAGCCAGGGGCGCCACAGCATCAGCGTGGAGTCGACCGCCGAACTGGACCTGCTCGGCTCGCCCAAGGATCTACATAGCGCGCTGTCCAACCTGGTCAGCAACGCCGTACGCTACACGCCTACCGGCGGGCGCATCATCATCCGCTGGGAGCGCACCCCCGAGGGTGCCAATTACTCGGTGGTCGACACCGGCTACGGCATTCCGGCCGATCACCTCTCGCGGCTCACCGAGCGCTTCTACCGCGTCTCCTCCAGCCGTTCGCGCGACAGCGGCGGCACCGGCCTTGGGCTGTCCATCGTCAAGCATGTGCTGGGGCTGCACCAGGCGCGCCTGGATATCTCCAGCGTGCCCGGCCAGGGATCCACCTTCACCTGCTGCTTCGGCCGCGAGCGCCTGCTGACGCCCGAAGTGCACGACAGCAAGAGCCTTGACGGCCACTGAGCCAAATGCGGCAACCGATAGGCGCAAGCGTGCCTGATGAGTAAGAATGGGCGGATGCCACGCCGCCAAGCCAATCAACCCGCCGTCAAGGAAATGCCCCAGCCCGAGCTGTTTCTCAATCGCGAGCTGGCGGCCCTCGAATTCAACTTCCGCGTGCTCGCCCAGGCGCGCGATACCAGCCTGCCCCTGCTCGAACGCCTGCGCTTTCTGAGCATCGTGGCCAACAACCTCGACGAATTCTTCGAGGTGCGCGTGGCCATGCTCAAGCAGCGCCATCAGTTCGGCTCGGCCACGCCCGGGCCGGACGGCATCACTTCGGGCGAACTGCTGCCGCGCATCCGCGAACGCGTGCTGGAGCTGGTGCGCGCGCAGTACAGCACCTGGCAGCACGAGCTGGGCCCGGCGCTCGCCGCCGAGGGCATCCACTTCCTCACGCGCAAGCAGTGGACCAGCGCGCAACGGCGTTGGCTGCAGGGCTATTTCGAGAACGAAGTGCTGCCGGTGCTTTCGCCGCTCGGGCTCGACCCGGCCCATCCGTTTCCGCGCATCCTCAACAAGACGCTTAACATCGCCGTGGTGCTGCAGGGGCGCGATGCCTTCGGCCACGAGGGCCACATGGCGCTGGTGCGCGCGCCGCGCTCGCTGCCGCGCATCATCCGCATCCCGGAGGAAGTGGCCGGCAAGGGCGACAACTACGTGTTCCTGGCCGAACTGCTGCAGGCCTTCGTCGACATGATGTTCCCCGGCTTCAAGGTAGCCGGCTCGTACCAGTTCCGCGTCACCCGCAACAGCGAACTGATCGTGGAAGAAGAGGAAGTGGCCAACCTCGCCCTGGCGCTCAGCGAGGAGTTGCTCGGCCGCGGCTACGCGCGTCCGGTGCGGCTGGAAATCGGCAGCGACTGTCCGCAATCGATCGTGGCGATGCTGATCGGCAACTTCGAGCTGGAGGAAACCGACGTCTATCGCTGCGACGGGCCGGTGAACATCATCCGCGCCGGCCTGGTGTATGACGAACTGGACCGCCACACCCTGAAATTTCCGCGTTTCGTGCCGACGTTGCCCAGCGCGCTGGGCAATAGCCGCAAGCTGTTCGAAACGCTTAGCCAGCGCGACATTTTGCTGCACCATCCGTATGAGTCGTTCGGCGCGGTGGTCGATCTGTTGCGCGAAGCGGTGCAGGACCCGGACGTGCTGGCGATCAAGCAGACGCTGTATCGCGCCGGCAAGGACACTCCGCTGGTGGATCTGCTGGTGGAGGCCGCGCGCAACGGCAAGGACGTCACCGTGGTGATCGAACTGCGCGCGCGTTTCGACGAGGAAGCCAACATCCGCCTCGCCACGCGCCTGCAGGAGGCGGGCGTGCAAGTGGTGTACGGCGTGGTCGGTTTCAAGACGCATGCCAAGATGATGCTGATCGTTCGGCGCGAAAACGGCCACCTGCGCCGCTACGTGCATCTTTCTACCGGCAATTACCACCAGACCAACAGCCGCCTTTACACCGACATCGGCCTGATGACCGCGCATCCGGAAATCGGCGAGGACATCCACAAGGTGTTCCAGCAATTGTCGGGGCTGGGGCCGATGATCAGCTTGAAGCGCCTGCTGCATTCGCCGTTCACGCTCTACAAGAGCGTGCTGGAGAAGATCGAGCGCGAAGCCGGACACGCGCGCAATGGCCGTCCCGCGCGCATCGTGGCCAAGCTCAATGCGCTCAACGAATACCATGTGATCGAGGCACTCTATGCGGCCGCGCAGGCGGGCGTGGAGATCGACCTGATCGTGCGCGGCGCGTGCGCGCTGCGTCCGGGCCTGCCGGGCATTTCCGAGCGCATTCGCGTGCGCTCCATCGTCGGGCGCTTTCTCGAGCACAGCCGCGTGTACTGGTTTGCCAACGATGGCGAACCGGAGATCTACTGCGCCAGCGCCGACTGGATGGAACGCAACCTGATGCGGCGCATCGAAGTGGGTTTTCCCATTCTCGATCCGACGCTGGCCGCGCGCGTCTACGATGAAACGCTGGCCAATTACCTGGCGGACAACACGCAGGCGTGGCTGCTCGACAGCAACGGCCATTACACGCGCGCCACGCCTGGCGATGAAACGCCGCATAGCGCGCAGCAGACACTGCTGGAACGGCTGTGCAGCATGACAAGCTCCAACTGACCATCGCGCGACCTACTGCCTGAGCGATACATGCGAGAATCCGTGCCAGCCCCGATCAGAGCGTTCCCATGAGTCTCGGCGACCAGATGCAGATCAAGGACGGTGAACTGATGGCCGCCGTCGACATCGGCTCTAACAGCTTCCACATGGTGGTGGCGCGCATGGAACACGGTGAGCCGCGCGTCATTGATCGTCTGCGCGAAACCGTGCGCATGGCCGCGGGCCTTCGCGCCGACGGCACGCTGGACGCCGAGCACCGCGCACGCGCGCTCAACTGCCTGGCGAAATTCGGCCAGCGCATCGCCGGCATTCCCACCGTGCGCGTGCGCGCCGTGGCCACCAACACCGTGCGCCGGCTGGCTTCGCCGCACGCCTTCTTAAGCGCGGCGGAAGCCGCGCTTGGACATCCGGTGGACGTGGTCTCCGGGCGCGAGGAAGGGCGACTGATCTTTCTGGGCGTGGCGCACGACCTGTCCACCTCGCGCGAACCGCGGCTGGTGATCGACATCGGCGGCGGCAGTACCGAATTCATCATCGGCCGCGGGCTGGCGCCGATGCACACCGAAAGCGTGCAGGTCGGCTGCATTGCCTCCACGCAACGCTTCTTTCCCGGCGGCAAGCTGACGCGCAAGCGCTGGCAGCGCGCGCGCGGCGAGATCGGCGTGCTGCTGCAGCAGTTTTCCGAGGAATATCTCGAAGCAGGCTGGACCGACGCCTACGGCTCCTCCGGCAGCGCCAAGGCCATCGGCTCGGTCGTGCAGGCCATGAAGCTCTCCGATCACGGCGTGACGCCCGCGTCGATCGCGGCGCTGCGCGATGCGATGCTCGACCAGGGCCAGATCGGCACGCTCAAGCTGCCGGGGCTGGGCGAAGAGCGCACGCCGGTGTTCGCCGGAGCGGTGGTGATTTTCGAGGCCGCCTTCGCCGCACTGGGCATCCAGCGCTTGCAGGTATGCGAAAGCTCGATGCGCGAGGGCCTGCTATGGGACCTGATCGGCCGCGCCGGCGGCAGCGATCCGCGTACGGCCAGCATCGACGCGCTGGCCAACCGCTACGGTGTGGACCGCGCCCAGGCGCGGCGCGTGGAATCGACCGCGCTGATGCTGTTCGACCAGGTGGCCGCTCACTGGAAGCTCGATGTCGAGGCCCGCGAGTGGCTGTCCTGGTCCGCGCGCGTGCACGAAATCGGCCTGGCGATCGCACACAGCCAGTATCACCACCACGGCGCGTACATCCTGCGCAACGCCGACCTGGCCGGTTTCTCGCGGGAAGAACAGCATCTGCTGGCCGCGATCATCCAGGCGCATCGCCGCAAGCCGGACAAGACGATCTTCTCCGCCCTGCCCCAGCGCTATCGCCAGTTGGCCAAGCACATCACCGCGATCCTGCGTCTGGCCGTGCTGTTTCGCCGCTCGCGGCGCGCCGAATCGTTGCCGCAGCTACAGCTGGCCGCCACCGCGCAACGCCTCACCGTGCGACTGCCGGCCGCATGGCTGGAACAGCATCCGCTGACCGAAGCCGACCTGGAGCAAGAAATCGCGCCCATGGCAGAGCTGGGACTTGCGCTGGCGCTGTCCACAACCTGAGGCCGATTCCGGCCAGGTGAGCCAAAGCCGCGTCCGGCCGCGTATCATGCGCGGATATTTCCGCTGCGTCCGATCGTCATGCCCAAGCACCTGCTGAGAGCTTCGTCGTTTCTGCTGGCCCTGCTGCTCGTCTGCCCGCTTGCCCTTGCGCAAACGGCCAAGCCCGCGGCAACGCCGCCGGCCACGCTAGCCGCCGAAAATCCCAGCGTGATCATCCACACCTCCGAAGGCGACATCACGCTGGAACTCTTCGCTGACAAATCGCCCAAGAGCGTGGCCAACTTCCTGCGCTATGTGCATGAAGGGTTTTACGCCGGCACGGTGTTCCACCGCGCCATTCCGGGCTACCTGGTGCAAGGCGGTCTCTACACCAAGGATCTGCAGCCGCGCCGCACCCATTCGCCGGTGCCCAGCGAAGCGGACAACGGCCTGTCCAACCTGCGCGGCACCGTGGCCGTGGCGCGCGGCGCGGATCCGAATTCGGGCACGTCGCAATTCTTCATCAACCTCGTCGACGACCGCCGCCTGGACTATGTCGGCAACCAGAGCGGGCTGACCTGGGGCTACACCGTGTTCGGCAAGGTGACCAAGGGCATGGACGTGGTGGACAAGATCGCCAACCTGCCCACGCGCGCGCTGGGCCCGTTCGCCGCCGACGTACCCAATCCCCTGGTGACGATCGAAGGCATCCAGGTGGTGGGCGAAGCCTCGCCTGCACCGGCCGCTTCCGTCGCGGCGCCGGCCGCCGGCGCCAAGCGCAAGACTCCATGAGTTCGCTGTTCATCGCCGACCTGCATCTGGACGACAGCCGCCCGCAGATCACCTCGCTGTTCGAACAGTATCTGGCGGGCGACGACGTTCGCGGTGCCGATGCCCTGTACATTCTGGGCGATCTGGTCGAGGCCTGGATCGGCGACGACGACGATGCCGAGCTTCCGCGCCGCACCGCCCGTGCCACGCGCGCAGTGCGCGACGCGGGCGTACCGGTGTATTTCATGGCGGGCAACCGCGATTTCCTGCTGGGCGATGCGTTCGCCGAGCGCGCGGGCCTCACCCTGCTCGAAGACGGCACCGTGCATGACCTGTACGGCACTCCCACCCTGCTTATGCACGGCGACGTGCTGTGCACCGACGATGTGACCTACCAGGCGGTGCGGCGCAACGTGCGCACGCCCGAGTGGAAAGCGCAGGTGCTGGCCATGCCGCTCGACGCCCGCCGCGCCCTCGCGGCGCAAGCGCGCAAGGACAGCCGCGCACATACCGGCGCCACCCAGGAAACCATCATGGACGTCAACGCCCAGGCGGTGGCCCAGGCCATGCGCAAGGCTGGCGTGGGCCGGCTCATCCATGGGCACACGCATCGGCCTGCCATTCACCGCTTCGATTTGGACGGCCAGACGGCCGAGCGGATCGTGCTCGGCGATTGGTACGAGCAGGGATCGGTGTTGCGGATCGCACCGGGAACGCTTCAATTGAGCGTTTTGCGCGACTGAGGAATAAATCGTGCCAACGCGGGCACCTTGCAAGACGCACATTCCGGCTTTGCGCTTTTCGTCACGTTTTTCGCCCGAATCATAGACACTGCCTGCACAAGGCATTCACACCAGCGCTCGCACGATGATTTCGCCCGACGGCACGCATGGCGCGTGTTGGTCCAGGCCGATGAGGGGGCATCGGTAGCAAAGTTTCCGGCATGCATGAGCCGGTCGGGGGATAGAAACGTCTGCTTTTTTCGCATCCACACAGGTGGAACGCATTGCGTTCGTGGAGTGATCGATCATGCGTAGCACATCTTCGGGCAAGCTTTTCAAGCAAACCCTGCTGGCCAGCGTCATGGTGGCGGCGGGCTTGTCGTTGGCCGCATGCAGCGGCTCGGGTTCAGTGCGCAGCTCCGGTGGCGGTACCTCGGTCAGCCCCAGCAGCAACGGTTCGGGCGGCAGCTCGGGCGGCAGCTCCGACTCCGGTAGCGGCGGCTCCGGGACGTCCGGCAGCAGCGGCAACAGCGGTACGGGTAGCGGTGGGTCGGATTCCGGCTCCGGCTCCGGTGGAAGCTCCGGTGGAAGCTCCGGTGGAAGCGGCAGCGGTTCCGGTTCAGGCGGCACCTCGCAGCCCGCCAACCTGCTGGGCAGCGTCGCGACCGGCGCCGGCGGGGTGGTATCCAGTCTGGGCGGCGCGGTCAGCACCGTCGGTGCGCAGACCTCCAATCAATCCCTGCTCGGCGGCAGCAACGGCACCACCCAGGGTCTGGGCGGCGTGCTGACTCAAACGGGCAATGCCGTCAGTGCCTTGGGCAACGGCGTAACCAATGGCCTAGGACAGACCGGCAACACCGCCAATCCCCTCGGCACCACCGTACAAAGCCTCAGTGGCGTGGTGGACGACTCGGGCCTGGCCGTCAACGATCTCGGCCAGACGGTGAGCAGCGTTGGCGATTTCCAGGGTTCGCCCATTCAACCCATCACCGCCAACCTCGGCGGCGCCGTCTCGACGCTCGGCAACGATGTGTCGGCCGGCAGCGTGCCGTTGCAAGGGGTACTCAGCACCGGCGCGGCCAATGCGGTGACGCAGACCGGCAGCAATGTGGTGACGCCGATCGCCAGCCTGGGACAGAGCAACAGCGGCGGCAATCTGGTTGCCACGGCGTCGCAGGCGGCCGGTGGCGCAACCAGCGGCACCGGCAACATCGTGTCGTCGCTGGGCACGACGCTGGCCGGCGCCGGCTCCAGCGTGCCGGGCGCCGCGCCTGCCACGCAACTGGCGGGCACGACCCTGCAAGGCGCGGGCGCCGCCGTCACGACGCTAGGTAACGGCATCACCAGCGGCCTGGGCCAGGCCGGCAGCACCAGCAACCCGGTAGGCACGACGGCCGCGGGCGCCACCAACGCCGTGGCGGGCGTCGGCCAGACGCTGACCGGTACCGGGCAAGCCTTGGCGAACGCCGCGACGGGTTCGGCCACAGGACTGAGCCCAGTGACCAACCTGGTCGGCAATACCGTGGCTACCGTAGGTACGACGGTAAACACTGTCGGCACCACCGGGACGACGGCCGTCAGCGGGTCGCTGCAGACGGTTACGCAACCGGTCAGCAATGCCGTCAACGGCGTGGCCAACCTCACGGGTACCAGCGGCACCGGCGGCTTGCTCGGCAGCGTGAGCAGCGCTGCGTCCAGCAGCAATAGCAAAAGCGGCAGCTTGACCGATCTGTTGGGCAAACACTCGCTTTGAGCGGTTGAATAAACCGTTGGCGTGACGCGATGAATGGAGGCGGCTGCAAAGCCGCCTCCCGTCCATGGGCGACGGATAACAAAAAAAGCAGGGGCACCGCATGAAGGCTTGGATCGGCCCGGCTTTCGGTATTTCGCTGGTGATGTCGATGCAGGTTGAGGCGCAAGTGCGCCCTCCGGCAAGCGCCAATCCGCTACAGAATCTGCCGCGCGTGGAAACACCCAACGCGCCACGCGTCAATACGCAGGTGCAGGCGCAAGCGCCCAATCCGCGACTGGCTGCCTTGCTTGCCACGTCGGTGACGCCACGCCGCTTTGACGTGGTAGGCGTGCACGCGATCGCCTTCAAGGAAGTGGCCGCGCTGTTCAGTCCCATGACCGGCAAGACCGTGCGCGTGGCCGACCTCCTGGCCGCGGCGGCAAAGATCAATGCGCTGTACAAGGCGCACGGGTATGCGCTGTCCTTCGGCTACCTGCCTGCGCAGAACTTTGCCGACGGCCATGTGCGCATCATCGTGGTCGAAGGTTACGTCGCCGAGGTCGTGGTCAAGGGCGATGCCGGCAACCTGGAGCCGAAGATTCGCGCTATCGCCGCGCACATCACCCAAGACCGCCCGTTGCGCCAGCAGACGTTCGAGCGCTATCTGCAAGTGCTGGGCATGCTGCCCGGGCTGCACATCAACGCCAACGTGCCCGCGCCCACCACCACGGACGGCGCGACGCGTCTGACGCTCGACGTTACGCGCACGCGTTTCAACGCCACCAGCGGCATCGATTTCAATCATCCTGGCGTGCAAGGTCTTACCGGCGTAACTGAAAACGGCATGCTGCCGTTTGCCGAGCAGATCGGCTTTCGCACACTCTTGCCGACCGGTCCGGGCGACCAGCGCCTGTATTCGCTCTCGTATCTGCAGCCGCTGGGATCTGACGGCCTGATGCTGCACGCCAGCGGCTCGCACTACCAGGGCAACCCGGACACCGACAACCAGTTGCCGTATTACCTGCAGCAGTACCTGCGCCAGAATCAATTCGTGCTGTCAGGCAGCTATCCGCTGCTACTGGACAACCATACCAACCTCACCGCTACCGGCGGCATGTACGCCACGGACCTGGATGAGACCTACAGCAACACGATCACCGGCGCGCGCCTGATCCAGAAGGATGACCTGCGCGTGCTCGATGCCAAGATGGATTACGTGTGGTCCGGCGACAAGAGCGCACAGAAAATCGACCTGGAGATCGCGCACGGCGTGAACGGTCTGGGCGCCAATGCAAGCGTCGTCACGCAAATCGGAGGCCTTACCCAGGTTTCGCCGGCCGACGCGACCTTTACGCGCTACGACGCCACTTTCATCCAGAGCAATATCTGGCCGCATCGCCTGGGCACGGTGTTCAACGTTACCGGCCAATACAGCAACAACACCCTGCCCTCCACCGAGCAGATCAGCTTCGGTGGCCCGCGCTACGGCCTCGCCTACGATCCCGGCGAAACGGCCGGCGACAGCGGCTGGGGCGCATCGATGGAATTGAACCAGCATTACGACCTGTCCAATCGCTGGATCAAACAGGTGACCCCTTACATCATCGGCCAATGGGCGCGCGTTTATCTCAACCTTGGCATGCCGGCACCGGCGCGGCTTGGCAGCGCGGGAATCGGCGTGCGCTGGACGGACAAGCATTACTACTCGTTCGACCTGACGGTGGCGCAGCCGGTTGGGGACAAGCCGCTTGGCGCCAAGCATCGCCAGCCGCGGGTGAATTTTGCTTTCAGTTATCAGCTTCGTTGAGGTATGCGCTTTTGCCAATGGCTGACCCGAAAGCATAGGGGCCTGCGCGCTTTTGATACATAAACGAAGAGGCCACCCTCGCGGATGGCCGTTCGTCTAACACCATGGCAAAACCGAAGACTTACTTCTTGGCAAACAAGTGCTCGACACCTGCGCGCTCTTCGCGCAGCTCCTTATCGGTGGCGTCCATGCGGGCACGCGAGAAGTCGTTGATGGCCAGGCCCTGCACGATCTCGTACTTGCCGTTCTTCACCGTCACCGGATAGCCGTAGATCACGCCCGGCGCGATGCCGTAAGAACCGTCGGACGGAATGCCCATCGACACCCAGTCGCCCTCGCCCGTGCCCAGCGCCCAGTTGCGCATGTGATCGATCGCCGCGGAAGCGGCCGAGGCGGCGGAGGATGCGCCGCGCGCCTTGATGATGGCCGCGCCGCGCTGCTGTACGGTGGGGATGAAATCCTTCTCATACCAGTTCTGGTCGATCAGGCTGAGCGCCGGCTTGGCGTCGACGGTGGCGTGGTGCAGGTCCGGGTACTGGGTGGAGCTGTGGTTGCCCCAGATGGTGACTTTCTTGATGTCGGTGGTGTGCTTGCCGGTCTTCTCGGCCAGCTGCGACAACGCGCGGTTGTGATCCAGGCGCACCATGGCGGTGAAGCACTTCGGATCCAGGTCCGGTGCGTTCTGCTGCGCGATCAGCGCATTGGTGTTGGCCGGATTGCCGACCACCAGCACGCGCACGTCACGCTTGGCGTGATCGTTCAACGCCTTGCCCTGCGGCGAGAAGATCGCGCCGTTGGCTTCCAGCAGATCCTTGCGCTCCATGCCCGGGCCGCGCGGACGCGCGCCGACCAGCAGCGCGTAATCGACGTCCTTGAACGCGACATTCACGTCGTCGGTGGCGACCACGCCGGCCAGCGTCGGGAACGCGCAATCGTTCAGCTCCATCACCACGCCCTGCAGCGCGGGCAGCGCCGGGGTGATTTCAAGCAGATGCAGGATCACCGGCTGGTCCGGGCCGAGCATGTCGCCGGCAGCGATACGGAACAACAGGGCGTAACCGATCTGGCCGGCAGCGCCGGTCACGGCAACACGAACGGGGGCTTTCATCGTGGCAACTCCTTCAGGTGCATAAAACAGGGCCCGCGTCGTTAACCAGGCGGGCTGGGAAAGGATCAATTCAACTCAGCGAAGAACTCGACGATACGGGCGAGGCCGGGTTCCAGCTGGGCCGTGGGACAGGTGTAGGAAATACGCATCGCACGCGGCTCGCCGAACGCCGAACCCGGCACGCACGCCACGCCCTTGGCGCCGAGCAGGGCCGCGCAGAAATCGACATCGTTTTCGATGCGCGTGCCGCCATGGCTTTTGCCGAACGCTACGGAGATATCCGGAAACGCATAGAACGCGCCCTGCGGACGCGGGCACACCACGCCGGGTATCTTCCCAAGCGCGGCGAGCACGATGTCGCGCTTGCCGGCGAATTCCTTGCACTTGGCCTGGGGAATATCCTGCGGACCGCTGAACGCGGCAATGGCCGCCGCCGCGATCACTTCGGGCACGCTGGTGATGTGGTTGGAATTGAGCGTGGTGATGGCCTTGGCTACCGGCTCCGGCGCCGCGATCAAACCCACGCGCCAGCCGGGCATGCCGTAGGTTTTGGACACCGAGTCGACGAAAACCAGCCGGTCGCGCAGCTCCGGCCGCGCAAACACGAAGTTGTGGTAGCCGATACCGTCGAACACCATCGAGTTGTAGATATCGTCGGTGACAATCCAGGTGTCCGGATACTTCACCAGCACGTCGGCGAGCGCGGCGATTTCCTCGCGCGTGTAGACCATGCCGGTGGGATTGGACGGATTGTTGAACAGAAACACCTTGGGCTTGCGCGCCAGCGCGCCCTCCAGCTGCGAGGGCGTGAGCTTGTAGTTCTGCGCCGGGCCGCAGTGCAGCACGTTGGCCTTGGCGCCGACAATGTCGGCAATGTCGCGGTAGGTGGTCCAGTACGGCGCGGCAAAGCAGATTTCGTCGCCTTCGTTGAGCAGCGCTTCGGCCAGGTTGTACAGCACCTGCTTGGCGCCGATGCCAATGGACAGGTTCATGCGCGTGTAGCCGTCAAAGCCCAGCGCCTGGATGTGTTTGAGGAATGCGTCCAGCAGCGCGTCCGAACCGCGGTTGCTGCCGTATTGGCCGCTATCGTGCGAAAGCGCCTCACGCGCGGCGGCGTAGACATGCTCGCCGGGCAGGAAGTTGGGGACGCCAATGGAGAAACTGATGATGTCGCGGCCGGCAGCCTTGAGCTGCTTTGCCGTTTCGGCGATGACCATGATCGCGCTGGGTTTGGCGCGGCCGACACGCTGGGCAAGCTGGGGCATGGCTTCCTCGAGTGGGGACAGGGACAGCAAGCCCTCGAATTTTAGCATGTGGCGCTGCGGCATCCGTGCCCTGGCCGTCTTTGGCCGAAAAACTCCTATTGCCCCGCCGCCGTCCGCTGGCAAGATGCGGATGCCGCCGCATGGCCGGGCGGAGGAACGTCATCCATCAGCAGTCTCGACACAGACGCAAGGAGTAGATGCCTATGTTCCACATTATCTGGTCCATCATCGTTGGTTTCATCGTCGGCGTTATCGCTCGCTGGATCGTGCCGGGCGCCGAGCATTACGGCTTTATCATGACCACCGTGGTAGGTATCGTCGGTTCCATCATCGGCGGCTTCATCGGAACGTTGTTCAAGAAACCCGAGCCTGGCCAGAAATTCCATACGGCAGGCTTCATCATGTCGATCGTCGGCGCCGTCATCTTGCTGTATTTGCTGCGTTTTATTGCGCACTGAAAGCCGTATTGGACGCACAAAAAAGCACGGCCGGTCACCCTGCCGTGCTTTTTTCATGGCCCTGGCCCGTGCTCAGGCGCTGCGGGCAGCCAGCAACCGTTCGGCCAGGCCGCCCAGCATCGACAGATCGAAGCCGCCACCGCCGGAAGGTGCCTGGCCATCGGGCGTGAGGTGATCGACCGCGTGCGGCAGCACCTGCGCCAGCTGGCCTACCAGTTGGCTGGGGTCCACGCCGAGTTTGCCGGCCGCATCGTTCACTACCGAATCCAGGCCGGTTTTCTGCAGCACCTGATTGAGCTGGTCGCCGGAAATGGCCTGGTTGGCACCGCTGCCGATCCAGGATTGGACCGTCTCTCCCAGTCCGTGCTGCTGCAGCGTGCTTGCCAGCCCTTGCACGCCGCCGGCCTGCTGGATCAACTGGCCCGCCACCGATACCAGCGACGATGCTCCACCCGCATCGCCCTGACCACCGCCCAATAGACTGCCGAGTAAGGACATGGCTGCACTCCTTTGAAGTAGAGGGATCCAACGACCGGATTCTATGTCCACATCCACTACACAGTCGTAACAGCGGTGTGAAAAAGGCCGCCAGGGCGAACCGTGGCGGCCTTTGCGCGATCGTGGGCGGATGGGCCGGTCAGCCGCGCTGGTCGAGCACCTCGTTCCATTCTTTCACGCGCGCCGATTCCTTGGCCAAAAGCGCATCGACGTCGCCTTCCACGGTGACCTTCTCGATCGTGTCGCCTTGTGCGATGGCATTGACCACCGCCTGGTCTTCGGCGCCGACCACTTCGCCAAACACGCTGTGCTTGCCGTCCAGCCACGGCGTTGCGCCATGGGTGATGAAGAACTGGCTGCCATTGGTGCGCGGGCCGGCGTTGGCCATCGACAGCACGCCGGGCTTGTCATGGCGCAGCGAGGCGTGGAATTCGTCTTCGAAGCGGTAGCCCGGGCCGCCACGGCCACTGCCTTCGGGGCAGCCGCCCTGGATCATGAAGTCGGGGATCACGCGGTGAAACGACAGGCCATCGTAATAACCGCGACGCGCCAGATTGACGAAACTCGCCACCGTCACAGGCGTCTTGTCGTCATGCAGGCGCAGGTGGATCGGACCGCAGTGGGTGGTGATCGTGACGTTGATGGCCATAGGCATCCCTTAGTGGTATGGAACGGACAA
>NZ_DATJTC010000037.1:0-38793 GCF_035503745.1 Dyella sp.
GCCGGGTGAGATTGACGAAGGCGCCCACCTGCGCGCTGCTGCGCTGCACCTGGCCATCGCCGCTGTCGAAGCTCACGGGCGCCTCGATGCCGTCCATGCCGACCCAATCCAGCGCGCCGGCCAGATGCGGATGAGCCTGGGCGGCGACATCGGGCATCAGCCCGGCGGTGTAAGCGATGTTTTTCACGATGCGATTCCGGATCGGGAGGCGCTGCGGATCAGCGCTGCTTTTTTTCCGTGCGATCGAGCGCCGCCACCGCCGCCGCCGCATTCACCTGCAGCATGCCGTGCGACACCTTGCTGCTGTCCAGCAGCAGATCGTGCACGCTGCGGGCGTCGAGTTTGGGCGCGAGCGAGAGCATCAAGGCGGCAATGCCGCTCACGTGAGCGGCAGCCATCGACGAGCCCGAGGTGAAGTCGTAGCCGCCGCCGGGCTGAGTGGTGAGAATGTCGGTGCCCGGCGCGCTCAGTACGCCGGGCGGCGCGGGGGATGCGCTGCTGACGCGCACCACGATCACGCCCGGCGCATTGTCGGGAAATCCCTCCAGCGATCCACTCGGCGGCAGCGCGGCGACCACGATGCGACCCTCGTCCAGCAATTGGTCGAGCAGCTTGCCAAGCAGCGGATCGGCCGGTCCGCCCAGGCTCAGGTTGACGATGCGCGCGTTGGTATCCATCACTGCCGCCAGCGCCTTGGCCAGCGTGAACGAATTGCAGCGCGCACCGCCGTGGCCTTGCGGATACCAGCACGCCTTGTAGATGCTGACGATCGCCTTGGGCGCGATGCCCACGATACCCTGATGGTTGTCCGCGTCGGCGGTGATGATGCCGGCCACTTCCGTGCCGTGGCTGTCGTGGTTGAACGATGCCGCGTCGCCGCCCACTTCATCGTGCGTATCCACGATGCGGCCTTGCAGGTCCGGATGCGTAGTGTCGGCGCCGGTGTCGACGATGGCGATGTGCACGCCCGCGCCCTGGCTGCTGTTTTGTGCCAGCGCGGCGTCGGTTTCCACGAAGCCGCGCTGCAGGTTGACGTAAGGGTCGTTGTAGGTGCGCGGATCCTGCGTGTCGTCGGCGTACACGGCGTAGTCCTGCAAGGGCTGCACCAACTGCACGCGATCGTCCTTGGCCAGCGCTTTCAGCAACGCGTCGCGCGCCACGCCCGGCGGCGGCTCCAGCACCACGCAATACACTTTCAGCGCCTTGATCGGCCAGCCGGCGACTTCATGCAAACCGTACTGCTGCTTCAGTGCGGAAAGGTTGGACACCGCGCGTTCGCCCGCACCGTAAAGCGCATGCGAGGTATAGCCGAGCAAGCTGGAACCTGCATGCGTGGACGGCGGCTCGATCGGATTGGCCACCGCCAGCACGATGTCGCGTTGCGCATCCATGCTTGCCACGTTGGCGGCCGGCGCCTGGCTTTGATCGCTGGAGGGATCGGGTGCGGTGATTGAAGGCTCATGCGCGCAGGCGCTCAGCAAGGCCGCGAGCGCGAAAGCCGGAAAAAAACGCTGCTTCATGGCGTACCGGCGACAGGCTCCGCCAGACGGATGCCGCGCGCGGCACGCAACTGTTGCAACGCCTGTTGCGTGGTCACTGCCGGGCTGGCCGGCGCAAGGGTATAGGCGCCCACGTCGTTGGGGCCGCCCACTACTTGCAGGCGCAGCGTATGCAGCAGTGCGTTCCAGTCGGTCAGGCTCATGCGCGCATCAGGCACCACGCGGATGGAGCCCGGGGCGACCGGTGCGGAGGCCTGGCTAAGCGTCTGGTATGCAGGCGCCTGGCCCGCCGTCCGGAACTTCAAGCCCAAGGCGCCGATGGCGATCGCCTGCACCAGCACCGCGGCCACCAGGCCGCGCGTCAGCCAGCCGCCGGAACGCAGGCGACGCGGCGCTTGTTCGCGCTCGGGCGCGTCGATGCGTTCCATCAAGCGCTTCAAGCCGGCGTGCGCGTCGATCGGCAGTTCCGTGGGCAGCGACAGCGCCAGCCGCAGGCGCTGCTGTTGCTCCCATTCGGCGCGGCACGAGCCGCAATGGACCAAGTGCCGGTCCAGCCACTCGCGTTGTTCCTGCGTGGCGCTTTCCTGCAGTACCCAGGGCATTGCTTCCCAGGCGCGCAGGCAATCCTGGCCAGTATCCAAGGGGTAGCTCATGACACGCTCTCTTTCATAACAGGTGATTCCCCCGCCAGGCTCGGCAGCACGTTGCGCAGCTTCACGCGCGCATGAAACAGGCGTGCCTTCACCGTGCCCACCGGGCATTGCATCATGGTGGCGACATCGTCCAGCGAATGCCCCACGCCGTAGACCAGCTCCACCACGACGCGCTGGTCCGCCGACAGGCGATCCAGGCCCTTGGCCAGCCAGTCGCGCAAGAGGCGGTCTTCGTCCGGATCGGTGGAGGGGATGCGGTCTTCGGGGATCGCGTCGTCTTCCACCGGTTCGTCGCCGTGCAGGCGCAGCGTCTTCAAGCCGCAGCGGTAGGCGATGCCCATGATCCAGGTGGACACGCGCGAGTCGCCGCGAAACTCGCCGGCTTTCTGCCACACGATCCAGAAGCAGTCGTTGACCACTTCCTCGATCACGTCGGTGCGCCGGGTCAGGCGCGACAGGAACCGGCACAGCCGGCCGTGGTAGCCGTGATACAGCGTGGCCAGCGCAACGCGATCGCCGGCCGACATGCGTTGCAGCAGCATGCGGTCGGTGGCGTCGGCGTCGGGAGTGGCTTCGTTCATACGGTCTGGAGGCATCGCCGGTAGCGGCGGGTTTGTCCTTGAGTACCCAGCTGGCGTGGAAAGGTTGCAAGGGCGCGTTGACACCCTTGGCGTGACCCGCGCCGGCTACGTCCATGGTGCGGGCCGGCCCTGCTCAGAACGACCAGGACACCGTCCCCACCCAGGGCTGCGCCACCAGATTACCTCCATGCCGGGTCACCGCCGGGTCCGTGGCGATGCGATCCAGCTCGATCCGCCACGCGCCATGGCTCCAGAACAGGCCGGCGTGGCCGTAGCCGTACACCCCCGGCGGCGGACGATGGACGTAACCATATGAATCATAGGGGGAAACCAGGTATTGGGCGACGCCTGCCCCAAGCGCGAGGGAAAAATGCCCGGCCAGCGGCCAGTGAAAATCGACGTCGGCGGCGCCGCGCGGCTGGTGATCGGCACCGTGGGTCATGCTGGTGGCGGAAAGGCCCACGGTGAGCACGTCGCGGTAGATCCAGTCGATGCCCGCCTCGGTGCGGTCGAACAGCCGGGCGCGCTCGTTGCCCGGATAGTCGTAATAAAGCAGGTCCGCCTGCATCTGCCATGCGCTGGACAGCGACCACGCCCGCGACACCTGTGCCAGCCCTTCGGAAAGGTGGCCGGGATCGCGCGTTTGGAGCGCGCCGGACACGCCCGCCGACCAGCCCGATGCGGACGTCCATGAGGCCGCCGCCTGCAGGATCGGCGTGGCCGGCGTAATCGCCAGCCCGCGATCCACCAACTGCGAACTGAGCGCCACCGCGCCATTGAACGTGGATGTCTGCGCGCGCAGCGGCGCGCAGACGCAGGCCAGCGCGCACGACATCGCGCACAGGCAGCCGATCCGCGTCAGCGCGGCGGGTGTGGTGCAAGGTGTACAAGGCCCCTTCATGAAGATCTACGCCTTCACACGCACGAAAGCCGCCCCGCTGGGGTTATTACCGGCTTATAGACGATACGGCAGCGCAAGGGAATGTCATCCATGGCGCGCAGCCCAGACATCAGTGCAGCGTGCCCAGATAGGTAATCAGGTCATCCAGCTGCCTGGCATCGGTGAGGCCGTCGTACTTCATCTTGGTGCCCGGATTGGCCAGCTTGGCCGGCTGCGACAAATAGCTGTGCAGTTTATCGGTGGTCCACGTCCAGCGCGCCTGCAACAGGGCATCGGAATACTTGTAGTTGGGCACGGTGCCCGCCGCGCGGCCGACGATGCCGAACAGGCTGGGGCCTTTCTTGTTGCGCCCCTCTCTCACACTATGGCACTCCGAACATTCGGTCTTGAACACATCCGATCCGGCGCTTGCGTCGCCGGCCAGCACGAAAGGGGAGGCCAGCGCGCCTCCCAGATAGAGCCCCGCGACGGCCACGCAGCGCAGCGAGGGTATCCAACGCAACTTGCTCACTGTCCAACTCCTGTGTTTGTTCTTCAAAGCGATGGTTTAGAAAGCGATGCTCGCGGTGACCAGAAACGCGTCCAGGTCGTGCGCGCTGGTGCCCGGAAAACCGGGCGGCGCACCGAACACGTTCGAGTCGCTGCCGTTGAAGCGGCTGAAGCGGAACCAGATGGCCGAGAGTTTCAGGTTGGCCATCGGCGTCAGCGAATCGTCCTTGCCGAACGGCGTCCAGAACACGATGAACTGGTTGCTGGTGGTGTCGGCAATGCCATAGGGCTGATAGCGCACGATGTCGCGCGTGCTGGTGCTTTGCATATGCGCGAGCGACAGCCCATAGGTCTGCAAGAAGGTGTAGGTGAGCGAAAACGTCTTGTCGTGCACGGCGCCGTGCGACTGCGCCGCTACGCCGGGGAACGGGCTGGGCGGCAGGCTGCCGTAGTGCCGCAATTCAAGAATGTCCACGAAACTGGCCTGCACGATGTTCGCGCGGTTGCCGATGTACTGATACGTCAGGTCGTAGCCCAGATCGGTCAGGTTGTCCGCCGGATTCGTGCGCGGAACCTGGCGTCTGGTGGTCAGCGCCACCACGCCGGCGGAGAAGAACTGCTTCTTCATATCCTTCATGTACGCAAAACGCGCATAGCCGGTATCGCTGAGTTTGCCCGGATCGCCGCCCGGCGCGTAACCGAGGTTGGCCTGTTCCGATAGCGGCAAGGACGTATAGGTGCCCAGCTCGCCATACCAGTGGGTGTCGTAGACGCCGTAGGCGGTAGCGCCGACTACGCGGTTGGCCAGCGAGTTGGGACTGGACGGATTGAGCAGCGTACCGGTGACGCCCGGCGGCCCAAGCTGGGTGGATGCAAACAGATCCGATACGGCATCCTGGAAGCCGGGATTATTGTTCACGCTCACGCCGAAGGTGGCTTCCTTGCTGCCCAGGTTCACATCCTTGGCCACAAAGCGCAGGTCGACGTCGCTGAGCTTGCTGCTGTAGTGATCGTCGCCAAGGTTGTCGGTGGCGACCTTTACATAGCCGCCGATGTTGTCTGTTACGCGTCCGGCGATATAGATGTCCGCTTCGCTGAGCGCGTTGCCGCTCTGGCCTTGCACGGGCACGGTGCGTGTACCGTTGATCTGCACGGCCACCGGGATCTTGAAGCCGTTGCCGTCGGTGTCGGTGTAGCCGTTGAGCTTGAAGCGCATGCCGTAGGGCGTAAGCGCCGGGCCGTAGGAGCCGGCGTGGCAATCGGCGCAGGCATTGCCGGTTTGTCTGGCATACGCGGGAATGGCCTGCGCACTGGTGCTGGCTAAAAGCAGCAGCGCGGCGGCGGCAAGCCAAAGGTAGAAGCGGCGCGGCGCGCGGCGGTTCAAGCGGAGCGGCATGCATTCTCCCCGTTTCAAAAAGATGCGTTGTGACGCGATGCAGTGCGGTCGGCAGCGAACGGACATCGGTGCGCTCCCTCAGCGTCGGCGTCTGGGCAGCATCAGCCGCAGCGTGCCGTCGCGCCGCACGAAGTGGTGCCAAAGCGCGGCGGCGATATGCAAGGACACCAGTGCCAGCAACAGCCAGGCTGCGTCGATGTGCCAGCTCTGCAGCTGGTCGGCGAGATCTTCGTCGCCGCCGACCAGCGCGGGCAAGGTGAAGCCGAAGAAATGCACCGGTTTGTCCTCGGCATTGCTCAGAGCCCAGCCGAGCACGGGCAACGCCAGCAGCACCGCGTACAGCGCGATATGCGTCAGCGCCGCCGCGGCGCGGATCGGCCACGCATCATGGCTTGCCGAGGGCAGCTTGCCGAGCCGGATGCGCAGGGCCACGCGCAGGAAAAAAAGCATCAGCACAAACAAGCCGGCATGGCGATGGCCCTCCAGCAGCCACTGCCGCAACGCGCGGCCATCGACCTGGTCGCGAAGCAGGATCAACGCCACCGCCACGCACACGCACAACACGGTGAGCCAGTGCATCGCCACCAGTTTCCCGGGCCGCGATGGGGCGGCTGTTTGCGAACGCGATGACGCGCGACCCGTGGCGGCATCCGCGCCGGGCATCGACACCACGGTTTTCCCCTGCCTCGATCCAGCCTTGCTATCCCATGCCATATCCGAGCTGTCCACGCGTCGCCGACGTCCGGCGGTTCATGCCTGTTGTTGACCTTCCTCATGCCACAAGCGCACTGCAGGGCGTTGCGAAGACGGCCTGGCGCGCATAGGTGCCACGCGGGGCGGCAAAGGTTGCATCGATCCAGGACAGGTGTCGGGCGCGAACGTGGCGTTGCCATGCAAGGCCGGTCATTGCGCCCGCACGTACAACCTTTGCGCGCCGGCGCGGCACTCAGCTACGTGGGTCAACTTCACGCCATCACGACCTGGTCTTGACCATGGATATCCAACGCATTCCCTTGCAGAAGCACGGCGACGAGCGCGGCATGCTGATCGCGCTCGAACAGGATCGCAACGTGCCGTTCCCGATCCGGCGCGTGTACTACCTGTTCGCCACGCATGGCGACGTGCACCGCGGTCAGCACGCGCACCGCCACCTGCACCAGCTGGCGGTACCCGTGCGCGGCTCGGTCACCCTGTTGCTGGACGACGGCAGCGGCCCGGTGGAGGTGGTGCTGGACGATCCGGCGCAAGGTTTGCTGATCGGGCGCATGGTCTGGCGTGAGCTTTATAATTTCAGCCACGACTGCGTGCTGATGGTGCTGGCCGACCAGTTGTACGACCCCACCGACTACATCACCGATTACACGCAATTTCTACGCGAGGCGAACGGTGCCGCGCTGCGCGAGGGCCTGGCCGCATGCGTCGCCCGCTAGTGATCGTCGGCGCGGGCGAGTTCGCGCAGATCGCCTGCGAATATTTCACGCATGACAGCGATTACGAGGTCGTCGCTTTCAGCGTCGAGCGCGACTATCTCACGCAGGACACGCTGGCCGGCCATCCGGTGGTGCCCTATGAAACGCTGCAGACCCACTACCCCGCCAGCGGCTACGCGCTGTACGTGGCGATCCCAGCCACCCAGCTCAACCGCCTGCGCGCGCGCTTCTACCGCGACGCCAAAGACAAGGGCTACCGCTTTGCCAGCTACGTCAGCTCGCGCGCTTTCGTCTGGCACAACGCCGACATCGGCGAAAACTGCTTCGTCTTCGAGGGCAATGTCATTCAACCGTTCGTCAGGATCGGCAGCAACTGCATCCTGTGGAGCGGCAACCACGTGGGTCATCGCACCGTGGTGCACGAGAACGTGTTCGTCGCTTCGCACGCGGTCATCTCCGGTTATTGCGAGATCGGCGAGGGTTGTTTCATCGGCGTCAACGCCACCTTCAACGATCGGGTCAAGGTGGCGCCGGACAATGTGATCGGCGCGGGTGCCCTGGTCACGCGCGACACGGAACCCGGCCGCATCTACGTAGGCTCGCCCGCGCGCGCGATACCGGATAAATCCAGCCTTGCCGTGAGGCTTTGACCGCGTATGGGCGCATGGATCAAGAAAGGCCTGGTTTTCGACACCGCGCGGCACGGCGTGGGTGCATGGATGCGCCATGCGGCACTGACGCCGACGCCCTGGCGCATCAGCGAGGAGCTGATACGCGTGTATGCGGGCTTTCGCGATGCCGATGGGGTCAGCCGCATCGGCTACGTGGACCTGCGCGCGGACGACCCGGCGCGGATCGTCCGTGTAAGCGCCGAGCCCGTGCTCGACATCGGCCGCAACGGCTGCTTTGACGACAACGGCATGATCCTGGGCGACATCGTCGATACGTCCGAAGGCCTGTACATGTTCTATGTGGGTTTTCAGCGCGTCGCCAAGGCCAAGTTCCTGGCCTTCACGGGCTTGGCGGTGTCGTGCGACGGCGGACTCCATTTCGAGCGTGTGCAGGAAACGCCCATTCTCGATCGCGCGCCGGGCCGCAGCACGATAGGCGCGGTGCATTCGGTGCTGCACGACAACGGCCGCTGGCACCTGTGGTATGCGGTGGGCGACGATTGGGAGATCATCGACGGCCGTCCGTTTCCGCGCTACCACATTCGTTATGCGCAGACGCGCGACCTGAACGCACTGCCGCACCAAGATTGCCTATGCCTGCGGCCGGCCGCAAGCGAATACCGCATCGGCCGTCCGCGGGTTTACCGTCTCGGCGACGGCTACGTCATGTACTTCACGCGCGGCAACGTCGGCGGCGAATACTTTCCGGGCGTGGCCTACAGCAAGGACGGCATGCATTGGGAGCGCCGCGACGAAGCATTCGGCATGGCGCTGTCGGCCACCGGCTGGGATTCGCGCACTCTCTGCTATCCCGCACTGATGCGCCAGCGCGACAAGCTGCTGATGTTCTATAACGGCAACGACATGGGCGCGGACGGCTTCGGTGTCGCCGAATGCGCCATCGACCAGGCGCACGGTGGGTTGCATGTATACGCTTAGGCCCTATGTGCCGGCCGACGCGCAAGCCTGGGATGCGCTGGTCGAGCGGTCCAGGAACGGCAATTTCCTGCACTGCCGCCGCTACATGGATTACCACGCCGACCGTTTCGCCGACTGCTCGCTGGTGATCGAGCGCGAGGGGCGGCTCCAGGCGGTATTTCCCGCCAACCGCAAAGACGATGTGGTGGTGAGCCATGGCGGCTTGACCTACGCGGGTCTGATCAGCGCGCACGACGTGCGCGCCGAATCGACGTTGGCCGTGTTCGGGCAGATCGGCGAGCACTATCGCAAGTGCGGGACCCGGCGCCTGGTGTACAAGGCGGTGCCGCATATCTTTCATGCCTATCCCGCCGAAGAGGACCTCTACGCTCTGCATCGCCTGGGTGCGAAGCTGCAGCGCCGCGACATTTCCTCCGCCGTGCCGTTGCGCGAAGCGATGCACTTTGCCGACAGCCGCAAGCGCTCGATCGGCAAGGCAAGGAAAGCCGGCGTCGAGATACGCATCGGCGCGGACCTGGCCGCCTTCCACGCGTTGCTGACCGAGGTGCTGCGCAAGCACGGCACGGCGCCCACGCACAGCCTGGCGGAGCTGCAACGGCTGCAGGCACGCTTTCCCGGACGCATTGTGCTGCACGAGGCGCGCATCGGCGGCACGCTGCTGGCCGGCGTACTGGTTTACGACTTCGGCCGCACCGTGCATACCCAGTACATCGCCGCGTCGGGCCAGGGGCGCGAACTCAACGCGCTGAGCCTGTTGCTGGGCGAATTGATCGCACAGGTATACGCCGCGCGGGTGTATTTCAGTTTCGGCATTTCCAGCGAACAGGAAGGGCGGCATCTCAATGGCGGACTGATCATGCAGAAAGAACGCTTCGGTGCCCGCGCCGTGGTGCACGATTTCTACGAGTGGGAGCTGTGATGGAGGTTGCGTTTTTCAGCGCCAGGGACGTCAACGCGCGCTATGCGGACGAGCTGAAGGCCGCCGCCGCGCGCGTGATCGACTCCGGCTGGTACGTGCTCGGCGAGGAGCTGGCCGCGTTCGAGCGCGAATTCGCCGCCTACTGCGGCGTGCGCCATGCGGTGGGCGTGGGCAACGGGCTGGATGCGCTTGCGCTGATCCTTCGCGCTTACAAAGATCTGGGCACGCTGCGCGAGGGCGACGAGATCATCGTGCCGGGCAATACCTTCATCGCCAGCTTCCTGGCGGTCAGCGAAAACCGCCTGGTGCCGGTGCCCGTCGAGCCGGACGCAGGCAGCTTCAATCTGGATCCGAACCGCGTGGAAGCGGCCATCGGTCCGCGTACGCGCGCGATCATGGCGGTGCATCTGTACGGACAGCTCGCGGACATGCCGGCGCTGCGGGCGCTGGCCACGCGCCACCAGCTGTTGCTGATCGAAGACGCGGCGCAGGCGCATGGCGCCAGCCTCGGCGGCCGCAGGGCCGGCGCGTTCGGCGATGCGGCGGCCTTCAGTTTCTTTCCGGCAAAGAACCTCGGCGCACTAGGCGATGGCGGCGCGGTGGTCACCGGTGATCCGGTGCTGGCCCATCGCATCGCCGCCTTGCGCAACTACGGCTCGGAAGTGAAGTACCAGCATCCGTTCCAGGGAATCAATTCGCGGCTCGACGAATTGCAGGCGGCGCTGCTGCGCGTGAAGCTGCGCCACCTCGACGAAGATATCGCGCGGCGCCGGCATGTGGCGCGACGCTACCGCGACGGCATCGGGCATCCGCATATCCATCTGCCGCAAGCGGCCAGCGAAGAGCGGCACGCCTGGCATTTGTTCGTGGTGCGCTGTACCCGGCGCGACGCCCTGCAACGACATCTTCAGCGGCTGGGCGTGCAAAGCCAGGTGCATTACCCGGTGCCGCCGCACCGCCAGCCGGCCTATGCGTCGCTGCTCGGCGTGCAACTGCCTTTGACCGAGCGCTTGCACGAGGAGGTGCTGAGCCTGCCGATCGGGCCGACCCTGCGCGAAGACGAAGTGGATCGCGTGATCGCCGCCTGCCACGCCTTCGAGTGCCCGCCATGAGCCTGGTGCGCACAGGCGTGTACACCACCTTCGCCACCGCGGCGCGCCTGCTCGCGGGGTTGGTGGTGCTC
The DNA here is from genome assembly GCF_035503745.1 of Dyella sp. GTDB lineage: Bacteria > Pseudomonadota > Gammaproteobacteria > Xanthomonadales > Rhodanobacteraceae > Dyella_B. Next base: position 10,662 of record NZ_DATJTC010000037.1, read on the forward strand.
AAACTGGTGGCGTGGTTCGCAGGGCCCGAGGGGGTGGGCAAGCTCGGGCAATTCATGAGCCTGATGTCGTTGCTGGCAGTATTGGCCGGTGGCGGCATCGGTGCGGGGATAGTCAAGTACGTCGCCGAATATCGCGACGACGCACAACGTCTGTCGCGGCTATTGGCGGCGGCGCTGTGGTACGCGCTGTGCGCCTCGTGCCTGATGGCCTGCGTGGCGCTGCTGCTGAGCCGTCCGCTCGCGCTATGGCTGCTGGGCGATGCGCGCTACGCCAGCCTCATTCGCGTACTTGCCATCGCGCAGCTGGGCATCGCGCTGGCCAACTACATCCTGGCGGTCATCAACGGCTTCATGGATGTGCGCCGGCTTGCCTTGGTGCAAGTGCTGGGCTCGGCGATCGGCGTGGCGCTGGTCGTGGGGCTGTCGCATTGGCTGCATCTGTATGGCGCGCTGCTGGCGCTGGTGATGGGGCAGGTGTTGATCTTGCTGGTCGGTGTGCCGGTGTGGTGGCACAGCCCGTATTTCCGCCGCAGCATGCTGCGCATGCGGTTCGACCGCGAGATGACCGCACGGCTCGCCGCGTTTTCGCTGATGACGTTGAGTTCGGCACTGCTGCCGCCATTGATCAACATCGCCGTGCGCAATCACTTGGCGTTGCGGTTCGGCTGGCAGCAGGTAGGTTACTGGCAGGCGGTGAGCCGGGTGTCGGATGCGTACCTGCTGTTTCTCACCAGCGCCATCAACATCTACTACCTGCCCAAGCTGGCCTCCACGCACGGGCGCGCTTCGCTGGTGCGGGAGTTGCACCGCGCATACCGCGTGTTGCTGCCGCTGGTGCTTGTTTTGGCGGTGCTGATCTATGTGGCGCGGGTTGGGATCACGCGGGTGCTGTTCAGCGCCGGCTTCGCCGCCGCCGACCCGCTTTACGGTCCGCAATTGGCGGGCGATGTGATCAAGATCGCGTCGTTCGTGCTGTCTTACCTGATGCTGGCCAAGGCGATGACGCGGCTGTTTGTGATCTCCGAATGCGTATTCGCGCTCAGCTATCTGGCCCTGGTTTACGTATTTACGGCCGGGTTCGGGCTGATCGGCGCGATGTACGCCTTCGCGGTCAATTACTTGCTCTATCTGGCGTTCAATGTGCTGGTTGCACGGCGTTATCTGGAGGCGGCATGAGCGTGGCCGATGCGGTGCCGTCCATCGCGCCGGCCGTGCCGCTGGTATCGGTGCTGATTCCCGCGTTCAACCACGAACGCTTCGTGCAGCGCTGCCTGGACAGCGTGCTGGAGGATCTGTATCCGCACAAGGAAATCGTCATCATCGACGACGGTTCCAGCGACCGCACGCACGATCGCATCGTCGAGTGGATTGCCCGTCACGGCAACAAGCTGCGGGTGGAGTACGCGCGGCGCGGCAACAAGGGCATCGCGGCCACCCTGAACGAACTGGCGGCGCGCGCCCGCGGCGAATTCCTGCGGCTTGGCGCCAGCGACGACTACCTGCTGCCGGGCGGGCTGGAAACGCAGGTGCGCTATCTGATGACCCATCCGCGCAAGCAGGCGGTAGTGGGCGATTCCATCGTCGTGGACGAACGCGGACTGATCCTGCACGGCAGCGGCATGCACGATCTGCATGGTGCGAACAAGAAACTGTACCGCTCCGATGAAGGCATTCGCCGCGCGGTGATCAGCCAGTGGGCGATTGGCGGCCCGGTGGCGATGATCCGCAAGAGCGCGCTCGATACGCTCGACCGCTGGACCGAGGGCCTGCGGATCGACGACTGGGATTTCTTCCTGCGCCTTGCTGCGCGCGATGGGCTGGGCTTCATCGACGTCAGCGTATGCGCGTACCGCATTCACGGCGACAACTTCAGCAAGACGCGGCATCGGGAAACGCGCATCGTCAACCTGGTGGAGTCGCGTCACGTCGCGGTGCGGCGGGCGCATCTGTTCGAAGAGCCGTACCGCACCCTGCTCAGGGCACAGGTGCACATCATCGGTGCGAAGATCGCGTTCTTGCAGCGGCGATGGCTGCCGGTGGCCTTCCATATGACGATGTATCTGTCTCTGCTCGCCATCGCCAAGCTGGGGTTACCGGCTGCGCACGCGGTGGCGAAGGAGGCTTGATGCGCCTGTTGCGCCTTCCCGCCGCCTACCTCGCCTTGCCCATGCTGTTGTCTTGCGGCCTCACCTGGCTTAGCTACGACTTGCCCGGCAGTTACCTGCAAGGCCTGCTGCTGCTGGTCGTTGCGGCCACGGCGATCCTGCTGGTGGACCTTCGGTTCGGTGCGCGGTTGCCGGGTTACGCCCCATTCCGCGCGCGCCAATACGCCGGCACGCGCGAGGCATTCGTGGCCATCGCCTTTGCCTGCGGGGTATTGCTGTTTTGCCTGCTCGACCTGGCATTGTTTCCGATTCCACTGATCGATGATCCCTCGTCCTACGCCAGCATCGAGGGCGGCCACGAACATATCCGGCATATCTCGGATATGTGCTGGACACTGCCGCCGATCGGATTGCTGTGCGCGCGCCGCCGCTGGCTGCGTCATCTGTTGATCGGCGCGGGACTGGTGTTTCCGGTGCTGGTCATCGACCGCAACCGGATCTTCGCTTCGCTGTTTTCCGTCGCGCTGGTGTTGCTGCTGCGACGCGATGACGCCAAGCCCCTGCCATGGAAAAGCATCGGCCTGCTGGCGCTGGTGGGCGGCACCGCTTTCTCGGTGCTGGGCATGCTGCGCTCGGGCTCGCTGGATGCGGTGACGCTACCGTTCAGTGCGATGTATCGCGCCGCGCCACAAGGTATCAAATGGCTGTTGTTGTACATCAGCGCGGGGCCGTACAACTTCGGTGCGATCGCGGCCAGGCACTATTCGAACGCCAGCTTCCTGATCAACCAGCTGGTACCCATGGCAGGTTCCATTGCGACGGCCGGAACGGATATTCCACTGGACGCGCCCAACATCAACGTCGGCACGGAATACTTTCCGTTCCTGATGGCATGGGGGCCCTGGGGCGCGGTGCTTTCGATGTTCGCGCTGTACGCGATGCAGTGGTGGAGCGTGCGGCGCCTGTGCGCGCCGGTGTCGCTGTTCGCCTGGCTGATCTTTCTGCGCATGGCCTATGTCTGCCTGATGGCGCCGTTCGCGCCGCAGGCTTTTACCTGGACCAACGGCGGCTTCGTGGTGCTGTGCCTGGTGCTGCAACTGCTTGCCGCATGGTTGCCCAACCGAAGGGCGGCGTCTGCGATGGACGCGCCTGGCATACCCACACGCCACCTGCCGTGAGTCAACGACGATGCAATACGATGAGATCTATCTGATCGACACCTGGCGAATCCTGGTCCGCGAATGGAAGTGGTGCGTGACCGCGCTGCTGCTGGTGCTCGCCGTTACGTTCGCGTTCCTGCATACCATCTCGCCGCAATGGGAGGCGACCGCGTGGATTCAGATCGGCCAGGTGGATACCGCACCGCCTGGCCAGGATCCGAAGGCCGAACCGCTACAGCGCGTGCTGACACGCTTGCAGCTTGAAGCGTTCCAGCGGGGAGTCCTCCAGCGTGCCGGTCTGGTGCCCCGCACGCGCGAAGCGGCTCTCTACCGCAAAAGCATGAAGCTCGAACCGCAGCCCTACGCCGGTCCGCTGATCAAGCTGACGCTGCGCGCGTATGCACCGCAACAGGCGGCGCAACTGGCCGACGCGACGGCGAGCGAACTGCAGGCCATCCATCAGGCCATCGAGGCCGAACCGCTGGCGCGCGCGCATGCGCGCCTCGACGAGCTGCGCAGTGAATTGCAAACGGCCCTGGCCGATCGCGACCGGCTGCAGCAGGCCGTCGCATCGGCGGGCAAGTCCGGCACCGATGCACTGACGGCAAGCCTGTTGCTGGCGGGCAGGAATGGCGAGATCCATAACCTGCAGCAAGCCCAAAGCGAACTGGCAGAACGCCTCAGCGCCAACTACACCTATGGCACCTCGCTGATGTGGCCGGTTGAAGTTTCCGGCGCGCCGGTTTTCCCCAACCGCATCGCCGTATGGGCAGCGGGCGTGGTGTTGGGCCTGTTCCTGGCGGCGATGGCCGCCATCGCTCGCGATGCTCTGCGCCGTGCCGCCATGGCGCGCTCCGCGTTGCGCCGAGGCGTTCAACCAAACCCGCCTGCGACCGCACTCACGCCATAGAAGGCGTCGAGGTCGGCGCCGCTGTCGGGCGGAGCGGGGATTGAAGTGAGCGGCGCATACAAGCTTGAAACCGGCGGCAGGGCCAGCGTGCTGGATGACATGCAACTGCTGGACACACAGCGCGCCTTCGACAGCGTCGCGGCCGACTACGATGGCCCACGCGGCAACAACGAGCTGATCCAGCGCATGCGGTTGACCTTGTGGAACACCGTGCGCGAACAGGTGCCGGCCGGTTCCCGCCTGCTTGACCTGGGTTGCGGCACCGGCATCGATGCCGCCGAGTTCGCGCGCCAAGGCCATCGCGTCGTGGCTACCGATTGGTCGGCGCAAATGGTGGAGCGCACGCGTACGCGCGCCGAGGAAGCGGGACTCGGCACGCGGGTGCAGGCGAGGCATGTCGGCGTGCATCAGCTGGCGCAACTCGACGAGCGCTTCGATGCGATCTATTCCAACTTCGGTCCGCTCAACTGCGCGCCCGATCTGCGCGCGGTCGCTACGGATTGCGAACGGTTGCTGCGGCCGGGCGGGATGCTGGTGTTTTCGGTGATCGGGCGCATCTGTCCGTGGGAAGTGGGGTATTACGCGTTCAAGCGCCGCTTCAAGCGCGCCGCCGTGCGCGCCAGGCGCGGTGCCACCGCGGTGGGCATGAATCGCCATACGATTTGGACCTATTACTATCTGCCGCACGAGTTCTATCGCGCTTTCGCCGAAAACTTTTCGCTGGAAAGCTATCGCGCGCTGAGCCTGTTCATGCCGCCGCCTTATCTGGTGGACTTCTATCGCCGGCATCGCGGAGCCTGCGAGCGCCTGGGCCGGCTCGACGACCGCCTCGGCGGGTTGCCGTTGCTGCGCGACATGGGCGATCACTTCCTGATCGTGATGCGCAGGCGTTAAAGCATGGACACCTCGTCGGCACGAACACATGCCAGCCTCTGCCATGCGGCAGTGGCGACGCCGGCCGGGGCGACGCGCACCACCTTGCCGATCCGCGCCGGGCGCATCGCCGCGTCGCGCGCGGCATGGGCGTATCAGCTGGATTTGCGCGATCACCTGATTTTTCCCGGACTGATCAATGCGCACGAACACCTGCATGTCAATGCGGTACCGCCGCTGCCGGCGCAGACGCCTTTTGCAAACAGCTATGAGTGGATCGAGGCGTTCCAGGCGCACTTCCTGCGTGATGACGTCGCGGCCGCGCTACGCCTGCCCAAGGCGCTGCGCCTGCGCCACGGCGCACTGAAAAACCTGCTGGCGGGCACGACGTGCGTGGCGCATCACGATCCCTGGCATGCGGTGTTCGACGCGCCGGACTTTCCGGTGGCGCTGCTGCGCGACTACGGCTGGAGCTATGCGCTTGGCTGGCCCGGATACGGGCCGCCGGTCCAGCCGAGTTTTGCCGCAACGCCCACGGCGCGGCCATGGATGATCCACTTGGCCGAAGGCACCGATGCGACCGCGCAGGCCGAGCTTGCGCAACTGGACGCGCTGGGTTGTCTGGCGGCCAACAGTGTGCTCATCCACGGCGTGGGCCTGCGCGAGACGGATATCGAACGCGTGATCGCCCGCGGCGCGGCGGTGGTGTGGTGTCCCGGCAGCAATCGCGCGCTGCTTGGACGCACGCTCGATCCGCGGCGCCTGTGGGAAGCGGGCAGGTTGGCGCTGGCCAGCGATTCGCGCCTCAGCGGCGCACGCGACCTGCTGGACGAGTTGCGCGGCGTGCTCGACAACAGCGGACTGGGCGCCGCGTCACTGCTCGCACTGGTCACCACGCAGGCGGCAAACATCCTGCGCCTGCCCGCGCGCGGCGTGCTGGAGCCCGGCGCGCATGCGGATGTGATCATCGTCGAGGATCTGGGCGGCGATGCCGCGCGCAGCCTGGTCGGCATCGCGCGTAGCCAGATTCGCGCGGTGGTGCGCGATGGTGTACCGCAGATCGCCGATCCCGATTTCGCCGAATGGTTCGCGGTGACGGGCGTGCCTGCGGTGCCGGTGATGCTGGACGGCAAGCCGAAACTGCTCGCCGGGCATCTGGCCGAGCCTGCGCTGATCGCGCTCGAACCGGGCTTGCAAAGCAGCGTGCCCGCCACAGCACAGGCGCACGATCGGGCGATGGAGGCTCGGTATTACTGATGTCGCAGACACCTATCCTCACACCGGCGAAAGCCTATGCCTTGTGGGCGCCGCATTATCCGGCGCAGGCGCATAACCCCGTGATGCGGGCCGAGGAGCGCGCGATGCTCGCGCTGATGCCCGCAGGCATGCACGGACAAACCGTGCTCGATGCCGGCTGCGGCAGCGGCCGCTACATGCTGCACGCGCTGAGCCGCGGCGCGGCGCGCGTGAAAGGCGTGGATCTGTCGGTGCAGATGCTGCAATACGCGGCGATGGCCCTGCGCGAGCATCGTTCCCAGGCCGAGGTAAGCCTGGTACAGGGCAGCCTGGAGGCCTTGCCGACGCCCGATGCGTGGGCCGATCTCACCGTGTGCGGCCTGGTGATCGGGCACCTGGACGATCTGCAACAGGCGCTGGCCGAACTGAGCCGCGTCACCCGTCCCGGCGGCACGCTGCTGTGCAGCGACGTGCATCCGATCGGCCACGCATTGGGCTGGCTGCGCGATTTCAAATGCGACGGCCAACGTTACGCCGTGCGGCACAAGGCTCATCGCTACAGCCACTGGCATGCCGCCTGCGCCAATCTGGGGCTTGAGATCGAGCGCGTGCTGGAGCCGATGCTCGATCCGGACGACATTCCCGCCGAGGCGCATTTTGATCCCAGGGCGCTGGACGTGCCCGTCGCGCTGGTGTTCCAGCTACGCCGCGCGCCATGACTTTTCCCTACGCCGATACGCATCCATGACGCGCCCGCATACGCTGCTGATCAACCCTACCATCACCTCGCGATCCAGCGCGCGCTTCCCGCTGTCGCTGTTGCATCTGGCGGCCGCACTGGACAAGAGCGGCAGCTGCCGGATCATCGATGGCAACGTCGATCGCGACGTGGTCGGCGACACCTTGCGCGCGTTGAGCGAGCGCCCCTTCGATGCGGTGGGCATCAGCGTGATGGGCGGTCCGCAGATGGCGCCGTCGATCGCGGTATCGAAGGCGGTGCGCGAGCATTTTCCCGGTATGCCGATTGTGTGGGGCGGTTATTTTCCTACCCTCTACACCGACACGGCGATGGGCGCGCCCTACGTCGATTACGCCATCCGCGGCCAGGGCGAGGAAAGTTTTCCGGAACTGATGACGGCGCTGGCCAGCGGCAACGCACCGGCGCTGGCCAGGATCGGCGGCCTGTCACACAAGGTCGATGGCCGGATCGTGCACAACCCGGGCCGCGGTTTCTCGCTCGCCGATCCGGGCGCGGTGCTGCCCTACGACAAGCTTGGCGATCCCCGCCGCTATCTGGCGCGCACGTTCCTGGGTCGCCGCACCGCCGCGCATCAGGCCTCGGTGGGCTGCCGTTTTCGCTGCACGTTCTGCGGCGTGGCGGCGATGTTCGGCGGTGCCACCGCAGTGCCGGCCACCACCCGGCTGGAGCGCGAACTGAGTTATCTCAAATACGAGCTTGGCGCCGATTCGATCCAATATTTCGACCACAACTTCTTCGACCGCGAGGAAGACATGGTGCCGCTGCTGGAAATCATGGCCAGGCTCGAACTGCCGTGGTGGTGCTACGCGCGTTCGGACGCCTTGCTGAAGCTGTCGGAAAGTTCGTGGAAACTGGTACGCCAAAGCCGCCTGCGCATGGCCTACATCGGTGCCGAATCGTCCAGCGGGCAGATGCTCAAGGACATTCGCAAAGGCACGCGCCCGGACCAAACGCTTGAGGTGGCCGAGCTGTGCCGGCGCAACGGGGTGATCCCCGAATTGTCGTTCATGGTCGGGCCGCCGGAGAACACCGAGGAAGAAACCGAGCTTACGTTCGAGTTCATTCGCGAGCTAAAGCGGATCAATCCGCAATCGGAAATCATTGTCTACGTCTACACGCCTCTGCCCGAAAGCAGCCGTCACGAAAAGGACCGCGGCAAGCGGCCATCCGCGCCGCTGCGCGATGTGCATGGCGAGCCGGTGATGTTTCCCACCACGCCGGAGGAATGGACGCAGCAACGCTGGGTCGATTACGCCTGCCATGCCGACGCGCCGTGGCTCACCGACAAGATGCGCCGGCGCATCCGCGACTTCGTGACGGTGTTGCGCTGCCGCTATCCCACCGCGCAGGATCTGCGCTCGCCGCGCTGGGCCAAGCGCACGCTCAGCGTGGCCGCGTCGTGGCGCTACACCTCTCGCCGCTACAACCGGCCGTGGGAACTGGAGCTGGCCAATCGCCTGGTCAAGCTGCGCATGCCGCAGGTGTCGGGGCTTTGAGCGTGCACGTGGCGCAGATCAATTTCGTACCGACGGCGCAAGGCCTCGCGGCAAGCGAGGTGTTCAGGCAATGGCCCTCGCTGGTGGACGTGGCCGAAGCGGCGGCGAGCGCCGGCACGCGCGTGTCCGTGATCCAGGCGGCCGCGCAGCCGCTGCACGTGATGCATAACGGTATCGGCTACCACTTCAGCGATATCGGCGGCGCCGGCACGGCGGCCGGCCGCGGCCGTCGTTTCGCCAGCCTGCTCGAGGACATCAAGGCGGATGTGCTGCACGTGCATGGGCTGGATTTCGCCCGCGACGCGTTCGCCATCGCGCAATGCCTGCCCAATCTCCCGATTGTGTTCCAGGACCACGCCAACCGCCCGCCGCCGTGGTGGCGGCGGCCGCAGTGGCGGCGCTGGTACAAGGCCGCATCCGGCGTGGCGTTCACCGCGCCGGAACTGGCACGGCCGTTCACCGACGCGGGCCTGCTCGATCCGCGCGCGCAGGTATTTGCCATTCCCGAATCCAGCTGCCGTTTCACGCGTGGCAGCCGTGCACGCGCGCGCGCGGAAACCGGGCTGTATGGCGATCCGTGCATCTTGTGGATCGGCCATCTGAATGCCGGCAAGGACCCGCTGACCGTGCTCGACGGCGTCGCGCTGGCCGCGGCGAAACTGCCGGGGCTGAAGCTGTGGTGCGTATTCGGCGATGCGCCGCTGCTACCTGCGGTGCAGCGTCGTATCGAGCGTGACCGGCAGTTGTCCGGCCGCGTGCATTTGCTGGGCAAGGTGGCGCATCGGCGCATCGAATGGCTGCTGCGCGCGGCGGATATGTTCGTGTCCGGCAGCCGTCGCGAAAGCTGCGGCTACGCGCTGCTGGAAGCGATGGCGTGTGGTGTCACGCCGGTGGTCACGGATATTCCCTCGTTCCGTGCGCTGACCGGCGAGGTCGGCCACTTGTGGCCGTGCGGCGACGCATCGCGATTGGCCGATGCATTGATCGATGCGGCGAGCACTCGCCGGTCGCCCGAACGGGTGCGTGCGCATTTCGATGGCACGCTTTCGTTCGAAGCGGTAGGGCGGCAATGGGCCGATGCCTATGTGCAAGTGCTCGATGGCCGGCGCAGGCGCGCACGATGAAATTGGCCATGGTGGTGCCCGGCGGCGTGGATCGCAGCGGCCAACGGCGGGTGATTCCCGCACTGCTGGCGCTGATCGAGCGGTTGGCGCGCGTGCACGATCTGCACGTATTCGTGCTGCGGCAGGAGGCTGCGCCGGGAAGCTGGTCACTGGCCGGCGCCACCATTCACAACATCGGCGACGGCTGGACGCGCCTGCGCGCCCTCCAAACCATCCGCGCCGAGCACCGCCGGGCGCCGTTCGATCTGGTGCATGCCTTTTTTTCAGGATCCTGCGGCTTGCTTGCCATGGCGATGGCCAAGTGGCTGCGCTTGCCGGCTACGGTGCACATCGCAGGCGGCGAGCTGGTCGCGCTGCACGACATCGGTTACGGCGGACGGCGAAGGTGGGCAGGACGCCTGCGCGAGGCGCTGGTGCTGCGCGCCGCCGACGCGGTGACCGCGGCAAGCGCGCCGATCATCGAGTCGCTGCGCGCGCTCGGCGTGCAGGCGCAGCGCGTACCACTGGGCGTGGATTTGCAACAGTGGCCGCCGATCGCTCCGCGTGGCCGCAACGGCGCGCAGGCGCGGCTGATCCACGTCGCCAGTCTCAATCGCGTCAAGGACCAGCCGACCCTGCTGCGTGCCCTCGCGCTGCTGATGCAGGCGGGGGTGAATTTCCACATGGACATGGTCGGCGTGGATACGCTGGGGGGCGACATGCAGCGACTGGCCGGTGAACTTGGATTGCAAGGCCATGTCCGCTTCCTCGGCTTCAAGACGCAACGCGAACTGCGGCCGCTCATGGCGGCGGCGGATCTGCTGGTGATGTCCTCGCAGCACGAAGCCGGCCCGCTGGTGTTGCTGGAAGCGGCGGTGATGGGCGTGCCGGCGGTCGGCACCGCGGTGGGACATTTCGCCGAATGGTCGCCGCGCGCCGCCTGCGCGGTGCCGGTGGGCGACTGGCGCGGCCTGGCCGAGGCGATCAAGTACGTGTTGGACCGCGACGAGCTGCGTCTGCATCTGGCATGTGAGGCGCAGCGCCGGGCCATCGCCGAAGATGCCGACTACACCGCCGGCGTGTTCGAGGCGCTTTATCGCCAGTTGGTCGCGGCGGGCGAGGCGGGTGGTCTGCGCGCCGTGCGCTAGATCGCGAGCGCGGGCGACTCCAGCGCCGCGCGTACCACGTACAAGGTGTCCATGCGCGGCACCGGCCGGGTCAGCCAGGTCAGCATGCGGCGGCCATGATGCAAAGTCACCCAGCTTTGTCCCTGAAGCCAAACTTGCGTGCGCACCATATCGGCGCGTTCCTTCACCGCCTCCTCGGTCGGCCTGATGCGGTGGCCGATGCAGCGCGCCGCTTCGCCGAGTGAACGCGACCATTCGATGCCCGGCAGCGCATGCAGCCACAGCGCCGAGCAGGATACCTGCGTCAGGGTCTGGCGCCGCGAAACGGCGCGCAACACGACGTTGCTGTCGCGCTCCAGGCGCCGCAGCACCGAGGCGGGAATCGCCTCGCGGTAGTAACGCGCGACCAGCCGCACCGGCGGTAGCGCCCACCACGGCGCCTGGGTGGCGTGCTCGTCCCACAGTGCTTCCCAGTCGCTTGCGGCCATGCGCCTGGCCAGCATGGCAATGTCGTGCAGGTGGATCAGGCGCAGGCTGCGGCCGCAGATGTTGCCCGCCGCGTGCAGCAGCAGATGGCACATCAGCGCACCGGGCGAAGGATAAGTGTTCAAACCCGGATGCGCTTTGCGTGGATAGATCCGGCTGGTGATGTCGATGGTGCGAACCGGCAGGCGCTCGTGGATGTGCGTGTGCAGTTCGATATTCACCGGCGTATCCCGATGCTCGCCCAGGCCCGCGAACGCCTCGCCGTCGGCCGGCTTGAATGTGCGGTGCTTCCATTGCGCAAACGATTCGACGTAACCCAGTTCTTCCAGCAACGCGGTAGCGCGTGCGGTATCGGCCTCGCGCACCAGCAGATCGATGTCGGCCATCGGGCGATCGCCGGGTGCATACAGGCCGATGGCGTGCAGCGCCGAACCCTTCAAGGGCACGATACTCAAGCCCGTGCTGCGCGCCTGCGCATCGATGCGCGCCAGCAGCGCGGCGATGCGTTGCTGGCGTTGTGCGACGTGCTCGCGCTGCGCGGCGAGAAATGCGTGCCAGCCTGCTTTCTGCCAGCCGCAGCGCCGGGAAAGCAACGGCGAGATGCCGTGCGCTACCGCCGCCGCCGAGGCGAGCTGCCATTCGAGCTTGTTCCACGACGGCGTCGGCGTGTCCGGCCGCGCCAGCGCCAGTTCGGCCGCCAGCGCCTCGGTGGTGCGGCGCAGGCCGGCCTTAACGGTTTTGAGCGGTGGCAACATGGCGCAACGGCCGGCTATGGCTGGAGGTGGTGGCCGGCGGCGCTGCCGCATGTTCGGTGCGATGCTGGTATTCGGTGGCCAGCAAAGCGTTCCAGCGCGCATCCAGCTCTGCCTCTGCCATCGCCTGCTCGCCGGATGGGCAGGTTGCGTCGCGTCGTGCCTGCTGGATCGTGATCTGCTCATGCATCAGGTCGCGCACGCTGCGATAGAAATGGGAGTCGTAGGCGCCGCGAAACATCATGGCGAGATCATCGCTATCCTGCCAATGGGTTTTTTCGCCCAATTGCGCTTTCACCTGCTCGTAGAACTTGGTGCCCGGCAGCGGATAGGACACGCTTACGCCGATGTCGTCCGGCGCGGCGGTGGCGATCAATTCGCGCGTGGCCAGCAGGTCCTGAAGCTGCTCGCCCAGGTAACCGAGCTGGATGAAGAAACCTACGCGGATGCCATGCCGCCCCAGCCGTTCGCGCGCGGCGATCAGCTCGGCGACTTTGGTGCCCTTGGTCATCGCATCCAGCACCCGCTGGCTGCCGCTTTCCGCGCCGATCCACGCCTCGGCGCAACCGGCCTGCTTCAGCGCGGCGGCCATGCGCTCGCTGATCAGGTCGGCGCGAGTCTGGATGATGAACGGCACCGAGCCGTCGGCGGCGAGCAGATGCTGGGCGAACTCCACCACCCAATCGACGTGAAAGCCGAAGATGTCGTCGGCCATCCAGATATGGTCGGGCCCGAATGCGCGCTTCAGATATGTCATCTCTGCCGCCATGTCCCGCGCGCTGCGCTGCTTGTAGTGATTGCCCCAGATCGGCTTGGCGCACCAGTTGCAGCGGAACGGGCAGCCGCGCGACGCGGCCATGTTGAGGCTGAAATAACCGTGGTGCGCGAGCCACATCGCGCGGTAGCGCTCCACCTCGACCAGGTCCCAGGCGGGCCGGATCGCCAGGCGCGGATCGGGCGGCTGCACGCCGATGCGTGTTACTTGCGTTTGTTCGCTTACCAGCGTGGCGACACCGGGGATGTTGGCCGTCCAATGTTCCGCATCGATGCGGGGGTTCTGTTCGAGCCGCGCGATCAGTTCGACCAGAGCCGCTATGCCTTCGCCGATCAGCACCGCATGCGCGCCGGCGGCGAGGAAGGCGTCGGGCTGGTCGGATGCGTCGGAGCCGGCAACGATCACGCGCGCGCCGGCTGCGCGTGCCTGGCCAATCATCTGGCAAGCCGCCTCGCGCATGCGCGCAAGACACATTTTGGTCAGGAAGTTGAAGTTGTCTTCATAGATGACCACCACGTCCGGCTGCGTGTGCCGCAGGGCGCCGCCGTAGTCTTCGACGCCGTCGGCGAGCATCGCATCGAACAGCGTGATCTGGTGGCCGCTATCGCGCAACAACGCGGCGACGTGCAAGGTGGCGAGCGGAGGATACGGTTTGCCGCGCTCCCACTGCTTGCGGTCGTACGTAAGAAAGTAGGAGTGGCCGACCTGGATCTTGAGCATGGGGAAGGAACCTTGATCTTGCCGCGGGATCCGCTGCCCTGGCGCGGGGTTCGGGCGCCAGCGTTCGCGCTGTTTGCCGTGAGTGCCGGCGGGCGCGCCGGCGGTTGCCTGGCACGGTGAAATGGCCCATGGCGCAACCTTCGCGACGGCAAAGCGCACTTATCTGCACATCGACCCGGATGGATCCGCTGCCGCACGGCACAGGGCCGGACTCGAATCGGCAGACACCTGATGGCCTTCAACTCCAGCCCTTTGAATTTCGGCCCGCCCATGCGCGACCTTCACGCCGATCCGTTCGGCGAGCGGCTGCGCCTGCCGTTCTGCACGCGCAAGCACATTCTTGGCGGACGTTTCTTGTTCGAGAGCGACAGCGTTGCGCTGCTGCATGTGGTCGAACAAGCGTACGGCAAGCTGCCGGCACACCAACTACCGGGACCGGCGCAGGCGTTTCGCATCGAACTGCGGCTGGCGACGCGCGATGTTGCAAGCGCGAGCGAGCCGCCGCCGGTGCAGGCACACTCTGGCGGCGGCGTGTTGTGCGGCATCATGGATGCGAGCAACTACACCGTCTTGATGCCCGAACAGCGCAGGGCGCTGGTGGTGGCATCGCAGGACATGCTGCGGCGTCCTTATCACCTGCGCTACGAACTGATCGAGTTCGCGGTGTTTACACTGGCTTCGCGCGGGTTGGGCCTGGTGCCGCTGCATGGGGCGTGCGTGGGGCGCAACGGGCGCGGTGTGTTGCTGCTTGGCGCGAGCGGGGCGGGCAAGTCCACACTTGCCTTGCACAGCCTGTTGCACGGCCTGGATTTCCTGGCCGAAGACGCCGTATTCGTGCAGCCCGATAGCCTGCGCGCGACGGGCGCGGCCAACTATCTGCATCTGCAGGCCGACGCGTTGCGTTGGGTACAAGACTTGCGCATGCGTCAGTGGATCAGTGAATCGCCGGTGATCCGGCGCCGCAGCGGAGTGGAGAAATTCGAGGTGGATTTGCGGCTTGGGCATGGACACCTGACCGGCGCTCCACCTGAAATCGTGGCTGCGGTATTCGTCGGCAATCAGCCGACCGGCGATGCAAGTGCGCTCTTGCAGCGCATGCCCGAACACGATGTCGCCGCACGGCTGGCGCACGATCAACCCTACGGCGCCATGCAGCCCGGTTGGGCACAGTTGGAAGCCGCATTGCGGCGCGTGGGCGTGTATCAGTTATGCCGCGGCACGCATCCGCGCGCATCGGTCCAGGCGCTGCAGCAACTGCTCGGCGACTAGGCGGCGATGCACGCAACCTGCCGCCGCCCTCGCCGTACCTACAGACGTGGCGGCGTGCCATGCGGCAGGAGAGAGGTTCTGAGTTCGCACAAGGTTGTACCGCCCTCACGGCCGCTCCGGCCGGGCGGCCGCGAGGGCGTATGAGCACGGCGGGCACGCCGGCGGGTGTTCTGCGTTCTTTCGTGCCGACGCTCAAAAGCGTGGGCGCCCTGGGCATCGCCGCGTACGTGCTGCTGTCGCTGAGTTCGGCGCTGGCGGGCAGTCTTGCGGCGCTGTTGTTGCTACCGCTGGTGCAGCCCGGCCACGCGTTGCCCGTGGGCGGCGGTGTGCTGGACATGCGCGGCGGCACCGACGTGCACGCGGCGATCTTTGCCGGCGCCAGCGTCGTTTTCGCGCTGTTGCGCTGGCAGGCGGCACGGCAGGGCGCGCGGCTGGCCGGACGCTACGGCATGCAATTGCGGCAGGGCGTGCATGCACGTTTGATCGACGCGCCGTTGGCTGCGCTAGCCGACGCTACGTCGGCCGAAATCGCCAACGTGCTGACCTACAACATCGAAATCATCACCCAGGGTTTCAACGCGCTGCTGCAGTTGCTGGTAGCGGGCGTGACCGCCACCGTCAGCGTCGGCTTCGCGTTATGGGTGTCGCCCCCGCTGGTATTGGCCGCACCCGTGCTGGCCGGGCTGGGCCTGATCGCCTCGCGTATCGGCGGCCGCGAGCAGGCGCAGGTGAGTCGGCAATACATTGCCGATCTCACGCGCCTGTTCTGGCTTAGCGAGGATTTTCCGCGCCGCCTGCGCCACGTGCGCTCGTTCGAGAAAGAACAGGCGGAAAAACAGCGCCACGGCGACATTGCCGAACGTCTGCGCGGCGGCTACCAGCGGCAGCTGCACCTGATTGCCTCGGGCCGGTTGATGCTGGAGCTGCTGGCGACACTGGGGATTGCCGCGATGTTCGCGCTGGCCTATCGCCTGCGCGGCATCGACCAGGCTTCGCTGATCGCCGTGTGCCTGTTGCTGGGGCGCCTGCTGCCTTACCTGGTATCCACGCGGCAAAGCTTCCAGCAGCTGCGCGCGGCGGTGCCGGCGTTCGAATTGTGGCAGCGCTACATGCAACGCCATCGGCCGCCATCGGCGAAGGCCAGCCCGCATGGCGTTGCCGCCGGGGACGCGCTGCACATCGAGCGCGTGCGGCTGATGCCGCCGCTGGATCGGCTCCAGGTCGATGACATGGTACTCACGCCCGGCACGCTGACCTTGATTTGCGGCGACTCGGGCATCGGCAAGAGCAGTTTGGTCGATGTGCTGGCGGGGATGGCCGCGCCGCTGGAATTTTCCGCGCGCATCGCCGGGCGTTTCATCGACTTCGATGCCTATGGCGAAGTGGTGCGCCGCGGCGCCTACGTTAGCCAGAGCGTGCGGCCATGGCAGCGTTCCATCCGCGAATGCCTGCTATGGGCGGCCCCCGACGCGGGTGAGGAAGCGCTGCTCAGTGCGCTGGACGATGTCGGTCTGGCACGGCGGCTGGTTGAAACCGGGCGCGACCTGGATTCGGCCATCGACAGTGCGTCGAGCAAGCTTTCCGGCGGTGAATTGCAGCGCTTGCTGTTGGCCCAGGTGATCCTGCGCCGGCCGCGCGTGGCCTTGTTGGACGAGGCCACCAGTGCCCTCGACGTCGCGTCGGAAATCTGCGTGCTGTCGATGTTGCGGCAACGCCTGCCGCAAACGATCCTGATCGTGGTGTCGCATCGCGCCGAGGTGATGGCGGTGGCCGATCAATGCATCGCCATCGGCCGGGACCACGACCGCGTGGCAGGCGCGGCGTGAATCAGGCGGCGTGATGCGCGGGTTTGGTGCGCTGACGGTGCGCGGCCTGCTTGGCGCGGTTGCCGCAGAGCGACATGCTGCACCACTTGCGCGCGTGTCCGCGCGTGTGATCGGCAAATAGCATCGTACAGGCCGGGCCTTCGCACGCCTTGACGAACGAAAAGTCTTCCTCGCACACCAGTTGCGCCAGCGATTGGGCGATCGGCAGCAGCAAGCTTTCGGGCGAACTCCAGCGGCGCGAACGGGCCAGCTGCAGCGGCGATGACGCGTCGCTTTCACGCGCCACGATTTCATTATAGCCCTCCTCGCGCTTGAGCAACTGATTGAGCGGTTCGAGCGTGGACAGATCCGCCACCTTCAGCGGATGTCCTTTGCGCTCGCGCACGAAGCCGCCGAACCACTCGCGCAGTCCGCGCGCCTGATCGGCGAGGCGGTCGATCTCGCCCGGTATCGCGCGCGCCCGGATCGACGCGATCGCATCGTCCGGCACCAGCCGTGCCTGGCGCAGCCAATCGAGCAAGCCATCGCCGTCTTCGAGCCAGTCGACGCGGGTGTCCGCCAGGGTGGCGATGGAATTGAGGAAGTCCAGTCCGAGCGAGTCGGCCAGGAAAAGGGCGGGCATGGGCTGGGTCATGGGATAGTCTCCTGAGGGCAAAAATAACCTTCTTGAACGCTCTTGACAAGTTACTTATTACGGAATAACCTCTCCATCGACATTAAGGCGGTTACGAGGAATTCAACCCTCGGATCGCCAAACTTTCAGGTCCAAATCGCGTGGGAGAGGATGAAAATGAACACAAACACTGCAACGGTCGTATTGGTCCATGCCGCCTGGGCGGATGAGACGAGCTGGGACAAGGTGGTCGGTCTGCTTCAGGAAAAGGGCATCAAAGCGGTTACTCCCCGTTTGCCGCTTTCTTCCCTGGCCGCCGATACCGCCGCGCTGGACCAGGCGCTGGCAAAGCTCCAGGGCCCGGTCGTGCTGGTGGGCCACGCCTACTCCGGCGCGGTGATCGGCGCGAGCAGGCATTCCAACGTGAAGGCGCTGGTCTACGTGGCGGGGCTGGCGCCGGACCAGGGCGAGACGGTGGCCGAGGTGTTCAACCGCTTCGGGCACGACGACAAGACGCCGCAACTGGCGCCCGACGAGAACGGCTGGATCTGGCTGCCCGAGGAAGCCTTTGCCAGTGCGTTCGCGCAGCAGGCCTCACCGGCGCAGCAGCAGGCGCTGGCCGCCGCGCAACTGCCGATTTCGCCTCACTGCATCATCGTTCCGGTCGATGAGCCGCTGTGGAAGCACGTGCCGGCCTGGTACCTGGTGGCCGAGCAGGATCACATGATCCCGGAGCAGACGCAGCGCTTCATCGCCGAGCGCATGCACGCGCGCATCCGCGCTTATCCGGTCGATCACGT
Source organism: Dyella sp. (assembly GCF_035503745.1). Taxonomy (GTDB): domain Bacteria; phylum Pseudomonadota; class Gammaproteobacteria; order Xanthomonadales; family Rhodanobacteraceae; genus Dyella_B. Next base: position 28,673 of record NZ_DATJTC010000037.1, read on the forward strand.
GCCCAGCGTCACCGCGCCCGAGCAAGTCGGGGCGTTGATTCTTGAGGCCGTCCAGCACGTTGGGGCGTAAGCGCGCCTTTCCCTTCCCGCAACACCTTGCTTACGCGGCGCTAACCGCAAGCCACCCTAAATCCTGTCATTTCCCTGGAGAATCTGTCATGAGCGCTATCCGTTTCCGCCACGCCGACGTCGATGGCTACAAAGTCTTCTATCGTGAAGCCGGGACGCCCGGTAAGCCGAAGCTGCTGTTGCTGCACGGCTATCCCAGTTCCAGCCACATGTTTCGCGACCTGATTCCGCAGTTGTCCGACCGCTTCCACATCGTGGCGCCGGACCTGCCGGGGTTTGGCCTCTCGGACATGCCCGCGCGCGACAGCTTCACCTACAGCTTCGACAACATTGCCAACGTGATCGATCGCTTCACCGACGCGGTGGGTTTTGATCGCTATATCGTTTACGTGTTCGACTACGGCGCGCCGACCGGTTTCCGTCTTGCTGTGAAGCATCCCGAACGCATCGCCGGTATTATTTCGCAGAACGGCAATGCCTATGTGGAAGGCTTGAGCGATGGCTGGAATCCGATCCGCGCGTATTGGGAAACGCCGTCGCCGGAAAACCGCCAGGCGCTGCGCGCCTTGCTTGCGCCGGAAACTACGCGCTGGCAGTACGTCCACGGCGTGGCGGACGAATCGTTGATTTCGCCCGATGGCATCGCGTTGGACAACTACTATCTGGCGCGCCAGGGCGCGGACGACATCCAGTTGGACCTGTTCCTGGATTACCGCAACAACGTGGCGCTTTATCCCACGTTCCAGGCGTATTTCCGCAAGCATCAGCCGAAGTTCCTGGCCGTGTGGGGCAAGAACGATCCGTTCTTCCTGCCGCCGGGCGCCGAAGCGTTCAAGCGCGACATTCCCTCGGCGCAGGTGCGCTTCTTCGACACCGGCCACTTCGCGCTGGAAACGCATGCCAAAGAGATCGCGCAGGCCATCGTCGATACCTTCGCGGCTTGATGGCGACCATCACAACCGGATCGGGAGAAACGCATGTCCAACTCAACGGCGATAGTCACCGGTGCGAGCCAGGGAATCGGCCGCGCCACGGCGGTGCGGCTGGCGAAGGATTTCGCCTCGCTGGTGCTGGTGGCGAGGCATCGCGACCGGTTGCTGGAAACGGCCGAAGCGGTCCAGGCCCAGGGCGCGAAGGCGCTGGTGCTGGATCTGGATCTGTCGGACAAGGCGGCGGCGAAAGCCGTCGTCGCGCAGACCCTGTCGGCGTTCGGCCGTATCGACGCACTGCTCAATATCGCCGGCGCGGTGCCGCAGATCGATCTGTTCGAGATGACCGACGAGCAATGGGATGAAGGCATGGCGCTGAAGCTGCATGGCGCGCGGCGCCTGACCATCGAGGCGTGGAATGCGTTGAAGCAAAGCGGCGGCTCGGTGGTGTTCACCTCCGGCAATTCGGCGATTTTCCCCAAGGCGCCGTATGCCGCGGTGGGCACCATCAATGCCGCGATCGCCGCGCTTTCCAAAGCGTTCTCCGACCGCGGCATCGCCGATGGCGTGCAGGTCAACAGCGTATTGCCGGGCCCGGTGATGACCGGCCGACGTCGCTCGTACCTGGAGCACTGGGCGCCGCTGCACAACATGAGCGTGGCCGAAGCCACCGAGCATTTTCCGCGCGAAGCCGGCATCGCGCGCTACGGCAAGCCGGAAGAAATCGCCGAGCTGATGGCTTTTCTCGTCTCGCCCGGCGCGCGTTGGATGACCGGCTCGATGCTGCGCATGGATGGCGGCGAGGTGAAATCGGTCTAGGCGAACGCAGGCGCACCGGTCCGCAGGGAAGGCCGCCGGCCGACGTTGGGGCGGGCATATCATCAGTTTAACTTGCAAGTTAAACTTTCAAGTTATAGATTGGCCCCATGGTCAAACCTCCCCGCCCCGATGCCGCCCTGGAAGCCGCCGTCGCCGAACTTACGGCGTCGGTGGGCCAGTTGCTGCGTCGCCTGCGTTCGCAGGCCAATCCGAATGACCTCAATCTGTCGCAGCTGAGCGCGTTGGCGCGGCTGGATCAGCATGGCGCCATGACCACCGCCGATCTCGCCCGTGCCGATGCGATGAAGCCGCAATCGATGGGTGCCATTCTCGCCAGCCTGGAGCAGGAAGGGCTGGTAAAGCGCCAGCCGCATCCGACCGATGGCCGGCAGATTCTTTTTGCGTTGACCGATGAAGGCGCCCACATGCGGCGCCAGCGTGGGATCGCCAAGCGCCAGTGGCTACTCGCGGCGATGGCGAAGCTCGAACCCGCCGAACTGAAGACACTGATCGACGCCATCCCGCTGATTAAACGCCTGGGCGAGCCGTAACGGCGCGCCCGTCCCTGCCGCACGCCAGTCGAACGAGGATGCCATCATGGTGAACGGGCTTCACGAGCTGTCTTATTTCTTCGGCGGCGCCGTCCTGGCCAACGCCATTCCACACTTCGTGGCCGGTGCGATGGGACGTCCGTTCCAATCGCCGTTCGCCAGTCCTCCCGGGGAAGGTTTGTCCTCATCCACGGTCAACGTGCTGTGGAGCTTCGTCAATTTCGTCATCGCTTACTTGCTGATTTTGTGCGTCGGACAGTTCGACTTGCGCGATGCGCCGTCGATCCTCGCGCTGGGTCTGGGCGCGTTGGCGATGAGCTTGTTCCTGGCCAGGCGGTTCGGCCGCTTCAACGGCGGCAACCTGCAGGCCGGGCATTCGTGAATGCCAAGACCGCCACCGGAGCACGTCCCGCGTCGGATCGGCTGGATCCCTCGATCTGGAAAATCACGGCGGTGGTGATCCTGGGCTCGTTCCTCGCGCAATTGGACGCGACGGTCGCCAATGTCTCGCTTTCCAGCCTCGCCATCGATTTGCATACCGGCCTGTCGACCATCCAGTGGGTCACCAGCGGCTACCTGCTCGCCTTGACGCTGGCGCTGCCAATGAGCGGCTGGCTGGTCGATCGCATTGGCGCGAAAGCGGTGTATTTGTGGTGTTTCGCGGCGTTTACGCTGTGCTCGGCCTTGTGCGGGCTGGCGTGGTCGGCGCCGTCGCTGATCGGTTTTCGCGTCCTGCAGGGCATCAGCGGCGGACTGCTTGCGCCGATGGCGCAGATGATGATGGCGCGTGCGGCCGGACGGCATATGGCGCGCGTGATCGGCTATGCCGCGGTGCCGGTGCTGATCGCGCCGATTCTTGGGCCGGTGATCGCCGGCCTGATCCTGCAGCATGCATCGTGGCGCTGGTTGTTCCTGCTGAATTTCCCGGTCGGCGTACTGGCCTTGGCGCTCGCGGCGATCTTTCTGCCGCAGGATCGCGAGCAGGCCCGGCGGCGCGAGCTGGATTGGGTCGGTCTAGCCCTGCTGTCACCGGGGCTGGCGATTTTTCTCTACGCCACCGATCGCATCGGCGCGAGCGCAGGGCAGTTTGCGATGCTCGTGGCGTGCTTGCTGCTGGGTCTTTTCCTTTGGACGGCGCAGCGCAAGGGTGACCGGGCGCTGGTCGATCTGAGGCTGTTCAAGAACGGCGTTTTCCCGGTGTCTGCCGTGACACAGTTTCTCTCCAACGGGGCGATGTTCGCCGGGCAGATGCTGGTGCCGATCTACCTGATCCGCGCATGCGGGCGGTCGCCCGGCGAGATGGGCTGGATGCTGCTGCCGCTGGGCCTGGGCATGATCTGCACCTATCCGATGATGGGTGCGCTGACCGGTCGGCTGGGCATTCGCAACGTGGCGACCGCCGGCGCGCTGTTGGCGTTGCTGGGCACCTTGCCGTTTCTGTATCTGGCCAACCACACGCTCAATCCGGTGGTGCTGGCGATAGCGTTGTTCGTTCGTGGCGTGGGGCAGAGCGCGGTGGGCATTCCGTCCATCTCGGCCGCCTATGCATCGGTCAAACGCAGCGAGCTGCCGATGGCGACGACCTCGCTCAATATCGCGCAGCGCCTGGGCGGCCCCACCTTCACCACCCTGTGCGCCATGCTGCTGGGCTGGCGCCTCGCCGCGCAGCCATCGCATGCATCGCCGTTGAGTGCCTATGCGTGGGCGTTTCTTTTGCTCTGCGCCTTGCATGCGGGCGCGGCCCTGGCAGCATGGCGATTGCCGCGTTCGATGAGCGAGGTGCTGGAAACGCGCGCTCCGGAAACGGGCGCAGCCTGAAGCAGATGCCTGCCCGTGTAAAGCTGCCGGCCGCGCTTGTGTCCATGCAAGTGCAGCGGATGATCCGGTGCGATTTACCCAGTGCCGTGTCGCCGCGTTCCCATAGGACGAATGTCAGCTGACATCCACGGGTTATCTTCGCTAGCATCGTCCGCTTACGGGGTCCGACGGGTGCCAGGTCATGCGATATGCCGCGAACGGCAAGTGCTTTGTTCTTGGCGGGACATGGAGTACCCGCTGCATCGCTGGCGGCACGCTTGGCGCCGCGCTGCTGTTGACGCTCGGCTTGATCGCACCCGCATGGGCGGACACTGGCGAAGCGGCCCGCTGGCAGCGCCAAGCGCAGGACGTCACCATTACGCGCGACGACTGGGGCATCGCCCACGTGCACGGCAAGACCGATGCGGATGCCGTGTTCGGCATGGCCTACGCGCAGGCGGAAGACGACTTCAACCGCGTCGAGACCAACTACCTCAACGCCATGGGGCGACTGGCCGAAGCGGAAGGCGAATCGGCGATCTGGCGCGACCTGCGCATGAAGCTGTTTATCGATCCGGTCGAACTCAAGCGCCAGTACGCCGCCAGTCCACACTGGCTGCAGGCGTTGATGAATGCATGGGCCGACGGTCTGAACGATTACCTTGCCACGCACCCGAACGTGCATCCACGTGTGATCAAGCACTTCGAGCCGTGGATGGCGCTGAGTTTCAGCGAAGGCAGCATCGGCGGCGACATCGAGCGCGTGGCGCTGGGTCCGCTGCAGTCGTTCTACGGACACGACGGCGATACGGTGGCCGTGGTGAACACGCCCTCGAGCTGGGTCGAACCTTCCGGCTCCAACGGCATCGCCATCGCGCCCAAGCTCACCGCCGATGGGCATGCCTTGCTGCTGATCAATCCGCACACGTCGTTCTATTTCCGCTCGGAACTGCAGATGTCCAGCGACGCGGGCCTGGATGCGTACGGCGCGGTCACCTGGGGACAGTTTTTCATCTACCAGGGCTTCAACCCGCACATCGGCTGGATGCACACCTCCACCACGGCCGACGCGGTGGACGAGTTTGCCGAAACCATCGTGCACCAGAACGGCAAGCTGTTCTATCGCTATGGCAACGCGCTGCGGCCGGTGAGCGTGCGCCGGATCGACGTGCCTTATCGCAAGGCGGACGGCTCGATGGCCACGCGCAGCTTTACCGTCTACGCCACCCACCACGGCCCGATCGTGCGCGAGCAGGACGGCAAATGGATCGCCATCGCGTTGATGAACAAGCCAATGCAGGCGCTGGAACAAAGCTGGCTGCGTACCAAGGCCAGCGACTATGCCAGCTACATGAAAGTAGCCGCGCTGCAGGCCAACTCGTCCAACAACACGCTGTTCGCGGACGACAAGGGTGAGATTGCCTATCTGCATCCGCAATTCATTCCGCGCCGCGACAATCGTTTCGACTACACCAAGCCGGTCGATGGCAGCAATCCGGCAACCGATTGGAAAGGCCTCACGCCGCTCGACCAACTGCCGCACGTGCTTAATCCGCCGAACGGCTGGGTGATGAACACCAACGATTGGCCGTATTCGGCAGCCGGTCCCTACAGTCCCAGGCGCGAGGATTTCCCGCGCTACATGGATAGCGTGGGCGAGAATCCGCGCGGTATCCACGCCACCATGCTGCTGACCGGCCAACGCGATTTCACGCTGGCATCGCTGATCACGCTCGCTTTCGATTCCTACCTGCCCGAGTTCGCGCGGCAGATTCCGATCCTGGTGGCCGACTACGATGCCCTGCCCGCGAGCGATCCGCTCAAGCGCCAGCTAGCGGGCCAGATCGCCCTGCTTCGCCATTGGGATTATCGCTGGGGCGTTACCTCCATGCCCACCACGCTGGCGGTGTTCTGGGGCGACATCCTGTGGGACAAGATGGACAAGGCCGACTACGCCGAAGGCGTGTCGGTGTACGACCGGATGGCACAGAAGGCCGGTGCGAAAGCGCGGCTCGATGCCCTGCTGGAAGCCTCCAACCGTCTGCAGCAGGACTTCGGCAGCTGGGGCGTGCCGTGGGGCGAGGTCAACCGCTTCCAGCGGCTTAATGACGCTATTGCACCCACATTTGACGACAGCAAGCCCAGTATCCCGGTGCCATTCACTTCATCGCGCTGGGGTTCGCTGGCCTCGTTCGGCGCACATCGCTGGCCGGGCACGCGCAAGTATTACGGCAACAGCGGCAACAGCTTCGTGGCGGTGGTGGAATTTGGCGACAAAGTGCATGCGCGCGCCGTCACCGCCGGCGGCGAAAGCGGACACCCCGATTCGGCGCATTTCGACGACGAAGCCGAGCGCTACGTCACCGGCAACCTGCGCCAGGTTTATTTCTGGCCGGAGGAGCTGAAGGGGCACGTGACGCGCGTCTATCATCCCGGGCAGTGATCGGGTACGCGACGATTGGGTTTTCTGGCCATGGCCTCGAGGCTTGCCGTGATCTGCGCATAGACCGGTGAAATGCCCGGTGCCTTGCAGGCCCGGCGGGCCGGCAGCAACAGGCCGCTTTGCGCGGACTTGTGCATGGACGCTTTGCTGCTTGCGCAAGTGGGGCTTTTGCGGGCATGGCCATCCATGAATCGGTGCGCCAGCCGCAGTGCGCCCAGGGATGCGACGCAAGCGACCGGTGCGATCCGTATCCGGTTTTATCGGCCGCCTTCACTGTTCGGACAGCGCATGGGCCACTACCGGATTCAGGCTGCGCATGAACGCCTCGACGTTATCGGTGTAATCGGACGAGGTACCCAGCTGCTCGTTGATCTGCTCATGCGTGAGGTCTTCCGGCAGCATCCTGCCGGACGAGCCCAATGACTGGGCCTTGGCGACGAAGCGTTGCGCTTGCGGGCAGGAGTTCTCGCGCCTGGTGGAACACACGGCCAGGAAGGGCACGATGCGGCCGTGCATCTGCTGCATGGGCGAGGCGGCAATCCAGCCCGCTTCGTCGCTGCCGAAGGCGCGGTCGTACAACGGCAAGTGGCGCTGCTGCATGATGTTGACGACGTCGAGCGCGGCACTGTCCAGCGATACCGTGCCCAGCCATGGTTGCACGCCGCGCGCCTGCGCGATGGCGGTATCGGTGGTGATCAGCGACACCAGGTGCGCGCCGGCCGAGTGGCCCATCACGATGAATAGCGCAGGATCGCCACCCCATTGGCGTGCGTGCCGCTGCGCGAAGGCCAGCGCGCGGGCAACGTCGTCGGCCTGGGCCAGTGGCGCGGCATCGGGCAGCATGCGGTAATCGATCGATATCACGATGAATCCCTTCGGCACCCAGCGCGCGACTTTGTTTTCCACCACGCCGGGCGAGGTCTTCTTGCCGAAGGCCCAGGCGCCGCCGTGCACCATGAAGATCACCGGCGCATGGCTGGCATCGGCCGGTGCGTATACGTCCAGGCGCTGGCGTGGATCGTCGCCGTAGCTGACGTTGCTTATGACGCGCGTGCCCGCGGGCACGGAAGGTTGTTGCATCGATAGCAGGCGCGCCCGGAACAATCCCGGTTGTGCCTGCGCCATCGCGCAGTTCGATATCAGCCCGATCAGCAGGGCGCCGGCTATTACGACAGGCAGCTTATGTTTCATCAAGGTCTCCCTAGTGCCAGTTTCAGCGCGCCACGCAGGCTGGCCGTGGCGCGCATGGCGAGCAACAAACGCCGCCATTCGCCCAGCGCCACGGCCAAGGGCTGCAGCGTGCCCAGCGGATGGGCCAGGCCGTAGCGAATCGGCTCGTCGTCGCGCAGCGTGCGCAGCGTACCGAACATGCGATCAAAAATAATCAGCACGCCGCCGTAGTTGCCATCCAGGTATGCATCGTTGGAAGCATGATGCACGCGATGGTGCGCGGGCGTGTTCAGCACCCACTCCAGCGGCCCCAGCCTGCCTATGGCTTCAGTATGCAGAAAGAATTGGTAATGCAGGTCCGCCACGAGCAGCGCCAACACCATGCGCGGATCGAAACCGGCCAGCACCAGCGGCAGGTAGAACAGCCATCCGAACGAAAGCAGATGCGTCCAGCCAAGCCGTACCGCCGAAAGCAGGGTCATTTCCTCCGGCGTGTGGTGCACGGCATGGTTGGCCCACATCCAGCGCACGCGATGACTGGCGCGATGGAACCAGTAGTAGCAGAACTCCACCAGCACGAAGGCGGCCAGCCACGTCCACGCGCTATGCATGGGCCAGTGCACGGGCGCGAGCGCGGCCGCGCCGGCATAGAGCCGGCCAAGGACCAGGCCGGCCAGCGCACCGGCGAGGAGGTTGCCCACGCCGATCACCAGCGACGTCCAGGCGTTGCCGCCGTCATAGCCGACCCGCGCGATGCGCCGCCGCCAGAACCATTCCAGCAGTATGCATACCGCCATCACGCCCAGAAAGACCGGCGAGCGACCCATGTGTTCCATGACCGGCGTCCCCGTTGCTTACTGGCCGCAGGACACGGTCGCGCCGCTGGCATTGGTGCAAGAGCCGCTGTGCGTGAAGCCCTGGCCCTTGGTGTAGGTGGTCTGGCCGTCGTAGGTGACGCCGGTGGCGGCATTGGTGGCGGTGGTGTCGTGGGTGGTGGTGCCGTTGGCGGTGGTGGTGTTGGCATCGTAGGAACCGCGCGGACCGCTGGCGCTGGTCTGCGAGCTACCTGTCACCGCGCCGCTGGAACTGCGCGAATAGGCGCCGCTGCTGCTGTAGCTGCCGCCCGCCGCGGTGGTGCCGCTCAACTGGTGGCTGCTGGACGCGGAGCCGTTGGCATTGCCGGTGAAGCTGTTGTGGCCCGTATAGCTGGCGCCGTTGCTGCCCTGCACATCATGCGCGCCCTGGTGCGTCACGCTGCCGTTGCCCCACTTGGTGTAACCGCCGCCGACGGCGGTGCCGCGCGGGCCGCTGCCGGCGTGGACGTGAAAGCGGCTCTGCGCGCTGGCCGGATTGACGGCCGCAAGGACGGCCACGCAGGCCAGGGTCTGCGATGCACGGCGAAGTACCAAAGAGATGGACATGACGGGCTCCCGAAAAGGTGGTTGTAGGCCAGACGCAAGCCAGGCGGCTGCGTGGCGCCCATCTTCCACGGCGGGCCGCGCGAAGTTGTTTCCGGATCGGGCCGAATGTGAGCATGTGTTGCCGGATCGGCCGCCAGAAACATTTGCTTACAAATGCGCAAAAAGGGTGCTTGTCGGCCCCCCGGCGCTCGCGACATAGTCCGGCCATGGAAACGACCCACATCCTTGTCGTCGACGACGATCTGCGCCTGCGCGACCTGATCGAGCGCTACCTCACCCAGCAGGGCTTTCAGGCCCATGGCGCGCCGCACGCGGCCGCCATGCGTCGCGAACTGGCCGCGCACCATATCGACCTGATCGTGCTGGACCTGATGCTGCCCGACGCCGATGGCCTGCAACTGTGCCGCGAGCTGCGCGCCGAAGGGATCGACATTCCCATTATCATGCTCACCGCCAAAGGCGATGACGTGGACCGCATCGTGGGGCTGGAAATCGGCGCCGACGATTATCTTGGCAAGCCGTGCAACCCGCGCGAGCTGGTCGCGCGCATCCGCGCCGTGCTGCGCCGCCGCCCGCGCGCGCCGGTCGGCGCGCCGCAACTGGAGCAGGCGCCGATCGCCTTCGGTCGCTTCAGCTTCGATCTTTCCACCCGCCAGCTGCTGGACGAAGGCCAGCCGGTGAAACTCACCAGCGGCGAATTCGCCGTGCTGGCCGCACTGGTCACGCATCCGTTCGAAACGCTGAGCCGCGAACGCCTGATCGCCATCGCACGCGGCCGCGACCATGAAGCCTTCGACCGCAGCATCGACGTCATGGTCTCGCGCCTGCGTCGCTACATCGAGGACGACCCGCGCCAGCCGCGCTGGCTGCAGACCGTATGGGGCGAAGGCTACGTCTTCGTGCTGCAGGGGACGAACGCATG
>NZ_DATJTC010000038.1:0-86670 GCF_035503745.1 Dyella sp.
GCAACAGGTGGTCCTGGGGAACCAGCATCTCGAGTGTCACCATCTCCAGATGCTGTTGGGCCGGCGTCGGTATCTTCAGCATGGCCCATTAAACGACAAACCCCAACGCGATGGTTGGGGTTTGTCAGCAGTCTGAGCCGCCCTCGGGCGGCTTTTTATTGTGCGATTACGCCGCAGCGCGACAGGCTTACTATGGGCGGTACCTCACCAGCCGGGAGCCGCTTATGCGCTACGAAGGCAGCTGTCATTGCGGACGCATCGCGTTCGAGGTCGAAGGGGAGCTGACGCAGGCGATGGAGTGCAATTGCTCGCACTGCAGCCGCAAGGGCTTCCTGATGTGGTTCGTGCCGCGCGAGCAGGTGGTGTTGAAGACGCCCGAATCCAACATGGCCCAATACACCTTCAACAAGCACGCCATTCATCACCACTTTTGCCCGCAATGCGGATGCGCGCCGTTGAGCTTCGGTACCGGGCCCGGCGGCAAGGCCATGGCATCGATCAACGTGCGCTGCCTGGAAGGCGTGGATGTCAGTGGACTTAAACGCGTGCAGATCGACGGGCGCAGCTTTTGATCGCGCGCCGGTTGTTTCACGCCATGCCGATCACGGCTTGGGTGGCGACGGTTTGTCCTGCGGATGCATCGCGGTCACTTCATCGGCGGTGATGCTGTCGAGGTAGTGGTTGCCAAAATGTGTGCGGATGTAATGGATGACTTGCGCGATCTGCGCGTCGCTGAGTTCGGTGTTGCCGAAGAAACCATGGTGGGGTTCTGCCGAGGTCTTGAACGAAGGCATGTCGTGCCGGCCGAACAGGATCGTCGCCGCCATGTACTGTGCCGAAGCCAGGTGCGGATTGCCGGTCAAGGGCGGATACCGGCCGGCGCCGACCGCGCCCTTCGCATCGGGCATGTGGCAACCCTGGCAGATGGCGTGGAAGATCGCCTCGCCGTTGGCGCTGTGCAACGTGTCGGGCGTATAGAGCGCGTTGTCGGATGTCTGTGCATGGATCGATGTCATGCAAGCCATGAGCGATGCCGCGCAGAGCAGGCCAAGCATGGCGCGCTTCATGCCGCACCCCCGACCACGCGCTGGTGAATGCGGCCGATGACGTCCAGCGCGGACGTCACGGCGCCTTCCTGCCAGGCCGGCAAGTAGGAGGCATGCTCGCCCGCCAGCGCGATGCGGCCGTCGATCTGGCAAAGGTTTTCATAGTGCTTGTTGCGCGCCTCATCCGACCAGGCCGCAAAGCAGCCCAGCGTAAACGGCACGCGATGCCAGGCTACGGCCACGCCGTTTTCGAATTCCGAGGCGTATTGCGGATGGATCTGGCTGCCGTATTGCACCGCCCTGCGCACGCGTTCGGCGGGCGTCATGGCCGTGAACTGGTAGGCGTTCAGTCCCCATAGGTAACCGCCCAGCAGCACGCCCTTGCCGCCGCTGTTGAAGTCGCTGCTGGGATAGCTGATGTTGTTGATCGGCAAATCCGTGGACGTGATGCCGCCATAGATGTCCTCGTCTTCCTCCCAGAAACGGCGCTTGAATTGCAGGCCGATCTTCACCGTCGCCGCATACGGAATCGCGCCGATCGCCTCGGTCATGGCGGCGCTGACGTTCATCGGGATCTGGCTGAGAATGGAAAGCGGAATCGTGCAGATGCACCAGTCGCCGTGCGCGGTGCGCGCACGGCCGGGATGGCGTGCGTCTTCATAGGTGGCCGTGACGCCGCGTTCGTCCTGATGGATGGCGGTGACCTTGGCGTTGTAGCGGATCAACCCATCCAGTGCGTGGCCGAAGGCTTCGCCGATGCGGCCCATGCCCCCGATGGGCTGGAACATCACGGGCTGGAATTCGAACATTTCGCTGTCGGTGAGGCCACGCCAAAGATGGGAATCGAGTACGTCGTGCAGTTGCAGCGGTTGCGAATCCACCGGCTTGGCGGACAGGCCGCCGCCGGGCGGTTTGTCGTAACCGCGGCGATTGCTGGCGGAAGGTCCACGGACGTAGGCGTAGTTCTTGTCCAGCGCACCCCACTGGCGCAGCGAATCGAGCAGTGTCGCCTGATCGTCCTTGCCGACCGGTGCATCGAGTTTGCCTTGCTGCGTGACTTTGGCGAGCAGTTCGGCGATGTGACCGCGGTAATCGGCGTTGATGCTGCGATAGCGTTGCGGCTTGCCGCCGAAGGCGTGGCTGTTGTGCAGGTACGCGTTGTGATTGACCTGCACGAACGGTTCCAGCGGCACGCCCAGTTTTTTGCAGTAATCGAGCAGGCCGCGATGGTGATAGGGAATGCGCCAGGGACCGGGATTGATGTATTGCCCATGATCGAACCGGCAATGCTGGGTGTCGCCGCCCAGTTCGGTGTAGCGGTCGCCACCGCGGATCGTCCAGTTGCGGCCGCCCGGGCGCGCGTTGTATTCCAGCACCTGCACCGTATAGCCGGCCTGGCGCAATTCATACGCGGCGACCATGCCGGCAAGTCCCGCGCCCAGGATCAGCACCGAAGTGCCGCGCGGCGCGCCGTGCAGCAGGGGCGTGCCCCTATACGGCGATTCGGCGGCCAGGCCAAGGGTGCTCATCGCCTGATACATCGCCGCGGTGCCCGCGCTGACGCCGATCATGCGCAACAGATCGCGGCGCGTCATGGAAAACCCCGAACCTTCCCCTTGCATGGCCTGCCCCATCGATACCCGAGCCGCCAGCACATCGCATCCGCGGCACCGGCAACAGTGACAGAAGGCATGTCCGACCGGCGCGCGGGCGCCAATGCCGTCAGTGAGTGGGTTTGGCCATGCGCACGAGGTCGATGTGGTAGCCGGCCGCTTCGTAGATCGCGCGGGCGCGTTCGTTGCCGGGAAACACCGCCAGCGTCACCAAGTGGCATTGGTGCTCGCGCGCCCAGTTTTCCGCGTGCTCGATCAATGCCTTGCCCACGCCCTGGTGCTCGTGGCGCGGCGCGACGGCCAGATCGGAAATGTGGCAGTTCGGTCGCCCGTTGAAGAAATCCTGCGTTTTTTGCAGATGGATGAAGCCGACGCGTTCGCGGTCGCCATTTTCGGCCACGAACACGTAGCTGTTGATGGGCTGCTCATCGAGGTGGCGACTGAGATCCTTGCGGATACCCTCGATGCATTCGTGCCGCTTGCGCCATGACGGCAGGGAAAAGTCCACGAAACGTGGGACCAGGCCGAGAATGAAATCATCGTCATCCTCGGCAAGGCGAATGAGAAAACGGTTCTCGCTCATGCCTCGGCCGATCGATAGAGAACGGATGGCATCGGTTCTACACCCAAGCGGGGCGCGAGTGGAAGTCCCTCGGGATGCTCGCACGAGGTTTGCGCCCTCGCGAGGAGGGCGCAAAGGAACGATGACGCGTCAGTTTTCGATCACCGGCAAGTCGATGTAGCTCGCCTGTCCCGGTGCGTGATAGATGCGCTGCGTCGCTTTCTGATAATCGCTGGCCTTGGCCCAGAAAATATTCGGTACGAAGGTCTGCGGATTGCGGTCGTATAGCGGGAACCAGCTCGATTGCACCTGCACCATCACGCGATGGCCGGGCAGGAACACATGGTTCGCCGCCGGCAGGTCGAAGCGATACGCGAGCGCCTTGTTGGCGGCCAGGGGCTTGGGATTGTCGAAGCCTTCGCGGTAGCGGCCGCGAAAAATATCCATCGACACCGCCAGTTGGTAGCCGCCCATTTCCGGCTGTTCGGCGACCTGGTCCGGATACACGTCGATCAGCTTCACCACCCAGTCGCTGTCGGTGCCGCTGGTGGACGCCACCAGATGCACGACGGGCGCGCCGGCGATGGTCAGCGGCTCGGTCAGCACGTCCGAGACGTAGGTGACCACGTCGGTGCGGCCCGACGCTTCGCGCTGGTCATCCACCAGCCACTGCGGCCAGGTCAGGCCGTTGTCGTAGCCGATCGGCTGGATCGGCCGTGCGCGGAAAGGTACAGGATGCGCCGGATCGGAGACATATTGATCATAAGGCGCACCGGAGGAGGGCGCGCTGAAGCTAAGCTTGTTGTCCGCTTGCAGGTACAGCGGCCGGCTTTTTGCCGGGCAGCCTTCTTCGCAGGCCAGCGGCCAACGCTGCAGGCGCTGCCACTGATTGGTGCCGGTCTGGAACGCGGTTACCGGCGCAATGTCGGCCTTGGGCGCACCGTCTTTCAGATACTGCGCCAGGTACGGCCGCAGGATGTGTTCGCGGAAGTACTTGGCGGTGTCGCTGCCGAAGCGGATCGCGCCGAGCGAACTGCCTTCCTCGATTTCCTGGCCGTGATGCCACGGGCCCATCACCAGCTTCACCATGTCGCCGTTCTTGTCTTTGGGCTTGATCGCGCGATAGACGGCCAGCGCGCCGTAGATGTCTTCCTGGTCCCACAGGCTGTGCACCAGCATTACCGGCACTTTCAGCGGCTGCGCGGCGAGCACCTTGTCGACCGCCTGTTCGCTCCAGAATGCATCGTAGGCCGGATGCGCAGTGATCTTGTTCCAGAAACCAAGCTGCTGCATGCCGTACTGGCGGCCCAGTTCGCCGGCCGAGCCGGCCTGCATGAACAGGTCGTATTCGTCGTGATAATTGGTCCACCACTTGTAGCTGTTGTCGCGGCTGGCGCTCTGTTCGTAGATGTAGGAGATGTTCTGCTGGCGAAATGCACCATGATGGAACCAGTCATCGCCCATCCAGCCGTCCACCATCGGGTTCATCGGCACCGCGACTTTCAGCGCCGGATGCGGATTGATCAGCGACATCAGCGGTTCGAAGCCATCGTAGGAAATGCCGATGGTGCCGACCTTGCCGTTCGATTCGGGAACGTTCTTCACCAGCCAGTCGATGGTGTCGTAGGTATCGGTGGCGTCATCGACCGGGGTGGGATTGAGCGGGCCGTGCACCGGCCGGTTCATCACGTAGTCGCCTTCGGAGCCGTATTTGCCGCGGATATCCTGGATCACGCGGATATAGCCGTCCTCGACGATCACATCGGTGGCGTTGTCGTAGCCTTCCAGCATCGGGCCGAGGTGGCCGCTCATCACGTGATGAGTGAGTTCCTTGGCGCTGTAGGGCGTGCGCGTCATCACGATGCCCGCGTGGTGCGCGCCTTTGGGGATCAGGATCACCGTGTACAGCTTCACGCCGTCGCGCATCGGAATCATCACGTCGCGCTCGACGTAGTCGTAGCTGCTGGTGACCGGCGTGAAGGTGGCGGGTGTTTCGCTGGGATAATTGGGGTACTGCTGTGCGGGCGCATCCGTGGCCATGGCAACGCCGCTCAAGGTAAGCAGCAGACTCAGGAGCGCGGGCCTGGCCCCGCGCCACGCGATCGCGGCACGACTGAACTTCATGGTAACTCCCCGTTGGATAAG
Source organism: Dyella sp. (assembly GCF_035503745.1). Classification (GTDB taxonomy): domain Bacteria; phylum Pseudomonadota; class Gammaproteobacteria; order Xanthomonadales; family Rhodanobacteraceae; genus Dyella_B. The sequence continues at coordinate 5,367 of NZ_DATJTC010000038.1, forward strand.
CCGGTCTAGGGCCTGTTTACACGATTGGCCCTAGGGTAGCGGCATTGGGCGGCCAGGGCACGCCGTGATGCCGAAAGGTCACAAGGCAGTTCGTCGGGCCTGCACAGAGGCGTGGAGAGCTTCCGCCAAGACGTCGCGCATCAGCTGGGAGCGATGGTGCGGTGCGCTAAAGAACAAAACGCCCGGATCGACCGGGCGTTTTGTTTCGCATGCTGCAAGTACGCCGCGTCAGGCAATCGCCGGCAAAGTCTCCACGCCCGCCTCGATTGCCGCTTTGTGCAAATGCGTGCGCGGCAAGATGCGTGCGAAGTAGAACGCCGCCGTGTCGCGCTTGGCCTGCTTGAATGCGGGCTGCTGCGCGCTCTTTTCCACCGCGGCCACCGCGCGCGCCCAGAAATAGGCGAGGGTGATGTAGCCGCTGTAGTAGAGATAGTCGTTGGCGGCGGCACCCAGCTCTTCCGGGTTGCCCTGGATGCGCTGCGCGAGCTTGAGGGTAAGTTCGCCCCATTCCTTGGCCATCGCGCCCAGCGGTGCGATGTACGGACGCAGCGCCTGGTCTTGTGCGTGCTCCTTGCAGAACGCGCCGATCTCGGCGAGAAAATGCTGCAAACCCACGCCCTTGAGCTGGAGGATCTTGCGCCCGAGCAGGTCGGCCGCCTGGATGCCGGTGGTACCTTCGTACAAGGTGATGATGCGCGCGTCGCGCACGAACTGCTCCACGCCGTTCTCGACAATGAAGCCGTGACCGCCGTAGATCTGCAGCGCTTCCTTGGTGCACTCCTGCGCCAGTTCGGTCACTACGCCCTTGGCGATCGGAATCAGGAATGCCAGCAGTTCGCCGGCGTGCTCGCGCGTGGCCTGGTCCGCGCCGCGTGCTTCGATGTCGGTCTGCAACGCCGAATACAGCAGCAGCGCGCGCGAGCCCTCCACGAACGCGCGCTGGGTCAGCAGCATGCGGCGCACGTCCGGTTGTACCAGCAGGTTGTCGGCGGGCTTGTCGGGGAACTTCGGACCTGACAACGCACGCGATTGCAGGCGTTCTCGCGCGTAATGGAGACTGTTCTGCCAGGCGCGTTCGGACAGCGCCAGGCCTTGCACGCCTACCGACAGGCGCGCGGCGTTCATCATGGTGAACATCGCCGCCAGGCCTTTGTGCGGTTGGCCGATCAGGTAACCCTCGGCTTCGTCGAAGTTCATCACGCAGGTAGCCGAGCCGCGGATGCCCATCTTGTGCTCGATGGCGCCGGCGTAGACATTGTTGCGCTCACCCGGCGTACCGTCGGCCTTCAGCTTGAACTTGGGCACGATGAACATCGAAATGCCGCGGCTGCCGGCCGGTGCGTCAGGCAGGCGCGCCAGCACCAGATGGATGATGTTTTCGGCCAGGTCGTGATCGCCGGCGCTGATGAAGATCTTGGTGCCGGTGATCCAATAGCTGCCGTTGGCGCCCGGCTCCGCACGCGTTTTCAAAAGGCCCAGATCCGAACCGGCCTGCGGCTCGGTCAGGCACATGGTGCCGGTCCACTGGCCAGCCACGATCGGCTTGAGGTAAGCGTGTTTCTGCTCGTCCGTGCCGTGCAGTTCCAGCGCATGGCAGGCGCCTTCGGAAAGCAGCGGATACAGGCTCCAGGACAGGTTGCCCGACTGGAACAGTTCCGTGGTGGCCACGCCGATCACCGAGGGCAGCGACTGGCCGCCGAACTCCTCGGCCATGGTCAGTCCCGCCCAGCCGCCGTCGGCGAACTGGCGGAAGGCTTCCTTGAAGCCCTTGGGCGTGGTGACGCTGCGGTTGGCCTTGTCGTAATGGCAACCTTCTTCATCGCCCGGCGCATTGGTCGGCGCCAGCACCTGCTCGCTGAGCTTGCCCGCTTCCTCGAGCACGGCGTCGAGCAGGTCGCGGGTATGCCCCTCGCCGCCCTGCAACGTGGTGAGAACAGCTTCGGCGCCGAGCACGTCGAAGAGTGCGAAGCGCTGGTCGTCGAGAGGGGCCTTGTAAAGCGTCATGGCGTGGATCCTTCGTGGGACGTGTGCGGTGGAGCGGTCAGCGGTAGGTGTTGGCGATACCGGGGACCGGCGAGAGGAAATCGTTGCTGCGGAACGGGAAGTCACGCGGATTCTTGTTGTCCGGGTGGTCTTCGAGATTGGGCGTGCCGTGCACGGTGCCGTTGACCGCGTAAGCCAGGGAGCCGGCGCTGCCCTTGCCGGCGATCGCCTGCAGGGCCTGGCTCATGGCGGTGGTGGGCAAGATGTCGATCTGCAGCACGTCGCCGGCAAAGGAGGGGATGTCCAGGTCGAACTTGGCGTGCACGCGCACGGGAATGCCCTGCGCGACCTGCAACTGGCCTTCGATCGTCTGGAAGTCCATGCCGGTGTAGCTGTTGTTCTGGATACGCAAGGTGAGCCGCCAGGTGCCGTCTTGCATCACTTTCATCTGCTGGATGGAGATGGTGGGCGGAAACACGCTCTGGCGCTGCGGTCCGCAGGCAGCCAGAACGCCAGCCAGTACGACGAGGGCCAGTCCGTGGAGTAGTCGTTTCATGGAGTCACCTCAAACGATTGTTTGAATATATCAGGGAATGATGTCAGTGGAACGCGGCCGCGCAGCACGCGAAACGTTTGAAACAGAAAGAGTTATACCAGTGCGGGCGCAAATCAAAGGCGCAGCGTTTCATCTCGCCGCAACCTGCCCCCTCCCCTGCGTGCAGCAGGGGAGGGTTGGGGTGGGGTGAAGCCCGTCATGTGAAGCAAGAGCGCCACCCTCTCCCAGCCTCCCCCTGCAAACAGAAGGAGGGGCCAAGAGCAAAATAGCGTGCGCGCACGAAACGCTTTGCGCCTTCGATGCCATCGCGGTTCCCATCGTCATGCGGAACGGGCATCATTAGCGGTTACGTCACTCATGTCGCAAACATCCATGACCCGTCGCATCGTTGCTCGCCGCTCTCCCATCCATGGCAATGGCGTATTCGCTGTCGCTCCCATCAAGAAGGGTGAGGAAATCATCGAATACAAGGGTACTTTGATGACCCACGACGAAGCCGACGACATGTATGGCGACGGCGGCGAAACCGGGCACACGTTCCTGTTCACCTTGAACGATGACTACATCATCGACGCCAACCGCAAGGGCAACATCGCACGCTGGATCAATCACAGCTGCAACCCCAACTGCGAGGCGCTGGTGGAGGAAAACGAAGCGGGCGACCCGCGCAAGGACCGGGTGCTGATCCAAGCCAGGCGCAACATCAAGCCGGGCGAGGAGCTTACCTACGACTATGGCATCGTGCTGGAAGTGCCGCACACCGCCCGTCTTAAGAAGCTGTGGGTTTGCCTGTGCGGCTCGCCCAAATGCACAGGCACGTTGCTCAAGCCCAAGCGCTGATCACGTTCCATCGGCACGGCGTTCATCCGGGCGCTGGCGGCTTGAGTGCCGCTTTGGTTTGACCGCTTTGGTTCGATCGTGCGGAGCGTGACGCCAGCGTCGCTTCGCAGCGCGCCTACGCGAGCGACGAAAGCGCGTCACGCGTAATCGATGCGCAGCACCTCGATAGTCATGTCGCCGGCCGGGCGCGCCCAGCGCACCTCATCGCCTACGCGCGCGCCGAGCAGCGCCTGCGCCAGCGGCGACACATAACTGACCAGGCCGTGCTCGGCATCGGCTTCGTCTTCGCCCACGATCTGCCAGCGCCGTTCGCCCTCGGGACTGTCCACGGTGACAATGGCGCCAAAAGCCACGCGATCGTGCGGCTGTTTGCTCGGATCCATCTCGATCACGCTGGCCGCGCGCGCGGTCAACCAGCGCAGTTGCCGTTCCAGCGCGGCCAGTTCCCGTTGCTGGTCAAGCGTGGTTTCGTCCTTGAGCGCATCGCGGCGCGCCAGCGCCGTGGCCAGGCGCTGGCGCAGCATGGCCGCGCCATGCGGCGTGGCGTAGTTGGGATGATCGCTCAGCGGTAGTTCGGGCAAGGCTTCGGTGGCATCGCCATCATGGTCGTCTTTGACGAAGGCGCGACTCATGCGGCCCTCCGTATGTGTGTGGTTGATGATGAGTAAAGCGTCGCGTGGCGATGGCATCGCCGGTTACGCGGGCGTCGATCGGCACAAGAAGTTGCGGCCAGGCGGTTGCGTTGCCACCCGACCGTCAGGCAGGGCGGGCGGCATGTCAGTCTTCGTCGAGCTTAGGCTTCCACTGTTCGCTCAGTTTCCGCTGGACCGGAGGTGGAACGGGTTCGTAGTGACTTAAGTCCAGGCTGTAGCGGCCGCGGCCGCCGGTCATGGCTTTCAGTTCGGTGGGATAGTCGGTGAGTTCGGCCAGCGGGGCCTGCGCCTTGATCACCAGCTCGCCGCCGCGCCGCGCGTCGGTGCCCATGATGCGCGCACGCTTGCCGGCAAGGCCGCCGGTGACGTCGCCCACGCTCACTTCCGGAATCGACACTTCCACGTCGACGATCGGTTCCAGCACGATCGGCCGTGCCTTGTTGATCGCGTCGAGGAAGGCTTTCTTGCCGGCACTGACAAAGGCCACTTCCTTGGAATCGACCGGATGGTATTTGCCGTCATACACGGTCACGCGCAGATCCTGCAGCGGATAGCCGGCCACCGCGCCCATTTCCATGGCCTGGCGCACGCCTTTTTCGATCGCGGGCAAAAACTGGTTGGGGATCACGCCGCCCTTCACGGCGTCGATGAATTCGAAGCCGGCGCCGCGTTCAAGCGGATCCACGCGCAGAAACACCTCGCCGAACTGGCCCGCGCCGCCGGTTTGCTTTTTGTGGCGGTGGTGCCCTTCGGCGGAACCGGCAATGGTTTCGCGATAGGCGATGCGCGGCGGATGCGTGATCACTTCCACGCCGTAGCGGTCCTTCATGCGTTCAAGCATGATCTTCACATGCAGATCCGATAGCCCGCGCACCACCGTTTCATTGAGTTCTTTGTGGTGTTCCATGCGAAAGCACGGATCTTCCTCGGTCAGGCGCGAGAGGGCCTGCGATAGTTTCTGCTCCTGTCCCTTGTGCTTGGGTTCCAGCGCGAGCCCGAACATCGGCTGCGGAAAATGCAGCGGTTCGAGATGGATGCTGCCTTCGTCGTGCGAATCGTGCAGCACGGCGTCGAAATGAATTTCCTCCACCTTGGCCACCGCGGCGATGTCGCCGGGAATGGCCTGGTCGATTTCCGTATACGTCTTGCCGTTGAGGCGGAACAGATGCCCGACCTTGAACGCCTTGCGGCTGTCGTCCACGTATAGCTGGCTGTCGCGGCGGATCGTGCCCTGCCACACGCGGAACACGCTCAGCTTGCCCACGAACGGATCGTTGATCACCTTGAACACATCGGCGATCACGTGCGAGGCGGGATTGGGATCGACGGAAATGTGCATCTTCTCGGTATTGCGGAACGGCGGCGGATTGGCTTCGCCAGGGTTGGGCAGCAGGCGCTCGGCGATGTCCAGGAGTTCCTGCACGCCCGCACCGGTGCGCGCGCTGACGAAGCAGATCGGTACCAGATGGCCTTCGCGCAGGCATTGCTCGAACGCGTCGTGCAGTTGCTGCGGCGTCAACGCTTCTTCGCCGGCATCCAGGTACGCGCCCATGGTGGCTTCGTTGATCTCCACCACCTGGTCAAGGATATGCTGGTGCGCGTCGGCCAGCGATGAAAAATCGGTTGTGCCCTCGTGATGGAAAAAGCAGTCGAGCACGCGCGCGGCGTTGTCGGCGGGCAGGTTCACCGGCAGGCATTCGCAGCCGAATTCCTCGCGCAGCATGGCGACCAGACCGGCCAGGTCCACGCCTTCGTTGTCGATCTTGTTGACCACCAGCAGGCGTGCCAGGCCGCGCTCGCGTGCGTGCTCCATGATGCGGCGCGTGCCGTGCTCCACGCCGTTGGCGGCGTTGACCACCACCGCGACGGTTTCCACCGCGGCGAACGCAGAAAGCGTGCAGCCGCGAAAATCCGGGTAGCCGGCGGTGTCGATCGCGTTGATGTGGCAGTTGCCGCGGTCGATGCCGGCGATGCAACTGTCGATGGAATGGCCGCGCGCCTTTTCCTGCGCGTCGGTATCTGACTGGGTGGTGCCGCGCTCGACCGATCCGGTGGTCTGGATCACCCCGCCGGCTTGCAGCAGGGCTTCGAACAGCGTGGTCTTGCCGACGCCGGCATGGCCGGCGAGGGCGATGTTGCGGATATTTTCCGTGTTGTAGGACACGATGCGACCCTCCTCTGATGAGGCGCGGCCAAGACGCATGCGGCCGCGCTGGTGGCGGGCCGTCATGGTCGTCCTTCGCGTGCGGGACGCAGGGGGGCGGTCATGGCGGAAGGCGGCGCTGGGCCGCGCAACTAGCCTTCTCTGATTGCCGGGAATGGTCAAGTTGCAGTGCGAAGACGTTAACGCGGTGTGAGCGGGCGGAACCGCCGGGCCTGTCAAAGGTCCATGAGGCATCCCATCTGCCGCGCTGCCTGCATGCCGTGGCCCGGCCACCGAATGAGGACGGCTTATCGAACGCGTGCCCCACACCGAGCATCACCGCTGGTTTTCGCCGCCCCCTGACAAGGAACGCGGCCTGGCCCCGCTCGATGGGCCCACCCGCGCCATGCTGCATCAGCTGCGCTGGCGCAAATCGCCGCCCGATCACCGCCGTCTGTGGATGGCGCTGGCGGTCGCGCTGGCGCTGCATGTCGTGTTTGTCGTGGTGCTATGGCACGAGATGAAGCCCTCGGCGCATCAGCGCGGCGCGGCGTCGGCGCAGGCGCAGAGCGCCATGCAGGTACGCCTGATCTTTCATGCCTCGTCCAAGGGCGTCGCCGCGCCGCCGCCGCTGGTCGTGCCGCCACTGCCGAGTCCTTCGCGCGAGCCGGTGACGAAGAACGCGATGACCGTGCATATGCCGGCGACGGTGCCAGCCCCCGCGTCGGTAGCGCTGCCCGCGCCCGCCACGTCCGCGCCGACGAAACTGTTCGACCGCACCGGGCGGATCATCCTGCCGGCCAACGCATCCAGCGCGCCCGCGGCGCCTGCGCCCGACTATGTGCAACGCGCGCCGCAGGGCGATACGCAGATCATGCGCGACCAGGATCCGGTCCAATACAAGCCGACCAAGCTCGATCCGTATTGGCGCAAAGGCGGCGACGGCATCGACGATGTGTTGCAGAGGGCGGTGGAGAAAACCACCGTGTCCAAGACCATTCAGTTGCCGCTGGGCGTGCGCATCCGTTGCGCCATCTCCTTTGCAGCGCTCCGCGGCGGTTGCGGCGGCGCCGATCCACCGCCGCCGCCACCACCCACCGATGGCGACGAGCGCTTGGACATGGCGCCGGCAGCGTTGATCAAGAACGCGCCCAAGCCCAAGGCGCCGGACGTGGCCACCTGCATCGCCGACTACAGGGCAGGCAAGCCCTTGCCTTACGGCTGTCCGGTGGATACGCCCACGCGCGCGGTCGATGCGGGCAAACACGCGCGTCCCGCGGCGGTGCATTGAGCGCCGTGGCGCCGCTTGGCGATGGGCGCGGGCGTCGGCGTGACGAGGGCGTCGAACCGCCATCAAGAAATGTCGTCGCGCCGTTAAACTGATGGAATGTCATCCTCGCCATCGGGCCCGCCCGCCCCGCCCAAGCCAGTTCTCATGATCAAGTCGCCGCGCGACGCGGCGACGTGGGCGATCGTTTACCGGCGCAAGATCCGCGACCGTCCGCGCGATCGCCTGCTGAAAGTGATCGCCGTGTTCGGTGCGCTGGTGGTGCATGTGATCTTTATGCTCGGCGCGATCCTGGGCTCGCCCTATGACTTGCCGCCACCGCCGCCGGAGCCGAAGGGTTCGCCGCTGCTGGTGCGCATCATCACCAACAAGCCGATCCCGCCACCGCCGCCGCCCGTGCGCGGCGTGCCGCCGAAAGAACACGGCCCCACGCACCGCGGCAACAGCGAGCAGGCCGTGCACGTTACCCATGAAGCCTCGACGGCGGCGCCGGTGGCCGTGACGCGGCAGCCGCCTGTCCCGGCACCGGCCAAGACGCCGGTGGTCGCGCCGACCAAGATTGCCGCTGCCGAAAAGCCGCATCCCGTGGCCGCGCCGCTGCCGCCGGTGACGTTGCCCAAGGCGTTGCCGGTGCAGATCGCGCAACCCAAGCCGGTCGGCATGCCGCCACCGGCCTTGTCGTTGCAGGCGGTGACGGCCGCGCAGCCGGTGCCGCCGCAGTTCCAGCCCGTACCGCCACCCAAGCCGCAGGCCGAAGGCACCAAGCCGATGCCGCCGCTGCCTTCGGTGGCGCTGCCCACGCAGATGGCGCAAACGCCGCCGACGGTCACGCCGCCGCAGGTAGCGGTGGAAAAGCCATCGCTGCAGCCGGTATCGGCGCCCAATGTCGTCGCGGTCGCGCCGGCTCCCGCGCCCGCCGCGCCGCCATCGACGCCGGTGGAATCGATGCCGCCGGTGCCGATGCCGGCCAAGACCGCGCCTACGGTCAACCTGCAGCCGTCGGATCTGCAGCAGGTTCAGCCAATCACGCCGCGTATCGCGCCGCAGATAGTGACGCCGGAGCTTCGTCCGCAAGAGGTGCAGCTGGCGCCGACGCCGGTCACGCCGGCCGCGCCGCCCACACCCGCGCCGGCGGCACCGGTCACGCCGCCGGCCGCGACACCCGCGACGACGCCGGCATTGCCCGAGGCGTCGCTGCAGCCGCAGTTGAATCCCTCGCCGTCGATCACACCTGTGCCGCCCGCCACATCGCCGAGCAAGGCGCCGGAATCGGCGGCCAGCGAGAAAACCTCCGCGGCAACGCCGTCGCCCGAATCGAGTCCCTCGCCTTCGCCGTTGCCGGCGCCGTCGAACGAAACCCAAAACAGCGCGAGCACCGCCCCCAACGCCACGCCACAGGGCAGCGAGACGGGCAATCCCGGGCAGCCCAACGGGGCCAACCAGCCTGCGCAGAACAACAGCGCGCAGAACGGCGAGCCTTCGCCCGCGGCGGGTACGGGCAGCACGCCCGCAACGCAGAGCGGTGGCGCGCCGGGCAATCCCAACGGCACCTATATTCAGCTCACGCCGCGCGGCGACACGGAGATCATGTCGCACAACATCCATCTGCCGAAGTATCGCCCGACCGTGTTCGACCAGTACTGGACGCCCAAGGGCGAGAGCTCGGTGGATACGGCCTTGCGTCACGCGGTCGAGAAAACCACGGTGAGTCACACCTTCAATCTGCCGCAGGGCGTGCGCATCAAATGCACGGTGATGCCGCTGCTGCCGTCGGCGCTGTTTGGCTGCAGCAATCCCGATCCGCCGCCGCCGCCGCTGCCGAAGGCGATTTACGATCGGCTGAATCTTCCTTCGAAAAATGCCTCGATACCTGTCATGGCGCCCGCGGCGACCCAGCAAGCGCCCAGCGCACCGGTGAATCTGGATAACAGCGCCGAATGCGCGGCCGCGCGCGTCAGCGGCGGTCCGATGCCGCCCCATTGTCCGCCATCGGAGACGGTCAAAACCGTGCGCCTGCCGGCACCGTCTTCCAGTTCGTGGGTGCCGGCAAGCGATCAGTTTCATTGATGGAGCAGGGGCGGCGTCGGGTATGGCTCATTTCCGCCAGTGCGGGAATGAGCCGATGCCGCACCGACCCGGCAAAGATCATTGCAAGCGCATGAACTCTTTCATCAGCGGCAGGCGTCGCACGCGCGTGGCGCTGACGCGGAACACCGCATTGGCCAGCGCGGGCGCCGCCGTGGGCATGGCCAGGAAGCTGGCGCCGGTCGGGTCGTCTTCACCCGGCACCACGATTACTTCCACCGCCTTGGGCAGTTGCGCCATGCCGGCGAGCGGATAGTCTTTCCAGCTGTTTTGCTGCACTTTGCCGTCTTTGGTGGTGATGGCAAGGTTCATGGCGGTGGCGAGGGCGTCCAGTGTCGCCCCGGCCACCTGGCCCTCCAGACCCATGGGGTTGATCACCCGGCCGACGTCGACCGCGCATGCCACGCGCTCGATGGTGAGTTTCTCGCCCTGCAGCGAGACTTCGATGGCGTGCGCCACGTAGGCGCCATCCATGTACCAGCAGGCGATCCCCAGACCGTTGACCGAGCGCAGCCAGTCCTTCCAATTGATGCGGTCGGCCACCAGCTTGAGCACGTTGGCCAGGCGCGCGGTGTCGATCGCGCCGCCACCTTGCAGTGGGACCAGGCGTGCATCGCCGATCAGGCGCAGGCGCGTGTCCAGCGGATCTTCTTTGAGCGCGTGCGCGATCTCATCGATGAAGCAATCGACCGCAAACGCATTGGTGAGATGCGGCATGCCGCGATGCGGGCCGCGCGGCAAGGACGAGGCCAGGCTGAACCAGTCGCTGCGATAGTTGGGTACCAGGCCCGCCGGCAGCTGGTTGACGTCCACTTCGGACGTCCATAACCGGTCGCTCGACACGCCGCGGCCACTCTGCGCCGAGGCGCTGGCCACGCGCTGGTTCCATGCCAGGATACGGCGCTTGCTGTCGATGATGGCGCTGAGCTGGTGTACGCAGCCGGAGCGGTAGTAGTCGTGCGTAAGGTCTTCGTCGCGCGTCCAGAACAGGCGCAGCGGCTTGTCGATGGCCTGGGCCAGCAGCACCGCTTCGGCGACGTAGTCATGATCGAGCCGGCGGCCGTAGCCGCCGCCGATGCGCGGCACGCGGATGTCGATCTGCTCGGGCAGCAGGCCGGTAAGATGCTGCACCACCGTCCATGCCTGTTGTGGCGATTGCGTGGGCACGTAGAGCGTGGCGCTGGTCTTGTCCAGTCGCACCAGGCAGTTCATCGGTTCGCTGGTGGCGTGTGCCAGCCACGGTTGATAGTAGGTGGCATCGACGTGGCGCGCGGCTTTGCGGCGCGCTTTCTGCACGTCGCCGTCGTCGCGCACGCGCGTGGTCGGCGCGCTGTCGCTGGCGAGCAGCGCGGTGGCCTGTTGTTCCAGCGCGGCGGTGCTTTCACTGCCGCTGGGGCCCGGCTTCCACGTCAGTTTCAGCGCGCGCCGGCCTTGCAGCGCGGCCCAGGTGGTGTCGGCGATCACCGCGACAACGGGCGCGATCACGGTTTGCCCGGGCGGCAATGCCGGATCGGGCTTGAGTTCGATCACCTTCAGCACGCCCTTGATGCCCATCGCGGCGCTGAAGTCTCTCTCGGCGAGGCGTCCGTCCGGCCACGGGCAATGTGCGAGCACGGCCACCACGGCGTCGCCGACATGCTGGTCGAGCGAGTAGGGCGTCTGGCCCGTCACGATCGCGTGCGCATCGACGTCGCCGGCCGGCTGGCCGATCAGGGTGTAGCGATCGGGTGTTTTCAGCGCGGGGAGATTCGGCGGCGGCGCGATCTTGGAGGCTGCCGCGGCAAGCGAGCCATAGGTAAGTTGGCGGCCATCGGGCGCGATCACCACGCTCTTTTCCGTGCGCAGGCGATCGGCCGGTACACCCAGTTGCTGCGCGGCGGCCTGCACCAGCAGCCAGCGCGCCAGCGCGCCGGCGGCGCGAAGGTCGTGCCACGCACGCGGGATGGAGTTGCCGGTGCCGCCCACCTGCTGGCCATAGAGCCAGCGCGGTTCGCCGTTGCCATTGACCACGCCAAGGCCCAGCGGCACTACGCGCACGCGCCGCCAGTCGGCATCCAGCTCGTCGGCGATGATGCGCGGCAAGGCGGTGTTCACGCCGGTGCCGGTATCCGGATCGCGCGCGCCGATCAGCACGTCGCCGTCGGCGTCGATGCGTACGTATAGGCCCAGGCCGTAGAGGGTATCGCCGAGCATGTCCAGCGGTATCGGCGGTTCGTTGGCCAGTGCGGTGCGCACGCCTACGATCAGCGCGCCGGCGGTGCCGGCCAGCACTTGCAGAAAGCGGCGGCGCGACAGTTCCACTGCGCCGCTCATGCCTTGGCTCCTTGCTTCATGGCCGCGGCGGCGCGCTTGACCGCCTTGCGCACGCGCGTCTGGCAGCCGCAGCGGCAAAGGTTGGGCAGGGTGTCGATGTCGCTGTCCGAAGGATCCTTATGCCGCGTCAGCAAATCCATCGAGGCGATCAGCCAGCCAGGCGTGCAGTAGCCGCAGCCGATGGCGTCTTCGTCGATGAACGCCTGCTGCAGCGGATGCAGCGTGCCTTTGGCATCGGCCAGTCCTTCCACGGTGACCACCTTCCGGCCCTGCAGCTTGCTCATCGGCACGCCGATGGCCGAGACGGCCTTGCCATCGACCAGCACCAGGTCCGCACCGCCTTCACCGTGTTCGCCGCCGTATTTGGTGCCATCCAGGCGCAGTACGTCGCGCAGGTACCAGAGCAGCGGCAGGTCCGGATCGCCGGTGTGGTTGAAGTGCTCGCCGTTGATCAGCAGATCGATCCCGCCGCCACTGACGACAGGGGCGAGGGCAGCCTTGTCGGCCTTGCGAGGTGCCGGCGCGGCGTGGTCTTGCGCCATCGATGAATTCTCCTTGGTACCTATCTGCCCATTGTGGCATTGCCGCAGGAAATTATCAGGCGGCCGGGAACGTGCTTGCCCGGACGTTTCCGGCGCGGCGGGCCGGTGTCTGGATGGAGGCTAAACAGGCGCGGTTGCGCTTGCTTGGCGGCAGGCCGCCCATGCGCGGTTTTAACAGGCGGCTTATCAACAGCCTGTTAGGGCTTGTCAGCGTCAGGGGTGCGCAGGCCGGAACAGGCGCCGCCAGACCAGGTAAACCGGGATGCCCGCCGCCATGATGGCCAGCCCGATACCGGTATTGACCAGGCTGGTACGCAAGCTCTGCACCACCACCAGGCCGATGGTGGCGATGAAGATCAAGGGCAGTAGCGGATAGCCCGGTACCCGGAACGACACCTCGCCCCGCTGCCGGCGCCGATACCAGAACAAGGTGGCCACACCCACTGCGCAGGCGAGCCAGTCGCCGAAGGTGGCGTAATCGAGCAACTGGCCGTAGCTGCCCGACAGCACCAGCACGATCGACCAGCCGGTGAGCAGCAGCAAGGCGAGATTGGGCGTGTGATGGCGCGGATGCAGCCGCCCCACGCTGGCGAAAAACAGCCCGTCCTCGCCCATCACTTGCAGCACGCGCGCGCCGGCCACCAGGGTGATGTTGCAGAAGCCGAAGGTGGAGATGGCGATGCCCACTGCGATCAGCTTGGCCCCCGCGCTGCCAAACACCTTGTCCATCACGTCCGCCGCCGGCGTCTGGCTGGCCGCCAGGCCATCGTGGCCGAGCACGGCGAGGTAGGCGATGTTGACCAGCGCGTAGGCCACGATCACGCCTGTCATGCCCAGTGTGAGTGCGCGCGGCAGCGTGCGTTGCGGTTCGCGTACTTCACCGGCAAGGTTGTTGAGATAGGTGAAGCCCGAATAGGCGAACAGCACCGGCAGCGAGGCGGACATGAAACCCACGTGTTGCCGCGCCGGATCCTGTGCCAGCACCGGGGTGCTGCCCGCGCCCGCCAGGAACAGCCCGCACACCACCAGCACCGCGACCGCCAGCAGCTTGAGCAGCGTGAACAGGTTCTGCATGTGCGTGCCGAACTTCAGGCCGAACAGATTGATGCCCGCGACCAGCACCAGTGCGCCCACCGCCAGCGGCGCCGCCGTCGCGGTCGGCAGGTCGAACACGGATGCGGCGTATTTGGCGAAGATGGTCGCCACGGCGGCGGTGGAGCCGGAATAAATCACCAGCAACATGGTCCAGCCGAACAGGAAGCCGGCCAGCGGTCCGAAGGCTTCGCGCAAGTAGACGTAGCTGCCCCCGGCGTGCGGGCGGCGCGCACCCAGTTCGGCGTAGCAGAGCGCGCCGATCAGCGTCAGTACGCCCGCGCCGATCCACATCAGCAGCAAAGCAAGTCCCGATTCGGTGCGCTGCGCGACGATGTACGGATTGAGGAAGATGCCGCCGCCGATGATGCCGCCGATGACGACCAGCGCGGCGTCCCGCAAACGAAGGCTGCGCTGGTAGTCGGCAACCGGTGATGTCATGGCAAGGTTCCTTCGGTCGTAAACCCAGAGCATGGCAATCGCGCTGGGCCAGGGCAAGCGTCCGGCGCAAGCGGTTGCCCCCGCCCCGGTTTCTAAACGCCGGCGTGGCCGCCATGCTTGGCGCGCTTACAGTTCCAGTTCGCCGCGGATGGCGATGACGCATTCGCCGCCGATGGTGATGGCGCCGCTGGCCGGATCGCGCGCGACGTCCACGTAGCCGTCGCGCTGCATCTCGCGCCCCTGGCTGGCGCGATAGCGCGCGCCGTAGCGGTGCGCGCCGCGTTCGGTGAGAAAGGCCATGATCGCTGCATTGGCGCTGCCGGTGACCGGATCTTCCGGGATGTCGTCGGCTGGACAGAACGCGCGCACCGCCATGGCGGCGTCGAGCGCCTGTTGGGCACCGAACACGCTCACGCCGACCGCGCGCAGGTTTCGGCAGAGGCCGGCGATGGCCGGCAGATCGGGCGTGAGGCCGCGCACATGCGCCGCATCGCGCAAGTCGCAGATCAGCCAGCGCGGTCCGTTGTCGATAAGACGCAACTGCGCCTCTTCCAGCACAACCTGCAACGCGCGGCCGAGCAAGGCGCGTACATCGTCCTCGACGCGGTGCACGTGCGCGGGCGGCGCCTGCACGTGGATGCTGCGTCCGGCGCCGTCGCCATCGACCCGAATCGGCAGCAGGCCAGCGGCGCATTCCTGGATCAAGGCATGTTTACCGGGCGGCACCAGCCCGGCTTCGATCGCCGCATACGCACTGCCCACGCTGGGATGGCCGGCAAATGGCAATTCCTGGCGTGGCGTGAAGATGCGCACGCGGTAATCGGCTTGCGGCGAGGTGGGCGGCAGCAGGAAAGTGGTTTCCGACAGATTCGTCCAGCGCGCGAAAGCGCGCATGGTGTCATCGCAAAGACCATCGCCGTCGATCACTACCGCCAGCGGATTGCCTTGCAAAGGCTGGTTGGAAAACACGTCCAGCTGCATGAAGCGGCGCTTGGTAGGCATGGTGGCATCCGTCGTTGCGAGCCATCCATCGTAGCGGTTGCGGCGCGTTTGCGTATGGCCCAAAAGAAACCGGCCCGCACGCGAGACGTGCGGGCCGGTTGTTCAAGCCAGCAGGCCAGGATCAGAATCCGCTGCGCAGGAACGTATCCAGATTGGCCACGTCCAGCGTGCCGATGCCCGCACCCGGGTTGTAGTGCGGCGAGCCGTAGTAGAACCAGTTGTCGCCGGCGCGTACGCTGTTGAAGGCCGAGAAGCGGCCGTAGCCGAAGAAGTTCTGCAGCGCATAGATCTGCGGATTCCACAGGCCTACGCGATGCCCCGTGCTTTGCTTGAGCAATGCCGTGATGCCGTTGAGCTGCGGCGCCACGAAGCTGGTGCCGCCTTCGCCGGCAATCACGCCGCCATCGGAGGTGGCGACATAGATGTAGCCGGTTTCAGGGTCGGCATTCAGTGCCACGTCCGGCACGTTGCGGCCGGCGAAATGGGACGGCAGTTTCAGCAACGTGGTCGGGCCCGCGCTGGGATCGATGTAGACCAGCGACTGCTTTGCCTCGCTGCTGCGAACGCCGAAGGTGAAATCCTGATAGAACGGCGTATGCCAATACACGCTCACGCCGCCGCCGCCGCCCGTGGAGAACAGGTCGATCACGTTGGGGCCGATGTAGGTGTTGAAATAGTTCTGGATGTAATCCCAGCCCCAGACGCTTTCCTGGGTGATGGACTGCACCGGGCCGGTGCCGAAGGCAAAGCTGTACGGTGTGGTGGTGCCGCCGGCTGCGGTGATGTATGGATCGGAGGCCGGCGAATCCACCGTCAGCGGTGCGCTGAAGTCGCCCGCCGCGGTGCCGGTTCCCAGCGAGCGCACGGTATCGTACGCACCGGAGTCGCCTGCGGCGGCGAACAGCGACTGGCCCTGCGCCGCCGCTTCCAGGAAGATCGCGTGGAACGCGCGCAGATCGCCCACGTCCCGGGTATCGGTATCGCTGGCGCCGTCGATGTTGAGTGCGGCGAAATTGAAGATTTCCGGCGAGCCCCAGCTGGTGGAGATGCTATCGGCGACGTTGTCCGACACGGCTTGCGCGAACGCATCGACAAAGCCGTTGCCGGCATTCGGCGCGTCGTACACGATGATGTTGGCGAAGGGCGCGATGCCGCCGGACTGTTCCACGTCGATGGACGTTTCACCGCTGCCGCCGTCAATGGCCCCGCCGCCATCTACATGCACCTGCGTGATGCGGTTGGGCTTGGTCGCCAGGCCGATATCGTTCCAATAGGTTTGCGCGTCGGAGGGATAGAAGTTCGACAGCGTCACGATGGCGACGGTGGAGCCCTTGCCCACGACGCCGCGCTTATAGAGCGGATTGATGTCGTAGAAATTGGCCACGTCGCCCACCGTGTATTCGCCGGGTATGCCTGTGGCGGTGGGATTGCTGCTCGATCCGCCCGCGCCGAACGCCAGTGCGCTGGTCTTGGGATGTTGCGCGGCAAGTGAGGTAAATGCCGACGAGGAGACGTGATGCGGACGATAGATCAGCTCATTGCTCAGGCCGCTGGCTGCATCCACCACGTCGGCGATGGCCGAAGGAATCTGCGGCGCCGAAACCGGCTTGTGGAAGCTGTGCCCGTCCTGGCGCGACACGAAGTTGTGCACCGAGGTCTGGAACAACTGGTTGTACTGGCGCAGCGTGCCGCTGGTGCGAATCGCCAGATGGCTGGGCAGCACTTCGCTGGTGATGCCTTGCTGCTTGAGTACCGATTGCACGCGTGCGATCGCCTCGTCCGTGGCGCCGTATTGCGCCGCGAACTGGCTGGTGGTGAGGAACCGCTGATAATTGGGATTGCCCGGCGTCACGGTCTGCTTGATGAAATTCTCCAACGCAGCCTGATTGCGCAACTTAAGTACCAGCGTAACGTTGACGACCTGGTTGGACGCCGCCGCACCTGTATCGACGGCAGGCGTTGCGGTGGCCGCCACGGCGCCGGCGCTCAAGCCGGCCAACAACAAACCCAGAGACAACGAAAGCGATGTGCGGTGCAACTTCGCGAACATGGTGTATCTCCTTTGCGAGGCGAAGCGGTTGGCCGAATCGACGTGGTGCGTGCCAAGCGATGCACGCGGCCAGGCCTGCTCCGGCAAGACCGGTAGGCATTTAACGTGAAGAGAATTCTTTCCCCGCGGCGGCGTCCGTCTCCCCTGATGACTGCCGTCACACCGCTTGGACCAGCGTATAACGCTATCGCCGGGCGGGGAAGTGTCCGCACGTCATGTAGGTATTCGCTGATTTCAGGTAGGGGAAGACGCTGATCAGCCGTCTAATACGATGACTATCGACAGATGTCGGATAAATCATTCCGCGCTGAAAAAATCAGCACTTGGAGCCGCTTCGTTGTCGGAAAATGGCTCGTGCGCTTCGTCCGGTTGTGCGCACTGTTGTGTCAGTAAAGGTAGTCCATCGCTGTAGGCCTAAGTCTGTACGCGGTGAGGAAAATTCGCGAACGCATTTTGCGTAAGCGCCGACCTACAACCATGTAGGAAATGCCTTTATGCGCCGGGCGCGCAATTGGGTACCTTTTCGCGGCTTTTTTCAAAGCTCGCGACGGCATCGCTGGCATGCCATCAGGTCGGGCGGTCGATTTCCCCACCCTCAATAAGGAAGTACTCAACATGCGGAAGTTCGCAACAGTCGCTATGGCCATGGCGCTTGGTACGGTTTCGTCCGTCGCCCTTGCCGATGGCAATGCGTTCGTCAACACCAATCTCGGCGCGTCCCACTATCAGGTCGATAACCCCTTTACCGGTTATGACAACAGCTTCAGCAAGACCGGCAAGGCCGGCGCGCTGCGCGCGGGTTATCGCTGGAACAGCGTGGTCGATTACGGCGTCGAGGCCGGTTATGGCTACCTTGGCAACGCCACCGCGCGCGCCGCGTTTCCGGACGGCTCCATCGACCGCCAGCAGGTGAAGACGCGCGGCTGGCTGCTTGGCGCCAACCTTAACTACAACATCGCTGAGCATTGGTACGTCGGCGGTCGCCTGGGCTGGTTCCGCGCACGTACCAGCTATGAAGAGCGCTATACGAATGTGTCCGGCCAGCCGTCCAATTACCGCGGCTGGGAAGTCGCCACGGGCGAATACTTCGGCGTCGGCGGCGGCTACAACGTCAACAAGTCGTTCAGCCTGGGCCTTGCCTACGACACCTATCGCGCGCCTAACGCCGATAACAGTTACAGCACCCGCATCGGCATGTACTCGCTCCAAGCCGAATATCGCTTCTGATTCAAGGGGTTAAGCCCCATCTTTGCGGCCGCCTGGCGCGGCCGTTTTTTTAACGGCAGGGCCCAATGGGGCACAATAAGGAGGTTACGTCCCGCGGGTGCAAGGCTCGCCGGGTCTCGTCCCTCCAGTCCAAGCAGCCGCCATGACCCTCATCAAACAAGACGACCTGATCCAGTCCGTTGCCGACGCACTCCAGTACATCAGCTACTACCACCCCGTCGACTACATCACCAACCTCGCCAAAGCCTACGAGCGCGAAGCGTCGCCGGCCGCCAAGGATGCGATGGCGCAGATCCTGATCAATTCGCGCATGGCCGCCGAAGGCCATCGTCCGCTGTGCCAGGACACCGGCATCGTGACGGTGTTCCTGAAGGTGGGCATGAACGTGCGCTGGGATGCGACGATGAGCCTGGAGGACATGGTCAACGAGGGCGTGCGCCGTGCCTACAACCACCCCGACAACACATTGCGCGCCAGCGTGCTGGCCGATCCGGCCGGCAAGCGCGCCAACACCAAGGACAACACGCCGGCGGTGATCAACGTCTCCATCGTGCCGGGCGATACCGTCGATGTGATCGTCGCGGCCAAGGGCGGCGGTTCGGAGGCAAAATCCAAGTTCGTCATGCTCAACCCCTCCGACTCCATCGTCGACTGGGTGCTCAAGACCGTGCCGACCATGGGCGCCGGCTGGTGCCCGCCGGGCATGCTGGGCATCGGCATCGGCGGCACCGCCGAAAAGGCCATGCTGCTGGCGAAAGAGGCGCTGATGGAAGAGATCGACATCCAGGACCTGATCGCGCGCGGCCCGCGTAATCGCGCCGAGGAGTTGCGCATCGAGCTGTACGAAAAGGTCAACGCGCTGGGCATCGGCGCGCAGGGCCTGGGTGGGCTGACCACCGTGCTCGACGTCAAAGTGAAGGATTACCCGACCCATGCCGCCAACCTGCCAGTGGCGATGATTCCCAATTGCGCCGCCACGCGCCACGCGCATTTCACGCTGGACGGCTCGGGCCCCGTGATGCTCGATCCGCCTTCGCTGGAAGATTGGCCCAAGCTCACCTACGACGCGTCCAAGGGCCGTCGCGTCAACCTCGACACGTTGACGCGCGAGGACGTCGCCGGCTGGAAACCCGGCGAGGTACTGCTGCTCAACGGCAAGCTGCTTACCGGCCGCGACGCTGCGCATAAGCGCATGGTCGACATGCTGAACAAAGGCGAGCCGTTGCCGGTGGATTTCCGCGGCCGCTTCATCTACTACGTTGGCCCGGTCGATCCGGTGCGCGACGAGGTGGTAGGCCCGGCCGGCCCGACCACGGCCACGCGCATGGACAAATTCACCGAACAGGTGCTGGCGCAGACCGGCCTTCTGGGCATGGTCGGCAAGGCCGAGCGCGGACCGGCGGCGATCGAGGCCATCAAGCGGCACCAGTCGGTGTACCTGATGGCCGTCGGCGGTGCCGCCTACCTGGTCTCCAAGGCGATCAAGGCCAGCCGCGTGCTGGCGTTCGAAGACCTGGGGATGGAGGCCATCTACGAATTCGAGGTCCAGGACATGCCCGTGACCGTGGCGGTGGATTCGGCCGGCACCTCGGTACACAAGACCGGTCCGCGCGAGTGGCAGGCGAAGATCGGCAAGATTCCCGTCATGGTCGAATAAATCCGAGCACTGCTCCCTCCCCTGCGCGCAGGGGAGGGCTGGGGAGGGGTAAAGCAATCTTGCCTCGATGCAAGTTTTAAGAGCACCCCCTCCCAACCTCCCCCTGCGAAGCAGGGGGAGGAGCTGTCTGCGGCAAGATGCGCAGGGGCATTTAGCCGTCCAAACCCTTAGTACCAATCAGCGGTTGCATTCCGGCTGATGCAGCGCAACACTGGCAGGAATGTTTTCCCCGCAACGCTGACAGAGAAACCGTGACCTCCAACGCCTCCGCGCCGCTTTCCGCCGGCGCTCCCTGGATCGTGATGAAGTTCGGCGGCACCAGTGTCGCCACCTTGCCACGTTGGCAGAACATCCGTGAGCTGGTCGCCAGCCGCCGTGCCGAAGGCGCGCGCGTGCTGGTGGTCGTGTCCGCGCTCACCGGCATCACCGACGCACTCAAACAATTGTGCGCACAGGAAGACAAAGGCAAACGAATCGAGGCTGCCAAGGCGATCGCGCAACGTCACTACGACCTGCTCGATCACATGCAGCTGGCCGTTCCCGACACCCTCGCGGCGCGCTTGAGCGAATTGGCACGGCTGGCCGATGAAGGTCCGGCGGTGCTGGGCGAGCTGGCATGGTCGGCGCTGGTGCAGGCCCATGGCGAGCTGATGTCCAGCGCATTGGGTTCGGCATTTCTCAGTCACAGCGGCCTGCCCACGCGGTGGCTGGATGCGCGCGATTGCCTGGCGGCGGTGGCGCTGCCCAACCAGAACGAGCGCACCAAGTTGCTGTCGGCGATGGTCGAGGCCAAACCCGACCCCAGCTTGAACCAAAGGCTGGCCGCGCAAGGCGAGGTGTTCATCACCCAGGGCTTCATCGCGCGCGAAGCGCAGGGGCGCACGGTGCTGCTCGGCCGCGGCGGTTCGGATACGTCGGCCTCCTATTTCGGCGCGTTGCTGAAAGCGCAGCGGGTGGAGATCTGGACCGACGTCGCCGGCATGTTCACCGCCAATCCGCGCCAGGTGCCCGGTGCGCGCCTGTTGCAGAAGCTCGATTACGAAGAGGCGCAGGAAATCGCCTCCACCGGCGCCAAGGTGCTGCATCCGCGCTGCCTCTCGCCACTGCGCGAGCCGCGCGTACCGATGCTGATCAAGGACACCAACCGGCCCGAACTCGAGGGCACGGTGATCGGGCCCGAAGTGCGCGAACACGCGCCAAGCGTCAAAGCGATCAGTGCGCGCAAGGGCATCACGCTGATATCGATGGAGTCGGTGGGCATGTGGCAGCAGGTCGGCTTCCTGGCCGACGTGTTCGCGCAATTCAAGCAACACGGGCTGTCGGTGGATTTGATCAGTTCGGCCGAGACCAACGTCACCGTGTCGCTCGATCCCACCGAAAACCTGCTCGATTCCGATGCGGTCGCCGCGCTGGCCAGCGACCTGGCGAAGGTGTGCCGCGTGAAAGTCATCGCGCCGTGCGCGGCCATCACCCTGGTCGGGCGCGGCATGCGCTCCATGCTGCATACCTTGTCGGGCGTGCTGGCGGAATTTGGCCAGTTGCGCGTGCACCTGATCTCGCAATCGTCCAACAACCTCAACCTCACCTTCGTGGTGGATGAGAGCGTGGTGGACGAGCTGATCCCACGCCTGCACGACATGCTGATCGCCGCCGGCGCGTTGCGCACCGACGACAGCGCCCTGTTCGGCTCCAGCTGGCAAAGCCTGTACGGCAGCGGCGAAGCGGCGCCCGCGGGCGACGCCTGGTGGCGCACGGCGTGCCGCGATCGGCTGCTGCAACTGGGCACCCAGGCCACGCCACGCTACGTGTATCACCTGCCCACGGTGCGTCAGCAGGCGCGCAATCTGAAAACGCTGGCGGCCGTGGACCGGCTGCATTACGCGGTCAAGGCAAACACGCATCCGGCCATCCTGCGCGCACTGGCCGAAGAGGGCTTCGGTTTCGAATGCGTCTCGCCGGGCGAATTGAAGGCCGTGATGGCCGCGGTTCCCGAGTCGGCACCGCTGTTGTTCACGCCCAATTTCGCGCCGCGCGAGGACTACGCATGGGCGCTGGGCACCCGCGCCACCGTCTCGCTCGATTCGCTCTATCCGCTGGAACACTGGGGCGAGGTTTTCCGCGGACGCGACATCGTGCTGCGCGTGGATCTCGGACGTGGGCTGGGGCATCACGAAAAAGTGCGTACCGGCGGCAGCGGTAGCAAATTCGGCTTGCCGGTGGACCAGATCGACGCATTCCTGCGTCTGGCCGACGCGCATCATGTCACCGTGCGCGGCCTGCACGCGCACCTGGGCTCGGGCATCCTCGACGACAAGCACTGGGGCGAGGTGTACGGCCAGCTGGCCAGTCTCGCCGAACGTATCGGCAGCGTGGCGTTCCTCGACATCGGCGGGGGTCTGGGCGTGCCTTCGCATCCGGGCGAAGCACGGCTGGACATCGCCGCGCTGGACGAGGTGCTGCGCAAGGTCAAGGCGGCCTACCCGCACTACCAGCTGTGGATGGAGCCCGGCCGCTACCTGGTGGCCGATGCCGGCGTGCTGCTTGCCCGCGTCACGCAACAGAAGGGCAAGGGCAGCTGGCGTTACCTGGGCGTGGACACCGGCATGAACAGCCTGATCCGTCCCGCGCTGTACGACGCCTGGCATGAAATCGTCAATCTCACCCGCCTGGACGAGCCGGCGACGGCGCTGTACCAGGTGGTGGGCCCGATTTGCGAAAGCGGCGACGTGATCGGCTCCGATCGCCGCCTGCCCGAGGCCAAAGAGGGCGACGTGGTGTTGATCGCCCAGGCCGGCGCCTACGGGAAAGTGATGTCCTCGCCGTACAATCTGCGGGACGAGGCGCAAGAGATCATCCTGGAGTGACGCCGCGCTCTTTCCTCTCCTCTTCGGGGAGAGGGGAGGGTGAGGGGACAATCTTGCGATGAAGGAAAATCGAAGCCGGTTTGAGGATGCCTTCTCGCAAGGTTATCCCCTCATCCCGGCCTTCTCCCCGGAGGGGGAGAAGGGGAAAAGCGCGGAGTCGCAAGGATGAAACGTTTGCACGTGGATCGGATGAGGAAGCTGCGGCGGAATATGGCCGATGCCGAGCGCTTGCTCTGGCGCCATTTGCGCAATCGCCATTGCTTGGGATGGAAATTCTGCCGCCAACATGGAATCGATCGCTATATCGTCGATTTCATCTGTCCGGATACTGCCTGATTCTGGAGCTCGACGGCGGACAACATGTGGAAATGATGGCAAAGGATGCCGATCGTACGTATCGACTTGAAGGAATGGGTTACCGTGTGCTGCGTTTCTGGAACAATGATGTATTGAAAAATACCGAAGCAGTGCTTGGGGTGATTTTGGAGGCTCTGGCAGGAGCGACCTTTCACTCCCGGCCCTCTCCCCGGAGGGGAGAGGGGGCACAGCGCGACGCGGTTCCTCCCGCTACCCCCCCCGAGGAACGGGCGGGGGTGAGGGGCCGCCATTGCAACACGTTAGAAACAGATCCGGAGCTTTGCGAGTGACCAACCCGATCCAACCCCGCCTGACTCAGGTCTTCCGCTTCGTGCGCTGCAGTTACGCCGACGGCGTCGCGGAGCTGGTGTATGCCTTCGACCAGGGCGAGGAACTGATCGAGCGCGTGCGTTTTCCGGCCGCCCCCGCCGTTACCGCCGAGCGCAAGCACGCTTTCGAAGCGGCGTTGACGCTGCTGCATCTGATCGCCGGCGTCAGCTATTACAAGGCCGGCGTGCCGCCGAAGATCGAGCTTTGCAGCGGGCCGCTGGACGATGCCACGGCCGATCTGCTCGATGCCCTGTACCTGCATGGCCTGGCCGAATTTGCCTACCGCAACGGCCTGGACCTGCGCGGACGCATCGCGTTCCCACGCTCGGGCGAACCTTCGGGCATGGTGCTGGCTTCGGCGCTGCATCTGCCGCCGCGCACCCTGGTGCCCATCGGCGGCGGCAAGGATTCGCTGGTCGCGGTCGAAGCGATCAAACAGGCCGGTGGCGCGGCGACCGCCGTGTGGGTGGGCAATTCGCCATTGATCGCCACGTGCGCCGAACGCACGGGGCTTCCCACGCTCAACATTCAACGCGAACTGGCGCCGGGCCTGTTCGAACTGAACCGGCTCGGCGCCTGGAACGGGCATATCCCCGTGACGGCGGTGAATTCGGCGGTACTCGCGGTCGCGGCGATTCTTTACGGCTACGACAGCATCGCCTTCGCCAACGAACGTTCCGCCTCCGCGGCCACGCTCGAATACGACGGCCAGCAGGTAAACCACCAATGGAGCAAGGGCTACGCCTTCGAGCGGGCGCTGGGCGACTGGCTGTACACGCATGTGGCCGCCGATCTGCATTACTGCTCGCTGCTGCGGCCGTATTCCGAATTGGCCATTACGCGCGCGTTCGCCAAACTCACGCCGTACTTCGACGTGTTCTCCAGTTGCAATCGCAATTTCAAACTGCTCGGTCCCAGGCCGGCCGACCGCTGGTGCGGCGAGTGCCCGAAATGCCACTTCGTATTCCTGGCGCTGGCGCCGTTCCTGCCCAAGCCGCGCCTGCTGGCGATCTTCGGCCGCAACCTGCTCGATGACGAAACGCAGACGGCCGGCTTCGATGCCCTGCTGGAATACCGCGACCACAAACCGTTCGAGTGCGTGGGCGAAGGCGCCGAGGCGCGTGCGGCGATGTACGCACTGAGCCAGCGGCCGGAATGGCAGGAAGATGCCCTGGTGGCGCGCTTTGGCAACGAGATCCTGCCGCAGCTCGAGGTAGCCGAACTGGCACTGGAACCCTGGTTGCAGCCGGCCGGCGATCATCGCGTGCCAGACCGCCTGCAGCCGGCGCTCGCGGCCGTCGGCTGACATGCGCATCGCCGAGCTTGCCGGGCAGCGCGTGGCGATCTGGGGCTTCGGGCGCGAAGGCCGCGCCGCGATCCACGCCTTGCGCCTGCGCGTTCCGGAACTTTCGCTTGCGTTGTACTGCGGCCAGGCCGAGGCGGCCGACGCGCAGGCGTTGGACCCCGCCTTGCGCGTGTATGCGCACGAACCGGATGCCGTTGCGCTGAGCGCTTACGATGTAGTGATCAAGTCGCCCGGCATCTCCGCCTATAAGCCGGCCATCGTCACCGCGCAGGCCCAAGGCACGCGATTCACCTCCGGCACCGCGTTGTGGTTTGCGGAAAATTCGCAGGCACGCGTGGTTGCCATTACCGGTACCAAAGGCAAAAGCACCACCACGGCATTGCTCGCGCACCTGGCACGTGATTTAGGCGTGCGCACCGCGCTGGCGGGAAATATTGGATTGCCCTTGCTCGAACTGCTCGATCGGCAGGCCGATCTATGGGCGATCGAGCTTTCCAGTTTCCAGACCGGCGAAGCCGGTGCGCTGGAGCTGGGTGTGGTCACCAGCCTGTACGAGGAGCATCTGGACTGGCACGGTTCGCGCGAACGCTATGTCGCCGACAAGCTGAAGCTGGCCCAAGCGGCAAACCAATTGCTGGTCAACGCCGAGCAGTCCGGCTTGCTGGAAAAAACCGCGTCGCATCCGCGTCGCCGGCTGTTCGGCCATCCGGATGGCTGGCATGTCGCCGAGGGATTTATCCGGCGCGGCGAGACGGGCGTGTTTGCGCTGGACAAGCTTTCCGTTCCCGGCGCGCATAACGCGTTGAATGCCTGCGCGGCGCTCGCGGCGTTGGATATCATGGGTTTCGATGCGGTGGCGGCGGCGCCTGCGCTTGCCCATTTTCGCGCCTTGCCGCACCGCTTGCAGCCCTTGGGCGAACGCGATGGTTTGCAGTGGGTCAACGATTCCATCAGCACTACGCCGCTGGCGACCCTGGCCGCGCTCGACAGTCTGCATGGTCGCGAGGTGACGGTGATCGTGGGCGGTCACGACCGCGGTCTGGATTGGTCGCCGTTCGTGCAGTCGGTTGCGGGACGCGCGACGTTGCGCGTGGTCACGCAGGGCGCCAACGGCCCGCGCATCGCGGCGGCTTTACGTGCGGGCAGGTCGTCCGTGCCACGGGGCGATGTCGACAAGCTTGACGACGCGATCGAGATGGCACGCACCATCACGCCACCAGGCGGCGTCGTGCTGCTGTCGCCGGGTGCCCCGAGTTTCGACCAGTTCCACGATTACGCCGAGCGCGGCCGGCACTTCGCCGATATCGCCGGGTTCGATGGCAAGGCCATCACCGGGATCGATGGATTGGGCATCGCATGATGGCGCCACATCGTTGACGAGCGCGTAAGCAAAAAGGCCGCACCGGTGACGGTGCGGCCCGTACGTTTCGCGGATCGCAGGCTTACCAGATCTTCACGCGCTCATCGGGCGCCAGATAAAGCTTTTCGCCCGGCTTTACGTTGAACGCATCGTACCAGCCGTCGATATTGCGCACGGTCTGCGCGCGGAAGTTGGCGGGTGCGTGTACGTCGGTGGCCAGGCGTTGGCGCAAGGCGGCATCGCGGATCTTCGAGCGCCATGCCTGTCCAAATGCAAGGAAGAAGCGCTGGTCGCCGGTCAAGCCATCGATCACCGGTGCAGGCTTGCCGTCGAGCGACTTATGGTAAGCGGCAAACGCGGCAGTGAGGCCCGACACGTCGGCGATGTTTTCTCCAAGCGTCTGCTGGCCGTTTACATGCAGGCCCGGCAGTGCCACGTATTGGTCGTACTGCTTGACCAGCTTCTGCGTGGCAGCCTGAAAGTGCGCGGCGTCCTCGGGCGTCCACCAGTTTTCCATCTTGCCCTGCGCGTCGAAATCGGCGCCGGTGTTGTCGAAGCTGTGGCTTATTTCGTGACCGATGATCGCGCCGATCGCGCCATAGTTCGCGGCATCGTCCGAGCGGGGGTCGAAGAACGGCGGTTGCAGGATCGCGGCCGGGAAATTGAGCGCATTCTGCAACGGCAGATTCACCGCGTTGACGGTCTGCGGCGTCATCCACCACTCGCCGCGATCGACCGGCTGGTTCAGCTTGGCGAGCTGGTGCCGGTATTCGAACAGTTCCGCGCGGCGATGATTGCCGAGCGGATCGTCGCGCTTGATCTCAAGCGAGGCGTAATCGCGCCAGCTTTCCGGATAGCCCACGCCCACCCGCAAGGTAGCGATCTTCTCCTTGGCCTTGGCACGCGTGGCGGGCGTCATCCAGGCGAGCGTGTCGATGCGCTCGGCGAAGGCGGCGATGATGTTTTTCACCAGCGCCTGCACCTTGGCCTTGGACGAAGCGGGGAAGTAGTGCTTGATGTAAATCTGGCCTACCGCATCGCCCAGATCGACATTGGTGATGGCCACGCCGCGCTTCCAGCGTTCCTGCTGCTTGGGTGTGCCTTGCAGCGTGGTGCCGTAGAAGTTGAAGTTGAGTTCGTCGTAAGCCTTGGGCAGCAGCGGTGCGCTGCTGTCGAGCAGGTGGTAGCGCAGCAAGTCTTTCCAGGTCTGGATCGGTTCGCTCGACACCAGCGCGGCGATGCCGGTCGTTGCCGATGGTTGCCACACGTCGATGTGTTGCTGATCGCCCAGGCCCGCGGCCTTGAAATAGGCGGTCCAGTCCAGGCCGGGCGCTTTGTGCGCGAAGTCGCTCATGCTCCAGACATTGTTCGCCTTGTGCACGTCTTGGCTGTCGACCAGGCTCTCCTGCGCCTTTGCGATCTTGGTTTCCAGCGCGATGATCGCCTTGGCCTGCGCGTCGGCGTCGGGTGTGCCGGCCAGTTTCAGCAGCGACGTGACGTAGGTCTGGTACTTGGCCCGGAATGCGGCCATCTGCGCGTCCTGCGAGAGGTAGTACTCGCGGCTGGGCATCGCGATGCCACCCTGCAGCAGATATGCCATGTTATGCGCAGGGTCTTCCAGGCCTTGCGTCACAAACAGGCCAAACAGGTGTTCGGTGTGGAAATTGGTGTTATTGATCGGATCGACGTCGGCGCGCTGTTCGCTGCCGAGCACGGTAGCCAGATCGTCGCGCGTCTTGATCGCGTCGATCTGCTCTAGCTGCGGCTTGATCGAGGCCAGGCCGCGTTTTTCGATGTTGGCCGTGTCCATGACCGCGGCGTAATAGTCGGCGATCTTCCGTTCGTTGGAACCGGGCGCCGCGTGCGCGCTGCCGATGTTCTTGATCAGTTCGGCGGTGTGTTTCTCGGCCTGTTCGTACACCTGCAGGAAGGTGCCGGTGCTGGAGCGGTCGGCGGGGATCTGCGCCGTTTTCAACCAGGTGCCGTTGGCGTAGCCGAAGAAATCGTCGCCCGGCTTGATCGCATGGTCGATGCCGGCCAGGTCGATGCCGATGGCGGGTCCCGGCGGAACCTGGCTGCCCGCATTCGCGCCCAATACGGCAGGCACCGCCATCAGGGTGGTGGCACTTCCCAGTACCGTCGCTGTGATAATCCTCTTAAGCCGTTGCATGGCCATCACCTATGTGGGGAAACAGTTCCCCACCATAGTCCCCGGCGAAGGGGTTGTGAGCATGACTTTTGGGCTACGCCAACCGGTTTTCGCCGGAACGACGTGGAGGCGCGGGTCGAAGCCGGGATCGGCGCCGCGTCAGTGGCCCAGCAAGCCGATTTCCGCCAGGGCCGTCGGCGACCCGTTGTCGAACTGGAACCGGTAATAGCGATACGCGCCCGCCTGGCGGATCTCGAACGCCCGCGTCTGCCGCGCCCACGGGAAGCGTTCGGCCTTGCGCGTATCCAGCACCGTCCAGTGTTGACCGTCGTCGGATGCCTCAAGCGTCCAGCCGGAAGGCGCCGGCGCGTGCGCCGCCGAGGTGAGCGTATACATCGCCACCGCGTGCGGTTGCGGGAACTGCCAGCTCACGGTGGACGGCACGCCAGGCAGCTGCGCTTGGGTATCGCTGGTGTGGTCGAACAACGCCTCGACATCGGCGATCGAAGGTTCGCTGCCGGCCGTGCCTTGACCCGGGCCGGCCAGGTCGTGCATCGGTGCGGGCTTGCCATCGCGGGTAAGCGAGGGCGGCAATGCTTGTTCGTCGCTGCCCCACTGGGACGGCTTGGGCCCCATGGTGAAGTCCAGCGTCGCACCCTGCGCCAGCAAGGCATGCGGCAAGGTGACCTTGTGCCAGGGCTGGCCGTTGACGCGCAGGCTCTGGATATAGCGGTTGGTGTCGCTCACTTCAGGTGCGTTGATCAGGATGTGCTTGCCGTTTTCCAGCGTGATGTCCATGTGCGGGAAATACGGCGCGCCGATCACGTACTCGGGCGTGCCCATGCGCAGCGGATAGAAGCCGGCCGCGCTGAACAGCCACCAGCCGGACATCTCGCCGTTGTCTTCGTCACCCAGGTAGCCCTGGCCGATGTCGCTGCCCAGGTAGAGCCGCGAGAGCACGTCGCGCACTTTGTCTTGCGCCTTCCACGGTTCGCCCGCATAGTCGTACATGTAGATGATGTGATGCGAGGGCTGATTGCTGTGGCCGTATTGGCCCATGCGCACGGCCTGCGCTTCGCGCATTTCGTGGATCGGCTCGCCGTAGCCGCCGACGTGATAGATGCCGGGCGTGGCGAAGAACTGGTCCAGCTTGGCGGCCAGCGCCGCGCGTCCGCCGTAGAGCGCGGCGAGCCCGGCGCCGTCCTGCGGCGCGTGGAAGGCCATGTTCCAGGCATCGGTTTCGGTGTAGTCGTCGCCCCAGCGCAGCGGGTCGAAATTCTGCTTGGTGTAGCGCCACTTGCCGCTGGCGTCGCGGCCGACGAAAAAGCCGATGCCGGCATTGAAGAGATTCGTGTAATCCAGCGCGCGATCGAGGAAGTAGCGCGCATCTGTTGCGTATTGCGCGCCATAGGGGTCGCTGCTTGGGTGTTGCGTAGATAGAGCCTGCGCAAGGTTGCCGATGGCGAAGTCGGCGATATAGCCGTCCATCGACCAGGAGAGCCCTTCCTTCACGCCGTCGTCGGTGTAGCCGTTGAAGATCGAACGCTGCAGGCCCTTGCGCCCGGTGCCGGCCAGCGGACTGACCACCGTGGCGTCCTTGAGCGCGGCTTGGTAGAACGAACGCACGTCGAAGTTATGCACGCCCTTGAGCCATGCATCGGCGAACGCGACGTCCGCACTGGTGCCGACCATCAGGTCCGCGTAGCCGGGCGAAGACCAGCGCGCAATCCAGCCGCCGTCGCGGTATTCCTGCACGAAACCGTCGATCATCACGCCGGCCTGCTGCGGCATCAGCAGTACGTAGGCCGGCCAGGCCGTGCGATAAGTGTCCCAGAAACCGTTATTGACGAACACCTTGCCATCCATGATGCGCGCGCCGGTATGCGTGGGCGTATCGGTGCCGGTTTCAGGCGAGAACGGGCTGGCGTATTGATACACCGGCTTGTCGACGGTGCCGGTGTTTTCATACGCCGAGTTGGGATACATCAGCAAGCGATACAGGTTGGAATAAAGCGTGACTAGTTCTCCATGGCTGGCACCTTGCACTTTCACGATGCCCAGCTGCTTGTCCCAGATCTGCTGCGCCTTGTTGCGCACGTCGTCGAAGCTTTCGTGCGGGCCTATTTCCATGGCGAGATTGCGCTTGGCCTGGTCGAGGCTGATCAGCGACGTGGCGATGCGCACATTCACCGTTTTGTTTTTCGACGTATCGAAGCCGAACCACGCGGTGACCTTGTCGCGGCCTTCGCCGGTCAGGCGGCCGCTTTCGGTGACGGGTTGATCGACGGTTGCATAGAAGAACAGCCGCGTCGCACCGGTGGAGAGATCGCTTTTTACGTCGGAATAGCCGCTGAAACCGCGATGCGCGGGATCGAGCGTGATGCCGCCGTCATTGGTGCGGTTGTCAAACACCAGCTGGCCGCGTTTGCCCGGAAAGGTGAAGCGCAACGCGGCGGCATGATCGGTGGGCGTCATTTCGCCGACGATGCCGTCGTCGAAGCGCACCTTGTAGTAGTGCGCGTGCGCAATTTCGTTGGCGTGGCTGAAACTCAGCGCGCGCGCGGCGCGGTTGGCACTTGGCGCGCCGCTGGCCACAGCGGCGGGCATCAGCTGGAAGGTCTGGCGGTCGCCCATCCACGGGCTGGGTTCGTGCGAAAGCGAGAAGGCTTCGATGCGCGGGCGGTTGTTGGCGTCGTTGCGCTGCTGGTACTGGTACATCCAATCCGAACCCGCGTCGGTCACGGGCGCCCAGAAATTGAAGCCGTGCGGCAAGGTGACGGCCGGTACATTGTTGCCGCGCGAAAACACGAAGCCGGAGTTGGTGCCGCGCAGCGTATAGACATCGTCACTGGGATGCTGGTCCGAAACCTGCGGTGCCGGGCCGATGCGCAGATCGTCGAGGAAGCCCTCGATATGCGCCGCAGGGCCGTTGTGCACGAGCACGATGTGCCGAATGCGACGGCCGGCCGCGACGCGCCCGAGATCGATCGACAGCTTGTTCCATTGATTGACGTAGACGGTGCGGCTGGCACCCAGCGCATGGGCGTTGGCAGGGATGCGATGCTGATCGCGCGCTTCCGTGGCCGAAAGGCGGCTGCCGTCGTCGAACACCAGGTCCACCGACACGTAGGTCGACGGATCGCGCAGATCGTTGGCAACGATGCAGGGGAACAACAGATACGAAAGCTGCGTATCGGCCGAAACCGGTAGATCCACATCGAAAATGGCGGCCTCTTGCTTGCCGCCGGCGTCGCCGTGATAGTGCAGCGAATGCAACCCCGTGAAACCGACGCCGGGCTTGGCGGTGTACGCATCGGCGGCCGAGGGGCCGCCGGCGACCTCGATGGCGAATGCGTCACCCGTATGGGCAGCAAGCGGTGCGGGCTCGCCGGCTTCGAAGGAGCTGTAAAACGTGTCGTTCTGATCGGCGCACACTGCGGTGGTGAAGCAGGCGAGGGCCGCCAACAGCAGATTCAGGCGAAAACGCCCGGTGGAGTTGCCTGGTGCCTGATACATCTGTCACCCCTGTGGGGGTCGTGCCGGGCACGACCGGTAGGAACGCGCGTAATCAGTCATTTGAATCGATCTAAATCGAGGCTGTCAAACCGCAGCGCAGCATGCCATTTCTTGCGCCAGCCGGCGCGCCGGGGTATGTCGATTCCGGCGTCGCTCGTTCGACGTTAGGGCAGGACGCGCGGCAAACCCATAACAGGAGAGATGATGACCAACGTTTCCGCAGCGCACGTGGCGATACACCCGGATCGCCGCTGGCTGGCCTTTATCGTGCTGTGCCTGGGCGTATTGATGATCGTGCTGGATACGACCATCGTTAACGTCGCGCTGCCTTCGATCAAGACCGATCTGCAATTCGGCGATACCGCGCTGGCGTGGGTGGTCAATGCGTACATGCTCACTTACGGCGGCTTCCTGCTGCTGGGCGGCAGGCTGGGCGATCTCTATGGCCATCGGCGCCTGTTTCTGCTCGGCATCGCGCTGTTCACGCTGACCTCGCTCGCCTGTGGCTTGTCCACGACGCAGTTGGCATTGGTAGTGGCGCGCAGCGTGCAGGGGTTGGGCGGAGCGGTGGTGACGGCGGTGGCGCTGTCGCTGATCATGGACCTGTTCACCGAATCGGCCGAGCGCGCCAAGGCGATGGGCGTCTACGGCTTTGTCTGCGCGGGTGGCGGAAGCCTAGGCGCGATGCTCGGCGGTTTGCTGACCAGCACGTTGAGCTGGCACTGGGTGTTTCTGGTAAACCTGCCGATCGGCGCGGTAGTGATGGCGATGTCGCTGCGTTTGCTGCCGGCCGCGTCCGGCACCGCGGCCTCGCGCCACCTCGATGTATGTGGCGCCATCACCGTGACGGCAGCGCTGATGTTGGCGGTCTATGCCGTGATCAACGGCAGCCAGCGCGGATGGCTGTCGCCGCGCACGCTGGGCGAGCTGGCGGTGGCGCTGGGTTTGCTGCTGACGTTCCTGTGGATCGAAACGCGCGTGCGCGTGCCGCTGATGCCGTTGCGCTTGTTCCGTTTGCGCAACCTGGCGGTGTCGAACGTGGTGGGCGTGCTGTGGGCGGCGGCGATGTTTGCCTGGTTCTTCCTCTCGGCGTTGTACATGCAACTGGTGCTCGGTTATGGGCCGCTGGAAGTGGGGCTGGCGTTCCTGCCGGCCAATCTGATCATGGCGGTGTTCTCGCTGGGCTTGTCGGCGAAGCTGGTGATGCGGTTTGGCATCCGTCGCCCATTGACGGCGGGTTTGGCGATGGCAGCCTTTGGCCTGTTGTTGTTTGCTCGTGCGCCGGTGGCGGGGCATTTTCTTCCCGACATCCTGCCTGGCATGGTGCTGCTGGGGCTTGGCGCGGGCATCGCTTTCAATCCCGTGTTGCTGGCGGCGATGAACGACGTGGGGCCGTCCGAATCGGGACTGGCTTCGGGCGTGGTCAACACCGCGTTCATGATGGGCGGTTCGCTGGGGTTGGCGGTGCTGGCCAGTCTCGCCGCGGCGCGTACGCAGGTGCTGCTGGGCGCGGGCGTTGCGCAAAGCTTTGCACTGACCGGCGGTTATCAATGGGCATTTCTGGCCGGCGCCTGTTTCGCTGCGCTGGGTGCGCTGCTGGGCGCGGCGCTGTTGCGCATGCGGCAGCCGGGCATGGACGAGCACGCGGTGGCGGCGGAGTGATCGACATATAGCGTTCGACCTTGACATGGATTCCATCGGAGACAGGTATGAATCACCAAGTGGTTTCGCGCGAAGCATGGTTGGAAGCACGCCGCGCCTTAATGGTCAAAGAAAAGGAACACATGCGTCGCGGCGATGAGCTCAGTGCCGCACAGCGCGCCCTGCCATGGGTGAGGATCGACAAGCATTACCAATTCGATGGTCCGGCAGGAACGCTGACCTTGTCCGATCTCTTCGGCGGACGCAGCCAGCTGTTCGTCAAACACTACATGCTGTCGCCGGGGCAACAGCATCACTGTGTGGGCTGCGCGCTGGAGGTGGATCATGTGCAAGGGATTCTGACGCATATGCAGCATCACGATCTTTCCTACGTCGCCATCGCCCGCGCGCCGATCGAGGAAATCGAAGTGCTGCGCCAGCGCATGGGTTGGCAATTCCCGTTTGTGTCCTCCTATCGCAGCGATTTCAACTACGACTTCAACGTGTCGTTCACGCCGGAGCAGGTGCGCACGAAAACGGCGTTCTACAACTTCCGCGAATGCGATCCAGGCCTGGAGGATCTTTCAGGCGACAGCGTGTTCTACCGCGACGAAGACGGTCAGATTTTCCAGACCTATGCCGCCTTCGGCCGTGGTTGCGAGCGTTTTCTCGGCATCTACGGTTTCTTCGACATCGCGCCGAAGGGCCGGGCGGAACACGGCCCGCATCACAGCCTTGGCGACTGGGCCCGGCCGCACGACATGTACGGCGAGCATGGCACGGTGGAACTTACGGGCCGTTATCACGCGCAAGCCTGTACATGCGCGGTGCACAAAGCATGAGCGGAGCGCGGCCGATCACTTTTCGATACGGTAGTTGAGGCTGGCGCGGTTGAAATCCGTGGCGTTCTGGGCTTCGAAGTTCCAGCGCTTGCTTAAGCGATAGCGCAAGGTGATGACCTGGCCCGGTTCGAACAGCCCCACGCCGTAGCTGAGATAAAGCCGCGGAGACAGATACTTGCCCACCGTGAAGGCGGAATTGCCGTTGAGTGCGTCGCTGCTGGACACGCCGATGTCGCTGATGCCCAGTTTGCTGCCCACGTTCTTGGCAAGATAGTTGCCGGTGGCCGAGCCCAGCGCCTGCGCGGCGGCATTGACCGTATTGCCTTCGCCGCCTTTCACCTGCGACAGCGGTTTGCCGGTGACGAGGTAGGAGAGCGCGTCGGACTGTTCCATCGGCGGATTGGAAAACACCGTCAACACCGGCCGTTGCGCGGTGCCTGAAATTTGCAGGCCGACCTGCTGGCCCTGATCGATGGTGGCGTTGGGCGTGAGGCTGCGCACGGCCTTGATGTTGAGGCCGGGGTTGTCGATCGGCGTGCTGGCAAACAGCAATTGTCCTTGCTGGATCTTGAGGTTCTGGCCATAGGCTTTGTAGGTGCCGCTGACGCTGATCTGACCTTGTCCGGTGGTCTGGCGGCCGGGCCGTTCGTTGACGGTCAATACGCCGCTCAAATGTCCGTCCAGTCCCATGCCTGCCAGGTGAGTGTGCTGGCCCAGGTCAACCCTGATCGAGGCATTGATCGGCATCGCGTTGCCGCTGGCCGGCTGCTGGGGCTGATCGACGATCACGATATCGGGCGAGGCTTTGTTGACGCCGCTGCCCGGCAATTTGTCGAGATTGACGTCGGCCGAGTCCAGCTTGACCGAACCGGTGGCGTTGATCCCCTGCGCATCGCGGCGCACCGACACATCGGGCGAAACAATGACTTTCGCGGCGGGAATGTCAACGGCGGTGAACTGGCTGCCTTTCAGGGTGAGCGTGGTGGGCGTCTGCGCATCCAGGCCCGCCACGCCGGCAAGCGTGACCGAACCCTTGCCCGACTGCACGCTGCCATCGATGCGCAGCTCGCGCGTGTTGGCGGCGCTGATCGTCACGCGGCCCTGGGTTAGCTTGAGACCCGCGTCGGGCACTTCCGCCGCGAAGTCGATCACGCTGGCCTGGCCAGTAATGGCCGGTTCCTGCAGGCTGCCGTCCAAACGGAAATTGCCGTCCAGACGGCCTTTCACGTTTGCCACTTCGTCAGTGAAAAGTTCGATGAAGGACAGGTTGTCCAGATGCAGGCGGAGTTGACCGGCGAGCGCTTGCTGAGCGCCGCTGACGGTAGCCTGGCCATCCACCTGGCCGCTGCCGTCGATGCCCGCATGCACCGTGACCTGTTGATGACCCGGCGCGAGCGTCGCATTCACGGCGAGGTTGTCGTAGGTGAGTGCGGGTTGATTGGGATGTTCGCGGTAGATGATGCGGCCTTGCTGCGAAGTGATCGTTGCGTTGCCGGTGAGTGTGCCGGCGGCGTTGCGATGGAGCTTGCCCTGGCCTTGCAGCGTACCCTCGGCGCTGACGGGAATGTCGGCGTTGCCCAGCGCATCCATCACCAGCGTCAGCGGCACCGCATGCAACTGGTAGCTGGCGTCGATGTTGCCGGTTTTGTCCTGCGTGCCGCTGACGCATAGCGAGGGGTCACCGGCGGTAAGGCAGAGCGAACCGAGACTTGCGGCGCCCTGGTTCCAGCCCAGCCGCGTGGCCTGTTGCAGCCGCCAGCGCGGCAGGCCTTGCAGGTCGAGCGTGAGCGCCGAGAGCGTGCCGTTCCAGTTCGCATCTTTCAGCGAGCCGCTCAGCGCGAGCGAAGCGGAGAGCGGCCGGCCCTGTGCCTGCAGTGTGAGTTGGTGCTGCGCGGCGGTGCCCTGGCCGTTCACCCGAATCTGATCAAAGGCGAGACCGCCCAGTTCGACGCTGGAAGCATCCAGTGCAAGTTTTCCACCCGGGGTGGTGATGTCCGGAATGTTGGCTTGCAGTTGCAACCGGCCTGCGTTCTGCCCCTGCCACGCCAGTGCCCGGCCCTGCAGGTTGCCGTCGACGGAAAGTTTTGGAAACGCGCCGCGGACTTGAAAGCGTCCATCCAGTTGCCCGCCGGCTTGCGGCAGCCAGTCGCCCAGGGATGCGATCGCCAAGGTGACGTCGGCATCGTTGCGTTCGCCTGCACGTGCGACGACCTTTACGCTGCTGTTGCCGGAGGCAAGTTCCAGCGCGCCGTCCACCACCTCGTTCGGCGACAGGTGCAGGTGCCCGCTGCCGTGCAGGCGTCGTTGGCGCAGCGTACCCTCAAGCTTGCGCAGATCGAGTGTCACATCGGGTTTGTCCTTGCTCAGCAGGCCCTCGGTGGCAAAGTCCGCGTCCAGCAGGCCCGGCCAGGCGGCAAACAATTGGCCCGGGTCGAACTTGCTGGCGGTGGCTTGGAAGTGCCAGCCCCATAGCGGTTGCAATGTCAGCTCGCCGCTTGCCGCGAGACGCCCTTGCGGTTGCAGCAAATCGAGCGTGCGCAGCTGGATCTGCCGCGGCGTGCCATCGAGATTCAAGGCGAGCTTGGCCGGTTTGCCCGGCGGCCCGATCGCGATGTCGCCTTCGGCGTGATAGCGCTCGGCGCTGCCCTTGGCGATGAGGTGCCCCTGGCTGTCCAGCGTTTGACCGACCAGGCTCGCGGGCAGTTCGAGGCCGTTCCAGTCGATGGCGAGATCGGCGCTGATGGGATGGGCATCCAGTTGCACGCTTCCGGTGGCATCGATCGTGCCTTTGATCTGCGGCGATGCAACCTGCAACCGTTGCAGGGTCAGCGTGTTGAAGTCATGGTCGAGTTGCGCCTGCAACGGCTGCAGCAGCAGGCGATAGTCGTTGAGCGCCAGCGAGCCGGAAATACTGCCGGCATGGTCATCGCCGCTGCCTTGCAGGTTTGCGCCAAGGCGGGTGATTGAACTATCGCCGAGCAGCGCCTGGGGGTTGAACGCCGGTACGTCGAGTTTGCCGCTCCACGAGTTGTCCTTGCGCTGGTCGATGCTGAGCTGCAATTGCGCCAGCATCGGCTCGGTCAAGGACAGTTGCAACTGCGCCTTGCGCCCGTCGCCTTGCGCGGTGATGTCGCCGGCGTAGTCGATGCCGCCGACCTTCCACGCCGCTTGTGCATGCCCCTTGCCGCGATAGCGCCGGCCGATGCCGAGTTGGCCATCCAAATGCACATAGCCATCGGGCGCGCGCAGTGCCAGCCGGTCCACGGCGATGCCGGCACGGGTCCAACGGCCGGCGAGGTCGAGCTGGTCGGAGGCGAACAGGGGTTGATGATTGCGCATGACCGTCACCGGTCCGACGTGTACGTCGTCCAGCACCAGCGCCAGCGGCGGCTTCAGCGACAAGCTGCCCGATGACGACGGTGCCTGCGACGTGGGTAGCATGACGTCGATGCGGTCCACGCGCAGCTGGGTGACGTGCAGGCGTTTGAAGAGCAGTGTGGCGAGATGCCAATCCAGGTGCAGGTGGGCGATGGCGACGTCGGTGCCTTCGCCATCGCTGTAGCGCAGCGAGCCGATGTCCAACGGTCCGATGAGGCGCCCCTGCGCTTGTTGCGCCTCAAGCGCGCCATGCGTGGCGTCCTGCGCGCGCGCCAAGGCAAAACGCAGGCCTGCACCGGTGCACAGCAGCCAGGCTGCGCCGCCGCAGAGCAATACCAGCGTCGCCAGCGCCAGCAGCGCGATGGCGCGTAGCCAGCGGCGGCGTCGAGGAGCGGGTGCGGGTGTGCTGTTCACATGTGCCTCACAGGTCCGGCCCGATCACCAGATGCAGTTCCACGCCATGGCGTTGCGCATCGTTGACGGGCGTGCCTACGTCGACCCGGATCAAGCCGACCGGCGAGCGCCAGCGTACGCCAATACCGGCGCCGACCTTGGGCTGCACGTTGGTGCCATTGAATGCGTTGCCGGCATCGATGAAGGTGGCGACGCCCCAGCGTGGGGTGAAGTAATGCTCCAGCGTGGCGCTGGCGATCGCCAGGTTGGTGCCGCCGATCACGCGGCCATAGCTGTTTTCCGGGCCGACAGATTGGAACGCATAGCCGCGGATCGACTGGTCGCCGCCGGCGAAGAAGCGCAGCTGCGGCGGTAGCGAGGCAAAGTCGTTGGTCCAGGTATGGCCGTAGCTGCCACGCAGGATCAAACGGTTGTTGCGCCAGAACGCGCGGATCCATCTGGCGTCGGCGGTGACTTGGCTGAAACGTGCCGACGAAAGCAACTCGTCGGCGGTGCTGAGTACGGTGAAGTTGAGCGACCAGCCGCGCCGCACGAAGTCGAGGTCGTCCGCCTGCTTGCGCGTGAGCGAGCCTTCGGCATAAACCAGCGTGCTGCTGCCATGTTCGACGCCCGGCGTGCTTTCCGGCTCGTCGGGGGTTTTGCCGACCGAGAAGGTGCCTGACAGTGCATGCAGGCCGACCGTGCGCACCCAGTTGTGCCACAGCTCGCTTTCGTTGGCCACCAGCTCCAGTGTGCGCGATTGCGAGGTGACGGTGTTGGCGTCGCGATAGGTCGCGCCAACGTTGAGGCTGCGCTCGTTGTCGCCGGGCAGGGGGATGGTGTATTGCGTAGAGGCCATTTTCAGCCGCTGCGCCAGCACCAGGTCGTTTTTCCACTTGTGCCCGTACTTGTTCACCCAGCGTTTTTCGATACCGCCGCGAACGCCGATGCCGGTATCGGTGCCGACGAACAGCCCGGCGGTGTAGATGGTGCGCTTGGCCGGCGCCAGTTCGACGTCGATATCGACGATGCCGTTCTTGGCGCTGTCCATTTGCGGCATCACGTTGACCATTGAGAAATAGTCCGCGCCATTGAGCGCCTGCTGGAATTTCAGCAACTGGTTCTGATCGAAATAATCGCCGGATTTGAAGGGCACGTAGCGATCGAGAAAGCTTTCCTTGAACTGCGACCCTTCGAAGTGCACCTTGCCGTATTTGTAACGGCGTCCGACCACCCAGGCCAGATGGATATCGGCGGTGTGTTCGGCGCGGTAGACCTCTACCCGGTGCACGGTGAGGCGCGCGTCGAGGAAGCCATGGGCGGTAAGGGCCTGGCTCAGCGCATCGCGTGCGCTGTCGTAGGCGTTGTCGTCCAGCCGCTGGCCCTTGAGCTTTTCGATGCCGCGGCGCGCGGTGCGGATCGGCGCGAGCCTTGCGGCGGCGTCATCGAGCTGGATCTGCACCGAGGCGACCTTCACCGGCTGGCCGGGGATGACGTGCAGCGTGACGCGCCAATCCTTGCCGACCTGTTCGAGTTTGCCGGTGACGCGAGCGTCGTAGTAGCCATAGGGCTGCAGCGCCGTTTGCACCTGGGCGTCGGCACGCTCGTAGAGGCGGCGAACCTGCGCCTCGCTCGCCTCGCGGGCGGCGTATTGCGACAGGCTGACGCCAGCGACGACGGCGGCCTTGAGCGGATCGTCCACGCCATCCACGACCAATTGCACCCCGGCGTGGCTCAGCGTGGGGAGCAGCAACAGCACAGCCAGGTTGTAGCGGTACATCCGGCGCATGCGTCGGGGTTCCATCCTCGTGTCGGCATCGCAAGGTGCAGCTTAGCGAGTTGCGCGTGGACCGTGTATTAAGGATGTTCTGATTTATTCTTCGCAGGGGGCCTTCTGGACATCACCCCATCTAGTCAATTTATGGTGCGGGTGACACCTGCGAAGAATAAATCAGAGCATCTTTAAGTCTGCGCTTATTTCCGGGCGGGTCGTTCGCCCTTGGGCATCCTGTGGTTTTCAGGTGCGCGCCGGGCGAAGCCGATCGCGGGGAGCGGCGAAAGGTATCCAGGCTTACTCGGGGCGATATGCCCTCTCGCATGCGCAAGAGGGTGTCCTGAGGATGGCGAGGGCCTCAGCCCGGCGCGTCGCCCGAGCTGTGCGCGATCCACGCACCGACCATGGCCGAAAAATACGGGATCGACTGTGCGGCCAGGATGAAGATCCACAACTGGCCTTCGATGAACCGTGAGAAGGGGCTCATCGACATGCCGATAATGCACAGCATCAGCGCGCAGAACATCAGCAACTCTTCGCGCACCGGCGCGAACGCGGCGAAGTTGCTGCCGCCCAGGCGCCGGCTCTTGGCGGTCACCACGAACGAGGTTTTCTGGCGGGTGAGGCCGTGCAGGATGCCGCGCGCGATCGCGTGGCTCAAGCTCATGCTGGCCAGCGACGCCATGATGGTGTCGTACCAGTTGCATGGCACGCGCGCGCGGTACAGCACGAAGCCAAAGATCGCCTTGGCGAAGAAGAACCCGATCACCGGCACCAGGAACAGCTCCATCGGCAGGCTGAAGGTCTGCGGCAGGCCGACCATGCCCGCGGTCCAGAAGATCGCCATCAGCGTGAAGATCAGGTGCAGCGCATCGGCGAACCAGCTGAACCAGCCGGTGAGGAAGTGGAAGCGCTGGCCGCTGCTCAGCGGACCTTTCTTCACCATCCAGTTCCAGCGGCCCTTGAGGATCTGCATCGCGCCGAAGGCCCAGCGGTAGCGCTGGCTCTTGTACGCCTTGAAATCGGCGGGGGTGAGGCCCTTGCCCATCAGTTCATCGACGTAGACCAGCTCGTAGCCGGCGTGCATCAGGCGCAGGCCCAGTTCGGCGTCTTCGCAGATGGTCCACTCCGACCAGCCGCCGGTGCCTTCCAGCGCGGTACGGCGCACCATCGTCATGGTGCCGTGCTGGATGATGGCGTTGCGCTCGTTGCGGTGATGCATGCCGATGCGGAAGAAGCCGTCGTATTCCCACGCGGTCATGCGGCGGAAGCGGTTGTGCTCGAAATCGCGGTGCGCCTGCGGGCACTGCACTACGGCTACCTTCGGATCGTGGAAATAGCCGGTGAGGGCGGCCAGCCAGTCCGCGCGCACGACGTAGTCGGCGTCGATCACCGCCACGACCTCGGCGCGCGCATCGGTCTCTTTCAGGCCGAAGTTGAGCGCGCCGGCCTTGAAGCCCGGCCAGGGCTCCAGGTGGAAGAAGCGAAAGCGCGTACCGAGCTTTTCGCAGTATTCCTGCACCGGTTTCCAGA
This sequence comes from Dyella sp., assembly GCF_035503745.1. GTDB lineage: Bacteria > Pseudomonadota > Gammaproteobacteria > Xanthomonadales > Rhodanobacteraceae > Dyella_B. The sequence goes on from NZ_DATJTC010000038.1 coordinate 46,682, forward strand.
TCGCCGGGTCTTTGGTGTTGTTGTCGATCACCAGCACTTCGTAGTTCTGGTAGTCGAGCGCGGCCAGCGAATCGAGCGTCACGATCACCATCTCCGGCGGCTCGTTGTAGCAGGCCAGGTGGATGGATACGAAGGGCTGCTTCTCGACCGGATCGGGCTCAAGCATGCCCGCGTGGCGAATCCAGCTGCGGCGCCACAGCACCTCGGTGAATTCGAAGCCGTTGATCAGCAGGATCGACAGGATCGCCACCTGCGCCGGGAACAGCAGCGCCAGCATGCTCCAGTCGATCCAGTCGAGGTAGAAATTGAAGGGCAGGGTCACCGACCACACGATCAGGCCGCAGGCCAGCTGGATCAGCATGGCGAAGAACAGCCGGCCCAGCAGGCGGAAGCGCCGGAAGCCGATGCCGAACCAGATCATCGGCACCAGCGCCAGCAGGCTGGCGGCCAGCGCTTTCCACGGCCAGCTGGTGTCTTCGATCACCGGGCCGGTGAACGGGAACTTCAGCTGGCGGTCGGCGTTGAAGATGCCCCAGTACGCGCCGGTGCGGCCTTCGCCGAGGTTTTCCTTCCAGGGCTGGTCGAACGCTTCCAGCAGGTAGTAATCGACGTTGTGGGCCTTGGCCCAGATCAGCCATTCGCGGTCGAAAATTGCTTCGTTGGATACGGAGGGATAGGCGTGCTGGTGGCGGTCGCCATTGGAGGGCCAGCCGATTTCGCCGACCACCACATGCTTGGTCGGAAAGCGCTCGCGGATCATCGTGTAGCTGTCTTCGGCCGCCCTGACCGCGCCCTGCCGGGGGTCCTGCGAGACCGCGATGCCGTTCCAGAACGGGAACAGGTGGATGGTGATGAAATCCACGTGGTCGGCAAGCTGGGGGTATTTCAGCCAGATGTACTCCGGCTCGGCGATCGACACAGGCTGGCGGATATGCGCGCGGGCGCGGTCGAGGTAGGCGATCACCTTGTCGATCGGCAGGTCATGGCGAAACAGCGTTTCATTGCCCACGATCACGCGCTCGATGGTGTCCGGATAGCGGCGCGACATGGCGATCAGCGTATCCATCTCCCGTTCGTTGTTGTCCAGGCGCGTGTCGATCTGCGCCCCGGCCATGACCTTAAGGCCCTCTTTTTGGGCCAGGCGAATGACCTGGGGGTTTTCCTGCATCGAATAGGTGCGGATGCGGCCGGTATAGCGGCGCAGCAGCTTCAGGTCGCTGTCGATCTCCTGGTCGCTGGGGAAATCGAACGTGAAGGGGCTCTGGTAGCGCTGGTAGAGCGATACCGACAAGCCGTTGAACTGGCCGTGCCAGTCTTCCGGACCGTTCGGGAGATTGCTCCACCACCACAGGCCGATATTCAGCGCGGCGACCACCAGAGCCAGCAGGATGGCGGTGAAAATCGACGGCCAGGTTTTGGGTTGGGTGGGTGTGGCGCTCAAGAAAATCCCCGTCAGGATGGCCTCTTTCGAGGCACATGAAGCCCGGGGAGCTTAACCAATTAATGGTAGCGGGCTCAATAAATTGCGATGGGAGCGGTCAGCACGAGGTCAGGGGTGGCGCGGCCGGGGGCGGGAAACGGCGGCGGGCCGCCGATGGCGGCGACACGGCGTCGGGGCAGGGGCCTGGTCGATCGATGGCTCCGGTACACAGGGCAGCGGTGCCGGCGGCTCGCCTTTCCTCCGGTGCGCGAGGCGCCGCCGCAACGGAACAAGCGTGCACGCCTGTCGATGTCGCGTGATGCGGCGCTGCATGCGGCGTACTGTCGTCACGACGAGATGAGGTTCCAATGGCGCCGCCGTTTTCGATGCAGGCGGGGACGCCCGATTCGTTTGGACGTCCATTTGGGATCGGGCATGCCCGCGCCAGGCGCGCATGCGCCTGGCCGCCCATCGCGCGGACACGGGCGGTTCCTTCCCCGGCGCGGGCGGCAAAGGCGGCGGCGTCGCCACAGGATGCTTTCTGTAGCGAGGGCAGCATGCAGGCGGTTTCTTCAAGCGGCCGGTGACCCGGTCGGCAGCTCGATCGCGCACCGCCGGTCACCTTCCATCGCGGCGCGCGGGTGGCGCTGGAGATCGGCGGGGGCGGTGATGGCCAGGTCCTGCGGCTATCATGGGCGTCTGCATGAATGATTCGATTCCCCCCACGTCGCCCGTTTCCCCGGAAACCCGCCTGCGCGCACTGCGCCAATCGCTGGAACTGGTTTCCAGCCGCGATTTTGGCCGCCTGCTCGGCCGCTGGCGCGGTTTGTCGCGCCGTCCCGATGGCAACAAGCTGGAGGCGCTGGCCACCGACATCGCCCTCTCCGCCGCGCGGCGGCAACGGCGCGCGCAGGCCAAGCCGCCGATCCGGCTCGACGAATCGCTGCCGATCACCGCGCGCGCGGAGGACATCGTCAAGCTGATTGGCGATCACCAGGTGGTGGTGATCGCCGGTGAAACCGGCTCGGGCAAGACCACGCAGCTGCCCAAGTTGTGTCTGGCCGCCGGACGCGGCGAGGCGGGGCTGATCGGCTGCACCCAGCCGCGCCGTCTCGCTGCGCGCTCGGTGGCGCGCCGCGTGGCGGAGGAGCTGGGTACGCAACTGGGCGACAAGGTCGGCTTCCAGGTGCGCTTCACCGATCAGGTATCCGAGCAGAGCCTGGTCAAATTCATGACCGACGGCATTCTGCTCGCCGAAACGCAGGGCGATCCGTGGCTGTCGGCCTACGACACCCTCATCATCGACGAGGCGCACGAGCGCAGCCTCAACATCGATTTCCTGCTTGGCTACCTGAAGCGGCTGGCGGCGAAGCGGCCGGATCTTAAAATCATCGTCACCTCCGCCACCATCGACACCGCGCGCTTCGCCGAGCACTTTGGCAACGCGCCGGTGGTATCGGTGGAAGGGCGTGCCTATCCGGTGGAGGTGCGCTGGCGTTCGGTGGAGGACACGGCAGCGCGCCGCGGCCAGCGTAGCGGCGACCTGCAGCAGGGCAGCGCCGAGCACATCGCCGCGGTGCTCGATGAAATCACCCACGAGGACCCGCGCGGCGACGTGCTGGTGTTTCTGCCCGGCGAGCGCGAGATACGCGATGCGCATCTGTTGCTGTCGCGGCGGCAGTACCGCGAGACGGAAATCCTGCCGCTGTATGCGCGCCTGTCCGCCACCGATCAGGATCGCGTGTTCAAGCCGGGTCCGAAGCGGCGCGTGGTGCTGGCCACCAACGTGGCCGAAACCTCCTTGACCGTGCCGCGCATCCGCTACGTGATCGACACCGGCACCGCGCGCGTGAAGCGCTACAGCCAGCGCAGCCAGCTTGAGCGCTTGCACGTGGAACCGATCGCGCAGGCGGCCGCCGATCAGCGCAAGGGACGCTGCGGGCGCGTGGGTCCGGGCATCTGCTACCGCCTTTTCGATGAGGCCGATTACGCCGCACGTGCCGCGTATACCGATCCGGAACTGCTGCGCTCCTCGCTCGCCAATGTGATCCTGCGCATGCTGTCGCTGCAATTGGGCGAGGTGGACGACTTTCCGTTCCTCGAATCGCCCGATCCGCGCGTGGTCGCCGACGGTTACCGCCGCCTGGCCGAGATCGGCGCGATCGACGATGCGCGCGCGCTCACCGCGATCGGCCGCTCGCTTGCGCGGTTGCCGATCGACGTGCAACTGGCGCGCATGCTGGTCGAGGCGCAAGCGTTGGGCAGTTTGCGCGAGCTATTGGTGGTGGTGGCTTTCCTCAGCATCCAGGATCCGCGCGAGCGTCCCGCCGACGCGCGCCAGCAGGCCGACGCGGCGCATGCGGCCTTCGCCGATCCGAAGTCCGACATCGTGGGAGTGTTGAATCTGTGGCGCGAGTATGACCGCGCGCACGAGGAACTGACGCAGTCGAAGCTGCGCGACTGGTGCTCGCGGCACTTCCTCAGTTTTCTGCGCATGCGCGAATGGCGCGAATTGCATCGGCAGTTGCTGCTGGTGGTGCAGGAGCTTGGTTGGCGCTTTTCGCCAGCGTCCCAGGGAGAAAGTCCGGATCAGGGCGCACCCTTGCGCGGCGGATCGAGTGCCGCGGTCAAAGCGCCGCGTAAACGTCGCCCGGGCCAACGTGCGGATGAACCCGGGCCTCTCGCCCCAACCCTCCTTCCCGAGGGGGACGGGAGCCGCGATGAGGGTGAGCGGCAGTACGAGGCCATCCACCGCAGCCTGCTCGCCGGGCTGCCCACGCAAGTGGGCCACAAGGATGAAAAAGGCATTTACCGCGGTACGCGCGAGCGCCGCTTTCAGGTGTTTCCCGGCTCGGCCTTGGTCAAGACCCCGCCGAACTGGGTCTTCGCCGCGCAGATTCTCGACGTCGGCGGCCGCGTGTGGGGCATGATGTGCGCGCGCATCGAGCCGCTGTGGATCGAGCAGCAGGCCGCGCAACTGCTGCGCCGTAGCTGTCGCGATGCGCACTGGTCGAAAAAGCGCGGCACCGTGGTCGCTTACGAGCAAGTCAGCCTGTTCGGCCTGGTGCTGGCCGAGCGCCGGCCGGTGACCTTCCAGCAGCAAGATCCCGCCCAGGCGCATGACATCTTTCTGCGCGAGGCGCTGGCGCGCTGCGACATCGATGCACGCGCCGATTTCGTGCGCGCCAACCAGCGCGTGCTCGACGACGCGCGCGGCATCGAGGCGCGCCAGCGGCGCGAGGGGCTGATCCGTCACGAAGACGAACTGGTGGATTTTTTCCGCGGGAAAATGCCGCAAGAGATCGCCAGCAGCCGTGCACTGGATGCCTGGTACCGCCGTGCGCGTCCGGCCGAGCAGGCGGCCCTGCGCTGGTCGATCGACGATGTGATGGTGGGCGGCGCGGGGCTCGATCCCAAGGCGTTTCCCGCCGCGCTGCAGCTGCCGCCGCAACGCTATCGGCTGGAATACCGGTTCGTGCCCGGCGACGATGCCGATGGCGTGACGCTGCACCTGCCGCTGGCCATGCTCAACGCACTGCCCGCCCCGCGCTGCGAGTGGCTGGTGCCCGGCTTGCTCGGCGAAAAAGTGGCGGAATTGATTCGCGGCCTGCCCAAGACCCTGCGCCGCAATTTCGTGCCCGCGCCCGATTTCGCGCGCGCCTTCGTCGAGGCGGAAACGCCGCGCGAGGAGTCGTTGCACAAGGCACTCGCCGCGTTCCTGCGGCGTACCACCGGCGTGGAGATCGGTGCGGACGACTTCGCCAGCGTGGCGCTGGCGCCGCACTTTGCGATGCGCTACCGATTGCACGATGAAAACGGCCGCACGCTCGGCAGCGGACGCGATCTTGCCGCGCTGCGCGCACAATGGGAAGGCCAGGCGCGCGAGGCGTTCTCGCGCAAGACCGATATCGAGCTTACCCGCGAAGACGTCACCGCCTGGGACTTCGAGCAGATCCCCGAGCAAGTGCGTTCCGAGGGCGGCCTGCTCGCCTTTCCCGCCCTGGTCGACCTCGGCGACGCGGTGGCGCTGCGCGTGTTCGAACGCCGCGACGAAGCGACGGCCGTGCACCTCAAGGGTGTGGAGCGGCTGTTGCGCCATGCCTTGTCCAGCGACATGAAACAGGCGCGCAGGCGCCTGCCGATCGCCAATGCGCTGTCGCTGAAGTACGCCCCACTGGGCAGCATCGATGGCCTGCGCGAGGACCTGGTCGAAGGCGGCTTTATCGATCTGCTGGCCATCCACGACATGAACGTGCGCAGCGCGGCGGCCTTCGAGGCACTGCGCGCGCATGCCGCGCGCGAGCTGTTCGGCGCGGCGGTCGAACGCCTCAAGCTGGCCGAACCGGTGATCGAGGCGCAGGCCGATCTCAAGCCATGGTTGCAGCCGCCGCTGATGGGTTTTGCGCGCGCCAGTTACGACGATCTCAACGAACAGCTCTATGGCCTGCTGGCGCCCGGCTTCCTGCGCGAGCTTTCGACCGCGCGGCTTGCGCATTTCCCCCGCTACCTCAAAGCCATGCGCCTGCGCGCCGAACGACTGCGCCAGGACCCGGGCAAAGACCAGCAGCGCATGCTGCAGGTGTTGCCGTATTGGCGCCAATACCTCAAGCATCGTGCCGCCGGCAGCGAAGACCTGGAGGAGTTGCGCTGGCTGATCGAGGAATGGCGCGTCTCGCTGTTTGCACAGGAATTGAAAACACCCGAGCCCGTGTCGGCCAAGCGGCTGGCCAGGGCCTTGGAAGCCATACGCTGAGCCTACCCCCGTGGCCGCCGGCTGGCGTTATGCTGGTCGTCCGCCCGGCATGATGCGCATGCCGCGACACCAAGGGAACACGCAACATGGTTCACGCCACCACCACCGCTGCCGGGCACTTCGCGGCGTGGCAGTCGCGTGCGGGCTCGCTGCCCGCCTCGCTGGCCGACGTGCTGGCGGTGTGCGCGCACAATGGGGTGAACGAACGCGAGTGCGGCGACGTGCTCGATCTGCTGGCCATGCTCGGCTGCGACGCAAACACGCAGGCGGCGGCGCTGTGGTTCGACATCGCCCACCGCCACCCGCCCGTGTGGGAGCAGCGCGGCCCGGCACTGGGGGACGAATTACAGCGCCTGGTCGCCGGCCAGATGGCGGCCGAGCGCGTGTGGGCGCTGCACGCGCAGCGGCCGCCTGAGGGCGGCTCCGAAGGGCTGCGGCGGTTGCTGCTGGCGATCATCCGCGACCTGCGTGTGGTGTTCATCCTGCTGGCGCGCCAGTTGGCGCGGATGCGGGCGGCCGCCACGCTGCCGGAGAACGAACGGCAGGAGCTGGCCCGGCTCACGCGCGACATCCATTCGCCGCTGGCCAACCGGCTCGGTATCTGGCAGCTGAAATGGGAGCTGGAAGATCTGGCCTTTCGTTATCTGCAGCCCGATACCTACAAGCGTATCGCCAAGCTGCTGGACGAGCGCCGCGGCGACCGCGAGGTTTTCATTCGCGAAACCTTGGGTGAACTGGGCGAGGCCTTGCTCCGCGAGGGCATCCGTGCGGATCTGGCCGGGCGGCCCAAGCACATCTTTTCGATCTGGAAGAAAATGCAGCGCAAGGCGCTGGAGTTCTCCGATCTCTACGACATCCGCGCCGTGCGCGTGCTGGTGGATTCGGTCGCCGATTGCTACGGCGCGCTTGGCGTGGTGCATGCGTTATGGCCGCACCTGCCGGGCGAGTTCGACGACTACGTCGCGCGGCCCAAGAGCAACGGCTATCGCTCGCTGCACACGGCGGTCATCGGACCGCATGGCAAGACGCTGGAAGTGCAGATCCGCACGCACGACATGCACCACGCCAACGAGCTGGGCGTGGCGGCGCACTGGCGCTACAAGGAAGGCGGCAGCGGCGACGCGGATTTCGAGGCGAAGATCGCCTGGATGCGCAAGTTGCTGGAGCCGCGCGGCGACGAAGGAGAACTTGCCGCAGAGTTGCAGACCGAACTGCTGGAAGACCGCGTCTACGTGCTCACGCCGCGCGGCGAGGTCATCGATCTGCCGCATGGCGCGACGGTGCTCGATTTTGCCTACCACGTGCACACCGAGGTGGGGCACCGTTGCCGCGGCGCCAAGGTCAACGGCCGCATCGTGCCCTTGACGCACCAGCCGCACAGCGGCGACCGCGTGGAAATCCTCACCGCCAAGGTTGCCGAGCCCAGCCGCGACTGGCTGTCGGTGCACCATGGCTATCTCAACACCAGCCGCGCGCGCGACAAGGTGCGCGCATGGTTCCGCCGCAGCGCGCACGAGGCCAATCTTGCCGCCGGGCGCGCGTTGTTCGAGCGCGAACTCAAACGCCTGGCGATGCCGGATGCGGAGATGGCGAAGTTGCCGGCATTGTTCAATCTGCAGACGCACGACGAACTGCTGATTGCGCTCGCGCTCGGCGAAATAAGCCCCGGCCAGGTGGCGCGCGTGCTGCAGGAATCGCAATGGCCGCCGGAGCCGCCCAGCGTACCGCTGGCCGCCCGGCCGACGGTGTTCGATCACAGCGCGATCAGCATCGAAGGCGTGGGTAACCTGCTGACGGTGTTGGCGCGTTGCTGCCAGCCACTGCCGGGCGACCCGGTGCGCGGTTTCATCACGCGTACGCGCGGCGTATCGGTGCATCGCGCCAATTGCACCAGCCTGGCGCGGTTGGCGCGGCGCGACCCTGATCGGGTGATTGAGGTGAGCTGGGGGCAAGCCGCAGCACAGGCGTACGAGGTGACGATCCAGCTCAATGGCTATGACCGCAAGGGTTTGCAAAAGGATGTCGTGGGGGTGATCAGCAATGCCAGCGTAGGCATCATCGCTTCCTCCAGCCGGCTGTTTGCGCGGACGGGGGAGGTCGAGATGCGCTACACGTTGCGCGTGCGCGACTTCGAGCAGTTGTCGGCGTTGCTGGACCGGCTGGTGGCACTGCCCAATGTCGTGGAGGCGCGCAGGGTGGGGGCTGGGTAGCGGCTGCCTTGCCCGCCGAGGCGTGAGTCGGGGCCGGGCTTGCTGACCGGGCATCCTGCCCTGACGAATTTGGCATCGGCATCCATGCCGATGCTCCAGTGAGCCTTATCGTCCCCAGTCCACTCGCCGCCTGCGGGGCCCGGAAAGCGCAGCGCCCTTTGTGCGCATTTTCAGAAAAGCCTAAAGAGCAAGGGCCAAGGGCAAGGCCCAGGCCCAGATGCTGGCGCACGTGGCGCGCGCCTTGTCCTTGCCGCCAGTTGAACGCAACTTCCTGTCGTCAGCGCGGCCGCGTGGGGCGATGTTAAGCTCCATGCCTTCACCTGACAGCTCACGAGCCATGAGCGGAAATCGCGATCTCAACGACCCCGGATATTCAGGCCGTACCGAACCCAAGCTGGGCGATCTGGATCATCTGGACCGCCCTCGCCCGTCGGCAGAATCCCATGACGATCTGCCGCGGATGAAGGTCGATCCGGGGTACCGCCGCCCTGCGCCGCGCAAACCCAAGAAGAGCGGTCCGGGCTGGCTGATGCCGTTGCTGATCGTGGCGTTGCTGGCGGTCATCGCAGGGTTGTGGCTCAACCAGAATCGCCTGCGCGGCCTGGTGCCGCGCACGGATTTCGACGATGTGCTGCATCGCGCCCAGGTCGCTTTGCAGCAAGGCCACCTGGATGGCACCGACGGCACCAGCGCGCGCGAGCTGTTCGAAGCGGCGCGTGCGCTCGAACCGGATAACGACAGTGCGCGGCAAGGTCTGAACGACGTGGGGCGCGCGGAGATCGCACGCGCCGACGCCGCCTTGCAGGCCGGACATCTGGATGACGCCGAACAGGCGTTGACCAATGCGCGCGAATTGCTGGGCGGCGGCAGCGATGTCGATCGCCTGAGCCAGGCCATTGCCAAGGCGCAGGTCGCGTCGGGCGAAACGGCCAACCTCATCGCGCAGGCGCAGCAGGCATTGAGCGACGGCAAGCTCGATGGTGCGGACGGCGCGGCGGCGCTGTACCAGCGCGTGCTGACGGCCGATCCGGACAATGCCGTGGCGCGCCATGGCATGGACCAGGCGGGCGACGCGATGGCGGCGCAGATCCAGAAAGCGCTGACGGCGAACGATCTGGCCACCGCGTCGGCAGGCGTGGATCGTCTGGCCGCGCTGCTCCCCAACTATTCACAGTTGCCGGCGCTGCGCGCATCGCTGTCGGCGCTGCAGGCGCAGGCTTCCGGTGCACTGAACGATGCCATCAATCAAGGCAACGACGCTCTGCGTGCCGGCCGGGTCGTGGGCGATGGCGACGACACGGCGCTGGCGCATTTCAAGGCGGCGCTGGCGATCGACCCGAACAACGCGCAGGCCAAGGCCGGCCTGGGTCAGGTGGCCGAAGCCTTGATCGTGCAAGCCAATGCCGCCACCGACAGTGGCGATACCGACCAGGCCAGGCGCTTGCTCGACCAGGCGCAGGCGCTGGCCCCCGGTTCGGCGGACCTGGTCGCCGCGCGCGCGCGACTGGGCCAGCCTGTCGCACCGGTGCAAGGCGGCAATCCCGTGCAAGGCGCCAATGGCGATACCGTGGCCACCACGGCGACGATCACCTTGTCGCCACAGCAGCAGTCGCAGGTTGCCAACATGGTGCAGCGGGCGCAGTTGGCCGAGCAGCGCGGCGACATCATGTCGCCGCCGGGCGATTGCGCTTATGACCTTTATCGCGGCGCACTGGCCATCGATGGCAACAATCAGGCCGCGTTGGCGGGTTTGCAGGGGCTGTCCGGCCGCGTGCAGCAGCAGTTCAACCAGGCACTCAATGCCGGCAACCTCAACAAGGCCGGCAATCTGTTCGATGCGCTTAGCAATCTTTCGCCGGGCGATGCCGGCTTGCTGCGCTCGCGCCAGCGGCTGGCCGACGCATGGCTGGACCAGGCCGAGCAGCAGCTCGATAGCGGGGACCGCAATAACGCGGCCTTGTCGCTGGAACAGGGGCGCAAGCTGATGCCGAACGATCAGCGCGTACAGCAGCTGACGGTGCGCATGCAGGGCGGTGGATGACCGTACTGGTCTTCGGTGCGAGCAGTCAGGTCGGGCACTATCTGCTGCCGCTGCTGAGCGCACGCGACGAACCGGTGGTGGCCTTAAGCCGCCTGCCGCACGAGGACAGCGCCGGCGTGACCTGGATGACCGGGAGCCTTCCCGGCGAAGTGCCGGCCGTGCCGTCCGTCTCGGCCATTTTCAGCTTTGGACCGTTGTCGTTGCTGGCCGCGTGGTTGAGTCGCGCCGATCTGCCGCACGCGCCGCGCATCATCGCCACCAGTTCGATGAGCGCGGAAAGCAAGCGCGCGTCGGACGTTCCCGCCGAGCGCGAACTGGCGCAAAGCTTGCGCGATAGCGAAGCCATGCTGGCCGCCGCCTGCTCGCGGCACGGCAGCGATTGGACCGTATTGCGACCGACCCTGGTCTACGGCGCGGGTCTGGACAAGAGCCTTACGCCGATCGCGCAGCGCGCCATGCGCACGCGCTTGTTTCCATTGCCGGCCGGGCGCGGCCTGCGTCAGCCGGTGCACGCCCAGGATCTGGCGCGCGCGGCGCTGGCTGCATGCGACACCGCGGCGGCGGCGATGAAGATTCTTGCCATCGGCGGCGGCGAGCGGTTGCCGGCGCGCGACATGTTCGCCAGAGTGCGCCGCAGCTTGCCGGTGGATACCGTGCCGCTGCCGCTGCCCGCGTGGTCGTTGCGGCTGGCGCGCCGGGGCGTGCCGGGTTTGCGCGGGCCGCTGGGCCGGCTGGAGGTCGATCTGATCGCCGACAACGCGGAGATGACGCGCCTGCTGGGCATCCAGCCGCGCCCGTTCCGCCCGGATGCCGACTGCTGGCGTGCGCCGGCGTGATTTGCCCGCGCCAGGGCCGTCAGATGCCCGTGTTATGCCATGGACGCGGCGCCAGCATTCATCCGGGCGCCGGGTGGCGGGCCCTATGATCCGCTTCGTCCCGATCCGCCCCTTCCTGACCTGGATACTCCCGCGTTGGACTTTCTGAGCCGAATTCGATCGATCGCCAGCGCATGCTGGCCGTGGTTGCGTATTCCCTTTTGGATTTGCACAGGCCTGCTGTTCGGCTTCGTGCTGCCTTATTCGCTGATCCTGGACAAGCGCGTGCAGGATCGCTTCTCCGATCTGGTTTTCGCCGTGCCCACGCGCGTGTATTCGCAGCCGCTGCGATTGGCGCCGGATGTGCCGATGACGCCGGCCACGCTTGAAGTGGAACTGACCTTCGCCGGCTATGTCGCCGACGGCCACGGCCAGGTGCCCGGCAGCTGGGCCAGGCAGGGCGGCAGCTACTTCATTTCCTCGCGCGGCTACGCCGGTCCCGATGGCGGCGAATTGCCCAAGCGCATCCGCGTGACGCTGGGACAGGGCAAGGTACTGTCGGTCACCGATCTCTCCAGCGGCAAGACGTTGCGCGAAACCCATCTCGATCCCGCGCGCATCGCCACCGTGTACGGCGCCAGCCAGGAAGACCGCCGCATCGTGCAGTTGAACGACGTGCCGCCCTTGCTGATCACCGGCTTGCAGGCGGTGGAAGACCGCGACTTCAAACACCACATCGGCATCGACTTCACCGCCATCCTGCGCGCGGCGTTCGCCGACCTGCGCGCGGGCCATACCGTGCAGGGCGCGTCCACGATCACCCAGCAGCTGGTGCGCAATCTGTTCCTGACCCGCGACCAGAACATGCAGCGCAAGTTGAACGAGGCGCTGATGTCGGTGCTGCTGGAGATGCATTACAGCAAGTCGCGCATACTGGATGCATACATCAACGAGGTATTCCTCGGCCAGCAGGGCAGCCAGGCCGTGCGCGGTTTTGCCGCGGCGTCGGAATTTTATTTCGGGCGGCGCCTGGAATACCTGCGTCCGCAGGAGATCGCCTTGCTGGTGGGGCTGGTGAAAGGACCCAGCCAGTTCGACCCGCGCCGTTATCCCGACCGTGCGCTGGCGCGGCGCAATCTGGTCCTGGATCAATTCGCAAGCACCGGCCTCATGACCCCGGATCAGGCGAACGCCGCCAAGGCCACGCCGCTGGGCGTCATTTCGGACGGCCAATTGCCGCATGATCGCTTCCCCGCCTTCATGCAGCTGGTGCGCGCGCAGATCACCAACGATTTCGACGAAGAGACGCTGCGAAAGGGCAACCTGTCGATCTTCACCACGCTCGATCCGGCCACACAGCTCTATACCGAGCAGGCCATCAGCACCGCGATCAAAAACCTCGGCAAGCGCGGTGACGATACGCAGGCCGCTGCCGTGATCACCGATTCGAAGACCGGCCACGTACTGGCGGTCGTCGGCAGCAAGTTCCCCGGCGACCAGGGCTTCAATCGTGCGCTGGATGCGCAGCGGCCGATCGGCTCGACCATCAAGCCGTTTGTCTATCTGGTGGCTTTGACGCAACCGGAACGCTGGAACCTTGCCACCGAGCTGGACGATTCGCCGATCAGCATGCGCCAGCCCGACGGCACGCCGTGGACGCCACATAACGACGACAACCAGAGCCACGGCATGGTGCCGATGGTGGATGCGCTGGCGTATTCGTGGAACTTGGCCACCATCCACCTGGGCCTGGACGTGGGCGTGCCGCGCATCAAGGCGTTTTTGGATTCCTTCGGCCTCACCACCATCCAGCCTGGTCCTTCGCTGCTGATTGGCGCGATCGACCTGGCGCCGATCCAGGTCGCGCAGCTTTACCAGTACCTGGCCTCGGACGGTCATGCACTGCCGTTGCTGGCAGTGAGCGGCGTCGTCGACGGCAACGGTCGCACCATCAAGCGCTACGAAGTGCAGAGCGGGCCGGGCGAATACCAGCCGGCGGTGCGCCTGGTGACGTGGGCGATGCAACAGGTAACGACCTACGGCACGGCCCATTCGCTGGCCGAATCCAGCCTCGCCTCGCTGCACACCGCAGGCAAGACGGGCACCAGCAACGATCTGCGCGACAGCTGGTTCGCCGGGTTCACCGGCGACCGCCTGGGCGTGTTCTGGATGGGTCGCGACGATAACAAGCCCAGCCATCTGTTCGGCGCCACGGGCGCACTGCGTGCCTGGCAGGAACTGTTCCGTAAATTGCCCACCGAGCCGCTGCCCGCCGCCCCCGGCGAAGGGCTGGAGATGGCCTGGATCAACCCCGCCGATGGCAAGCGCAGCGACCCCGGATGCGAAGGCGCCAAGCAGGTGCCGGTGATCGCCGGCTCGCTCCCGGCCGATACGGAGGGGTGTTTCTGGCAAAAGGTGGGTAATCTCTTCAGTTCCGGTTCCAGCACTCCCGCGCCGGCCGATACCCCCGCACCCACCACCCGAGAATGACCATGCCGTTCCGATCGTCTGTGTTCCGCACGCCCTTGCTGCCCGCCGCGCTGGCAACTGTCCTGCTGGCCGCCTGCGCGCAGCCGGCACCGGAAGCGCCCAAGCCGCCGGTGAAATCCAACGCCGCGATGGTGGCCGAGATCCAGGCGGCAGGCGAGCGCGACAAATCGGTGATCAACGTACATCCGCTGGTCGATCCTGCCATCGCCGCGCTGCAGGCCGGCGCGCGCGACGATGAGCGCAGCGGCCAGTACGGTGCCGCGGCCGTCAAGCTGGACATGGCGCTCAAGCGCAATCCCCAATCGCCGGACGTGCTGCAGGACCGTGCCGAATTGGCCGTCTATATGGGCAATTACAACATGGCCTCCAAACTTGCGCAGCAATCGTGGACGCTGGGCTCCAAGCAGGGGCCGCTGTGTGCACGCAACTGGCAGACCATCGTGGAGATCCGCGAGCACGCTGACGATACCGCCGGCGCGCAGCAGGCCAGCAAGAGCGTGCGAGCCTGCCGGGAACCCGGTATCCAGCGTTACTAAGCCCATGAAGGCCGCACCAAGGATCGGGCTGGTCGGCAGCCACGGGGCCTACGGACGCTGGCTGCGCCGTTTCTTTGAGCAGCGCATGGGGCTGCGCGTGTTCGGCCGCGATCCCGGCAGCGAGGACGAACTCTCCGAACGCGCGTTGATCGAGGCGGTCGACGTGCTGGTGTTTTGCGCGCCGATCCGCCAGACATGCTCGATCATTGGCCAATACGTGCAACAGGCCGATGGCCGCGAGCGCGGACAATTGTGGTTGGACGTCACCTCGATCAAGGCCGCGCCGGTCGCGGCGATGCTTGCCTCGCAGGCCGAGGTGGTGGGCCTGCATCCGATGAGTGCCGCGCCCAAATCGGCCACCTTGCGCGGACGTGCGCTGGTGGTGTGCGAAGCGCGCGTGGCCGGTTGGCGTCCGTGGCTGGAACAGTTTCTCGCCGCCAGCGAAGCCGATTGCGTGCGCGCCGACGCCGAGCAGCACGACCGCGTGATGGCGCTGGTGCAGGGCATGGTGCATGCCACGCATATGGCGCAAGGCGCGGTGCTGCGCGAGCTGGCGCCCGCCGTGGGCGATCTGGACGGCATCGGTCCGTTCGGTTCGGTGGGCTACGAACTGGACGTCGCGGTGACGCGCCGCATCCTGGCGGGAAATCCGGCGATCTATCAGGACATCCAGTTCGAAAATCCGCACGTCGCGCCGATGCTCGAGCGCCTGGCCGCGCAACTGGATACGCTGCGCGACCTGGTGCGGCGCGGCGACGATGCGGCGCGCCGGCAGCTGCGCGAGCAGTTGCTCGATCAAAGCCGTGCGTACATGGGCGATCGCGCGGTGGCGGAAGGCAGCTACGCCTTCGAGCGCGTGGGCTATCTGCTGGCTGATTTGCGCGAGCCGCGTTTCATCAGCGTGTTCCTGCCGGTGGACCGGCCCGGTTCACTGCGTGCGCTGTTGTCCGTGTTCGAACAGCGCGGCATCAATCTCGATTCGATTCACTCCTCGCGCAGCGCCGACGGCGAATTGCTGTTTCGCATCGGCGTGGATCGGCACTGCGCGATCGACTTGTTGCGCGACGCGATGGTTGCGATCGCGCGCGAAGGCATCGGCCGCGTCGTCGACGCGGCCGGCGTGGAGCGTGTCGCCTGATGGCCTGGGCGAATCAGAACAGCGGCACGACCAGCATGACGATACCTACGACGCTCACCGTCCAGATCAGCGTGCGTACATACGGAATGCCCAGCACATAAATCGGCACGTACACCAGCCGCGACCAGAAATACAGCTGCGCGCCGAGCGCGGTCATGGCAGTGTGACGCTGCAGCAGGTATCCGATCGGCACCGCCGCCGCGAAGAACGCGAACGTTTCCATCAAATTGGCGCGGGCGCGATCCAGCCGGCCGGGAAGGCCGTCCATTGGGGGCAACACCTTGTCACGCGGGCTGGCGGCAAAACTCAGTCCGCGTTGCGCGACCATGCCTGTCGTGGCGATGGCGACCTGCACCAGGCCTAGTGCGACACTCCAGATCAGCATTTGCAGCTCGACGTTCATGGGCGTTGTTCCTGATGGCGTTGATGTGACGGACGGTATATGTCTACAGCGGTTTGCATCGGCCCCGGAAGGTTACACTGGTTTCCCGCGCGGCGATGCTGCGCGATACTGCCGGGATGATCGACTCCGAAGACATCGGCGCCTTGCTCGGCGCCGACGGCCCGTTCGCCCGCGAGTTGCCCAATTTCGCCCCGCGCCCGGCGCAGCAGGCGATGGCGCGCGCGGTCCAGCACGCCATCGCCGAATGCGAAACGCTGATTGCCGAAGCCGGCACCGGCACAGGGAAAACCTATGCCTATCTGGTGCCCGCGTTGCTGTCGGGCGAACGGGTGATCGTGTCGACCGGTACCAAGGCGCTGCAGGATCAGCTGTTCTTTCGAGACCTGCCCAAAGTGCGCTCGGTGCTGGGGGCGCGCCTGAAAACCGCGCTGCTTAAAGGCCGGGCCAACTACCTTTGCTTGTACCGGCTCGACCAGACCGTGCGCGAAGGCGCCAGCATGGACCGCCCGCAGGCCGAGCAGCTGGCGACGATCCGCGCCTGGTCGGCGCGCACGCGCCGTGGCGATCGCATGGAACTGGCCGAAGTGCCGGAAGATTCGCCCTTGTGGCTGCGTGTTACCTCCACCCCGGAAAACTGCCTCGGCGTGGAATGTCCCTTCTATGAGGGGTGCCATGTGGTGACGGCACGGCGCGAAGCGCAGGAAGCGGACCTGGTGGTGGTCAACCATCATCTTCTGTTTGCCGACCTTGCCTTGAAGCAGGAAGGTTTCGGCGAAATTCTGCCGGGCGCGCAGGCTTTCATCCTTGACGAAGCGCATCAGATTCCGGAGCTTGCCGGCCAGTTCTTTTCGCAAAGCCTGAGCGCGCGCCAGCTCACCGAACTGGCACAAGATGCGCTTTCCGAATGCAACGGCATGACCGGCGCGATCGGTCTGTTGCTCGAACCGGTCCAAGCCCTGCAGGAAGCGGTGCGCAAGCTGCGCCTTACGCTCGATCCGTTGCCGCCGCGCGGCCCCTTCGGCGATCTGCTGCAACGCGAGGGCGCGCAGCCGGGTCTGCGCGATGTGAGCGATCTGCTGGCCGCGCTGACCGACGTACTCGCCTCGCAGGCCGAGCGTTCGCGCGGTTTGATGAATGTGCACGAGCGCGCGGCAAGCCTGACCGAACGCCTTGATCGCATCATCGAAGAACATTCCGCGCAGGACGTACGCTGGTACGAACTGTTTCCGCGCGGCTTCGCGCTGCATGCCACGCCGCTGGACCTGGCCGCGCCGCTGCGCGCGATGCGCGAGCGCACGCAGGCCGCGTGGATTCACACATCCGCGACGTTGTCGGTCGCCGGGCAGTTTGGTCACTTCGCGCGCCAGCTCGGTCTGGACGATCCGCAGACACTAAGCCTGGAAAGCCCGTTCGACTACGCGCGGCAGGCGTTGTGCTACATGCCCGACGGACTGCCCGATCCTTCCGCGCGCGATCACACCGAACGCGTGATCGATGCGGTGCTGCCGGTGTTGCAGGCCTCCGACGGCCGCGCCTTCCTGCTGTTCACTTCCCACCGCGCTTTGCGCCGCGCGGCCGAGTTGCTGACCGATCGGGTGCCCTGGCCGCTGTATGTGCAAGGCACGGCGCCGCGGCATCGCTTGCTGGAGGAGTTTCGCGCCAGCGGCCACGGCGTGCTGCTGGGCGCGGCGAGCTTCTGGGAAGGCGTGGACGTGGCCGGCGATGCGCTTTCGGTGGTGGTGATCGACAAGCTGCCCTTCGCGGCGCCGGACGATCCGGTATTGCAGGCGCGGTTGGAAGCGCTGGAGCAAGCAGGCGTCAATCCTTTTATGGGTTGGCAGGTGCCCTCGGCGGTGATCGCGCTCAAGCAGGGCGCCGGCCGGCTGATTCGCGACGTGCACGACCGCGGCGTGCTGGTGCTGTGCGACCCGCGCCTGACCAGCAAGGGCTATGGCCGCTTGTTTCTGGCCAGCCTGCCGCCGATGCCGCGTACGCGGGATCTTGCGCAGGTGAAAGCGTTCTTCGAACACGCACCCCACGGGGTTGCCGATGCGGCGGACGCCGCGGCTCGTGGTAGCTTCTAGGGCCTGTTTACCCTCTTGCAGCGCGGGCCACGCCAATAGGGTAAACAGGCCCTGGCCTGCATACGTATTCAGGCGGACAGCGCGCAGGCACGCACGCAGAATCGGCAACCACTTGGCACCATCATGCGGGGAGCATGATCCATGAATCTAGATACGAATACGCAGGCCGCCCAAGGCGAGGATTCGCATACCACCGCGCGCGTGGTGCTGATCGCGGCGGCGGCGGCGATCGGCGGATTTCTGTTCGGTTTCGACACGGCGGTGATCAACGGCGCGGTTGATGCGGTGCGTCATGGTTTTGGCCTGGGCGCGGGGGAGATCGGTTTTGCGGTGTCGTGCGCGTTGCTCGGTTCGGCCGTGGGCGCCTGGTACGCCGGGCCGCTGGCCGATCGCATGGGCCGCGTGCGCACCATGCAGGTGGCGGCGCTATTTTTGGTGATGAGCGCGATCGGTTCGGCACTGGTGCACGGCGTGGGCGATTTGATGCTGTGGCGCGTGGTCGGCGGTATCGGCGTGGGCATGGCCTCGGTGATCGCGCCGGCCTACATCGCCGAAGTGTCGCCGGCGAACGTGCGCGGGCGGCTTGGCTCAATGCAGCAGTTGGCGATCGTGCTGGGCATTTTCGTGGCCTTGCTCAGCGATGCATGGCTGGCCGGCACCGCCGGCGGCGCATCGAAAGTGCTGTGGCTGGGCATGGAGGCGTGGCGCTGGATGTTCCTGGTCGCCACCGTGCCGGCGCTGATGTACGGCGTGCTGGTGCTGGGCGTGCCTGAGTCGCCGCGTTACCTGGTGGCGCGCGGACGCCTGCCGGAAGCGCGCGCGGTGCTGGCCAAAGTGCTGGACATGCATAACGACGCCGCGCTGGATGCCAAGGTCAACGACATCGCGCACAGCCTGCACTCCGAATACCGCCCTGCGCTGCGCGATCTGCGCGGGCCGCGCGCGGGACTGTTGCCGATCGTGTGGACGGGCATTTTGCTGTCGGTATTCCAGCAGTTCGTCGGCATCAACGTGATCTTTTATTACTCCTCCACGCTGTGGCATTCGGTGGGCTTTAGCGAAGCCGATTCGTTCACCATCACCGTGGCGACGTCCATCGTGAACGTGCTGGTGACCCTGGTGGCCATTGCGCTGGTGGACAAGATCGGCCGCAAGCCGCTGCTGTTGATCGGCTCGGCCGGCATGGCAGTCACGCTGGGATTGATGGCCCTGTGTTTCTCGCAGGCCAGCGGCAGCGGCGCGAACCTCAGCCTGCCGCCGCCGTGGGGCATGGTCGCGCTGGTGGCCGCCAATGCCTATGTGGTGTGTTTCGGCTTGAGCTGGGGGCCGATGGTATGGGTGCTGCTGGGTGAAATGTTTCCCAACAGCATTCGCGCGATTGCGCTGGCGGTGGCGGCGGCCGCGCAATGGTTGGCGAACTTCGCCATTACCAGCACCTTCCCGTGGCTGGCGCAAATCGGGCTGAGTTTTGCCTACGGCCTGTACGCGCTGTTTGCGTTGCTGTCGCTGGTGTTCGTCATGCGTGCGGTGCGCGAAACGCGCGGCATCGAATTGGAAGACATGCGCGCTTCGTGAGCGCGCGACGGATCGGCACGGAGCGGGCCATGCCGCTCCGTGTCCTGACGCGGTCGTTTGGTTTATGCGGCGAAGGGTCAGCGCGCGTGCAGGCTGCGGCTGTACTCGTGCACTTCATCCACCAGCACCTTGACGTGTTCGGGGTCGACCTCGGGCGTGATGCCGTGGCCAAGATTGAACACGTGGCCGGGGTGGGCGCCGTAGCTGTCGAGCACCTTGCGCACTTCGCGGCGGATGATCGGCGGACTCGCACGCAGCACCGCCGGATCGAGATTGCCTTGCAGCGCCACTTTGCCGTTCACCGTGCGGCGCGCATCGGCCAGGTCCATGGTCCAATCCACGCCCAGCGCGGCGCAGCCGGTATCGGCCAGCGCGGCCAGGTGCGCGCCGGCACCCTTGGAGAACAGGATCAGCGGCACCTCGCGCGTGCGATCGTCCACCTTCAGCGCTTGGACCACGCGCGTCAAATAGCGCAGCGAAAACTCGCCGAACGCGGAAGGGCTGAGCAGGCCACCCCAGGTATCGAACACCATCAGCACCTGTGCGCCGGCGGCCGCTTGCGCGATCAGATAGGCCGAGACCGATTGCGCCAGGATGTCGAGCAGCGTATGTGCCAGTGCCGGTTCGTTCCAGCACATGGCTTTGGCACTGGCGAAATCGCGCGAGCCTTCGCCTTCCACCATGTAGCAGGCCAGCGTCCACGGGCTGCCGGAGAAGCCGATCAGCGGCACGCGGCCGTCCAGTTCGCGGCGGATGACGCGCACCGCGTCCATCACGTAGCGCAGTTCGGTTTCCATGTCCGGCACGCCCAGCCGCGCCACGTCCGCGTGCGTGCGCACCGGGCGGGCGAAGTGCGGGCCTTCGCCCTGCGCAAAGGACAGTCCCAGGCCCATCGCATCGGGAATGGTAAGGATGTCGGAAAACAGGATCGCCGCATCCAGATCGAAGCGGCGCAGCGGTTGCAGCGTCACTTCGCAGGCCAGTTCGGGGTTCTGCGCCAGCGCCATGAAACTGCCGGCCTTGGCGCGGGTGGCCCGGTATTCGGGCAGGTAGCGGCCAGCCTGGCGCATCACCCAGACGGGCGTGGTGTCGGTGGGCTCGCGGCGCAGGGCGCGCAGCAAGCGATCGTTCTTTACGAGTGAATTCATTTATCGGCGTCCGTACGGGCCGTCTATGCCCTGGGCGAACATCACGCGGAAACCGCGCTTGAGCTGGGCGTCGCGTACTTTTTCAAAGGCGGCGATGGCCTCATCGCGTTCCAGGTACTGATCGCGCTTGAGCGTGGCGCGGCCACCCTGGGTTCCCGATTCGCGGTAGAGCGTCCAGCCGCCGAGCAGATCCTGCTCCAGCACGATCTGGACATAGCGTGGCGCTTCGGCCGAGGCGGGCATGGTTTGCAGATACAGGCGCATGGCGTCCACGGTTGAACGGTGCGGCTGTCACGCCGCAGAAACAACATTCTAGGGCCTGTTCATGCCATTGGCGTAGCCCGCGTTGTGTTTGAGTGGCTGTCAGGTGGCAGTGCGTGGCAACCGACGGCTGCCAAGCCAAGCCGCGCTGCTGCATGGCGGCCATTGAAGCGCAACCGGCAGGGCTCGGTCTTTTGTCTACCATCTGTCGTCATCGCTCAGTCGTGTACGGGCGTGCACACCTGCGCGCTTCCTTGGCTGGCACGCAAACAGCGGGCCACGCCAAGCGGGTAAACAGGCCCTGGAGGGTCGGCGCGCCGCTAGCGAGGGTTTCCATGGCTGCGCGCCAGTTCGGGGCGCGTTCGCGCGTCCGGGCAAAAGCGGGTCAGCCCAGGCCCCGGGTGGCCTCGTTCAGCACGGCCAGTACGTCGGCTTCGTTAACGCCCGCGACGATTTCGGCGCGGCCGATGCCGCGCCAGAGGATCAGCCGCAGCGTGCCGGCGATGTTTTTCTTGTCCAGACGCATCAGGGCGAGCAATTGCTCGGCGTCGAATCCGGCCGGCACGGCGGTTGGCAGACCCACCGCTTGCAGCAGCCGCTGCATGCGTTGCGTGTCGGCGGCGCCGCTCATGCCGAGCCGCTCGGACAGACGTCCCGCCAGCAGCATGCCAACCGCCACACCCTCGCCGTGCAGCAGGGCGGTGTAGTGGCCGGCGGTTTCCAGTGCATGGCCGAACGTGTGCCCGAGGTTGAGCAGGGCGCGTTCGCCTTGTTCGGTTTCGTCGCGCGCCACCACGCCGGCCTTGTAGCGCACCTTGGCGGCGATGGCGGCCGTCAACGCCGTTTCCTCGCGCGCATTCAGGGCCGGGGCGTGCTGTTCCAGCCAGGCGAACAGTTCGGCGTCGCCGATCGCCGCACCTTTGATGATTTCGGCCAGGCCGCAGCGGTATTGGCGATCGGGCAGGCTGTCCAGCGTGCCGATGTCGGCGACCACCGCGCGCGGCTGATGGAAAGCGCCGACCAGGTTCTTGCCCGCGGGCAGGTTCACGCCAGTCTTGCCGCCGACGGAGGAATCGACCATCGACAGCAGCGTGGTCGGGATCTGGATGAAATCGATGCCGCGCATCCAGCAGGCGGCGGTGAAACCCGCCAGATCGCCCACGACGCCACCGCCGAGGGCGATGACACACGCATCGCGGGTGGCGCCCAGCGCGGCCAGTGCTTCCAGCGCGAGGCCGACATTATGGAAACTCTTGTGCGCTTCGCCGTCCTCGATCAGGAACTGGGACCAGTGCAGCCCTTCCAGGCCACGCGCGATGCGTTCCAGGTACAGCGGCGCCACCGTGCGATTGCTGATCACCAGCGCATGCCGGCCGCGCAATGCGCTGCGCCAGCGCGCATGATTGTCGAGCAGGCCGCGCCCGATCCATACCGGGTAGCTGCGTTGGCCCAGTGCGACGTCGATAGTTTGCCCGTTCGGTTGGTCAGTCATGCGGCTTGCCGGTTCCAGTGTCGATCGATCAGCGCCACGCAGCGCTCGGTAGCGGCGGCAACGCCTTCGTGTTCGCCGCCGTGGGGCACGATGAGGTCCGCGATGTTCTCGTACAGCGCGGTGCGCGCAGCGGCCATGCTTTGCAGTTTTTGCCGGCGATCGGCATCGGCCAGCAGGGGGCGCGAGGTGTCGTGTGCCAGGCGTTGCAGTTGCACGGCCACGGTAACCTGCAACCATATGACGAAGCCGCGTTCGGCCAGATGCCGGCGATTGTCCGGGTCGAGCACGGCGCCGGCGCCGCTGGCCAGCAGCACGCCGCGGCGGCGGCTACATTCGTCCAGGATCGCCGCTTCGCGCCGGCGAAAGCCCGCCTCGCCCTCGACGTCGAAGATCCGGCTGACCGGCACGCCGGTATGGCGCTCGATTTCCTGGTCCAGATCCAGGAACGGCATGCCGTAGCGGATCGCCAGTTGCCGGCCGATCGAAGTCTTGCCGGCGCCGGTCGGGCCGACAAGGAAGAGGTTGCACGAAGGATTCATGCGTCGAGTCTAGGGCCTATTTACACTACGGGCGTGGCCCGCGCCGAAAGCTGTTTGCCCGCCAGCCAAGGAAGATCGCAGGCGTGTACGTCCGTACACGGCTAAGCGATGACGCAGGATGGCGGGCAAACAGACCCGGCCCTGCGGGTTGCGTTGCAATGGCCGCCATGCGGCAGCGCGCGGCTTGGCTTGGCAACCAGCCAAGCCGGCGCCACGCACTGCCACCTGACAGCCACTCCAACGCAACGCGGGCTATGCCCGTAGTGTAAACAGGCCCTAGCAAGGTGGATAGATGTCCGAACGAGTGTTGATGGCCGGATGCGGCGACCTGGGGCAACGCGTGGCGGCGTTGTTGCTGGCGCGCGGCGATGAGGTCTACGCGCTGCGGCGCAACCCGCCCGCGCAGGGTGGCTCGCCGGTGCAGTGGCTGCGCGCGGACCTCACGCGTGCGCAGAGCATCCCCGAGCTTGCCGCGCCCATCACGCAACTGGTTTATCTGCCCGCGCCGGACGCGCGCGAAGAACAGGCCTACCGCGCCGTTTTCGTGGCAGCCCTGGGCCACCTGCTGCGGGTTTTGCATGGACATCCACTAAAGCGCGTGCTGTTCGTGTCGTCCAGCGCGGTGTACGGCGAGCACGGAAGCGATTGGATTGACGAGGACACGCCGCCGGCGCCGTTGGGTTTCAACGGCAGGGTGTTGCTGGAAGCCGAACACCTGTTGTCCGGGCAAGCGGTGCCTTCGATCGTGCTGCGGCTTGCCGGCCTGTATGGACCGGGTCGCCTGCAACTGCTTGAGCGTCTGCGCGCGGGAAGCGCGTGCGCGCCGCGTACACCCGCGCATTGGGCCAATCGCATCCACGTCGATGATGCAGCGGCGGCGATCGCGCACCTCTTGCACCTGCGCGAGCCGCAAGCCTTATACCTGGGCGTGGACGACACGCCGTTGCCATTGCACCAGCTGTACGGCGAGCTGGCCGAACGCATCGGCGCGCCAGCGGTGCCCGATGGTCCGGCACCGCCATCCATCGGCAGCAAGAAACTCAGCAACGCGCGCCTGCGCGCCAGCGGATTTCGCTTGCAATGGCCCGATGCGCGCCAGGGCTACGCCAGCTTCCTCGACGCGGACTGAGCCGCGTCGAGGGCGCCCTCCGGCATGCCTTCGGCCGGTAGAGACATGGCCTCGGCGGTTGTGCTGACCGGTTGCGAGGTGAGGTTGGCATTGACGCCATACATGATGAGGTCGGCATCGCGCCGGATGCCCAGCCTGCGCATGGCGCTCATCTTCTGGGTGCTGATGGTCTGCTTGCTGCGGTGCAGGCGCTCGGCGATTTCGCTGACGGTGTAGCCGGATACGTACAGCCGCACCACTTCCAGCTCGCGCTGGGTCAGCCGGCTGATCGGCGGCACGGTGGAATCGCCGCTGATGCGATGCGTTTTCACGATGGTCTCGATGGCCGGCGAGTAATAGCGCTTGCCGCTGAGTGCGGCGTACAGGCTGCCTGCGACGTAGACCAGCGAATCGGCCTTGCTCAGCACGCACTGGACGCCTTGCATCATCAGCGAGCGGATGATCGCCGGATTGCTCATCATGGTCAGCGCGATCAGCCGCACGGCCGGAAACCGGCGCTTGAGGAAGCCGAACAGGGCGATCCCGTCGCCGTAGTTGCCGCCGGGCATGGTGTAGTCGGAAACGACCACGTCGACCGGGTGCTTGTTCAGCAGATCGACCAGCTCGGTGGAGTTGGCCGCCTGTCCGACGACGGTGACGTCCAACTGCTTTTCCAGTTCGTAGGCCAGGCCGGCAAGCAGGAGGGGGTGGTCGTCGGCGATGGCGACCCTGACCGGGCGGCCATGAATGGAGAGCGGTTCGAAAGGGGTAGAGGTGTGCGGTAGGTCCATGGGAACGACATTCGGCTGCTGTATCGCGGGTGGTAATCCGCCCTTTGGCAGCCGTCGTCGAAACATCGCATGGGGCGCGTCGAACCACGGGGCTGGGCCAGGACGTGTTGGCGCCCGCGCCGGACAATGGGGAAGCAGGCGGCGGAGCGGACTTGCTGAAAACCCCGCATCTTTTCCTTGCCGGGTTCAGCGAGACCGATTATGGGTGGGCAAACAGACGCCACCAATCGTTCTGTTCCTAAAAGCATCGCCGATTTCCAGGCTCGGAGGATCGGGCAAAAAAGCCTCGGGCGACGTATGACCCGGCAGATTGCCCCGCAGTGCGCATGCGCCGCTCGGCTGCCGGCTGATGATCTCAGCTGTGACTGAGGCCGGTAACGTGGTGCCGGGTATCGTATTCCACGCAGGTATCGGCCAGCACCGGCAGGGTGGCTAGCGCGTGCCGGCTGAGGCGCTCGAAATGGGCTAGAAAACGGAGCATGGCCTGCGCATCCATGGCCAGCGGCGCGCCCCGGGCCAGCAGCTCTTTCTCTGTTTCGCTGCGCCAGCGGCGGATCACCTCCCAATTGGGCGCCTGCAGCACGATCAGCGCATCGAGCTTGCGCCACAGCGGCTGGTAGGCCCGCAGTTGCTTGTTGACCCAATGGCGCCAGCGCCCGTCGGCGTCCTCGGTGCGTTCGAGTTCGTTGACCGGCGGCTCCAATGCGCTTTCCAACTGCGGGCGCAAACCCAGCGCCCATCCTTCCACGATTACCAGGCGCGGCGGACGAATCACCCGCGGCCACTTGGAGGGCGGCATGCGCGTGTCGCGCCCTTTGTCGAAGCGGGGCCATGTGACGGGAAGTTTTTCCGATGCATGGGGAAGCGCGGCAAGCACCGACAGCAGCAGTTCGATTTCGTGCGTGCCCGGCACGCCGCGCGTCTTGAGCAGCGGATGGATCTGGTGGGCGAGCGCCTCGCGCTCGCTGCGCGAGTAGTAGAAATCGTCCAGCGAAAGCACTTCGGTGGGCCAGTCACGATGTTCGGCCTGGATCTTGAGTACGCGCGCAAGCGTGCTTTTGCCGCTGCCCTGCAAACCCGACAGGCCGAGCACGTACGGCCGGTGAGTCCGCGCGATGCGGCCGGCGTAATGATCCAGCAAGTGCCCGGCGAGGGCCTGATTTTGCGTGCTAGCATCCTCCGTCATCGCCTCAATCATGACGTGAGCCCGCCACGATTCAAGCCCCTATGCTGAAACCTGAGATTCTTGACACTTTCAATACATTGCTGGATCAGGCCGTCGCCAGCGGCGATCCGGAGCCGACCGCCATGAACCTGTCCAGCGTGGATGCGGCCGGGCGCGTAAGTTCGCGCATTGTGCTGCTCAAAGGAGCCGATCAGCGCGGATTCCGTTTCTTCACCAACTACCAGAGCGACAAGGGCGTGCAGATGGATGCGCACACGCAGGTGGCTCTGTGCTTCCACTGGAAGCGTCTGCGCGAAGGCGTCCAGGTGCGCGTGGAAGGCGTGGTGCGCAGGCTGCCGGCGGAAGAATCCGATGCCTACTTTGCCGGCCGTCCGCGTGGAAGCCAGATCGGCGCCTGGGCCTCGCAACAATCGCAGACGCTTGCGCAGCGGGAAGTGTTCGAGCAGCGCGTGGCGCATTTCGAGGAGCAATTCGCCGGACGCGAGGTGCCGCGGCCGCCGCACTGGGGCGGCTACATGGTGGAGCCGGACATGGTGGAGTTCTGGTATGGCGCCAACTTTCGCCTGCACGAACGGGTGCGCTGGGACCGCCACGGCCAGACGTGGACCAGCCGGCTGCTTTACCCCTGAGGAATCTGCCATGAGCCGCGCCACCACCGCCGAACATGTCGCACAGAACGGCTTTACCGTGCACACGCGCGGGCGCGGCTTCAGCGAGATTACCGAACAGGTCGCCCAACGGGTTGCGGCCAGCGGCGTGCAGGTGGGCATCGTCAACATTTTCACCGCGCACACCAGTTGCTCGCTGCTGATCAGCGAAAACGCCGATCCGGCGGTGCGTGCCGACCTGGAGCGCTGGTTTGCCCGTGCCGTGCCCGACGGCGACGCCCTTTTCCAGCACGACGCCGAAGGTCCCGATGACATGCCCGCGCATGTGCGTTCGATCCTCACCGGCGTCAGCCTCACCATTCCCGTGCATGGCGGCAAGCCGCGGCTAGGCACCTGGCAGGGCGTCTATCTGTGGGAGCACCGCAGGGATCCGCATCAGCGGAAGGTGACGGTCACCGTGCTCGGCCACTGACTTTCCGCTTCAGGCTTCACATGACAAGCTCCGCATCACGCGACTGGTTTCCCCAACGCATCGTCTGCCTCACCGAGGAACCCACCGAAGTGCTCTACGCCCTGGGCGAGGAGCACCGTATCGTGGGCATTTCCGGCTTCACCGTGCGTCCGCCGCGCGCGCGCAGGGAGAAGCCCAAAGTGTCGGCCTTCACCAGCGCCAAGCTGGGGGAAATCCAGGCCCTGCAGCCGGATCTGGTGATCGGTTTTTCCGACATCCAGGCGGACATCGCGCGCGAACTGATCCGCGCGGGCGTGGAGGTGTGGATCAGCAATCATCGCAGTGTCGAGGGCATCCTCGCCTACATCCGCCGGCTGGGCGCGATGGTGGGCGCCCACGAAAAGGCCGAGCAGTACGCACAGCGCGCCCAGGCGCACCTGGCCGAGGTGCGCGCGGCGGCCGCCGCGTTGCCGCGCCGGCCGAAGGTCTACTTCGAGGAATGGGATGAGCCGATCATCACCGGCATCCGCTGGGTGGCCGAGCTGATCGGTATCGCCGGCGGCGAGGACGCCTTCCCGGAACTCGCGCGCGAGCCGCTGGCCAAGCAGCGCATCCTGGCCAATGGGGATGAAGTGGTGCGGCGCGCGCCCGACATCATCCTCGGTTCGTGGTGCGGCAAGCGCTTTCGCCCCGAGCGTGTCGCGGCGCGGCCGGGTTGGCAGGCGATGCCGGCGGTGCGCACCGGCGACCTGTATGAAATCAAGTCGCCGATCATCCTGCAGCCGGGACCCGCGGCCCTGTTCGACGGACTCGATGCGATCCATGCGCGGATTGCCCAATGGGCGCAACGCCAGGGTTGATTCAGCGGCGCGGGTGACCGGGCAGGCACGGCGCGGCGATCCGTGCAAGCGCACGGCTTTGCGCCGCGTCCGGTGCGAAAGTCGCCGCGAGCGGTGGGGTCTGGATGTTGTCGCTCGCTTGGATCCAGTCGAGCTTGACGCCGGGCTTGCCGAGCGCCTGGGCCACTTGCACCGCCGTCGTGGCGCTGCCGGGCGAGGCGGCGATGCCGAACACGAACGTGCCGGCCACCTCGCCGCCGTACCATCCCGCCACAACGGAAGGTGCGAACCGTCGGCCGCCCACCGCAAGCTGCGCGCTGGGCAGGTACGACGCCGGCGCGCGCGGCCCCTCGAAGGCATCGAATGGGAAGTCCGGCGCGCTGTCGGTGCTCAGCATCAGCTGCAGCGAGAGCGCCGCACCGCTGCCTTGCGTGCAGATCAAGGTGAACCATGC
Organism: Dyella sp.; assembly: GCF_035503745.1. Lineage (GTDB taxonomy): Bacteria > Pseudomonadota > Gammaproteobacteria > Xanthomonadales > Rhodanobacteraceae > Dyella_B. The sequence goes on from NZ_DATJTC010000038.1 coordinate 75,024, forward strand.
CGGATGCTCGCCAGTGGCCGTGGCCACCGTGCCGTGCACGGTGACTTGCGGGGGTTCGGACGGCAGCGCCGCCGCTGTCGCGGACGTCAATAACAGACCCAGCAGCAGCGAGCGCCTGGTCACGAACGCATCAGCCGGGACGTACGAAGTGCACGCCAAGGCCAAGTTCCATGCCAAGATCGAACAGCGGTGCGGCAATCAGGATGCGGGCCAGGACCAGCACGATCATCACGACCATGGGCGAAAAGTCGAGATTGCCCGCCACCAGTTTCCCGCGCAGCGGCCGCAGCAGTGGCTGCACGATGGTGCCGGCGAGCCGCACGATCGGCTGGTACGGATCGGCCGACAGCATGCTCAGCAGCGACCAGCCGAAGATCACGATGATGTAGAACAGCAAGACGAAGTCGAGCAGATCGGCTGCCGCGACCACCAGCAAGCCTGGCAGCGCCAGTATCTGGCCGATCAGCGCGCCGGTCACCACGCGTTCAAGCAGCAGCACCAGCCACACGACCAGCAGCGCGGCGATATTGATGCGTCGCCAATTGGGCAGCACGCGGCGAACCGGCGCCAGTACCGGATTGGTATAGCGATAAACGAACTGGCTGAGCGGATTGTGGAAGTCCGCACGGGTGGCCTCGGCGAGCAGGCGCACCAGGAACAGCGTGGCGAGGGCGCCAAACGCCACCTGGATCAGAAACGACAGGGCCTGGAGCAAATGCGACACGGTTCAATCCTTGTCCAAGGCGTCGGCCAGTTCTGCGCCGCGGCGGGTGGCAGCGGCCACGGCGCGGGCGACCACGCGCGGCAGTTGATCGGCGGCGAAACTTTCCAGCGCAGCCTGGGTGGTGCCATGGGGCGAGGTCACGCGCTGGCGCAGCACCGAGGGTGCCTCATTGCTTTCCACCAGCATGCGTCCTGCGCCCAGGCATGTCTGGGTGGCGAGGATGCGCGCCGTATCGCGCGGCAGGCCTTGCGCCACGGCGGCGTCTTCCAGCGCTTCGACGATGGCGAAGAAGTAGGCCGGGCCTGAGCCGGACAGCGCGGTGACGGTGTCCATCTGCGCTTCGTCCTGGATCCAGCGGGTTACGCCCACCGCATCGAGGATGTGCTGCGCCTGTTCGCGCTGCGGCGGCGTGACGCGCAGGTTGGCGCACAAGCCGGTCGCGCCCGCGCCGATCAACGCCGGGGTATTGGGCATGCAGCGCACGATCGGCAGCAGGTTGCCGAACCAGCGTTCGAGCTGGTCGATACGCACGCCGGCGGCGATCGAGATCAACAAGGGGCGGTTGCGCTGCAGGGTGTCGCGCAGTTCGGCATAGATGGCCGGCATCACCTGCGGCTTGACCGCCAGCACCAGCACGTCGGCGTCCGCCACCGCCTGGCGGTTATCGGCGTAGGTGGCGAGGCCAAATTCGCGGCCCAGCGCCTCGCGTGCTTGCGCCAGGGGCTCGGCCACGCGCAGATTGGCGGCGGCCACGCCGGTCTTGATCAGGCCGCCGATCAGGCTGCGCGCCATGTTACCGCCGCCGATGAATGCAATACGTGTCATGTTGCTTGGGTCCAGCCGGTTCCAGGTGGCATACCTTACCGGAGCCGGCCTCCGCATGGATAAAGTGTGCCCCAGGGATGCTCTGATTCATTCTTCGTAGGCGACACCCGCCCTGTCTGTGCGAAGGCCTGCGCACAGACAGGGCGAACCCCACTTATTGAATTTAAGGAAGGGGTGACATGCCGCCTGCGAAGAATGAATCGGAGCATCCCCTGGGCCTCAGGTTGGTGATCGGGTCGTCAAACCACGCTTGCGCATGGCGGACGCGGCTACGAAATACTGGCCGCCCGCCCATCGCCGCGAGTAGTATCCGGTTAGCTGCAAGGGATAGGGGGAGCGGCGGGGCAGGCATGCCCACGGCCGGTACGTCCATCCGCGGTACTTCACCGTCGTCCTGTTTTGCGGCACGCACTTTTCAAACCGACGATCGGTTGAGGGGATACTTCCGATGGACATCGCCGAACTGCTTGCCTTCTCGGTGAAGAACAAGGCTTCCGACTTGCACCTGTCGGCGGGCTTGCCGCCGATGATCCGCGTGGATGGCGACGTGCGTCGCATCAACATCCCGGCGCTGGATCACAAACAGGTGCACTCGCTGATCTACGACATCATGTCGGACAAGCAGCGCCGCGACTATGAAGAATTCTTCGAGGTCGATTTCTCGTTCGAGATTCCGGGCCTGGCCCGTTTCCGCGTCAACGCGTTCAACCAGAACCGCGGCGCGGGCGCGGTGTTCCGTACCATTCCGTCCGAAGTGCTGACGCTGGACGACCTGGGTTGCCCGAAGATCTTCCGCGAGCTGATCGAGCAGCCGCAGGGGCTGATCCTGGTGACCGGGCCGACCGGTTCGGGCAAGTCGACCACCCTGGCGGCGATGGTCGATCACATCAACAAGAACGAATACGGCCACATCCTCACCATCGAGGATCCGATCGAATTCGTGCACACCTCGCAGAAGTGCCTGGTCAACCAGCGTGAAGTGCATCGCGACACGCACGGCTTCAACGAGGCGCTGCGCTCGGCGCTGCGCGAAGACCCCGACTTCATCCTGGTCGGCGAGTTGCGCGACCTGGAGACCATCCGCCTGGCGCTGACCGCCGCCGAAACCGGCCACTTGGTGTTTGGCACGCTGCATACCAGCTCGGCCGCCAAGACCATCGACCGTATCATCGACGTGTTTCCCGCCGGCGAAAAACCGATGGTGCGCTCGATGCTGTCCGAATCGCTGCGCGCGGTGATTTCGCAGTCGCTGCTCAAGAAAGTGGGCGGCGGACGCATGGCCGCGCACGAGATCATGGTGGGCATTCCCGCCATCCGCAACCTGATCCGCGAGGACAAGGTGGCGCAGATGTACTCCTCCATCCAGACCGGCCAGCAGTACGGCATGCAGACGCTGGACCAGAACCTGCTCGACCTGGTCAAGCGTGGCCTGATCGCGCGCCAGCAGGCGGTCGGTTATGCCAAGAACAAGGAAGTGTTCAAGTAAGACGGGCCCGGGGGTGATCCCCGGTTCCGATGTTGTTCCAGTGGGAGATCGCCATGAGCGAATTCGACTTCACCTCGTTTCTGAAACTGATGGTCCACAAGAAAGCCTCGGACCTGTTCATCACAGCCGGCGTGCCGCCGTCGATGAAGGTGCAGGGACGCGTCGTGCCGATCACCCAGAGTCCGCTGTCGCCGCAGCAGTCGCGCGACATGGTGATCAACGTGATGACGCCCGCGCAGCGCGAGGAATTTGAAAAGACCCACGAGTGCCAGTTCGCGATCTCCGCGCAGGGCGTGGGCCGTTTCCGCGTGTCGTGCTTCTACCAGCGCAACTGCGTGGGTATGGTGCTGCGCCGGATCGAGGCGAAGATCCCGACCATCGAAGAGCTGAACCTGCCGCCGGTGATCAAGCAACTGGCGATGACCAAGCGCGGCATCATCATCTTCGTGGGCGCGACCGGCACGGGTAAATCCACCTCGCTGGCTGCGATGGTGGGCTATCGCAACCAGAACTCGACCGGCCACATCATCACCATCGAAGACCCGATCGAATACGTGCACAAGCACGAAGGTTGCATCATTACCCAGCGCGAACTGGGCATCGATACCGACACGTGGGAAAACGCGCTGAAGAACACGTTGCGCCAGGCGCCGGATGTGATCCTGATCGGCGAAGTGCGTACCCGCGAAACCATGGAATACGCGATCAACTTCGCCGAAACCGGCCACTTGTGCCTGTGCACGCTGCACGCCAACAACGCCAACCAGGCGATCGACCGTATTCTGCACTTCTTCCCGGAAGACCGCCGCCAGCAGTTGTTCATGGATCTGTCGCTGAACCTCAAGGGTATCGTGGCGCAGCAGCTGATTCCCACGCCCGACGGCAAGGCACGGCGCGTGGCGATGGAAGTGATGCTGGGTACGCCACTGGTGCAGGACTACATCCGCCAGGGCGAGATCCACAAGCTCAAGGAAGTGATGAAAGAGTCCACCAACCTCGGCATGATGACCTTCGACCAAAGCCTGGTGCAGCTGTACCAGGCAGGTGAGATCAGCTACGAGGACGCGCTGCGCCACGCCGACAGCTCCAACGAAGTGCGCCTGCGCATCAAGCTGTCGCAGGGTGGCGATGCGCATACCTTGTCGCAAGGGCTTGAGGGTGTGGAACTGGAAGAAGACCGGGCAAACCAGAACGGCATCGGCGGCGGATTCCTTCGCCGCTGATATCTGGGCGGTCTTCGCTGGCAAAGAAAAAGGAGCCGCGGCTCCTTTTTCTTTGCCAGTACGGCGGCCGATCCGGCCGCCGTCATGTCATCGATCGGCATGTGCCGGTCGATGACCCGGTGAAACGCCTTATTTGAGCTCGGTGTGCGTGGTGATGACCAGGCCCTGGTCGTCCATGCGCACATTGGCGCCGATCGCCTTGATATGCGCCGCCTCGGACTCCATCGCGGAGAACTGCGCCTTGGTGTTGGCCAGCGCTGCCGCCGCGTTTTTCTGCGCGTCCTGGCTGTCCGGATCATCCGGACCCGCGGCTGCCTCCATGTTCGCATTATTCTCGGCGCGCTGTTCCAGCAGATGGATCCAGTTGTTGTACATGTCGCCGTCGAGATGGATGCGCATCAATTCGCCCGCATCGCCGCCCGGCTGGTTCATCAGGTCGGCGAGTTTGCCGTCTTCGTCTTTGCCGATCGCTATGCCGATCGATTTGGCGCCCATCGCCGCCCAGCCCGGTTCGCCGAGCGCATTGATGACCTGGGCCGGCAATGGCATCGGTTTGCCGTCGCTGCTGAGTTTGAGGCCCGCGATAAGTGGGCTGGTGACTTGCGCCATGGCCAGCAGGCCCGCCGGATTGTTGGTGCCAATCACCACCCGGCCGGAGAACTTGGGCATGCCGCCGCCGGGATTGGGGGTGTAGCCGTCCAGCGCCAGGTGCAGGCCGAGCAGGTCGCCGATCGGGGGCACCGCCGCCTTCTGCACGCTATCGCCCAGGCTGTTGAAGGTGTCGTTGAGGTTTTCCAGTACCGGGCAGGTGAACGGCTTGGCCGCCACCGCATCCGCCTGGGCACCCCAGAATGCGCGCAGCTCCGCCATCGGCAGGGCAACGCTCAGTTCGAACGGGGAGCCCGGTTCGCTGCCCAGGCCCGGCAGCTGGACCTTCAGCGTATTGAACGCGCTGACAATGTCGCTTGCCAGGGCCACGTCGAAACGGACGTCGCGATGTTTTTCGTCCAGCGTGGTGTAACCCAGGCTGATACGCGGCACGCGCGAGGCGATGCGAGCGGCATCGGTCTGGCAGCTGGCGGGGACCTGCATCAGGTTGGTCACCGGCTCGCCGGTCTTGGCCGATTCGCTTTCGGCGCGGGTCTTCAGCAGCGCCTGCGAGAGCGGATCCTGCCCGCTGGTGAGCAGCGGCAGCAGGCGCGTCAAATCCACCTCGCCAACCACCCATTTGGCATAGCCCTTGGCCTTGGCAAGGTCCGTGAGGGTGTCCGCGTCCTGCAGGCTCTTGGACGGACGGTCCAGCCCCAGGGCCTGCCGCAGCAAGGATTGCGGCGCGTTGTCCGGCAACATGGCCAGCACCGCCTGCTTGCCCACGACCGCAATGATCAGTTGCAAATGCGAGGCGGGGGCGACGTAGCGCTGGTAGCTTTGCGGGCCCAGTGCCACGTTGTCGAATTTCTTGCCGTAGTCGTTTTGCAGCTTGGCGACGAAGTGGCCGAAAGTCTGCGCATCGGCCAGTTGCATGCGCAGCACCGGGGACAGGCCCACGCCGTAGAACGCCGCATAACCCTTCGGATCGATGCCGGTCTCGTGGATCAGCTGTTCGGCGGTCTTGCCATCGAATTCCCCGGCGACCGTAAGCAGATACTTGGCCATGTCCGGATCGGTGGCGGCCAGCTGGTCGGCCTGCGCCTTCATCTGCGCGACCTGGGCTGGCAGCTCGGCATCGACCTGGGTGAGGATGGCCTGGCGGGTGTCGTCGTCCAGTACGTCCAGATTCGCCAAAACGTAAGGCGTATCCGCCGGCACGAAGGCCAGAGGGGCATCCTTGTCCTTGTGCGAACACGCGGCCAGCAGGAGGCCGGTGAGCGCCAGCGCCAGTACGCGCTTGGTTCTACGCATAAATCATCCCCAATGGGTAAATTTTTACCGCGACATTATGCCCGCTTTGTTGCACTGCCGCTGAAAAAAACGTGTAGGAAACCTTCCCGTATCGCTTGCGCGGGGGCGGGGATGGGCTTGTACCGGGCCGGGGCAGGGCTGGGCAATCAGCGGGCGAGCATTTCGCCCAGCACCGCCATGCGCACGAACACCCCGTTGCCCACCTGTTCGAGGATGCGCGACTGCGGCCCGTCGGCCACTTCCGGCGCGATCTCGATACCGCGGTTGATCGGGCCCGGATGCATCACCAGGCAACCGCGCCCGGCCATCGCCAAGCGGCGGCTGTCCAGGCCGTATTCGCGGAAATAAGCCGCCTCGTCGGGCAGGTCGATGCTTGCCATGCGCTCCTTTTGCAGGCGCAGCATGATGGCCGCGTCGGCACCTTCGATCGCCTTGTCGAAGTCGTTGTAGAGCTTGCAGTGCGGAAATTCGGTGGCCTCGGGCATCAGTGAGGCCGGCCCGCACAGGCGGATTTCTCCCGTACCGAGCTTGGTCAGCGCGTGCACATCCGAGCGTGCCACGCGCGAATGCTTCACGTCGCCGCAGATCACCACCGTAAGCTTGCTGAAGTCGGGCCGATGCTGGCGGATGGTCAGCACGTCCAGCAGACCCTGCGTGGGGTGCGCGCGGTTGCCGTCGCCGGCGTTGATCACCGAAACGCCGCTCATGGCGTGGCGTACCAGCTCGTCCGGCGTGCCCGAAACCTTGTGGCGCACCACGATGGCATCCAGGTGCATGGCCTCGAGCGTGTGCAGCGTGTCGAACAATTCCTCGCCCTTGCTGGTGGAGGAGAAGCCGATGTCGAAGTTGATCACGTCCGCGCCCAGCCGGCGCGCCGCCAGTTCGAACGAGGTGCGCGTGCGCGTGGACGGTTCGAAGAACAGGTTGAGGATGGTGCGGCCGTTGAGCAGATCCAGCTTGCGCGTGCCGTGCGCGCAGGCATCGCGCATGGTGATGGCGCGGTCGAGCAGTCGCTCGATGCATTCGCGAGGGAGATTTTCCAGCGTGGTGAGGTGGCGAATGCGTTGGGTCATGGTGGCCGTCTAGGTGTTGTTATTCGGAGCTTGGAAAAGTTGCCAGCAACAGGGTGGTGTCGTCGTGCAGCCAGCGTTCGAGGATCACGGCCGCCGCTTGTGCGTCGATCTGCGCGGCATCGCGGCGGCGTTTGAGGCCCGCGGCGCGTGCGTCGGCGAAACGTTCGGCCGCTTCGCGCGAGCTGTGGCGCTCATCGACCAGCATCACCGGCACGCGATAGCGTTCGTGCAGGCGTTCGGCGAAGCGGCGCGCGCGTTGGCTGGCGGCCTGCTCGGCGCCCTCCAGCGTAAGCGGAAGTCCAACCACCAGGGTTTCCGGCAGCCACTGGCTGCGCAGCGCGTCGAGCGCCGCCCAGTCGGGTGTTTCTTCGCGCATGGCCACGGTGGTGATCGCGCGTGCGCTGGACGTGACGCGATTGCCGACCGCGACGCCGATGACCTTGCTACCGACGTCGAAACCGAGTGCGCAGCTCATGCGTGGCCCGCGTAGCCTGGCAGTTGCAGCGGATCGATGCCCACCAGGCCGGCGGCCGCGCTCCAGCGCTCTTCCAGCGGGGTGTGGAAGACCACCCGCTCGCTCGCTTCGGCGGTGAGCCAGGTATTTTCTTTCAGTTCCTGCTCCAGCTGGCCGGCGCTCCAGCCCGAATAGCCCAGGGCCATCAGCGCCAGCCGGGGGCCTTCGCCGTTGGCCATCGCCACGAGAATGTCGCGCGAGGTAGTCACCGACCAGTCGCCGTTGATGCGGTAGCTCGATTCCCAGTGGCCATGCTCGCGATGCAGGACGAAGCCGCGCTCCTGCTGCACCGGGCCGCCGATCAGCACCGGCGCGTCGGCGAGTTCCGGATCGCTGCAGCCGAGCTTCATTTGCGCGAGCACGTCGCCGAAGCGATATTCCGACAGCTGGTTCACCAACAGGCCTACCGCGCCATCCTCATCGTGCTGGCACAGGAAGGCGACGCCGCGCGAAAACGGCGGATCGGCCAGGCTGGGCATGGCAATCAGGAATTGGCCGGCGAGGGATGGGGGGGTGTTGGTGAGCATGGCCGCATTGTAAGCGCTGTAAGTGGACCGCGTCTGCCGCGTGGCCGATTTTGCGCATGGCTGAACGAACGCTTGCGTAGGTTATCGCGGCGTTATCGCCGCGTGACGCCTGCGGCTACGCTGGCGCTTACTACTGATCCGGGCGTGGGGCTGCTGCGATGAAATCGGTTTTTCTGTTGCTGGCTTCCATCGCCGTGCTGGCCCTGCCGACCTGCGCGGCGGCCAAGCACGGGCATCCCGGCAATGGGCTGGCCGACACGACGGTCATGATCATCCGCCACGCCGAAAAACCCGATCACGGCGCGGGTCTGACGCCGGCGGGCGAGGCACGCGCGCAGGCTTATGTGGGGTATTTCGAGCACTTCGCGCTTGAAGGCCAACGCATGACGCCCAACGCGCTGTACGCGGCGGCCGATTCGAAGTCGAGCATGCGGCCGCGCCTGACCATCACCCCGTTGAGCCAGGCGCTGGGCCTGGCGATCGATGAGCGTTTCGCCGACAAGCAGCCAGGGCAGATCGCCGCGGACTTGCGCACCGGGGCGCACGGCGATCGTGTGCTGATCTGCTGGCATCACGGCGAGATCCCCGAGCTGATCCGGCAGCTCGGCGGCGATCCGGTGGCGCTGCTCCACGGCGATAAATGGCCTGCGGACGTATTCGGATGGGTGGTGGTGCTGCGCTACGACCACCATGGGAGGCTCGCCGATGCGCGCCTCGTGCACGAACAGCTGATGCCGGACGATCGCTGATCGCTGCTTGGCGCGGGTGTCCGTGTGCGCCGCTCAGCGCGTTGCTGGTCAGCGTGTTCTCAACACGTCATCGGGCTGAAACTGCCAGGTGCGCGTAATGTAGAGAATATCGACCTTTTCCTTGTTATTGGGCGGCAGCGCCGGAAAGGGCGCGCACAGGCGCACGATGGCGATGGCGGCCTTGTCGATCACCGGGTATCCGGAGCTTTGCGTGATATCGATGCTGTAGACGCTGCCGTCGCGGTTGAGGCCGACGGTGAGGATCACGTCGCCATGCATGTGCTGTTCGCGGGCTTGCTCAGGGTAATTGAGATTGCCTACGCGCTCGATGCGGTGCACCCAACCGTTCATGTAGGCGGCATACACGTAGGGCGTGGTGTTGGCCGAGATGTATTTTTTGTGCGGGCGCTTGGCGTAGGCCTGGCGCTCCTTGCTCACTTCGGCGGCGAGCTGGGCTGCCTGTTGCTCGATGTTGGCTTCATCGGCGGTAGCGCTGTCGGGGGTGTCGCGCGCTTCCTTGGCGCTGTCGCTGCGGACGCTGAAGTTGGCGTTGCCGGTGGTGGTCAGCATGCGCTTGTCGGTGGCCTGCTGGGGCGCCGGCGTGGTCGCCTGGACCGGTTGCACGGCCGTACCCTCGGTGGGCATGGGCAGGAGTCCGGAGAAAGGCTGCGACGGGCGCAGGGCCTTGTCGCTGTCGCCGCCGCCCTTGTTGGCGGCCTGGGCGAGAAAGTCGGCCTTGTCCGGCGCTTCGTTGTTGGCCACGTTGACCAGCGTGACATCCAGCGTGGGCAGGGCTGGGCGCGTGGCGACGTAGCTGATGCCGATGCCGAACAGCAGCAGGCCGTGGACCAGCAGCGAAAAGATGAAGGTGGCCCCGATTTTGTTACCGCCGGGGCTGCGTGCGAGGGCATTCACGCTAGGCATGCTCTGGTCGATGCTGCGCAGGTGCCGGCGGCGCGGTCCGTTCGTGGATCACCGGGGTGCCGGCGAAGGTGGACCCAAGACATGCGGACAGACAGTACCGGCCCCCACGAACAAAATTTTGAAGATGGGGTGACGCCCAGAAGCATTGGCCAGATCATCCCCGTTTCTCGATCGCATCGAATAGCAACCCGGCAATATTAAGCCCGAACTGATGGTCCAGTTCGCGCACACAGGTCGGCGATGTGACGTTGATCTCGGTCAGGTAGTCGCCGATCACGTCCAGGCCCACAAAGCGCAGGCCGCGGCGGCGCAGTTCCGGTGCCACTTCGGCGGCGATCCAGCGGTCGCGCTCGCTCAGGGGCACGCCTTCGCCACGTCCGCCCGCGGCCAGGTTGCCGCGGAATTCGTTGCCTTGCGGGATGCGCGCCAGGGCATAGGGAACCGGCTCGCCATCGATCAACAGGATGCGCTTGTCCCCGGCGCTGATCTGCGGGATGTATTTCTGTGCGATGGCGAACTGGCGGCCCTCGCCGTGGGAGTCCCCGCCGAGCAAGGTCTCCAGCATGGAATTGAGGTTCTTGTCGCCGGACTGGACCCGGAAGATGCCGCGGCCGCCCATGCCGTCGAGCGGCTTGAGCACGGCATCGCCATGCTCGGCCACGAAGCGGCGCAGCTCGGCGGCCTCACGCGCCACCAGGGTGGGGGCCATGCATTGGGGAAACTGCAGGGCAAAGAGCTTCTCGTTGCAGTCGCGCAGCGCGCGCGGGTCGTTGACCACCTGTACGCCGCCCCGCTGGGCCGCTTCCAGCACCATGGTGTCGTAGATGAACTGCGCATCGACCGGCGGGTCCTTGCGCATCAGCACCGTGTCCAGCTCCCGCAGGTCGGTCCAGCGGCCTTCGCCCAGCGTGAACCAGCCGGCGGGGTCGTCCTTGACGGTCAGGGCGCGCAGGCGCGCCCAGGGGGCGCCGTCGCGCAGGGCCAGGTCGCCTTGCTCCATGTAGAAAAGGCGATGACCGCGGCGGGCGGCCTCCAGCAGCATGGCGAAGCTGGTGTCCTTGACGATCTTGATGCTGCTGATGGGGTCCATCAGCACGGCGACCGAACGGGGCATCGTGGTCATTCTCCGAAAGCCGGGCCCGAGGCCGGCGGGGGTGGGGCGTGCATGTTCGCCGAGGTAGTCCCCCTGCCACAAGATTTCCCTCTCCCCGGCAAGCGAGAAGCGCGGTCCGGGCACCGGCGGCGCTTGTGCCGGTAACCGTTCTTCACATATGCCTTCGCGTTTTCGAAGGTAAAGGTGGCTGCTACAACGTTTTTTCCTTGACGGACGGCCGTGCAGGCAGTAAACAGCAAAGACGGAGCGCCCTGACGAAGATCAGGCGTGTAAGAAGCTAAATGAAGTGGTTGTGCAGAATTTTTTCATCTGCGTCCGGTGGGGGCCTGGCCGCTTCCCGGGCGTCGTACCTGAGCCTGGGGCAGGCCGCAGGGGGGTTAAGTGAACTTGAATGTAGGTACGAACGGCTTGGCCGGTCTGAAGGTCATGGTTATCGATGACTCCAAGACCATCCGCCGTACGGCGGAAACCTTGCTTAAAAAGGAAGGCTGCGACGTGCTGACCGCCGTCGACGGCTTCGAGGCGCTGGCCAAGATTTCCGACCAGAAGCCGTCGATCATCTTCGTGGACATCATGATGCCGCGAC
>NZ_DATJTC010000039.1:0-34351 GCF_035503745.1 Dyella sp.
CTTGCGCAACAGGTGGTCCTGGGGAACCAGCATCTCGAGTGTCACCATCTCCAGATGCTGTTGGGCCGGCGTCGGTATCTTCAGCATGGCCCATTAAACGACAAACCCCAACGCGATGGTTGGGGTTTGTCAGCAGTCTGACGCCGCGCACCTGCGCGGCGTTTGGTTTTGCGCAGCCCGCTTATGCGCGGATCAGGCTTCTTCGCGCGGCTTGACCAGCAGTGCCAGCATGGTCAGCACGGCGGCCGCCGACAGGTAATACCCGACGTAGGCAAGACCGTAGGTTTTCGCCAGCCAGGTGGCCAGGTAGGGTGCCAGCGACGCGCCGAAAATGCCGGCCAGGTTGAACGCCAGCGACGCGCCGGTATAACGCACGGCCGTGGGAAACATCTGCGCCAGCACCGTGCCCAGCGGGCCATAGGTGATACCCACCACGCACATGCCCAGCACCATGAACAGCAGACCGTGATAGGAAAGCAACGGCCCATAGGCAATGCCGAAGGCAAAAATAAGCACGGTGGCGACGATCATGGTCAAATGCCCGCCGCGCCGGTCCGCCAGCCACGCGGAAAACGGGATCAGCGCCGCGAAGAACAACACGCCGATCATCTGGATGATCAAGAAGGTTTCGCGCGGATAACCCAGCCTGGCCGTGGCCCAGCTCAAGGCGAACACCGTCATGAGATAGAAGATGACGAACGTGGCCAGCGCCGCGAACGTGCCGGCGATCAAGGCGCGCAGATGATGCGTGAACACGCGCACCATCGGCACCTGCACCCGCTCGTGCTGCGCCATGGCGAGTGCGAACTCGGGCGTTTCAGTCAGGCGCAGGCGCATCCACAAGCCCACGACGACCAGTACGGAACTGGCCAGAAACGGCACGCGCCAGCCCCAGGCGAAAAACCCCGTGTCGCCCATGTACTGCGTCAACCACAGAAACAGGCCCGTCGCGGCGAGGAATCCGATCGGCGCACCGAGCTGTGGAAACATGCCATACCACGCGCGCTTGTCCGCCGGCGCATTCTCGATCGCCAGCAACACCGCGCCGCCCCACTCCCCACCCAGGCCAAGGCCCTGGCCCAGGCGGCACAGCGCCAGCAGCAGCGGCGCCATGAACCCGATCTGCGCGTAGGTGGGAAGCATGCCGATGACGACCGTGGACAGGCCCATGGTCAGCAACGCGGCCACCAGCGTGGCCTTGCGCCCGATGCGGTCGCCGAAATGGCCGAACAACGCCGAACCGATCGGCCTGGCCACGAACGCCAGCGCAAAGGTGGCAAACGATTGCAGCGTGGCCGATGCCGCATCGCTCGCCGGAAAAAACAGCTTGGGAAACACCAGCACCGCGGCAGTGGCGTAGATGTAGAAATCGAAAAATTCGATGGTGGTGCCGATCAGGCTGGCAAACAACACACGGCCTGGCGAATTGATCGGCGTCGCTACATCGCGCATATCGGGCTTTCCTTGGACGTAAGGTCCGATTCTGCCAGATATGGGTAGATGCCTGGCGTCCATGGGTACGCTCCGTCGATTCCTCCGAAACGCTTGCCTGCCGGTGCCGGCGCACCGATCCCTTGCCATGGCATCCAAGCCTTCGCCGCATATCCGGGGGCTAGGCGCTACCGAACCTGCCGAACCTAAAACCCCTTACTATCCGGCCAGGCTCCACAGCGCGAGCACCCGTCGACTTGGAGGAACCATGCAACAGGCCATGACGAAGATACGCCCGCTGATCGGTTGGCTGACGGTGGCGTTTTTCCTGATCTTCGGCGCGCGGTGGATGTCGGGCCTGGACAGCCACGCCTTCGCCTTGGGCCTGTTCCTGTGGTTGTTCCTGGTCATCGTCTACGTGGCCTTCGGCGTGGTGCACGAAGCGGAGGTCATCGCCGAGATGCTCGGCGAACCGCTGGGTACGCTGGTGCTGACGCTTTCGATCGTGGTGATCGAGGTCGTGCTGATTTCCGCCGTGATGCTTGGCTCGGAAGGCAGCGCCACGCTGGCCCGCGATACGATGTATTCGGTGCTGATGATCGTGCTCGACGGGGTGGTGGGGCTTGGCCTGCTGATGGGGGGATTGAGGCATTACGAGCAGTCCTACAACCTCAAGGGCGCGTCCGCGTATCTGTCGGTGATCATTCCGCTGGCGACGATCGCGCTGATCCTGCCCGATTTCACCACCTCCACGCCCGATGGTTCGCTCTCGCCCATGCAGGCGCTGATGTTCTCGCTGCTGACCATCGCCTTGTACGGCATTTTCCTGTGGCTGCAGACCGGCCGCCATCGCGGCTATTTCGTGGCGACCGATGCGCAGCCGATCGACCCGAAGGAAATGCAGCACCAGCGCCCTGCCACGGTCGAAAAGAAACAACTGCTGCTTCACTTTGTGCTGTTGCTGGTCAATATTCTTCCGATCGTCATTCTCTCCAAGAGCCTGGCGAAGATTCTCGACTATGGCATCGCCGCGAGCGGCGCGCCGGCCGCTCTTGGCGGCATCGTCATCGCGATCCTGGTGTTTGCGCCCGAAGGCATCTCGGCGCTGATTGCGATCCGTGCCGACCGGTTGACGCGCGCGGTCAATCTTTGCCTCGGCGCGGTGACATCGACGCTTGGATTGACCGTCCCCGCGGTGCTGGCGATCAGCCTTTACACCGGCAAATCGGTGTTGCTGGGTTTGCCGCCAGCGGGCATCGTGATGGTAATGGCCACGCTCATCCTCAGCGCGATCACCTTTTCCCAATCGCGCACGACGATGCTCGAAGGCGCGGTGCACCTGTCGCTGTTCGCCGTCTTCCTGGTGCTGATTTTCAGCCCCTGACGAAACGCCAAGACCGGGCGCGTGGACCACGCATGGGTCCACGCCAATAGGGTAGACAGGTCCGAAGTTCAGCCGCGAAAGAACAGGTAGACAGCGCTGTAAGGCACGCGAACCTCGCCTCCGGCATGGCTCGCGTCGCAGCCGGTGGCCGGCGCCACGCCGCCTTCGGTACGGGTGCGCACGATGTATTGCACGCCCGCCATCTGGCCGCTGCCGCTATGCGATCTGGCCCGCAGCACCAGCCACGGAACGGCTCCGGCATCGGGCGACGGCGAGACATTGATCGGCGTGCCAACCACCGCGCTGCCGTCCGGCGCCTGCCACGTGGGCCCGGCGAAGTGCTTGGCGATCGGATGGCCCTTGGCATCGGCCAGGCTGGCATCGGGCGCCTTCAGGGCCCAGGCGTAACCGCTGCCGGAAGCCTTGCAGGTATAGATCTGCACGCCCTTGGCAAATGCCTCGATGGCAGGTGCCTTAGCGGGCACACCCTGCGCATGGGCCATACCGGCAAGGGCGGCGAACACGGCAACGCCGTAAGGCAATCTCTTGGACATTGTTTGTCTCCTTAAATATCGTCCCGGGCATCAGCTCGCCCAGCTATGGAAGCGAGCGTATCCTACCGACGACGCAGCAAGTCCACACACGATGCCCTAATTTTGCTGCGCCGGTGTTGCAGCCCCCGGCGACGGAAACTTCGCCGCCAGCCAGTCGAACAAGGCCGCGTGCCACAGGCTGGGAGCGCCCATCTGGCAATGCTCGCCGCCGCCGGACTCGCGATCGAACATTACCGTGGTCACGCTGCGCGCATGGGTAAGGCTTTTGGCGAACATCCCGGCCTGGTCCGCCGGCACGAAATGATCATCCGCGCCGGCGAGAATCAGTACGTCCGAGGTGATGCGCGAGGCCACTGGCGCAAGCGTGTAGGCCTTGAACGCATCGATGACTCCCAAGGGATCCTTCGCGCCCAAGGTCCACATGCCGTTTTGCACCGCCCATGTCGAACCGGGATCGCTGGGACCGTGCGCGGCGAGATACCTCAAGGTGGCGTCGTAATGATGATCGCGCAACCAGAATACGAAAGGCGGAACATGGCGCGATGCAATGGCACCCGCATCGAAGAACACATCGTAGGCCACCACGCCGCTGATGCGCGGATCGAACGCCGCCGCGCGCGGGGCCAGATAGCCGCCCATGCTTTCGCCGATCAGCACGATCTTTCCGGTAACCGGATGCGTCGCCAGGAACGTATCCAGCACGGCGCCATTGGGTTTTTCCCATGCGGGCGTAAAGGTGAGGCCCTGTTCGCGCAACACCGAGCCCTGGCCGGGGCCTTCGTAGGTCAGCACCGAATAGCCACGCTCGTGCGCCGCCGCCACGACATGGAAGTAAAGCTCCTCCATCGTGCTGTCGTAGCCGCCGACCACCATCAGCAGCGGCTTTTTGTCCGCGCCTGCCGGGCCGGGATAGTAAACCGCGTTCAGGTGATTATGGCCGTAAGGAACGCGGATGCGCTGGTAAGCCACGCCCAGCACATCCAGCCCTTGATAAAACGCATCGATGTTTTTCTTCCACACGCCCGGCCGTTGCGGATCGTCCGGCGCAAGGAAAAATTCGGCGGCGCGATAGTCATTGTGGGCACGCAACAGCGCGTGCCCCTTGCTGATCGGATCAACGGTGCGATGCGCCAGTGCCATGGCACGATCGCCCGCGGCACTCCATGCCTGGTACCACCCCTGCGCATCGCCGGCCTTGA
Organism: Dyella sp.; assembly: GCF_035503745.1. Lineage (GTDB taxonomy): Bacteria > Pseudomonadota > Gammaproteobacteria > Xanthomonadales > Rhodanobacteraceae > Dyella_B. The sequence goes on from NZ_DATJTC010000039.1 coordinate 4,569, forward strand.
GGCCCGCGACGGCCAGGGCCACGTCGGCTGAATCGCCGCCGACGGCGGCGATGTCGTTCAGCACGCGGATGGTTTCGAAGTTGTAGGTCTGATCGGCAAAATAGCGCGGGTTGCCGCGATCTTCCGGCCGCGGCGACAGCACATGCCACGCGATTGCCGCAACCACTACGATCGCCGCAGCGATGAGAACTTTGCGCATGATTCTTACCCCTTTCAAGGCGTGCGCGTGGAGACGGTGTAAACCCACGCTGCGGTCGATGCCGCATGCACACATTGTGGGCGTTGGCCGGCGCCGTGCCAGTGACAGCTGTCAATCGCTTCCTGTGCATGTTGCCGGTTCAGCTTGCGTGGAGCGCCTTGGCCCAGGCTTGATGAACCGATCCCGAGGCAGCGCCGCTGCTTGAATAAAACTACACACAATTTGGCATAGACTGCCTCACGGTGAAGGTGGCGACGCGCCAGTTGCACTGGTCGCTGTCCTTCTTGCCCATGGCATGTCCTTTTCTCCGCAGGCATTCGTTGCTGGCCCGATGCACGCGGCAACCGCTTCAAAGTGAGGAGGGTAAGTTGATGACTCGCACCTCTCGAATCTCGTTGTACAAACCGCTGGCCGTGGCCGTGCTTGCCGTGGTTGCCGTCGCGCCTTCGTTCCCCGCCCAGGCCCAATATCGTCCGGGCCCCGGCTACCACCATCGTCCGCCGCCGCCCCCGCCCCGCTATCACGGTCGCCGTGGCGGCGACGGTGGCGCCCTGATCGCCGGCGCCCTGCTTGGCGTCGTGGCCGGTGCGGTGATTGCCAACTCGGCCGCCAGTGCGGCACAGCCGCCGCCGGGTGTGGTCTATACCGCCCCGCCTCCGCCGCCTCCGCCGGGCGTGGTCTATTACGACAACGGCGCGCCGCCTCCGCCCCCGAACGGGTATTGAACGCCGCCTCGCGTCCCCCGCGGACGCCATCGAACTGCAGTCATGAACTGGAGCAACCCATCATGAAAAACACTCTTCGCAAGGCTGCCCTACCCGTCGTGTTGTCACTGGCGATGTTCGCCGGCGCGGCATTCGCCCAAGAGGCATCCACCGCGCCGGCCCCGGCTTCGTCGGCAACCCACGCTGCCGGCAAAACCCACGCGCAACGCCGCGCCGACGCCGTCGAGCAGCGCATCGAGGACATGCACACGCAGCTGAAGATCACCGACGCGCAGTCCGCCCAATGGAATGCCTACGCACAGACCATGCGCGACAACGCCACCAGGGCCGCCGCCGCGTTTCACGATCGCGCGCAGAACCTGGCGGGCATGAATGCCGACGATGTGATGAAGTCCTACGCGCAACTGGCGCAGATGCACGCCGACGACATGCAGAAGCTGTCCACGGCATGGAGCGCGCTGTACGCCGTGCTTTTGCCTGACCAGAAGCAGATCGCCAACGATATGTTCCACAATCGCGCCTCGCATCCCCATCCGATGCCGCGCAACCGCGCCACCGGAGCTGCACCTGCCAGCGCGTCATCCTCCGCCACCAAGCCGGGCGGCACCTGAGCTTTCGTCGCCGCGCAACGCCGGCACCCACCAGAGGCCAGAAGCGACCGGCATGGTCCGGCTCTCTTCTGGCCTCTTCGCTATCGACGCCTTGGTACGCCTCCCAGGCAAAGCGGGACGCGCGCCCTGTTTATCGTGCTGCCGACCGGGCAGAATCCAGCCACGTGGGCGTGTTGGCAGGGGCCGCCGTAGCGGGAGGGTGAGAATGGCGATCGAAGGCAATGTCTCGCTTGCCGATGGCAGAACCATGACATTCGCCCAGTTCGGTACGCTGGAAGGCAACCCGGTTTTCTACTTCCACGGCACGCTATCCTCCCGGCTTGAGCCGTTGCTGATCGGCGACGAGACGTTTGCGCGATGCGGCCTGCGCATCATCGCGCCGGACCGCCCGGGCATGGGCCGCTCCAGCTTTCAGCCCCATCGCAATGTTTCCCATTGGCCGGTCGACGTGGCCGCGCTCGCCGACGCGCTGGGCATCGGCACGTTTTCGGTGCTGGGCTATTCCGGCGGCGGTGCCTACGCGGCGGCCTGTGCGGCCAGGATTGCCGAGCGCTTGCGCAACGTTGTCATCGTTTCGGGCGCATGGCGCCTGGACGCTCCGCACACGCTTGCCGCCATGCCCTGGATAAACCGGTTCACCTGGGCGCTCGCCAAATGGGCACCGCTCCTGCTGCCGGCGTGGATCAAAGGCATGAGTTCGAGCATGCATGGCGATCTGGCGCAGCTTAAACATTACCTGCAACCGGCCGACTACGACGCCTTCGAGAACGCGGGCCGCTACGAAGCATTTGGATACGCGCTGCGCGAGTCCCTGCGGCAGGGCGCGCGGGGCGCGGTGTGGGATATGCGCATGCACGTGCATCCGCTGGGGATTCGGCTGCAGGACATCGGTATCCCCGTGCATGTCTTCCATGGCGCAAAGGATCTCAACGTGCCCATCGCGCTGGTGCGCGAAACGTTGGCCGGGCTGCCCACGGCCGAACTGGTGGTCTATCCGTACGATGCGCATCTGTCGACGCTGTGCAATCATTTCGAAGAGATCGCCGCAGCCTTGCTCAGGGATCGGCCCGGAACGGACGCACATTGCCTGCCGCCGTGAACCGGCGCTAAGCTGGCCTCGCCCGGTTCCCCATCGCCTGCCGGGCATACCGACATCGACAATCAAGCACCGGGAGGAAGATCCATGGCTTTCTCTGCACGTGTTTCCCGTGACGTGATCGCGCAGATCAACGTGACGCCGCTGGTCGACGTACTGCTGGTGTTGCTGATCATTTTCATGATCACCTCGCCCGTGGTGATGCATAAGACAGCGCTGGACCTGCCACAGCCTTCATCGACGCCGTTGACGGATCCGCCAAGACCGATCCACCTGGCCATCCACCAGGACGGCCAGATGTACTGGAACGACACCCCGATCAACCTCAACCAGTTGAGCGTGCAGTTGAGCATCGCCGCTGCACAGGCCAGGCAACCAGCGCTGCAGATCGATGCCGCCGACGGCGTTGCCTACGACGTCGTCGCACGCGTACTGGCGCAGGCCAAGGCGCAGGGTGTATCGCATATCGACATGCTCGGCGAATAAAAGCGCCGGGTTTTGATTGGGGGGCGTCACCCGCGTGACGCCCCTTTTTGCCCCCGCTCCCAGGCGCCAGCCGGGCCGCGCGAGGCGATGCACAACCTGGCCGGCCGGGCTCGACCGTATAATGGGCCCATGCAAGAACAGCTCTCCTCGCACGCTTGTGCGCTCCAGGCCGATGTACAGCACGAGGGCTTTTCCTTCGTCACTGCGCACACCATGCATCCGCTGCTGCAATCGGCAGGCGGGCTTGCCGATTGGGCCGCCTTTTCGGAAAGCTGGAACCGGCTCGGGCCCGATCCCTATCTCGCCGCCAAGGGACGCTTTCGCCGCCGCAGGCATGCCACGTTCAGCGTGACGGCCGATGGCGCCATCGCGCTTGCGCCGCATCAACCGCACTATCAGTCCTTGCAGTACAACGCGCTGCAAGGGGACATCCAGCGCTGGTTCGAACCGATCGAGCCGGCCGTGGCGAACGGTGCGAGCCTGCGCACCATCCTGGCCTTCTGCAACGCGCTGTTCGGATCGCTGGCGCCCAGCGTCACGCAGTGGCACGTGGAAGCGCATCAGTTCCGCATCGAAGCCAGCCAGGGCGCCGCCGGTGAGCCCACGCCCGAAGGCAGTCATCGCGACGGCGTGGATTTCGTGCTGGTGCTGCTGATCGACCGGCACAACATCGCCAGCGGCACCACCACCATCCACACGCCGGAGGGAAAACCGCTGGGCGATTTCACCCTCACCCATCCCCTCGACGCAGCGCTTATCCACGATCCGCGCGTGTTTCATGGCGTGACGCCGGTGACGCCGCTGGTGGCCGGCGAACCGGCGCATCGCGACGTACTGGTAGTGACGTTCCGCGCGGCGTCCTGACCGCAGTCAGCGCTTGCCCGGCCCCGCGCGACGGCCGGCCTTCCATGCAGCCAGCCGTTCGCGAATGTAGTTGTCGTAGTCGTAGTCCGTTTCAAGCTTCGGCGGCGCGCGATGCGTGCCTTGTTCGGCATCGGGCACCGGCAGTCGCGAGACCAGGTCGGCATACACTTCCTGCAGATGCGAGGGGCGATTCGCCGCGGGATTGGCGCCGGTCGAGGCCGGTACCGTCACCCCATCCAGCGGATCGTCGGTGCGCGGCGTGGCAAGGCTGAGCACGGCGCCGACATCGGGCGCGGCCGCGTCGCGCGCGGTCAACGCGGGTACGTTCCAGCGCAGCTCCACGGTCTTGAGAATGGAGGTGTGATCGAACGGCATCGAACCTTCCGGCACGCGCAATACCGTGCCCGCGGGAATCAGCGGCGATATCAACAACGTCGGCACGCGCGGACCGAAACGCCTGAAATCGAAACCGTATTCGCCCGCCGTGCTATCGGGCGGCACGGCTTGGGTGGGCGGGGCGACGTGGTCGTAGCAGCCGCCGTGCTCGTCGTAGGTGACGATCAGCAGCGTCTCGTTCCAGTTCGGCCCGTTGCGCAGCGCGTAATACACGTCGTGGATGAATTGCTCGCCCAGCGATACGTCGTAATTGGGATGTTGGCTATTGCCTTTGGAACCCCAGCCAGGCTCCAGGAACGTGTAGGAAGGCAGGCTGCCGTTCGCCGCGGCCGACTGGAAATCGCTGAACTGGCCGAAGTAGCTGTCGGCAAGATGGGTGATATCGGTAAACGTCTGGCGCGTCAGCGGATCGGCATCGTAGCCGTAGATCGCCCAGCTCACATTCTGCTTGATGAGCGATGTGTAGATGGTCGGCGAGGTAAACGTCCTGGTCTTGTCGTCCATATGGCCCTGCGAGGTGCCGGCATGGACGAAGGCGCGATTGGGCAGCGTCTCGGTGGGCACCGATCCGTACCAGAAATCGCACACCGCAAAACCGCGCGCCAGCGCCGACAGCACCGGCAGGGTTTGCGGCGTATGCATGGCCATGATGTCGCTGGCGACGGTGCCGGCGAATATGGATTGCTTCTCCTTGCTCTCCCAGCCCAGCGTGTAGGAGAAGTTGGCGATGAATCCTTGATTGGTCGCCACCGGCGGCGTGGGTGCGGTGTTGCTGCCGAACAGTTGCGAATTGGTTGCCGTGTAACCTTCGCCCGGATCGGCGCCGGGAAGGAAATAGGTATTGGCCGCACCCGCCTGGATCTTGTACACCGTGACCGGATCGCCGCCGCTGGCACTGGGATTGGATTCACTGCCAGTCAAGCCCTCGAACGCCTGGCCCGCGGGCGAGGTGTTGCCCGTGTCGGCGTACAGAAATCCCAGCATGTGATCGAAGGAGCGGTTCTCCAACATCAACACCACAATGTGATTGATCGAAGGCAGGGATGAACGGGTGCTGGACATGCGGCCACCTTTGGCGGGCACGGAAGAAGGGTGTATTTCGCCACGATGCGTGTAATGGTTTGATCAACGCCCGGCGCAGGCATCCAAGCTAGCCGGACACTGTGACAGTTTCGGCGATACCTATGCCGTTTCCAGATAGGGCGTCATGATCTGCGCCAGCCAGTCCATGAAAACCTGCAGGCGCGCGGACACGTTGCGCCGCCGTGCGTACAGCAGGGACACGGACATCGGCTCGGCGCGGTACTGCGGCAACACTTCCACCAGCGTACCCGCCTCGATCATCGGCGATACGCCAACTTGCGGCGACTGGATGATCCCCAGCCCCGCGAGGCACCCGGCCTCGTACGCATCGATGCTGTTGACGGTGAATACACCCGGCATGGCTACATGGCGGCAAAGCGGCCCGTCCATGTATTCGAAACCCGGCGGGCGCTGACCGAGCGTGCCGACATAGTGGATCAACCGGTGCGTGGCCAGGTCGTTCAACTGCTGTGGCGCGCCGTAGGCCGCGAGGTAGCCGGGACTGGCGCAATTGACGATGCGAAGGCGCCCCAACGTACGCGCGACCAGGCTGGAATCTTCCAGTGTGCCCACCCGCATCACGCAGTCGAAACCTTCCCCGACCACGTCTACGCGGCGGTCAGTGCAGCTCAGCTCGATCTCGATGTGCGGATGCTCGCGCAGGAATTGCGGCAAGCGTGGAATGACCTGATGGCGTGCGATGTGGCCATTCATGTCCACGCGCAGGCGCCCGCGCAAGGATTGCGGCGCGTGCTGGAACATCGCGCCGAGTTCGTCCAGGTCCGCCAGCACGGTCTTGCATCGTTCGTAGAAGCGCTGGCCATCCTGGGTCATCTGCACCTTGCGCGTGGTCCGCAATAGAAGCTGCGTGCCAAGCTCCGCCTCAAGCTGCTGCACGGCCATCGACGCGCTGGCCTTGGGCAGGCCCAGGCCATCGGCGGCCTTGGTGAAGCTGGCCATTTCGGCGACTCGCACGTAGACATGCATGGCATCGATCCGATTCATGCGAACCTCCTCTCGTGACGGGACCATTGTTCAATATTTTTGAACACATATCTCATAATTAGACAATTTATGCAGCTTCTGTAGATCAATATGCTGGCCAGGTTGGTTTCACCCACTTACCCGGAGACGCCCCATGAGCACGCAGACCCCCATCGCCCTGATCACCGGCGGCAGCCGAGGCCTGGGCAAAAGCATGGCCTTGAAGCTGGCCGAACACGGCACCGACGTGGTGCTGACCTACCGCTCCAACCAGGCCGAGGCACAAGCCGTCGTCGCGGCCATCGAGACGCTCGGCCGCCGTGCGGCCGCGTTGCCGCTGGACGTGGGCAAGGCCGCCACCTTCAACGACTTCGCCACGCAGCTGCGCCAGGTGCTGCAACAGTGGCAGCGCGAGCGCTTCGATTACCTGGTCAACAACGCCGGCATCGGCGTTCACGCCAGCTTTGCCGACACCACCGAAGCCCAGTTCGATGAACTGGTGAACGTGCACTTCAAGGGCACCTTTTTCCTGACCCAGACCCTGCTGCCGCTGATCGCCGACGGCGGCCGCATCGTCAACGTGTCGAGCGGCCTGGCGCGCTTCGCCCTGCCCGGCTATTCCGCCTATGCCTCGATGAAAGGCGCCATCGAAGTGCTCACGCGCTATCTCGCCAAAGAACTGGGCGCACGCGGCATCGCCGTCAACACACTGGCGCCGGGCGCCATCGAAACCGATTTCGGCGGCGGCACGGTGCGCGACAATGCCAACGTGAACGCCTTCATCGCTTCGCAGACCGCGCTAGGCCGCGTCGGCCTGCCGGACGACATCGGCGGCGCGGTGGCATCGTTGCTGTCCACGGACAGCCGCTGGATCAACGGCCAGCGCATCGAAGTCTCCGGCGGCATGTTCATCTGAATGCAACACAGCGATGCCGACACCCTGCGCAACCGGAGCGGTTGCACAGGGTGCGGCCCTATCTGCCTACCCATTCGCAGTCCGCTTCAATCGGTGTACCTTGATGATCTTGCTGAAACCATCCATGCGGAGAATCAGCCGTGGTCAGCTACATCGATCCCACCCAGAATGCGCCCAGCCGCGAAAAGGCATTCCATGCCTTGTATGAGGCCGCGGAGCTCGAACACTGTTTGATGTGCACCTATCTCTATGCGGCGTTTTCGCTGAAATCGTCGCTGGAAGAAGGGCTGACGCCCGCGCAATTGGAAGCGGTCACGCGCTGGCGCAAGCTGATCATGCAGATCGCCACGGAAGAAATGGGGCACCTGACCGCGGTATGGAACATCACCGTCGCGCTGGGCGGCGCGCCGCGCGTGGGACGCTCCAACTTCCCGCTCGACCCTGGCTATCTGCCGGCGGGCGTGGTAGTGAAACTGGCGCCGTTCAACATGGAAACCTTGCAGCATTTTATCTTTCTGGAGCGGCCCGCCGACTCCGATGAACCCGACGGCATGGGCTTCGAGCCGGAACGGCAGTTCGTGCGCGGCGCCGACGGTCCGCGTCTTACTCCGCACGGCTTGAACTACGACACGGTCGGCCATTTCTATCAGATGCTCGGCGGCGGTTTGCGCCGGCTGGTGGCCGACCATGGCGAAACCTGCGCGCTGTGCGGCAACCCCGGCTTGCAGCTGTGCGAAACCGAAGTCATCCTCGGCGGCGCCAAGCGCGTGATCTGCCTTAAAACGGCGCTCGCCGCGTTCGATGCGATCATCACCCAGGGCGAAGGCGCGCAGCACAGCGTGGCCGATTCGCACTATCACAAATTCGCTTCCATCCGCACCCAATACAAGGCGCTGCTCGAAGCCGACCCCTCCTTCAAGCCGGCGTTCCCCGCGGCCACCAATCCAGTGCTGCGGCGTCCGCCGCGACCGGAGGGCCGCGTGTGGCTGGAAGATCCACGTGCGATCGCCACCGTCGATCTGGCCAACGCCGCGTATGGACTGATGCAACGCTTGCTTGCATACACCTATGCGGTGACCACGAAAGATCCGGATAAATCGGTGTCGCTGGACTTGTCCATCGGCCTGATGCATGCACTGGTTCCGCTGGCCGAGCGCGCCGCGCGGCTGCCGGCGGGGCCGTCCAATCCTACGTGCAACGCGGGCGTGTCGTTCATCGCGTTGCGTGATTCGGCCGCGTTGCCGCCTGGACCGGCCGCGCGCCGGTTCTTTATCGAACGCCTGCAAGAGTTGGCCGATGCGGCCGTGCACATGCAGGAAGCCGACGATCCGCGCACCGCGGCGGCGGCAGCGATCTTCACCAAGCTGCTGCACACCGCGCAGGACGGCTACGACCTTTCGCGCCCCGCGCCCTCGCCCGTGCTGGGCACGTTCGCGCCGCCCGCGCCGATTGCGGTGCAACCGCCGGCTCCCACGCCCGCGCCGATGCCCGGAGGCATCGAGCAGGTCGACGGCGAAAAAATCAGCATCTTGTACGATGGAAAAAAGTGCATTCACTCGCGCTTCTGCGTGACGGGTGCACCGAAGGTTTTCCTTGCGAACGTGCAAGGACCCTGGATCCATCCCGACGCCATGGACGTGGAGCGGCTCGTCGATATCGCACACGCCTGCCCCTCCGGCGCGATTCGCTATCAGCGTCGCGACGGGCGTCCCGACGAATCCGCGCCGCCGGTCAATCTCGCCGCGATCCGCGAAGCCGGGCCTTACGGTTTTCGCGGCGACTTGCGCCTCAACGGTTCTCCCGCGGGCTACCGCGCAACGTTGTGCCGATGTGGCGCATCGAAAAACAAACCTTACTGCGACGGCTCGCACCACGACATCCATTTCAACGCCACCGGCGAACCGGCAACATCGTCATCGCCCGAAACGCTGGAAACCCGCGACGGCCCGCTGCGAATCGATCCGCAACTCAACGGACCGCTGCGCGTGCGCGGCAACCTGGAAATCGTCAGCGGCACCGGCCGCATGGTCACGCGCGTTACCAGTACCTTCCTGTGCCGGTGTGGACACAGCCAGAACAAGCCGTTCTGCGATGGCAGCCATGCGAATGTCGGGTTCGTTGCAGACGGTGCTTAGTCGTTGCTTGAGCGGCGACTTGGGACAGGACAGCTAAGCCGACACACCACCGGCACCACGACGGGGCCTGCCAGCGGCCCCGTCAGGTACGCCGTCGATCAGCGCATGATGCCGGTATGGCCCAGCGAATAGCGGCCCGGTTGCGGCCACACGGCGAGGCCGTGCGGCTCCATGCCGACCTTGATGATCTTCACCTTGCCGGTCGTGGTGTCGAACGCATACACCACGTCGTCGAAACGGCCTGACAGCCACAGCCACTTGCCGTCGGCGGTAACGTTGCCCATGTCGGGACTGCCGCCGCCGGGGATCGGCCAATTGGCCACGACCTTGCGCGTGGCAAAGTCGATCACCGATACGCTGCCCGGACCATTGCGCGGGCCATGCACTTTGTTGGAACCGCGATTGGCCACGTACAGCTTGGTTGCGTCGCGGCTGGGGTACAAGCCGTGCGTGCCGATGCCGGTCTTGATGAAGCCGATCTTGGTGAAGCTGTCGCCGTCGATCAGGTATACGCCGTCGGCCATCATGTCGGCCACGTAGAACACCTTGCCGTCCGGCGAGACGCGGATATCCTGCGGCATGCCGCCCTTGTGCAGTTCAAGGTAGCCGACGACTTTCTGGTGCACCATGTCGATCTTGGCGATCTTGCCGCCGAATTCGCAGGTGAAGATGGCGTAGCGGCCGTCGATGGAGAAATCGGCATGGTTGATGCCCTTGCACTCGGGCACCTGCAAGCTGAACTTCAGCGCCATGGTGTGCGCATCGCGGAAATCCAGGCGCGCATGCGCCTCGGCCACCACGATCGCTTCTTTGCCATTGGGGGTGAAGTACATGTTGTACGGATCGTCGACCATCACCTCCTTGCCCGGCCTGCCGGTCTTGGGGTCGATCGGGGTGAGGCTGCCGTCGTTATGGCCTTCGGCATTGTTGGTGACCCACAGCGTGCGCAGATCCCACGAAGGCACCACATGCTGCGGACTGCGGCCGACCGGGAATTTGTACAGCACCTTGAAGGTGCTCGGGTCGATGACGTAGACATCGTTGGAGCGCAGATTGGGGACGTAGATGCGCGGAAGGTCGCCCGCGACGGCCGGACTGAAATCGTTGTAGCCGGCCTGGCTGTACATGTTGGCGGGATGGATCACCGGGGGCATGCCGGGAACGGTGTCTACCGTTTGCGCGGCGGCGGCGGCGGTGAAGCACAAGCCGGCCAGCGCGGCGCCGAGGTGCGAAGCAAGACGCCCAAAACGTTCGAATTTCACAGCTGATTCCTGTATCAGGGACAAGACGATCAATAAATCATTGCCGCGGCGACGTCAGCGCCCCGCTGTTTCTTTCCGGATGGCGTCGACCGTGCGCGAAACTATAGCATCCACGCCCAATTGCCCCAGCTCCGCGCTGGAACGGCGCGGATCGCCGCCGTACACGCCATCGGCCGCGCCCGGCTTGGGGGCATGGCGAAGCGCACTGGAACGCACCATCTGCGGCGCCACGGCCAGCTGCAGCGAGGTATCGGCCAGCCCCGCGTGGGTGCCGATTTCGTCATCGCGATAGCCATGCTGGCGCAGGATCTGCGCGAAGCCTTCCGACGAAGCGTCGTAGTAGGCCGCGGGCACCCAGGCGCGCGCGCCGCCGCCGGCCCAGGCTTTGTTGAGCTGCGCCACGACCAGCTTGAGGTCCTTCTGGTAGCCGCCGTGGTCGCCCAGGAACACGACGTTGCGAAAGCCGTGCACGGCAAAACTGTTGGCGGCCGACTCCAGCATTTTCTCGAACACCTCGTCGGGGATGGTGATCGTGCCGGGAAAGCGCATGTGCGAAGTCGGTGGCGCATAGCCGCCTTCGGGCACGTAGGCGACCACCGGCGCGACCAGCGCATTGCCCAACTGCTGCGCGATCTTTTGCGCCAGGTATTGGACCCGCGCATTGTGCTTGCCCACCGCCAGGTACGGGCCGCTTTGCTCGGTGCCGCCGATGGGGATGATCACGGTGGTCTTGCCCGCGCGGATCGCGTCGCGCAATTGGGTCCAGGTGAGGTTTTGCAGTTCCACCGTCGAGGGAGCCTGCGCGAACGAAACACCGGCGAACAGCAGCAACGCGGCTGACGCAACAACACGTCGGAAAATGGAGCGCATGATCGGGCCTGGCAGGACAAACACAAACACATCGGCGCACTATGGTTGCACGCCGATACCATCGCCGCACTGGTCGCGGACGCAATGCCCTAATTTTGCCTCATTTGTTCTCGGGCAGGGCTTTTCGAAAAATCCCTTCCCAGTAAGCCACACGTTCGGAATACGCTTCGCGCACGGATTCGGGCTGGTCGTTCTGCAGGCTGCGCACGTGGGTCAGCGGCAAAGTGGCGGACGCCAGGTGCCGCCAGGTATCGGCCGCCATGTGCAGGTGGGTATGCGAGGCCACCAGCGCAGCGATCACCTGCTGGTCGACCATCTGCTGAGCGCTCAGCGCCATCAAGCCTTCCAGCGCCAGATCTGTACGCTGGGAAAGAAACGCCACCGCTTCGCCCCAATTGTTGAAGCTGACTTCCATGGAAGGCTCCTTAGGTCTCGGGGGACGACTCGCAGCCTAGCACCAAGCGGTGTGCGGCTCTGTCTTTGAAATGTTTATTCAACCGCTATGCAGCCCAAAGCCACCCTGGCGGGCGGCTGTTTCAGCGAAGCTGGCTGTCCTTGCTGCCGCGTCGGTTATACAGGCTGGTGCCGCGTTCGGCGTCCTGCGCGGCCTGGCAGGCCACGCACAGGCGCACGCCCGGCACCGCCTTGCGCCGCGCCGCGGGGATGGGGGCGTCGCACTCCTCGCAATGGGCAAGGCCGGGGCCCTTTCTCAACTGGCCGCGTGCGCGCTGCACCGCATCGTTGACGGTGGCGTCGATCTGGTCCTGAACCGCGCCGTCGCCAGCCCAACCGGTTGCCATGGGAACCTCCTGAAATTTGCCAATGAAGGGCGCACTTGCACCACCGGCCTATGCATGATCTGGGGTCAAAAGCCTCTCGCTCCAAGCTGGCGGCACTTGCCGGCTCCCGCGCAGCACCGCCATTGAAAAAAAATAATGTAAATCAGTACATTAGAAAATAGATTCATCAGCAAGCCACGCAAACCGCGTAGCCGCGGACAGCTCACGGCCAGGATGCGCGCCGCATGAAGCCACCAACGCCGGGATATGATGCACGGCACGGCCGTTCCAGGGAGTAACAGGCCCGGCCCGACGGTCGTAAATGTGCAGCATTCAAATACAAGGGGCTAGTTGAATGTCGAGCGTTATCGATTTTTTGGAAAAATTGGGCAGCCAGGCTCAATGGCACCGCGCGTCTCCGGAGGAACTGGAGCTTGCGCTGGCAGAAACGGACATCCCGGCCGCAGAACGCTCCGCCATTCTCGCCAGCGACGTTGCGCAACTGCAAACGTTGATGCAACAGCTTCCGCCCATCACAGTCATGATTCCGCCGGACGAGGAAGAAGGTGAAGAGGACGAGGAAGAAGATGGCGACGAGAAGCACGAGCCCAACGGCCAACGCAACTCGCCGGCAACCGCATCGTTGCAGCACGCCTGACCTACGGCGATGAACTTCGCCGTCAGGCGGCGCCCAAAGCTTGCAGCAGGCCTTGGCCTGCTCCTTGGCCTGCTCTCGGGTGCGGTGGCCGCGGCCGCCGCACCGCAGCCGGTCGATCCCGGTGCACTGCTGGCGCATGCCGACAGCATCAAAACCTCCGACTACGCCGGCTTCGTCAAGCTGCTGGATCAGATCAACCACAGCAACCTCCACTTGTCGGAAGACCAGAAGTGGTACCTGCGTTACCTCAACGGATGGGAAGTTGCCTACTCCGGCGATGAAAACAAGGCGAAGGCAGCCCTGGAGGCCGTGATCGACGGCGCCCCCCAGGAAACGCTGAAAATGCACGCCACAGCGAACCTGATCAACATCCTGGGGGTGGGGCACCACTACGAGGAAGCCTTCTCCCGGCTCGACCAGGCATTGGACTACCTGCCACACGTCACCGACAAGGATGCACGCTTCCATCTGTTGGGCGAGGCCGCGCAGTTGCTGATGCAGGCAGGCCAATACGACCTGGCCTCCACTTATGCCGACCAGATCCTGTTGGAAAATCCGCAGGGCAGGAACGGTTGCATCGGCATGTACATCAAGGGTCACGCTGAATTCCTGCGCGACAACCTGCAGCTGCCCGACACGCACTACCAGGAAGGCATCGCGGTCTGCGAAAAAGTCCACGAAAACCTGATCGCCGACTCGATCCGGCGCGACGTGGCCAACGCCTACCTGCAGCAGGGCAAGGTCACCGAGGCGATCGCCCTGCTGCAGAGCAGGTATCCGCATGTGCTGTCGTATCAATATCTGGACCTGGATTCCGAATACGACGCACTGCTGGCGCAGGCCTACTGGAAGATCAACGACACCCAGCGCGCGGAAAAATACGCGCTCGATACGGTGGACATCGCCACCAAGAGCGACTTCACCGAACCGCTGAGCCTGGCTTACCAACTGCTGTACCAGATCGAACAGCAGAAAGGCGACATGCGCGATGCGCTGGCGTATCACGAGAAATACATGTCGGCCGACAAGGTCCATCTGGACGATATCCGCGAGAAGGCGCTGGCCTACCAGATCGTCAAGCAGCAGGTGGAAGCCAAGAAGGTGCAGCTTGAAGCGCTGCACAAGCAAAACCAGATCCTGCAGCTGCAGCAGGCGCTCAACATCAAGCAGGTGGAAGCGGGCCGGCTTTACATCGCCCTGCTGCTTACCGTGCTGGCGTCGATCGGCCTGTGGCTGTACCGCCTGAAACGTTCGCAGTTGCGTTTCATGCGGCTGGCCCGCCGGGATGGCCTCACTGGCATCTTCAACCGGCAGCATTTCGTCGATGAAGCCGAGCAAGCCTTGCACTATTCGGCCAAATCCTCGCGCGGGGCGTGCCTGATCCTGATCGACATGGATCACTTCAAGCTGATCAACGATACGCATGGTCACCTCGTGGGCGACCAGGTGCTGAAACACGCGGTGACGACCTGCCAGGGCCACCTGCATTCCTGCGATGTTTTCGGCCGACTGGGCGGCGAGGAATTTGGCATCCTGCTGCCCGAATGCACGCCGTCGAAAACGCTCGATCGCGCCGAGCAGATTCGCCAGGCCATCAACGCGATATCGGAGTGGCAATCCCTGTCGCTGACCATCTCGGCAAGCTTCGGCATCGCCGCCACCGAACACCATGGCTATGAGCTGCGCAGTCTGCTCATCGCCGCGGACGATGCGCTTTACCGCGCCAAACGAAACGGACGCAATCGCGTGGTGATGAACCTTGGCGCCAGCGCCCCCTCGCCGGCCGCATCGCCGCAGGACAGCCGGCCCGATACGCCGGTCGCCGGCCAGCGCGAAGCGGTGCGTACCGATCCGGCGAGCGAGTGGGAGCGGCGCGCAACCACCTGACGTCCCGGCTTACCTTGCCGCGCTGGGGCGAGAACCGGCGCGCGTGGGCATACGCGATTACTTGGCTGCCTCCTGGGCTTTGTTCAAATCGATCATCGGTATCGCACCTGATCCGACCACCTGCGGCAGTACGCCGTTCCAGTGCTGCAAGCCGTAGAAACGCGCGTATTCGGGATTGTTTTTCAGCGCCTCACCCACCGTGTCGATCGCCTTGGCCTGGGCCTGCGCCTGCAACACCGTGGCCTGCGCCTCGCCGTTGGCGCGCTCCACCGCCGCGGTGGCTTCCGCGTTGGCGGTAACGGTTTTCTGCTCGCCCTCGTACTTCTTTTGCGCCACGGTGTTTTCCGCCTGCACGGCCAGATTCTTCGCGCGCACGGCTTCTTCAATGGACTGGTCGAACACCGGCGAGTAGTGAATGCCCACCAGCTGCACGTCGATCACCTCCACGTTGAACAGCCGCTGCAATGCCTCGCTGATGTCCTTGCGCATCTGCGCGGTGATCTGCGCGCGCTGGTCGGAAATGGTCAGCGTGTTGTATTGCGCGAACGCCGCCAGGGCACGATCCCTGACCACGGGCAGAATGGTCGCTTGAATGTCCACCGCACCCGCGCGGCCCACGTGGTAAAGCAGGTTCATCACGGCGGAGCTTGGTATCTGGTAGATCAAGCTGACGTCGATGGTGACTTTCTGGTTGTCGTTGGTGTAAACGTCCAGGCCGTCCAGCGTGTAGATCGAACGGCTGGTCTGCAGGCGATCGACCGATTCAAAAAACGGCACCTTGAAATGCACGCCTGTGGTCAACGGCGCGGAGGTCATCGGCGTGCCGCCCATCCAGCGCGTCCCCGCCTCCTCGCTGGGCGACACCACGAACACGCTGTTGTAGAGAAAAACCACCACTAGGATGGCTATCGCCACGCCTGCCACGCTGAAACGGCCGAGGAATTTGCGCGGGTCCCTGGGCGGTAGGCTGAGCATAAGTCGTCTCCATTAGGTTTGCGTCGAACATGGCATGCCGCATCGGCCACCAAGGTGCGGCCGGTGCGAATCACAGAGATGGATGTACGTCCGCGTCGGCAGCGAACCCTTTCCCCATGGCCGACATCATAACCAGTCGCAGGCAGTGCCGATTCTTGTGCGGAGATGGCGCCTTTGCTGTCCGGACCCTGTCCGGACACCGGGCAACATCGTCCGCGGACATGCCGCCGGCCACGCTTCGAACCGTACAAATGGCGCAGCCATGCGGGTTTGCGGGCGTTTAAACGCTTGGCACAGGGTTTGCCATCTAACTCTTGAAAGCTTCATTCACGGAACCCGGAGAACCATCATGAAACTCGAAACCCTTTTGCTGAAAAGCCTGTTCACCGCCTGCTTCCTGATCTGCGTGCTGACGGTCGGTTCCATGCTTGTCGCGGGCACCAGCGCTCCGGCCTATGCCGGCAACCATGTCTCGGTCACGGCCAGTGTCAGCGCAGCGAGCTGATCGATCCGGCGGTCATCCCTTGGGGCTTGCCCGCCGTCGGAAGCGCGTCGGCGCATGGACGGGGATCATCGCTATCACGGCACCCTGCCAAAGCGTTCGGCACATCGACAGGCAACCGTTCGCCCCTGCTTGCGTTTGCCCTGCTTCAAACGGCACTTGGACCGATCAAATAAAACCGGCCCGCGCCTGCGGTCGCGAGCCGGGACGACGCTCCGATGTGACCTACAGAGTCAGCTCTTCTCACGGATGTGCCACAGCGCAGCACTGTTCAAAAAAATGTGAACTGATTCACAGTTAGCGAACCCTCGGTAACCCGCTGGCGGGATTGGCAAGACGCGCGACCCGGGCCGCCCCGCCGCCCTTGGCTCACTTCATGCTTTGTTCTTTCCAAACGGGCAGCGGTTAAGCGCGCCCGACCATCATCCGACGCTTGAGGGGAAGCGGTGGCAACGCGGAAAGACAGCAGCATGGAAGTGGTGTCCCGACTGCCCTGGCAGGCAGGTGTCGCGTTGGGCATCGTGGGCTACGTTGGGGTGCGCTATGCGCTGGCCTGGTTCCTTTCCACGCTCGGCGGCCCCGTCGGCCAGACCCTGGGCGAACAACTGGGCCAGGGCCTGAGCGCCGCGGTCGCCTGGTTACTGCTGGGCATGTGCTGGGCCGCCGCGCTGATCTCCTACATGGATGGCCGCCGCCGCACCCAATTGCTGGAAACCCAGACCGGTCTGAACAGCCTGTCCGCCATTGACTGGCGCGAGTTCGAATTGCTGGTGGGTGAGGCCTTCCGCCGCCAGGGTTATGCCGTCAAGGAAACCGGGCTGGGCGGGGCCGATGGCGGCGTCGATCTCATCCTGCGCAAGGATGGCGCCATGACGCTGGTGCAATGCAAGCAATGGCGCACCAAGCTGGTGGACGTGCGCGTAGTGCGCGAGATGTACGGTTTGCTCGGTCATCACCATGCCGACGCGGTGAAAATCGTGGCCATCGGCAACTACACCGACGATGCGCGCCAGTTCGTGCACGGCAAGCCGATCGAACTGATCCACGGCCTGACGCTGCTGGACATGGTGCGCGATGCGCAGCGAACCCTGCCCCCCCGCTACAAGCTGATCCAGAACCCCGAGCCGCCACGCGGATTGGAACCGCTGTGCCCCGAATGCGGCCGTCCGATGGTGCAGCGGGCCAATCGCAAATCGGGAAAAACCTTCTGGGGTTGCTCGGGCTACCCCGCCTGCCGCAGCACACGCGTGGCCTGAACCGCGGAGCGGCGGTGAACAGATCCACCAAGCCGCCCCCTTCAACACTTACCCATGACAAAACGCCGGGGGATTGCTCCCCCGGCGTTTTCTTCAACCCTTGCTATGACGCTCAGTTCGATTCGGTGAACTTGATCGACGGCGACGAACCACCCGTAGCGGTGCAGCTGCTCAGGTTGAGGTTGTTGCTTTCGCCGGTGGTGCCCGAATCGGCCACACAGGACGGCGTAGCGGTGGAGCCGTCGGACACCGCAAGGTTCACGGTGATGGAGCTGCCGCTGTTGAACTCCGCTTCCGAACCGCCGGCATCGCCGACCACGTTGAACTCGCCGGTGTTCCACACCGAGGCGATATCCAGCGTGCTGTCCTTCTGGCTGGTGCTGTAGGCCTCGCCGTCGTAGGTGACCACGGCGGTGTCGTTACCGCCGCTGGTGGCGGTGGCGGTCAGCTTCAGGCTGGCCAGCGCGGTCGGCGAGATATCCGGCGGCAGCGCGGCGCTGCTGTTGCCGTAGCAATCGCCTTCGCCATCGCTGGCGAAACCGCTCGGGCAGCGGCTCCTGCCGTAGCCGATCAGCCAGTTCTGCATGAAGATCGCGCCCTTGCCCGATTCCGAATAATCGGTCGCGTACACCCACTGCTGCCACACGGTGCAGCCGGACTTGCTCTTGCACGCGGCCGTGGTCGAGGTGAACTGGGTGTTGAGCTGCACCGAATATTCGTTGGCGCCCAGGATGCCGCCGTCGCCATAGGAGGCCACGCCCACGCCCTTCTCGGAGGTGACGCCCGTAACGGTGGGGAACGTGCCCACAGCGCTGGTGATCAGGTGGGAGCCGGTCTGGATGGTGTAGTCGTTGCCGTTGCCGGCGGTCTGCTGCTCACCGAACTGATAGTAATGCGGCAGCGGATGCACGTCGGTGCGCACGGCACCGCACGCTACCTGCTGCCATACGATGCTGGGAAAGCTGGCATGGAAGCAGCCTTGCGAGGGCGTGGCGATGTGCACCATGTCTTCGCGCCAGGCTTCACGCGCGACGTCTGCGATCGGCCCGACCTGCGCGCTGGAACCGGTGGCGAATGCATTGTCCGACGGCGAAGCGAATGCCGCGGGAATGCATGCCGCACTCACAAGGCCGGCCAGGAACGCAATTTTCAACGTTGCTTGCATTGTAATGTCTCCCCAAAGTATGCGGATAAAAAGGTTGCCGACGCTGGACAATCCAGACGCCGAGACACTTCCAACAACGACTTGCACACGCGCACAACATGAAGCGTTGTGGCATGCCCCCCTATGTCTTCGCCAATTCGCCGTATCCCTACGGAGAAAAAGAATGTGGCGATAGCGCGCCTTTCTCGTGGATGCCATGCGCTGTTTCGCAAGGCATCCGCGGGCTTTCACCCAACGGTATGACCGCGGCTATCTACACAAGACGTATCGTCGCAACGTTTCCCTACCTTCCCCGATGATCATCGGTGCGACGCCACGACAACCGGGCACGGCGACATGTTTTTTGCGCCGTCGCCGACACCGTCGATTCGAATCCGGAACAGGGTTTTTCAGCGGGATTTTTCGTTTGCAACCACGAAAGCGCGCACTCTTTCACGCCAACCTCACATCGTTTCTGATGCCCCCTATCCACCGCTGGAGTCCGACTTGCTCGGCCAGCGCGCCAGAGCATGCGCAGAAGATGTGTGTAGAAGACGTGATGCCGTTCGCAACAACAACGGACCATGCCATCGGCCGCATCGTGGCAAGCACATAGGCATTGGACTGCGCCGGCCATTTGAATCGAGACAAGCGCGCGGCACCTGCATGCGATATCGCTAACAAGGCAACATGGCCAAACGCAAAACGCCGAGGGGATCTCCCTCGGCGTTGGTTTTGCAACGATCGAAATGCCGTACTTAGTTCGATTCGGTGAACTGAATCGAGGGCGTGGAGCCGCCCGAAGCGCTGCAGCTACCCAGGTTCAAGTTGTTGCTTTCGCCGGTGGTGCCCGAATCGGCCACACACGACGGCGCGCTGCTGGAACCATCGCTCACCGCCAGGTTCACGGTGATGGAACTGCCGCTGTTGAACTCCGCTTCCGAACCGCCGGCGTTGCCAACCACATTGAATTCGCCGGTGTTCCACACCGAGGCGATATCCAGCGTGCTGTCTTTCTGGCTGGTGCTGTAGGCATCGCCGTCATAAGTGACCACGGCGGTGTCGTTGCCGCCGCTGGTGGCGGTGGCGGTCAGCTTCAAGCTGGCCAGCGCGGTCGGCGAGATATCCGGCGGCAGCGCGGCGCTGCTGTTGCCGTAGCAATCGCCTTCGCCGTCACTGGAGAAACCGCTCGGGCAGCGATTGCTGCCGTAGCCGATCAACCAGTTCTGCATGAAGATCGCGCCTTTACCGTTTTCGGCGTAATCGGTGGCATACACCCACTGCTGCCACACGGTGCAGCCGGAATGGCTCTTGCACGCCGAGGTAGTGGAGGTGAATTGCGTATTCAGCTGCACCGAATATTCATTGGCGCCCAGGATGCCGCCGTCACCGTACGCAGGCACGCCCACACTCTGCTCGGAGGTCACGCCGCTGACGCTCGGGAACGTACCGACGGCGCTGCTGATCAGGCCGGATGTCTGCAACGTATAGTCATTGCCGTTGCCTGCAGTCTGCGGCGCGCCGAAAAGATAATAATGCGGCATCGGGTGCACGTCTTTCCTCACCGTACCGCACGCCACCTGCTGCCACACGATACTTGGATAACTGGCGTGGAAGCAGCCCTGCGACGGGGTGGCGATCTGCGCCATGGTTTCGCGCCATGCCTGGCGCGCCAAGGATTCAATGGGCCCCACTTGTTGGGCGGTCGTACCGGGCACCGACGCACCGCCCGACGGTGCCGCAAAAACGGCAGGAACGCATGCCGCGCTCACCAAAGCGGCAAGAAAGGCCATCTTAAACGTAGCTTGCATTGCATATCTCCCCAGAGATTAAGTGACCAACAACCCCGATCCGGACCCTCCGACATCGAGGCAACAACCCACCGACCAAGCGCGCGAAAGCGACGCTTGCCAGGGCATTGCACATGGTTTTCTTTTCACCGCATCCCTGCGGGGAAGAGAATCAGGCGATGCAGCAACTTTTTCGTGAACCGTCATGCCATGAAAAGCAAACCGCCTCATGGGCATCGACCACGCGCAGCACGATCGCCAGCGACATGGGCGTGCCTTCGCACGCCCCTTACCCTCCATGCTCTGCATGTGCAGTTCGGCCATGCGCACGCTGAAATCCGAACCGCTCAATCAGTGCGACTGACAATGCGCATTTGCGTGTGTAGAAGTCGTGACTATTCGCGCGTGGGTCTACTCGCCAGTTGTGATGTGGTTCGCAATTGCGGGATGCGGCGCGATCATCACGTTATCTTGAACCGCGCATCGATCCATCAGGCCCCACCCCATACCCTATCTGGCGTGCGCTTGGCGACGTGACAAACGCAAGGGGCCGCGCAGTGCGCTTATGGCAAGTTCATATCTGCAGAGCCCCGGCAACATCGATTCGCGCGTATTTGCGAAGCTGGCTTACGCCAAACTTGCACGCGCAAAAATCGCACTTGCGTCATCGTCACCGCATCCGGGTACGCGGCGGCATCGCACTCTTTGCGTCAGGCGATCTGCACGCGTCCGCCGCCGACCCGTTTAACCTCATACATGCGCGCGTCGGCCAGCATGGCCAGCGCCTCCGGTGTTTGCCCGTCCTCGGGAAACATCGCAAGGCCGATACTTGCACCGATCCGCACCGTGCGCCCGGCCACGGTAAGTGGCGTCTCCACCAGTTCCTTCAATGCACTGGCCACCGTTTCCGCTTCACTGCGCGCGATCGGGCCTTCCAGGATCACGGAAAATTCATCGCCGCCGGTCCGCGCGATGGTGTCCACGCGCCGTAGATAGGTATGGAACAACTGCGCGATCTGCTGCAACGCGTCGTCGCCGGCATGATGCCCCAGGGTGTCGTTCACTTCCTTGAAGCCATCCAGATCGATTGCAAGCATGGCCGTAGGAACGTTGCGCTGCCGCGCACGCTCGACCGCACCGCTGATGCGGTCCTGGAACAGACGGCGATTGGGCAGGCCGGTCAGCGCGTCGTGGTGTGCAAGATGCTGGTTGCGCCGCAGCTGGGTTTCCAGCAACAACAGGATCATCCCGATGGCCACCAGGTACTTGGGCAGATTCCAGACTTCGGCATCCACCCTGACGTCGGGCAGAAACACGTCGAACGCCATGCCCACGGGAAACACCAGCGACCATGCCAGCAGGCCCAGGATGGTGACCACGAATCCGCCCGTGCGCCGCTGGTTGGAAAACCAAAAGTGCAGGCAGCAGGCAAGATAAGCCACGAACAAGGGCATCACCTCCATCAGGTCCAGACCATGCTTGGAAAACTGCCAGCCAAGCAAGGCCATCGCCAGGGCCACGTTGAGCCCCACGGTGATCCATCGATTGAGCGGCCGCTCCGCACGCGGCGTCGCAACGACCAGCGCCAGCGGCACCAAGGCGAACAACGCGGCGGCCACCACCAGGATCGCGGGCGACACGGCCGGCAGCGTGGCCAGCACGATATAAAACGTATATACGGCAGAAACTGCCCAAAACAGCACGCGGCTGCCGCGCCGTTCCGCGCGCGGATCCATCGACCAGCAAAACAACTGCGCGCACCAGATCAACGCCGACGTACCCACGATATCGGCCAGCATGCCTCCCGCACCGGGCAGGTCCAGGAAGGAGTACGCGGCGAAATGGACTTCCACGCATATCCAACCCGCCAGCCACAGCCGCGTCATCTTGCTGCCGGCTGGCCGCGCCACCGACACGAACGCGTAAATCAATACGCCGACCGCCAGCAGATCAGGGAGTTCTTTCCAGGACATTCTGGGCCCACGCTTAATGGAAGCGACCTAAGGGACAGATCAAAAACGGATGAAGCAAAGTTCAAGCCACGTCCCTTCCCGGCTCCTCCCGGCCGATACATACCATGCGATAGAGCCTCCCCCAAGCCCGATCGCCGGTCCTGCTCGCCACCGTTAAGCGTCCAGCACTTTGTGTACTCGCCAGGACAGCATCCAACCCATGACGCCACCTTACTAAGCGGCGCCCGCCTCGCGAGCCAACATACCAACTTATGCTCAAAATCTGCCTATAAATCGGCCGCCTTCAGAAATGCTTGAATTGCGGGATAGGCTCCGGCAGCGCGGCGCTTAAAGCGAGCGTTCACAAAACTTTCGACCGGATTTTCGGGCAGTGAAGTCGGCCAGGCGGCAGAGGAAGCGGCATCCACCGCACCCACCTCCCCTCGTCGTCCGCACGCGCGGATACGCGGCGGTCGCCCGCCAGCCGCGCCGATGCCTGCCCCGTCGCGAGGCAAAATGACGCCCGCGCGCAAAACACGTCCATGTCCGGATGCAACGCATTCGGCACTATTTTTCGCCAGCGTCGCGCGCCGTCACCGCCACGTCACCTGCAACGCATCGCGAACGCTCTGCTTGGGTAAGGTCACCGTCGCCACGGCGCTGTTCGCATCCCAACTCCAGGAACTGATCGGCCGCCCATTGGCGCTTACCGATTGCGGCTTGCCCAACGCATGAATGCAAATCACGTACGCGCGCGATGGCGGCTGTCCCTGGTAGGTGCCCTTGGCCGGCGCAACGGTCACGGTATGCACGCCGTCTGCGCCGGTGGCGTAGCCGATCGTCGTTAGCGCATAGCTTCCCTTGGCGTAATCGAGTGAAAGGCCGTCATCTTCATAAAGATCGAAATGTCCGTCACCCGCGCCGTAGATATTCAGCAACAGCGTATCGAGCGGCTTGGCATCGGAATACTCGCTCGGCGGCTGCTCGGGCACGATCGCACCCTCGCGTACGAATACCGGCATCTGGTCCACCGCGTAATGCGCGGTGAAGGAACGCCCGCCCGCATAGCGTTTGCCGGTAAAGAAATCGATCCACGAGCCCGGCGGAAGATAGATGCTGCGGTTGCCGCTGGGGTCAAGTACCGGCGCCACCAGCATCTCCTCGCCGAAAAAATACTCGCGGGAATGCCGATACGCCTCATCCAGGTCCGGATACGCCAAGTACAACGGACGCAACAACGGCATCGACAAGGTATGTGCCTGCCAGGTGTACGTGTAGATATAAGGAATCAGTTGCGTGCGCAGGGTGAAGTATTTGCGCATCAAGGCCACGCCTTGGTCGCCATACAGCCAGGGCATGCGGGTATTGCCTTCTTCGGGATTGGCGTGCGCACTATGCATGCGAAGAATCGGGCTGAACGCGCCGAACTCGATCCAGCGTGCATACAGATCGAAATCGATCTTCGCACCGTGGAAGCCGCCGATATCGTGGCTGATATAAGGCACCAGCACATTGCCGCCGCGCGCGGTAAATGCCACCTCATAGGCCAGCACCGGCCATTGCGAATACGTATCGCCGGTAAAGAAGCCCGGATAACGCTCGCTGCCCCAATCGCCATAACGGCTGAGAATAAAGCCGCGCTGGCCAGTGAATTGCTGGGAGTAATCGTAAAACACTTTGTTGGTCCACAGCTGCGCGTTCAAGCCCGGCATATCCGCCGCTCCGCCGCCACCATCGACCCACCACGAATTCACGCCTGCCTGCATCAGTGGTTGATGCAAATCGCGCATGAAGATCTCGGCCTGTGCCTTGTCGGCCAGATTAAAGGCGATCCGTTTCGGCGGCAGTACGTCCCTGACCGCAACCGGCCCGCGGAAAATGCCACCGCCCTGCTCGCCCGACACCACCCGCAACGCGATCTCGTTGCGCTGCCCGGGCCGCACGTAAGGCTTGATGTCGGTGTAGGTAAGCCGGCGCGGCCACTGCACATGGCTGTGCGCCGCCTCCTTGCCGTTGACGAAGATGCGATAGCTCTGCCCCACCTCACCCAGATACAGATACATCGCGTCGGGCAACTTTTCGGGCAACGACAATGCAATGCGGTACCAGCCCACGCCCGGGTCATCGGCATGGCCCTGTCGCTGCCACGACTGGTCGGTACGGATCGGCGTCCATGCGCGATCGTCGAAATCGGCGGCATACCAGTGTGCCTGCAAACCTTGGTCGCGCGGGTCGGCGGCAAATTTCCACCCCTTGGAGATATCCATGTCGAACGTGGGTTTCGGCGGCAGCGGCCGGCCCAGCGCCTTGAGCACTTCAGGCGCGTGGCTGTCGCTGAAAGACAGGATGCTTTCCTTGGTTCCCGCATAACCAGGATGATCGTTCAAACTCAGCTTGATACCGCGATCGCGCAACCACTGCAAAAACTGCGCGGGATGGGCAATCAACGGGCTCCAGTCGTAGCCACCCTGCCAGCCATAGTTGTGCCAGGCAAAATCCAGCACCAGCGTATCGAACGGAATGCGGTAGGCGCGAAGGCGCGCCAGCTCGTCTTCCAGGTGCTGCTGGTTGTAATGCTCAAATGCCGGCGTGTGCGCATCGGCCGTATCGGGAAAATATTCGAAGTTGAAATCGGTGATCCAGTTGCCCAGCGTATAGCGCGGAATCATCGGAATGCTGCCGCAAAGCTGCGCGTATTCCTGCAGCACGCGGGTGTATTGACGGTCGTAGGTGAACAGGTACCCATCCTGTCCGTACGGCGTGGCACGCGGCACGATCCACTGGGTTCTCGCGTCCCACAGCGGCGTCTGGCTGTCGTCGATGAAAGCGAAGCCGCTGCGGCTCAACAGCCCCGGCTTGGCCGGCAGCAAGGGAATGTCGATGCCGGGGATGATGTCGTTCGCCGGACTTTCCAAATCCTGTCCGCCCTGGGTGAGATTGTCTGCGCTGACGTGATCGAGCGAATAGGTAAGGCCACCCAGATTCTGCTGATCGATCTGCCCCGGGTGCCACGTATACGGCGCGCCGTGCGCACGGGCCCACGTCACCTGAAGGTTGGCGGCGGTGAACGGCCCCGAATCGAGCCGGTAGCGCAATGTCATGGCGCGCGTGCGGACAACCAGCCAGCCGCCGTCCCTGGACGTTTGCACAGCCACCGCCGGCCAATCCCGTTTCTGCACCACGGCCGTGGGCGCATCGACGAATGCGCCCTTGGGCGCATATTCCAGCCGCACCAGCGAGGGCGTGAGAAACTGGAAACGCGCATCGCCGGCAACGACGGTGGTCGTCCCTGGCGTGCCTGCATAGGAAAGAAACGGCGCCGATACCAACCCCACCAGCGCAACCAGCACCATGCTGCGGAACCGTTTCATGCAGCGCCCTTTCGGTCAGCGGATGACCCCGTTCTTATACTCGCCAAGGCCGTGCGTGGACACCCGGTCGAGGACGATGCGTCACAAGGCCGCATCGATGGGATGGGGCGCTGGTCCGCCTGCGTCAAAGCGAAGGTCAGGAAATGACCCATCGCACAACAACGCCTCTCCCAAAGCATAAAGAAAGCCAAAACGGCCTGTTTTCTGCCGGATAACCCACAGCCCGCGTCACCGCTGTCCGGGCACTGTCCGGACAGTGCGGACAACCGTCCGCGGACAGTTGGCGGCGCGCATCGCGATGCGAAAAACCGCGCCAGCACGCACTTTCCGGGCCTTATGCCGCTTGGCACGCACCTTGCTCGATATCCATCGCAAGCTTCACCGCCCAACTCAACGGAGCACAGCCATGAAATTCGAAACTGTCATGTTGCAAGGCTTCTTTGCTGCCTGCCTGGTGATCTGCGTTACCGCCATCAGCGCCATGCTCGCCTGAGCCAGCCGTCCAAATACTTCATCAGCCTACGCTCGGAGAAGCGCCATGAAATTGGAAACCGCGATGTTGCACGGCCTGTTCGCCGCCTGCCTGGTGATATGCGTTACGGCCCTGGGGGCCATGCTGGCCTGATCGGTTCGGGCCAGCAGGGGATAAAACACGCGGACCGCGGCGGACTTTATCCGTAGCTCGCCCGGCACGCTTCAATGCACGAGAACTGCTGCGTCGAACGGTATGCGCCAACGAGGTTCGATACGCGCATCCGGTGCACGTCGGCCCAGTGCGACCATCAATGTAATAACGGTACCGCGCGGCAACTTCAGCAGGCGCGCAAGCTTTCGGCCATGAAATCCTTCCATGGGACAACTATCCAGGCCTTTGGCCGCTGCGGCCAGCAACAGCGTCTGCGCGGCATAAAGGCTATTTCGTGCCGCCCAGTGGCGCGTGCCTGAAGGCCCAAGCGGCAGCATCGAGCATGACGGGGCGATCGCGCAAGCCAACGCCATAAGCGGCGTCCACAGCGGCAATGCGCCGATAGAGCCAAAGCGCCGCAGCGTTTTCAGATGCGTGCGGTGGTAGGTTTTCGATGCGTCGCCCAATCCAGGGCAACTTTCGATATGCCCGGCCAGGCCATCGAGCGAACGCCGGCACAGTGCACTGTCGGCGACCAGCGCGATCAATGCCGACGCACCGCCCGCCGCGCGTTGGTTGTGGCACGCGGCAGCCGCTTCGCGCTTAAGCGCGGGGTCCTTGATCCAATGAAACCGATAAGGCTGGAGATTGTTGCTGGACGGCGCAAGCTGGGCCTCGGCCAGGATGGCACGCACATCCTCATCCGCTATCGCGCTGCCGTCGAAATCGCGCACAGCGCGGCGATGCGCATTAATGGTGCGAAAGCTGCTCCAGATGTCAGCCGATGGTGTGTTGGCAAGTAAGGTATCCATGGCGGAAATAATGTAAGCTAAAACTTGCTTTGCCAACTTGCATTGCAAACCCATGCCAAAACCAAAGGTTTCACCGCGCAAACGCCCGCGCCAGGCGCGTTCCACTGCCACGGTGGACGCCATCCTTCAGGCCGCCACTTACATTTTGGTCAAGCATGGATGGGCGCATTTCACCACCAACCGGGTCGCCGAGCGCGCCGGCGTGAACATCGCCTCGCTCTACCAATACTTTCCCAACAAGGAATCGATCGTGGTCGAGTTGCAGCGCCGGCACGTGGAGAGCGCACGCCCGGACAACGCCGATGCCATGGCCGCCCTGCAGGCGAAAGGCAGCCTGCGCGGCAAGCTTGGCGCGCTGATCGAAGCCAGCATCGACGAGCACCGCGCCGCCCCCGCCTTGCATCGCGTATTCGCCGAAGAACTGCCCCGCTCCGCGCGGCGTACCGATCCGGCCCGCGAAGCGCTGGTGCAGGCCACGCTCAAGCAACTGGTGAGCCCTTTCGCGCGCAACGTACCTGACCTTGATCTGGCCGTTTTCGTGCTGCGCGTGGCCGGACATGCCATCGTGCACGAGGCGGCCAACCAGCGGCCCGACCTGCTTGCGCGCCCGGAACTGGCCGGCGAAATCGTGGCGCTGATGGAACGCTATCTGCAGCGGCCATCGCCATCGGCGACACCGCATCCGCGCAAGCGAAACATGCGCGCCCGACCCCTTTCATCGCACAGCTGAACCGATCGCCCCCGCCCGCGCCCGTGGATTGCCGCGTGGTTCATCGCGCAGCGCACACTCGATCCTGGCCTGCGCGTCGGCCGCCCGCACCCGGACGTTCAGGCCAGCCGGTCAAGCAGCGCCATCCCCGGCGCACAAGCCGCTTCCAATCGCGCCCGCTCGTCGGCGGCAAGGTTCATCCATTTGGGTGGATTCTTGCGCACGCGCGCCGCGGCCTGCGCGAGCCATGCGTCATTGTCCAGGCTGGGATCCATGAAGCGCACGATGCGCGCAAGCTCCTCGCGCGGCGCCTGGAGCATCGATTCGTAACGCACGTGCAACACCCGCTCGGCCGGCACCTGCCGCAGCAACTGCAAGCCCACACTGATCATTTCCGACCAGGCCAGGCCGATCGGCTCCAGCGGCAGCTCCAGGCGCTGAAACACCTCCACGTCGAAGCTTTCGGGCACTAGCCCGCGCCATGCCGGCGGCAAGTCCACAGGTGCCCGGTAGGCGGGCGAGAGATACGGCGCCGAACCGAAACGCTGCTTGAACAACCTGCCGATCATGCCCATTCGCATCGGTGCAAACCCGCGCGCCGATAGCGCGAACTCGCGGCCATCGCGAAAAACATGAATGAACTTCGCATCGGGAAAATGTCGCGACATCGGGTGCACCAGGCCTAGCGAAGCGCCCGAGCGTTCGCACCATACCCGGCGGCCGAGCCGTGTACACAGCCATTGAAAAACGTGCAGGTATTGCTGCTGAAGGCGATCTTCCGGCAACGCGCGCACGAACGCGCCCAGTTCTTCATGCAGTGCATCCGGATCGTCACAGAGCGGCGGCAGCGTCATCGCCAGCAAGGGCGGGATGCCGGTCTGGCGAAAGCGCAACGCATCGGCCAATGGATAGCGAAACTCATCAATGACCAGGCCGCGCTCCATCAAGCGCAGCCATGCCGTATGCCGCGCACGCGGCTGGCTCAATACCGACCAGAAGCCGGCGCCATCGATGCGATCTTCGGCAAAGCCCAACGGATGCAATGCGTTGAACAGTTCCGAAAGGCTCAGCACATCCGGGTGCAGCAAAAGCAGATCCGACAGCATGGTCGAGCCGGAGCGGCCCGTGCTGACGATGAAAAGCGGGGTTTGCGCCGGTCCTGTCACCATGGGCACGCAGTCTACCCGCAGCGGGCGCGGCGATCACCGCCAACGCGCCGCACCCACGCGCTCGGACACGCTCAACCCTGGCTTGGCTCCACAGCCACCACTCGATCGACCGTCCGCGGCAGCGGCGGCGGTACGCGCAAGCGGTAGCGCTGCGTGAAGGTCGCCTTCACGCGGCGCGACTGCAGCAGATACGCCGACCAGAACGCGGTGCCGATGACGCTACCTACGACCTGCCAGATCTGGTCGGACGTAGCTGGCTTACCGTGAACCAGCCCGACCAGCACCATGTTCGTCATATGCAACACCACCCCGGCGAGCAGCATCAGCATGATCAGGCGCGGCACGCTGCTACGACGCTGTAAAAACAGCGGCAACAGCATCAGCCAAAGCACCGGCTGCACAATGTCGGCCGCCAGTTCGAACAACAGCAACGGCGCCCACAGTGCGTTGTAGCCGGCGGCGCCATAGGTGGTCAGCTGCGACCATCGGTCAATCGCCATGACGCCGGCCAGATATTTCAGCGCGCC
>NZ_DATJTC010000040.1:0-3448 GCF_035503745.1 Dyella sp.
CTTGCGCAACAGGTGGTCCTGGGGAACCAGCATCTCGAGTGTCACCATCTCCAGATGCTGTTGGGCCGGCGTCGGTATCTTCAGCATGGCCCATTAAACGACAAACCCCAACGCGATGGTTGGGGTTTGTCAGCAGTCTGAAGGCCCTGAAAAATCAGGGCCTTTTGAACTGGCTGGGAGACTAGGATTCGAACCTAGATAAACGGAGTCAGAGTCCGTTGTCCTACCGTTAGACGATCTCCCAATACCTTGCCGGGCGGTGCGCTCTGACTTGATGCACCGGCCGGTCGAAGCGTTGCCTCTTGCGAGGATTAGCGCTTCGAGAACTGGGTGGCGCGGCGGGCCTTGTGCAAACCGACCTTCTTACGCTCGACTTCACGGGCGTCGCGGGTCACGAAGCCGGCCTTGCGCAGTTGGGTCTTGAGGCTTTCGTCGTACTCGATCAGGGCGCGGGCGATGCCGAGGCGGATGGCGCCGGCCTGGCCGGTGATGCCGCCACCGGAAACGGTGACCTTGATGTCGAACTTGTCGGCGCTCTGGGTCAGTTCGAGCGGCTGGCGCACGATCATGCGCGAGGTTTCGCGGCCGAAGAACTGATCAAGGGTCTTGCCGTTGACTTCGATCGCGCCGGTGCCCTTGCGCAGGAACACGCGGGCGGCGGAGGTCTTGCGGCGGCCGGTGCCGTAATTCTGCTGAATCGCCATGTTGCTTCCTTAGATTTCCAGCGCCTGCGGCTGCTGTGCGGTGTGCGGATGTTCGGCGCCACCGTAAACCTTGAGCTTGCGGTACATGGCGCGGCCCAGCGGGTTCTTCGGCAGCATGCCCTTCACGGCGATCTCGATGACGCGCTCGGGATGGGTGGCCAGCATGTCTTTCAGACTGGTGGTCTTGAGGTTGCCGACGTAACCGGTGAAACGGTGGTACATCTTGTCGTCCAGCTTGGCGCCGGTGACAGCCACCTTCTCGGCGTTGATCACGACGATGTAGTCGCCGGTATCGACGTGCGGGGTGAACTCGGGCTTGTGCTTGCCACGGAGGCGACGCGCGATTTCGGTCGAGAGACGACCGAGGGTCTTGTCCGTGGCGTCAACCACGTACCAGTCGCGCTTGACGCTTTCCGGCTTGGCGCTGAACGTTTTCATTTCGGAATACCTGTCTGCCGCCACAGGGGCGGTAAGCGGAATCGATGGAACAAAGGCGCGAGATGATAGCGAAGCTTTCATCTGCCGCGCAAGCCCACGGTGGGCTGCGAGTCGGCAATGATAACATGATTGCCATGCCCTTTGAGAAGCCCCAACACCGCATTGCCGTGCTGGCGGACCAGTGCGTGCAATGCGGCCTGTGCCTGCCGGTTTGCCCCACTTACGGCCTCGACGGTAACGAGGCCGAGTCGCCCCGCGGGCGCATTGCCATTGCGGCCGCGCTGGCGCGGGGCCAGGTTGCGCCGTCCCCGGCGCTGCGCGAGCCGCTGGACCATTGCCTTGGCTGTCTCAATTGCCAGCGGGTATGCCCGGCGGGCGTCCAGTACGAAGAGCTGCTGGTGGAGACGCGTGCCCTGCTGGGCCCGGCGCCAAGCCGTCCGGGATGGCTGCTCGCGCTGGTGAAGCGTCCGGCGCTGAGCCGCTGGCTGCGGCGGCTGGCCCGCTGGACGGGCGCGACGTACTGGCTGCCGGCCCTGCCCGGCTTCCGCGCCGGATCGGCCGGGCGGGCGGCGCTATCGTTGCTGGCCCTCAAAGGAGAGGAGCGCGCGGCGACAAGGGAGGCCCCGACCCCCGCCCAGCCGATGGCTACGGTGGCGCTTTTCCCCGGTTGCGCCGCCAGCGTCCAGGACGCCGAAGCCGAGCGCGCCGCCCAAACGCTGCTAGGCGCCGCCGGTTTCCGCGTCGTGCGCATGCCGGCTTTCTGCTGCGGCGCGCTGGATGCGCACGATGGCGATGCAGCCGGCGCCGCCGCATCGGCCGCACGCGTGCAGCAGGCCTGGCGGGCCGCCGGGGCCGATCATCTGGTGACGGTCACGCCCGGTTGTCTTGGAACCTTGCGCCACGCCCTGCCCGGCGTACGCGTGGACGATCCGTATGGCCTGCTGGCCGAACATATCGAACGGTTGCGCTTTCGCCCGCTGGCGCTGCGCGTCGCGGTGCACGTGCCGTGCACGCAGTCGAACGTGGCGCGCAGCGATGCGGCGCTGATGAAACTGTTGCAACGGGTGCCCGAGCTGAACGTCCAACGCGTGCCCGCGCCGCCGTATTGCTGTGGCGCGGCGGGCAGTCACGTGTTGCAATTTCCCGCGCGCGCCTCGCTGCTGCGCGAGGATATGCTGTCGAGCATCCACACGCTGGATGTGCAACGGCTTCTGTCGTCCAATATCGGCTGCCGGCTTCATCTGGCGGCGGGGCTCGCGGGACAGGCCTCGACGCTTCCAACCATGCATCCGCTGACCCTGCTCGCACAGCAATGGGAACCTTGATGGACACCACCGCAAACGTTCGCTCGCTTTCGCCGCTCGACCGCCTGCTTGCCGGGATCGAGCGCGCCATGGAAACCGTGGCCGGTTCGCCCCAGGCGCGCCGTGTATCGCCCGCGCACGGCATGGCCGAGACCGAACTCGACGACGCCGAGCGCCGCCACGCCGCGGGCCTGATGCGCATCAATCACACCGGCGAGGTCTGCGCGCAGGCCCTGTATGACGGCCAGGCGGTGCTGGCGCGCAACGACGAAAATCGTGCGCACCTGCAGCATGCGGCCGCCGAGGAAACCGATCACCTGGCCTGGTGCGCCGAACGCCTGCAGGAGCTGGAAAGCCACCCCAGCCGTCTCAACGCGCTGTGGTATGCAGGCAGCTATGCGATCGGCGCGCTGGCCGCGCTGGCCGGCGACGCGATCAGCCTGGGGTTTGTGGTGGAGACGGAAAAACAGGTGGAAGCGCATCTGGCCGATCACCTGGACCGGCTGCCGGCCCAAGACCAACGATCGCGCGCGGTGCTGCATCAGATGCAGGACGATGAAGTACGGCATGCGCACGACGCACGCGAGCGCGGCGGGGTGGCGCTGCCGTTCCCGGTGCCGCAGTTGATGCATGCAAGTTCGATGGTGATGAAGACGGTGGCGTACCGGATTTGATGCGGCGCCTGTTTTACTGCCGGTGCGATGCCGCCCGGAAGCACGCGTCAGTGCGTCTTGGCATCCCAGCCCCAGGCACCTCGCCCGGCCCTGCGCTCGCTCCGCCAGGCCGAGTAGCTCAAAGAGGAAAGGAGCAAACGCAATGCGTGCGCCGCTTTGTATGCGCGATGAAAAAGCCCGCCATGGAGGCGGGCTCAGACTGCTGACAAACCCCAACCATCGCGTTGGGGTTTGTCGTTTAATGGGCCATGCTGAAGATACCGACGCCGGCCCAACAGCATCTGGAGATGGTGACACTCGAGATGCTGGTTCCCCAGGACCACCTGTT
>NZ_DATJTC010000041.1:0-19358 GCF_035503745.1 Dyella sp.
GAAGTGAAACGCAGCTGCGCCGATGGTAGTGTGCACTTGCATGCAAGAGTAGGTCACCGCCAGGGGCTTTATCCTTCAAACGCCTTCCCTCACCGGAAGGCGTTTGGCTTTAGGGGCCCGGCAAAAGGCCCCGCCCGCCGGCCCGCGCAGACACGCACCCCAAGCACCGCCGCCGCCCAGCCGCACTACCGGCACCCCCTTATCGCCTATCATGCAGCTTCGGATCGGCTACTAAAGAAGCCATAGCCGAGGCGTTAATAAGGTCGCGATAAACGCAAGCCCTCGCACGATTTGTGCGTGCCGTATCGAACGGGCCATAAGGAATCCCCACCCCCGCAGATAAGACTCCGCGCGCTGGATCAGCTCGGAAATGCGCGATCGAGCCACCCTGGGACCGGGATGCCTTTCTCTCTCAAGAAAGCTGGATTGAACAGTTTTGCCTGATAACGCGTGCCCGCATCGCTGAGGACGGTGACAATGGTGTGCCCCGGTCCTAATGCCTTCGCCAGTCGAATGGCACCGGCCAGATTCACGCCGCTGGACCCACCCACGCACCACCCCTCTTCGCGTAGCAGCTCATGTAAGAGCGGAACCGACTCCTGATCGGGGATCGACCAGGCCAGATCGATGGGCGCATCCTGAAAATTCGCGGTGACGCGGCTTGAGCCGATGCCTTCGCTGATGGAACTGCCTTCGGCGACCAGCTCGCCGTGGTTGATGTAGTTGGCGAGCGCGGACCCGGCCGGATCGGAAAGCGCGATCTGTACTGCCGGCTTGCGCGACTTCAACGCGCGACCTACGCCTGCAAGGGTTCCCCCGGTCCCTGCGGAACAGACGAAGCCATCGACACGGCCGGAGGTCTGTTCCCAGATCTCGGCAGCCGTGGTCGCCTCATGCCAGTCGCGATTGGCCGTGTTGTCGAATTGATTGCCGAACCAGGCGCTGCCGGGGGCGGCTTCGTTCAGGCTCTCGCCGTACGCCCGCGCCAGATGCACGTAATGGCGCGGATCCTTGAATGGTACGGCCGGAACCAGGCGAACCTCGGCCCCGGCGACGCGCAGCGCGTCGATTTTTTCGCGGCTTTGCGTGTCGGGCATGAAAATGACTGCGCGGTACCCCCGACTGGCGCCAATCAGGGCCAGGCCTATACCGGTGTTTCCCGCCGTGCCCTCCACGATGGTGCCGCCGGGGCGCAATAGCCCCCTTTTTTCCGCATCGACGATCAATCCAAGCGCCGTGCGGTCCTTGATCGATCCCCCTGGATTGAGAAATTCCGCCTTGCCAAGGATCTCGCAGCCGGTCAGCGCCGAGGCCTGGCGCAGGCGCAGGAGGGGGGTATGGCCGACGGCGGTGGATAGATCGGGTATGGCGCTCATGTGCGGGAGGGTCGGATTCAGGGGGCGGCGAAAGGTTAGCGCCAGGTGCGGTAGCCTGCCATCTAAGCCGCCGGAACGGTTGTCCGGGCATATGGTCATTTCCCATAAGCCAGCGATCTTCGGTCATTTCGAGGTGTTTTTACGTTTAGACGTCTAAACGTCCATTGACCGAAAAAAAGCGCATCTGTATAGTCGATTCCACTCATCGAGACCGGCTGAGGGACAGGCCCTTTGAAGCCGGGGCAACCTGCAGAATCGACCCTGCAACGGTGCCAACTCCTGCGGGGCGCTACGGCGCCGACCGGTAGATGGGATGTCGTCAACCACGCGCAGCGTGGTGGGTTTGACGGCAACTCCTCGCAGGTTCTCCGCAGGGCGATGCAATCGGAGAACCAAGATGCCGCACCTCGCCAATTCCACTTCCGAAGAGCGTCATACCGCCGTGGTCGTGCCATTGCACGCACGCACCGCGCTTACCGAGCAGCGCAGCAGCCGTCGCTTGAGCCTGCAGCCAAAGTACGGTCATGGCGCCGGCACGGTTAACGTGCGTTACCAGTGGGTAGGTGCGGCCGATGCGCCCACGGTGATCGTGCAGGGCGGCATTTCCGCGGATCGCTTCGTCGCGCAGACAGAACAGGGCGATGCCGGCTGGTGGTCGGAGCTGGTGGGCAATGGCCAAGCCATCGATCTGACGCAGTGCCGCGTGCTGAGCATCGATTGGTTGACGCCGGCCGATTTCGAACATGCACCGCGCGCTATCTCCAGTGAAGACCAGGCCAATGCGCTGGCCGCGCTCGTCGATGCGCTTGGCATCGGCCGTGTCGCAGCGTTCGTCGGCTCGTCCTACGGTGCGATGGTGGCGTTGGCGTATGCCGCGCGCCATGCCGACAAAGTCGACAAGCTCGTCCTGCTTGCCGGAGCGCATCGCGCCCATCCGCTGTCGACCGCGCAGCGTGCCATCCAGCGTCAGATCCTTCGCCTTGGCCAGTCATCCGGACAGGTCGAGCAGGCGTTGTCGCTTGCACGCCAATTGGCAATGACTACCTATCGCGGCAGCGAGGAATTTGCGCGCCGCTTTACCAGCACGCCGGATTACCGCGAGGGCCGATTCCACTTTCCCGTGGAAGATTATCTTGAGCACGCCGGTCACCGCTTCGTGCAGCGCTTTGATCTTGAGCGTTTCCTGGCGTTGTCGGAGTCGATCGATTTGCACGACGTGGCGCCCGAAGCGGTCAACGTTCCCGCCACGTTGATCGGCTTTCCTTCCGATCGTCTGGTGCCGCTGGCCGACCTGTGCGAGCTGCAGCGCCGCCTGCGCGGCGCGGCGACCCTGGAAGTGATCGACTCCCCGTATGGGCACGATGCCTTTCTGAAAGAAACCCAGCAATTGGCGCCACTGCTGCGCCAAGTCATTCCCAGCCGTTGTGGAGCCTGAATCATGTGTGCCGACGTTGTGAATCAAACCGCTGCCAGCACACGCGCCGTGCGCGCGGGCATTGAATCGGATACGCAGCACGGCGCGGTGGTGCCGGCGCTGCATTTGTCGACCAACTACAGCTTCAACGGCTTGGGCGGCAAGCGCGCCTACGACTACTCGCGCAGCGGCAATCCCACTCGTGATTTGCTCGGCAATGCACTGGCCGAACTGGAGCAGGGCGCCGGCGGCGTAATCACGGCCAGCGGCATGGCTGCCGTGGCGGTCGCGCTTGAACTGGTGCCGGCCGGCTCGACCCTTCTCGCCGCGCACGACTGCTATGGCGGTACGTGGCGCCTGCTGGATGCGTGGGCAAAGAAGGGGCGCTTCACAGTGCGCTTCATCGATCTCACCGACAGTCATGCGCTCGCCGAAGGTCTGGCTGAAAAGCCTTCGCTGGTATGGGTGGAAACGCCGTCGAACCCGCTGCTGCGGATCACCGACATCCGCCATGTCGCGCAGGCCGCGCACGCGGTGGGCGCGCTGGTGGTGGTGGACAACACCTTTCTTTCGCCCGCGTTGCAGCAACCGTTGACCCTGGGTGCCGATGTGGTCGTGCATTCCACCACCAAGTACATCAATGGGCATAGCGATGTGGTCGGCGGCGCGGTGGTGGCGCGCGACGCGGCTGTGTTCGAGCAGCTCAAATGGTGGGCCAACTGCAATGGCCTTACCGGGGCGCCGTTCGACAGCTTCCTGACCCTGCGCGGTCTGCGCACGCTTGGTGTGCGGTTGCGCCAGCATCAGGAAAACGCCGAACGCGTCGCACAGCAGCTCGATCGGCACGACGCGGTGCGCAAGGTGTATTACCCGGGGCTGGAGCAGCATGTGGGCCATGCGCTCGCAGCGCGCCAGCAGCAAGGGTTCGGCGCCATGCTGAGCTTTGAATTGCATGGCGACGTCGCACAGATCGAGGCGTTTGTCGATGGCTTGCAGTACTTCTCGCTGGCCGAATCGTTGGGCGGAGTGGAAAGCCTGATCGCGCATCCGGCATCGATGACGCACGCGGCGATGACGCCGCAGGCGCGCCACGCGGCCGGCATTGCCGATACCTTGCTTCGCTTGTCGATTGGCATCGAGGACGGCGGCGATTTGTTGCGCGATCTGGATGCCGCGCTAGGGCGTGCGCAGGCGGTCGACGGAACGTCCAAACGCAGGGTGACCGCATGAGCGCCGTGCTTGCCCAGGCGCACGGCACCCGGGCAGCGCAGGCGGCGAGGCCCGACGTGGCGCTGGTTTTGCTCGGTACGGGCGTCGTCGGCGGCGCGTTTCTCAAGTTGCTCTGTACGCCGGTGGGAAGCCGCTTGCATCTGGTCGGTGCCGCGAACTCGCGCATGCAGCAGACCGAGCCGGCCCAACTTGCCGCGCGCGATCTGCGCGAGCGGCTCAAGCGGGAAGGCGCGGTGCGCGACGACGCAGCCTTGCTGGCCGCATTGGATGGGCATGACGCGGCGGTGAAGGTGGTGGTGGATGCTACCGCCTCGACCGATTTGGCATTGCGCCACGCCCAATGGCTTGCACGCGGCTATCACGTGGTTACCGCCAACAAGTCGCTGGCCGGCGGTCAGCTTTCCGGATGGAGGGCGTTGCAGGCGGCACGTATGGCGGGCGGTCGTTATGGCGATTCGGCAACGGTAGGGGCCGGGTTGCCGGTGCTTTCCACACTGCGTCGGCTTTGCGATTGCGGCGACAGTCTGTTGACGCTGGAGGGTGTGTTTTCCGGGTCGCTGTCGTATCTGTTCAACCAGTATGACGGTAGCCGTCCGTTTTCGGCGCTGCTGCGCGATGCGCGCAAGCTTGGCTACACCGAGCCCGATCCGCGCGCCGATCTTTCTGGCGAAGATGTCGCGCGCAAGTTGCTTATCCTTGCGCGCAACGCGGGTTTCGCGCTCGGCAGCGACGAGGTGTTGGTGGAAAGCCTGGTGCCGGAGAGCCTGCGCGAGATATCCACCGATGCATTCCTGGATCGGCTGGAAGCATTGGACGAGCCACTGGCCGCGTTGCACCAGGCGGCACGCGCCCGCGGCAACGTGTTGCGTTTTCTGGCGCGACTCAATCAGCGTGGCCGGGCAAAAGTCGGTCTGACGGAAGTGCCGCCGACGCATCCGGCCGCGCGTCTTTACGGCACGGATAATCAATTTGCGTTGACCACGACGCGCTATCACACGCAGCCGCTGGTGATTCAAGGCCCGGGTGCCGGTCCGGAAGTGACGGCGCAGGCCCTGTTAGGCGACATATTGTCGTTGCACTGAATCCGAGCGAGGGCACGCATGGCGCGACCCTCGCTTGAAAGGCCGTTACGCGGTTAGTGCGACGAATCGTCCGGATTGCCCAGCGCTTCCTGCTCGGCCGCCTCCACCGACGGCGTGCGCCAGCCGGACTTCACGCCCCACACGTAGAAGAACAGGCCCACCGCGGCCACCAGTGCGAGGTCCCAGCCGTAGGGCACGTAGCCGTGCCCTTTGAACTGCGCGCTTCCGGCCCAGGAGAGCGCCGCGATGGTCGGAAGATAGGCGATGAGCCACCACGCACCGCGCAGCTGCCGGCCGATGTCGTGCCACTGCGCCTTCGCCTGGTAATAGAGATAAACCGGCAGCGCCACGACCATCAGCAGGATGATCTGGCCGGTCAACGGCCAGGTCGCCCAGTACAGCAGCTCGGTGGCCATGATGAAGGCGACGCCGGCGAGTATCGGCAGACCTGCAATGCGCAGCGGGCGATGCATGTTCGGCGCGGTTCTGCGCAAGGTCATCGCGCTCACCGGGCCGGTGAGGTAGGAGATGACCGTGGCCACACCGATCACCGCGGCCAGCGAATCCCAGCCCCGTCCCCAGTAGAGAAAGAAGTAAGCCACGACCAGGTTCACCCACATGGCCGGGCGCGGAACGCCCCACTTCGGATGCAGCCGGCCAAGCACCTTGGGCAGGGTGCCGTTGCGCTCCATGCCATAGAGCATGCGTGCGGTGGTGGCGGTGTAGGTAATGCCGGTTCCGCTCGGGCTGATCACTGCGTCGGCGAACAACAGCACGGCCAGCCACTGCAGCCCGAGGATGACGGCCAGATCGGCGAACGGCGAAGAGAAATCCAGGCCATGCCAGCCCACCTTGGCAAGCATTTCCTGAGGGACGGCGCCGATGTAGGCCAGCTGCAGGATGACGTAGATCACCGCGGCAATGCTGATGGAACCGACCACCGCAAACGGAATGCTGCGGCCAGGATGGCGCGCATCGCCGGCCAGGTTCACCGGGCTCTGGAATCCATTGAAGCTGAAGACGATGCCTGCCGTCGTCACCGCGGTGAGGATGGCGGGAAAGTCGATCGCATGCGCGTCGCCATGGATGCCGACGGAAAAGTTTTCCTTGTGGAAGCCGCTGGCGATCAGCAGCA
This sequence comes from Dyella sp., assembly GCF_035503745.1. Classification (GTDB taxonomy): domain Bacteria; phylum Pseudomonadota; class Gammaproteobacteria; order Xanthomonadales; family Rhodanobacteraceae; genus Dyella_B. The sequence goes on from NZ_DATJTC010000041.1 coordinate 6,238, forward strand.
TGCCGGTGGCTGCCGGCACCACCAGCTTGAACGTGGTGATCGCGGTGTTGGAGTGCGCGAACAGCTTCACGCTCCAGAAATTGAGCAGGAAATACACCAGCACCAGCGCGCCGGCGATGGCCAGGCCGGGGAGGGTCAACTCCACCTGGCCATTGCCCAGCGGCGTGGAAAGGCCGTGCGCCCATGCCCATGGCCAGTGGTGCATGTATTGCACCGACGCCACCGCCTCCACCGGGATCACCGAAACGATGGCGATCCAGTTGGCCCATGCGCCAATGAAGCCTACCAGCGAGCCATGCGAATAGTGGCTGTAGCGCACCATGCCGCCCGATTCGGGAAACATGGCGCCAAGTTCTGCATACGTGAGCGCGATAGTCATGATGATCGCCGCGCCCAGCACCCAGGCCCAGACCGCGCCTGGGCCGGCAAGGCTGGATGCGCGCGCCGCGCCGAACAACCAGCCAGATCCGATGATCGAGCCGAGGCCGGTCATCATCAGGGCGATGGGACCGACTTCGCGATGGATGGAGTTAGAAGACATGCAGATTCCCTGAAATGGAACAAGCCACCCTCAGCGGCATAAGCGGGCGATGATGACAGACCCATACAGGCGATGTAAGCCGGCCGGTGCCCCGGCGTGGCGTATGGCCTTGGCGTCGGCCTGCGATTTTGCTGGTTACAGTACGATATATATCGCTTCATCCCGAATAAGAGATATATACTTGCCCGCATCGTCGCCAAGGACCCCGAGCAATGCCGGCAATCAGCTTCGAATTCTTCCCGCCCAAGACCGATGAGCAGCGTGCCCAGCTGGATCGCACCGCCAAGGAGCTGAAGGCCCTGAAACCCGAATACGTCTCGGTGACCTTCGGCGCCGGCGGCTCCACCCTCAGCTATACCGGCGACACGGTCGCGCGCCTGCACCAGCAGCACGGATTGGAAGTGGCGCCGCATCTTTCCTGCATGGGCGGCACCAAGGCCGAGATCGCCGCATTGCTCGACAGCTACCGGGCCGCTGGATATCGACGCATCGTGGCGTTGCGCGGCGACCTGCCTTCGGGCATGGCCACGCCGGGCGATTTTCGCTACGCCAGCGAACTGGTGCACTTCATCCGCGAACACAGCGGCGATCACTTCCATGTCGAAGTCGCGGCCTACCCCGAAATGCATCCGCAGGCCGAGGACGTGCATGCTGACCTACGTCACTTCAAGGCCAAGGTTGACGCCGGGGCGGACGGTGCGATTACACAGTATTTCTTTAACCCTGACGCGTATTTCCGGTTTGTCGAGGACGTACGCAAGCTTGGCGTGACGGTGCCGATCGTGCCGGGCGTCATGCCGATCTCGCAGTACGCCCAGCTCAAGCGTTTCTCCGATGCCTGCGGCGCGGAAATTCCGCGTTGGATGACCAAGCGCATGCAGGCCTATTACGACGATGTCGAGTCGATCCGCGCGCTGGGCGCCGACGTGGTGGCGCAGCTGTGCCGCCGCCTGCTGGAGGGTGGCGCGCCGGGGCTGCACTTCTACACGCTCAATCGCGCCAAAGCGACGCGCGCGGTACTCGACCAGCTTGGCTGATCGCCCCGGGCCATCGGGCTATGCTTGCCCGATGCGCCTGTTCTTCTTGCTACTGCTTCTGCTCGCCACCGGCGCCGTACGGGCGCAGGACGATATTCATCGCTGCCTGGGGGCCGGTGGCGTGCCGGTATTCACGGACCGGGTCTGTTCGGACATCGACGCCAAACCCGTGGTGCCGCCCGCCCCCACCTCCAGCGTGGCGGTAGCTGCCCCGGGCGGCACGCCCTCGCAGCCACCGGCCGTGCTGTGCGCGGCGGACCTCAAGCAATTGAAGCAGGCGGTGGTCGATGCTTTCGCGGTGCGCAATGCCAACCGTCTTGCCGGCCTGACGCTGTGGGACGGCGACGGGCAGTCCACGGTGGTGGCCGATATCCAGCTGTTCAACCGGCTGATGGCGCATCCGCTGCTCGATGTCGCGGCGAACCCGGCCTCGGCAGGCTCGTCCGATGCGCCCCCGCCGGCGTCGACGGCGCTACCCCGTCCGAGCCCCGCGGACGGCGAAACCTTAATGGTGCGAACCGAGGCCGAGGACGGCAGCGGCGCCGCCCAGGACACCTATTTCGACGTCGTGCACCACGACGGCTGCTTATGGCTGCGTCCGCAAGAGTAAGTATTCCCAGGCGTATGTAGTCCCTAGGCGGTATCATGGGCGGTCCCCACCGGAGAATCCCCCATGACCCAGCAGTACCCCGAATGGATCTGGCAGAACGGCGTCGTCAAACCGTGGAAGGACGCTACCGCACACGTCATGTCGCATGCGCTGCATTACGGCTCGTCGATCTTCGAGGGGATACGCAGCTACGCCACACCGGAGGGTGCGGCGATTTTCCGTTTGACCGATCACCTCAAGCGCCTGTACCAGTCGGCCAAGATCTACGACATGGTGCTGCCTTACACGCAGGATGAACTGGCCACGGCCTGCCGCGACATCGTGCGCAAGAACGGGTTCAGCGCCGCTTACCTGCGCCCCGTGGCGTATCGCGGCCTGGGTGGTTTCGGCCTGTCCGCGCAGACGCCGATCGACGTTGCCGTCGCCACCTGGCCGATGGGTCCTTATCTTGGGCCCGAAGCGCTGGAAGTGGGCATTACCGCGTGCGTGTCAAGCTGGCAGCGTTTTGCGCCCAACACCCTTCCCGCCGGCGCCAAGGCAGGCGGCAATTATCTTTCCGGACAGCTGATCGCGCGCGAGGCGCGCCGGCTCGGCTTTGGCGAAGGTATCGCGCTGGCCTCCAGCGGTTTGTTGAGTGAAGGCGCGGGCGAGAATTTGTTCCTGGTGTTCGATGGCGTGCTGCATACGACGCCAGCGAGCGCCTCCATTCTTGCCGGCATCACGCGCGACACGATCAAGGTGCTGGCGCGCGAAGACGGCATCGACGTAGTTGAGCGCGACATCCCGCGCGAATACCTCTACCTGGCCGATGAAGTGCTGATGTGCGGCACCGCCGCCGAAATCACGCCGATCCGCGAAATCGACGGCAAGCAGGTTGGCAGCGGCAAGGCCGGGCGCGTCACGCGTCGCCTGCAGGAGCTCTACTTCGGCTTGTTTAACGGCAAGACCCAGGACAAGTGGGGCTGGCTGGAACCGGTCTGAGTCGTCGGCTGCGACGTACAAAAAAAGGCGCCGATGGCGCCCTTTTTGTTTTGCTCCTTCTCCCCTTGGGAGGAAGGGCTCCGTACATCAATAACGATAGTGATCGGGCTTGTACGGACCTTCCACCGGCACGCCGATGTAAGCGGCCTGTTCCGGGGTGAGTTTGGTCAGCTTCACGCCGATCTGCTCCAGGTGCAGGCGGGCGACCTCTTCGTCGAGCTTCTTGGGCAGGCGATAGACCGTTTTCTGGTAGCTGTCCTTGTTCGTCCACAGGTCGATCTGCGCCAGCGTCTGGTTGGAGAAGCTGTTGGACATCACGAAGCTCGGATGGCCATGCGCGCAGCCCAGGTTCACCAGGCGGCCTTCGGCCAGCATGTAGATGCTGCGGCCCGTCTTGAAAGTGTAGCGATCCACCTGCGGCTTGATGTTTTCGCGCGTCACGTCCTTGGCGGCGTTCAGGCGATCGATCTGGATCTCGTTGTCGAAGTGGCCGATGTTGCATACCAGCGCGTTGTTCTTCATCGCCGCCATGTGCTCAAGCGTGATGATGTCCTTGTTGCCGGTGGTGGTGACATAGATGTCGCCCACGCCGAGGGTGTCTTCCAGCGTGGTGACCTGGAAACCTTCCATCGCGGCCTGCAGGGCGTTGATCGGATCGATCTCGGTGACGATCACGCGGGCGCCGAAGCCCTTCAGCGAGTGCGCGCAGCCCTTGCCCACGTCGCCGTAGCCGCACACCACGGCCACCTTGCCGGCAACCATCAGGTCGGTCGCGCGCTTGATGCCGTCGGCCAGCGATTCGCGGCAGCCGTAGAGGTTGTCGAACTTGCTCTTGGTGACCGAATCGTTGACGTTGATCGCCGGCACCAGCAGCTTGCCCGCTTCCATCATCTGATACAGGCGATGCACGCCGGTGGTGGTTTCCTCCGACACGCCCTTCCATTCGCAAGCGACTTTCTTCCAGAAGCCGGGGCGCTCCTTGGCGGTGCGCTTGAGCAGATCCTTGATGACCTGTTCTTCATGGTTGCCGCTGGGTGTGTTGACCCAGTCGTCGCCGTTTTCCATGTCCACGCCCTTGTGGATCAGCAGCGTCGCGTCGCCGCCGTCGTCCACGATCAGCTCGGGGCCCTTCATGCCCGGGTGGGTGAGCATGTCGAGCGTGCAGTCCCAATATTCTTCCAGCGTCTCGCCTTTCCATGCGAAGACGGGAATGCCGGCGGCGGCAACCGCCGCGGCGCAGTCGTCCTGGGTGGAGAAGATGTTGCACGAGGCCCAGCGTACCGAGGCGCCGAGCGCGGACAGCGTCTCGATCAGTACCGCTGTTTCCTTGGTCATGTGCAGCGAGCCGGACAGGCGCACGCCCTTGAGCGGTTTGGTCTGGGCGTAGCGCGCGCGGATCTGCATCAGGCCGGGCATTTCTTCCTCGGCCATGCGGATGCGGCGGCGGCCCAGGTCGGCCAGCGCGATGTCGCGGACCTTGTAGTCGTGCGTGGTGTCTTTCGTGACAGCATTCATTGAGGATGTCTCCGGGTCTCATGGGGGGAATCCGGCATCGAAGCCGGATCGACGCGAGAACTTCGCATCATGAGCGCCGTTGCAGTCGAAGCATCCACCGAGCCTGGCTGTCTTGGTATGGCGTCTGCACGCTTCAGGTGCAGGCGCTTGCGGAAGGATCCGCGTCCAATGCAGTCGCAGCGCCCCTCGGGGAAGGCCCCCATTCTAGCCTCAGAACCGTGCTTATGACGACTTGGAACGGGCAGATCTTCCCAAATTGGGTAGGCTAGGGGGTCCACGCTCGGAGGCCCCATGGAAGCCAGTCGCGACCCAGAATTTCTTCCCCACGATGGCCCGCTGCGCGAGGACGTGCATCGATTGGGCGCGATGGTGGGCCGCATGCTGGCCGAACAGGAGGGCAGGGGCTTCTTCGAGCGGGTCGAGCACGTGCGCACCGCCTCGATCCGGCGGCGGCGCGAGGGACGCGCGGTCGACGACCTGGCCCAGTCGCTGGCCGGATTGGACGCAAAAGTCGCCCAGGCGCTGGCGCGCGCGTTCGCGGCTTACTTCCAGGCAGTCAACACGGCCGAGCGCGTGCATCGCATCCGCCGCCGGCGCGACTATCAACGCGAGGGCAGCGCGCCGCAACCCGAATCGCTGCTGGACGTGCTGCAAAAACTGAAAGAACAAGGCGTCGGCGCGGACGAACTGCTGCAATGGCTGTACAAGCTCAAGGTGGAGCCGGTGTTCACCGCGCATCCCACCGAAGCCATCCGTCGCTCGCTGCTGGAAAAGGAGCAGGCGATCGTGCGCGCCCTGGTCGACAACTTCGATCCCACGCGTACGCCGCAGGAATGCAAGGAAGACGACGATCGCATCTACATGGCCTTGTCCGCCGGCTGGCAAACCGCCGAGGCTTCGCCTGTCCGCCCCAGTGTGCAGGACGAGCATCATCACGTCGGGTTTTACCTGGCCAATCCGATTTATCGCATCGTGCCGGCGTTCTACGAAGCGCTGGCCGATGCATTGCAGGACGTCTACGGCGTGGCTGTGCCTTTGCCGCGCTTGCTGAGTTTCGCTACCTGGGTGGGCGGTGACATGGATGGCAATCCCAACGTGGGTGCCGAGACCATCGCCAACAGCCTGGCCACCCAGCGTGCGCACGTGCTGGAACACTACATCGCGGACATCGACGGTCTGGCGCGACTGTTGAGCCAAACCGACGATTGGATCGATTTCGACCCCTCGCTGCTCGAACGCCTGGCCGCGTATCGGGAACAGTTTCCGCGCGCCGCCGCGGCCATTCGTCCGCGCCACGCGGACATGCCTTATCGTTGCCTGCTGACGTTGATCCGAGCGCGACTGGAACAGACGCTTGAAGACGGCCACCCGGAAGGCTATGCGACAGCCGGCGAATTGCTCGACGATCTGCTGCTGATCGTGCACGGTTTGATCGATCATCGCGGCTTGAATGCGGGCGCTTACGCAGTACGCCGCCTGATCTGGCGCGTGCGCACCTTCGGATTTCATCTTGCGCGCCTGGATGTGCGCCAGGATTCGCGCGTGCACGACGATGCGCTGGCTGCCCTGCTGGGCGACGAAGGCTGGACGCGGCGCACGCCATCCGAACGTGTGGGCAGGCTTCGTCCCTTGGCCAGCGGCGAGGAGGCGTTGAAGCACAACGACGACGCGCAGGCGGAATCGCTGCGTGCGGTATTTGCGACCTTGCACGCATCGCGTGGCCGCTATGGCACGGATGCAATCGGTTTGTACATCATCAGCATGGCGCGCTCGGCCGCCGATGTGCTGGCGGTGCTGGCGCTCGCCCGCTACGGTGAGTTTGTCGAGGCATCCAGGGAGGGCGCCGGGCACGGCACGCATGTGCCGCTCGACATCGCGCCGCTGTTCGAAACCGTCGACGATCTGCAGAACGCGCCCGGCACGTTGCGCGCGTTGTTGGATGATCCGGTTTATCGCGCCCATCTGCGCGCGCGCGGCGATCGGCAATGGGTGATGCTCGGCTATTCCGACAGCGGCAAGGACGGCGGCACGCTTGCCTCGCGCTGGGGCTTGCAGCGCGCCCAGATGGAATTGCTCGACGTGGCGCACCAGGCCGGCATCCACCTGGCGTTTTTTCATGGTCGTGGCGGTTCGGCCAGTCGCGGCGGCGCGCGCATCACGCCGGCTTTGATGTCCTCGCCGCGCGGATCGGTAGGCGGTGTGTTGCGCGTTACCGAGCAGGGCGAGGTGATTCATCGCAAATACGGTATCCGCGCGTTGGCGCTGCGCAATCTGGAGCAAACGGTCGGCGCGGTGCTGCGCTCCAGCCTGCGTCCGCGCGAGGATGCGCCGCACGAAGTGCAGTGGCGAGGGCTGATGACCGAATTGGCCGCCAACAGTCGGCGCGCTTATCGTCAGCTGGTCGATCGCGAAGGGTTCGTGGACTACTTCCGCTCCGCCACGCCCATCGACGTGATCGAGCAGATGGCGCTGGGCTCGCGTCCTTCGCGCCGTCGCAGCATGCGCGGCGTGGAAGACCTGCGCGCCATTCCATGGGTGTTTGCCTGGACGCAGTGTCGTTCCATCATCACCGGCTGGTACGGTTTGGGCACCGCACTTGAGCAAGCTTGCGCGCAATGTGGCGAGAAGACCTTGCAGGACATGGCACAGGATTGGCCTTTTTTTGAAAATGTCCTCAACGACGTGGAAATGGTGCTCGCCAAGTGCGACCTGGATATCGCCGAAGCTTTTTCAAGGCTGTCAGGCCCGCTGCATGACACCTTCTTCGCGATGATCAAATCCGAATTCGATCGCACGCGCCACTGGGTGTTGCGGCTGAAGAACAGTCAGGAGCTTTTGCGCGACGATCCACGGCTGTCGATTTCGATACGCTTGCGCAATCCGTACGTCGATCCGATGAGTTTGCTGCAGGTGGATCTTCTGCAGCGATGGCGCGCGGCCGATCGCCATGACGAGCATGTGTTGCGTGCACTGGTGGCGTGCGTCAACGGCGTGGCGCAAGGTTTGCAAAATACAGGCTGAGCCACGCCCTGTGCGCCACTGGATATGGCGGCCGTCCTCGGGCGCTATCGGTTTCGGGTGCTCGCGGCTTTAACGTAATGGCTTACGGTGTTATTCGTGCTTTCGATGAAATTGCGGGCCGCAGCGGATGAAATCCGGTGATTCTTCGCCGCGTCGACAATCCTGACAATTTGTTTATCCCAGACGGACGTTGCTTCCTTGGGCCAGGAGGTCGCGGAGCTGCCGCCGGGCTGGTTTTTCATGAATGAATCGTAGGTTTTATAAAGGCCTTTGATAAAATTGCCGGCAGCGGTCGATGACATTTGGTGCTTCTTCGCCGCATCGACGGCCCTGACAATGCCTTTGTCCAAGGCCGATCGGGCGTCCTTGGGCGTAAAGGACGCCATGCCGTCCGCGGAGGCGTTGGGCGAGGTTACGCTGCTGGGAGCGATGCGTCCGCCGGGTGTTTGCAAGGCTGCTTCTGACATGGGGCCTGGCAACGAAGAAGCATTTGGGTGAGTGGCGCCGATGCGCATAGTGAACCTGCCGTTTAGGGTGGTGAATGAGTCAAGCGCGCTTCACGGCATCTGAGTGAGCTTTCGGTGCATGCAGGATCGCCCGATCGATGAACGCCCGAACGCATCCCGCTAAGCCGGCCGACTTGCGCTGTCAGCGAAAAATCTAGCGAGCCGGCGAGTTGCATGCGCTGTAACTATGTGCGGCTGGAGCGCGGAGGCGGGAACGGCCACCCGCCAAATGGACCATGCAAAGGCTATGGCGCCGGTGCGCTATTCACCCGGCCGGATCAACTCGGAGCAGCATGGGCGGATGCAAATGAACGGCGCTTCCACCCGGCAGTGTGTCAGGAATCGAGCTCCGCCCAGCGCGCGTAGGCGTGGTCCAGTTCCTGTTGCAATTGGGCCAGGGCCTCGTTGGCCTTGAGGATGGCGGCGTTGTCCTGCTGAAAGAACGCCGGATCGTTCATCGTCGCGCTTCGCGCCGCGATGTCCGCTTCCAGCGTTTCGATGCGTGCGGGCAACTGCTCCAGCTCCCGCGCATCCTTGTAGCTGAGTTTGCGTTTTGCCTTCTCGCCGGTCGCCGAAGAAGGTGTGGACGCGGCGGCGGTGCTTGCTTGGGGCGCGGCTTGCGGAGCCTCCGGTGCGGAGCGTTCCACTGGCCTCTGCCGCAGCCAGTCGCTGTAGCCGCCGACGTATTCGCCGACCTGTCCCTGTCCTTCCAGTACCAGCGTGCTGGATACCACGTTGTCGAGAAATTCGCGGTCGTGCGAAACCAGCAGCAAGGAGCCTTTGTAATCGATCAGCAACTCTTCCAGCAGTTCCAGCGTCTCCACGTCCAGATCGTTGGTCGGTTCGTCCATCACCAACAGGTTGGAGGGTTGGGCGAACAGCTTCGCCAGCAGCAGGCGATTGCGCTCGCCGCCGGATAGCCGCGTGATCGGCGCGCGTGCGCGTTCGGGCGAGAACAGGAAATCCTGCAGATAGCCGATGATATGTTTGCGCTGGCCGTTCAGCTCAATGTACTCGCGCCCTTGGGCCACATTGTCCAGCGCGTTCAGGGTGTCGTTGAGTTGTGCGCGGTGCTGGTCGAAATAGGCAATTTGCAGGCCCGTGCCCAGCGCCGCCTCGCCGCCTTGCGGCGTCAGCTGCCCCAGCAGGATTTTCAGCAGCGTGCTTTTGCCCGCGCCGTTGGGGCCGATGATGCCCACGCGGTCGCCGCGCATGATCGTGGTGCTGAGATCGCCAATCAGCACCCGGCCGTCGTAGGCCTGGTGCACGTGCTTGAGCTCGATCACCTTTTTGCCGGAGGCCTGCGCGCTGGCCAGCGCCATTTTTGCGTTGCCGCTCAATTGGCGCCGCTCGGAACGTTCGCGCCGCATGGCTTTCAAGGCGCGGACGCGGCCTTCGTTGCGCGTGCGGCGTGCCTTGATGCCTTGGCGGATCCACACCTCTTCCTGCGCCAGTTTCTTGTCAAACAGCGCGTTGGCCTGCGCCTGCGCATGCAGGCGCTCTTCGCGGCGTCGCAGGTAGTTGTCATAGTCGCCCGGCCAGCTGGTGAGCTGTCCGCGATCGATTTCGACGATGCGCGTGGCGAGCGCACGCAGAAAGCCGCGATCGTGCGTCACGAAGACAATGGCGCCGGCAAATTGCTTGAGAAAACCTTCCAGCCAGCCGATGGCTTCGATATCCAGATGGTTGGTCGGCTCGTCCAGCAGCAGCACGTCGGGCTTGCGTACCAGGGCCTGTGCAAGCAGCACACGGCGCTTCATGCCGCCGGAAAGGGCAGCGAAATCCGTTTCCGAAGGCAGCTCCAGCTTAGTGAGCACGTCACCGACGCGGCGATCCAGATCCCAGCCATGCCGTGCTTCGATCTGGCTTTGCACGTCGCCGAGCGCGTCCAGGTCGCCTTCGGCGAGCAGATGGTGATAACGCGCCAGCAGGTGTCCAAGATCGCCAAGGCCGTCGGCCACGACATCGAACACGCTGCCGGCGGCCGATTGCGGCACTTCCTGGGGCATGCGCGCGACCACCACGCCGCTTTGCACGCGCACTTCGCCATCGTCGGCATGCAGCTCGCCGGCGATGAGTTTCATCAGGGTCGACTTGCCTTCGCCGTTGCGGCCAACGATGCACACGCGCTCGTTCGCCTCGATCGACAGGTCGACGTGTTCGAGCAGGAGGGGGCCGCCGATGCTGAAATCGACGCGTTGAAGCTGGATCAGGGACATGGGTTTATTTTAAGTGATGCGCGAGGGCGTATGAGCTACGCTCGTGAATGGATTGCGCAGCCATCAACAGATTGCGCATCGCGGCCAGAAAAAACGCCCGATTTTGCGAGCGCTTGGTTACACTACGGTGGTACTTGCGGCGGCGCATGGTGAAGGATGCCGCGCTCGCCCGGGTGCGGTTTCTCGCCGGGTCCCCGGACAAACCTCCTTAAAGCAGGATGCTGGCCGCGCCGATAGTACTGGAGCGGATGCGGTGGGCTTTGGCCTGGGCCAGCATTTCTTTAACATAATTGCCCAAAAATAACATAGACTTAGTTGGGTTAATTCAAGTATTGTCTAGCCGCGGCCGGAGTGCCCCAGTGTCGTGGCGTGCAGGATCGTGTTGTCGGGGTGGAGGAGACCGGTTTGGCCATCAAGTCCATAAAGCAAGAAGGGGTGTGGACCCGGCTGCGCAGTCTGCTGGCGGCCGTTGTGCTGGCTGGCCTTTGCGTTTCCTTTGCGGGCATGGCCCGTGCCAGCGATGCGGCGATCGTGATCGACCAGGCCACGGGCCAGGTAATCACCGACGTCAACGCCGATCAACCCAATCATCCGGCCTCGCTGGCCAAGATGATGACTCTCTACATCACCTTCCAGCAGCTGCAGAGCGGCAGGCTCAAGCTCGACCAGCCCTTGCACGTGTCGGCCTGGGCGGCCAGCAAGGCGCCGACCAAGCTCGGCCTGCGGGCAGGGCAGAGCATCACGGTGCTGGACTGCATCCTTGGCATGATCACCAAGTCGGCCAACGATGCCGCCACCGTCGACGCCGAAGGTATCGGCGGTACCGAGGACGCCTTCGCCGACATGATGAACGCCCAGGCCGCGCGCTTGGGGATGACCCACACCCACTTCGCCAACGCATCGGGCCTGCCCGATCCCACCGATACCACCACGGCGCGCGACATGGCCACGCTGGCGATGGCGTTGTATCGCGATTTCCCGCAGTACACCCAGTACTTCGCGACCAAGGAGTTCGTCTTCCGCGGTCGTCTGGTGCGCGGGCACAACCACCTGATGAACCATTACCCGGGCATGGATGGGCTGAAGACCGGCTTCACCAACGTCGCCGGCTATAACCTCGCGTCCACCGCGGTTCGCGATGGCCACCGCCTGTTCGGCGTGGTCCTGGCCGGGCGCACGGCCGGCATTCGCGATCGCCTGATGGCGCGCCTGCTGGACGATGGCTTCAAAGATCGCCAAACGCCCGCCGTGCTGGTCGCGGCGGCCGGCCGCGACAGCAGTGGCACCGCGCGCCGCCTGCTGGCCGCGCTCTCGCCCATTCCCAGCGCCGAAGCCGAGACCGTGGCGTTGACGCCGACACCGGCTGCGGCACGGCATTGCCGCCATTGCCGCAGGCGCAGCAAGCGTGCGGCGTCCGTGGCGCGCACCGGTTGCACTGCCCGCAAGAAGGGAACGGCCGCCTGTCCGCAACCGGTGATGGCCAAGCGCAAGTCTGCCCAGAACGACGAGTAAGTCGTTTGTCCTGCGCCGGACCGGCGTGGTGGCGGTCGGCTCACCACGTCAGCCCGAATCGGATGCTCCCTTCCAGGCCATGGCCCGTATTGCCATGAATGCCGGCCGCGCAGTTCGCCCTGCCTGACAGGCTGACATTTCCGCTCGCTGCCATCGCCGTGCCGGGTTTTCTTGGGTTTTCGCGTGTTATTTGCGCACATCTGATGCGATGCCCAAGCCACTGGAATCGGGATGCCCTGGTCATGGCGCGACGCCGCTAAACGCAAACGGACCGCTTGCGCGGTCCGTTTGGTGGCTTGCTTGCAGCCAGGGAAAACGTTCGGCTTACTTGAGCTTGGCGTCGTCGCGCAACGCATCGGCCTTGTCGGTTTTTTCCCACGAGAACGCCGTGAAGGTTTTGCCGTCCGGACCCTTCACTTCGTACGGAGTGCGGCCAAAGTGGCCGTAGCTGGCGGTCTGCTGGTACATCGGGTGGATGAGGTCCAGCATCTTGATGATGCCGTACGGGCGCAGGTCGAAGTGCTTGCGGATCAGCTTTTCGATCTTCTCGTCGGCGATCTTGCCGGTACCGAAGGTGGTGACCGAGATCGAGGTCGGCTCGGCCACGCCGATGGCATAGCTCACCTGCACTTCGCAGCGGTCGGCGATGCCGGCGGCCACGATGTTCTTGGCCACGTAGCGTGCGGCATAGGCGGCCGAACGATCGACCTTGGACGGATCCTTGCCGGAGAACGCGCCGCCACCATGACGGGCCCAGCCGCCGTAGGTGTCGACGATGATCTTGCGGCCGGTCAGGCCGCAGTCGCCCACCGGACCGCCGATGACGAACTTGCCGGTCGGGTTGATGTGGAACTTGGTGTTCTTGTGCAGCAGCTTGGCCGGCAGCACGGGCTTTAAGATGTGCTCGCGCACGGCTTCGATCAGATCCTTCTGCTTGACGTCCGGACCGTGCTGGGTGGACAGCACCACCGCATCGATCGCGGTCGCTTCGCCGTTTTCATAGCGCAGCGTGACCTGGCTCTTGGCGTCCGGGCGCAGCCACGGCAGCGGGGAGTTCTTTTTCTTGCGGACCTTGGCCTGCTGCTCGACGAGACGGTGCGAGTAGTAGATCGCCGCCGGCATGAAGTCCTTGGTTTCGTTGGTGGCGTAGCCGAACATCAGGCCCTGGTCGCCGGCGCC
>NZ_DATJTC010000042.1:0-155567 GCF_035503745.1 Dyella sp.
GCGCCGCGTCGGGTGGCGTAACGCTGTGGCGCACCTGCACCCCCAGCAGCAACAAGGGGCTGGCCGCCCGCACCAGCGGATTCGTGCCGCCATCGAGCAGGTTGCCCATGTCCGCCGCTGGAACCGGCGTGCCGTGCGCTGGCGCGGCGGCATATCCGGGCGCCGCTGCGGGCGCCGCGCCGCGCGGGCGCACCACGGTGGCATCGCGCATCGGATCGTCGTCGTTGGGCCCGTTGCCATGGCTCATGATGATCAGCCCCTAATCGCCCACAATTGCAGATCGAGACCGGCAAATTCTTCGCCGAAATGGAAAGCGATGCCGCCGGAAGTCTTGAGCATTCGCCACATCGGCGAATTCTTGTCGAATTCAAAATACAGATAGCCGGAGTGGTAAGGAATCTGCCGCGGCGCCACCGGCATCGGCGCGACCGCGATGCCCGGCAATTGCAGATTCACCAGGTCGCGGATCTTTTCCACCGGACCGATCTTGGACTGTGCCGGCAACTGGCGGCGCAGGTCTTCGGATTTCAGGTCCGCCTTCGCCGCCAGCACGAAGACGGCGGTGTCCAGCAAGGTCAGATCGGGCACCACGGCCACCCACACGCCGAACTTGCGCTGTTGCAGCGGAATGGGTGTTGCGGTCTGTTCCATCACCGCGCTAAGGCTGTTGCGCAGCGCGACGATCACCGGCTCGAAACTTTCGCGCAGAAATTCGTGCCGATACGCGGGGAACGCCTGGGCGCGCTTGGCGGCGGAAGTAAACGTGGCCAGTTCGCCTGCCATCGCCACCAGCAGGCGGTACAGCTCTTCGGGATGTACGATCGGCGCGGCCGACAGATGCGCGATCAATGGTTGGTAGCGATTGACCACCTGCAACAGCAGAAAGTCGGCGATTTCCGCCGCGCCGCCGCGATCGGTTACCGCCACGCGGCTGGCCAGCGCCTCGCCGCGCTGGTGCAACAAGCCCAGCAGTTCGGTAAGGAAAGTCACCAACCGCGGCACGGCCTGACAGCTTTGCGCGGTGGGCATGAACACTTCGTCGAGCGTCACGCGCCGGTCGGGGCGGCATTCCACGATGCGCGCCAGCGGAATCTGCGCCAGCCCCTCCATCGGTTGCGATTGCGGCAACAGGCGGCTGCTCATGCCGCCCACTTCCAATGGCGTGATGCCATCGACGCTGCCCGACGCGTCGCGCACCTCCGCTTCGCGCACGCGGAAGCGGAACAGTTTCTCCGCCGGCGCTTCGGGGCGGCCGCTGTCGGGCTGGGTGGGCGAACGCAGCGGCAGCGTTAGGAAAACGGTCTGGTCGCGCCAGTTCGGATCCACCTCCAGCGCCGGCGGCAAGGGATCGTCGGCCGGCATCGAAAACGGCGTGCCATCCGGAAAAACGCCACGTGCGCGCTTGATGCCGAGCTTGCCGATCGCCAGCAGGTCCGTTTCCAGCTCCAGTTCGTGAAAACCCCAGGTATAGGGCCGCAGGCTGCCGGCGCGCAGTTCCACGAAGCGCTCCAGGTAGCGCTCCTGCTGCTGCATGTGCTGAGGCCGCAGGAACAGCCCTTCGCTCCACACCACTTTGTTGTTCTGCGTCATGTATTGCGCCCATCTGTCTTGCTGGTGTGATCGTCCGGCGCGGGTGCCGGTCCTTTGCCGTGCTGCCCTGCCTTGCTAACGCGGTTCATGCCGGCGCGACGTCTTCAGGCGCGCCAGCTGTTCTTCGTAGGCGCGCGCGAACTCGTCGCCGAACAGGCGGCGAAACGCGTCATCGGGGTTTTTCATCAAGACATCGAAATTCTCGCGATACCTTTCCCAATAGCGCCCCTTGCCGCCGCCGAACGCCGCGCGCTTGCCGCCGCCGTCTACGTCCTGCTCGTAGCGATCGGGGTTGAAGTGCATCAGCAGTGCTTCGAACCCTGCGCGCACGCCGGCAAGCATCGCCATCTGGTGGCAGCGGATATCGTCGAACGCATCCTGAAACGCGGCGGTGCCGGAAAGGAACGCGGGGCTGGCGGGGCCGAGGATCTTGAGCATGGCCTCGTCCGTGCCCAACGCGAATTTCAGCGGATTGTTTTCCGAGCGTTGAATGATCGTCACCGGCAGGCGGAACGTGTTCTTGATCTCCGCGCGAGCGCGCAGCACGTCCATCACGCCATCGACGACGATGCGGAACATCGGCTCCAGGTCGGCCGGCAGCGCACCGGCCGGAACGCTGGCGACCGGCACGGCAACGGCCGGCGGCGGCGCGGGTGCGGGCGCCGGCGGCGGCGCTGCCGGCTCGGCCGGCGCGGGCGCGGCGGACCCGAAGTTGCCCATCGTCAGGTCCCAGTTTTCCGGCAACGTGTTGGCCTGGCGCTGCACATCGGTGGTGGGCGGACGGAAGTGGTCGCTGGTGCTGCTGGTGTGATTCCAGCTTGCGGCGGGAGTAGCCGGCGCGGGGGCCGGAGCGCCGAACGGTTCGTCGAGAAAACTCAACGGATCCAGGTCCGTACCGCGCGAGGGGCTCGTGGGCGAACCGGGGATCAAGCTGTCGCCGGGCAGCGGCCGCGACGCGGGCGCCGGGCTGCCCGGTGGCCTGAGAAAATCGAAGTCCAATGGATCGGCCGCGGCCATGGGCGGGGCTACCGGCGCCGGTGCGGGTGACTGACGCGGCACCGATGCGCTGGGCTGGACGATGGTCTCGCTGTCCTGATCCATGCGCACGGAAATCTCGAAGGTGTCGATCTGCAGGCGGTCGCCGTTCTTCAGCGCGGCCGGATCGCCTTTGACCAGCGGCGAACCGTTGAGCAGCATGCCGTTGGTGCTGCGGTCTTCGATGAAATAAATACCGTTGAGGTAGCGCACCATCGCATGCACGCGCGACACGCCCGAGGCGCTGAGCACCCAGTCGCAATCCTCCGAACGCCCGATGCTGCCGTCCTTGCCGTGGAACGTTCTCTGGCTGCGACTGCCAAATTGCGCCGCCTGATGGCCTTGCACGGCTAGCGTCAATGTTTGCGGCGTCGGCACTTATCTTTCCTCCACGTCATTCAGCGATCGCCAGCACCGGTGCTGGCCTGCAGCAAAGTCATCGCGCGCTCGATGAACGCGTTGCGGCGCGGCTCGAACTGTTCGGTGACCAACGCGGCCATCAGGTTGATGGCCGCGACAGAGGCTCGCGCGGTCAGATGTTCGGGCGGCGGCACGGGTTTTTCCTGCGCCGCGGGCGCGAGGCTTCCGCCCGACCAGCCCGCGGCGGCGGCCAGCCATGCGCCCAGCGACTTATAGCCGCCGGCATTGGCAAATTCGAAGGCGGCGCGGCGGTTGTCCTCGTTGGGTTCGCGCACCCATTTTTCCGCCAGCGAGGCGCCGGCCTTGTCTTCCAGCCCCAGCGGCTGGTCGCGCGCGCACTGGCATAGCCATGCCACGGCGTAGCGCTTGGGCAGCAGGCGCGCGAGCAGTTTCAGCGCGTCCTGGGTGTCGCCGGCGTCGAGCAGGGCCTGCACAGCCGCCTGCGGCGCCATCTCCGGCGTCAGTTTGGCACTGGCCGTGGCGGACAACCCCATTTGTATTGAAGCCTGCGTAACGACTGACATGGCCGGTCCCCTTGCCCAAACCTGTTCGTGCAGCCCTACTCCGGTACTTGCCCCGATTGCCTGTGGTCGGTTGCCGATGCTGCGCGGCTAGCCGATCATGATGATGCCGCCGGACACCTGTGTCATGGCGTCGCCGCTGGCGGTCAGCATGGCGCCCTTCACCGTCGTCATGGCCCCGCCTTCCACGTCCATCATCGCGTCCGAATGCACCTTCATGCTGGCGCCGGCACCGATGTCCATGGTGGCGCCCGCCTTGATGCCGACCTGGACCTGTCCTTCCACCGACACCGACGAATTGCCCGTAATGGTGATGTTCACGCCGCTGATCTGGATCTCCCCGGTGCTCTTGAGGATGATACTCGAAGCACCGGTAACCAGCTCGATTTGCGTGCCGGCGGTGAGCTTGAAGCTCTGGCCGATGGTGGTGCTGCCGTTCTGGTTGACGTTGAGCGTGTCGTTGTTGGTAACCGTGTGGTTGCGGTCGTGCTGGACGGTCAGCGTCTGGTCGTTCTTGATGGTGATGGTCTCGTCGTGGTCGATGGTCACGACGTGGTCGTTCTCCACTTCCTCGTGCATGTCTTTTTGCGCATGCATGAAGAAATCCTCGCTGCCCTGCTTGTCCTCGAAGCGCAGCTCGTTGAAATCGGCCGTGCCGCCGTTGAGGCTGCGGCTCTTGATGCCGCTCTGTGTCTTGTTGGCCGGCAAGCTGTAGGGCACGGTGTTGTCGGCGTTGTAGACACTGCCGATGATCAGCGGCCGGTCCGGATCGCCTTCGAGAAAGCTCACCACGACTTCCTGCCCCACGCGCGGAATGCTGATGGCGCCCCAGCTCTTGCCCGCCCATGGCGTGGCGATGCGCACCGGGCACGAACTCTTGGCGTTGGTCTTGTCCGGCTTGTTCCATTGGAAGGTCACCTGCACGCGGCCGTATTGATCGACCGCGATGTCCTCGTCGGTGTCGCTGCCGGTGACGATGGCGGTCTGCAAGCCCACGATCGACGGCTTCACCGCCGTGGGCAGGCTGCGGAAGGTCTGGCTGCTTTCGATCGCCTCGAAGCTGCACTGGCAGGAGGGCTGCGCGTTGGTGCTGCCCGAAGCGTTGCCGCCGCCGGCCAGATGGATGACGGTACCGACGATCAGGTATTCGCGATTGAGCTCCTGGCGCGGGTAATCGGACAGCGTGAACAGGCCGCCGATCTCGCAGGCACAGGATCCGGTGGTGCCGGTGTAATGCGAGCGCGCCACGCTCAGCGCCTCGGCGCGCACTTGCGCGTAGTGCTGGCCCACGTCCGCAACGGTGTGCGCGCCCGGGTAATCGAAAGCCACCAGCCCGTTGCTGGAACCGGCGGTGCCGTGGCCGTCGCTGGTGCCAGTGGCCAGCAGCGAGGTTTTCGGCGCCATCGGGTCATAGTCGGTCAGCTGGTACTTGGCCGCGTCCAGGCCGCGCGCGCAGGCCCAGGTGGTGACGGTGGACTGCGTGCGCAATACGCTGTCGGTGGTGTGCAGGTACGGCACCTTGCCGAATTCCTTGTTCACCGAATGCGCGCTCATGCCGTCGGCCAGCACCATCGTGTGCGTGGTCGAATCGTGGGTGAAAAAATAATAGATGCCTTCCTGCTCCATCAATCGGCTGATGAAGTTGAGGCAGTCCTCGCGATACTGCACGCAATAGTCACGGGTGGCGTAGTTGCTGCTGAGGCTGAGCTTGACGTCGCTGTAGCCGGCATCGCTCAGCACCGACTTGACGATGTCGGGCACGCTCATTTCGGTGTAGATGCGGCAATCCACCTTCTGTCCCAGCAGCCAAGGCTTGGGTACCAGGCGCACGCCGTATTGCGCGTAGACGAGGCTGTCGATGGTTTCCACCCCGGTCTGCGCCGCTTCGCACACGATGCCGTTGAAATAGCGCTCGTAGCCGTCGGCGGTGGCGATCTTCACGGTCATCGGGGAGCCGAGCAATCCGCTCAGGTCGACGTTGCTGTCCTGGCTTTCGAACTGCACGTAGTAGCTGAACATCCGCCCCAGGCGTTCGTCGGCGGTCATGCTGACGAACAGCGCGTTGCTGCACTTGCTGGAGGAAATCGTGATCTGGTCGGTCATGGGGTGGATCTCCTCGGAACCCGATACAAGACGCTGCCGCCGGCCACCGTGCCGGCAGGACTTTCCCTGCCACCGTCCAGGCGAAGGTTATACGTGTGCGATGCCCGCTGCATGGCAGGGCGATGAGGACGCGCAAACCTGCTATAACTGCCCCCGCCAGCCAGGCTCCAACGTGATGCTTCCAGCGGCGGCAGGATTGCATCCGCCGGCCATTCAGTCGAGGGATCCAGCATGTCCAACGTCTCCCCACCCGGCCCGATCCTTTCCGGCCCGTTCTTTTCGGGTTTGTCGCCGGTGCCGGACCTTGACGCCCTGCTGAACCCCCTTACCTGCATCGCACCGCGCAGCGTATGGGCCGCGCCGTGGATGGGCCCCGCCCCGTTCGGGCCGCCGGCACGGCATCCCGCGGCCGAACCGGATGTGTCATTTCTGTTTCGCATGTGCCTCAATCCGAAGCAGGGGTTGGACCAGCAAAGCTACGAACATGCCGCCAAGCTGCTGGAAGCCGAAGTGGCGGCGATCCAGGCGGTGGCCGAGGTGGAAACCTCCGGCAAGGCCTTCGACGACGAGGGGCGGCCGCGCATCCTGTACGAACGCCATTACTTTCATCGCCTCACGCATGGTCGCTACGACCACCTGCATCCGGATATTTCCAGCGCGACGCGCGGCGGCTACGGCAAGTTTTCCGCCCAATACGGCAAACTCGAAAAAGCCTACGCGCTCGACCCCACCGCCGCGCTGAAATCGGCGTCGTGGGGACGTTTCCAGATCATGGGCAGCAACTTTCATACCGCGGGTTTCCCTTCCGTCCAAATGTTCGTGCTGGCGCTCACCCAATCGGAGGCGAACCACCTGCAGGCCTTTGCCAACTTCGTGAAGGCCAACAAGACCCTGCGCGAAGCCCTGAAAAAGAAAGACTGGGCCGCCTTCGCCAAGGGTTACAACGGCAGCGGCTACAAAGACAACAACTACGACACCAAGCTTGAGCAGGCATACAAGAAACTCACCTCTCCCCAGCGCTAAGCTACGCCACTGGCCTCCTGCGTCAATCGAACTTGGATCAATCCACCATGGGTCATTTCACCCTGCGCCACGCCTTCGCCCTGACCACCGCCGTGCTGCTGGCGTGGCTGTGCATCCATTCCGTCCCGGCGCGTGCCGGCGGCCAGTGCACGGCGCAGGAAACCACTTATTTCAGTTGCGATACCGCCAGGCACAAGGCCATCAGCCTGTGCGGCGCCACGCCGTCGGCACTGCAATACCGCTATGGCAAACCGCCGCAGGTGGAACTTAAATTTCCGGACAAGCCCTCCGACGGCGTCAACCAGTTGCGCTATGCCCACTACACGCGTTTCCAGGTCGATCGCAGCGAAGTCACCTTCAGCCACGGCGGCGTGGACTACGCCGTGTTCGACTACACCGAACAGGGCAAGCGCACGGCGGGCGTGCACATCACCCTGGCGGACGGCAGCGAGCATGAAGTGCAGTGCGCCGGCCCGATCGAAGGCCGCCTGAGCACGCTTGCCAAAAGCCTGCGCTGCGATGCGGACAACGCGCTCAACGGTGGCAATTGCCCTTGATCGGCGCCGGCTTGAGTCGCGTAAGGCGGCCACGCATCAACCCCGCTGTGCCAGGACCACCCAGCCATGTACGGGCTGGCCGCCTTCCCTGCGCAACGTATCCGAAGCAATCCGCGCATTTTGCAGGCCGGCCGCCGCGACCACGCGCTCCACATACGCACGCGTGTGCTGATAGCGCCCGCTGGGACTGAGTTCGATCCGGTCTTCCTCGCCCGCATTGGCCTCCAGCGTAAAGGCGAGCCAGCCGCCGGGACGCAACGCATCGTGGGCGGCTGCCAGCACGTCCTGCAGCCGCCCGAAATACACCAGCGTGTCGGCCGAGATCACCAGGTCGTAGGCGTGCGGGCGGGCGGCGAGGAAGGCGGTCAGCTCAGCTACGTCCAGCATGTCGTAACCGCCGCGCTGCCGCGCTTTTTCAACCATGCCGCCGGACAGATCCACACCGCTCAGGCTGCGTGCGTGGGGGCGCATCAACGGCGCGCACAGTCCGGTGCCGCAGCCGGCGTCCAGCACGTCCAGGCTGCCAGACGGCTGTGGCAATACCTGGGCGAGCGCATCGGCCAATACCTGCGGTGCACGGTAACCCAGGTTCTTCAGTAACTGTTCGTCGAAACTTTCTGCGAATCCGTCAAAGGTGTCGCGGACATAAGCGTCGTCCGCGCGTGGCGGTGCCGGGGCTCCGCCGCAGGACGCCAGCATGTGGCGCGGGATCGGATTGTCCGGTTCGCGCTCGAGCCAGTCGCGATAGACCTGCACCGCTTCGTCGCGCCGGTCCAGCACGTACAGCGAAATGCCCAGGGCCTCCAGTGCGCGCACGTTGCCGCCGTCCAGCGCATGCGCGGTGCGAAAACATTCGGCTGATTGCTCCATGTGCTGGACGTGCTGGGCATGGCTGCGCAGGAACAAGCCCATCAGGTAATGCCCCTGCGCATAGCGCGGCGCCTGCTGCAACAGCTTTCCATAGGCTTCAAAGGCCTCGTCCAGCCGCTCCTGCGCTTCCAACACCACCGCAAGGTTGCTCTGCGCGTTGTAATGGTCCGGGCCGCATTCGAGCGCGCGGCGATAGCAGCTTTCCGCCTCGCTCAGGCGGCCGCATTCCTTGTGGATATTGCCCAGGTTATTGTGCGCATCCGGATGGTGCGGCGTGATCTTGAGCGCCGCCGCGATCCACTCCACCGCCTCCTTGCTGCGCCCCTGCTGATGGCGTAACACGCCCAGGTAATGCATGGCATCCGGTTGTGCCGCGCGCAGTGTCAGAACCTGCTCGTACAGGCGCTCGGCTGCGTCCAGTTCATGCGCGCGGTGCGCCTGCAGTGCCTGCGCCAGTACCGCACGATAAGCCGGCGCCACTTCGGTAGCCCATGTATGAACAAACAAGCGGTCCGGGTCCCTTTGCATACTTCTGTCCAGCCTCAATCGGAAATCAGATCCACGGCTTTCCTCGCGATCGCCGCGATAAAGCGGAACAGCAAGCCAAGCACGTAGTCGATGAACGACACTGTGATATCGACCGTGGCCGACACCACTCGCCCCATGAAGCGCATCGCGGCCATCATCATGTTGCCGATCGCCCGCGCCAGGCGGATCGATTGCAGCATGCCGCTGTAGAGCAAGCGGGCGAGTCCGTCGATCAGGGTGGTTCCGGCAAACAGCAGCAGGCCGGCGCCATGGCCGATCTGCTTGAGGATCCAGTCCAGCGCCGAAAGAATCAGCCGCAGCGCGGCGGCCGAGCCCATGATGAAGGGGCCGCT
This sequence comes from Dyella sp., assembly GCF_035503745.1. Classification (GTDB taxonomy): domain Bacteria; phylum Pseudomonadota; class Gammaproteobacteria; order Xanthomonadales; family Rhodanobacteraceae; genus Dyella_B. The sequence continues at coordinate 9,001 of NZ_DATJTC010000042.1, forward strand.
GTCCTTGGCCGCCTCGGCAAGCCATTCGCTGGCCGCTTCGAAGCTGCTGTGCTTGGGCAGGATGACCGGCAGCGACGACCACGCGCAATCGGCCACCGACTTGCGGTACGTGGGCATCAGGTGCGACTGCACGTTAACCAGCGTGCCAGGCCCTTTCAGCCGATACGCATTGCTGTCGTAAGGTACGTGACTGTAGGGAAACACCGGCACCATCGGTACCGGATCGGTGTCGTGGTAGGCGCGGTAGATATTTTGGGCGCCCAATTGCTCGGTCAGGTATCGCGCATGTTCGTCCACGCCGCAGCGCGGCGCGCCGAAGGTGTACAAGCGCAAGGCGCAGCCGAGGTTGCTCAAGCTGTCGGCGATCAGGGTCGCCATCGCACCGCCAAGACTGTGGCCCACCACATGCAAGGCGGTGGGATTGTGTCCGTTCAATTGCTGGCGGATCTGCGGCAGCACCGACTGCGCGCCGCGCCAGAAGCCGGCATGCACGAGGTAGCCGCTCGGACCGATCACCCCACCCATGCGTACATTGCTCAGCCAGTCATAGGCGCTGGCCGTGCCGCGTACGGCAATCAGGCATTCGCCCTGGTGCGCGCCCTGCCCCCATGCCGTAAAACCAAAACCCGAGCGATGCTGCACACCGATGCCCGTGGCACCGATAAGGCGCGTCCCGCGGCCGATATCAAAGGCTTCGCTGACCGTCGGCGCGGCATCCTCGGCCACGCTCATATCGCGCGACAGACGCAACAGGTACGTGCTGGTTGCGACCTGGGCGGCCTGGGTCGGAGACAGTTCCATGACCATTCGCTACGATTCCCCCTGGATCAATCGCGTGAGCCGGTGCGTCACACTGCCTTGCAGATACCGTAATGCGTGCCTTCGTGTCCCGGAGCGCGAGTCAGCTCGCAGACCAGATTGATGGGCTTGCCGTCGAGTTCCGAATTGGCGTCGTAACTGTCCTTGCCGTAACGCCAGGCGATGTACTCCGTGCCCTGGTAGTGGATCACGATCTTCTGCAGCATGGCAGGTTGCGATGGAATCATGCGGCGCAAACCCGCCTTGCGTTCGATGGGCGCAAAGTGAAACATGCCCCTGGCATCGGTGGTTGTCTGCTGCGGCGGAATCTCATTTTCGTTCTCCGACCACACTACCGTCTGCACAAGCTCTGCGCCCTGCACCGGCTGGCCATCCTTCAACACCGTGCCATGCACCTCGGAAAAGAGCACCAACCGGTCGAACGCACCCATTGCACATCCCTCTGACAAACCCGATAACAAAAACACGATCAAGACCAGCGATGCCTTGCAAACCCCGCGTAGCATTGTCCGCCGCTTGCGCATCATCATGCACCCTTCAACCGATCATTACCGTGAAACATCCCAGCACGATCGTGCCACCGTGCGCGGTGGTGTCACCCATGCGCGCAGCAGGCTGTCCACCGATCAGCACCTTGGGCGAACCCATCGCAATGACGTCGGGCGGACCGACGCATACGGCCATGTCGCCCACCCGCGCGGCCGGCAGGCCACCGATCAGCACCGTTGGCGCGCCGGGGCCGGAGATAGGGCCGCCCACATGCGGCACGACGCCGGTCACCATCGGGCAGGCATGCATGTCGGTAAGGCGGGCTGCGGGCTGCATGGTGCGCTCCTCAAGAAAAGTTGATGCGGTAACCGGCTTGGATGTGCAGGCCTGTGCCGGTTGCTTTTGCCATTTGCCGCTTACTTATTTTTTTCTTGCCACCGGACGAAATTCTCCGTCGCGACATTCCTGTCGATTCGCCGATAGTATTGCTTATCTATGCGCTTTTCCGAGCAGCAGCACGATTGTTCGGTCTTGAACCAGTAGCAGTCGTTATAGACATTGAGAACGTTTGCGACTTCCGTAAAACGCCTCAGCTTGTTAGCCCCATTTTTACTGCTGACGCGGATCTGCGTGCGGGCACCCCACTGATGAATGGCCGACTCAATCCGCGCGGTGTGCAGAATGGCGCCCTGGTTGTATTCGCCTTCCTTACCGTTCAAGGCGCGAAAAACGATAATGTCGCCCACTTCCGGCTTTTTGTTCACCCGGCGCCACTCATCTTCCAATACGGTGTGCATATCGTCGTTGCTGAAAATGGAAAAGCCATGCAGCCAATAGCTGAACGTGGCATGCCCGTGACACCAATACCGGTACTGTTCCTGGATCCCTTCGTTGGGGCGCCAAACCTTGACCTTGCTGCCCGTATCGGTACGGCCCCAACCCAGATCGCCCACCGCCGCGGGTATTTGGTCTCCCCATGGTCGATAGCCGGAACTGATCAGTTCAAATGAACTTTTCATATCGATATCCCAATGAATGTTCGCAGGGTCGCCGCACCGCCAAATGGCGTACGCCGTCTCACGTCAAGCGAAACCATAGTCGAAATCCTGACCTTTGACCGTCACGTTCACTCCCTGCACGGCCTTGCCTTCGATCATCCGCATCAGGAACTCGCGGCTGACGTCCGGCAGCATCGAATTGGTGAGAATGGCATCGATCATGCGTCCGCCCGACTCGCTCTCGGTGCAACGACTGACGACCAGCTTCACTACCTCGTCGTTGTACTCGAACGGAATCTTGTAGCGCGCCTCGATCCGCTTCTTGATGCGTCCCAATTGAAGCTTCACGATCTCGCCCAGCATCTTTTCGCTCAACGGGTAATACGGAATCGTCACCAGCCGCCCCAGCAACGCAGGCGGGAAAATTTTCAGCAACGGCTCGCGCAAAGCCTTGGCCATGCCCTCATGATCGGGCATCAGCTCGGGGTCTTTGCACAAGCTTGCGATGAGATCGGTGCCCGCATTGGTGGTCAGCAGGATCAACGTATTTTTGAAATCGATCTGGCGCCCTTCGCCGTCTTCCATCACGCCCTTGTCGAACACCTGGAAGAAAATTTCGTGCACGTCCGGATGCGCCTTTTCCACCTCATCCAGCAGTACCACGCTGTATGGCTTGCGCCGCACGGCCTCGGTCAGCACGCCGCCTTCGCCGTAGCCGACATAACCGGGAGGCGCTCCTTTCAAGGTGGAAACGGTATGCGCTTCCTGAAATTCGCTCATGTTGATGGTGATCAGGTTCTGTTCGCCGCCGTACAGCGCCTCGGCGAGTGCCAACGCGGTCTCGGTCTTGCCCACGCCCGACGTGCCGGCGAGCATGAACACGCCGATCGGCTTGCTCGGGTTATCCAGGCCCGCGCGCGAGGTCTGGATGCGCTTGGCGATCATTTCCATCGCATGATCCTGGCCGATCACGCGCTGGCTCATGATCCGGGCCAGGTTCATCACCGTCTCCAGTTCGCTCTTGACCATGCGCCCGACGGGAATGCCGGTCCAATCGGCCACCACCGACCCGACCGCGGTGTAATCGACGGAAGGAAGGATCAACGGATGCTCGCCCTGCAATGCTGAGAGTTGCGCTTGCAGTCCGTGCAATTCTTCCAGCATGCCGGCGCGCTCCGCATCGGTGATCGCGGCAGGCGCGCTGACGGTTTGAGCCTCGGCTGCCGCGGCCTCTTCCAGCTTGCTACCGGTGCCTTCTACCGGGGAAAGGTCGCCGCGCAGCTTGGCGCGAATGGCAAGGAGCTTCTCGACCAGCGATTTCTCCGCCTGCCAGTTGGCTTCCAGTTTTTCCAACCGCTGTTTTTGCTCGGCGAGTTTGGTTGTCGCACTTGCCTCGCGTTCAGACACATTGATGCCGATGACTTTCTCGCGCGCGATGATCGCCAGTTCGGTCTCCAACGCGTCAATGCGTTTGCGCGTATCGTCCACTTCCGGCGGTACCGCATGCTGGCTGATCGCCACGCGCGCGCACGCGGTATCGAGCAAACTGACTGCCTTGTCCGGCAACTGGCGCGCGGGAATGTAGCGGTGCGACAACTTCACCGCGGCCTCCAGCGCTTCGTCGAGAATCTGCACGCGGTGATGTTTCTCCATGACGCTGGCCACGCCGCGCATCATCAGTATGCCCTTCTCTTCGCTGGGCTCATCGACCTGCACAGTCTGGAAACGACGGGTGAGCGCGGGATCCTTTTCGATGTGTTTCTTGTATTCGGCCCAGGTGGTGGCACCCACGGTGCGCAGGTTGCCGCGCGCAAGCGCGGGCTTGAGCAGGTTGGCGGCGTCGCCCGTACCCGCCGCGCCACCCGCGCCGACCAGCGTGTGCGCCTCGTCGATGAACAGAATGATCGGCCTGGGCGAGGACTGTACTTCCTCGATGACCTGGCGCAGGCGATTCTCGAATTCGCCCTTCATGCTGGCGCCGGCCTGCAGCAGGCCGACATCGAGCGTACGCAACTCCACGTCTTTCAATTGCGGCGGTACGTCGCCGGCAGCGATGCGCAGCGCAAACCCCTCCACCACCGCGGTCTTGCCCACGCCGGCCTCGCCCACCAGCATGGGATTGTTCTGGCGGCGGCGCATGAGAATGTCCACGACCTGCCGGATCTCCTCGTCGCGCCCCACAATCGGGTCAATCTTGCCGTTGCGCGCCTGTTCGGTGAGATCCACCGTGAACTGGCGCAAGGCTTCCTGCTTGCCCATCTGCGCGGGCGCCATCGCGCCGCTCGCTTCACCGGGCGCGGCACCGCCCATGCGGAAACCGTCGCTCGCGTTTTGCCCGTCTTCCGGCGAACCGGCCACGACTTCGGCGAATTTGTCGGCCAGCGTTTCCGGCTTGACCTTCTCAAACTCCTTGGACACGTTGATCAGTGCGTTACGCAGATGGCGGGTGCGCAGCACACCCAGCACCAGATAGCCCGTGCGCACTTGTGCTTCGCCGTACATCAGCGTGGCGATCACCCAGGCCTTTTCGACCGCTTCTTCCACATCGCCGGACAAGTCGGAGATGGTGGTGGAACCGCGCGGCAGGCGATCCAATGCATCGGTCACGTCGCGCGCCAGGTTCGAAGGATTGAGGTTGAACTGCTTGACGATGCGATGCAGGTCCGAATCCTGCAGCTGCAGGATCTGATGGATCCAGTGCACCAGTTCCACGTAGGGATTGCCGCGAAGCTTGCAGAACACGGTGGCGCTTTCGATGCCGCGATAGGCCAGTTTGTTGAGTTTGCCGAACAGCGCACTGCGACTGATCTCTGCCATGACGACTACCCTTGAGTTTTGGTTTCCCCTTCCCACTGCACGGAAAGGCAGTAAGGATGCATGTACCGCGTATTCGTCGCCGGCAAGGGTCAACCCACCGGCTTCAACACCACATCGTCGATATCGCCCTGCTGCCGCGAGGTTCCAAGCCAGGTGGACAAACCCATGCGCCCGGTCTTTCCAAGCTGGATGCCGGGCATTTCGTCCCGCCGCAACACCAGCTGGACGTCCCACGCTTTTTCTTCGCCGACGTACGTTTTAACCGCCGCCACCAGTTGCCGCAGCGCTTCGCCGCCTGGCAGGAAGTTGCCAAATTGCGCGCGCGTCAGCGGCCCCAACCGCAGCCGGAAGCGTTGTTGCGCACCCCATACGTACTCACCGAGCACCGCGGTAAGCCCCATGCACGCCACCTCGCGCGACGATCCCAGTCGCAAATGCGAGGAGGAAGGCAGGCGCATCCACTCCGTCACGAATTCGACGACGCGCACCGGTATATGGAAAAAATGTTCCAGCAGGCTTTGCAACCCTTCGGCATTGCGCGCCTGCGCCAGCAGGCGTCCGGAAAAGAAGCGCTTGTATTGATCGGGCAACGCGTCGCGCGACTGCAGATTGGGCGTAGAGAGCCCGATCAGCGCGCCGACGTACAGATTGAAGCGATCCTCGCCCGGACGGTCCAACTGCACGGTCGGCTGCGAATCGGCCCATGCCCGGTAAAACAGGCTGAGCATGCGATGATGAAAGATATTGGCGAAAGCGATGAAGGTATCGTCCTTCGCATTGCGCTGCCGGTCCAGCACGTACTCGGTCAGGTGCAGCGGCAATGGCGCGTTGGGGCCGAACAGGCCGAAGAACAGCCCGTGCATGCGCGGCGCCCTGCCCTCGGCCGCCTGCTCGAAACGCTCCACCGTGCGCGGAGCGAAGGCGAGCGAGGGCGTCTGGCACAAGCGCACCGCATCCTCGGCAGGCTTGGCCGAATGGCCCAGGCGCGGCAGTTCTGGATGCGCACACTCAAGCCAGCGCAACGCTTCGAAAAATTCGAAGGCTTCCGGCCGATCGCGCAGCGCATTCTCAAGCGCTACAGGATCTGGCGTTTGCCGATGCGCGCCGGCCATCGAGCCACCTCGTTCCGTTCCAGGGTACGCAACACCGTTTCGGTGAACGAATTCACCGAAACGTAGCGTGCAAAGAAATGCCGCATCACCGAACCGAGCAGGAAAGCGCCTGTGCCTTCGAACGCGCCGTCGTCGCAGGTAAGGGTGATTTCCAGGCCACGCCCAAACGTGATCGGTCCCGGCACCGGAATGCGCCGGACCACCGACTTGGAGCCGACCGCCTTGACGCCTTCGATCTGGCGCCGCGCGCTGGCGTCGAATTCGTCGCAATACAGCGTCAACATTTCGCGCAGGGCGGCCGCACCCTCTTCGTTACTTTCGCCCAGCAGTGATACGTAGTTGAGCTGCAGATGGCTCACCAGGCGCCATGCCGTTTCGCCGTTCGCACTGGGTGCGCGCGGCTTGGTCGGGCCGGCCACGCAGCGGATGGAAGCGATCGGCGCGCCTGTCTCCAGCGTGAAATCAGTGCGCGACTTGCCCACCGGCATCTGCAGTGGCAGATCGCGGTTGGTGCACATCAGCTGCATGCCGACCTGGCGCAATTGGGTGGAGTACGGCGCATCGTTGGCATCCACCAACGAAATGAACACCTCGCTGCCGATGTAACTGGAGCGCGCGCCCTGCAGCTTCTGCCGCGAGGACAGCAGGCGCGGCTCGCGGCGCGTGGTGTAGAAAGCGGCGCTGCCGCTATGCCAGACACGCTCGTCGCAACCGTAGAACGGCTGGAAACGCTGTTCGGGCTCCTGCCGGTCGCCGAAGCCCTCCACGTGATGCACGCTATGCACTTCGAAATCCATCGGGCGCGTGCGGTCGGCGACGACGTGGTATTCGGTTCGCCCCTGCTGCAGATGAATGCGATCGGCGCGGCGCGGAAACAGATTGATCGCCGGCGTGCAGAACAAACGGAAGTTGCCCGCATCCACCGCGTTGTGCAACCGTGTGACGCTGCGATCGAATAGCACCGTGATATCGAACTCGGTGGCCTGCGATCGCGCCAGCACCGATTTCAAGCCGGTGAATACCGCAAACAGAAAGCGCTCCGGGCAGGCGAAATATTCCTGTAGCAGCCGATAGCCGCTGAACGATCGATCGGTATAGGGCAACAGGGCCTCGCTATCGTCGAAGCCCTTGGCAACGATATTGTCGGCACTGAAAGTCTGCACCAGCATGCCGCTAGGGCTGGGCGCGCGCATGACGAAACCCACGGCGTTGCCCAGCAATTGTTCATACAAGCGTTTAGGCAATTCGTCCGCGCCCGCGATGAATACCGGCAACTCGTCCAGCGGCAGCATGTTGGCCTGCGCGCCGGCGGTAATGGTGAATTTCAGGCGCAGGCCCGCTCGCACGGTGCGATCGGCGGGAATCGGTACGCTGGCCGCGGCAATCGCCGCGGGCGTCTCGAAGTATTTGGCCTCGGTCAACTCCAGCGGCCACAGCGTGACATCGTGCGCGGTGCGGTATTCGCAGGCGGTGCGATCGTCGTTGGCCGTGAGACTGCGCAGCGCCGTGTTGCGCGCAACGGTGTAGCCGGCGGCCAGCGCACTTTCCTTGGTGTCCGGGTGCATCTGCACTACCGCCATCGATGGCACCGGGGCGAGATAGTGCGGATAAATCATTTCCAGCAGGTGCTGGGTGAACACCGGGTGTTGCGCGTCGAGCTTGAGCTGGATGCGCGCGGCCAGAAACGCAAAGCCTTCGAGCAGGCGTTCCACGTAGGGGTCGGCGCACTCGAAGCCTTCCATCCCCAGCCGCCCGGCGATCTTGGGATATTCACGCGCGAATTCCGCGCCCATCTCCCTGACGTGCTGCAGTTCGCGGTTGTAATAGCGGAGCAATCGCGGGTCCATGGCGTTAGCCGAAGCTCTCCGACACGTTGAATTTGCCCGTTTCCAGGTCCACTTCCGTCTTCAGGTAAAGGTTCAGCGGAATGGGCTGCGCCCACATTTCCGACTCGATGTTGAAGACCAGCGACTGCCGGTCCATGCGCTTGGTGTCGGTCTGTACGGTGACGCGCAGCGAACTGGCGGTAAGGCGCGGCTCGAAGGCCAGGATCGCTTCGCGCAGCTGCCGTTGCAGCACGCTGGCATCGACGCCGGCCAGCGCCGTGCCGGTGAGATCGGGGATGCCGAAATTGAGCACGGAGCGGGCGACGTCCGGATAATCGGCCAGTTCGTCATCCAGCCCCAGGTTCACGCAATTGAGCAGCCAGGAAATATCGCGCGCCACGCAGTCGCGCAAACGGGTAGCGGAAATCACCCGCTTTTCGCGGCTTTCGTCCGCTTTCGCCGGTTCGTCGTCGGCGAGCCGGTCCAGCAGCGAGGGTTGCAACCGTTCCTGGGTGGTCAACTCAGCCATGACGGTTCCTCGCGGCGGTCACGTTGAGTGGAAATTAATCGTGCGGATATCCAAGAGCGGATATTCGCCGGCATCGGTGGCCAACATGCGTTGGCCCGATCCCACGAAACAATCGCCGCCCAGATCCACCCATTCGGTCTTGCGCGCCAGCACCAGCTCGCTGTCGTGCGCGCGCTCGGAACCGGGATAACGGCACGGCACGAAGCCCACCGCTTCGCCGCCGTTGGTCCAGGTCACCTGTACCGGTGTCCAGACCTTGTCGCGCAGATCCGTCGGCTCGTCGAAAGACAGCCGCTGGATGCGCGAGAACGGTACCCATGAATAGCCACCGTTGACGATAATTTCCAGGCACGGACCGAAGCGCGGGTCGGCATCGGCGATCCACTCGAACGGTTCGCCGTCGATGTCGCCGCTTACCGCCTCGGCTTGTTCGAACGCCTGTTCGCGCAGCGGCAATGCCTGCGCGTATTGTCCCTGCCCGATCAGCTTGAGCGACTGCAGCAGCAAGGCGAGCCACTGCGCCGGCTCGCCGATGACCAGTGGCGAACGCGTGCCACCCATCACTGCCTGACGCTCCAGCTCGCCTTGCAGGGCTCGGCTGTATGCACCGACCATCAGCGTGTTGTTGGCATCCAGTTCGGCGCTCACCTTCAACTGGGTTTGCGCGCGCTCCCACTGGCCGAGCACCGACAGCAACTGGAACAGGAAAACGCGCGCCTTCGCATCAGCCGGGTTGCCGCGAACCTGCGCGGTAAGCCCCTGCAGGGCCTCGTCCAGGCGACCTTCTTTCAGCATGTTCTCGGGAGTCATGTCCACGCCCAGCATTCGGGAAGGCGACGAGAGAGCCTCGACGCAAATGGCGTCGAGACTCCTTAAGTCGATGCACACAAGATCAGCGTGAAACCAGCCGGTTAGGTGCTGGCGACCTGCTGGATGTCGAACGTGAAGTCCTTGGTGCCGCCCTGCTTGCCGCCCTTGTCGTCCTGGGGCTGGAACGAATACTTGAACTTGCCGAAGTGCAGCGTGATGTTTTCGGTGAGTCGGTCCTCGCCGCCGCTACCGCCCGTGGAGGTGGAGGTGACCAGGATGCCTTCGCTCAGCTCGATGGTGAGGAAGTCGGTCTGCTCGCCGGTGGCGTTAGTGACATACAGCCACGCCTGATCCACGCGCGCGCCAGTGCAGCACGCCTGCAGCAACGCGTTGGAGCACCCGTCCACGTACTTGGTAATGGAAATGTCCTGCACATGGGCCTTGCCGCCGCTGGCCGAGCCCGCACCGGTGTGCAGGTCGCCGCTATTGCTGGTGCCCCACGACCACGCCAGGATCGGCACTTCGCCCTTGTGCTTCTTGTGGTTGGACGCTCCCTCGATCTTGACCTTGCCGGAGCCGAACTTGATGTGCATATCGAATGCCATGAAACCTCTCCTCGGTTACCTGATTGATGGTGGATGCCAACGGGCCGGGCACAAAGCCCGGCCACGCTGCCCCTTTGCAGCAACACTGTCCTGATTCAGGCTTTCGCCGCCGATGGCAAGCGCGAAACCAGACGCAACGACACGGTCAAGCCCTCAAGCTGGTAGTGCGGCTTGAGATAGAACTTGGAGGTGTAATACCCGGGTGCGCCTTCCACTTCCTCCACCACCACTTCGGCGGCCGAAAGCGGCTTGCGCGCTTTGGTTTCCTCGCTGGAGTTCAACGGATCGCCGTCGATGTACTGGGTGATCCAGTTGGTCAGCCAGTTCTGCATCTGCTCGCGGCTGCTGAACGAGCCGATCTTGTCGCGCACGATGCACTTCAAATAGTGCGCAAAACGGCAGCAGGCGAACATGTACGGCAGTCGCGCGGCCAGCGCCGAGTTGGCGGTGGCGTCCGGATCGTCGTACTCCTCCGGCTTGGATAGCGACTGCGCGCTGATGAACGCGGCCATGTCGGAGTTCTTGCGATGGACCAGCGGCATCAGGCCCATCTTGTCCAGTTCCGCCGAGCGGCGGTCGGTGATGGCGATCTCGGTGGGACACTTCATGTCCACGCCGCCGTCGTCGGTCGGGAAGGTGTGCACCGGCAGGCCTTCCACCGCCCCACCCGATTCAATGCCGCGGATGCGCGAGCACCAGCCGTATTCCTTGAACGAGCGGTTGATGTTCACGGCCATCGCGTAGGCGGCGTTCTGCCAGGTGTACTTGGACGAATCGGCGCCGGCGGTGTCTTCCTCGAAATCGAATTCCTCCACCGGATTGGTCTTGGCGCCGTAAGGCAGGCGCGCCAGCGTGCGCGGCATCGCCAGGCCAAGATACTTGGCATCGTCCGATTCGCGCAGCGAACGCCACGCGGCGTAGTCGGGGGTGGAGAAGATCTTGGCCAGATCGCGCGGATTGGCCAGTTCGTTCCAGCTCTCCATGCCCATCAGGCTGGAATTGGCGGCCGCGATGAACGGTGCGTGCGCCGCGGCGGCCACTTGCGCGATGCCGCCGAGCAGTTCGACGTCCGGCGGGCTATGGTCGAAATAATAGTCGCCGATCAGGCAACCGTAGGGTTCGCCGCCGAGCTGGCCGTATTCCTCTTCATACATCTTCTTGAAAATCGGACTCTGGTCCCACGCGGTGCCTTTATAGCGCTTGAGCGTCTTGCCGAGTTCTTTCTTGGAGATGTTCATCACGCGGATCTTCAACTGCTGATCCGTTTCGGTGTTGTTGACCAGGTAATGCAGGCCGCGCCAGGCGCTTTCCAGCTTCTGAAATTCGGCGTGGTGCATGACCAGGTTGATCTGCTCGCTGATCTTGCGATCCAGTTCGGCGACATAGGCGTTGATGGTCTGGGTGACATCGTCGGAAACAATGTCCGACTTGTTCAGCACCTGCTCGGCCAGCGTGCGCACGGCCGATTCGACTTCTTCCTTCGCGCGCTCGCTCTTGGGCTTGAATTCCTTGCTCAGAAGGGCGGCAAAATCACCCGCTTCGATGGTTTGTACTGCACCGCCTTCGGCTACTTTCTCGGTGGCCATGATCGCTTACTCCCCGTCCTTGCCGGCGTCGCCCGGCTTGGGTGCCGATGCCAGTGATTGCAGCAGTGCCGGGTCATTGATCGCCTGGGCGATGAGTTTTTCCGCGCCGGCCTTGCCGTCAAGATAAGTACCCAGATTGGCCAGCTGCGTGCGCGCTTCCAGCAGCTTGGCGACCGCACCGACCTTGCGCGCCACGGCGGCGGGCGAGAAGTCGTCCATGTTCTCGAAGGTAATGTCAACGTTGAGATTGCCTTCGCCGGTGAGCGTGTTGGGCACGGCGAAGCTTACCCGCGGCTTCATCGCCTGCATGCGGTTGTCGAAATTGTCGACGTCGATTTCCAGCGCCTTGCGCTCTTCGATCGCCGGCAGATCGGCGTTGTTGGCGCCGGAAAGGTCCGACATCACGCCCATCACGAACGGAACCTGGACCTTCTTTTGTGCTCCATAGACCTCGACGTCGTATTCGATCTGTACCCGAGGCGCGCGATTTCGCGCGATGAACTTCTGACTGCTCTGCTTAGCCATACGACGTCTCCTTGAAAAGGATCAGGCAAGTTTGGGAGTAACCGCTTTCATTCAAGTCCATCCAACTTATGCAACCGGTTACAGGCACATGACAGGTGCGCGTCAGCAGACGGCACGATGCCTGCAACCGAAATTCAGCGACTAATAATATAGAGACAGCTGCTGCGGCTCCCCCCGGGCCTGCGTAGCGAAAGATTCAACGTGCCGAAAAAGCCGCGCACTTACGCAGCGTGACACGGTCTGGGAGTGCTCCTGTGCACTCGGCGAATTTATGCCTAGTCAACGCCAATGGCAACTACAGGGCGATGACGGCCGGGCGCGTTGTGAAAATCCAGTGAAGCGAGACCGGAGCCGTGGCGATCGCGGCGCAATGCAGCATGGGCTCCCCGCGCACCATCGGCAGGGAGCCCATATTCGCCTCTGGCGTTACATGCCGATGGCGGTTTCCGCCTGCACATAAGGCAGATTGTGAGCCTGGGCGACCGGCTCGCACGTCACCTTGCCTTCGAACACGTTCAGACCGTTGCGCAGATGAACGTCCTGCGCCAGCGCCTTCTTCCAGCCGTTGTTGGCCAGCGCCAGCGTAAAGGGCAGCGTCACGCTGTTGAGCGCGAAGGTGGAGGTGCGCGCCACGGCGCCCGGCATGTTGGCCACGCAATAGTGCACCACGCCGTCCACCACGTAGGTGGGATCGGAATGCGTGGTCGCATGCGACGTTTCCACGCAGCCGCCCTGGTCGATCGCCACGTCGACGATCACCGAACCGGACTTCATCGTGCGGACCATGTCGTGCGTCACCAGCTTGGGCGCCGCCGCGCCCGGCACCAGCACCGTGCCGATCAACAGGTCCGCGCGGCGCACCAGTTCTTCAATGGCCGAACGGGTAGAGAATACCGTGGAGATGGACGTGCCGAACTGCGACGCCAGGCGCTTGAGCACGTCGGCCGAACGGTCGACCACGGTCACCTTCGCGCCCATGCCCACGGCGATGGTCGCCGCGTGCGTGCCCGAAACGCCGCCGCCGAGGATCACCACTTCGGCCGCCGGCACGCCCGGCACGCCGCCCAGCAGCACGCCGCGTCCGCCCTGGGCTTTTTCCAGCGAGTGGGCGCCGACCTGGGGAGCCAGCCGGCCGGCCACTTCGGACATCGGCGTCAGCAGCGGCAGCGAGCCGTTGGCGGAAGTCACTGTTTCATAAGCGATGCAGATCGCGCCGGAGTCGATCAGGTCCTTGGTCTGCTCGGCATCCGGGGCAAGGTGCAGGTAGGTAAAGAGAATCTGGCCCTTGCGCAGCTTCTTGCGCTCCACCGCCAGCGGCTCCTTCACCTTCACGATCATGTCCGCTTCGGCAAAGATCTGGTCGGCGCTGTCCACGATGGTGGCTCCGGCGGCGACGTAGTCGGCATCGGTCAGCCCCGCGCCCATGCCAGCATCCTTCTGCACCATCACCTGGTGGCCGTGGTGCACCAGTTCCTGCACGGACGACGGGACGAGGCCCACCCGGTATTCATGATTCTTGATCTCTTTCGGCACACCGATGCGCATGGCTTGACTTCTCTTGAGGTGAAGGAGGGATGGCGGGCCGGCTCTCCCAGGCCCGTGCGAGCGGCAGTATGATCTAGCCATTGCACAATTTCTCGCCCATTACGGGTGCAAAACCGGCAATATTTCGCATTCAATGCGAAGTATCTTTAAATAAGCAGAATTCATGACGAATAACGAACAAGCCCTCGACGACCGCGACCGTGCCATCCTCCGGCTGCTGCAGGAGGACGGCCGGCTGGCCAATATGGAGCTGGCGCTGCGGATCAACCTGTCGCCGTCGGCGTGCCTGCGACGGGTCAAGCTGATGGAGGAGCGGGGTCTGATCGCCCGCTACGTGATGCTGCTGGACGAGAAGACCGCGGGGCTGCCTGGCACCGCGTTCGTGCTGGTGACGCTCGACCAGCAAGGCCGCGCCGCCCTCGATGCGTTCGAGGCGGCCATCCAGAGGCATCCGGAAGTGACCGAATGCTGCCTGCTCGCGGGCGCCGCCGATTACATGGTGCGCGTGGTCTATGCCGACTCGGCCGACTTCGAGCGCATCCACACCGAAATCCTCACCCAGCTTCCCGGCGTGGTGCGCGTGCAATCCACGCTCGCCCTGCGGACGGTGAAGAAGACCACCGCCCTGCCCGTGTAGGCCTGGCTAAAGCGCGACGTCGATGCCCTGGATCAAGCGCTTGGCCAGGCGCGGCTGCCGCAATTGCTCCAGCCACCATGCCAGCGCGCGCCCCTGCTGATCGCCGCGCCAGGCCACGTACAGGACATTGGGTTCGCGCGGCTCGGCCATGCGCTTTTCGATCAGCGCACCATGCTTGAGCAGCGAGGCGGTGCGCTGGCGTGGCAACCAGCCCACACCCAGACCTTCGCGCTGCGAAAGAATTTTTGCGCGCATCGACGGCACCGCGAGCGTGGACTGGCCACCGAGCAGGCCGTATGCGCGACTGTCGATGCTGCGCGAGGAATCGGCCACCACGACGGCGCGGTGCGCGCTCAACTGCTCCTGCTGCAACGGCTCTTTTGCCTTGGCCAGCGGGTGCCGCGGCGACACCGCGAACACCCATTCCATCACGCCCAGTTCGAACCAGCGCAGTTTCGGCATCGCCGGCGGTTCGTTGGTGGCGCCGACAATCAGGTCGGCACGTCCATCGCGCAGCGCTTCCCACGTACCGCCCAGCACTTCGTGCGTCAGGCGAAGCGCGACGCCCGATTGCAATGCGTCGAACGCCCGGATCACCGGCAGCAGGATGTCGTATTCGAGGATTTCGTCGGTGACGATCCACAGGCGATCCTCCCATCCGCTGGCGACCTGCTTCACCCGCCGGGTCAGGCGCGAAACATCCAGCATCAGCCGCGACGCTTCCTGGGCCAGCAAGTGGCCGGCCGGCGTCAGTTGCAGGCGGTAGCGGCGGCGGTCGAACAACAGCGCATCGAAACGCGCCTCAAGCTGACGTGCCGCGTGCGAAACGGTCGACGGCGCCTTGCCCAGCCGGGCGGCCGCGCGGGTGAGGCTGCCGGTCTCGCGAATCGCCTCCAGCAAGGCCAATTCGTCCTCGGACAACATGTTCGACCTCTTCGAACGAGTGCATCGGAATCATCATACGGCACGTGCATGTCGAACGCTCATGATGGCCCCATCCCAACCACACCGACTCTCGGAGAACATCATGAAACGCTTCAACGATAAAACCGTACTCGTCACCGGCGGCAATGCCGGCATTGGCCTGGGCGCCGCCAAGGCCTACGCGGCCGAAGGAGCACGCGTGGTCATCACCGGCCGCGATACCGCCACGCTGGAAACGGCCCGCGCGGCCCTGGGCCCGCAGGCGATCGCCCTGCGCAACGACGCCAGCGACATCGCCTCTGCCCGGAAACTGGCCGCCGAACTCGCCCATCGCGGCATCAAGCTGGACGCGGTGTTCATCAATGCGGGCGTCGCCCGGTTCGCGCCCTTTGCCGACATGGATGAAGCGACCTGGGACCAGAGCTTCGACATCAACGTCAAGGGTGCGTACTTCCAGCTCCAGGCGCTGTTGCCGCTGTTGAACGACGGCGCGGCCATTGTGCTCAACGGCTCGATCAACGCGCACATCGGCATGCCCGGCTCCTCGGTGTATGCGGCCAGCAAGGCCGCGCTGATTTCGCTGGCCAAGACGCTGTCGGCCGAACTGTTGCCGCGCGGCGTGCGCGTGAACGTGGTCAGTCCCGGCCCGATCAGCACGCAGATCCTGGACAAGCTCGGCCTGGATGCCGATGCCCTGGACGCCACCCGGGCACAGATTCAGGGCCAAATTCCGCTCGGCCGTTTTGGCACGACCGAAGAGCTTGCCGCCACGGTGCTGCATCTGTCGTCCCGGGAGTCGGCCTTCATCGTCGGCACCGAAATCGTCGTCGATGGCGGCATGAGTCAGCTGTGATCGGCGCGGCGCCCGTCCGGCGATGGACGGGCGTCGCGCGAACGCGCTTGAAGATCCCGCTATCGCCATCACGTTCAAGCCCATCTACGCGCAAACCGCTTGCCTGAATAACTTTAGGAGTCACCCATGCAGATCGACCTTAAAAACCGCCGCGCCATTGTGACCGGCTCCACCGCCGGCATCGGCCTGTCCATTGCGCTGGGCCTCGCCGCCGCGGGTGCGCAGGTAGTCGTCACCGGCCGCACCCAGGCGCGCGTGGACGAAGCGCTCGCCATCATCAGGAAGCACACGGCGGGTGCCAACGTCGCGGGCGTGGCGGGCGACCTTGGCACGCGCGAAGGCGCCGATCAGCTGATCGCGCAGGTTCCGGACGCGGACATCCTGATCAACAATCTGGGCATCTTCGAGCCCAAAGCGTTCTTCGACATCCCCGACGAAGACTGGTCGCGCTTCTTTGAAGTCAACGTGATGAGCGGCGTTCGCCTGTCGCGGCACTACGCACAAGGCATGGCCAGGCGCGGCTGGGGCCGCATCCAATTCATCTCAAGTGAATCGGGCGTGCAGATTCCCGCCGAGATGGTGCATTACGGCACCACCAAGACCGCGCAGCTGGCGATATCGCGCGGGCTTGCCGAAACACTGGCCGGCACGGGCGTGACGGTGAATGCGGTGCTGCCCGGCCCGACGCGCTCCGAAGGCGTCGGCGATTTCTTCGGCAAGATAGCCACCGAACAAGGCGTGGCGCAGGAGCAGGTCGAACGCGATTTCATTGCCACACATCGACCTTCGTCGTTGATCAAGCGGCTGGCGACAACCGAGGAAGTGGCCAATCTCTGTGTTTACCTGGCTTCTGAACAGGCCTCGGCCACCACCGGCGCCGCGGTGCGCGTGGACGGCGGCGTGGTGCGTTCGATCGTGTAATCAATGTGCGCCGTCTGCCGCGAGACGCCATGGCTTCGCGGCAGACGGCACCGTAGTGTCATTGCACGAGAATTTCGTCGGCGAACAGCCAGGTGTCGCTCGCGCCCTGCGGAAAGCTCGCCGGCAGTGAGGTATTTCTTTCCGCCTTGATGCGAATGTAGCGCGCGGTCACCGCCTTCATCGATTTGAAACCGACGCGCTGCATGCGCATGGGCGAGACAACGTCAAGCAATAACGGCTGCACATGCAGCGACGTCCAATGCCTGCCATCGCGCGACGCATAAAAGGTCACCTGCCTGGGGAGCAGGATGCGCGACTGGGGTGCCAGCATGAAGCCGACGTCGATGGTGTGGAAGGCGGTTTCCTGCTGCAGGTCGATGGTCGCATCGATGTCGCTGTTCTCCCACGCCGCCCAGCGTCCGTCGTGGAAATCCGCGCTGCCCAGCACGCCATCCACCAGCACATCGCCGGCGGCGTATTCGGAAGATGGCGGCTGTGCAAAGCTGATCGGCTTGCCTGCAGCACGATTGTTCACCAGCGTAAAATCGATCGCATTGTCGTACTGCAAGCCGTGTCGGAACGGCACCACCTGTAACGTGCCTGCCTGCTTGATTTCAACCTGGTCGTCGAAGGACGGCGACTGCGTGCCCGGTTCGGCGCCGTTGATGGCGTAGTGGCTTTGCAGGTCATCGAAACCACGCTTGGCATGCAGCTGCCATCCATCGTGACCGGCGTTCCGGGTGACCGTGTAAGTGACGACCGGGCGGTCCTCCGGGCCGTAGGCGACATGCTGCGCGTCCAGCCATGCGTACTGCGCCTGCAGCCGCCGCTCGAAGTCCGCAAACGACGCCTCATCATGTGCGCCGCCGTGCCACAGATTTTCCGAAAATGCCAATAGGCGCGGATACATCTTTGATTCGGCATTGAACGGATTGGCATGCTCGCTCCACAGCGGCGCCTCGGCCCCCAGGATCTGCGCCTGATGCGCGGCAAAAACGCTGTCGCCGGGCGCACCGGCGATATTTGTGCGATACACGTCGCGCACAGTCAGCCGATCCAGCGGCGCGTCGATGTAGAACGGCCCTGCGACGATGATGCGATTGCCATTGGCCAGCGCCTTGCGCGCCTCGTTGTCGCCACGCCAGATTTCGATGATGGCGTCCTTGTTCGCGCCACCTTCGAGAATTTCATCCCAACCGATCAGCGTCTTGCCCTTGCTCGTAAGGTAACGCTGGATACGCTGGATGAAATAGCTTTGCAGCCCCTCTTCATCTTTCAGTCCCTGCGCATGCATCAGCGCCTGGCAGGATGCACATTCCTTCCAGCGGTCCTTGGGCGTTTCGTCGCCGCCAATGTGCACGTAGGGCGAGGGAAATATGCCCATCACTTCGTCAAGCACATGCTGCAAGAAGACGAAGGTATAGTCGTTACCGACGCAATCGATGTCCTTGAACACGCCCCAGGTGGTCGCCACGCTGCCCGGTGCCTGTCCGCAGGCAAGCGCCGGATAGGACACCAGCGCCGCCACGCTATGTCCGGGCATTTCGATTTCAGGTATCACCATGATGTTGCGCAGGCGCGCGTATTGGACAATATCGCGCGCCTGTGCTTGCGTGTAGAAACCGCCGTAACGGCTGCCATCGGCCTCGATGCGCCAGCCGCCGACCTGGGTCAGCTTGGGATAGCGATTGATCTGCAAACGCCAGCCCTGGTCTTCGGTGAGATGCCAGTGGAAAACGTTGATCTTGTAGTAGCTCAACAGATCGAGCTGCTTCTTGATAAAGGAAACCGGGTAGAAATGCCGGCCTGCGTCGAGCATGAAACCGCGGTAGGCAAAAGCCGGCGCATCCTCGATCTTCACGGCGGGAACAGCCGCCGACGCGCCTCGCTGCTGCGCAAGCAACTGGCGCAGCGTCTGTACACCCCAGAACAAACCCTTGTCGGTCGACGCCTGGATGATCACGCCACGGGAGGTGACAGAAAGCCGATACGCCTCCTCGCCCTTGATGGACGGATCGATCGCCAGCGCGATGCCGTGCGCATGCTTGCTGTCGGAAAGGCGGATGCCGGTTTGATCGAGCACCGCATCGCGCAAAAAAGCGGCGATTTCGTGCGCCCGCGCATCGTCGCCGGGAACATCGATACCGGTGCTGGCATCCAGTTGATAGCTGCCCTGCCCCGTTTCCATGTGCTGCGGCTCGGGGACGATTGCGATCCCTGCCCAGGCGCAAAGGCTCGTCATCAAGGCCAATGCGCCAACACAGCAAACAAGCGGCAACTTCACCATCTGCAAAACTCCATCGGTACGAACTTAAAAGATGCTTTGCATTGATCAGGGCATCCTTAACACTCAAAGCAAACGAGCCCGGCTTTTGGCCGGGCTCGCTTGAATGACCTACATCAATCGATCTTCCAATCCAGCGTCAGGAACACCTCGCGGCCATCGTATTCATCGGCGGACTGGCCCGTCGTAACGAACTCGAAGCCACCGGCGTAGTACGGGATGGTAGCGACCCGGTTGAAGATGTTGTTCACCGTGAAGCTCAACTTGATCGCCTCGTTGAACCGATACCCCACTGAACCGTTCCAGGTGATCCATACCGGCACGTGGCCGTCGTACACCACGCAATTGGGATCGCCCAGGCTCGGCTGGATGCCGTTCGCAAGCGTTTCGCAACCGCCGTAGCCGGGCGAGCGCAAGGTACCGTCACGCTCGCCGGAGATCGATGCGTTCCACGGCCCCTTGCTCCAATCACCCACCCAGTTGATCCTGCTTGCCACCTGGTTGTAGCGCGTGTTGAGCAACGGGTCCGAAGCCAGCACGCGCTGCTTGTAGGACAGGTTGTCGGTGTAGCTGATGTTGCCGCGGAAGTTGCCGAAGTCGGTGTGCTTCTTGTAGTCCAGCGACGCATCGATACCGCTCACGTACAGCGACGCCTCGTTGATCGGACCCGATTCCACCGAGGTGATCTGGCCTGCCGCATTGCGCGTGACGAGCTTCTCCACCATCTGGCAGTACGCCGAACCCGGGATGTGCGCGGTGTACGCCTGCACGGCGGCCGAACCGTTCGCCTGCAAGCCGGTAAGGCAACCGGCCTCGTCGGTCAGCACGGTGGTCTGGCTGAGGTACTCGATAGCGTTGTCCACGCCCATGTGCCAGTAGTCGGCCGAGAACGACAGGCCGTCCACGCCCGGGATCTGCCACACGAAACCGTAAGTCCACGAGTGGCCGGTCTGCGGCAGCAGGAGGCGGCTACCGCCAGTGATCATGTTGTAGTACTGCGAGGGCGGGCGCTGCACCAGCGAGCACCAGGTGCTGTTGGTCTGGCCGGCCTTGATCGCGTTGATGCACTGCAGAGGATCGATGTAATCGCCCTGCGGCTCGCTGGACTGGGTCTGGTAGATCGCCTGCATGTCAGGCGCCTTGAAGTTGGTACCGTAGGTGCCGCGCAGCAACAGGCTATCGATCGGGCGCCACTCGATGCCGGTGCCCCAGGTACGGGCGATATCGGCAACGCTGGCGTCGTGGTACTTGTCCAGGCGGCCGGAGATGGTCCAGGTCACCGTATCCAAAATCGGCACGCGGAACTCGGTACCCAGCGAGTAGCGCTGGCGCGTACCGCCACCGGTGTTGTACTCGTCAAACGGGTTCTGGAAGGTCGCGCTATCGGCGGCGCGCGGATCAGGCGAAAGCAGGAAGCCGTTGTGCGCCGCTTCAAGCACGGCCGCCCAGCCGATCGACTCGTCGCTCACCCACGGCAGCTTGTACAGGTCGCCATTGATGCGGAACTGCGCCTGGTCCAGCCACGACGAGGAGGTATTTTCGCCGCTGACACCAAACTGGCTGTATTGCTGCGGAGTGATGGGGTTCCACCACTGCTGCCAGTTCATCGCGTAGATGGGCAGGCCGGCGCTGGTGGTGCCCAGCTGCTTGCCGAGGAAGAAGTTGGTCATCGCCTCGGGATCGACGCCCACGAAATCTTCGCGCACGGTGTACTTCTGGGAGTTCAGGTTCAAATCCCAGTTGAATTGGCTGTCGAGGAAGCTGCCGCGCAGGCCCGTCTGGATGTTCCAGTTTTGTTCGCGGTCGTGGGTGTTGCCCGCGGTACCCATTTCCTGCGCCGTGAGCTGGCGCACGGCCTGGTTGATGACCTGACCGGTGGTCTGGTCGTAGAACGTGGGGCTGACGTATACGGGCAACTGGGTATTGGAAATGCCCACGGTGTCATACAGGGCCGCCGAAGCGTACAGCTGCAAGCCGTTGCTGAAATCGTACTCGCCGCCCAGGTAACCGCTGTTGTTGCGGCTGCCGGGGGTTAGCACCCAGTCCTTGAACAGGGCCGGCTGCGAGCAGTAATAACCGTTGTTGGTAACGCCGGTGATCTGGTCGCCCTGCGTGGTGACGGTGTGCGACTGGCTCAGCGCAAAGTTGTTGCCGAACCGGTTACAACTGCCCGCGGGCGGCGTGATGTACTGGCCCGAGGCGTTGGTGGCGGAGATGCCGATGGCGCTGGCAGCGTCATACTGATAGCCGAACATGCGGTCGGCCGGGCCCCAGGCACCGTAGCCGGCGTCGGACACCGAATCCTGGTAGGGACGATCGCTACCCCACAGCGCCGAGCGGTTGGACTTCTCCACGTTGTAGATGATGTGCCAGTTCTCGCCCGAACGACCACCGGAGAAATTGGCATCGCCATAGCGGCGGCCGCCGCGCGTGGCGCCGCCACCGGTCACCTGCAGGTCATCGCCCTGGTAGTTCTTCTTCAGGATGACGTTGACCACGCCGGCGATCGCATCCGAACCGTAGATCGACGAAGCGCCGGAGGCCAGAATTTCCACGTGGTCGATCATGCCCGAAGGCAGGTTGTTGTAGCTCTGGAAGTTGCTCTGCGCGTTCATCGGCTGCGGGTAGTCCACCACGCGATGGCCGTCGATCATCAACAGACTGAAGCCGGCGCCGAGGTTGCGCAGATTCACCGAACGGGCGTTCACCGAGGTGGCGCCCCAGCTGGCCGGATCCTGCGTCTGGCCCATCTGCGGCAGCGAATCGAGGAATTCCCACAGCGTGGTGTAGCCCTCCTGCTTGATCTGTTCGCCGGTGATGATGCTTACGGGCGCCGGGCCTTCGATTTCCACACGCGGAATCATCGAACCGGTGACGGTAACCGTCTGCATCTGCTTGGCATTGCGTTGGTCCGCCGGCTGCGCGTTGGACGAAGTGCTCTGCTGCGAACTGCTGGACGAAGTGCCCTGCTGCGTATTGCTGGAAGACGTGCTCGACGTCTGTGCAAGCGCATGCGGCGCGAACAGCGCCAAGGCCAGTGAACTGGCAAGTACGCCATGGCGTAAGCGGATGGTGCTCATGTTTCTCCCCTCCCGGTGAAATTCGGAGTCGTGGTTGCTCCGACCCCCTAATTAAGTCGGAAACAACATTTGTGGTTTACCTGTTGTCGATCGCAATCCGGCGATCAGATGCTTTTTCTTGCTTTTACTTTTGTTTGGCGGCAACGATTTATGGTCAGGATGCGTCGCCCTCCTTGGTTGCATGGACTGAAGGCTGCTGCAGCTCGATGCGATAGGCGTACACGTGCACACCCGCCGGTTGCGCAGGCAAAACCAGGTGCAGGCCATCGGAGCGCTGCTCGAATGCCACGGCCTTACCGGTCCCTAGCTGCGTAACCGAAGCGACCTTCATCGACGGCGTGATGGAATGGATCAGCGCATGCCCCGAAGCCGGCCATGCCATCTCGATCGCGTACAAATGCCCGTTGCCCGTGGTGAAACGAAAATCCTCGGCGGTATAGGGCTTGGTCTTGGTGTCCTGCATGGTGCCGGCCACCACCTGGGTGGGGCCTTCGCCAAAGCGATGCCATGGACGCGTGCCGTAGATGGCCTCGCCGTTGGCATGCATCCATTGGCCGATGGCCTTGAGAATGTGCTGCGCCGGCGCAGGGATCGTGCCGTCGGCCTTCGGACCGATGTTCAACAGCAGGTTGCCGTTCTTGCTTACTACGTCGGCAAGCAACTGCACGATTTCATCGGGCGTTTTATACGTATCGCCTTCGGCGTAACCCCACGAATCGGGGCTGATCGAGGTTTCGGTCTGCCACGGTTGCGCGCGGATATCCGCTGCCTGCCCGCGTTCGATGCTCAGCGTGCCGGTGCCCGGACGCATGTCGTCGAGCTTATAGTTGAGAACCACGCCCTGCCCGCGCGCATGCGCCTGGTTGTAGAAGAACGCGGCAAACTCGGCCAGGACATTGCGAAAACGCGGCTGTCCGACCCACCAATCGAAATACATCAGGTCCGGATGGTAGTCATCGACGATCTCCGAGGAGCGCGCCAGCCAGTCGTTGAGATACGCATCGGAGACAAAAGTCCAATCGACCTCCTGCCCGTCTTCGCCCTTTGCCGACATGGACGGATGCGCAGGACCATACAGCGCGGCGTAACGCGGATCGTTGACGTCGGAATTGAAGGTGCGGCCGTACTCGTAAAACCAATCATGCTCGGCGCGGTGCGAAGAGAGGCCAAGCTTCATGCCCTGGGCGCGGATGGCCTTGGCCAACTCGCCGATCACGTCGCGGTGCGGCCCCATTTTCACGGCCGTCCAGTCGGACAGCTTGGAATCGTACATGGCGAAGCCATCGTGATGTTCGGCCACCGGCACCACATAGCGCGCACCCGCTTCGCGGAACAAGGTCGCCCATGCATTCGGATCGAAGTGCTCGGCCTTGAACAGCGGAATCAAATCCTTGTAACCCACCTTGGGCATCGGGCCGTAGGTAGCGATCTGGTGCTGGTAGTAGTCGGCGTATTCGCCGCTGCGCTCGTAGATGTGCCGCGGATACCATTCGCCCTTGTACGCGGCGACCGAGTACACGCCCCAGTGGATGAAGATGCCGAACTTCGCATCCCGATACCATTGGGGTGTGCTGTAGGCGGTCAGGCTCTGCCAGTCCGGCTGCATGGGGCCTTGCCAGGCGAGCTTTTGCGTTACCGCAAGAATGCTCTGCCGCACCTGGTCGAAGGGCCGGTTGGCAGCTACCCATTGCTGTTCGATGGTCTTCGCATCGGGCGGCACTACCGAATGCGTGGCGTCCTGCGCGACAGCGCTTGCGACGAACAAGCCAAGCGCAAGCGCAACGCCGCACACAGCCTGCGCGTAGCCGGCGAACGTTTTCGCCCGGCTGCTCATGCGGCGCCCCCGTGTTCGGAACGTTCCATCAGCCAGCTCGCCGCGCCGATGACGCCCAGCTGCGCATGATCCACCACGTGGACCGGAACGGTTTGAAGGAACGGGCGCATCACACCCTTGTCGAGAAAGCGGCTGATGAAGCTGCTCTTCTCCATGAAGCCGGTCATGCGAGAGAGAAATCCGCCGGCCACGTAGATACCTCCGGTTGCGCCGTACAACATGCCCAGGTCGCCGATGAAAGACCCCAGCCATCCGCAGAACAGCTGCAGCGTTTCCAGCGCTTGCGCGTTGGTACCCGCGCAAGCCGCGCCGGTGATCGCCGCCGGATCCTGGAACACCGCCGGTGCGCCATCCAGGCGGCACAACGCGCGATACAGCCGCACCAGTCCGGGGCCGGACAAAATATCGTCGTAGGGAGCATGTGTGTCGGGCGGGGAAATCTCGCCCAGCACTTGTTGTTCGCGCCCCACGCGAGCGGCCAGCTGAATATGCCCGGCCTCGGTCGCGAGCACCTTTGGATGTGCATCGGGCAAGCGCACGGCCACACCCAAACCCGTACCGGGGCCGACGATCACCGCCGGCCCGCGGCTCGCCGCCGCGCGCTGCGGAGGGTTATGCAGCGTGGTGACGCTGTCCGACTCCAGATAGGCCGTGCCGTAGGCCAGCGCCGCGAAATCATTGAGCACCTCGACTTCGCTTAGCCCCAAGGCTTTGCGAAGTTCTCCGGGCACCACCGGCCAGCGCAGATTGTTGTTGACCACGATGCCTTCATGCAGAAACCCCGCACAGGCGAGCGCGAACCGATCCGGCGCCACGGCAAATTCTTTGCGGAACGCGCGGACGATCGCGTCCAGTCCGGCGAAATCCGCGCACTTGTACACGCGATAAGCCAGCACGCTTGGCATGTGCTGGCCCGTTTCGAAGGCGATCAAGCCGATGCGCGCGTGCGTGCCGCCGACGTCGGCAGCGAGAAACGCATCCTGGACTGTGGAACGCGGGGCCACCGTTGCGCGCGACAAAGCATTCATGCGCAGCGTCGTTCCCGGCCCATGGCCGTCGGAACTGCCACAACGTCGTCCAACTGGATCGAACCCTGCATCTACCCTCCCGTGCTTACCGAAACCCCGTGCTTGCAACGACCGTGTGAGAACTGTGACCGCGCGGGCAAAACGACCTTTGGCCGTGTTCCATCGGCTTATTCGAATTCATATACGAACGCCGATTTCATATGTATTTGTAAAAATCTTATGTGTCGAATTTAGATCGTGGCAAGTCGCAGTGCAACAGTTTTTGCGACGTATTTTTCGGACCGCCCAAATTACTTGTAAATACTTGTTTTACATACGCAAGCAAGTAGCTGCCTGGGCATCTTGTTTGGGGCGAACGCAAGCTTGGCGCAAGGTTTCTCGAAACCCGACTTACCCCGCCACTGCCGACCGACAAATCTTGTCGGCAAAGCCGCACGCGCGCAGTCGCCATCTACCGACATACCGCCGGGCAAGAGGCCGCTGCGCCTTACGATGCCGCTGGGAGCCATACGCTTTCTCATCGCGGGAGTTCCGCGCGCCCGCTGATCGCGAACGACGCACTGACCCCGCCGCCTTCCTCCGGCTGGTTGCCGCCGACGAACACGCGATAGTGCCCCGGCACCACCGCACGATGCCCCAGCGCATCGACACTGCTGAGCTGACGCGGCAGCAACGCAAAGACCACGCGACGCTGCTCGCCCGCTTGGAGATGGATGCGTCGAAAACCTACCAGTGCATGCCGCGGCGCTGCGGGTACATCCGGCGCGTCCAGATAGACCTCCACCACTTCATCGCCCGCGCGGGCACCGTCATTGCGAACCATTGCGCTGACTTGGAGCGTATCGCCGGCTGCCAACGACGCAGTCGACAGGTCAGGTTGTGCATAGGTGAAGTGCGTATAGCTCAAGCCATCGCCGAACGCATAGAGCGGCGTACCCTTGAAGTAACGATACGTGCGCCCTTCCATCGCATAGCTGACGAAGGGCGGCAGATCGCTGGTGGCTCGGTAGAACGTCACCGGCAGCCGGCCGGCCGGACTGTCATCGCCCGCCAGTACGCGCGCTACCGCCTCGCCGCCGCGTTCACCGGGATACCATGCGACGAGAATGGCGTCCGCGTGGGACTTGGCCCATGTCAGCGCCACGGCACTGCCCGACATCAGCACCACTACCAGCGGCTTGTGCGTGGCGGCGAGCTGTTCGAGCAATGCCCGCTGCGTTGCCGGCAAGCCGATATCGGTGCGGTCGCCGCCGTTGAAGCCTGGTACCTCCACGTTCAATGCTTCGCCTTCCACGTCCGGCGACAAGCCGACGAAAGCGACGATCGCATCCGCCCGTCGCGCGGCGTCTTGCGCTTCGGCCAGTTGCGCTTGAGGGGGTGCCAGCCACTGCAGGCGGATACCCTGGTCCTGACCGCTATGCACCAGCTCAAGCCGGATGGCGCGTGGGTGCGTATCGGCGAAATGCAGCGTCGCCTGCATCGCTTTATCGTCGCCTTTATCGTCGATCACCTGCTGACCGTCGATGTACAGGCGTACCGGATCGTGGCCGGCACAATCGAAGCAACGATCGATATGGACGGCCAAGGTATAGTCGCCTGTGCCTGGCGGAACCAGCTCGCCCGTCCAGCGCACCGCGTAGCGATCCGCATGCATGCCATCCAGCGGCGCGACATGGTCCCAATCAAAATCGATGCGGCGATCGACACGGCTCGCCCACGGGGCGCCGGAGAAATCGAGACGGTTGAAGTATTCGCCGGTCAACCCGACTTGCGCATCTTTGCCCGTGCGCAGTGCCGTTTCCGGAATCGGCACCGGCACGCCCGCCGCAATGGGCGCGCCTTGGGCATAGCGGATGTGCTGCGCACCGAAGCGTGCGCGCAAGCCTTCCAACGGCGTCACCGGCGCTCGCGCGGTGCCGTGATAGTTTGCCTCCAGCGTCTCCAGCGTGTCGGCATTGGGGCCGATCACGGCAAGCTTCACATTGCGCTTGAAGGGCAGCGTGCCCCGTGTATTTTTCAGCAGCACCATCGATTCCAACGCTGCCTGCAGGGCAAGCTGGCGATGGCTGGCATTGTCGAGCTGGTCCATGCCGATGGAGGCATACGGATCGACCTGCGTTTTGCCCCACTCACCCAGGCGATAGCGCGCGGAAAACAGCCGTTCAAGCGAAGTATCCAGCACCGATTCGGCAACGGCATGCTTTTGCACCGCCGTGAGCAGCGCCGCATACGCATCGCCGCAATCCAGATCCGTGCCGGCTGCGATGGCCGCCGCGGACGATTGAGCGTTGTCCGGCCGGTAGTGATGGAAATGCGTCATGTCATCGACCGCATCGCAGTCAGACACCACGTATCCCTTGAAGCCCCAGTCATCGCGCAGCAGCTTGGTCAGCAACGGATCGTTCGCGCACGCCGGCGTGCCGTGCAACGCGTTGTAGGCGCACATGATGGAACCGGCATGCCCTTCGGTGATGGCGGCGCGAAAGGCCGGCAGATAAGTAGCCTCCAGATCGTGCGCGGACACGTCCACGTCAAAACCGTGGCGGCCCGATTCGGGTCCGCTGTGGGCCACGAGGTGCTTGGGCGTGGCGATGGCACGCGGGTGCAGCGGATCGTCGCCCTGGATGCCACGGATGAACGCCACGGCCAGCCGGCCGGTGAGAAACGGGTCCTCGCCGTAGGTTTCCTGCCCCCTGCCCCAGCGCGGATCGCGAAAAATGTTGATGTTGGGCGACCAGATCGTCAGTCCCTGGTAGCGGGCGTGATCGTGTCCGGCACCGGCGGCGTTGAATTTCGCCCGCGCCTCGGTGGAAACCACGTCGCCGACCTGCGCGAGCAGATCGGTATCCCAGCTCGCGGCCAGACCGATCGCCTGCGGAAAGACGGTGGCATAACCGTCGCGCGCGACGCCATGCAGGCCTTCGTTCCACCAGTCGTAAGCGGGTACGCCAAGGCGCGCTATCGCGGGGGCATGGCTTTGCAACTGCGTTACTTTTTCGGCCAGCGTCATCTTCGACACCAACGCCGCGACTGCCTGCGCGGCAGCATCCTGGGTCGCCTGCGCCGCGCGCGCGCCGGCGCCGGACACGATGCCCAGCGCGAGCAGCAGCACACCCATCAAACCCATGCGCATACCCTTCATGCAACCCCTTCTTCCACGCCGCAACCGTTGCCCAACTACGGGCGCTGCACCACCGGCAATTCATCCCATACCTTGGGATCCTCGGCACCCAGCACCCATGCGCAAAAGCCTTCGAGGCCAAACTGCTTCACCACCGCATAGCGATCGCGAAAACTGTGCGCGTCCGGCATGAACACCCATTCGCGCATGTCATCGCGATAGAAGTAGAACCAGGATTCGTGCTCGACCGGATCCCATTGCACATGCGCCTGCTGTTCCTTGGCCAACGGAAATGACTCGTCCGCATCGATGTACTGGGCCTTGATATTGGAGGATTCCGTGCCGTCCGGCCTCACCGGATCGCCGGTGTACCAGTGATAACCGTACAGGGCGATACCGAGCGAGAGCTTTTCCCTGGGCACGAGCTTCAACGCATAGTTCAATTGCTCCATCACCCATGGCATGCCGGCGACCGGACCCGGCGCGGTCCAGCGCGTATGCTGGTCGTAGGTCATCAGGCAGATCAGATCGGCGTATTTGCCCAACGCCGCCAGGTCGTAGACGCCTCGCCAGTATTGCCACATCCACTTGGAGAACTCGCCCGCACCGGCATGCCCCGGCGCGTTGGGCACGACGGCGATGGAAAGCTTCAGGCCATGCTTGTGCAACGCCTGGGCCGTCTGTTCGACTAACAGGGTGTAGGCGTCGCGGTCAGTCCAGGAAATGCTTTCGAAGTCGAACTGGAAACCCGCATAACCATATTCGGAAGCTTGCTGCAGCATCGCCTCGATCATGTGCTGCTTGGCCGTCTCGTCATGCAGCAGCTCGTGGAAGCCGCCGCGGCCGGCCGACATCGAGATGATCGGCTCCACCGGCAAGCGGTGTGCCTTGGCGATGCCGAGCACGTACGCATTGGGACCTCCGTTCACCAGGCCCTGGTTGTCCACCCCATACCAGCCGGGCACCAGCAGCCCGATCTTGTCGACGTGCGCTTCAAACGAGGCTATCGATTTGGGCGAACTGATCAAATAGAACAGCGCGTCGGGCTGCCTGGCCAAAGCACTGCCGCACACAAGCATGCCGGCCAGTAACAGAAGGATTCGTTTCATAAGCGTTCTGCTGGTGAGGGGGCGTCGCCGGGCCGATGCGCTATCCGAACCGGCTTTCGAGTCGGAAAGCGGCCATGCCGCAGGGCGAAGTCCTGGGGCGGCGCGATAAAAAAAAGAGCGATCGCGACCGCGTTGGGGGAAACAACGCGACCGCGACCGCTGCGCGAAACCCATGGCGGAGAAGCTGGACCACCGGCAACGCCGCTGTCCCGTTGCACGTGGCATTTGCCTTTTGCAGGACTTTTTGCACGCCCGCTCCCCTCGCCCGATGCCGCCGGACAGCCCGCCTCCGCGACGGCAGGCTGTTCATTAGCAAAATTTAGGTTTATATATGTTTTAGATCGTGGCAAATCGAAATGCAACCTTTTTTTGAAGGCGGCCCCATCACCGGCCAAAAAAACACCTGTAAATAGTTCGTTTATATATACACAAGACGCCGGCTGCGCGATCATGCGCCGCAAAGGCCGGCATGGCAGGCCGCAGCGAGGATCCATGACCCCCTCCATCACCAACCCGGAACCGAGTCAGGCCAATGCCCGGCCAGGTGGGTGGGTGCGTTCGCGGCTGGCCTTCGGCGGCGCGCCGATTGGCAATTTGTATGAGTCGGTCAATGAGGAAACCGCGGCCGCCGCGATCTCTCGCGCGTGGCTGCGCAACATCCGCCATTTCGACACCGCGCCCTACTACGGCTACGGATTGAGCGAGAGCCGCCTGGGCGCCGCCCTGTGCGCGCTGCCGCGCGGCAGCTACAGCCTGTCCACCAAGGTCGGCCGCGTGATCGAGTACGACGGGCAGCAGACCAGCCATGCCGACGGCTTTATCGTCGACGGCCGTTCGGCGCATTTCGACTACAGCCGCGACGGCGTCCTGCGCTCGTTCGAAGCGAGCCTCAACCGCCTGCGCACCGATCACGTGGAGATACTGCTGCTGCACGACATCGGCGCGCTGACCCATGGCCAGCGTCACGCACAGGTGATGCGCCAGGCCCTGGACGAAGCCTTGCCCGCCATGGCCGAACTGCGCGCGCAAGGCGCCTGCCGTGCCATCGGCATCGGCGTGAACGAGCAAGCGGTATGTCTGGAAGTGATGCCGCGCTTTCCCATCGACATCATCATGCTGGCCGGCCGCTACACGCTGTTCGAACAGCACGACAGCAAAACCGTGATGGCGCAGGCGCTGGCGCGCGACATCGCGGTACTTGCCGCCGGTCCCTACAACTCCGGCCTGCTTGGCGGCCGCAAGGGGCCCGGGCATTTCTATAACTACGCACCTGCCGATCACCACACCCTGCAACGGGCGCGCCGCTTTTATGAAGTGCTTGAGCAGGCCGATACGCAAGTGGGCGCCGCCGCGCTGCAGTTTCCGCTGGCGCATCCGGCGGTGGCCAGCGTGGTCTGCGGCATGCGTACCACCGCGGAAGTGGAGAGCGCCGACGAGCGCATCAAAACCACGATCCCAAGCGATGCCTGGCGCGCCCTGCGCGACGCCGGCCTGATCGGCGAAGACGTACCTACGCCATGATCATCGTCGATGCCCACCAGCACTATTGGCAGCCCGCCCGCGGCGACTACGGCTGGCTCGACGCTGCGCCCGCCGCGTTGCGCCGCGCATTCCTGCCGCCCGACCTGCAGGCGCAACGGAAAGCCGCGGGCGTGACGCACAGCATCCTGGTGCAGGCCGCGCCGAGCGAAGCGGAAACGCGCTACTTGTTCGAACTTGCGCGCGAAGATCGCGCGGTCACCGGCGTGGTGGGCTGGGTGGACATGCAGGCAGCCGACGTCGGCGCACGCATCGATCGCCTGCTGCGCGACGGCAACGGCCTGCTGTGCGGCCTGCGTCCGATGGCGCAAGACATCACCGATCCGGACTGGCTCGCCAGTCCATCGCTCGACCGCGCCTTCGATGACATCCAGGCATGCGGCCTGGCCTTCGATGCGCTGGTCGGCATGCCGCAGCTGCCCGCGCTGCTGCGGCGCTTGCGTCGCCATCCGCACTTGAACATCGTGCTCGATCACGCGGGCAAGCCGGCCATCGGCGACGGGCGCTTCGATCAGTGGACCAGTTGGATCGACGAACTGGCACAGCATCCGCAACTGCATTGCAAGCTGTCAGGCCTGCTCACCTTGCTCGATGAACCGGTGGACGCGGACGCGATCGAGCCTTATGTCGCCGACCTGTTCGCGCACTTCGGGCCAGAACGCCTGATGTGGGGCAGCGATTGGCCGGTGCTCACCACCCGTGCCGACTTCGGTCAATGGCTCGACCTGGCACTGACACTCACCGAACGCTATGCACCCGGATCGCAGCCGGATGTGTTCGCTGCCAACGCGGTGAACTTCTACGCGCTGGACATCGACCTCGGTGTACAGGAGTCACGCGCGCCATGACAGCGGCGATCACTCACCCACTTGGATATGACGGAGACACCGCATGAGCGGACGTTTGTCGGGCAAGCATGCCCTGATCACTGCCGCCGGAGCGGGCATCGGCCGTGCCACTGCCCTCGCTTTCGCGCAAGCTGGTGCCACGGTGCTGGCCACCGACATCGATACTGCGGCGCTGGCCAGCCTCGCGGCGGAACACGCATCCATCGCCACCCGCAAGCTCGACGTCACGCAGCCGGACGACATCCAGGCCCTGGTGCAGGCATCGGGCCCGTTCGACGTGCTGTTCAATTGCGCCGGCTTCGTGCACGCGGGCACCATTGTGGACACCGACCAGGCGAGTTGGCAGCGCTCCTTCACCATCAACGTCGACAGCATGTTCCATCTGTGCAAGGCGGTGCTGCCGGGCATGCTGGAGCGTGGCAAGGGCAGCATCATCAACATGTCCTCGGTCGCATCCAGCATCAAGGGCGTGCCGAACCGCTTTGCCTACGGCACCACCAAGGCCGCCGTGATCGGCCTGACGCGATCGATCGCCGCCGATTTCGTGGCGCGCGGCGTGCGCTGCAACGCGATCTGTCCGGGCACGGTGAAAACGCCTTCGCTGGGCGATCGTGTGCGCGCACTCGGTGGCGACGAAGCGGCCAACTGGCAGCGCTTCGTCGAACGCCAACCGATGGGCCGCCTGGGCGAACCCGACGAAATCGCCGCGCTGGCGCTCTACCTCGCCAGCGACGAATCGGCCTTTACCACCGGCACGATCCATGTCGTGGACGGCGGCTGGTCCAACTGAACGCAGGAGCCAAGTAGTCCATGAAACTGTTTCGTTACGGCGCGCCCGGCACGGAAAAACCAGGCCTGATCGACGCGGACGGCAAGCTTCGCGACCTATCGGGCGCTATCGACGACATCGACGCGCAGGCGCTAAGCCGCGATGGGCGCGCGCGCATCGCGGCCATCGATCCGCACACCCTGCCGGAAGTGACCGGCCAACCGCGCTACGGCGCGCCGATCGCCTATGTGAGCAAGATGATCTGCGTGGGCATGAACTACGCCGAGCACGCCGCCGAAACCGGCTCGCCGCCACCGGAACAGCCGGTGATCTTCATGAAGGCGACCAGCGCCATCGTCGGCCCCAACGACGACGTGGTCATTCCGCGTGGCTCGGTGAAAACCGACTGGGAAGTGGAACTGGGGGTGGTCATCGGCGAAACCGCGCGCAGCGTGAGTGAAGAAGATGCGCTCAAGTACGTGGCCGGCTATCTGGTGGTCAACGATCTCTCCGAACGCGAATTCCAATTCGACCATGGCGGCCAATGGGTGAAGGGCAAAAGCTGCGACACCTTCGGCCCGCTCGGCCCTTGGCTGGTAACCACCGACGAAATCGCCGATCCGCAAAACCTTAAGCTGTGGCTGCAGGTCAATGGCCATCGCTACCAGAACGGGCATACGCGCACGATGATTTTCAGCGTAGCCAAGCTGGTCAGCCACATCAGCCGCTACATGACCCTGCTGCCGGGCGACGTGATCAGCACCGGCACACCCGCCGGCGTCGGCCTCGGGCAAAAGCCGCCCAAGTACCTGCGCGCAGGCGACGTCATCGAACTTGGCATCGAAGGGCTTGGCCAGCAGCGCCAGCAGGTGCGCGGCGATGCGCAGGGCGAGAGGACTGCATGACCGGCGCCACCCTTCACCGACGTAGCAAACTCCTTCCCCACCGTCATGTCCGGGAGCGCAATGGGGCGCTTCTTTCAGGGACGAACATCGCATGAGCAAGATCACAGCGCTGGACACCTACGATGTCCGCTTCCCCACCTCCCGCGAGCTGGACGGCTCGGATGCGATGAATCCCGATCCGGATTACTCGGCCGCCTACCTCGTCATGCGCACCGACCAGCCGCAGGTGGCCGGCTACGGGCTGGCCTTCACCATCGGCCGCGGCAACGACGTGCAGACGGCGGCGATCAAGGCGCTGGCACACCATGTGGTGGGCCTGGACGTCGCCGACATGACTGGCGATCTGGGCGGTTTCGCCAGACGCCTGATCGGCGATTCGCAGCTGCGCTGGCTCGGCCCCGAAAAGGGCGTGATGCACATGGCCATCGGCGCGGTGGTGAACGCCGCCTGGGATCTTGCCGCGCGCCTGGCCGGCAAGCCGCTATGGCGTTTCATCGCGGACATGACGCCCGAGCAACTGGTCGCCACCATCGACTTTCGCTATCTCACCGATGCGCTCACGCCCGCCCAGGCACTGACCATGCTGCGCGCCGCCGCGCCCGGCAAAGAACAGCGCGTGGCGCAATTGCTGCAGGAAGGATATCCGGCCTACACCACCTCGCCCGGCTGGCTAGGCTACAGCGACGAGAAAATGCAGCGCCTGGCGCGCGAAGCGGTGGCGGCGGGTTTCCGCACTATCAAGCTGAAGGTCGGGCTGAACATGGAAGACGATGTACGCCGCTGCCGGCTCGCGCGCGAAGCGGTGGGCCCTGACGTGGCCATTGCCGTCGATGCGAACCAGCGCTGGGACGTCCCCGACGCCATCGCCTGGCTGCAGCGCCTGGCCGACGTGCAGTTGGCCTGGGTGGAGGAACCGACCAGCCCGGACGACGTGCTGGGCCACGCAGCCATCCGCCGCGCCGTAGCGCCCGCGCCCATCTCCACCGGCGAGCACACGCACAACCGGGTGATGTTCAAGCAGCTGTTCCAGGCCGGTGCGGTGGATCTGATCCAGATCGACGCCGCGCGCGTGGGCGGCGTGAACGAAAACCTGGCCATCCTGCTGCTGGCGGCCAAGTACGGCGTGCGCGTGTTTCCGCACGCCGGCGGCGTGGGCCTGTGCGAACTGGTGCAGCACCTGGCCATGGCCGACTTCGTGGCGATCAGCGGCAAAAAGCACGATCGCGCGATCGAATTCGTCGATCACCTGCATGAGCATTTCGTCGACCCGGTGACAGTACGCGACGGCCGTTATCTGCCGCCGGCCGCGCCGGGTTTTTCCGCGCAGATGCACACCGATAGCCTGGAGCGTTATGGTTACCCCGACGGCCCCGCATGGCGCGAGCCCGCCGAGGTCCTGAGGACGCGATGACCGCTCCGATTACTAACGTCGCCGATTTGCGCGCGCTGGCCAGGCACCGCGTGCCGCGCGCCTTCTTCGAGTACGCCGATCGCGGCTCCTACGACGAAGTCACGCTGCGCGCCAATCGCACGGCGCTGGAAAGCATTGCGCTGCGCCAGCGCGTGATGTGCGATGTGGACAACCGCTCGCTCGCCACCGACATGCTGGGCCAGACGGTGTCGATGCCGCTGGCGATCGCCCCGACCGGCCTTGCCGGCTTGCAGCACGGGGCGGGCGAGATCCTCGGCGCGCGCGCCGCCGCCAAGGCCGGCATTCCGTTCTGCTTGAGCACCATGTCCATTTGCTCCATCGAGCAGGTGCGCGCGGCGGTGGATACCCCGTTCTGGTTCCAGGTGTACGTGATGCGCGATCGCGCCTTCACGCGCGACTTGATCCAGCGCGCGAAGGAAGCCCAATGCAGCGCGCTGATGCTGACCGCCGATCTCACGGTGCAAGGCCAGCGCCATCGTGAAATCAAGAACGGCCTATCGGTGCCGCCGCGCATCACCCTGCGCAACATCCTGGACATGGCCAGCAAACCGCGCTGGGCATGGAGCGTATTGCGTGCGCCAAGCCGCTCGTTTGGCAACCTGCAGGGGCGCGTGGAGAACACCGACAGCCTTTCCACGCTGGCGCAGTGGATCGCCAAGCAATTCGATCCGCGGCTCAACTGGAGCGACCTGGCATGGATCCGAGCGATCTGGCCCGGCAAGCTGATCATCAAAGGCATCCTTGATCCGCGCGACGCACGCATCGCCGCCGATCACGGCGTGGATGCCATCGTGGTGTCCAACCACGGCGGCCGCCAGCTCGACGGCGCTCCCGCTACCATCGACGTGCTGCCATCCATCGTGCAAGCCGTGGGCGATCGCATGCAGGTGCTGTTCGACGGCGGCATTCTCAGCGGACAAGATCTATTCAAGGCGCTGGCCTGCGGTGCGCACGCCGGGCTGATCGGCAAGGCTTTTCTCTACGGCCTGGGCGCCATGGGCGAAGCCGGCGTCACCCAGGTGATCGAGCTGATCCGGCGCGAACTGAGCGTCACCATGGCGCTGACCGGACAAACCGACGCGCGCCGCATCAGCCGCGACGTGATCTGGCGCAAAGCGCCGGAAAGCACGTTCAACATCGTCAGCACGTTGCTAGACGATTCCAACGTACCCTGCCGCTAAAGCCACCGCGCGGCCGTTCGGCCGGCTTTCTACCGCGTCGGTCCGAAGTGCGTGACTACCCGTGGGGTGCCGCCGTCACGCAGGCTTTTGCCAATCAAACGCGTATCGCCAGTCCGGCCGGGCGAGTCTGCACGCCGGTAGCGCTGGAGCCGGAAATTCCTTGATGAGGCGCAGGATTTCCCGCGCAAGAAGGCAAGCGTCTTCGCCCGTGCTGCGGATGCACGCAAAACCGAAAATGTCCCACACGAATCGTCACCATGTTATGGCATACCTTGCATGCAGGGGATTCATAGTCAAATCGCATGGAATCGACTTGACGACATGCACATCTGCAAGCCTCACGCACCCCATGCGAAACGCTTGGATTACAGGAGTTCCATCAACATGACGACCTATCTCCCTCCATCGTACCCGCAGACTTATTACGCGCCGCCGTCGTGGCCACCTGCGCCAGCCCAGCCGCATGCGGCCAACCGCGCATCACATCCTTCCATGCAAGCACCCTTGGTCAACCGGATGCCATACAACCCGTGGCAGCGGCAGCGCCAACGGACATATGGCAGACCGACGCCGCGACCTACGGTACCCAATCCAACTGGCCGCTTCACGTATTTTCGGCCCGTGCCACAAACCGCGCCCCGACGCCCCGTTTACCGGCCGGTAGCAACGCCGCGACCTACCGCACCCAACCCAACTGGCCGCCGCGCCTATTTTCGGCCCACTTCTCAAACCACGCCTCGACAACCTGTTTACCAGCCAGTGACAACGACGGGCGCCATCCCCAATCAACCACTGCAAATTCCGAAGATTATCGAGTCACCTGCCGGCTCGATGCGGTTTCGCGATGACTACTCCATAGCCAAGCCCTTGTCCGGCAACGTACGGCACCGCGCGATGACAGCCTTGAACACCGGCATACAAGAGGTGAAGCAGGCGATCACAGCGCTGGATTCGCCCGCACGCTGGAGCGCTGACGTGCAAAACAGGTTGCGACACCTGATACCCGGTGGACTACAAAATGCCAACGAAAGGTCGGCTTTCAAGAATCAATTGAATGCCATCTTGTACGGCATGAAAAGAACCGTCGCGAAAAACGCAAACAATATCGGCACTGTTACCTATCTATGGGGCGGAGGACACGCCCACCCTGGCACCGACAACATCCACTTCACCGAAGCAAACCTGCTTTATCCACCTGCAACGTTTCTCGCCAGGACCATGATCCACGAGCATGCGCACCTTTACCTTGCCGGGGGCGGGACCGACTACTGGTACATCGACGGAAACTTGCGCCAGAAGATAAACTCAAACGGCAAACAATACCCATTCACCTTCTACAACGCGATGAATAACGCCGACACGCTGGCCCTCGCGGCACAGACGTTATCCACGGTACCGCGCCAGGCTTAAGCCAATCGTGTTGTCGCCAATGACATCGCCGCGAAACAGGTGCTACGGCAGGCAGAACCCGTAGCACCTTTGCCGGACTCCTTGCCTGAAGGCGGCCTATATCAGCGGCGATTCAGCAGCTCCCGCCTTGCGCAGCCAACGCCTGCGCCAACGAAAATATCCGCGTCATCGGCACCCACTTCTGCCCTGGCTCGCTCCACGGCAAGCGTTGCTGGTAGCGGTCCATCAACGCCTCCCACGCCTGCGATTTGGCATCGCTTGCGCGCGTGGCGGCGGCGTCGTAATCGTCCGGTACCTGCACGGCCATCACCAGGCGGTTGCCGGTGCGGAAGATTTCCATTTGCTCGATGCCGGCGGCGCGGATGGAGGCGACGATTTCCGGCCAGATGTTTTGCGGTTGGTGCCAGCGTTCGTATTCGGCGATGGCCTGGGCATCGTCGCGCAGATCGAGTGCGTAGTAGAGACAGGCCATCAGCGGGCACCCTCCATCGTTCCATGCCGGCGTTGCCAGGCGAACAGCAGTACCACGGCAAAGCAGCAGGCCGGCACGCTCATGGCGGTGGCGATGCTGGAGTGATCGGAGACGGCGCCCATCGCCGCGGTGAGTACGGCGCCGCCGATAATGGTCATCACCAGCAGGGCCGAACCCAGTTTGCGTTCGTCGTCGCCACGCCCTTCCACGCCCAGCGCGAACACGGTGGGATACATCACCGACATGAAGAAGCTGCACGCGGCCAGCGCGTAAGCGCCGCTGCTGCCGGGATGAACCACGGCGTACAGCGTCAAGCCTACGTTGATGGCGGCGAAGAGCATCAGCAGGCGTACCGGTGCCACGTATTTCATCAGCGCCGCGCCGATAAATCGCCCGGCCATGAAACACAGCAATTCCGCCGTGAGAAAATTGGCGGCATCCCTGGCCGAGAAGCCGCTCATCGTCGCCTGCACATAGCGGATGGTGTAGCTCCACACGCCGACCTGGGCGCCCACGTAGAAAAACTGCGCGCACATCGCGCCGGTGAAACGGCGATCGCGCAACAATTTACCCAACACGCTCGCGCCCGCATGGGTTGCCGATGCCGCATGCGCCGACACCGATCGGGGGAAACGCGTCAACAGAATCAACAAGCCCCACCCCAGCACTACCAGGCCGATCACCAGGTACGGCCACTGCACCGCATGGGTTTCGGTGGCGTAATAGGCGGCCCGCTCGGCCGTGCCCATGGCGGCGATCTGGGCGGGCGATCGCTCGACGCCCGAGAAAATGAAATGCTGGCCGATCAGCACGCCAGCGATCGAACCCAGCGGATTGAATGCCTGGGCAAGATTCAAGCGGCGCGTCGCCGTTTCGCGCGGGCCAAGCAGGGTCACGAAGGGGTTGGCCGAGGTTTCCAGGAAAGCCAGCCCGCTGGCGATCACGAACAAGGCAAGCAGAAACAGCTCATACGTACCCGCCGACGCGGCCGGCCAGAATAACAACGCCCCCACGCCGTAAAGCACCAGGCCGAAAATCACCGCACTTTTATAGCCAAAACGGCGCATGTACATGCCCGCCGGCATCGCCACCAGGAAATACCCCAGATAAAACGCGCTCTGCACCAGCCCCGCGCGAAAATCGCTCAGCACGAAAGCTTTCTTGAACTGCGCGATCAGTACATCATTGAGATTGTTGGCACCGCCCCAGAGGAAAAACAGGCTGACGATCAATGCCAGCGGCAGCCAACCGGGCCGCTCGCCGCCGGCCGTGGGCGTGGGGACTTCTTCGGTCACTCTGCGCACATCCACCCTCTTCTCCCGCTCGGCGCCCCGTGGCGCGGACTGCGTGACGTTGCCGCCCATTTGTGCAAATATGAAACCGTTATTCATGGATACTACAAGACGCGCCGCAACATGCCAGCGCTGGACAGCCCAGCCAGGGCGCCCGTAAGAGTCTTGGCCGGTGACCGTTAGGAAAGAAAAACCATGGCGAACCCAACCCCGAAATACCGTGCACCCGCGCTGGACAAGGGCCTGGACATTCTGGAACTGCTGGCCGGCGCGAAGCGGCCGCTGAGCATCGCGGAAATTTCCGAAGGCGTCGGGCGCTCGCGCGGGGAGATCTTCCGCATGCTGCAGGTGCTGGAAGAGCGCGACTACATCGCCCGCGGCGAAGGCGACATCGGCTACTCGGTCACCCCGCGGCTGTTCCGGCTGGGCATGGAACAGCCGCCGGTGAAAAGCACCATCGAAGCGGCGATGCCGGTGATGCACCGGCTGGCCGATGCCAGTGGCCAGGCCTGCCACCTGGTGGTGCCGTCGGGCGAACAGATCGTGGTGGTCGCACGGGTGGACCCGCCGGGCGAAATCGCGCTGGTCGTGCGCGTGGGACACCGCCGTCCAATGGCCAAATCCACCTCCGGCCACGTATTGCTCGCCTTCCAGGAAGAACAAGTTCGCCAACGCTGGCTGGACCTGATCACCCGCTACGACCCGGCGCTGGAGCGCAAGAAACTGATAAAGCTGCTGACGCAATTGCGCGCGCGCGGCTATGCCACCGAGCACAGCAACGTGGTCGATGCGGTGACCGACATTTCCGCGCCGGTGATGCATCACGGCAGCGCCGTGTGCGCGCTCACCATTCCGTACCTGGAGCAGCAGACTACCGCGCAGACGATGGAAGACGTGATCGAGGAACTGCTGCGAGCCACGCGCGAAATTTCCGATACCTTGCAGTTTGGCATGTCCTCGCAGCCCGATTGAAAGGTCCCCGCCACCCCTTTCGCACTCCAACAGGTTTCCACGCAATGCCCCTGAATCGATGCGCTCTCTTCGCCGCCGCCGCACTGGCCCTGACGGTTGCCGGCAGCAGTTCCGCCCAGAACTTCGTTGACATCAAGCCTTCCCCGCAGCAGGTGCATTGGCAGGATCTGGAATTTGGCGTGATCGTGCACTTTGGCACCAACACGTTCCTGGATCGCGAGTGGGGAGACGGCACAGCCGACCCGAAGGTGTTTGATCCGGACCATGTCGATCCTGACCAATGGGCGCGTGCGGCCAAGTCCGCCGGGGCGAACTACGTCGTGCTGGTCGCCAAACATCACGATGGCTTCGCGCTTTGGCCGACCGAGCAGAGCGATTACTCGGTAAAAGCCAGTCCCTGGATGCACGGCAAGGGCAACCTGGTGCAGATGACCGAACAAGCCGTGCGCAAGGAAGGCATGGAATTTGGCATCTATCTCTCGCCGTGGGATCGCCACGAGCCGCGCTACAAGGATCCCGCCGCGTACGACAAGTATTACCTCGCGCAGATGGACGAACTGGTGCAGTCCTACGGCCCGTTGGTCGAATGGTGGCTCGACGGCGCGGGTAGCGCCGGCCACGTCTACGATTTCAAGAAGTACATGGAAGAACTGCGCACCTACCAGCCCAACACGATGGTGTTCGCCGACGTGGGGCTGTTCGGCTATGGCGACATCCGCTGGGTCGGACAGGAAGACGGCCATATCCGCGGCGAAAACTGGAACGTGATCGACCGCCACGGCGAGCTGCGCTGGCGCCCCGTGGAAGTGGATACGCCGCTGCACACGTTGCAGTGGTTCTGGCATCCCAATAGCGACCAGACGCTCAAAAGCGTCGAGGAGCTGATGGATATCTGGGAAAACAGCGTCGGTCGCGGCGGCCAGCTGATGCTAGGCATCGCGCCCAATCGCCACGGCTTGCTGCCCGACGCCGACGTCGCCCGCCTCAAGGCGTTCGGCGATGCTTTGCGCGCGCGCTACGGCGTGGATAAGGACCTGGCCCGCAACCACCTTGCCACCGATGCCAACACCGCGGCCGCGCTGGATGGCGATCGCGATACGTTCTGGTCCGCACCGGACGATTCGCATCATGCCGTGCTGGAAGTGGATTTCGCCAAGCCCATGACCTTCGACCACACGCTGACGATGGAGTGGTTGAACGAAGGCCAATGCGTGCAGAAGTACGCCGTCCAGGCATGGATCCACGGCACGTGGACGACCCTGGCGAAGGCCGAGGCGATCGGCCATATGAAGATCGACCGCTTCGCCCCCGCCACGGCCAGCAAGGTACGGCTGGACATTCAGTCCACGACCTGCCCTGCGCGCATCCGCGAATTCCAGTTATTCAACGTCGGCGATCACGTCACCACCAACTCGTAAGGACGATAGCGCGGCTCCCACGCAATGGCTTGGATGCGCTTGTCCAGCGTTGCTTCATCGCAGGCTTCCGCCACGCCGTCGGCCTGTGCCTGGACGGCTACGGCGCGGGCCACCGCTACCGAGACGGCCCGCAATTGATCCACGGGCGGCAGCAGCCGCCCGCGCGGATCGTTGACGGTCGGCGACATGTCGGCGACGACTTTGCCGGCCGCGACGAACATCGCATCGGTCACCCGCGTGGCGCCTGCCGCCAGCACGCCCAGGCCGACGCCTGGGAAGATGTAGGAGTTGTTGGTCTGGTCGATGTCGATGCGCTTGTCCTGCCATTGCACGGGAGCAAAGGGGCTGCCGGTGCCGATCAAGGCGCGCCCTTGCGTCCATTCGACCAACTGCTGCGGTGTCGCCTCGCTGCGCGAGGTGGGATTGGACAAGGGGAAAATCACCGGACGCTTGACGTTTTCCGCCATCGCGCGCACTACCGGTTCGGTGAATGCGCCGGTCTGGCCGGAAACGCCGATCAGCACGGTCGGCTTGGCGTTGCGCACGACGTCGAACAAGCCGATCTGCTCGGGTTTGCTCAACGCCCAGTCTTTGACGACCTCGCGCTGCTGCACGAAAGGCATCTGCGCCTGTGTGATGCCCTCCATGCCCTCAAGCAGCAAACCGTTGCGATCGACCAGGAAGAAGGCCTTGCGCGCCTGCTCTTCGCTCAAGCCGGCATCGACCATGATCCGCAGCAGCAAGGAGGAAATACCGCATCCGGCCGAACCGGCGCCAAGCACGGCGATGCGCTGCTGGGTCAGCGCGATGCCGGTTACGTTGATCGCCGCCAGGAGCGTGCCCGCCGCTATCGCGGCGGTGCCCTGGATATCGTCGTTGAAGGTACACAGCCGGTCGCGATACTTGTGCAGCAAGCGGCTGGCATTGGAACCGGCGAAGTCTTCCCATTGCAGCAATACGTTCGGCCAGCGTTCGACGACCGCGCTGACGAATTCTTCCACGAAAGCATCGTATTCTTCGCCCACGATACGTTCGTGGCGCCAGCCGATGTAGAGCGGATTGGTGAGGCGCTCGTGATTGTTGGTGCCCACGTCCAGCAGGATCGGCAGAGTGAGGTCTGGATGGATGCCTGCGCAACCGGTGTACAGCGACAGCTTGCCGATCGGTATGCCCATGCCGCCCGCGCCTTGGTCGCCCAGTCCCAGGATGCGTTCGCCGTCGCTCACCACGATCACGCGCACATGATCGAAGCGCGCATCGGAAAGGATCTCGCGGATGCGGTGCCGGTTGGGATAACTCAGAAACAAGCCGCGCGGCTTGCGCCAGATCTCGCTGAAATGCTGGCAGCCCTCGCCCACCGTAGGCGTGTAGACCAGCGGCAGGAGTTCATCGAAATGCCGCACCAGCACGGCATAGAACAACGTTTCGTTGGTATCCTGCAGATCGCGCAGGAAGGCGTAGCGCTCAAAGTCGGTGTTGAAGGCACGCATCACGCGCAGGCGGCGCTCGATCTGTTCGTCGAGCGTACCCACGTGCGGAGGCAGCAGGCCGTGCAAGCGAAACACGTCACGCTCGCGCTCGCTGAACGCCATACCCTTGTTCAACATCGGCTTGGTGACCAGGTCGTAGCCGGTCAGGTGGGTCCGGACGGGCGTATCCGCACCGAAAGCGGGGAGTTCATACATGGCACGCTGTCTCCTCAGGCGATGCCCGTTACTTAAGCACAATCGCGATTACAGATCGCGCACCAGCCAGCCAAGCCGGCCGCTACATATCCCTAACAGTCCCGGGTGTTGAATGCCCACACCCTGGGAAGGAAGGAGCGTTTATGAACACGACTGGCGGCAAGTGTCTGGCGATCGGATTGATCCTGGCCTGCGGCGCGGCCCACGCGCAAAGTCTTGGCGGCCTGGGTAGCAAGCTTGGCGGCATGATGCCCGGCGGAGGCTCGATGACCTCCGGCAGCATGGGCAACGTGGCCGGCCTGATGGGATATTGCATCAAGAACAACTACCTTAGCGGCAGTTC
Organism: Dyella sp.; assembly: GCF_035503745.1. Classification (GTDB taxonomy): domain Bacteria; phylum Pseudomonadota; class Gammaproteobacteria; order Xanthomonadales; family Rhodanobacteraceae; genus Dyella_B. The sequence goes on from NZ_DATJTC010000042.1 coordinate 52,719, forward strand.
CGGCGCATCGGGCATCCAGAACCAGTTGCTGGGCAAGATGGGCGGCCATGCCAGCAGCGATCCGGCTTACCTGAGCGGGTCCAAGGGTGTCTTGCAAAGTAGCGACGGCAAGAACATGGACCTCAACAGCGTCGGCGGTGGTTCGAGCGACATGAAATCGAAGATCACCGGCAAGGTCTGCGACACCGTGCTAAAGCAGGGCAAGTCGTTCCTGGCCCATTGAGTGCGTGGCCCATTGAGTGCATGGGCCATCCGCACCGGCGTCGCGTGCGCCGCTACCGATGGCCTGCTATCGAATGACACGTCTCAGTCGCGCAGCGCCGCGGCGTGATGGGCGATGTGCTCGCCGATGAAACTGGCGATGAAGTAGTAACTGTGATCGTAGCCGGGCTGCATGCGCAGCGTGAGCGGATAGCCGGCGGCATCGGCGGCCGTCTTCAGCAGCTCGGGGCGAAGCTGGGCATGCAAAAACTCATCCGCATCGCCCTGGTCGATCAGGAGCGGCAGGCGCTCGTGCGCGCGTACGATCAGTTCGGTGGCATCCCAGGCTTTCCATGCCTCGCGGTCATCGCCCAGATAAGCGCTGAACGCCTTTTCTCCCCACGGCACGCGTGCCGGCGCCACGATTGGCGAAAACGCCGAGACGCTGCGATAGCGGCCAGGATTGCGCAACGCCACGGTCAGTGCACCATGGCCGCCCATCGAATGACCGCTGATCGCGCGTGCGCCGGTCACCGGCAAATGCGCTTGGGTCAAAGCCGGCAACTCGTAGGCAACGTAGTCGTGCATGCGGTAGTGCCGCGACCACGGTTCGCGCGTGGCATTGACATAAAACCCGGCACCCAGGCCGATGTCATAGCCTTCCGCATCGGCCACGCCCTCGCCGCGTGGGCTGGTATCGGGCGCCACCAGCGCCACGCCGTGCTCGGCCGCGTAACGCTGCGCGCCGGCCTTGGTGATGAAGTTCTGCTCGGTGCAGGTAAGGCCGGACAACCAATACAGCACCGGCACCGGCTTGTCGGCCGCCTGCGGCGGAAGATAGACCGCCAAATGCATGGCGCAGCCGAGCACGTCCGAATGATGGCGATAGACATCCTGCCAGCCGCCGGCGCACGCGCGATGTTCGATGCGTTCCATCGGCATTGCGTTCAGAAATGAATCACGGTGCGAATCGACTTGCCCTCGTGCATGAGTTCGAATGCTTCGTTGATCCGCTCCAAGGGCAGCGTATGCGTGATGAACGGATCGAGCCGGATCTCCCCGCGCATCGCCTGCTGCACCATGCCGGGCAGCTGCGTGCGTCCTTTCACGCCGCCGAAGGCGCTGCCGCGCCACACGCGCCCCGTCACCAGTTGGAACGGCCGGGTACTGATCTCCTTGCCCGCGCCGGCCACGCCGATGATGATGCTTTCGCCCCACCCCTTGTGGCAGCACTCCAACGCCGCGCGCATCACCTCGACGTTGCCGATGCACTCAAAGCTGTAGTCGACGCCGCCGTCGGTCAGCTCGACGATCACCTGCTGGATCGGCCTGTCGTGGTCTTTCGGGTTGATGACATCAGTCGCCCCCATCTCGCGTGCCAGTTTGAACTTCGCCGGATTGGTGTCGATTGCCAGGATGCGCGCCGCCTTCGCCTGCACCGCGCCCTGGATCACCGCCAGGCCGATACCGCCCAGGCCAAACACCGCCACCGTCGCGCCTGCCTCGACCTTGGCTGTGTTATGCACCGCGCCGATGCCGGTGGTAACGCCGCAACCGAGCAGGCAGACTTTTTCCAGCGGTGCCTGCGGATCGATCTTGGCCAGCGAAATCTCCGCCACCACGGTGTATTGGCTGAACGTACTCGTGCCCATGTAGTGATAAATGGGCTGGCCCTGATAGGAAAACCGCGAGCTGCCGTCAGGCATCAGCCCCTTGCCCTGCGTGGCGCGCACCGCCTGGCACAGGTTGGTTTTGCCGGACAGGCAGAATTTGCACTTGCCGCACTCGGCCGTGTAAAGCGGAATGACGTGGTCGCCGGGCTTGAGCGTCGTGACGCCCTCGCCCACCTCGACCACCACGCCGCCGCCTTCATGCCCGAGCACTGCCGGAAATACACCTTCGGGGTCATCGCCCGACAGGGTGAAAGCATCGGTATGGCATACGCCCGTGTGGGTGATTTTCACCAGCACCTCGCCCGCGCGCGGCGGCGCGACGTCGATCTCGACGATTTCCAGGGGCTTGCCGGGGGCGAATGCGACGGCGGCGCGAGACTTCATGGCGGTACTCCCAACGATCCAACAGAAGATGTGAAGAGTAGCAACGACGAGGCGGCGATCAAAATGGCTATCTCGCCGTGCGAAAAAGTGGTCATTGGGTGCGCTCCCAGCCAGGGGTAACGTAAATCCAGGCTTGCAGCGGAGAGACGACCATGACGTGGGGAAAGGCAGTACTGCCATGCATGGCGTGCATCGGCGTGTCGATGCTGTGCGCGCAACCGGTCCATGGCCACGCCAATGCCACATCCACCGAATCGGCATACCGCGATGGCAGGCACGATTTCGACTTTGAAATCGGCACCTGGAAAACGCACCTGACGCGCCTGCTTCACCCTTTGAGCGGCTCGCATGCCTGGGCGACATACGAGGGCACCAGTGTCGTGCGCAAGATCTGGGATGGCCGGGCCAACCTGGTGGAGCTGGAAGCCGATGGGCCTTCCGGCCATCTGGAGCTGCTATCGCTGCGCCTTTACAACCCCGACGCGCACCAATGGCGCATCAACGTCGCCAGCAGCCGCGGTGGCAACCTCGGCGTGCCGGCCGTCGGCGCGTTCAAGGATGGCCGCGGCGAATTCATCGACCAGGAAATTTTCGACGGCCGCGCCATTCTGGTGCGGTTGGTGATCTCCGACATCAAACCCGACTCATACCGCGTTGAACAAGCTTTTTCCGACGATGACGGCAGGACCTGGGAGGTTAACTGGATTGCCACCGACGTTCGCGTTAAAACAGGTTAAAAGCTGCCGTCCGCCGGGAGAGCCGATGTCCGCCCGCAAGCTGGCCGTGCTCGGGTGCACGCTGTGGATGGCCTCCACGGCGACACCGGCGCATGCGCAATCGGCCAGCGAATGGATGGCCGAACAGGCGAAGGCGGCGCAGAAATCCGACCAGATCATGGCGCAGGCCAGTGCACATAAAGGATTGCTTGCGCAATACCTGGTTCTGCGCAAGGCATACGCCAGCGACAATTCACGCGCGTTCCACATGATCTTCAGCCAATACCTGAGCTGGTACCAAAGTTATCTCGGTGCCTACCCGCTGGCCGCGCAAACCTTTTCCATCGCCTGCCCCTCGCAACCCGATGACCGTCCATCGCCCCTGGCCGGCGGCCACTACACCGCACGGCCCGCCGTGGAGGCGATTGCCGAGCTTGCGCAGCATTACAACATCGTGCTTTTCAACGAGGCGCACCACATAGCACTCACGCGCAGCCTCACCGTGCAGCTGCTGAGCCGGCTGCGCGCGGAAGGCTTCGATTATTTCGCGGCCGAAACGCTGGCGCCAAGCGACACCGCGCTGGCAACACGCGGCTATCCCAACCACGACAGCGGTTTCTATACCGAGGAACCGGTGTATGCGGAAATGGTGCGCACGGCGTTGAAACTGGGCTTCAAGGTGATCGCTTACGAAGCGACGTCAGGCGCAGCGAGCGGCGATGCGCGCGAGGCCGAGCAGGCACAAAACCTCTATCGGCAAGTGTTCGCCCACGATCCCAAAGCGCGTTTGATCGTCAATGCCGGCTACGAGCATATCGTGAAGTCCGGGCTCTACCTTGGCGGCAGGTCGATGGCCGAGCATTTATTCGCGCTCACCGGCCAGCCGATGCTTTCGGTGGAACAGACCATGCTGTACCCGCGACCATCCAGCAGTGGCGATCATCCGTACTACACCGAGGTGATGGGCAAGCTTCATCCGGACCAGCCCATCGTCTTTGTCGACGACAAGGGAAAACCGTGGTCGTTGCGACCGGGCTATGACGTAAGCGTGTTCTTTCCGCCGGTCATCCTGCGGCATGGACGTCCCACCTGGCTGGATTTGGGCCGATTGCGCCGGCCTTATCCGGTCAGTGCCGACGATTGCCGGCACCACTATCCCTGTCTGGTCCAAGCGCGCTACGACAACGAAGGCCCCGACGCCATTCCCGCCGACCGCCTGCTACTCGACCAAGCGCCGCTGGGCATCGCCGATGCGTCGCAGGTCGCCGTTTACAGCAGTACGCAGGAGGTGCCATCGGGCGATCTCTATCTGCGCCCGGGCAAATACGAGCTCAGTTTCATCGTCGACAACGACCGCGTGATCCACCGGGAACAGATCCTCGTCCCCGACGCACCGCGCTGACCCGCACCGCTCCCGTTTCCGGCACCGCATGGATTGAGTGCGGCAAGCGAAAAATGCGAAGCTGCCCGCTTTGGCGCGCTGTGCGCATCGACCCGGGAAACGCCATGCGGAAAATCGTGATCCTCGCCTCCTTGTTCGCCGCGCTGCTGGCTGGATCGGCCCCCTCGCTTGCCCACGCGCCCGACGATGGAGGCGCCGCCACGCAGGGCCCCATCGTCGTACTGATCACCATCGACGGCTTTCCCGCACGCGCGCTGCGCGATCAGAAACTGCCGATGCCGACCTTGCGCGCGCTGATCGCCCACGGCGCGCACGCCGACGCGATGCTGCCCATCAACCCGGCCATCACCTGGCCCAATCACACGGCGCTGATCACAGGTGTCGATGCCAGCGAGCACCACGTGCTGTTCAACGGCCTGCTGTCCTTTCCCGCCGACGGCAGCGCGGTGCAGGTGAAACCGTGGGTACCCAAGGACGAATTGGTGCATGCGCGTACCCTTTACGACGCGCTGGCGGAAAAAGGCATGAGCACCGGCCAGGTGGATTGGGTGGCGATCTACGGCGCCAGGAACGTACGCTGGTCATTTGCCGAAGTGCCCGCCGCGGACAGCCCGATCACCCAGGACCTGATCGCCCAGGGGCTGGTCACGCCGCACGATATTGCGACGTTCGATGACAGCAGCCCGGCCTGGCGCGACCAGCTCTGGACCGACGCCGCGATCGACATCCTGACCCGCCACACGCCGAACCTGCTGCTGTTCCATCTGTTGCAGACCGACACGCTGCAGCACCAGTACGGGGCGCTCTCGCCCGCCGCGTACGCGGCGTACGCCTACGCCGACAGCTGCCTCGCGCGCCTGATCGAGGCGGCGCGCGAGGCGGGGCTGCTGGACCGCATCACCTTCATCGTCGCCTCCGACCATGGCTTCACCGACTACACGCACATCATCCATGCCAATGCCGCGCTGGTGCAGCAAGGCCTGTTGCGCATGCACGATGGACGCTACGAAGGCAACGTATGGATCCAGCCGGAAGGTGGCGAGGCTTCGCTGTACGTACACGCTGCCGCGCAGCGCGCAACGCTGGTGCCCAAGCTCAAGGCGTATTTCGAACAACAGCCCGGCGTGGCGGCGGTCTATACCAACGAAGAGGCGCGCAAGTTCGGCATCCCCTCGACCGCCTCGACCGACCAGGCACCCGATCTTTACCTGGTGGCCAAGCCCGGCTACGCCTTCATGGATGGCACCGATCAGCCGGTGGTCGAAAAGGTGAACCCGGCGCGCGGCGCGCACGGCTACCTCAACAGCGATCCGGACATGCAGGCGCTTTTCGTCGCTTCCGGAGCGCACGTGCGCGCGGGCGTGGACCTGGGCACCATCAGCAATTTGCGCGTAGCCCCGACTATCGCGCGGATTCTTGGCGTCTCGCTGCCGGCCGCCAAACAGCCGGCGCTGACCGACATGCTGCAATAGTGCGGCCTGTGTTACAGATTTTTTGCCCGAAGTCGATAGCCTTGCATATTCCTTTTCACATTCGATTTCCAGTTAAACCGGCAGGTCTTGGTGTCGATTGCCCTCCAGGGTGTTAGTGCTCATGCAGAAGAAAACGCAGTTCTCCAACGTCCTGGCCCTGGCAGGACGCCGTCTCGCAAAAATCGTCGTGTGGGGTATCGGCATCGCGGCGATCGGCCTGGGCGGCCATGTTTCGCCCGCCCATGCCGACCAGATCCCCGCGCCCGCGGGCTGGACGCTGCAGTGGAGCGACAATTTCGACGGTCCCGCCGGCTCCCTGCCCTCCAGCAAGCGGTGGCGCTTCGACACCGGCCATTCGTACCCCAATGGTGCGCCCAACTGGGGCACTTCCGAGACCCAGTCGTATACCGACGACCCGCACAACATCCATCTGGATGGCCAGGGGCATCTGCTGATCATTCCCCAGCGCAACGCCGAGGGCCAGTGGACTTCCGCGCGCATCGAGAGCGTGCAGGACGACTTCAGCGCCCCCGACGGCGGCATGCTGCGCATCGAGGCACGCATCCAGATGCCCAACGTGGCAGGCGACCAGGCACTGGGCTACTGGCCTGCGTTCTGGGCGCTGGGCAGCAGCTTCCGCAACACCATGGCGTGGCCGCAAGCCGGCGAATTCGACATCATGGAGAGCGTCAACGGCCTGGACAGCGTGTGGGGCATCCTGCATTGCGGTGTCAATCCGGGCGGCCCCTGCGCGGAGCCCCAGGGCATCGGCAGCCGTCTGCCCTGCCCGCACATCTCCTGCACCGGCGCATTCCACACCTACACGTTCGAATGGAATCGCGGTGTCATACCCGAGCGCATGCGCTGGTTCGTCGACGGCGTGCAGATCAACCAGGTTACCGAGAACCAGCTTTCGCCCAGCGTCTGGCACAACCTGACCACCCAGCACGGCTATTTCGTGTTGCTTGATGTGGCCATGGGCGGCGGATTTTCGTTCGTGATGGCCGGCTGGCACCCCACGCCCACGGTGACCACCGAACCCGGACACGCGATGACGGTGGGCTACGTCGCGGTATGGACGCGCCCCGGCAACGGCAAGAAAGTGCCCGCCGCGCCGGAAATGACCGCCGGCAACGCCGAAACCGGCCCGACCAAGGCCACGCGAGCCACCGCGCCGCGTTGATGCTGCAGCGCGGTTCGATGAATACTCCGACGTCGCCACCGCCACGCACGGCCATGACCGAGTTACTTTCACCCGACGCACTCGCCCCGCAGCAACTCGACCGCGCACTGGCGCTGTCCGCCCGGTTCTATACCGATGCGCGCATGCCTTCGCTCGACGCCAGCGCCATCTTCACGCGCAGCTGGCAGCTGGTATGCCATCAGTCGCAGCTGGCCGGCGTCGGCGACCATGTGGTGACGGAGATCGCCGGCCTGCCGTTGCTGGTCGTGCGCAGCGATGCCTCCAGCATCCGCGCCTTCCACAACGTATGCCGGCACCGCGCAGGCCCCATCGCGACCTGCGACGGGCACGGCGCGCAGAGCCTGCGCTGCCGCTATCACGGCTGGACCTACGGGCTGGATGGCGTGCTGCGCGGCGCGCCGGAAATGGGCCGTACGCCCGATTTCAATCCTGCCGATATACGCCTGCCGCAGGTGCGCGTGCACGTATGGCAAGGGCTGGTGTTCGTCGCCATCGGCGATGCGCCGCCGTTCGAGGCGTTCGTGGCAGGGATCGATGCGCGCCTGGGACCGGGCCGTTCGCTGCATGACTACCAATGGCATCATCGCGTCAGCTACGACGTGGCGTGCAACTGGAAGGTCTACGTGGATAACTACCTGGAGGGTTACCACGTGCCGCACATCCATCCGGGCCTGAACGCCCTGCTTGATTACCGCAGCTACATCACCGAAACCGCCGAGTGGTATTCGTTTCAATTCAGCCCGCTGGAAAGCGGCGACGATCTCTACGGCAGCGGCGAAGCGCTGTATTACTTCCTGTATCCGAACGCGATGCTCAACATTCTGCCCGGCCGGCTGCAGACCAATCGCGTGCTGCCGCAAGGCGTGGATCGCTGCCGGGTCGAATTCGATTTTTATTACGCGCCCGACGAGAGCGCCCAGGCCCAGGCACGGCGCGCGAAAGACATCCAGTTCAGCGATGAAGTGCAGGACGAGGACGTCGCCATCTGCGAAGACGTGCAGCGCGGCCTGGCATCCGGTTCTTACGAAGCCGGCCGGCTGAATCCACTGCGCGAAAATGCCGTGCACCACTTCCATGAAATGGTGCGGCGGGCTTATCGCGACTTGCCGAGTCGTTCCTGACCGCAGCCGCATTGCATCGGGCCGCCATCGCGCGCCCGGATGCCGCTACCAGATTTTCACCCGCTGATCGGGCGACAAATAAAGCTTCTCGCCCGGCTCGACGTGGAAAGGCGCATACCAGCCGTCGATATTGCGTACGGCCTGGGCACGGATGTTGTCGGGCGCATGCACATCCGTCGCCAGCCGCTGGCGCAATTCCTCATCGCGAATTTTCACGCGCCAGCTTTGCGCATAGGCGAGAAAGAAGCGCTGGTCGCCCGTAAGGCCATCGATCACCGGCGCCGGCTTGCCGTTGAGCGAACGATGATAGGCGGCATACGCCACTGCGAGGCCGGCCACGTCGGCGATGTTTTCGCCCAGCGTCTGCTGGCCGTTCACGTACAGGCCGGGCAGCACCTCGTAATGGTTGTACTGATCGACCAGTTTCTGCGTGGTCGCCTTGAAATGCGCGGCATCCTGCGGCGTCCACCAGTTTTCCAGCTTGCCCTGCGCATTGAATTGAGCGCCGAGATTGTCGAACGAGTGGCTGATTTCGTGACCGATGGTCGCGCCCGTGGCACCATAGTTCACCGCGGCGTCGCCATTGGGAAAAAAGAACGGCGGCTGCAGCACGGCGGCAGGAAAATTCAGCGCGTTTTGCACCGGCAGGTTCACCGCATCCACCGTCTGCGGTGTCATCCACCACTCGTCGCGGTCGACCGGCCGGCCCAGTTTGGCCAGCTGATAGCGGTAGCGATAGGCCATGGCGCGCTCGTGATTGCCCCATGCATCGTCCGGCCTGATTGCCAGCGTGCTGTAGTCGCGCCACCGATCGGGATAACCCACACCCACGCGTAACGAAGCGAGTTTTTCCTTGGCCTTCGCGCGCGTGGCAGGCGCCATCCAGGCGAGCGTATCGAGCCGTTCGTCGAAGGTGGCGATAAGGTTTTTCACCATCGCCTGCACTTGCGCCTTGGCCTCTGGCGGAAAGTACTTTTTCACGTAGACCTGTCCCACCGCGTAGTCCAGATCGTCGCTGGTAGCATCGACCGCGCGCTTCCAGCGTTGCGGTTGCGCGGGCACGCCTTGCAACGTACCGGAATAGAAACCGAAACTGAGATCGGCGAATGCCTTGGGCAACAGCGGTGCCGCCGCGTCGATGGCGTGATAGCGCAGCAGTTGTTTCCACGCCTGGATCGGCTCGCTGCCCACCAGTTTGGCGATCGCCGTGGTCGCGACCGGTTGCCACGGACCGATCGCCTTCTGTCCGCCAAGCCCGGCCGCTTTGAAATACACCGGCCAGTTCATGCCCGGCGCCTTCGCCGCGAAATCGCGCATGCTCCACACTTGATTGGCCTTGTGGATGTCCTCGCTATCGACCAGGCTTTCCTGCGCCTGCGCGATCTTGGTTTCCAGCGCCACGATCGTGCGGGCCTGCGCATCGGCATCGGGCGTGCCGGCCAATTTCAGCAAGGCACTTACGTAGGCCAGGTATTTGATGCGAAACGCGGCCATCTGCGGATCTTGCGAGAGGTAATAGTCGCGGCTGGGCATCCCCAGGCCGCCCTGCAGGATGTACGCCATGTTGTGCGAGGGATCTTCCAGCGCCTGCGCCACGAACAGGCCAAACAGGTTTTCGGTCTGGAAGTTGGTGGCGTTGATCGGATCGACATCCGCACGCTGTTCGCTGCCAAGCACGCGCGCCAGATCGTCGCGCGTCTTGATCGCATCGATACGTGCAAGTTCGGGTTTAAGCGGATCGAGGCCGCGTTTTTCGGTACGTGCCTCGTCCATATAGGCAGCGTAGTAGTCAGCGATTTTGCGCTCATTGCTGCCCAAGGCAGGATGCGTCTTGGCCATGTTCTGGATCAGGTCCGCCGTGCGCCGGGCGGTGAGGTCTTCCAGCTCCTGCGTGGGGCCGGTACTGGAGCGATCGGCGGGAATCTGCGCCGTTTTCACCCACGCGCCATTGGCATAGCTGAAAAAGTCGTCGCCCGGCTTCACCGTATGGTCGATATAGGACAGATCGATGCCCACGTTCGCATCGCCGGCCGGCGCCGATGGGCCTGCGCCCCACGCCGCCGGGGTCGCGGCCAGGACCATGCCGGCACCGAGCATGGCCAAGCTAAGCGAATATCGCATGGTGGGCATGGGGCATCCTTGGGGTGAAGTGACCGAAGAAAGATAATCCGCCATGGCCTAGCTGCGCGCGTGGCTTTCGGGCTAGCGCGGCGCGGCATCCGCGTTACCCGATACCGCAACGCAACATGCACGCCCGGAAAAAAAGTCCCCCATCGCGGCCGTATTTAGGTAAAGTTCGCTCGTTCGGGCGCAATGGTCTGACCTGCGCCTTACGGTACTGCAACGCGGCACATGGCGTCTTCGCTTGACCGATCCGAACACTTGAAGGGAGGGACCATGTCGATACTGGTGCACATCCTTTCCACGACAGCACGCATGCTGCCGCGACGTAGCGGCTTTGGTCGCGCGCCCGCTCTTCACCTTCCATTGACGTAACCGCTCGGCTCACGGCCCGGCGGATGCCTCGGCCTGCGTTGCCGTGGCCATGGCGTTTGTCGGCACGAACGAGCAAATAAACCGCAAAAGCATGCAAGACATGGCTCGGATTGGCGTTGAGAATAGAAAGAGATAACCCGCCACGGACGACGCAGATGAGTTAGTCCATCTCACTTCGGGGAGGTTCTGCCATGAGCAACGATGAGGCTGTTGCGCGATTCTCCAATCCGGCCCCGCTGGGCCTGGCGGGTTTCGCGCTGACGACGTGGCTGTTGAGCATGATCAACGCCGGCTGGTTCAGCGCCGATGCGATGAACATGGTGCTGGCGGTGGCGCTGACTTACGGCGGCACCGCGCAGATCATCGCCGGCGTGATGGAGCTGCCGCGCGGCAACACCTTCGGTGCGACGGCGTTTGTGAGTTACGGCGCATTCTGGTGGTCGTTCGCCTTGTTCGTGTTGTTTCTGCACGACAAAGTACCCGGCGCTTTCGTGGGTTGGTATCTGTTTATGTGGGGCGTGTTCACGTTTTACATGTGGATCGCCTCGCTGCGGGCGCCTCGCGCGCTGCAGCTGATTTTTCTCGCCCTGTGGATCACCTTCTTCCTGCTGGCCGCGGGCGAATGGACCGGCATGAGCGGGTTGCACGTCGCCGGCGGCTATATGGGCTTGATCACCGCGCTGTTGGCGTTTTACCTGTCCGCGGCGGAGGTGATCAACCAGACGCACCAAAAGCGCGTGCTTCCCATCGGCGCACCTTGACGACATACGGCTTCAGCAAGGGAGTCTTCCATGAAACGACAAGCTCTGTTTCTAGCCCTCGCCACGCTTGGCCTGGCGTTCAGCGCTCCGGTACTTGCGCAATCGAGCACTTCATCGGACAGCCGGGATGCGCAGATCAAGGCGCTCAAAGCGCTGGTGGAAAAGCAGCAACAGCAACTCAACCAGCAACAGCAAGACTTGGCGTCCATGCACGCTGCGTTGACCCAGCTGCAAAACCAGCAGGCGCAACAGCAGACGCAGATCCAGCAAACGCAACAGGCGCAAGCCACGCTGGCCGCAACGCCACCGCCGGCGCAAGCGCCGGTCTTCACCACCTCGCCGGGCCTGTCGGTGGCGTTCCACGGCTTCATCGATGCCACCGCCTTCTCGCAGACCAAGAGCTACACCTACGGCAACGGCCAGAATGCGGAGTATCCGATCCCCGGTTCGAGCGGCGACCTCAGCGGCGTGGACGTACGCAACACGCGCTTCATGTTCGATCTGACCGGCGCGAAGATCGCCGGCGACTGGACCGGCGGCGCGCACCTGGAAATGGACTTCTTCGGCGGCAACAACGGCACCGGCGCGTATTCGCAGCAGCAGCCCCTGCCCCGGCTGCGCCAGGCCTACATGGTGCTGGACAATCCGGTCAGCGGCAGCACCATCAAGATCGGCCAGATGTGGGACCTCATATTCCCGCTCGACGACCTGCCCCAGTCGCTCAGCCACATTGCGTTTCCGTTGGGCTATGGCTCGGGCGTCATCGGCTGGCGTTACCCGGGCATCATTTATTCGCAAGCGCTCAACAAGGGTTCGGATGGTCCGCTGTGGCGCCTGGACCTGGGCGCCTTCTCGGGCAACTGGGACGGCCCGGGCAGCACCACCAACTACCTGACCGCCGGCAGCGCGGGCTTTCGTCCGCAGATCGAAGCCAAGCTGCACGTAGAGGTGGAGAAGGAGTGGCTTGCCTTCCTCGCCGCGCACTACTCCCAGATCAACCTGACCGGCGTAGGCGGCATCGAGCCGGCGCCGATCAAGAAGCAGTTCCAGAGCGTGGCCTATGAACTGGGCGGCGCCTGGACGCCCGGTCCATGGGTGTTCCGCAGCGTGGCCTACACCGGCAAGGGGATCGGCCAGATCTTCGGCGATCTTTCGCAGTTCGGCGATATCCGCGACAAGGGCGGCTACGTGCAGGGCGGCTACAAATTCACGCCGCACTGGAGCGCCAACTTGTTCTACAGCATCAGCGAACCCAATTCGCATGACGTCATTCGCTGGACAGGCAATGGCGCCACGGGACTGCTGAAGGTGGATTCGTATGCGTCGGACGTGGAATATTCGGTCGGCAGCTACGCGTTCGCGCTGGAATGGATCCATGCCGTGCTGGACAGCACCACCAACGGCACCAACCGCAAGACCACCAGTGGCAACCAGGTCAACTTGAGCGCGTTTTACAAGTTCTAGGGACTATCCACATCGCAGGCTGGGGTCCATACGCCCCAGCCTGACCATGGTTGCGTGCTCGACAACGTGCGCAGTCAGTGCGCGCGGGTCGAAGCCTGTGCACGGGTGGATGCATCGGCACCGTAACCGCCGCCCAGGGCGTCGATAAGCCGGATCGACAGATCCGCCTGCTGGCTTTCCAGCGTGGCCAGGCGCTGATCGGCGAGCAGCAACTGCTGGCGGCTGGCCAGTGGCGTCAGCGGGCCGCTCACGCCGGCCTTGTAGGCGGTCATCGCGTCCTGCCAGCTCTTCTGCGCATCCTGTTTGGCGCGTTTCTCCCATGTGATCTGCGTGCGGGTCCAATTCAATGCCGAGACCAGGTCCGACACCTCGTTGACCGCGCCGATCAGCAGGCTGTTGTAGTGCGCAACGGCTTCGTCGTAGCGCGCATCGGCGCCGGCCAGGTTGGAGCGGCGCTGGCCGCCGTCGAAGATCGGCAAGCTCAGCGCCGGCCCCACGCTATACGTACGCGCAGGCAGCTGGAACACGTTGGTGCTGTCGCCAACGGCCACGACACCCGCCATCGCGCTGAGACTGATGTTGGGCAGGAACTGTGTTTTGGCGGCCTTGATGTCCTTGGACGCCGCCTCGACCTGCCAACGCGCGGCCACCAGGTCGGCGCGCCGTCCGAGCAGATCCACGTTGAGCCGATCGGGGAGCGCCACCAGGCTTGATGGAAGCATGTGCGGACGCGTGATGCTCAGGCCACGATCGGGGCCCTGCCCCAGCAACACCGCAAGGCTGCTGCGCGCGGCGTCAATATCGCGATCGGCCTGCGCCTTCTGTTGCTCTGCGCTGGCGACTTCCGCGTCGGCAAATTCCAGTTGCTGCGAGGTGCCCAGGCCGCCCTGGAACAAGCGGCGCGTGAGGGTCAGGGTCTGGCTTGAGCGTTGCAGCTCGCCATCGGCGACATCGCGCAGCGCGAAGGCGTACCCCAGATGCACATACGCGCGCGCCACGTTCACCGACAATTCGATGCGCGCGGCGTACGCGTCGATATCGGCGGCACGGCTGCGTCCCAGCGCGGCTTCCCAGGCGTCGCGTTTGCCGCCCCAGATGTCCAGGTCCCACGAGAAATTGGCCGTCACGGCCTTGGCCCACGCAAACGAACCCAGCGCGTAGCTGGGATAGAGCGGATCCTTGTTGGAAAGCCGCGCGCCCTCGGCGAGTGCATCCAGCTCCGCCTGCGGCGCGCGCGCCGCATCCACGCTGTCGGCGACCGCCTGTGCCTGCTTCGCGCGCGCCTGGGCCTGGGCCAGGGTGGGATTATTCTGCAACGCCTCGTCGATCAGCTGGGTCAATTGCTGATCGCCCAAGCCGATCCACCAATCCTGCGCCGGCCATGCCGTAGGGCTCAGCGCGACACCGGCCAGGCTTTGCTGACTTTTGAGGCTGCGCGCGTCGAGCATGCTGCCGGTGGGATGCAGGCCGCCCGATGTCGCACATCCGGCCAGCAACACGCAAAAGGCCAGCGTGGGGGTCCCGATCAAAACCGGCTTGGAAAATTTGAGGGATCGCATCGCCATTTACCGTGAGGCCTGGACCGGCTGGCCGTGCTCGTGCGGGTGCACAATCAAGGTTGCGGTCTGCCCCGCCACCAGCACCGTCCCCGCCGGCATATGCGCGAAATCGATGCGCACGCGCACCGGCACGCGCTGCGCCAGCCGCACCCAGTTGAAGGTCGGGTTGATATTGGCCAGAAGGTCCGTGCTGGTCGGATTGGTGGCCTCGGCGATCGCGCGCGCGATGCCTTCCACCGTGCCATGCAAGTGCACGCCGCCGCTCATCAGCCGGATATCCACATCATCGCCGACATGCACCTGCGGCAGCTTCGTTTCTTCGAAATAGCCGTCTATCCAAAACGAATGGCTATCGATCAACGCGAGCCGTGGCGCACCCGCGGTGGCATAGTCGCCCACCCGCACGAGCAGGTTGGTGACATAGCCATCGACCGTCGCGCGCACTTCGGTGCGTTCGACATTGAGCTGGGCCGTGGCCAACGCCGCCTCGGCCTGTTTCTGGGCGGCCTCGGCCTGCTGCTGCGCCGCGGCAGCCTGTTCCTGGCCGGCCTGCGCCTTGCTCAAGGCAGCACGCGCCGCATCGGCGGTGGCCTGGGCGTTGGCGCGGTCCTCGCTGGAAACCACGTCGGCCAGGGCCTGACGGCGCTTGGACTGCGCGGCATACATGTCGTAGTTGGACCTGCTTTGCGCGATGCCCGCCTTGGCCGCATCCAGGTTGGCCCCGGCCGCCACCACCGCCGCCCGCGCCGCGGCCAGATTGGCCTTGGCCTGCCCGAGGGCGTCGACATAACGTGCACGATCGATCACGAACAAAACCTCGCCCTTCTTCACGACCTGGTTGTCGACCACGTTCACCTGGGTCACCAGGCCCGAGACGTCCGGCGCGATGCGTACCACATCGGCGCGCACCGTCCCGTCGCGTGTCCAGGGCGAGTACATGTAGTGCTTCCACAGCGCGCGAGCCAGCAACACGGCAATCAGCACAATGATGATTGTCAGGGCAACGCGGATATACAGGGCAGTTTTCATAACAGTCTCTGTTGAAGCATGCGCGATCAGTAGAACAGCAGCCCGACGCTGCTGAAAATGCAGACAAACAACGCGATCCGGAACAATGCCGGATGCCACACGAAGCGATACAGGCCAAAGCGTCCGATCGCGACGTCGATCAGCAGCAGCAGCGCCAGCGACAGCACGAACCAGACCAGCAACCCGGGGATCAGCGCGTCGCCGAAGGCGATTTCACGAGGCATGGGCACCCCCCGCAGACGGGCGTTTGGGCATGTATTGGGCCATCACCGATTCCTCGTCCAGCAGCGCCATGCGCAACAGATTCAACTGCACCAGCAAGGGCAATGTCGCATCCTCCTGCCCAAGCCGCTCGATCGCCGCAAACAGCGCATCGCGCGCCCGCACGTAGCCGTCGGCGCTGGGCTGCTCGTACAGGCGCGCGAGCGCGGCGACCGCCGGTTCAACCGCGCTGCGGATGTCGTCGGGCCAGGTGCGCCTTGCCATGGCGCTGCGCAGTTCGATCAGCGCACGTCCGCTCTCGTTCACCGCCAGCGCCCATGCCACCAGTGCCTTCGAATCCTGGCTGCCACGTGTGGTCTGCGCCACGATCTGGCCGAAAAGATCGTGATTGACGCTTTCAAAACGATGATGCAGGCCCGGCAGCGGCGCTTGCGCAGCCACACTGACCTGCCGGCGCAGCAACTCGAACTGATGGCGGCGGAACCATGGACTGCCGAACGTCGGCGGCACGAGCACGAAGGCAACGGCCGACCAGCCCAAGCCGATGAAGTCGGCGAGCGTATCGTTGGCGAAATGGACGATGTCGAACACCATCTGGTTTTTCGCCGCGAACGTAATGGCAAAACCCAGCGAGTAGCCCAGGCCTACCGGCATCAGGGCCGGCCACATGATCAACACCAGCCCCGGCATCAGGAACGGCGCGCTGCCCGCCACGAAAAGGCCGTAGCCGTCCATCTTCGTCAGCACGAAAAACTGGCACAGAAAGCTGGCCCAGGCGCCGAAGAAAAAGCCCACGACGTTCGCCCCGATCGCTTTGGTGGGATTGGGCGCCGCCGCGAACAGGCCGGCGAACACCGTGGCGATCAGCATGGCCGAGGTACCATACGGCCATTCCGACGTAATCCAGAATACGGACAACACGCCCATGGTCATGGACGTGCGCAACATGGCAAGCCCGGCGCTGTAGAAATCGTTGCCGCGCGTAAAACGCACCCTTTCCACCACGCCCGGCACGCCGCCCAGCGGCGACAGCAGCGCCGAGGTGGCGACGTAGTCACGCAACTCCTGGGTAAACCGATGCAGCAGGCCGGCACCGGTATCGAAATCGCGGACATCATCCCCAGGCGTCAGGCCGCCTCGCAACACCTGTGCGTGCGCGTCCATGCTGCGTTGCGCCGCATCCAGGCGCGGCATCACGGTACTGGCCGCGGTGGCCGGCTCCATGGGCACATCCAACGCGACTGCGATCGCCACATACAGCTCGATCAACGCATCGGCCGGCACCTTGCGGCCGTCGCGCTTCAAGCGATTGATCAGATGGTGCAGCGACTGCAGGCTGGTCGAGGCCGCCATGAACTGCTGGTTCATCAGCAGCATGTGGCCGCTGCGCGCGCGCGCCTCGGGATTTTCGAAGATGACGGAACTGCGCATGTCCTCCAGCGTCACCGCATCGCGCACAAAGCGCAGATGCGCAGCTTCGATGTCGCTGCGCGCCATGCGCCCGCACATGGCTTTGTGCACGAACTGGATGAAATGCACGAACTGCTCGCGCGCCGTGCGGCGCAGCACTTCGCGGATCTGCACCGGAAACACCGCATCGCTGACCACTGCCGAGACCAGGATCGCCAGCAGCACCTCGCTCACGCGCGCCACCGCGCTTTGGAACACGTCCGGCGGATGGTTGATCACGGGCAGCGCAACGATCGCCGCGGTGTAGCCGCCCAGTACGAAGCCGTAGGACTTGAAATTGCGGTAAAGCGACGCGCCCGCCGAGCACAGCCCCACCCACAGCGACAGCGCCGCCAGAAACAGTACGCGCTCCTGCGGAAACAACGCCACGATCAGAAGCGCCGCGGCGGCGCCGCCCAGCGTGCCCATGGCGCGATAAAAGCTCTTGGCCAGCACCATGCCGGACTGACGGTTGGCGACGATGATGGTGGTGATCATTACCGTCGAGGGCTGCGGCAGCGCCAGGCGCATGGCCAGCCAGCCGGCAATGAAGAACGACAGCAGCGTCTTGGCCACGAACAGCCAGGTATCGGCTTCGGCCCGCAGCCCGGCGATGACGACTTCGCGCGTGGAGGGTACCGCTGCATGGATGTCGGTTACGGACATGACCGCGATAACCTCAGTTTGCCAATCCGCTCAGGAACTTCTTCAACAGCTTATCGAGCTGGGTCTGCTCGGCCGCCGTCAGGTCGCGGACCTGGCGTACCAGCAAACTGCAAATATCCGGCAGCAAACGTTCGATCAAGGCCAGTCCTTTTGGCGTGAGACTCACATTCAGCTTGCGGCGGTCATCGGCGCTCGCGGCGCGGGCGATCAAGCCCTTGTCGCTAAGTTCGTTGGTGAGGCGCGTGATGTTGGCCGACTTTTCCCCGGCCGCATCGGCAAGCTCCGACGGTGACATGGTACCGCTGGGCGTACCGTACAGCATCATCAGAAGGTTGTACTCCGGATGGTTGAGACCGTAGGGTTTGAGCGTCGCGTTCGCGGCGTCGTGAACCAGCTTGTGGATGTGCCTGACCAGCCTCACCAGCGTCAGTGAACGCCGTGGGAGATCAGGATACCGGCGGCAGGTTACCGCCAATCGTTGTTCGGCGGAGGCAAAATCGGCCATGGCGCGCCCCATCTCGTTCAAGTCTATATATTATATTTATGTAATATATAGAAGTAAATAAATAGCCCCGCCGCCCCTCCTCAGGCGCCCGATCCAACGTTACCCGGTTTTACGAGCCGGCTTTCGCCAGCTCGTCGCGAGCCAGGGCCGCCAGTTCGAACGACCGCTTGCGCGCCGCGTGATCGAACACGTTGGCGGTGAGCATGAGCTCGTCGGGGCGATGCCGCGCCAGGAAGGCCGACAGCCCTTCCCTCACCGTCTGCGGACCACCCACGATGGCGCAGGCCAGCGCCTGTTCCACGCCGTATTTCTCGGTGACGGTCCAGTAGCTTTCGATGTCCTCGATCGGGGGCGGAATCAGCCCGGGCCGGCCCCGGCGAAGATTGACGAAGCTTTGCTGCTGGGTGGTGAACAGGCGTTGCGCCTCGCGGTCGCTCTGGGCGGCGACCAGGTTGACGCCAAGCATCGCGTACGGCTGCGCCAGGCGCGCGGAAGGCTTGAAGTCCCGGCGATAGATCATCAAGGCCTCATCCATCGCATCGGGCGCGAAGTGCGAAGCAAAGGCGAACGGCAGGCCCAGCTGCGCGGCGAGCCGGGCGCTGAACAGGCTCGAGCCCAGCAACCACACCGGCACTTCGATGCCCGCGCCGGGCACGGCGCGCACGGCTTGTCCCGGTGTCGCCGGCGCGAAGAACGCGAGCAGCTCGCGCACGTCGTCAGGAAACGTTTCCGCACCTTCGTAGTAACGCCGCAAGGCGCGCGCGGTCGCCTGATCGGTGCCCGGTGCGCGGCCCAGTCCCAGGTCGATGCGGCCGGGGTGCAGCGACGCCAGCGTGCCGAACTGCTCAGCCACCTGCAGTGGCGCATGATTGGGCAGCATGATGCCGCCCGCACCTACCCGGATGGTCGATGTCCCCGCGGCGATGTGCCCGATCAACACCGCCGTGGCCGCGCTGGCGATACCCGGCATATTGTGGTGCTCAGCCAGCCAGTAGCGCGCATAGCCAAGGCCTTGGGCCCATTGCGCCAGATCGAGCGAGTTGGCGAAGGCCTGCGCGGGCGTGCTGCCCTCGGTAACGGGGGCCAGGTCGAGTACGGAAAAGGGAATCATGCGGGAGCCTCGATGACAAGGCTCCCTATCTGGGGATTGCCGGCGCGATTCCCAGCCGCGTAGAGGTTAGAACCCCTGTTGCTGCGGATAGCTGCCGGTGAAGTCGTTGTCCCAGCGGAAATTGGTGAACGACACGGTCACCGAAACATCCAGCGCTTCCACGAAATGCCACCAACCCACGGGCAGGAACAGCACTTGGCCTGGATGAAGCACGCAAGACAGCATCTGCACATCGGCCATGCGCGGATAACGCGCCAGATCGACCTGCCTGCCGTCCACGTGCGTGAAGCAATGTTCGTGGTTATAAACCTGCGCCAGCTCGCAGGCCGGCATCAGCAGCACACGCTTGCGCCCCATCACCTGGGCCATGAAGTTGTTGGTGAGGTCGTGATGGAACGGCGTGATGGTGCCCGTCGGCCCAAACCACAGAAACCCCTGGGTGGATCCCGCGCCATCCAGATACTCGGGAATCTGCACGATGTCCTGCCATAGATCGGCCAGTGCCGTGCGATTCATGCCTTCGTTGTACGCGGTCATGTAGAAGTTGTTGCTTAGCCCCGCGTTGCGCACCAGCTCCACGTAATCGCCGAACAACATCGTTTTGCGATGCGCCGTCTTGCGCAACTCGTAGTGCTGGTCGGCGTCGCGGTTGAACTGAATTTCCACCTCGCGCTCGCCGCACCGTTGCTTGAAGTAGTCGAAATTCCAGCGTGTCATCGCCGGCCAGTCGTCCATCATGCCGGTGATGATCACGGGGCGGCCGGCGGTGTAGTAGCTATCGAAAAATTCATCGCGCGGGAGCTGGTGCCGCTGCGGCACGTGGCTATCACGCAGGCGGTTCATGCGGCACTGGGTGTCCAGGACCCAGTCGCGCTTGGCCAGGCGGTTTTTCAGCCGTTGTGCGCCGAGCAGGTAGGGGCTGGCCATGGCCTGCTGCAGTTCGAGCACGGCTTCTTCATGCGCAATGCCGGCGCGCAGCATCTGCTCATAGATGGCCTGCGGCAGCCCGTCCAGCAGCAGGTTTTCGGCAATCCAGCGGCGCCATTCGTTGTCGACATGGACGACCGGACGCAACTCGACATGAGCCATGACCTTCCCCCCTCGCCACGCTGCCAGCCAGATAGTGAGGGGCCGAGCTTAACGCATGCGCCGGCATGGAAATGCATACGCGGTCGCCAGGCCGGCGGTCGGCCTCGCCGCAGTGGCAGGCGGCGCATCCAAACCGGAAAAATATTTAAGAAGTCATCATAATTTATTGATTAAAATGGACAAAATTAGCCAGAAAGCGCCGCATCCACGATCTGCTGCGCCTCGCGCAGGATCTCCTTGAGGTGATCCTCGCCCTTGAAGCTCTCGCCGTAGATCTTGTAGATCTCCTCCGTACCTGACGGACGGGCGGCGAACCAGCCGTTGGCCGTTATCACCTTGATCCCGCCGATGGCGGCCTGGTTGCCAGGCGCGCGGTCCAGCACCTGCTCGATCGCCTCGCCCGCCAACTCGGTGCTTTGCAACTGCTGCGGCGACAGTTTGGAAAGCCGCGCCTTCTGCTCGGCGTTGGCGGCAGCTTCCACGCGATCGGAATAGGGCCTGCCAAGCGACTGGGTCAATGCCACGAACAGTTCGCCCGGATCCTTGCCGCTGCGGGCGGTCATTTCGGCCGATAGCAATGCGGGCGCGATGCCGTCCTTGTCGGTAGCCCAGACGCGTCCGTCATGGCGCAACAGCGATGCGCCCGCGCTCTCTTCGCAGCCGAAGCCGAGCGAACCGTCGAACAAGCCATCGGCAAACCACTTGAAGCCCACGGGCGATTCGTAAAGTCTGCGGCCAAGGCGCTTGGTCACGCGGTCGATCAGCGAACTGCTGACCACGGTCTTGCCCACGCCGGCCCGCTCGCTCCATTGCGGCCGATGGCGAAACAGGTCATCGACGAGCACTGCAAGATAGTTGTTGGGCAGCATCAAGCCACTGCTGCGCGTCACGATGCCGTGGCGATCATGGTCCGGATCGCAGGCGAAGGCGACGTCGTAGCGATCCTTCAACCCGATCAGGCGCTGCATGGCGTAGGGCGAAGACGGATCCATGCGGATCTTGCCGTCCCAATCGACGCTCATGAAGCGGAAGGTCGGATCGACGTCTTCGTTGACGACGGTCAGGTCGATGCCATAGCGCCTGGCGATCGGCTCCCAGTAATGCACGCCCGCGCCGCCGAGCGGATCGACCGCCATATGCACGCCGGCGCTTCGAATCACGTCGAAGTCGACGATGTTCTGCAGATCCTCGACATAAGTGTTGATGTAGTCGTGCTCGTGCACCAGGTTCGAGCGTCGCGCCTGCGCATAACTTATGCGTTTGACCCCATCCAGCCGGCCCTGCAAGTACGCATTGGCGCGCTGCTGGATCCAATGCGTGACGTCGGTGTCGGCAGGGCCGCCGTTGGGCGGGTTGTACTTGAAACCGCCGTTGTCGGGCGGATTGTGCGACGGGGTGATGACGATGCCGTCGGCCACGCTATCGCGATGATCGCGGTTGTGCACGAGGATGGCATGCGAGATGGCAGGCGTCGGGGTGTAGGCGTCGCCCGCGGAAATCGCGACGGGTACTTCGTTGGCGACCAATACTTCCAGCGCGCTCTGGAACGCGGGCCTGGACAGCGCGTGCGTGTCAAAGCCGATGAACAACGGACCGCCGATGCCCTTGTGCCGGCGGTAATCGCAAATGGCCTGGCTGATGGCCAGCACGTGCCATTCGTTGAAGCTGCGTTCGAAGGAGCTGCCGCGATGGCCGGAGGTACCGAACGACACCCTTTGCGATGCTTCGCCTGGATCGGGCTGCAACGCCGCGTAGGCATCCAGCAGCCTGGACACGTCCACCAGCAAGCTTTCAGGTGCCGGTTTGCCGGCGTATTCATGGATTTTCGCACTCACCCGCCGATGCCCTCGATAGTCGATGTCGGCGCATTATCGCAACGGCACGTCGATGGCAGGTACAAAAAACCGTAAGCGGACGGTTGTAGTCGCCGTCCGTTCAGGACACCGATTCAGTGCGCGCGCGCATCAGTTCATCGGCAAGCCGCGGCAGGTCGCCGATCCGCTCGATGCTGTAATCGGGTGCCGGCTCGATACTGGCCAGGTCGGCCTTGGCGGCGTAATGGCCTTGGCGCACGAATACGGTGGTGAGCTTGTCGCCGAGCACGCGCTTCATGGCCGCCAGCAGGTTGGGCTTGTCGTCCACCATCACGTAATGATCGGCCGGATAACGCGCCTGCATCGCTTCCAGCGAACGCTCCTTGTGCACGAAGATCAGCACGCGGCCGCCCAGCGCGCCATAGATGCCGGCCGATTCGACCTTGTACGGCTGAAGCACGATGTCGCCGTCGGAAAGAATCACCGCCGAACCAAGCTTGTTCAGATGTTTGATCGTTGCCAGTGCATCGTCGAACAACAGGTTCTCGAACGGATAGTTGAGCAGCCACGCCGACATGGCGAGCAGACCGGGGCGGGCATCGCTCTCCAGCCGGAAATGCTGCAAGGCGCCCAGGTAATCGGCATAGCCAACCGTATCGCGCAGCTGTTCGTAGACCGACCAGTAGCGATCGCATTCGGCCTGCCCGAACTGGTAGGTCAGGCAGGTACGCAGGTCGGCGGCGAAACGGTCGTTGTCGAGCAGTGTGTTGTCGACGTCCAACAGGAATACGGTAGAGGCTGTCGCTGTCACTTCGTTCACGAAATAATGTCCACATCGTGCAGGCATGGCCACCGTCAGTGGACGCCACGCCCGTCATGTTGCCGCAACATAAAACCCGGTCTCCGGCCGGCCCGGGCAGTGTAATCGCTTTCAGCCGGGAATTCCGGCCGACGCCCCGGCGCTTTTCGCTTTTGCCTCAGGCCACCCCGGCCGGACTTGCGCCAAGCCCTTGGGTGGACTGAATATCGGCCTGGAGATCGACATCACGGCGCGCAGCAATCTAGGGGAATACCTATGCGATGGTTCCGTCTGTTGGGATGTTTAGCATCTTTCGTTCTAGCCGGTGCGTGGCTTCACGCACCTGTGGTTTCCACGGCGTGGGCCTCACCGGGCCATGCTGCACACAACGCGTCGCCAGCGGCGGACGACACCCTGGCAACCATTCAAAAGCATGGCGTGATCCGCGTCGGCGTGGCACTCAACGCGCCATGGGCGCTGCGCGACAAGAACAACCAGTGGCTGGGATTGGACGTCGATTTGGTCCAGCAGCTTGCGCAGGACATGCGCTGGAAGATCGAGCTGGTGCCCACCACCTGGGCCACCGCCATCGACGACCTGCGCGCAAACCGTTTCGACGTGCTCGCAGCAGGGCTCAGCGTCACGCCCCAACGCGCGCTGCTGGTGAAATTCAGCCGGCCTTACGGCACGTATGCGCTGGGCCTGGTGGTCAATCGCAAAGCCTTGGGCAAGGACGACCTGCTGACCCTGGAAACAGGTAGCGGCAAGCACAGCATCGCCGTGCTGGCAGGCACGGTGACTGCCGCGACGGCCAAGGAACATCTGGGCAATAGCGACCTGATCCAGATCAACGATGAAAGCCAGGCCATCCAGGATCTTCGCGCCGGCAAGCTGGACGGTTTTCTCGCCGAACAGCCCCTGCCTACCGCCCTCGCCCATTCCTATCCGGACCAGTTGCAGATGCTGGACGTGAGCACCTACGGCAAGACCGCACATGCCTTGGCCGTGCGCCGCGGCGACCAGGATCTGCTGGACGTGATCAACGCCTGGCTGATCTATCAAGATGCCGCCGGCTGGATCCAGCAGCGTGAACAGTTCTGGATCCACAGCCCGGCATGGATAGAGTTGATGTGAAGAACGGCGATCGGCAACCCAAAGCCCCAACCGGGCGGTGAACCGCACCCCAGGAACTGGACGGATGTCCAACTGCTGGGGGCGGTTCAACGGCCGGGGCTTTTCAAACGCTTCGCGCGAACGCCCACCGCGCTATAGATGTCCCTGGGTCAGCTCGTCGGCCAGACGCGGCAGCTTGTAGACCTTGCGCACCGCTTCCACCAACGCGGCGGTGTCGACCGCAACGGCGCGGTTGTTGCTGCCGTCGTAGACGAAGTCACCTCCGATCGAGTGGATGTTGCCGTCGAAGATCAAGCCCACCGCGTGTCCCTGGCGATCGATCACAGGACTGCCGGAATTGCCGCCGATGATGTCGTTGTCGGTGACAAAGTCCATCGGCGTGGACGGGTTCAATGCGCTCTGCGCCTTGATCCAACTATCGGGAAGCTTGAATGGATCGGCGCCCGTGGCGCGCTTGTAAAGGCCCTCGAAATGCGTAAACGGCGGCACCGGTTCGCCGTTTTCGTTCCAGCCGATCACTTTGCCGTAGGACAGGCGCAGGGTGAAGGTCGCGTCCGGATAGCTGGACGTCCCATCGCGATCGAAACGCGCCCTCGCGATGGTTTCATTGGCCTTGTCGGTGGGCGCCTTGACCTCGTCTTCATAGGCCTTGCGGATCGTGCGCGACTGCGCATCGACCTTGCGAGCGAGCACGATCATCGGATCGTTCGACGCTTCGATGGCTTTCTCGCCGCCTTCCCATAGCTGCTTGCGCACCTTGGCATCGCCGAGTTTGCTGCCACTGACCAGCTGCTGCGCAAGCTGCTCGGGCGACTGCTTGCCCAGCACCTCGTGCACGGTAGGGTCATCCGCGCCGAGGGCCTGGCGCAATTTGCCCAGCGACCACGCGAGCAGACACTCTTCGTACTGCGGGTAATACGGCACATCCGATTCCACTTCCTGCTGCACGGCGGGCAGATTGGCCTGGCGGTATTCGGGCAGGCGTTGGCCATCGGGCCGGTTGCGCTCGGCCGCGGCGCGCACCAGCGTGCGTGCGTCATGGAACAGCTGGCCGAACTGGCCAAGACCAATGCCGCGTTCGAGCATCATGAAGCGCACGCTCAGGTCCTTGCTGCGTTGCTGCGCGCGCTCCAGGGTAGACCACGGATCGCCATATTTGGCGCGCCGCTCGGGCGTCGCGGCCATCCATTGGCGCAAGGCCTCATCCTGTTGCTGTTTCTGCTCGATAAACTTCTCATCGTTCAAGGTTTGCAACCAGCCGTTGTATACCTTGATGGAATTTTCAATGTCGAACTGAAGCTCTTCCGATTCCTTGGTCTGCTGTTCACCGGCGCGCCCGTATTGCCACAGTACGCCGCGCAATTCCGACAGCAGCGCATACACGGGCACAAGCTGGTTTTCCCGCAGCGCGGCCAATTGACCCCAGGTCAGGCCGCGCCGGGTCGAGCCGGGGTTACCCACCACGAAGGTCATCTCGCCCGCTTTGGGCCCTTGGGGGTCGAACTTGAAGAATTGCGGCGTGTTCGCCGGCTTGCCGTCCACATACGCGCGGAGAAAGGTGACGTCCAGATCGTAGCGTGGAAAGTTGAAGTTATCCGGATCGCCACCGAAGAACGCGATGCTCTGTTCCGGCGCAAAGACCAGGCGAACATCCTGATAGCGGCGATACTTGTACATCGCATAACGCCCGCCGTTGTAGAGCGTGACCATGTCGCAACGCCAGGTCTTCGCATCGCCGTTCACGCAGGCTTCCTCCAGCTTGCTGCCGATTTCGCGCTCGGCCTTGATGCGGTCGGCGCCGCTCTTGCCGGCGGTGGCGGCGTTCACTTGCGCGGTGACGTCGGTGATCGATTCCAGCTGGTTGAGTTCCACGTCAGGGCACTTGGGCTCGTCTTCCTGCTTGAGCGCGACATAGCCGCTGGACATGTAATCCTCATGCCCTTTGGAAAGCTGCGACAGGCAGGAATTGGCGCAGTGGTGATTGGTCATCACCAGACCATTGGCCGATACGAACGAACCCGAGCACCCTTCGGCCAGCCGCAGCGCGGCATGCTGCACCAGGTCGATCCATTGAGCGCTCGGCGTGAATCCATAGCGCTGCTGCATCTGCTTGATCGGCAGATGATCCATCGTCCACATGCCCTCGTCCGCCATCGCCGCCCCTGCTCCGGCAACCAGCAGGCCCGTCAGTGCGAAACAAATCACTTGCTTCATGACGATCTCCCCGTGATGCGAGGGACTCGATGCGGCCCTCCGCGGTAAGTCCGGAGTATGGGAGCCTTGTTACAAGGTAACAACGTGACTGATGGCAGAGAGGCCGCGGTCCGGGCCCCGGCCCCAAACGAGCAGGCCCGGGAACGACCCGGGCCCGTCGTTGGCCGTCCGATGCAAACGCCGGCCGCCGTCAGTGGGCGCCCGACGCGGTGGCCGCGTCGCCACCGCCGCCGGCCGCGCCCGGCCGTCTGGCAATCCAAACCAACCCGACCAGCACCACGAACAGCATCGCGGAGAGGTAGAACAAATCGTCCACGCCCAGCAACGCGGCCTGCTGGTCGAGCACGCGATTGAAGACACCGTAGGCTTGTTCGGAGCTGTTGCCCGCCGCCTGCACCTGATGCATGAATTGCTGAAACACCGGGTTGTAGTCGGTCGTTACTTCGTTGAGGTGCGCGTGATGGAGGATGGAGCGGTGATCCCACGCCGTCTGGAAGATCGAGGTACCAATGCCACCGCAAAGAATGCGCAGGAAGTTGAACAAGCCCGACGCCGCCGGAATGCGCGCCGGCGACAGGCCGGCATAACCGATGCCCAGCAACGGCACGAAGAACGTGGCCAGCCCCACGCCCTGGATCAGCGTGGGCATCACCAGCGACCAGGGATCGACGTCGCTGGTGTAGCCGGCCCGCCAGAAGAAACATGCGGCAAATGACAGCAGCGACGCCGTGGCCAGCCAGCGCGGATCGATGCGCCCCACCAGCTTGCCCGTGAACGGCGTCAACAGCACCGCTACCAGGCCCGCCGGCGCCAGCACCAGGCCCGCATCGGTGGCGCGATAGCCCACATAGGTCTGCAACCACAAGGGCAATAACACGATGTTGGCGAAATACAAGCCGTAACCGGTGGACAAGGCAATCACCGCGGCCGAGAAATTGCGATTCCGGAACAGGCTCAGGTCGACGATGGGATGGCGTTCGGTTAACTCCCACGCCACGAAGTACGCAAATGCCACGACTGCGGTTACGCCCAGCGCAATGATCGCCGGTGAGCTGAACCAATCCAGGTCCTTGCCTTTGTCCAGCATGATCTGCAAGGCACCGACCCAGATCACCAGCAACACCAGGCCCCATGTGTCGATCGGCAATTTATGCGTGGCCGATTCGCGATCGCGGAAGATCAGCCAGGTGCCCGCCACCGCCAGTACGCCCACCGGAATGTTGACGTAGAAAATCCACGGCCAGGTGTAATTGTCGGAAATCCAGCCGCCGAGGATCGGGCCTGCCACCGGCGCGACCAGCGTGGTCATCGACCACAGCGATAGCGCCAACGACGACTTGCTGCGCGGAAACGCCGCCAACAACAGCGTTTGCGACAGCGGGATCATCGGTCCGGCCACCGCGCCCTGCAGCACGCGCGCCAGCAACAGCAACGGCAGATTCGGCGCCGCGCCGCATAACCAGGATGCGATCACGAACAGTATCGTGGCGCCAAGAAACAGCCGCACCTGTCCCACGCGTTGCGACAACCACCCTGTCAAGGGCAACGCAATCGCATTGGAGACGGCGAACGACGTGATCACCCACGTACCTTGGTCCGACGACACGCCGAGGTTGCCGGAAATGGTCGGAATGGAAACGTTGGCGATCGACGTGTCGAGCACATTCATGAAGGTCGCCAGCGATACGGCAACCGCGCCGATAGCCAGCTTCGCCCCTTGCAAGGGGGGATGTTCGATGTGTCCCTCGCTCATGGCACTGCCCTCAACGTACGGCTGCCACGCGCGGCGTGTCGCGCAAGGCATGCGTCACCGAAGCGACATGCGCCAGCGCATCGCCCGCATTCTGGGCGATGATCTGCGCGATCCGCGCATCGGCCTGCGAACCGTAGTCGGCGAACACCGGCGTCTGGTAAACCGTGTCCGGCACGTCGTTCAAGTTGGCGCCGCGTTCGTCGTGCAGGTCCACTTGCGCCACCACCGACAAGCCGATGCGCAGCGGATGGGCCTGCAGTTCTTTCGGATCCAGCGCCACGCGTACCGGCAAGCGCTGCACGATCTTGATCCAGTTGCCGGTGGCATTCTGCGGCGGCAGCAGCGAGAAGGCCGAGCCGGTCCCGGCGGAAAAGCCCGCCACCCGGCCGTGGTACGTTACGGAGGAACCGTATACGTCGGCATGCAGTGTCACCGGCTGGCCAACGCGCATGTGTTCAAGCTGTACTTCCTTGAAGTTGGCATCGACCCAGATTTCGTTCAACGGCACTACCGCCATCAGCGCCGTGCCGGGCGCCACGCGCTGGCCGACCTGCACGACGCGCTGCGCGACATAGCCCGTCACCGGCGCCGGCAAAGTGTCGCGCGCATAGGCCAGATACGCGGCGCGTACCTTCGCCGAAGCCGCCAGCACGTCCGGATGATTGGCGATCGAAACGTTCCAGGTCAGCGCCTGATTGGACGCCAGTTGCTGACTGGCCGCATCGTAGGCGGCCTGCGCATTGCTCAGCGCATCGCGGGCGTGAGTGATTTCCTCGGTCGAGATCGCGCCGGTTTTGGCGATGTCCATGCGGCGGCGATAATCTTCCTGGGCGCGGGCGAGGTCGGCCTTGCGCTGCTCCAGCACTGCGCGAAACTGCAGGTTGTTGACATACAGCGTATGCACCTGGCGCACGGTCTGCGCCAACGCCGCTTCCGCCTGCTGCAGGGCGATCCGCGCGTCGGCGGGATCGAGCTGCACCAGGGGTTGTCCCTGCTTGATGGTCTGGGTGTTGTCCGCGTTCACGGCGATCACCGTGCCTACCACCTGCGGCGTGACCTGCACCACGTTGCCGTTGACATAGGCATCGTCCGTGGACTCGTAGTAACGCGCCACCAGCAGGTAATAGGCCGTGGCGGCAGCCGCGATAGCGGCGACGCCAAGCGTGATGAATGCAAGGGCGCGGCGACGACGGCTGCGGTTGGCCGATTGGCCATCGTCGGCGGAAGTACTTGTAGCTTGAACGTTCATGGCTGATTCCGGGGAATGGGGAAAAAAATGGGGGAAAGAGATGAAACGGACAAATAGCGCTGCATGTCAGGGCGATGCGGCAACGTGCCCGTTGACGGCGAGATCATCGGTGGCGGCATAACCGCCGCCGAGCGCCTTGATCAACGACACCTGCGCGTCGAGACGCTGCAGGCGCAAGGTGGCCACGCGCTGGCTTTGTTCCAGGCGCGCAACGTCGGCCGACAGCACTTGCAACTGCGGATCGAGCCCGGCCTTGTAACGAATGATTTCCAGGTCATACGCACGGCGGCTTTCGTCGTAGGCGTGCTGCGCGGTGACTTGCTGCTGCTCGATCGAGCGGATGTCGGCGACCTGGGTCGCCACCTCGTTGAGCGCTCCGATCAGGGTCTGGTCGTAAGCCTCCACGGCGCTGTCGTAGTTGGCATAGCGATCTTTCAGTTGCGCGCGCAGCGCGCCGCCGTCGAACAGCGGCAAGTGAATCGCCGGCCCCGCCTGCAACTGCCGGCTGCTGGCGTTGAACAGCCGGCCCCAGCCGAACGCGTCGTAACCGAACGCCGCGGACAGATTGATGTCCGGGAAGAAATCGGCTTTCGCCACCTTCACGTCATGACCGGCCGCATCGATGCGCCAATGGGCCGCGACGATGTCGGGCCGGCGCGAGAGCAGATCCGCGGGGAGATTGTCCGGCAGTGCGGCGTCAGGTGTGTCAAGAAGCTCGGGGCGCGTAATCTGCAAGCCGCGATCGGGCCCCTTGCCGAGCAGCGCGGCCAACTGGTAGCGCGTGGTGGCGATCTGGCCATCAAGCTCGGACACGTCGGTCTGTGTTGCATCGATGGTGACGTTGACGGTGCGACTCTCCACTTCGTTGTCGAGCCCGGTCTTGACCCGCTGCTGCGTCAGCAAACCGATGTTCTTGCGACTGGCCACCTCGTTCTGCGCCACATCGCGCAACGCGTACAGCAGCGCCAGATGCACATAGGCATGCGCCACCGAGGTCGAAAGAATCAGGCGCGCCTGCTGCGCTTCCGCTTCCTCGGCCTTGCGCTGGGAGATGGCCGAGCGCAACGCTTCGTGGTTTTTGCCCCAGATGTCCAGATCGTACGAAGCGCCCAGCATCAGCGAATTTTCGTCCTGGGTGCTATTGCCGACCGGCGGCGGCAGATAGGTGTTGCCGCTAAGGTGCTCGTGCGAAAAGGCGTACCTGACATCGGCGTTGGGTCCGGTGGCGGCGTTGGCCTGTTGCACATAGGCCGAGGCTTTGGCAACACGCACCTTCGCTTGCGCAAGCGTTGGATTGTTGGCGATGGCTTCCTGGATCAAGGCGCTCAGTTGGGGATCGCCCAGGCGAGCGGGCCAGTCCATCGCCGGCCATGCGCCACCTTGCGTTGGAATGCTGACGGCTGCCGGGTAATCGGCTGCCGAAGCGGGATGGCTGTCGCTGCGAATGCCACGATAGTTCACGCACGCGGCAAGCGCGGCAGCCATCAAAGTCACCGCCATGACGCGCAAGGAACGACGCGGCGGTGCAATGTTGCGAAAAATCGAACGGTTCATGAGGGCAATACCTGAAAAGGGGAGCGAAACGGGGCCGAGCGCGTCATGGTGTCCGCGCGGTGCGGGCATCGCGGCGTTGCCGGGGGGATGAGGTGTGCGTCTGGCAGTTGTCGGCCATGCGCTGAAGGGCGCGTTGCAAGGCTTTCAGATCCGCAGCGCTGATGCCGCTGGTGATGGCATCGAGAATGTGCCGGGTAATATGGAGCGTGCGGCGCGCCATGCGCTTGGCCGGTTCCGTCAAGGCGATGCGTACGACACGGCGATCTTCCGTGCAGCGTTTGCGCGTGAGCAGGCCGGACCTTTCCATACCGTCCAGCGCATGGCTGACCGTGCTGGCGTTGACGCCGACCACCGCGGCAAGATCGTTGCCCAGCATCGCGGGCGCCGTTGCAAGCAGCATGAGGATTTCGGCCTGGATGCCGGTGATGGCCAATTCGTCCTTCATGCGTTGCGTGGTAAGCCGCTTGAAGGCGGATGAGGTGCGCACCAGCGCATGCGCAACGTGCTCGTGCTGGCTGAGCGAAGCCGGGCGGCGTGCGCGGGCTTTCCGCGCGGTGGCACCGCGCCCGGCGGCCGGCGCGGGTGCTTCAACAAGCTGTTTGCGGGTGACTGGGGTATCCACGGCGGCGTATCGGCATGCGTGCTATGAGGCGGCCGATTGCACGGCGGCCAGGGCGGCGCGGCGGCCCGCTTGCAGGAAGCGCTCGGACATCTGCGCATCGTCCGTGGCACGCGCCATGATCATCGCGCCGACCATGCTTGCCACCACCGCCGTCGCATCCATTTCGCGCTGCGCCGGCTTGAGCGATGGGTCCAGCACCGAGCCGACCAGCTTGACCATCTCGCCGATGCCATCGGTGAGTTGCTCGCGCACGGGTCCTTCGCAGCGGCCCGCTTCGATGGCGAGTGTGGTCAGCATGCATCCGCGCCCGACGTTGTCGCGGTGGCGCGCGCTCAGGTAGCTATCGAGCAGATCCTGCAGCCGAACGTCCTGGCTTTGCCCGCTTGATTTGCGCAGCCGTTCGCGCGTGGCTTCCAGACCCGTCGCCAACGCCTCGCGGACGAGGTCCTCTTTCGATGCAAAGTGGTTGTAGAAACCGCCCTGGGTCAGGCCGATGTCGCTCATCAGGTTGGCGACGCCTACCGCCGCGATGCCCTCTTTGCGAAAACGCTCGCCAGCCACGTCGATGATGCGGCGGCGCGTGGCTTCTTTATGTCCTTTTTCATAGCGCATGGGCGGCTCCCGGAGTGTTGAAACGGCAAAGGTTGCAATTGAATTATGGTCATCATATTGTATTATGACCATAATGTAAAGACCCCAGCCGCACTGTCGGCCGGGTTTTCCCTCCCACCCACGATGAGACCCCAAAATCATGAACATCCAAGGCAAAATCGCTCTTGTGACCGGTGCCAACCGCGGCCTCGGCTCGGCTTATGCGAAGGCACTGCTCGCCGCCGGCGCGGCCAAGGTCTATGCCGCCGCACGCGATCCATCCACCGTCACCCTGCCCGGCGTGGTGCCGATCAAGCTCGACGTCACCTCTGCCGCCGACGTCGCTGCGGCGGCGGCGCTATGCAAAGACGTGGAGATCGTCGTCAACAACGCCGGCATCGCGCTCGACAGTACGGGCCTGCTCGGCGCTGAGGGCGAAAGCGCGTTGCGCGCACAGCTCGACACGAACCTGTACGGCATCCTTAACGTGAGTCGCGCGTTCGCGCCCGTGCTGCGCGCCAACGGCGGCGGCGCCATCGTCAACATGCTGTCGGTGTTGAGCTGGCTGAGCCTGCCTCAGACGCCCACCTACTCCGTTTCCAAGGCTGCCGCGTGGGCACTGACCAATAGCTTGCGCAACGAACTGCGCGACCAGGGGACGCTGGTGGTCGGCGTGCATGCCGGGTTGATTGATACCGACATGGCCAAAGGCTTCGATGCCCCCAAGAGCCGTGCCGAAGACATCGCGCAACGCATGATCGAAGGGCTGCAAAACGGGGACGAAGAAGTGCTGGCGGATGAGACGTCCCGCCAGGTCAAGGCGGGCTTCGGCCTGTCGCCATCGGTCTATCTGCGCGACCAGCGCGCATGATTTGACCGGATGCGACAGTTCCAGGGTGCTCCTGCTGAAAACAGCCCAGCGGTCGCCGTCATCGGCGGCGACCGCATCCCCTTTACCCGTCACTGCATGGATGCCGATCGACCGCGGCTGCCTGAACGCGGCGGGTGGCGTGGTGGGTTTGGGTCGCCGATTTGCGCCAACGGTGCGCTTACATCACTGCTGCAACGAGGCGGTTGAACGCACATCGCGCGGGAACCGCGTGCTTGGGACCCAGGCCGGCCCGGGCAAGCATCGCATGCGGCCTCAATGTCACCGCCATGCTTATATGGCTAACTCGCGTTACCCGGTAACGTTATCGCGCATGTCCGGACGCTATCGACATGTTCGCCATGCCCACGCTCTCGTTCACCGCCAGCGCCTGGATCTCATAGCCGGCATCGGCCCAGGCATCCAGCCCGCCCAACAGCGGACGCACGCGGCGATATCCGAGCATCATCAAGCTTTTGGCCGCCTTCGCCGCCGACACCTCGTTCGGGCAGCTGCAATAGATCACCACCGGCCGATCGATGGGCACGTGGTTGAGTTCCTGGTCGATCCCGCCGAGGTTGGCCATCAGGGAACCTGGGATGATGCGGTTGTCGATCAAGCGGTTGGCCTGCGACCGCACGTCCACCACGACCGGCTCCTCGCCATCCTCGATCATCTGGTGCAACTCATCGACCGTGATGCGCGCCAGCCGAAGCGATAGCAGCAGGCGACGGCGCTGCCACCATTTCACCAGGATATAGGCGACCAGCAGCGTGGCCAGCAGTTCGATGGCGACCACGCCCGCGCTTGCCAGCATCATCAGCACGTGGTCGATCTGCTGCGCGAACGCGTAGCCCAGCCCGATCATGACCCCGGCCCAGATCAGCGAGCCGACCCCGTCGAGAAAGACGAAGATATGCGGCCTGAGCTTCAACGCGCCCACCATCGGCGGCGCGATGGTGGAAAGCCCCGGCACGAATTTGGCGATCAGCAGGATCTGCCCGCCCCAGCGCTGAAAGCGCAGCTCCGACTGTTTCACGCAGGAATCGGGGGAAAGCGAAATGCGGCACAGCGTGCGCAATACCGCCGCTCCAAAATGACGCCCCGCCCAGTACCAGACCAGATCCGCGAGCAAACAGGCGATCACCGCCACCAGCACGAGCACCGCCAGCGGCAGTTTGCCGGCCGAGGCCAGCGCCCCGGCGACAACCAGTGTCGGCACCGCCGGAACCGGAGCGCCCGCCTGCTCCACCAGCACGTTGAGGAACACCAGCAAGACGCCGTATTCGGCAATCAACTGGATAATCGTGTGCGTCACGGCCATGCCTCTCTGGCGGAATGCTTGCGCTAAATGGGCGCCACGTTGGGGCACCTTGCAGCTAATGCAAGCAGTGTACGCCGGTCGGCGCGAGGCAGGTGAACCGGGCGGCCACCTGCCTCGTTCCCTTCGCAGAGAATCAGGCCTCCTTTGTGGCGCTCTCGGCCAGCAAGGACCTGAAGATTAGACCGCCCACCGCGCCGCCGATCAGCGGCACCAGCCAGAACATCCAAAGCTGCTGGATGGCCCAGGTGCCTTGGAACAGCGCCACGCCGGTGCTGCGTGCCGGGTTGACCGAGGTATTGGTGACCGGAATGCTGATCAGGTGGATCACGGTCAGGGTCAGGCCGATCGCCAGGGGGCCGAACCCGGCCGGCGCGCGACGGTCGGTCGCGCCGTGAATGACGATCACGAACATGGCGCTGAGCACGAATTCGCTGACCATGCAGGCCTGCAGCGAAAACCCGCCCGGCGAGTGATCGCCGTAGCCGTTGGAAGCAAAGCCGCTGGCCGTGACATCGAAGCCCGGCTTGCCGCTGGCGATCAGGTAAAGCACCGCCGCCGCCGCGATGCCGCCGATGACCTGCGCAACGATGTAAGGAACGACATCCTTGCCGCCGAAGCGGCCGCCGGCGAACAGGCCGACCGTGACGGCCGGATTGAAATGTGCACCCGAAATGCCCGCGCACGCATAGGCCATTGTCACCACGGTAAGGCCGAAGGCCAGCGCAACGCCCAGAAAGCCGATGCCCAGGGCCGGAAAGGCAGCGGCGAGGACGGCACTGCCGCAACCGCCCAATACGAGCCAGAAGGTTCCAAAAAACTCAGCAGAAAGTCGCTTGAACATGGTCGTCTCCCATCAATGAAGTAACTAGCGAATCGCACAATGAGGATTGCTGCGGACTTCCCTCGTCCGACGCCTTGCCGCCACAGGGCCCTTTCATGCCCCACCCCCCGACACTCAATCGCGAGTGCTTAAATAACATGCGTTTTACCCTTACGGAATAGGAAAACTACGGTTTTAGCGACAAATGCACGCAGACCTAACGAGGCCGCAAACGGACGGCTAAACATCCGTACCGTTGCACCGGGCCACGAAGTACGAAAACGGGGATGTCGTACGCGCTGTCAAGTACGCGACGCGCGCGTGCCGCGCGTCGCGTGCGCCATCAGCGTGGATGCCGTGCTGTAGCTAATTGCCCAGGCGAATCATCGTATGCGGCGACCGGCCCCATGACGATGGATGAAGGCGGGAAAACTGGCGGCGATCCGGCGACGCATTCCCTGCGCCAGCGCCGGGGGTACTTTCGGACATCGCCCAGTTGGGGGGTATTGTTTGTGCGTTCGGGCTGGCAGTTGTACGAGCCGCGCGGACCGTTGCACCCGGGCAACGAACACCCTGCACCGGTGATTTTCGTCTTACGCTGCCATGCGGCGGCGTGAATATTTATTGTGCATCAGCACAAAAACGGGATGCGCACGAAAAGTGACGCATCCCGCGGTTTACAGGCCAGTTCATCGAACCGGCCCGTAGCGAAGATCAGAGCGCAGCGTCCTTGAGCTTCTTCAGCGGACGAATCTTGACCTTCACGGTGGCCGGCTTGGCGGCGAACCACTGTTCTTCCTTGGTGAAGGGATTGATGCCTTTACGCTTGGGCTTGGCCGGAACGTTGACGGCGGTGATCTTCAGCAGACCAGGCAGGGTGAACATGCCGGCGCCCTTCTTATGGATCGAGGCGTGAGCAGCACCCTCCAGCGCGCCGAGCACCGCACGCACGTCCTTCGATGCAACACCTGTCGCTTCGGCCAAATGGGCCACCAGACCGGACTTGCTCAAAACTTCCTTGATCGGCTTCGGAGCGGCGGCGGCTTTGGAAGCCGACTTACCTTTTGCTGCCTTCTGCGTCTTTGCCATGGACTACCCCATCGTTTATTGGTTGTTGAAATGCCTCTCGGCGAGCAGAAATGTAGGGGAAATTTGCGGTGGCGCCAACTAGCAAATGCAAAAAAACGCATAAAAGATGCATCTGACGGCGCCCAGACCGTCCCAAAGCCTAGCGGGGCAAGCTTTTGACCAGCATAAACAGGGCTACCGCGACGATCACCGACGCGAACAGGACAGTGAGCGCACCGCGTGTTTTGGACAATTTTTGAGCACTCGCCATGCCAAGCCAGCCTCCGACGACGCCGCCGGCGATGAACTCCAACGCCAACGGCCATTGCACCAATCCCGACGCGGCATAGCTGAGCGCCGCGGTGGCGCCGAACGCACCCACACAAAACAAAGAGGTGCCAATCGCCTCGATCATCGCCATGCCACTGGCCAGAACCAAGCCCGGCACGATCAGGAATCCGCCGCCGATGCCAAAAAAACCGGCCAGCATGCCCGCCCCCAATCCGACCAGCCCAAGGCGGGGAAACATGTGTTCGCGCGGATAGCCCGTGCCATCGTGGCCGCGCCTGCCGCGCAACATCAGGGTGGCGATCACCAGCATCAGCACCGCGAACAACGTCAGCAAATGCCGGCCATCGACGACTTTGCCGAGGCTGGAGCCCAGGAACGCTCCGATCACGCCCGCCGCGGCGAACGTGAAAGCGGCAGGCCAGCGCACATTTCCCGCACGCGCGTGCGCAATCAGGTTGGCAAAGGCATTGCAGGCGACCGCCAAGGCACTGGTGCCGATCGCCTTGTGGGGATCATGCAGGCCGACCACATAGAGCAGCAACGGCACGGCCAGGATCGAACCGCCCCCGCCGATCAAGGCCAATGAAAAGCCCACCAGGGACCCGCACAGCACCGATAGCAAGTCTTGCATGGGAAACAAGGGCGTGTGCCGGTCATGGCGGGATGGATGCGCACATTAAACCTTAATCGGACACGCGGCATCCCACTTTCCAATACGTCCCCGGAGCGGCTACATGAAACTGCTGCATGGCCTGTGGCTGGCCCTTGGCATCGCCTCAACCTGTCCCCTCGCCAATGCGCAAACCGTCCCCGGTTCCATGAACGTGCACTGGAACGAAGGCGCCACCGACTGCAGCAAGTCGCCACAGCCTCCCCTGCAGGTGCATCGCTACAACGCGCAGACCTACATCCTGCGTGAAAATCCCTGTGCCACCTTCGAAGCGCCCTTCATGTATCTGCTGATCGGGTCCCGGCGCGCGTTGCTGATCGACACCGGCGACGTGGCCGATCCCAGGCTGATGCCCTTGGCCAAGACGGTGATGGACCTGCTGCCGACCGATGCCGGCGCCAAGTTGCCGCTGCTGGTGGTGCACACGCATGGCCACCTGGACCACCGGGCCGGCGATCCGCAGTTCCGGTCACTGCCGCGCGTGCAAGTCGTTGCGACCGATCTGGCACACGTCAAGCAGTTTTTCGGCTTCCATGAGTGGCCCCAGGGTATTGCGCAGATCGATCTGGGCGATCGCATCGTCGATGTGCTGCCCACGCCGGGGCATTACCCCTCACACGTTTCCTATTACGACCGTAACACCGCGCTGTTTTTCTCGGGCGATTTCTTCATGCCCGGACGCCTGATCATCGACGATACCGCCAGCGACGTCGCAAGCGCGCGACGCGTGGCCGATTTCATCAAGCATCGGCCGGTGAGCTACGTACTCGGCGGCCATGTCGAACTGGATGCCGCCGGCGATACGTACACATGGGGTTCGACCTATCATCCCAACGAACATGTGCTGCAACTGACCAAGCAGGATCTGCTGGGCTTGCCCGCCATGGTCGGCAAGTTCAACGGCTTTTATACCGAAGACGGCATGTTCGTGATGTTCAACCAGTTCCGTCTGCTGGCGGCCGAGTTGGCGGCGGCGCTGCTTGTGCTGGCGGCGCTGGTGGCAGGCATGTGGCGTTATCTGCGCCGCCGTAAACGAGCACGCCTGGCGCGCGCATGAACCCATCCCGCACCTGCGCACATTGGCGCTTTCAATCGGCTTGCGCGTAACGGTCCAGCAGCGCGCGCATCTGTCTTTCAAAATCGCGCAGCATGCCCGAAGCGGAAGCGATGTCCGAGGCGTCGATCCGTTTCTCCAGCGCCGCACATTTCGCGGCGACATCCTGCTCGCCAAGCATCAACAAGGCGCCCTTCAACGAATGGGCGCGCGCCAGCAATGTCTCTTTGTCGCCAGCTTGTTCGGCTTCCAGAATGGTGTGCAGGTCTCGGGTACCGGACTCGACGAAGACACGACGCACTTTCTCCGGAAACTTTGCCGCCCACGCGGCCTTAAGGGGTGCCGCTGCCGGTCGGCCGGCGTTCGCAAGATGGCGATTCAATGCTTCTTCAAGACGCTCCAGCGACAGGGGCTTGAGCAGCAGATCGTCGATGCCTGCGTCTTTGCAGTGCACCTTTTCACTGGCCAGTGCCGTGGCGGTTACCGCAATGATGGGCACCCTCGCGCCGCGC
Organism: Dyella sp.; assembly: GCF_035503745.1. GTDB lineage: Bacteria > Pseudomonadota > Gammaproteobacteria > Xanthomonadales > Rhodanobacteraceae > Dyella_B. Next base: position 91,580 of record NZ_DATJTC010000042.1, read on the forward strand.
TTGCGCAGCTCCTGCGTCAATTCGTAGCCATTCATTTGCGGCATGTTGATATCGGTAAGCACGATCCCGTAGCGACCGTCCTGCCACAGTTGCAACGCCACCGTGCCGTCTTCCGCGGTATCCACGCCGTAGCCGAGTGCTTCGAGCTGTTGCTGGATCAGTTCACGGTTGACCGGGTTGTCATCGGCAAGCAGCACCCTCGCCCGCTGTTTCGCAGGGGGCTCCGCCTGCTCGTCCCTCGCGGCCACGCCAGGCCGCTGCGCGTGCCCGGGCTCGGCTTCGGATATGGCTGCCTGCAGGGCGGCGCTGGAATAGCAGGATACAAACCAGGCTCCATCTTGCAGCTGCGCAAGCAAGGGGCCATCGATGGTCGCGCGCACGACGCGCCTTGCCCGCTTGACCAGTGCCTGTTCTTCATCGTCGGACCATTCCCGCCATGCACCGAAAATAACCAGCGCATCGACACTTGCAACACTGTCCGAATCAAGCTCGGACGGCTGCCCGGCCACGGTGACGTGTGCCCCCCATCCCGCCAGGAGCGCCTCCACTTCGGTACGCCATTCCACCGTCGCCGAAAGCAAGGCGATGGTGCGGCCGAGGAGCGGTCCGCGTTCGGCACCCGACGCGTCGTCATGTTCCATCACCGGCACATCGAACGTAAAAACGCTGCCTACGGCAGGCGTGCTCTGCACCTCGATGGAACCGCCCATCAGTTCGCTGATTTGCCGACACAGGGCCAGACCCAGCCCGCTACCGCCGAAGCGGCGCGAAATACTGGCGTCCGCTTGCGAAAACGGCTGAAAAATGAGCGCGCGCTGCTCTTCGGTCATGCCGATGCCCGAATCGATGACTTCGAACCGCAGCCGCGTGGTGCCCCCAGGTGTTTCTGGCGCGTGCCGCACGCGCATGACGATGCGCCCTGATTCGGTGAACTTGACGGCGTTGCTGACCAGGTTGTTGAGCACCTGGCCAATGCGATGCACGTCGGCTACGTAGGTTCCCGCCAGGCTGGCGTCCACGCCGTAATAAAGCCGCACGCCCTTGCGCTGGGCCGCCGGCGCATACAACAGTGCCGTTTGCTCCATCAGCGGACGCAGTTCGAATGGTGTGGGATCGATATCCAGCTGCCCCGCCTCGATGCGGGAGAAATCGAGCACGTCGCTGATGATGGCCAGCAGCGTGTCGGCGGATATGCGGATGCGGTCGAGCCGTTCGCGCTGGAAAGCCTCCAGCCGCGAGCGCGCCATCAGTTCGAGGTGGCCGAGGATACCGTTGAGCGGCGTGCGGATCTCGTGACTCATCATGGCCACGAACGACGACTTGGCACGGCTGGCCGACTCCGCCGCCAGCCTGGCGGTTTCCGAATCCTGCCGGGCACGGCGCAGGTTTTCCTCCAGCTCGGCGCGCGCGGTAACGTCGCGCAGCACGCAGAACAGTGCGCGATGATCCTGATAGACGATCGGCATTGCGGCGATCAACAAGTGGCGGCGCCCTTCGCCCTGGTCGTTGGCCAGGATCAGGCCGAATTCGCGCGCCTCCGGACGGCCCTCCAACTGTTGCACGGCCTCGCCGTAGCCCTGCAGGAGTTGGCGGTAGAACGTGGTTTCGGGATCGGGAATGTCGGCCGCATAGCCACGCACCAGGTCGTTCTGCAGCAATGGCGCGGCGGTATCCATGGCGAGGACGCACAGTCCCACCGGCGAGGTTTCGATCATCGTGCGATTGAGCAGTTCGCTTTGGTAAACACGCTTGGCGCGCACCAGCGCGGGTGCGAATACGCTGCGATCCTGGTGGATCAGCAAAAACCACAGCAGCGCCAGCAGTACCGCCGCGACGATGACGGCCGCCAGGATGGGCATGCTTTCGTAACGCAGGACGTCGATCCAGGTGTAGGCCCGCACCAGCGTCCACGGCGTACCGGCGATGCGCTCGCCGATGAAAAACTGGCCGTGCGTTCGATAGTACGCCGTGGCGGTTCCCTCCGGTTGGCTCTCCAGCCAGGGCTGGACTGCCGCGGCGACGGCGCGGCTCTCGCCGGGCGGCGCGGTACTTAGAACCACCTGGCCATCGGGCGCAACCACGGTCAGGGCATTCTGCGCGGCCTTGCGCAATTGATTGAGGAATCGCTCCAGCGGTTCGTAGATGACGAAGGCACCGATCGGCGTGTCGCCATCCATCGCTACCAGGGAGCCAACGATCGATGGCTGGCCGGTGGACGGATTTTTTCCAAACGAGGAGACCACCTGCGGCAGGCCTGTGCCGAAGAACGGAAGGGTCGGATTGCCCCGCCGCAAGTCGTGCAGGGCCTGCAGATCGTTGAAGTCGATGTCCGGCGATTTGAGCTTGGAGAAAAGTGCGGCCCGATCCGATTGCTCCGCCGCGGCATGCAGTTGCGTGGCGGTCAATCCGCTGCCGAAAGCGAACAGCGCTTCGCCGGGATCGTAGAAATAACCCAGCGTACCCGGCTCCTTGCCACGCTCGACGATGGAGGTGCCGCTGATGACCGACAGCTCCTGGACCAGCCCCAGATAACGCTCGACCCTGTCCTGGGGCCAGGCACTGAGATCGCTGCCCAGCACGAGCCATTGCATGGCTTCGGGGCTGGCTTGCACTACTGCCTGGTCCGCGTGCGCGGCAAAGCCTGGGTAGTGGGCCTTGCCCATGGCCTCAAGCTCCGCGGATTTGTTGCGCCAGACGTACTCGATCATGTTCAACGTGCGAACGTAGCCCGCATCGCGTTGTATGAATGCCGAATCGAGTGCCAGCTTGGCGCGCCGGAAATCGTCAAGCTGATCGGACCGGTAATCGTTGATGCTGAGCACCACCCACGCCAGCAGCACCATCAGCATGAGCAGCGACAGGATCGTGCCGCCGCCGTACAGCAACCGGTGCTGATGCCTCTGAAGCTCAGCGATGTCCTGCTGGCCCGTCGGGGTTTGCGAATGAACACGCTCTGACATCGTTATCTCTTCAGTCCGACGATCCGCAGGACACCCAGGGTGCCCCGTGAAGAAAGTGAAATACGGCAAGACAGTGAGAAACGTCGACGCCCTGGCATTTTAGACGCACTACCCACAAGCCTGACTCGGTACCGGCATCGAAGGCACTCTGACGAGGGGGATACCCTTAACATCAGAAAAATCCTCGACGCCTACCGGTGTGTTGACTCCCTGGGAAGGGCGAACGCCGGCCGTAGGATCGTAAGAGTTGTATGACTCAGGGGATATCGGACTAACCTTAAAAGTGATGGTCAAAATAACGACAACAGGTTTCCGACGATCTATATTCGAAGCCCCCCGTTGCCCCCGCCCCCACGATGCAGCAAGGCATTTTCACCCTCGACACCGGGTTCGTCCGGCCGCGCTTCGACGCCGCTTATCTAGTCGTCCAGGACGGACACGGCGCCTTCATCGACTGTGGTACCAACCACTCGGTCCCTGCCCTGCTCAAGGCGGTTGCCGATGCAGGCATGAAGGCATCCCAGATCGACTGGCTGATCCTCACCCATGTTCACCTGGATCACGCCGGCGGCGCGGGTGAATTGATGGCGCAATTGCCCCATGCGCACCTGGTCGTGCACCCGCGTGGGGCGCGGCACATGATCGACCCCTCCCAACTGTGGGCCGGCGCCGCCGCGGTGTATGGGGAGACGGTCATGGAACAGGCCTATGGCCGCCTGCGGCCGGTGCCGCCTGAACGCGTCGTGGAGGCGCCTGACGGCCATATCGTTGATCTGAACGGCCGTCCCCTGCTCTGCATCGATACGCCCGGCCACGCCCGGCACCACATGGCCATTTACGACCGCCACGCCAATGTCTGCTTTACCGGCGATACCTTCGGCCTGTCCTATCGCGAACTGGATACGGAAAACGGGGCCTTCATCCTGCCGACCACAACGCCGGTGCAATTTGACCCCGATGCCTTGCACGCATCGATCGACCGCTTGCTGCGGCTAAAGCCCGAGGCGATGTACCTGACCCACTTCGGCCGGGTCGAACAGGTTGAGCAGCTGGCGGCTCGCTTGCATGAACTGATCGACGCGATGGTCGAGGTTGCCACGCGCAGCGCCGATGCCACGGATCGGCATGCGCAACTTATTCAAGGCCTCACGCAATTGTATGCCGATCGCACCGCCGCACACGGCTGGCGTGGCGGCCGCGACGAGCTGCTGCACTGGCTGGGCAACGACATCGAACTTAACGCGCAAGGGCTTGGCGTCTGGCTGGATCGCGCGCGCGGTTAGGTCTGGCGCAGCGTCAGGCCAGCCGGGTTCCATTGGGTACCGGCCGCTCGATCGCCGTCACCACCACGCCTTCATCGGTGTGGAAGCCCGTCAACAGAAATTGGGAGCGAAACGGGCCAATTTGCTTTTCCGGAAAATTGATCACGCCCACGATCTGGCGCCCGACCAGCGTCTCAGGCGTATACAGCGCGGCAATCTGGGCGCTTGTCTTGCGTTCGCCGTAGGGGCCGAAGTCCGCCCATACTTTCAGGGCCGGCTTGCGCGCTTGCGCAAAGGCTTCCACGCGCGTCACGGTGCCGGCGACGATAAGCACTTTTTCGAAATCGGCCCAGCTGATTTCCTGTGCGATGGCGGTTTGCTCGTTCATCCTTCCACGCTCGTCTTGAACCAGTCGTTGAATTCCTGCCACCAATAGCTGGCTTGCGCGCCCAGGAAACCGAACGGTTTATAGGCACGGGCCAATCCGTAGCCGGCAAATTGCTGCCATCCGGTATCGCCTTCGGCGATCGCCGCGGCCAGTAATTCACCCGCCGCGCAGGTCGGCGCCAGACCATGGCCGCCGAACGCCTGCGCCCACCATAGCCCGTCGCCGCTGCTGCCGATCTGCGGCATCTGGTGGCGCGCGTAGCTCATCAAGCCCGACCACGCGTAGGCGACGCGCAGGCCCTTCAGGGTGGGAAAAACACGCAGCAGGTCGCGGGTCAATAGGCGTTGCACTGCCTTGGGCGAACGATTGCGGATGGAGATGCGTCCGCCCCAGAGCAGGCGCCGGTCCGGCAAGGGGCGGTAATAGTCGAAGGCGAAACGCGTGTCGTAAATGGCCGAACGCGTTTGCAGGCAATCGTCCAGGCGCTCGCCCAAGGGCTCGGTCACCATCACGTACGTGGCAATGGGCAGCACCGCACGATCGATCTGCTTGCGCAATCCCGCAAGATAACCGCCACAGGCAAGTACCACGTGTTCGGCCTGCACTTGGCCCTGCGGCGTGCTTACCAGCCAGTGTTGGCCTTCGCGCCGCAAGCGCCACACATCGGTATGCTCATGCAGCCGCACGCCCTGCCGTGCCGCCGCGCCGGCCAGGCCGATGGCGTAATTGAGCGGGTGCAGGTGCAAGGCGTTGCGTTCGTACAAACCGTCGTAATAGCGCTGGCTGCGCACGCGCTCGCGCAGCTCTTCCTGCGGCATCCATTCCCAGTGCACGCCGTAGTGGTCGGCCAGCAGCCGCTGGCGCCGGCGCAACACATCCGGATCGCGGAACCAATTGGCCCAGATGACGCCCTGATCGACCATGTCGCAGGCAATCGCGTAGCGTGCCACGCGCTCACGTATGCGCTGCACCGCCGCGGTAGTCAATTGGAAGATCTCGCGCGCACGCTGCTCGCCGAGTTGCTGGTGCAGTGCAGCTTCGCCCAGGGAATAACCGCCGAATACAAATCCGCCGTTGCGCCCGGATGCGCCAAAGCCCACCTGCTCGCGCTCCAGCACGACCACGTCGCGAACGCCGCGTTCGGCCAAGCCCAAGGCAGTATTCAAGCCGGCGAAACCGCCACCGATGATCGCCACGCGCGCTTCCTGCCGTCCCTGCAGCGGTGCATGAGGCAGGTAAGGCGTTGCGGTGGCACGGTAATAAGAGGGAACCGAGGGCTGCTTCATGCCTGGCCATAAGCGAACGGATCGGGCGGTTTGGACGCCGAGCATAGCGCGGTTGCGCCCGTTGCTGTCATTCGACCAGGATAATGTCCAGCAAGCGCTGGTCCGCGTGGCCGTGGTCGTCAACCACGCGGACGTTGTATTGTCCCACCGCGCGGGGTTGCCAGTACAGCAATTGGTTGGGGGCGCTGCGCCCGACGTAGGCATCGTCGACGAACCAATACAGCGCGTGCACGCTCGCATCGGTGGTGGCGGTGAAAGGTATGCGCTCGTCGGCCAGTTGTTTCAGGCGCAACGCATAAGTGCTGCCGCGCAGGGGCGAGGTAATGCTTGGCGGGGTGCCGTCCGCGCTCGCATCGCTGCAGCCGGGATTGACCGGCGGCTTGCGCCGGGGCATGCCTGCCTGCTGGAACACGCGTTGAAGATCCGATGGCCAGAACTCGTACACCTCCACGTGCGTATGCTTTCCATCGAAGGGTGGGCACGCTTGCATTCCGGTGGCATCGTCGATCACCACCGGCCGGTAGATGTCGTCCACCCGGATCGGCGACTTGCCCGGGATGAACCAGGTAAACCCCTTTTGCGGACACCATTGCGTGGGCAGGTTGCCGCTGGCCAGGCAAATCTGCACGCGCTTGAGCTGGGCCGGCATGTGCCGGATGGGCTGATCCATCGGCACGTGTTCGGCGCGCAACGCATCGATGACCTGAAAGAACAACGGCGCCGCGGCATCCACGCCCACGAATGCGGGATTGCCCGAGCCGTCGAAGTTACCGACCCAGATCACCAGCACATATGGCCCGAAGCTGCCGGCCGTCCAGGCATCGCGAAACGCCCATGAGGTACCGGTTTTCCAATACACAGGCATGCGCATGGACTGCATGCCAAGCGCGTCATCCGGGCGTGGATTCTGCCGCAGGATGTCCATCACCATGAAACTGGCTTCTTCGCTGAGAAGGCGCGTGCCCTGCACTTGCGGGTCGCTCGCGCGCAGACGCAGCGGACGCAGTACGCCCTGGTTGTCCAGCATCGCATACAGCCCGGCAAGCTCCTGCATGGTCACTTCGCCGCCGCCCAGCACCAGCGACAGGCCGTAATGCTGTTCGCTGGCCATCCGGCTCACGCCGGCCTGCTGCAGAAAATCGTAAAGGCTGGGCTGATGCAATTGAGAGGCCACCCACACCGCCGGAATGTTACGGCTGCGTATCAAAGCCTGCGTGGCCGTGATCGGGCCCAGGAAGTTGCCATCGAAGTTTTCTGGCGTGTACGGGCCAAAGGACGTAGGCACGTCGCGCAACACCGTCTGCGGCTGCAACACGCCCTGATCGAAGCCCAACGCATAAATGAAAGGCTTGAGCGTGGAGCCGGGCGAGCGCTTGGCCAGCGTTCCGTTTACCTGCCCCTGGATCGTCGCATCGCGATAATCGGCCGAACCGACCATCGCCTTGATCCCCATATCGCGCGTATCGACAAGGATGGCGGCGGCATTGCGAATACCGCGCGAGCCGTTGCGCTTGACGTACAACGCAACCTGCCGCTCCAGGCTGTGCTGCAGGTCCAAATCGATAGTGGTGACAAGCGGCGCGCCGCGGTTGTCGGCGTCCAGCGATGCGCCGGCGAGCGCCTGCTCCACCGCGTGCGGCGCTTCGAACGGCATGCGGTTAAGCGGCTGCAGCGTCAACGGCAACGCGAACAACGGTTTCAGCGCGGCATCGCGCGGGTGGCTTGCCAGCCACTGCGCATACAGCCGGTTGCGTGCATCGGCCAGGCCCGTGCTGATCAGCGCGTTGGCGCCGCGCCCGTCTTGCAGGCGCCGCGACGGATCCTGCGGAATGACCGCCAGCGTCAATGCCTCCGGCAGCGTCAGCTGATCGGCGGGCTTGCCGAAATAGATCAGGCTGGCGGTACCCACGCCCTGCACGTTGGCGCCGTAGGGCGCGTCGTTGAGATACGCCTCCAAAATCTGGTGCTTGGAATAAAACAACTCCAGTTGCAATGCACGCGCGATCTGTCGCAGCTTGCCCACCGGCGTGCGTGTATTGAGCCCCCACAGCAGCCGCGCCAACTGCATGCTGATGGTCGAACCGCCCTGCGGCGCGGCATGCCGCACGTAGGTCATCCAGGCGCCACGCAGCAAGCCATAAGGATTGACCCCGGGATGCCAGCGGTACCAGCGGTCCTCGTGCAGCAGCACCGCGTCGATCAGTTGCGGGGAAATGTCCTTGAGCGGCACCCACAGGCGATATTGCTGGTCGCTGGCCAGCGTCAGTCGCAACAGATGCCCTTTGTCGTCGTACACGGCGGTCGAGGCCGGCAGCCAGCCGCGCAGCGGCGAGTGCGGCCACAGGCGGCAGCCCACCAGCACGGCAACCACCAGGGCGATGGCCGCCAGCCAGTTCTGCCAGCGCCATAACCCGTGTGTCAACGCATGGGCCAGTGTGCGAATGAATACCGGCATATCGCAGAACGATGCCCTCCCGTCGGCGACGGGAGGGCATGGACGTACCTCAGGGTTTGTCTGTCACGGTCAGCACGCTGCCACCGGGCGAACGTGCCTGGATGCTGCGGTCGTACATCGATTCGGCGTACGCCGGCGGTATGGCGAACTTGCCGGCATTGGTGGCGCGGATGCGATAGACGAATTCGTGCACGTCAGGCGTTGCCGTGCCGTAGATCACCACGCGGTCCTCGCGGATGTCGGCGTACTCCAGCTGCCAGTTCGATTGCGACAGGCCAATAGGCGAACGCCAGGCCGGCGTGGCGGTCTGGTTGTCGCTGCCGCCGGACGCGTTGTCGCCGCTGTTGTTGTCGCCGCTGCCGCTGTCGCCGTTGGAGGCATTGGCGACCGGCGGGGGCTGGATCACCGGCTCAAACCCGCCGGGCAGCAGATCGACCATGGCGACGTTGCCCACGCCCTGCTCGCCCGTCGCGCGGATGCGCACATGCACGTCGATCTCCTGTCCAAGCGCGACGGTATCGACCGGCTTGCCTTGCGCATCGGTGTAATCGCGCACGACTTCGATGCCGTTCTTGATCGCGGCGGTCGGCTGCACGCGGTCGTAGCCGCCCTGGCTGGCCACATGCCATGCCGGCAGAGTGCTCTGGTTGATGAAACGCAGTTTGCTGGCCGCCGCACTCCAGCTACCTGCCTGCAGCAGATCGCCCTGGATGCTGGCGATGGACTTGGCGCTGCCATCGGCGTGCACTTCCTGGATGCTCAGTTTGTCGAGCTGGCTGGCGTTCTGGTTGGCATAGCTGTCCAACGCAAGGATGGTCATGGCCGAGGACAAGGTGTTGAAGTCGTCATGGGCAAGCGGCCAGGCGATGTTTTCGAACACCCGCGGCGGCAAGGCATTGGCCCGCTCGGGGAAATGCTTGGCCAGCAGATAAAGCACGGTGGCATCGCGAACCAGCGGATCGTAGTAATAGCCGTAGACGAAGTCCTCGCTCGCCTGCGAACGTTCCAGTTGTTTTTCCGGTCCGGCGATCAGGCGGTTCGCTTCGTCATCCTGCTTGAGCAGCTTGTAGGATGCCGCCAGCCATGCCGCGGCCAGGTCGTTTTTCCAATCCTTTGGATAGGCGTCCTGCAGGCGTCTCTGGATCGATGCCAGCGCGTTGGTGGTGACATTGCCCTGCCGCGTCAGCAGATAGGCCGCATACGCGCGCTGGCGCAGCAGATCGAGCGAGTCCATGCCCTCGTTGCTGGCCAGCTGCTGCAGGTACTTGTTGCCGGCATCGAGCATGTCCTGCGGCACCGCCGTGCCGCGATCGCGTGCTTCGAGCAGGAAATTCATCGCATAGTTGGAGACGAACGGTTCGGAGTCGGGCGTCGCCGCCCACAGGCCGAAACCGCCTTCGCTGTTCTGGCGCGCGTGCAGCACGTCGAGCAACTTCGCCATCGCATCGGCGTTGCTGATCTTCTTGTTGTCCTCGCCGCCGAACGCGGGCTGCAAGGCGTGCGCGAACACCGGCACCTGCGGCCACTTGGCCACGATCAGGCGCGGCATCAACATGCTGACGACCTGTTCGCTGCAGTAGTTCTGGTAGTTCACCAGGTAACTGGTAAGGCCCTGCGCAAGCACCACCGGCAACGGCGAGATGGCCGCATCGCGCGAAGCGTAGGCATCGAACATCGGGCGCAACGGCGACAGCTCGACCTGGCTGCGCGTAGCCACCTGCCCCACATCGACCTGGGTGCGGTACGCGGCGGCCGGCCGCACCGAGACATCCACCGCCTGGCTGGCCGACTTGCCCCCGTACGCCGCGGTGAAAGCCAGGTGGCCCGAACCGAGCTGATCGGTGGCCTTCAGATGAAAGCGCACCACCCCCTCGCGCATTTCGCCAAGGCTAAGGCTTTGCGTAGCCCCGCCTATGATCTGCAGCTGCGGCCCGGCCTTAAGCGTCACCGTCACCGGCACCTGCTTGCCGCCAAGGCCGGTGAGGTTATTGGCCACGCCCACGCTTACATACACCTCATCACCAGGCGCCAATGTCGTGGGCGCATTGGGCGAAAGCACGAAATCGCCACGTACCGTGGTGCTGCCTTCGAAGGTACCGATACGATCGGACGACACCGCCACCGCCATCACGCGCAGCTTGCCGTTGAAGTAATCAGGCACGGTATAGGTGAAATCCTTTTCGCCATCGACATCCACCACGCCCGACCAGAACACCACCGGTTTGTCGCGCTTGCGCTTGAACGGATTGAGCTGGCGGCTGATCGCCGCGTCCGCATCGCCGCCGGGCGCGGCAGCGGAGGCCATCAGTTTCTCGAAGTCGGGCAGGATCAGGTCGAGAATCTGTGAGGTCTGCACTTCCAGCATCTTTTTGCGGAAGAAAAAGCCAAGCGGATCGCCCAGCTTGTAGCGCGCCACCTGCAAAATGCCCTCGTCCACCGCAAACACCACCGCTTTGGCAGGGTGATCGGCGTGCAGCTTGAAGGTGACCGTGTCGCCGGGCTTCACCAGCGCCGGCGATTGGACCGTGATGGGATCGCGGCGCGCATCCAGGTTCACCGAGAACGGCACCACGCCATAGCTCAGCGGACTCATGAAGATCTCGTCCGACGACGGATCGCGCACGAACTGCACGTTGATATAGCCGTTGCCTTCGAAATCCTTCGGGATGGTGATCTGCTGCACCGAACTGGTGGTATCGGCGTGGAACCAGGCGTGCGCGTAGACCTTGTCGCGCTCGATAGTGATCAGGCCGCTGCCGACGTACGGCGCATGGATCGAAATGTTGACCGTATCGCCGGGCTTGTAATCGGGCTTTTCCAGGCTCAACTGCAGCTCGGCGTTGCGGTCCAGCGAACGCGACAGGTTGGCGGCGCCCGCCACCGAGTACGTCACGCGATTGACTTCGATGCGATCGCTGCCACGCAGGATGACCAATGCGTAATTGCCCGGTTTATCGGTGGGCAGGGTGTAATCGAGACCGCCTGCCGGTATCGCCAGCGGTTGCTCGTTGACCGGAATTTCCTTGAGCTTGGATTCGTATTTGTAGACGCCCGAATCCTGCTTGGTGAGCACGGAAACATAACGACGCTCGATCAACTGCGCCTTCAGTCCGTCGAGCTTGATCGACTTCGCCTGCGGGTCGATCGCCACCAGGTGCACTTTGCGCACGGCGTTGCGATTCACGTAGTCGAGGTCGTCCTCACTGCGGTAGCCGATCAGCCAGTCGTTGCTGGACACCAGCGTTTGCGCCGCAGCGGCAACGGTGCGTCCGCTATCGGCTTCATGTGCCTTGGCCAGGAAGTACAACTGGTAGGTGGCCTGGGCGTATTTTTTCAGGTCCAGATCGAATTCGGCATGGCCCTTGTCGTCGGTCTTGCCGTCCTGCAGGGCTTCGTCGTAACCATCCTTGGCGCGATGTACGTCGTAGAAGTGGTAATCGGGCCAGCTGCGGAACGCGGGCCACGCCGGGCGCAACGTAAGCGACGCTTCCACGCGCCGATCCGCCGCGGGGGTGCCGAACAGGTTTTGCACGTCCACCACGCCCTTGAGGCCATCGGGCTTGACCCACCCCTCGGTCACCTGGCTGGACAGCTTGGCTGCCACTTTCATGCGATCGGGCAGGAACTCCTTGACCTGCACCGTGGTGTTGCCGATCTGCGTATCGGCCTTGCCGTCGCGCACGATGTAGAGGTTCACCGCCCAGGTGCCGGTGGGCGCAGTCTCGGCCGTGGTGTAGGCCAGTTCGCCGAAGCCGGAATCGTCCATCTTCAGCGGCACCTGTTTCACGGTGACGCCGCGCGGATCGACAATGTCGGCTTCCAGCGGAATGCCGGCGACGTCGCGTAGCCAGCTCGCCGCCCTCACGATCAGGCCAATATGGATGTCATCGCCCGGGCGATAGATGCCGCGGTCGGAGAACAAGTAGCCCGACAGCGTGCCTGGATTGACCGAACTGGCGTCGCCGCCGATGTCAAAGCGCGAGTAGTCGAGCTGGCGGTCGTAGCCGCCGACGGGCAGGAAGGAAAGGTCTTCGCCCTTGCTGACGATATATAGCGCGGGGCGTTTCTCGCGATCCAGGCCTTTGAACGTGGGAAAATGCACCACGCCATCGGCGCCAGTGGCTTGTGTGTAAAGCGTCTGCCCGTTCACCGCCAGCACCGACACACTGGCATCGGCCACCGGTTGCCCGGTGCGGATGGACTGGACGAACACGTCCTGGCTGCCGTCAAGCGCACGCTTTACCAACAGGCCCAGGTCGGTCACCACGATCAGGCGGCTGTCCTGCGCGGCGTCGTCGCTGTCCGTATCGGCGTTGGCATCATCGCTGGACACATCCGCATCCGCCGGCGCGCCGGGCGGTGGCGGAGCGACGCCTTGCTGCTCACGCGCCCTCGCCTTGGCTTCCCGCTCGGCGCGCTTTTTTGCCGCCGCGGGATCGAATGCATACAGATGAAGCAAAAACACACCGCGCTTGTTGCCTTGCAGGTACTGGCTCAGATCCACGCCCTCGTAGTGCGCATGCGCGGGATCGTCGGTAGGGAAGGAGCGCTTGACCTCATAGCGTTCCACGATGTGTTCCTCGCCAAAGCCTTCCATCAGTTGCGGATGGCTGTAATCACCCTGGTTGAGGCTGACCAAGTGCTGCAGCTGGTCAGGCAGCACACGGCCCACTTCCAGCCGCATGCCGCTCATGTTGCGCGACACAATGGAGATGCGTTTGCTGCCGCTAAGCGAGAGCAATGAACCGCTTGCCATGAAGTGCAGCAGTTTCGGATAGTCGGGCACCGTGATCACCTGCGCCACCGGCTCGCCGAGCACGTAACCGCCGAACGATTTCAGCCCCTTGTCGATGCGTACGTAAATGCGCTGGCCGGGGTTGGCGTGGAACTTGAAACTTTGCAGCGCTTGGTAGTCGTTTTCCGTAGGTACCACTTCCAGCGGAAGCTGTTGCGATTTGCGCAGGGTGTCGTCGCCGACTTCGTCCACGCTCCAGTCGTAATTCGCGTTTTGCGGCTGGCTGGCCGAATCGCCGTCTTCCCCGCCGTGGTCTTGGTCCGGCGCTTGCGCGTTGTTCGCTCCCGGCTTTTGCGCCGGCAACACCCACGCATGGACCAGGCTCGCCAGGTCGCTGTCGCGAACGGCGCCACCCAGGTTGACCACCATCACCTGCTCGGGCTCGTATTTGTCGTTGTCCACCAGGGTGGGACTGATGTCCTGCACGGTAAGGCTGTACAAACCCGGTACGCGCACGCTGGTATTGATCGCAATCTGCGTGCCCTCGCCGCCGCGCGAGCTGCGCACGCCGCTGTCGAGGTTTACCGCGACCGAGCCGTCGTCGCGCGGCAGGTCCAGCGGCTGGGAATGGATCCACGCGTGAAGCTTGAACTGATCATAGGTGACGCTGAATTTCAGCGGCGCACCCGAATTGTCGCCCTTGCCGGCCAGGATCAGCGCAATGCGTTTTTCAAATTGGGCGGTGTCGACCGGATAGTTGAAGTTGACCGGAACGATCGTTTTCTTCGCGGTGGGATCCTGCGGATCCTGATAGAACTCGCCGGTGCCGAAGCTGGCGGTGAACGGCTGCGTATCGAACTCGAAGCGATCGTTGGCCATCAGCACGTGATGGGCGAAGGCCTGCCGCGTGTCGAAACGGACCTTGTAGTGCTGCCCTATCGGCCAGTCGGCGGCCGGCGTGAAACGCAGGGTGCGGTCATCCACCCAGGTCCATTGTCCCTTGGTATCGGGCTGCATGGTGATGCCCGCCGTCACCGGCTTGCCGACCAGCTCGATGGGCGCGGCGGAGCCGGAAAAATCCACCTCCAAGGGGTGAATGACCAGCGGGAGTTTGCTGTAGTCGGTGATATCGGGCGCACTAACCTGCCAGCTGATTTTCTGCGGCTCCCTGGGGCGCGGACGGTGCTTGTACCACTGCCATCCAAACCATCCGCCGCAAACCAGCAGCGCCACGGCCAGCACGGCGGCAGCCGATTGCCGAGGGCGCCGGCGCACCACGTGCACCCATGCGGGCGCCGACCAGCGGAGCTGGCCTACCAGCGGCGCAAGCATCCATCCCAGGGCGTTGAGAAGTCCGGCGACAAGGCGCACCGGCAGCAGTAACAGAAAGCGCAGCAAATCCATAATGCCTTCCGATGTTCAATCCGTTAAATAACCACGCCGTTTTGCACGTCGTGGCGTTCGTCCACCTGCGGGGACGCGTCACGCCTCCCGGGCATGACCGCATTTGGATCAGGATTCCCCATGCACAGACTGCTCGAAAAAGATGGCAGCCTGCGGACACGATTCTGACACGGCCGGCCCACGTAGGGCAGCGCCATGACAAAAAAGGCGCCGGTTGCCCGGCGCCTTTGGCATAGAGCGGTGTTTGCCGCTTAGAGCTGGCTGGAAAACTCGCGAACGGTCTGGGCCAGCACCGGATCTTGCATGGCCATATGCATGGTCGCGCGGACCAGGCCCGCCTTGTTGCCGCAGTCGAAGCGGGTGCCTTCAAAGCGGTAGGCCAGCACCTTGCCTTGTTCCTTGAGCAGGGCCTCGATCGCGTCGGTCAGCTGTATTTCCCCGCCCGCGCCGGCCCTGGTGTGCTCCAGCAGATGGAAGATGCGCCCCGGCAATACATAGCGCCCCACCACCGCCAGGTTGGATGGCGCGTCGGCAGGCTTGGGCTTTTCGACCATGAAACGGATACGCGCACTGCGCTCGTCGATCGTCTGGGCGTCAACGATGCCGTATTTGTCGGTCTGGTCGTGCGGAACCTCCTCGACGGCGATCACCCCGGCATTCTCGGCCTGGCTGAGTTCGGCCATCTGGCGCAAGGCACCCTTGCCGCGGTTCCAGATCAGGTCGTCGGGCAGCACCACGCCGAACGGCTCGTCGCCCACCACCGGCTTGGCGCACAGCACGGCATGGCCAAGGCCAAGCGCTTCGGGCTGCGTCACGAAGATGGCGCGCACATTGCGGGGCAGCGTACCTTGCACCAGCGCCAGCAGCTCGTCCTTGCCCTTTTCCTGCAGCTTCGCTTCCAGCTCGTAGGCCTTGTCGAAGTAATCGGCAATGGCGTGCTTGTAGCGATTGGTGACGAACACCAGCGTGTCCGCACCCGCATCGACGGCTTCGTCGACGGCGTACTGAATGAGCGGCTTATCCAGCACGGGGAGCATTTCCTTGGCGACAACTTTCGTGGCCGGCAGGAACCGCGTACCCAGCCCCGCCACGGGAAACACTACCTTGCGCAATGGCTTGCTCACTCACTTTTCTCCGATTTCGTTACGGCGTATTGAAACGACATTGTCCGGCTGCGACGCATCGGTCCAGCAGAACGAGGGAAGCAGATTGGAAACGCAGCGGCGCAGTTCGTCTTCATCGTAGCTGCGGACCGCATCGGCCGCCTTGGCGATTTGCGCCTGCAGGAGGTCCCAGGAAACCGGACGATGCTGCGCCAGGAAAATCTTGTTGTGCCGGGTAGCGCTGTAGTTTTCCAGCGGATGGAACAGCTCCTCGAAAAGCTTTTCGCCCGAACGCAGCCCCGTGTAAACGATAGGAATCTCGGTGCCGGGTTTCTTGCCCGCCAGCCGGATCATCTGTTCGGCCAGATCGCGGATCTTGACCGGCTCGCCCATGTCCAACGCGAAGATCTCGCCGCCCTTGCCCAGCGCAGCCGCCTGCAGGATCAACTGGGTGGCTTCGGGAATGGTCATGAAATAGCGCGAAATTTCCGGATGCGTGACCGTAACCGGGCCACCGGCCTGGATCTGCTGGCGGAACCGCGGCACCACGGAGCCGGCCGAATCGAGCACGTTGCCGAATCGCACGGTGATGAAGTGCGTACTCGAATGCGCGTTGAGGTTCTGGCACCAGATTTCGGCGATGCGCTTGCAGGCCCCCATCACGCTGGTGGGGTTGACCGCCTTGTCGGTGGAGATGAGCACAAAGCACTCCACCCGCGTTTCGCTGGCAAGATCGGCCACCGTGCGCGTGGCCAGTACGTTGTTGCGTACGGCCGTGCGCAACTGGCCCTGCAGCATCGGCACGTGCTTGTAAGCCGCCGCGTGGAAAACCACCTGCGGCCTGGTTTCGGTGAACAGGCGGCGCATGGCGATCGGATCGCCGCAGTCGGCCAGCACGCCGTTGAGCAGCAGCTCCGGATAGGCGGCGCGCAGCTCCTGCGAAATCTGATAGAGGTTGTATTCGCACGACTCCACGATAGTGAGCGCATGCACACCCAGTCGCGCCACCTGGCGGCACAGCTCCGAACCGATCGAACCGCCGCCGCCGGTCACCAGTACGCGGCGACCGGTCAGCGTCTCGCGGATCTGGGTCCAGTCCAGTTCCACCGTATCGCGACCGAGCAGGTCTTCGATGGAAACTTCCTTGATTTGATTGAATTGCGCACGGCCTGCGACCACGTCCTCCAGCTTGGGCACGGTGCGGTACGGCAGGCCGGTGCGATCGCAAAGTTCCACCACCTGCCGCATCTGCCGCGCACTGGCACCGGGCAAAGCAATCAGCAGCATCTGCACGGCGGCTTCCTTGGCAACCTCGGGAAGCTGTTCAAGCGTGCCGAGCACGGGCTTGCCGTTGATGCGCGCGCCGCGCAGCGAACGCTGGTCGTCCACAAACCCGACCACCACATAGCTGCTGTCGCGATGCAGATCGCGCGCCAGCGCTTCGCCGGCGCGATTGGCGCCGACGATCAGGACGCGTTGCGTCTTGATCTGCATGAACAGGTCGATGCGGCTGTCCTTCCAGAAACGATAGGCCAGGCGCGGCGTACCCAGAAACAGGGCCAGCACGAACGGATAGAGCAGCAGCACCGAACGCGGCACGCCGTCCAGACGGCCATACAGAAACAGCGCCACGCCTATGGCCACCGTGCCGACGATGGCGGCGCGCAGGATGTTCCACAAATCAGGCAGGCTGGCGAAACGCCAAACACCCTTGTAGAGCCCGGTCCATGCGTAGATCAGGCCTTGCACGGCCAGCACGATCGGGAACTCGAAAAATCCGAACGTCACCAGCAAGTGCGGATCGAGCGCGTAGCGCAATTCCTTGGCCACCCACCAGGCCAGCGCCGTGACCAGCAGGTCGTGCACGACCACCGCCACGCGTGGATGAACTACCCCGACCCATTTACGTATGGACATAACGAACCTTGTATCGATCTCGCCGGATCAGACGACGTTTGGCCATAAACCAGACCACCGTCGCGACCGCATAGGTAACGATGCAGGCAAACAGCCCCATCCCTGGCCTATTGAATGCCAGCGCCGCTAACGGCGCCGCCACCAGCAGGTTCCACCCCACATACCAAGCCGCTCCTGTTGCATGCGTGCCACCCCTCCGCACGATCCATTGATACAGATGCTCGCGGTGTGCAGTGTACCAGCGCCGCCCCCGCCACATACGGTTCAGCAGAGTAAGGCTGGCATCCGTCACGAATGCTGAACTGAGGATCACGGCCGGCCATACCAGCCCCTCCCGCACCCGCCAGAGCATCGCGCTGAGCGCGAAAACCAGGAGGCCCAGGCTGCCGCTGCCCACATCCCCCATGAAGATCCGGGCCGGCGACCGGTTGTAGCACCAGAACCCCAGGCAGGCGGCCGCCACGCACAGCGAGGCACCCGCCAGAGCCACTTGCCCCGCGCACCAGGCCAGCACCGCAAGCCCGCTGCCCACGAAGATGGCTTGCTGGGCCAGCAATCCGTCGATGCCATCCATGAAATTATGCAGATTGATGCTCCACGCGCCGGCCACCACCAGCAGGGGTAGCCAGAGCCAGCCGGGACCGTCGATCAGGAGCGCGAAGGAAAAAATCGCTGCCGCCAGCACCTGGACTCCGAAACGGGGAAGTACCGGCAGGGAATGGTGATCGTCCCACCAGCCGATCAGCGCTACCAGCGCGGTCGCAAGAAGCAGCGTGACGATAGCGTGAAAAGGCCATGGCGCAGGCAGATAAAACAGGCATGCCGCCATCGTGGGCAGCACCGACACGACGATGCCGATGCCCCCGCCACGCGGCGTGGGCAGCTTGTGCGAGCGCCGCTGGCCGGGCTGGTCCAGCATTCCGCGGCGGTTTGCATAGGCGATCGCCGCCCGCACCACGCCCAGCGCGATCAAAAAGGCAACCAGGACAACGAACGCGATCGGGGCAAGCCTAGCCACGACGGCTTCACTCATTGGCTACACCATGGATCGGCCGGATGGTGCTCCAGCCTTTGCAGCTGGGGCATTGCCAGTGGTGCGCCTTGGTACCGAAGCCGCAATGGCTGCAGCGATACATCGCCTGCCCTTCGAGCAGCTTCCTGGTCAGGTCGCGCAGGATCAGGAAATTTTCGCGCGCCTCGCCTTCGATCTTGTCCATCGTGGCATCGATCAAGGCCATCAGGCCGCGTACCGACGGACGCTGACGCAACTGCGAGGTAAGGAATTGGATGGCGGGCTTTTCGCCATCGCGTTTTTCGTAAAGGTGCGTGAGGGCCAGTACCGGCGAAATGCCGTGATAGCGCGCCAGGATATCGCGCAGAAAACCTTCGGCGCGTTCCATCTGGCCCGAGCGCGCATAGCTGTCCAAGAGCGGCGGCAAGATCTCCGGCACGAAGGCGATGTCCGCATCCACGGCGCGCTCATAGATATCCACCGCCTGGGCGTGACTGCCCTCCTCCGCATGCAGCCGCCCGGTAAGCATGAATGCACGCACGCAATCGGGCTGGCACGCAAACGCCTGCTCGAGGTATTCGCGCGCCTCGGCGCGCGCACCATGCTGGCGCGATTGCTCGGCGAGTTCGCAGTAGAACTGGGCGATGGTGGTTTCTTCCTCTTCGCCCGTCATGGTTTCCAGCCGGCGCGCATGCTCGATCGCCTTGTGCCAATCACGCTCGTGCTGATAGATGGCGATCAGGTGACGCAGGGCCGACGGGGCATGCGCATTCATCGCCACCAGATCGGAGAACAGCGCTTCGGCACGATCGAGCAGGCCGGCGCGCATGTAGTCTTCGCCCAGCTCCAGCAGCGCCACGGTCTTCATCCCTTCGGACAGGCCGGGCCTGGAGACAAGATGCTGGTGCAGACGGATAGCTCGGTCCACTTCGCCGCGACGCCTGAAAAGGTTGCCTAACGCTAAGTGCGTTTCCACCGTGTCGCGGTTGTATTCGGCGAGCTTGAGGAATACCTCGATAGCCTTGTCCTGCTCCTCGTTGAGCAGGTAGTTCAGGCCACGGAAGTAGTCAGAGGACAGTTCGCTGACCTGTTCGCCCGAACGGCGAACGCCCGCCCGCCGAGCGGTCCACCAGCCACTAAGAAAGGCCGCCGGTATGAGTAAGGCCAGCAGCGAGTAGAAAATGCTCATGGTGTCTTCGAAGCTTTCGCGCCCTGGGCTTTTGCCTGGCGTCGCACCTCGCGGCGATGGCGAGTGGTGACGCCCAGCCAGGCAGTGAGACCGCCAAGAATCCAGCCTATCGCCAGCACGGCGAGCAAGGCGGCTCCCTTGGGAATCTGGACGTGTGCAAAGGCCAGGTCGTAGCTGACGAGGTCCGCGTTGAGCGCCCCGAGTACCACTCCCCCGGCGATGAACAGCAGCAATAGCAGCATGACGATCAGTCGCATGCCGCGACTTTACCCGATTGGCTGTAGGCGGCACAGACGTGGATGAAGATCGATTCAGCCGAAGTGGCCATTATTCCCCCGCCCAAAAAGAAAGGCAGGTTCAGCCATCGGCCGCCTGCCTGTCGGAATAAGGATCGAGCAAGGAACGTCAGCCGTCTTTTTGCTCCAGATGCATGTTAACGCGCTCGCGCAGCTCTTTGCCGGGCTTGAAGTGCGGAACATGCTTGCCGGGCAGTGCCACGGCGTCACCGGTCTTGGGATTGCGGCCCATGCGCGGTGGACGGTAATGCAAGGCGAAACTGCCGAAGCCGCGCACTTCAATGCGCTCGCCGGTGGCCAAGGCCTGACTCATCTGTTCGATGACGTTCTTGACTGCCAGCTCGACGTCGCCAAACGCAAGATGGGTCTGGCGCCTCGCCAGCGCCTCAATCAGCTCGGATTTGGTCATGGGTCCCCAATGTCCGTGACGTGGAACGAGTTGGGGCGGCGTTGCCGCCGCCCCACTGCAAGCACTACTTAGTCAGCCTTGTTGAGCTGCTCTTTGAGCAGCGCACCAAGCTTGGTCGTGCCACCGGACGCGGACGAGTATTCCGCCATCGCGTCTTGCAGCTCTTCCTCGTCCTTGGCGCGGATCGACAACGACAGCTGGCGACCCTTACGGTCCATGCCCGTGAACTTGGCTTCCACCTTGTCACCCAGCTTAAGATGCTGCGTGGCATCGTCGATGCGTTCCTTGGCGATATCGCTGGCGCGCAGGTAACCTTCCACGCCATCGCCCAGGTCGATCACGGCACCCTTGGCATCGACTTCCTTCACGGTGCCGTTGACGATGGAGCCGCGCGGATGGACGGCCATGAAGTGGCCGAACGGATCCTGTTCCATCTGCTTGATGCCCAGCGAGATGCGCTCGCGCTCCGGATCCACCGCCAGCACCACGGCCTCGATCTCGTCGCCCTTCTTGAAGTTGCGCACGAGGTCTTCGCCGGAAGCCTGCCAGGAGATGTCGGACAGGTGCACCAGGCCGTCGATACCGCCATCCAGGCCGATGAAGATGCCGAAGTCGGTGATCGACTTGATCTGACCGGAAACCTTGTCGCCCTTCTTATGCATGGCGGCGAAAGCTTCCCACGGGTTCGAACGGGTCTGCTTGATACCCAGCGAGATGCGGCGACGCTCTTCATCCACGTCCAGCACCATCACTTCGGTTTCATCGCCAACCTGCACGACCTTGGCCGGATTGACGTTCTTGTTCGTCCAATCCATTTCGGAGACGTGCACCAGGCCTTCGACGCCCGGCTCGATCTCGACGAAGCAGCCGTAATCGGTGACGTTGGAGACCTTGCCGAACAGGCGGCTGCCGACCGGGTAGCGACGCGAAATGTTCACCCACGGATCGTCGCCCAGCTGCTTGAGGCCCAGCGACACGCGGTTGCGCTCGCGGTCGTACTTGAGCACGCGAACGTCCAGCTCGTCGCCGACGTTGACGACTTCGGACGGATGGCGCACGCGCTTCCACGCCATGTCGGTGATGTGCAGCAGGCCGTCGATGCCGCCCAGGTCCACGAACGCACCGTAATCGGTGAGGTTCTTGACGGTACCCTTGACCACCGCGCCTTCGGTGAGGCGCTCAAGCAGCTTCTCGCGCTCTTCGGAGAACTCGGTCTCGACAACGGCGCGGCGGCTGACCACAACGTTGTTGCGCTTGCGGTCGAGCTTGATGATCTTGAATTCCAGGTCCTTGCCTTCCAGGTAAACCGGATCGCGGACCGGACGCACGTCGACCAGCGAGCCCGGCAGGAACGCACGGACGTCCTTGATGTCGACGGTGAAACCGCCCTTGACCTTGCCGGAGATCTTGCCGGTGATGGTCTCTTCCTTGTCGAAGGCCTGCTCGAGGTCGTCCCACACCATGGAACGCTTGGCCTTCTCGCGGGAGAGCTTCGTTTCGCCGAAGCCGTCTTCCAGGGCATCGAGGGCAACCTTCACCTCGTCGCCAACGCGCACTTCCAACTCGCCGTTCTCGCTCTTGAACTGCTCGATCGGGACGATGCCTTCGCTCTTGAGGCCGGCGTTGATCACGACGACGTCGTTGCGGATCTCCACAACGATACCGGTGACGATGGCACCCGGCTTCAGCTTCGAAATGGCCTGTTGGCTCTGTTCAAACAGCTCGGCAAAACTTTCAGTCATGTTGATTCCAGAAATAAGAAAAGGCCCTTGACCCCATGCGCGCCGTCGGATGTTTTGCGCAAGGGCGAGGCCCACCGGTTGTGGGTGCGTCGGGATTGCTCCCTGACACCGTTGAACCAAAACTCCATGCCGCGGCATGAAGCACCAAAGCCGCCGCAACCGTGGTTACGGTTTTACGACGGCCAAAACCTCGGCGACCACATCCTCGATTCCCATGCCGGTGGTATCCACCAGCACCGCATCGCGGGCGGGCTTGAGCGGCGCTACGGCTCGCGAGGCATCGCGGGCGTCACGCGCTTCAATTTCGCTCTGGAGGGAACTAAGTGTAACGCTTAGCCCCTTTTCCTTCAACTGCTTATAACGCCTTTTCGCCCTCTCGGCGGCGCTGGCGGTCAGGAACACCTTATAGGCCGCATCGGGGAATATCACCGTGCCCATGTCGCGCCCGTCGGCCACCAGGCCCGGTCCCTTGCGGAAGCCCAGCTGCAGGGCGACCAGGGCCTGGCGCACCGAGGGCACCGAGGCGATCGCCGAGGCCGCCGCCCCGGCCGTTTCGGTGCGCAGCTCGTCGGTGGCGTCGTGACCGTTTACAATCACCCGCGTTTCGCCGCCGTCCGGTGCGGCGCGAAACTGGATCCTGGTACCTGCCGCGCAGCGGGTCACCGCTTCGGTATCGGACAGATCCAGGCCGGCCATGCCAGCCGCATAGCCGACCGCCCGGTAAAGCGCCCCAGAGTCCAGCAGCCGCCAGCCCAGGTGCTCGGCGACCAGCCGGCTGATCGTGCCTTTGCCCGACCCGGAGGGTCCGTCGATGGTGAGAACGGGCACAGGCGCACTTGTTCGCATGGACTGACCTGATGGCACGGGAAGTGCTTAAGCTTATCGTGTTTCAAGGGGTTCCAGGCTCATGCTTAACAGCTCTCTCTCTGCCACATCGTCGTACCAGCTATCCGCCATGAACGATCTCCAGCACGAGTTCGAACAGGCCGCCACGGACATCAAGCGGCTTGGCGAACGTCCCGACAACGACACCCTGCTTCGCCTCTACGCGCTCTACAAACAAGGCCTCGATGGCGATGTGCACGGCGCACAGCCCGGTTTCTTCGATTTCATCGGCACCGCCAAGCAGGAGGCCTGGGCGCTGCTCAAAGGCATGTCGCAAGACGATGCCATGCGCCAATACATCTCACTGGTACGACAATTGCTGCCCTAAGGGTCACCTGCCCCGCATGGGCCACTTGCGCCCACGGGGACTAGTCAGGCACATTCATACGATCGTTTGAAGACGGTCGGTTCATGAACTATCCCCACTTGTTCGCCCCGCTCCCGCTGGGCCACGTCACCTTGCCCAACCGCATCCTGATGGGCTCGATGCATACGGGCCTGGAAGACAAAGCGTCGGATTTCGACAAGCTTGCCGCCTATTTCGCCGAGCGCGCCCGCGGCGGGGTCGGCCTGATGGTGACCGGGGGCATCGCTCCCAGTATCGAGGGATGGCTGAAGCCTTTTGGCGGCCGCCTGACCCTGCCCTGGCACAAGCCCAGGCACCGCAAGATCACTCGCGCGGTCCACGCCGAAGGCGGACGGATCTGCATGCAGATCCTCCATGCAGGCCGCTACGGCTATCACCCGCTGTCGGTCGCGCCCTCGCGCATCCAATCACCGATCACGCCGTTCACCCCGCGCGAACTCAGCGCCGGCGGCGTGGAGCGCACCATCAACGACTTCGTGCGCTGCGCCAAGCTGGCGCGGGACGCCGGCTACGACGGTGTCGAAGTGATGGGCTCGGAGGGCTACCTGATCAACCAGTTCATCGCCGCGCGCACCAACCAGCGCACCGACGACTGGGGCGGCGATGCCGAGCGCCGCATGCGTTTTCCGGTGGAAATCGTGCGCCGCATGCGCAAGGCGGTGGGCCCGGATTTCATCATCATCTATCGCTTGTCCATGCTCGATCTGGTCGAAGGCGGCCAGGACTGGCAGGAAATCGTGACGCTGGCCAAGGCCGTCGAACAAGCCGGCGCCAGCATCATCAACACCGGCATCGGCTGGCACGAAGCGCGCGTACCGACCATCGTCACCAGCGTGCCGCGCGCGGGTTTCGCGTGGGTCACGAAGAAGTTGCGCGGCGAGGTGTCGATTCCGCTGATTACCACCAATCGCATCAACATGCCCGATGTCGCCGAGCAGATTCTCGCCAGCGGCGACGCCGACATGGTGTCGATGGCACGGCCGCTGCTGGCCGATCCGGATTGGGCGCAAAAAGCCAAGGGCGGCAACAGCGAACGCATCAACACCTGCATTGCGTGCAACCAGGCCTGTCTCGATCACGTGTTCCAGAACCGGCGCGCGAGCTGCATGGTCAATCCGCGCGCGTGCCACGAAACGGAATTGCGGATCAGCCCCGCCGCTACGCGCAAGCGCGTCGCCGTCGTCGGTGCCGGCCCTGCTGGTCTCGCCTGCGCGACCACGCTTGCCGAACGCGGCCACGATGTCACCCTGATCGACCGTGCGAGCGATATCGGCGGCCAGTTCAACTACGCCAAACGCATTCCCGGCAAGGAAGAATTCCACGAAACACTGCGCTACTTCCGGCATCGCCTGGGCGATCTGGGCGTGCGCCTGCGCCTTGGCGAAACCGCCGACGCCGGCTCCATCGCCGCCCAAGGCTACGACGAGGTGGTGGTGGCGACCGGGATCACGCCGCGCAAGGTGAGTTTTCCGGGCAGCAACGATCCGCGCGTACTCAGCTATCTGGATGTTCTTGCGCGCAACCAGTCGGTTGGGCATCGCGTCGCCATCATCGGTGCCGGCGGCATCGGTTTTGACGTCGCCCAGTTCCTCACCGAGCACGCTCCCTCGCCCACCACCGACGTGGCGCGCTGGACGCGCGAATGGGGCGTGGACATGCAATTGGAACACCGCGGCGGCCTTGACCAGGCGCATCCCGAGCCCGCCGCACGGCAAGTCTGGTTGCTGCAACGCACGGAAGGTCGCCCTGGCGCACGCCTGAACAAGACCACCGGCTGGGTCCATCGCGCGACGCTGAAAAACAAGAAAGTCGCCATGCTCGGTGGCGTCGCCTACGACCGCTTTGACGACCAGGGCCTGCACATCACCGTCGATGGCCAGCCCCAGGTGCTTGCGGTCGACCACATCGTGGTCTGCGCGGGCCAGGAACCCAACCGCGGCTTGGCCGATGCGCTGCTTGCACAAGGTCAACGCGTACACGTTATCGGTGGCGCGGACGTGGCCGCCGAACTCGACGCCAAGCGTGCCATCGCCCAAGGCACACGGCTTGCCACGGAACTCTAGAAAAGCTCCGCAAGCCGTTGCTTGGAAAGACAGAAAAGGAAGCGCCCCGCCAGCGACGCGTCGGTAGTGGCTCTGGGGAGGGAGGCCGAATACCGCGGGGGTAGCGTCGCTGCGGGGCGAGGGTCAGCGGCACTCGGGGGGAGGGGGGTCAGTGCCGCGACAGGGACTATATTATGATCGACACGATACAGAATCAAATATATATTTGAGGCTCTATTAATACGAAAGTCATATATGTTTGATTTTCGCCAGCTGCGCTACTTCATTGCCGTCGCCGAGGAGCTCAGCTTCACCCGGGCGGCGCAACGGCTGCATCTTTCGCAGCCCCCGCTTTCGCAACAGATCCAGGCGCTTGAGCAGGACCTTGGCATCCGTCTGCTGGAGCGCGACAAGCGCAACGTCACCCTGACGGCCCCTGGCCAGCTGTTCCTGCAGCAGGCGCGCAAGATCCTCGCCATGGCCGAGGAAACCCGCACCCAGGTGAGCGAGGCCGCGGCCGGCTTCAGCGGACACCTGAAGCTTGCCTACACCGTATCGGTATCGTTTCACCCGGCCATGCCGCAAACCCTGCTCTTGCTGGGCAAAAACGCGCCCAACATCCGCGTCTGGCTGAGCGAGATGTACACCGACCCGCAGTTCGCGGCCTTGCGCGCGGGCCAGATCGACGTCGGCTTCGTCCGGGACGAACCTAGCCATGAAGACGACGTCCGCGCCCTGCGGCTGGACGTGATCGACCGCGAACCCCTCTTGCTCGCCCTGCCCGCCGGCCATCGGCTGGCCGACCGCGAAAGCCTGCAACTGGGCGAAGTTGCCGGCGAACCCTTCGTGATCCAACCGCGTGAACTGGCGGCGACCCTCTACGACCGGCTGCTACTGCTGGCGGCCAAATCGGGATTCCATCCGGTGGTGAAGCAACAGGCCCAGCAGCTCAATGGCCTGATCGCCCTGGTCGCCGCAGGCATCGGCATGGCGCTGGTGCCAGCCAGCATGAAGGCGGTGAGGCTGGCAGGAGTGAGCTACGTACCACTGGCAGACCCCGATGCCTACCTGCTACTGGCTGTTGCCAGCCGCCTGGAAAACCCCTCGCCCGTGGTGCACCAGTTTCTGGACACCGTAAACGAAGCCAAGGCCGCGCTGGGCTTGTGATAAGTATTTCAAATAGATATACTTACGCGCTTTCTTCGACCCATTTCGTTCCAGGAGCCTGCCGTGAAGGTGCTTTCCTCTTTGAAGACCGCCAAGCAGCGGCACCGCGACTGCAAGGTTGTGCGCCGCCGCGGCAAAGTGTTCGTGATCTGCAAGAGCAACCCGCGCTTCAAAGCGCGCCAGCGTTGATCAACGCCGCGAACCGCTAAAAAAGCCGCTTTATAGCGGCTTTTTTTGTGGGCGAACGGCAACGCCTGTCTCTCTGGGGATGCTCTGATTCATTCTTCGCAGGTGTGGCCCGCGAACAGACAGAGCAGGTGACACCTGCAAAGAATGAATCAGAGCGTCCCTAGCGGCCTGCGCCCACATCGAGCAGCGCGCCGTTGACGTAGGAAGCCGCGTCGCTCAACAGCCATACGATCGCTTCGGCCACTTCGTCCGCGGTTCCCGGGCGGCCCAGCGGCGTCTGCGCCCCAAGTATGGCGGCACGATCCGGACGGCCGCCGCTCGCATGGATCTGCGTATCGATAAGCCCAGGGCGTACGGCATTGACACGAACACCCTGCCCGCCCAGCTCCTTGGCCAGACCTATCGTCATCGTATCGATGGCACCCTTGGAACCGGCGTAATCCACGTACTCGTGCGGCGAACCGAGCCGCGACGCGATGGATGACACATTGACGATCGCGCCGCCGTTGCCGCCGCGATCCCGCGACATTCGCCGCGCGGCTTCGCGGGCGCAAAGGTACGCACCCAGAATGTTTACGTCGAACACCTGCCTCAGCCGTTGCGCGCTGATGTCGGCCAGCGGCAGCGACGGCGCGACAATACCTGCATTGTTGACCAGGGCGCCGATGGGCCCGAATGCCGACTCGACGGTATCGAACATCGCAACAACATCTTTTTCGTCGGCGACATTGCCGCGAATCGCATGCGCCCTGCCCCCGGCGCGCTGCACTTCAGCGACGGCTTCCTGCGCGGCGCCTTCGTCACGCACAAAGTTGATGCCTACCGAATAACCGCGCGCTCCGAGCAATCTCGCAGTCGCACGACCAATGCCGCGACTTGCCCCCGTAATCAAAACAACATCCGTCATGTCGATGCTCTCCACCGGTCATACGCACATCTTGTACGTATGACGTAGATGACATGCAATGACTTAATCGTAACTGACGCTGGTGATTTCGTAGCGCTTGGTTCCGTTGGGCGCTTTGAACTCGAAGCTGTCGCCCGCGCTCTTGCCAATCAGCGCGCGTGCGATCGGCGAGGATACGGCGATCAGGCGCTGCTTGATGTCCGCCTCCAGGTCGCCCACGATCTGATACGTCACCGACTCGCCGCTGTCTTCGTCCTCCAGCGCCACGGTGGCGCCGAACACGACTTTGCTGCCGGCGCTCAGCCGCGAGACGTCGATCACTTCGGCGGTGGACAAGGCCGCTTCCAGTTCGGCGATGCGGCCTTCGATGAAGCTTTGCTGTTCGCGCGCCGCGTGGTACTCGGCGTTTTCCTTCAGGTCGCCGTGTGCGCGCGCCTCGGCGATCGCCGCAATGATCTTGGGACGCTCGACCGACTTTAAGCGATCGAGTTCGCCACGCAGCCGTTCCGAACCGACCTTGGTGATGGGGGCGCGATTCATGCGCTCAGCTCCTTGTGAAGTTCCTGCAGGCTATGCACTTCGCCGGTGTCGTGGAAATCCAGCGAGTGGACCAGCGCGCGCGCGCCTGCAACGGTGGTGGAATAGGTAACGCGATGCTGCAGCGCTTCGCGCCGGATCGAGAACGAGTCGGCGATCGCCTGCTTGCCCTCGGTGGTATTGACAATGTAGACGATCTCGCCGTTCTTGATCAGGTCCACGATATGCGGGCGGCCTTCAAGCACCTTGTTGATGCGCTCGCATGGCACGCCATGGCCGCTGAGATAGGTGGAGGTACCGGCGGTTGCCACGAGGCTGAAGCCGCGCGATGCAATGTCCTTGGCGATCGGCAGCAGGCGATCCTTGTCGGCATCGCGCACCGACACGAACACCTTGCCCTTGGGCGGCGTCTTGATTCCGGCGGCGTCGTGGCCGCGCGCGAACGCGGCACCGAAACTGCGGCCCACGCCCATCACTTCGCCGGTGGAGCGCATTTCCGGACCCAGGATCGGATCGACGTTCTGGAACTTGAGGAACGGGAAGATCGCTTCCTTCACCGAGTAGTAGCTGGGAATGATTTCGCGCGTGGTGCCCTGCTCTGCCAGGCTGCGCCCGGCCATGCAGCGTGCGGCGATCTTGGCCAGCGCAACGCCGGTGGCCTTGGACACGAACGGCACCGTGCGCGACGCACGCGGGTTCACTTCCAGAATGAACACGGTATCGCCCTGGATGGCGAACTGCGTATTCATCAGGCCGACGACTTTCAGCTCCTTGGCCATCAGCGCGACCTGGCGGCGCAGTTCGTCCTGGATCGCCGGCGCAAGCGAATACGGCGGCAGCGAGCAGGACGAATCGCCCGAGTGCACGCCCGCTTCCTCGATGTGCTCCATGATGCCGCCAACCAGCACGTTGCCGGTGGTGTCGGCGATGACGTCCACATCCACTTCGACCGCGTGATCGAGGAAGCGATCCAGCAGTACCGGCGAATCGTTGGACACCTGCACCGCTTCGCGGATGTAGCGCGACAGGTCGGCATCGTCGTACACCACTTCCATCGCGCGGCCACCCAGCACGTAGCTGGGACGCACGACCAGCGGATAGCCGATCTCGCGTGCCAGCGCCAGCGCTTCGTCGGCGTTGCGCGCGGTGCGGTTTGGCGGCTGCGTGAGGCCGAGCTTGGCGATCATCTGCTGGAAGCGCTCGCGGTCTTCAGCCAGGTCGATCGAATCGGGCGAGGTGCCGATGATCGGCGCGCCGGCCGCTTCGAGCGCGCGCGCGAGCTTGAGCGGCGTCTGGCCGCCGTACTGCACGATCACGCCCCTGGGCTTTTCCAGATCGACGATTTCCAGCACGTCTTCCAGCGTCAGCGGCTCGAAGTACAGGCGGTCGGAGGTGTCATAGTCGGTGGATACGGTTTCGGGGTTGCAGTTGACCATGATGGTCTCGAACCCGTCTTCGCGCAGCGCCAGCGCGGCGTGCACGCAGCAATAGTCGAACTCGATGCCCTGCCCGATGCGGTTCGGGCCGCCGCCGAGCACGATGATCTTGTCGCGGTCGGTGGGATTGGCTTCGCACTCTTCCTCGTAGGTCGAGTACATGTATGCCGTGGTGGTGGCAAATTCCGCAGCGCAGGAATCCACGCGCTTGTATACCGGACGCACGCCCAGCGTGCGGCGCAGATGGCGGATGGCCGCTTCATCGGTGCTGGTGAGCTCGGCCAGGCGCGCATCGGAGAAACCCAGGCGCTTCAACTCGCGCATGCGCGGCGCGTCGAGCGCGGTGAGACCTTGCTCGCGCACGTCTTTCTCGGTCAGCACGATGTCTTCGAAGGCGGCGAGGAACCACGGATCGACGCGGCTCAGGTCGTACACTTCTTCCAGCGTCAGCCCCGCACGGAATGCATCGGCCAGATGGAACACGCGATCCGGGCGCGGCTCGCGCAACTCGCGCTTGAGCGTGGCCAGCCCGCTTTCGGTGCCGATGTCCAAACCGGTCGGATTGAGCCCGGTTTTGCCGATCTCCAGCCCGCGCAGCGCCTTTTGCAGGGATTCGTGGAAGCTGCGGCCCATCGCCATCACTTCGCCTACCGACTTCATCTGCGTGGTAAGGCGTGCGTCGGCCTGCGGAAATTTCTCGAAGGCGAAACGCGGGATCTTGGTGACGACATAGTCGATGGTCGGTTCGAACGAAGCCGGAGTGCGGCCGCCGGTAATGTCGTTCTTGAGTTCATCCAGCGTGTAGCCCACCGCAAGCTTGGCCGCGATCTTGGCGATCGGGAAGCCGGTGGCCTTGGAGGCCAGCGCCGACGAACGCGACACGCGCGGATTCATTTCGATCACCACCACGCGGCCGGTCTCGGCATTCACGCCGAACTGCACGTTGGAACCGCCGGTATCCACGCCGATCTTGCGCAGCACGGCGATGGAGGCATCGCGCAGGCGCTGGTATTCCTTGTCGGTGAGCGTTTGCGCGGGCGCCACGGTGATCGAGTCGCCGGTGTGCACCCCCATCGGATCGAGATTCTCGATCGAGCACACGATGATGCAGTTGTCCGCCTTGTCGCGGACGACTTCCATCTCGAATTCCTTCCAGCCGAGCACGGATTCCTCGACCAGCACTTCATGCACCGGCGACAGCTCCAGCCCGCGCTTGACGATCTCTTCGAATTCTTCGCGGTTGTAGGCAATGCCGCCGCCCGATCCGCCAAGCGTGAAGCTGGGACGGATGATGGTCGGATAGCCCACGGTGGTTTGGATCTCCACCGCCTGTTCGAACGATCGCGCGACCGCGGCCTTGGGGCACTCCAGGCCGATTTCGGCCATTGCCACACGGAACAGCTCGCGGTCTTCGGCCATGCGGATCGCTTCGCGCGAGGCGCCGATCAGTTCCACGCCGTACTTTTCCAGTACGCCATGATCGGCGAGGTCCAGCGCGCAGTTGAGGCCGGTCTGGCCGCCCATGGTCGGCAGCACCGCATCCGGACGTTCCTTGGCGATGATGCGCTCCACTGTCTGCCAGTTGATCGGCTCGATGTAGACGGCGTCGGCCGTCTCCGGGTCGGTCATGATGGTGGCGGGGTTGGAGTTCACCAAGATGACGCGGTAGCCCTCTTCCTTGAGCGCCTTGCATGCCTGCGCGCCGGAGTAATCGAACTCGCAGGCCTGGCCGATGACGATCGGGCCGGCGCCGATGATGAGGATGCTTTTGATATCGGTACGTTTGGCCATCTCAGCGGGCCTCCTGCATCAGCGTGGCGAAACGGTCGAACAGATAACCGATGTCCTGCGGCCCGGGGCTTGCCTCCGGATGTCCCTGGAAGCAGAACGCGGGGCGGTCGGTGAGCGCAAAGCCCTGCAGGGAGCCGTCGAACAGCGAGGTATGGGTGATGCGCACGTTGGCGGGCAGCGTGGCCGCGTCCACCGCGAAGCCGTGATTTTGCGAGGTAATCAGCACGCGGCCGTCGTCGTGATCCTTCACCGGATGGTTGGCGCCATGGTGGCCGAACTTCATCTTCAGCGTCCGCGCGCCGAGCGCCGCGCCCATGATCTGGTGACCTAGGCAGATGCCGAACAACGGAATCTTCGCGTCGAGCAATTGGCGCGTGGCGGCAATGGCATAGTCGCAGGCCGCCGGATCGCCGGGGCCGTTGGAGAGAAACACGCCATCGGGCTTCATCGCCAGCACCTCGGCGGCGGCCGTCTGCGCCGGCACCACCGTGATCTCGCAACCGCGCTCGGCGAGCAGGCGCAGGATGTTGCTTTTCACGCCATAGTCATAGGCCACTACCTTGAAGCGCTTGGCCGGCTGGTTGAAGGCGGTGCGATCGAGGTCGTAGCTGCCTTCGTTCCAGCTATAGGGCTTGTCGACGCTGACCACCTTGGCCAGGTCCATGCCGTTGAGGCCCGGAAAGGCGCGCGCCTTGGCCAGCGCGGCCTCGGCGTCCAACGATTCGCCAGCCACGATGCAGCCGTTCAACGCGCCCTTGTCGCGCAGGAGGCGCGTGAGGCGGCGCGTGTCGATGCCGGCGATGGCCACGATACCGTGGCGCTTCAAGTAATCGGGCAGGCTTTCGGTGCTGCGCCAGTTGCTGGCCCGGCGCGGTACGTCGCGCACGATCAGGCCGGCGGTATGCACATGGGCCGATTCGGCGTCCTCGGCGTTGCAGCCGGTGTTGCCGATGTGGGGATAGGTGAGGGTGACGATCTGGCGGGCATAGGAGGGATCGGTAAGGATCTCCTGATAGCCCGTCATCGCTGTGTTGAATACAACCTCGCCAACAGTTTCGCCAGTCGCGCCTACGGCGTGGCCGTGGAACACGCTGCCGTCTTCGAGGGCAAGCAGAGCGGGAATGGGCATGGGGGCCGCCTTTTAGGTGCAGCAAGGTCCGCAAGCCGCGGCAAAGCAGGCTTGTGGACCTTGGGTCAAGGAAAGTCTCGGGCGGGTTGAAATGATAGGCGGCAACGCGCTTTCTGTCCACCCGGAACGGATGGTGAAAGCCCAATCCGTTCCGCAGCACGTCAGCCGGCCTCGCGCTAGACTGACAGCCACTTAGCCAGGGAACTTGCCAAACTTCATGAATGCGAACGTCCTGCTGGATCCCATCCGACTCGACCGCCCAGACACGGACGTACGGGAAACCCCCTTCCCGTTCATGATCGCGCACGGCCAATTGCCCGATGAGGCACGCGGTGAGCTGGAGCGGGATTTCCCCAAGTACGCCAGCGCCGGTTTCTTCCCCTACGACCCCATCGACTGTGGCCCTTCGGTCAACGCCCTGGTGGCGCAAATGACCACGCCGCAGTTCGCCAGCGCCATCGGCCGCTACCTGGGCATCGAGAACCTGGGCCAATATCCCACCCTGGTAACGCTGTGCCGCGCACTGAACAAGCGCCATGGCACCATCCACACCGACAGCCGCTCCAAGGTCGCCACCGCCCTGCTCTATCTGAACACCCAGTGGCCGGACACCAGCGACGGCTGCCTGCGTTTTCTCAACCGCATCGACAACATCGACGACCTGGCCGCGCCGGAACTCAAGCCGCTGTACGGCGAGTTCGCAGTGTTCAAGCGCTGCGAGAATTCCTTCCACGGGCATCTACCCTACGAGGGCGAACGGCGCGTGATCCAGGTAGCGTGGCTGACCAGCGAAGAGGAAAAGCTGCGCAAGACCAAGCGCGGCAAATTCTCCCGAACGTTCAAGAAGCTGTTCGGCGTGCTCGACCGCAAGCTTGGCGCCGGCCGCGACCGCAACGCCGCGCACAAGGACTGACCGCCTCCCCGTTCGCCGGCCCATCGCGTAACATCGCCGCTTCGATCGCCTCGGGAGAAGCCATGTCACTGGTGTTTCTGCTGTCCCTGGCCTTGCAGGTCGCCTGCGCCGTGCACGTGGTGCGCAGCGGACGCCCGCTGTACTGGATCTGGCTGTTGCTGCTCGGGTCGTACCTGGCCGTGGCGGTTTACGTGCTGATCGCCGTGATTCCCGACCTGCGCCGCAACCCCGGCGGGCACAAGGTCGCCCGCCAGGCCATGAAGGTCATCGATCCGCAGCGCCGCCGGCGCGAACTCATGCGACAGCTGGAGCTGAGCAACACCGTCGACAATCGCCGCAAGCTTGCCGACGAATGCCTGCAGCAAGGCGACTTCGCCAATGCGCAGGAACTCTACCAGGGTTTGCTGACCGGCCTTTACGCCACCGATCCGCATTTCATGCTCGGACTCGCCCAGGCACAGGCCGGTGGCGAACAGTATGCCCAGGCGCGCGCCACGCTGGATGCGTTGATCCAGGCCAACCCCCATTACAAATCCAGCGACGGCCACCTGCTGTACGCGCGCTGCCTGGAGGAGTTGGGCGAAACCGAGGCGGCGCTTGAGGAATACCGCGTGCTCGCCGACAGCTATCCGGGCGAGGAAGGCCGCTTCCGTTATGGCCGCCTGCTCGCGCGCCATCAGCATCTGGACGAGGCGCGCAACGTTCTGCAAGCGCAACTCAAGCGCGCCAGATTGATGCCCGGCTACTACCGCCGCAAGGAACAGCAGTGGCTGAAGGCGGCACAGTTGGAACTCTCCCGCATCGGCGATTCCTGATTGCAAGCCGCGCTTGCGCCGGTGGCGATCAGGCCAGGTGCCAGAACACATAGGCGGCGAACACCGCATACAAACCGCCGGCCGGCAGCAACATGCGCGCATCAACCCGGCCGCGGCGAAACAACCACATCAGAAACGCGATCGCGGCCATCGTCACGACACCGGCCACGATCAACGGCGCGTCGAACATCCACGGCGTGGCGAACAGCGCCAAGGCGCTGGGAATGGTGGCCTGAATCATCATCGCACCGGAAATGTTGGCCAACGCCAGGCGCTCCTTGCCCTGGCGCACCCAGATCAGCGCGTTCATGGTCTCCGGCAGTTCCGTCGCCACCGGGCTCAAGACCAGTGCGACCAGATGCGGCGGCAAGTGCATGGCCACGCCGATAGTCTGGATCTGCAACACGAAGACATGCGAGGCATATGCAATCAACAACAGTGCCAGCGTCGTTTGCGCGAGCACGGCGATGAGCGATGGCGTCGCCGCGCGCGGCTGGAATTTCAGCGGTTCGAGCACGTCCTCCTCGGAACTGGCGTCGGCATCGCGCAACTCGCGCCACACGTAAAAACCGTAGGCAAGCAGAAACAGTGCGCCAAGCCACGGCTTGAACGCAAAGGCGACCAAGCCAAGCGCGCACTTCACGACAAAGATGGAAAGAAACCAGAACTGATCGCGCGCCAACCGCTTATCGTCGACGCGCACGCAATTGTCCGCGCGCGCCAGTCTGCGCCGGTTGCTCCATAAGGCCACCCCGACCACCGCATAGGCAACCGTAGCCAGCACCAGCGGCCCGCCGAGCGCGGCTCCCACGCCGATATCGCGCACCTGCGGCGAGCGCCCCAGAATCACCGCGACGAACGTCACCGCGCTTTCCGGCAATGCAGTGCCGAACGCGGCCAGCACCGTACCGGTGGCCGTGGCGCCGACATTGAGCTTCTGTCCCAGCCATTCGACACCGTTGACGAAATACTCGCAGGCCAGGTAGATGACCCCGGCCGAAAGCAGAAACAACACCGTCGTGATGAGCATGGATTTCCTTGGCCAGGCGAGCGAAAACCGATGGCACACGCACGATGCTCGCCCGGCCGGGTGAGTCGCGGTGGCCAAAGGTCTCGCCGGACCATCGCAAGGCGGACGCCTGCGATAACCATCCGTGCCATGAAGCGGACGCTTCAAGTGTGTTGACACGGATTTCCCAACACACGGGCGACAGCGCGCTCGCGACCAGGAATGGCTACTCCCCAATGGGTAATGCGGCCATGGTACAAGCGGCCCTGCAGCACGACAACCTGCACGCGGCCCGGCAAGGTCAGGGTACGGCTTTTGCCTGCCGCTCCAGCAGCAAATCATCGATGGCATAGGCGCCCGGCTTGCGCCCGACCAGCCACGCCGCCGCTTCCAGCGCGCCGCGCGCGAAGATCGAGCGGTCGGTTGCGCGATGGCTCAATTCGACCCGTTCACCCTGCCCCAGCAGCAAGGCGGTGTGCTCGCCCACCACATCGCCGCCACGCACCACCGCGAATCCGATGCTGCCTTGCCGGCGCGCACCCGGGCGCCCTTCGCGCACATAGACGCCGTCTTTCTCCAGCGTGGTTCCCCGCGCCTGAGCGGCAGCGTGCCCCAACGCAAGGGCGGTGCCGGACGGTGCATCTTCCTTGCGGCCGTGGTGCGTCTCGATGATTTCCAGATCCCAGTCCGGCAGCGCTGCCGCAGCCTGGCGCAACAGGCGCGCAAGGACTGCAACGCCAAGACTGAAATTTGCCGCGCGCAGCACGGGAATGTGCTTCTGGGCGTCGGCCAGGCGCGCGTCCAGCGCCGGGTCGATGCCGGTGGTACCGGTCACCAAGGCAACGCCATGTTGCGTGCAATACGCCAGTGCGGAGGAAAGCCCTTCCGGCCCGCTGAAATCGACCACCACGTCGATCGCCTGCGCCGCATCCCAGCCATGCGCATAGCGCAGCGAGGTGGACAACTCGCCGAACAGCGGCGTGCCATCGTAGGCCGATCCGGCTGAAACCACCGCCCGTACAAGCTCAAAGCGCCGGTCGTGACGCACCAGCGCAAGCAGCGCACTGCCCATGCGGCCGGAGGCACCATGGATGGCTAGACGGATGGCAGAAGGCATGCGCATGTTCCCGGAATTAACCGGAACAGGTTAACGCGTTTGCCCTAAGTGGCAACAGCGAGCGCGGGCTCCAGACCGTCAGGAGGTCACGCGCGACCAGAACTGCTTGACGCCATCCACCCAGGTCTTGGCGCGCGGTGTGTGTTGGTCGGCATCGTCATCGGCAAAGGTCGCCTCCAGCTTTTCCAGCAGTTCGCGCTGCTCGCGCGTCAACCTTACCGGCGTTTCCACCACCACGCGGCAGACCAGGTCGCCGGTGCGGCCACCGCGCACGGATTTGACACCGCGTCCGCGCAGCGTGAATTGCTGCCCGGTCTGTGTTTCGGGAGGAATCACGATGGAGACTTCGCCGTCGAGCGTCGGCACCTGCAGCTCCGCGCCCAATGCGGCCTGGGCGAAACGGATCGGCAGTTCGCAGTAAAGATTGTTGCCGTCGCGCTGGAAAATGTCGTGCTCGCGCACGCGCACTTCCACGTACAGATCGCCCGCCTCGGTGCCGGCGGGGCCCGCTTCGCCCTGTCCGGTCAGGCGAATGCGATCGCCGTTGTCCACGCCTGCGGGAATGCGTACCGACAGCGTGCGCGTTTCCTCCAGGCGCCCTTCGCCATGGCATTGCTTGCACGGCTTCTCGATCATCCGGCCGCTGCCGCCGCAATGCGGGCAGGCCTGCTGGATGGAGAAAATGCCGTTCTGCATGCGCACCCGGCCATGACCCTGGCAGGTCTTGCAGGTCACGGTCTTGCCGTCGTCCGAGCCGCTGCCGTTGCAGTGATGGCAATTGACCTGGGTGGGTACGTCGAACT
This sequence comes from Dyella sp., assembly GCF_035503745.1. Taxonomy (GTDB): domain Bacteria; phylum Pseudomonadota; class Gammaproteobacteria; order Xanthomonadales; family Rhodanobacteraceae; genus Dyella_B. The sequence goes on from NZ_DATJTC010000042.1 coordinate 128,845, forward strand.
TCTTCTCGGCGCCGAACACGGCTTCTTCCAGATCCAGCTCCATGATGTAGCGCAGATCCGCGCCACGGCGCGCCCGTCCACGGCCGCCGCCGAAAATGTCGCCGAAGATGTCCCCGAAGATATCGCCCATGTCGCCGAACCCGGCGCCACCGCGGCCGCCCATGCCGCCCTCGAAGGCGGCGTGGCCGTACTGGTCGTACATCGCGCGTTTCTGCCCGTCGGCCAGCACTTCGTAGGCTTCCTTGGCCTCCTTGAATTTTTCCTGCGCGTGCGGATCGTCCGGGCAGCGGTCCGGATGGTATTTCATGGCCAGGCGGCGGAAGGATTTTTTCAGATCCCCTTCGGTAACGGTTCGTTCGACGCCCAGGATTTCGTAGTAGTCACGCTTGCTCATTTCAGGATCCGCGATTCGATGCGCCGATCGGGAATGAACCAGATCGCTGCCACCGTGGCATAAAGTAGACACGACACCCACGGCGCCAGGAACGCCAACAGGATGCCAATGAGGTACATGGTGGCGGCCAGCTTGCCTTTCCAGTCGCGGCCCACCGCCTGCGCCAGCAGGGAATCGGGACCGCCGTTGGCCGCGATCAGGCAATACTGGAGCGGCATCCATGCGATCGCGCTCATCAGCAGCACCACGCCGTAGAGCGCCACCGGCAGGCGTGCGAAATGGTTCTCGCCCATCCAACCCGTCGCCACCGGCATCAGCGACAGCCAGAACAGCAAGTTGAGGTTGGCCCACAGCACCCCGCCATTGACCTTCTCGGCGGCATGCAGGAAGTGGTGGTGGTTGTTCCAGTAGATGCCGACATAAATGAAGCTCAGCACGTAGCTCAGAAACACCGGCCATTGCGGCAACAGAACATCCCAGCCGTCGCCGTGCGGCACCTTCAGTTCCAGCACCATGATCGTAATGATGATGGCCAATACGCCATCACTGAAGGCTTCGAGCCGCCCCTTTTCCATCGCATCCCCTCCAACGACAACGAGCGCCCCGAAAGGCGCTCGCTGCTCCAACCATACAACGGATCAGGCCGACTTGCCGTCGTTCTTCACTTCCGTGAACTCGGCATCGACCACGTCATCGGCATGTGCCGAGGCGCCGGGGCCTGCGCCGTGCGGCTGCGCGCCGGCATCGGCGGGGCCGCCCTGCGCGGCGGCGTAAAGCGACTGCGCCACCTGTTCGAGCTTGCTGATCTTCGCTTCGATGGCGGCCTTGTCGTCGCCGTCCTTGACCTTTTCCAGTTCCGACAGCGCGCCTTCGATTTCGCTCAGCTGACCGGGCACCTTGCCGCCGTGATCCTTCAAGGCGCTGCGCGTGGCGTGCACCAGCTGGTCAGCCTTGTTGCGCGTACCGACCAGTTCCTGGAACTTGCGGTCTTCTTCTTTGTTGGCTTCGGCGTCGGCGACCATGCGCTGGATTTCAGCTTCGGACAGGCCGGAACCGGCCTTGATCTCGATGCGCTGTTCCTTGCCGGTTTTCTTGTCCTTGGCCGACACGTGCAGGATGCCGTTGGCGTCGATGTCGAAGGTGACCTCGATCTGCGGCATGCCGCGCGGCGCCGGCTCGATGCCGGCCAGATCGAACTTGCCCAGCGACTTGTTGGCGCTAGCGCGATCGCGTTCACCCTGCAGCACGTGCACGGTCACGGCGGTCTGGTTGTCGTCGGCGGTGGAGAACACCTGCGAGGCCTTGGTCGGCACGGTGGTGTTCTTCTCGATCAGCTTGGTCATCACGCCGCCCATGGTTTCGATGCCCAGCGACAGCGGGGTGACGTCCAGCAGCAGCACATCCTTGACCGTACCGCCCAGCACGCCGCCCTGGATGGCTGCGCCGACGGCAACGGCTTCATCCGGGTTGACGTCCTTGCGCGGTTCCTTGCCGAAGAAATCCTTCACCGACTCCTGCACCTTGGGCATGCGGGTCTGGCCGCCGACGAGGATCACTTCGTCGATGTCGGACACGCGCAGGCCCGCGTCGTTGAGCGCGGTGCGGCAAGGTTCGATGGTTTTCTTCACCAGGTCTTCCACCAGCGCTTCGAGCTTGGCGCGGGTAAGCTTGATGTTCAGGTGCTTGGGACCGGAAGCGTCGGCGGTGACGTAGGGCAAGTTCACTTCGGTCTGGTGCGAGGACGACAGCTCGATCTTCGCGCGCTCGGCGGCGTCCTTCAGGCGCTGCAGCGCCAGCGGATCCTTGCGCAGGTCGATGCCCTGGTCCTTCTTGAATTCCTCGATCAGGTAATCGATGACGCGCATGTCGAAGTCTTCGCCGCCCAGGAACGTATCGCCGTTGGTGGCCAGCACTTCGAACTGTTTCTCGCCGTCGACTTCGGCGATCTCGATGATCGACACGTCGAAGGTGCCGCCACCAAGGTCGTACACGGCGATCTTGCGGTCGCCGCCCTTCTTGTCCAGGCCATAGGCCAGCGCGGCCGCGGTCGGCTCGTTGATGATGCGCTTGACTTCCAGGCCGGCGATCTTGCCGGCGTCCTTGGTCGCCTGGCGCTGGCTATCGTTGAAGTAGGCCGGCACCGTGATCACCGCTTCGGTGACTGTCTCGCCGAGATAGTCTTCGGCGGTCTTCTTCATTTTCATCAGCACCTTGGCGGAAATTTCCTGCGGTGCCATCTTCTTGCCGTCGGCCGTCTGCACCCAGGCGTCGCCGTTTTCGTGCGCGACGATGCCGTAGGGGACGATGTGCAGGTCTTTCTGCACTTCGGCGTCGGTGAACTTGCGCCCGATCAGGCGCTTGACCGCGTAGAAGGTGTTCTTTGGATTGGTGACGCTCTGGCGCTTGGCCGGCGCGCCGACCAGCACTTCGCCGTCCTTGGTGAAGGCCACGATCGACGGGGTGGTGCGATCGCCTTCGGAATTCTCGATAACTTTGGTGGTACTGCCATCCATGATGGCGACGCACGAATTGGTCGTGCCCAGGTCAATGCCAATGATCTTGCCCATGTGTGTGCTCCGGAATCTCGTGTGGCGGCCCCTCAGCCGCGAATGACTAGCAGATGGGGTTGCGCTAAAAATCGTTCAATACCAGCTGAACCCCGCAGTTCTGAAATTACAGGTGCCGTTCAGTCGTCCTTGGCCACGGCCACCAGTGCCGGACGCAACAATCGATCGTTCAACACATAGCCTTTCTGCAGCACGGTAACGACGGTGCCCGGGGCCTTGCCCGGCGCCTCGACCATGCTCACGGCGTGATGGCGCTCCGGATCAAGCGGCTGATCCAGCGGATCGACCTGCACCAGGCCGTTGTTGCCCGCAACGCGCAGCAATTCCTTCAGCGTGAGGCTCATGCCCTCGCGCATCGCGTTCACATCGCCGCCTTCGACCGCCAGGCCGCGCTCCAGGCCGTCATAGACAGGCAACAGGTCGTTCAGCAGCTTCTCGTTGGCGAAGCGGCGGGCCTGCTCCAGGTCGCGATGCAGGCGGCGGCGCTGGTTTTCCAGCTCGGCCTTTTCGCGCAGCACGGTATCGCGCAGTTCCCGGTTGTTCGCCTCCAGCTCGGCGAGCCTGGCCTTGAGTGCCTCCACCTCCTGCCCCGGCGGCGCGTTTTGCGCGCTGTTTTCCGGCATATCGGTCGGCGACGGTGAATCGCTGTTGTGCATGAATAACTCCAAACATCGTCCGGGCCGGCAGCGACTGCCGACCATCAAAATTCGCGGGCAAACCCGCCTCCCGAGGCGTTTTATAAGGCCGTGGCGGCCCTATTCAAGGCTTCGCTCAACAACCCGGCGGTGGCCTGCACCACGGGAATCACCCGCTCGTATGCCATCCGGGTCGGGCCGATCACGCCCACCGCGCCCAGCAACCGACCCTGGGCACCGTAGCTGGCGGTGACGACGCTGCAGCCATCCAGCGCGGCGAACCCCGACTCCTCACCGATGAATAATCGCACGCCCGGCGCCCTGGCGCAGACTTCCATCAGTTGCAGCAGCTCGTTTTTCTTCTGGAACGCCTCGAACAGCTCGCGCAGGCGATCCAGGTTGGCCAGTTCCGAATAGGACATCAGGTTGGTCTGGCCGCTGATCAAAACGTCTTCGCTCTGCGGGGCGAACGAGGCGGCCGCCAGTTCCACCGCGCTGGACAGCATCCTGTGCAGCTCGCTGCTGGCTTCGCGCAGTTCGCGCAAAAGGTGCGCGCGGATATCGTCCACGCGCAGGCCCACGAAATGCTCGTTGATGTAATTGGCCGCCTGCTCCAGCTCGCGTCCGTCCAGGGGCCTTGCCAACTGGATCACGCGGTTTTGCACCTGGTTGTCCGAAAACACCAGGATCACCAGCACCCGCGCATCGGGCAGCGCCACGAAATCGATGTGGCGCAGCGGGAAATCGGTCTGCCGCGGCACGGTGACCACACCGGCGAAATGGGTCATCGCCGACAAAAGGGCCGAGGCGTTGCCGACGAGGTCGCGCGCCGTGGAAGGGCCCGGCGGAAGCTCGCGCTGCAGGCGCACGATGTCGTCCTGCGGCAGCGGCTGCAGCTCGATCAGGCTGTCCACGAACAGGCGCAGCCCGCGTGGGGTCGGGATGCGACCGGCGGAAGTGTGGGGGGAGGCCACCAGCCCCGCTTCTTCGAGGTCCGCCATGATGTTGCGGATGGTCGCCGGGCTGACGTCCAGGCCCGACGAGCGCGACAGCGTGCGCGACCCCACCGGCTCGCCGTCGGCAAGATATTGCGCGATCAACGTGCGCAGCAAACGCCGCGCGCGGATGTCCAGTTCGTGGCCCTGTTGGTTTCGCATGCGCTGTGGCAGTCCGTGAGACGCTAAACAAATAAGGTTTGGGACGGGAGAATGCAAGAAATGGGACCCCGGCGGCGGCCTGCCCGGCCGCCTCGCTACTCAGCGCCTGCCCCTCCCCTTACAATTCCGCGAACCACTGCCGCCCTCGCACATGCTCACTTCCCTGTACGTCCGCCATCTCGCCGTCGTCGAAGAAGCCGATATCGCCTTCGGTCCGGGCCTGACCGTGGTCAGCGGGGAGACCGGCGCGGGCAAGTCGCTGCTGGTCGATGCCCTGATGCTGCTGGCCGGCGCGCGCGCCGACAGCAACATGGTGCGCGCCGGCAGCGACCGCGCCGAGCTGGTGGCCGAGTTCGACCTCAAAGGGCTGCCCCAAGCGCAAGACTGGCTCAAGCGCGAGGAGCTGGACGAAGACGGCGCCTGCCAGCTGCGCCGCGTCATCCGCGCCGAGGGCAGCTCACGCGCCTGGATCAACGGCCGCCCCGCCACCATCGGCCAGATGGCCGACCTGGCCGCACTGCTGGTGGAGATCCACGGCCAGCACGAGCACCAGGCGCTGCTGGAGCGCGCGCATCAGCTCAATCTGCTCGACGCCTATGCCGAAAACGAAACGCGCGTCGGCGAAGTGCGCGATCTTGCGCAGCAATGGCGCGAGCTGGGCGCGCGCATTCGCAAGCTCAGCGGCGGCGACGACCGCGGCCATCGCCTGGAACTGCTGCGCCACGAATTGGGCGAACTGGAAAAATGGGCGCTTGCGCCCACCCAGCTCGCCGAACTGGAGGCCAGCCACAAGCGCCTGGCCAACGCCGGCAAGCTCACCGAAGGCATCACCGGCGTGGTCGAGTTGCTCGACGGCGACAGCGAATTGGCGCTGCGCCAGTCGCTGGGGCGCGCGCATGCCGAACTCGGCCGCCTCGCCGCGCTCGACGAACGCCTGGCGCCGATGCTCGAACTGCTCGACAACGCGCAGATCCAACTCAACGAAGCCGTCGACGGGCTGGAGCACTACGCGCAGGATCTCGACCTCGACCCCGAGCGCTACGCCGAAGTGGACACCCACCTCACCCGCTTGCACGAACTCTCGCGCAAGCATCGCGTCCCCGTCGCCGAACTCGACGACAAGCGCGCCGCACTGCACGTCGAGCTGAGCGAGCTGGAAAACGCTGGCGAAGCGCTCGAACGGCTGTCCGCGCAGCGCGAACAGCTGCAGCGCGATTACGCCAAACTCGCCGAAGCGTTGAGCAAGACTCGCCAAGCCGCCGCCAAGCGCCTGGGCAAGGAAGTCAGCGCCCTGATGGGCGAACTGGGCATGGCGGGCGGCGTGCTGGACATAGCGCTGGAACCGGCCGAAGGCGGCGACCCGGATCCTCAAGGCCGCGAACGCTGCGAGCTGCTGGTCAGCGCCAATCCCGGCCAGCCGCCGCGCGCCTTGCGCAAGGTCGCCTCCGGCGGCGAGCTGGCGCGCATCAGCCTGGCGATCGAAGTGGCCACGCTCGGCAAGGACACCATTGGCTGCATGGTCTTTGACGAAGTCGATACCGGCATCGGCGGCGCAGTGGCCGAGGTGGTGGGACAAAAACTGCGCGCGTTGGGCGCGCGCTGCCAGGTGCTGTGCGTGACGCATCTGCCGCAGGTAGCGGCGCAGGGGCATGCGCATTTGCGCGTGAGCAAGCACAGCCAGGGCAAGTCCACGCAGACGCGCGTGGAATCGTTGAACACCGAAGGACGCCGCGACGAACTGGCGCGCATGCTGGGCGGCTTGGAGATCACGCGCGAAACGCGGGCGCATGCGAAAAAGATGCTGGAGCAGGCACAGGCGGTTTGAGGCGCGCATGGTCGGTTCTGATGAACCGCGCGCGTTCCGTACCCGTCCTTACCCCCGATTCGGCAACAGCCCCCGCTCGCTGGCAATGCGATACAAGTCCAATTCCGACCCCGCGCCCAGCTTGCCCATCAAACTGGCGCGGTGGATATAAACCGTCTTCTGCCCGATCCCCAGTTCCGCCGCCACCTGCTTGGGCGCGCGCCCCGCGGCCAGCAGCAGAAACACCTCGTGCTCGCGCGCGGTAAGGCGGTCGATCGGATCCAGGGTATCGTTCGGACGCTCGGCGCGCCGCTGGCGCAGGTCCGAGCTAAGAAACTGCTCGCCACGCATCACCGCGCGCAGCCCGGCCACCAGCTCCTCCGGCGCCGCGCCCTTGGTCACGTAGCCGCTGGCACCGCGCCGCAAGGCTTCCGATACGTAAGGCTCGCCATCGTGCATGCTCAGTACCACGATGCGCGTGCCCATGGCCACGCTGCGCAGATGCTCGATCAGCGGCAGGCCGCTGCCATCGGGGAGCGACAAATCCAACGCCACCAGGTCCGGGCGCCGCTGGCTGATCGCCTCGACCGCGTCGTCGGCGTTGCGGCATTCGGCCACGACTTCGAGATCAGGCTCCAGCTCGATGAGCCGCTTGAACCCCTCGCGAACAATGGCGTGATCGTCGACCAGAACAATGCTGTGCATGCATGCACTGTATCAGCCTGAGCGTCGGGTGGAAGCGGGCCGCATGTACCATTTGTCCATGCGACTCAAATCCCTCCTCTCCTTTACTTCCGGTCCGCTGCTGGGCCTGGGCTACGCCATCCTGTGGGCACTGCTGTGGCCCACCTCGCAGCCGGACTGGACCTTGCAGTTCGGCCTGCGCTTTGGCGTGCTGCTGCTCTCGCCGACCCGCTACTGGGGCTGGCTGATTGGCGGCGAGCTGCTCGCCACCGGCTTGATCGATTACCTGCATGGTTATGCGCTGGGCTGGCGCCTGTTCCTTTACGGCGACCTGCCCCAGCCGATCGTGGTAGCCATCTGCATGGGGCTGCTGCGCCGGGCCAACTTGAGGCCAAGCCTGCGCGATCCGGAAGAAGTGTCGCGCCTGCTGCTGTCGGCCGGCTTTACCGTAGTGGCCGCCACCACCACCGACGCCATGGCGATGGCGCTGGTCCACCCATGGCCGCCCGCCGGCTTGCTGCAGGCATTGGGCGACGAATTGCTGGGCAACTACGTCGGCCTGCTGCTGTTGGTGCCGCCGCTCATCCTGCTATGGCGCGCGCGTCCTTCCAGGCAGGAAATGTCGGACCTGCTGATGGACGGGTTGCTGGTGATGCTGCCGGCACTGGTGATCCTTTTGGTGCTTACCGAACAGGCCGCGCCGCAGCGTGAATTCGCGCGCATCCTGTCGCTGGCGCCGGTGATGTTTTTCGCCTTCCGCCACGGCTGGCGCGGCGCGAGCCTGTCGATGCTGGTGTCGAGCGTAGGCATGGCGCTGGTCGATCGGGTGTTCACCCATTCCATCCCCGGCGCGACCTCGCACATGTTCCTCGCCGTGGCCGGCACCGGCGCCTTGATGCTCGGATCGGCCACCGATGCGCTTCGCCGCAGCAGCGCGCGCGTGGCCGAGCAGAACGTCTACCTAGCAGCCGTCAACCGGCGGCTGGACCATCTCGCGCGCCAGCTGCGCGACGCCGCGCGCGGCAACATGCAGGCGGAAGAAAACCAGCGCCGCCACCTTGCCGCCGAACTGCACGACGAACTGGGCCAGAACCTCACCGCCATCCAGACCCACGTAAAGCTCGCGCAGAGCCGCCTGCAACAAGCGGGCATGGAAGACATCGGCACCTCCATCAACAGCATCCTCGGCCACATGCGCCGCGCGCTACACCGCCTGCTGGACGACCTGCGCCCGGCGGTGCTGGACGAGTTCGGCCTGATGCGCGCCTTGGACGAAGGCCCGATCCGCGACCTGATGGCCACCGCCGGCATGGCCTACCACACCGACCTGCACGGCGACCCGCGCCTGCTGGAAGAAGACATCCGCACCGCCATCTACCGCCTGGCCCAGGAAAGCGCCACCAACGCGGTCAAGCATGCCCAGGCCAGCGAATTCCGGCTGCGCCTGCGCATCGGCGAACGGGCCGGCTCCGCCCTGGCCCTGATGGATATCCGCGACAACGGCGTGGGCCTGCCCGAGCGCGTACCCCGCGGGGGCCGCGGTTTGCAGGGCATGCGTGACCGGGTTACCTCGCTGGGCGGCCTGTTCCGGCTGCGGCCGGACCGTCAGGGCGTGCATCTGCGCATTCTGCTGCGTAGCACCATTTCTCGTCGTGAAACCAGTGACTTGTGACACTGTAACTAGGAAATTTTCCAATACCCGGCTCGTAAAGGGTTCGTTAGGATCGCTGCATCGATGTGGGGGAGCCGCCATCGCAAGATGGTGAGCACGGGTCGGCCGTGGGGACGGCGGACCCGAAGAATGGCAGGACGCCATTCCGCCGGAGTCTGGACAAACGCACGTATCACGAGCAACTCGGGTACACAGCAGGTCAAGAGACAACGGTAAGCCGTAGGGTGAACAGGAGTTCTCCCGCGGCTTTTTTTATGCCCCTCTTCCGAGCCCCGCCTCCAGCACAAGCGCAAGCGATGCCTTCGCCCATGCTCGGGCCGGGCATCGGCAAAAACGTGTCAAGGCAGCTTATTTACCGCGCTTGGGACGCACGTACAGCACCAGGCTGTGGTCCTGGATCTCGTAGCCGTGCTTGGCGGCGATCTCGCGCTGCAGGCGCTCGATCTCCTCGCTGACGAACTCGATGACCTTTCCGCTGTCCACATCGATCATGTGGTCGTGGTGCTGGCCGCGATCCAGTTCGTAGACCGCCTGCCCGCCCTCGAAATTATGCTTGCTGAGGATGCCGGCGGCCTCGAACTGGGTTAACACCCGGTACACCGTGGCCAGGCCGATGTCTTCCTGATGGGCCAGCAGCTTCTTGTAGACGTCCTCGGCGGTAAGGTGCCGGACGCCGTCTTCCTCGAAGATCTGGAGGATGCGCATGCGGGGATGGGTGACCTTCAACCCGGCCTTGCGGAGTTCTTGAGTTTCCTGCTCCATTCGCAAGCTCCCGTTACGCGGTGGAATCCAGCCAGTAGTGTATCATTTGACCTCTTAACGATCCGGACGGACGCAATACGAATGCAAAAGCTGATTCGCACGCTGGGCTTCGCCACGCTGGCCATGTCTCTGGCCGGCTGCCATATCGTGTATACGCCCGACGTGGCCCAGGGCAATCTGTTCGACAAGACCATCGACAAGAACCTCGCCGACCAGCTCAAGCCGGGCCTGACCAAGCGTCAGGTGCTGGTGCTGATGGGCACCCCGTCCGTCGCCACCCCGTTTAACCAGAATCGTTGGGATTACGTGTCCACCTACTCGCATCGCGGCGGCAAGATGACGGTGAACACCATGAGCCTGTTCTTCAACAACGACGTGCTGGTGCGCACCCAGGGCAACCTGTACTTCCAGGACGCCCAGAAGCTGGTCAACCAGAGCAAGAAGTTCAAGACCAACTACAACGTCAACGACACTTCCGGCGACAAGGACACCAGCGGCAGCAGCAGCGGTGGGGATAGCGGCAGCGACGACAGCGGCGGCGACAACGGCAGCAGCGGCCACTGATTCCGGCCGGCCACGCGTGCCGCCAGGCGCGGCCAACGCCCCGGTCTAGCCAGCGCGACGGCGGCGCGCGTCCTTCGGGTCCAGGGTCAGCGGCCGATAGATTTCCACCCGGTCGCCATCGCGCAATACCTCATCCGGTTCCACGCGGCGGGAGAAAATGCCCAGCCGCGCACGGTCATAGACCACCTCGGGCATCTCCTTAAGGATGCCCGATCGCTCCACCGCCTCGGCCACCCGGCTGCCGGCCGGCAAGGTGACCTGGCGCAACAACTGTCGTCCCGGGGTGGCGCAAACCACCTCCACGGTAATGTCAGCCATAGATCCGTTCCGCCTCGCGGCAGAAATCGTCGACCATGCGGTTGGCCAGCCCCTGGAAGCCCAGTTTCAGCGCCGCGCCGCCGAGGCGTCCGGCATAATCGAAATCCAGCTCCAGGGCGACCTTGCAACCGTCCGTGCCGAGCGCGATGAAATCCCAAAAACCATCCAGGCTCTTGAATGGCCCGTTCACCAGGCTCACCTGCAGGCGGCGAGGACGATCGACGGTATTGCGTGTGGTAAAGCTATGGTGGAAGCCGGCAAACTTGAGATCCAGCCGCGCCACCAGCACATTTTCCCCGCGCTCGATCACCTCGGCGCTGGCACACCAGTTAAAGCGCTTTGGGTATGCTTCGACGTCATTGACCAGGTCGAACATTTGCGCCGGCGAGTATTTCACCAGGGCGCTGCGGCGGATTTCGATCACGGCAGCCTCATTCACATGGCTCAAGTCTGGCCCAGGCGGTCAAGCCGGCTAGGGCTACAAGCGTAAAGTTTAACGGACATGGCAAAGACGAAGGACAAAGAAAAAAAGCATGCCGGCGGCACCATCGCACTCAACAAGCGCGCCCGGCATGAATATCACATCGACCAGCGCTACGAGGCGGGGGTGGCCCTGCAAGGCTGGGAGGTAAAGGCGCTGCGTGCGGGCCGCATCAACTTCGGCGACGGCTATGCCGTGGTGCTGAAGGGGGAAATCTTCCTGGTCGGCACCTCCATCCCGCCCCTGATCAGCGCCTCCACCCACGTGGTGGCGGTGGACCGCCGCACCCGCAAACTGCTGCTGCACAAACAGGAAATCGACCAGCTGATCGGTGCCGTCGAGCGCAAAGGCTACACCCTCGTACCCATCGCCATGTACTGGAAAGGCAACAAGGTCAAAGTGGAAATCGGCCTGGCGCGCGGCAAGCAGGAACACGACAAACGCACCAGCGAAAAAGAACGCGACTGGCAGCGCGAAAAACAGCGCACCATGCGCGCGCATAACCGCAGCGCCTAAGAAAGAAGGTTGAAAGCCACCTCAACACCCTGCACGCTTGATATCCCAGGCAGCGGACAACATATATACTGTAAGACTTAAGCCATCTTTTCCCCGGGGGTGTCCTGGCTTCGACGGGGGTAGTGAGATAGCTTGGTGCATGCCGAGGGGGCAGCTTTCCTCGTTAATCCAGCCGCAAACTTATAGTTGCCAACGACGACAACTACGCTCTGGCCGCTTAAGGCCTAGCCCCGAACCCACTTGTGCCTGTGCTCGTGGATGTAGGGTCATTATCACAGGATCGCCCGAAGCTGCCGCCTGTCGGCAAGGGTTAAATCAAGCAGGCTGGTCCTTCGATGCGCTTCGCACTCTGTGCTGTCGCGGGACGAGATCCAACAGTGAGCTAAGCATGTAGTACCGGGCGTCAAGCGCCTTCGGACGCGGGTTCGACTCCCGCCACCTCCACCATACAATCGGCAAACTCTTTAATTTTAAAGAGAAAATTTGATGCCTCGCCTGACCCTCTGGGTATCACGCGAGGTATCAAATTGCCGAAACCTCTTCTGCTCAACCGACCAAGCGGGCTTTATGTCCGCTTTTTCGTGCCCGTCGATTTACAAAAGCGTGTTGGCTGCCGATACCTCATTCGAAGCCTGCGCGGCCAACGGGCCGATGCCGCTCGATTGGTCGCCGCTGCGCTGGGCTATGCTTTGAGCCGCGTGTTCGAACGACTCAGGAGAGAGGACGTGACAGACGCAAAGGGGCTTCTAGACATCGCGCTAGATGGGGTGAAGGATGGCAAGGTTTACGACATCGAACTCCCCAACGGAACAAAAATCCGCACGGACGGGAGTGAAGCCGAACATCAGCGTGTTCGAGAAACCATCACAGATTTGGAAAAAGCAGGTGCGTTCTCCCCTGCTCCATCGATGGCACCCGCCAATCCCAAAGTTGGATTGCTGTCCGAGCGCATCGAAAAATTCTTAGCCCAAATGAAAGTGCAAGAACGGAGTGAGACCAATCACTTCGATACTGCTTTCTCGCTCCGACTTTTCCTGGGATTGGTTGGAGACAAAGACCTGAGTGAAGTCTCACACGCAGACCTCGACACCTTCATGGACGCCTTGGCCCACTGGCCTTCCAACGCCTCCAAAAAGAAAGCCTATCAAGACCTCTCGCCCAAACAAGTGGTGGAAAAATCAAAGACGCGAGATGACCCAAGATTGGCAGCCCGCACCAAAGAAAAACACCTCGACCGGCTCCGCGTTTTCTTCAACAACTGTGTTGAAAGACGGCTACTGATTCACAACCCCTGTACGGGCCTGCGTGTCACATCCAAACAACAAGACGAACAAGAAACCCGCCAACCGTTTTCTGAAGAAGATTTACAAGTCATCTTTGACCCACAACATCACATCAACGCGCAACCGCATAAGTATTGGTCACCAATCCTTGGACTTTACACAGGCGCGCGGGTCAATGAGTTGGGGCAACTCCGTGTTGCGGATTTGGAAAAAATTGACGGCATCTGGGGCCTGCACATCCGCCATCAAGTCAAAAACAAAAGCTCCAAACGCTTTCTTCCCCTCCACCCTTCACTTCTAAAACTCGGCTTCGTGGAATACGTCCATGAAGTGAAAACGGCAGGTTTCGACTTGGTGTTTCCTGGCCTTCCATGGGGTGTGCATGGACCAGGAGATGGAATTGGGGATTGGTTCAATCGAACCTACCTTCGTAATACCTGCGAAATCTTTGACCCCACCAAAACCTTCCACAGTTTTCGCCACGTTTTTGCATCTTTGGCAGAAAGGTCCGACCTATCGGATTCAAGGATTGCCCGCCTGACAGGCCACAGTACAGGTACGTCCATTTTAAGGCGCCACTACATCCAACCCTCGACCCTGAAAGAGCGGATGGAAGACATGGCAAAAATTCGGTTTCCTGACTTAGACATCAAAATGATGAAGAAAGGATTCTTTGAGCCCTACTTCAAACGGGTGAAAGCGGTGGAAGATAGAGCTAAAAGAAACAAAAAATGAGGAAACTTCAATGGGCATCAATCAAGTAGAAGTCGATACGCATTGGAATTATTTTCTGTCTCTGGAAGAAGACTTTCTACACATATCCAGATACATCCAATTCCATAAAGACAACAATGAGACCTACTCCATTGAGTTCGCAAGACTTATTCTTGCAGCATGCTCAGAGGTCGATGTTGTCGCCAAAGCGATTACAAAAAACATGGGTAATTCAACCGCGAATATTCATGAACACATGAGCGCATTGCTTCATACGTACCCAGACATTCCCCGGCACAAGATCTTCATGGACAGATTTGGAATGGATGTAACGCCTTGGGAAAACTGGGGCCAGGGCAAGGCACCTGATTGGTGGAACAGTCATAACGCCATCAAACACGACAGGGGCGACCACTTCAAAGAAGCAAACCTCAAGAACACATTTCGTTCCATCGCCGGGCTATTTACCCTCCTCATCTACTATCTAAGGCAGGTAGGTGCGAAAGAAGTCCATCCTATACCCCGCATCCTCTCTACAGAGGACAATCTGACATCTTTCGCTACCGACCCAAGAAAGCGGATATTTCGCCTCTATCCACTCAACCCGTAATGTGAACTGAAAGCTTTGAGCATCGAGGGAAGCGCCTGACTACCCAAATGGGGGGCATATGAGCAACCACGATTTAGATGGTGTCAATGAAAACCCTGAAAAGAAGCAGGAATTATCCAAGGAAGAAAAACTTGCAAAAGAAAAAGCGAAATTTCTGGAAAAATTTGCAGCGGGTGATACCAACCACTTGCAAACCAAAGTTGCATGGGTTCTCAATCGTTACCCTTCGGCCAGAGACTCCGATGTAACTCTTCAGGTTCAATATTGGCGAACCTTCAATCGAGAGCTTCTGTCTGGCCCCAACACAGTGACCTTGGAGAATCTCTATAAGCTCACTCGCTTGACGGACATCGCAAGGGCACGAGCCAAAATTCAGAACGAATACCATCTGTTCCAAGCCTCTGAAGGTGTTCGCAAGCGGAGGGTAATCAAAGAAGGAGAAGAAAGGGAACGCCAGATTGATAACCCTCCACCAATTCAAACTTTGACCGTTTACTCGGATGAAAGTGGTAAAACTGAAAACTTCCTCATTGTTGGTAGCGTTTGGTTTCTCATCGGTGATGACGTCCACAATGTGGACGACGCACTAAACGAGTGGCGCGAGAGAACCGGCTTCAAGGAAGAACTTCATTTCACAAAAATCAATGACCGAAACATTGACCGGTACATGGAGGTTATCAACATCCTTGACACTTTTGCGGCAACCATTAGCTTCCGAGCAATCACAATAGAACGAAGAGGACATGGTGACATACCCAGAGTCCTCGATGACTTGCTGCTGCACCTTATTGTACGTGGCGTCCGTCATGAACATGAAAGTGGTCGAGCCCCACTTCCCCGCTCCATAAGTATCTTCAAGGATGCTGAAGAAGAAGCCCGCGACAAACTCTCTGTTGCAAACCTTGAGCTCACCTTGAAAAATGTTTCTAAAGCACAGTTCAACAATCAACTTCACGTATCGCTCGTCTACGCCATTGATTCAAAGACTCTCATCCCCATTCAGTTGGCCGACTTATTTATCGGAAGCCTCAATAGAACTTTAAATGTCGCCCAGAATGGCACCCATGCAAAAGATAGATTTGCAGCGGCATTCCTCGCCAGATTTGGCGGAGAGGGAGAGCAACAGCGTTATGAGCAAGGTGGAGACATGACCGTCATTGACCGGGTTTAGGTGGCGTCAAAACTTAACCACAAAAGAGACCCAGCATAGGTAACTGCGCATCAGGTTCAACCTGAGCAGAATGCGAACAATGCCATCTCGTGAGTGGTCATCAGCGACCAGCAACAGACCTTTCCCAGCCTCCAAATAAATTTTCTCGTTAGTAATACATAGCCTAGCGAATCAACCCGAAATCTCCTCGGACACTACGCCATCCACGTCCAATACAACTTTACCTTGAGTCTTGCGCGGCTCCGAGTATGTCGAAACAGGGATACTTGGTGGATGAAAGTTCCCATCATCCTCAATATTTCCAATTGCCTTAAGGTCAAGAGCAATCTTGACAATTCGGCGCTGAAACGGATATCGAGAGGCAAATAGCTTTAAGCAAAAGGGAACCACAATGAAGAAGAGAAAAAAGTAAACGCCGAGCGTAATGAGGAATCCAGGTCTTACCTGGAAACCAATCTTGTTGACTTGGTCGGGAATTTTTCCCAATTTGTCAATCGCATCGAGCAAAACAGCCAGTACGCCGGCTTTCACTACCCCCTCTCCAAACACCATAGACATTCGACCACTGATGCTCTCATAGCGCTCAGCCAGTCTTGCATCTATATATTTGAGCTGTTCAGTAGTACATGCGCAGAGTGGCTTGGCTAAAGACATCATGTAGCCCTCCACCTCAACGTCATAGTCTGTCAAATCATCATTCCATGATTTCACCCGGCGCAACATTGAAACAGGAAAAATCAACGCGCTTGCCGCCCAAAATAAGATGCATGCCAAGCCCAGCAATTGAGCCAGAAGGGCTACTGCTGGTGGTAGTAGTTTTGCCCAGTGGAGCAACGCCAAGATTGGAACTGGAATCCCAAACCCTATCGCAACGTTGCGAAGTCTTCTTTCCAATGCTTCAGCCTTCTTCCTTCTCTCTGAAGGCTCTTCTACTTCCACGTATGGCCTGCAACTTCCGAGATACCGAACTATTTCTTTGATATAGAGCATCGAGTTTCTCCCTCTCTTTTCAGGCTGACTTTTCGCATGCAACAACAGCGAATCTCCGTTGCTGAGGCACGAATTGCTGAATGCATTGTCTTGCCAAAGGTGCCTCGGCACAGTCTCAGAAACTAAGACCAGTCAGAACAACCGCACCTTGGACTTCCAGCCAAATTTGGTTGGGCATTTTCGTAAACATGCAGAGCATGTTTTTCTTATGAAACAGTGTCTTAGTTCAAGATTGTAGGGGATATAATAGTTAGATCATTGCAAGATCAAACAGAAGATCACGCCCAAATGGCGGCGTGGTGCGGTGTGACCAAATTTCCCCAAATGGTTACATCCAGCTCTAGCGATCAAACTCGCGTGGCCATAACTGCTTGATACAACTTCATTTTCAGGCTTCGATTTGCATTCGGGTGCTTTCGACACCCCGACACCGTGTATTCCTGCTTCCCGTCTTAGTCCTGTTTTCCACTGTAAATCAGCGATATCCGTCCGTCTTAGAGGCCTGTTGGTCTCGCCTCCCCTTGCGCATTCCGTGATCACCGGTTGGATGCGCACCCCAGCGTGCCAACCAAGGCATCGAAAATTTGGAATCGTCCAAACGGCTGGGAACAAGGGAAAATTCTTATGAATCTACAAATTCCATCCTTAAATCATGTTTTAACCAGTGCTCAGCGTTCTTGTCGCTATGACATCGAAGTGAGTCCAACAGGCAGTTTCCGCATCTCTTCAACCGACCCAGAAGACCATGCTCGTGCAATGCAGGCTTTAGACCTTTACAAACAATCGAATGCACCAGCACAACGACCTACGCCGCCCGTCAAAGTTTCTGCAACCCCTAAAATCAAAGAAGAAAAAGACGTCGAATTGCCTTCAAGCAAAGAGCCGGAAGGGCCACTTTTTAGCGAAGAACTGGTTCCTTATCTTCGTCACTTAAAGCAAAAGAAATACTCACGTACAACCTATGGCCAGACGACATACACGACCAAAATTTTCAAGGAACTGATTGGTGACAAGCCTCTTCGCAACATCACCTTCAGAGACATTGATACTTTCCTGCACGCCTTATCGGTTCTCCCGTCCAATGGACCCAAGAAGAAAGCATACCGTGGCATGCACACCATTGCTGTGGTCGAAAAAGCCGAAGACGTCACTCATGGGCGGATTTCCATCCAAACACAACAGAAGCACATTGACCGCCTGAAGGCGTTCTTCAAATGGTGTGTAGAACGTAAAGAGCATGCCTGAGAATCCACTAGAAAAGCTTCGTCTTTTCAAATTCTCTTCCGGCAGACCAAAGCCACGCATCCCCTTTACGACGAAAGACCTGCAACTTATCTTTTCCCCTGCCAACGACAAACATTTGAATGAGCCCCACAAGTTCTGGGTGCCTCGCATTGCCTACTACCAAGGCATGCGCATCAATGAAATTTCACAGCTATACGTCGATGACATCCGGGCAGAAGGAAAAGTGATGGGCATCAATGTTTCATCCGACCGTCCAGGGCAGAAGCTGAAAAATAGCAACTCAAAACGCTTCCTCCCCTTGCACCCCGCGTTGGTGAAGCTCGGCTTTTTAAAATACCTCAAAGAGGTCAAAGCCACGGGCTCCGCCCACTTATTCCCTGGCTTGAAATGGGGCGACAATGGTCCTGGACATCAAGTGAGTGCATGGTTCAACCGGACTTACTTGCGGAGCATCTGCGCCATCAAGGAAAAGCGCCAGACCTTCCACAGTTTTAGGCACACCTTTGCAACCTTTGGAGTGAGGTCGTGGCTGCCAGATTCTTGTATTTCCATCATGCTAGGCCACCTCCCCGGCGTCTCCCAGCTCAGACGCTGTTACGCTCACGATGCCACGCCATCTGAGCAAGCCGAAGACCTGGCTAAAATCAAATTTCCAGAGCTCACCATGTCCAAGTACAAGTCGGGACAATTCCGTACATACTTGACCATGGCTCGGGCGGTGGAAACCCGAGAAGAGCGAAGTTCAAAGTAGCGTCATTACTGCTTAAGGGGAGCACATGGATATTTTAGGCGTCAAGCCAGAAACGTGGTTTCCAGTGATAACCCTCATCCTAGGCGCTGTTGCGAAGGGATTCGGAGACCGTCTTTCCGACGCTCGAAAAACAAAAGCTGAAAAGGAAGCTCGACGCGAACAACGCCTGGATGCAGTCCAGTTACGCAGGGTGGAATTTCAACGTTCCACCCTGCTTGACTTGCAAAATGCCATGCAGAAATTGGCCCGTGCCACAGGTAAGGCAAGCCATGAAGACACCATGGCATTTCGACAAACGGGAGAATGGGGGAAAAACTTAGTCAGTGAAGAAGCGGACACGGGTTCCCTTGAGGGCCACACCAGTATCAATATTTTACGCGTTAGAGTCAGTGACAACTACATCAGAGCAGTCGCTGAGAAATTTTCCAGAGCATGTTCGCGCCACGTCCATTGCAAGAGTGAAGCGGAGTCAGACGCCTGCATAAATGAGATGTTCAAGTATATGCAAGAACTCAACGAGAGAATCGGCGAGATTCTACGTACTTTGGACAAGTTGGAAGACGAGGCATTGCACGACTACTGACTGACTCTTGATGATTAGCAGTGCCAGCCAAAATATCAAACAGGTGGAGCAATGGAAACCGCAATCTTCGGTCTGATTGGCGTAGTAGTAGGTGCCTTCCTGACCATCATCAAGGAATGGTGGTTCAAGGCTAAAGAGAAGGAGAAAAATGCCGAATATTTAGCGATTCTTATTACGTCTATGCTGGAAAGATTTGTAGTGGGATGTGCTGAAGTCGTAGCAGATGATGGTCTTTACCATGGCCAGCTAAACAGCCAAGGGGAGAGGGAGACTCATACAGTCCCACCTACTTTCGACCCTCTATCGATTCAAGTTGAATGGAAGGCTTTGCCAGCAAATCTGATGAATGACTTACTAAGTTTCCCGCTCGAAATTGAATCAGCCAGGACACAAATTGACGGTGCTTTAGAATTTGTTAGCAGCCCTCCCGACTATGAAGAATTCTTTGAAGAACGTCAGTATCAATATGCTCTTCTAGGTCTACGAGCTTCTAAGCTATCTGCGCAACTTCGTGCTCATGTGCGCCTCCCATCAAGACAAGGAGGCGGGCACAGCCCCGTTTCTTATATGCAGACACAGTTAGAAGAGATTGACCGTAGACGAGCGGAGCACGCAAAAGCTCATGCACTTGCCATAGCCTCACTTGAAACAGGCATCAAAATGGGGAAATAGGGATATGTACAACAATCGGAATTACTTTTTCCATTTTTTTTATCAATGGCATCAGTTTCATGCCAGCCCCTCACTAGATTTGCTACGGGCTTTCGTAGCTGGCATTGAAACCGATATAGACAACTCTATTTCTGAATTTAAAAACGCGGAATTTGAGACGGAAACTCTTGACCTTGATGATGAACGCATGCCCGAAGTCATCCGTTTCTACAAAGGTCTAGATGAAATGTCTTGGGACTTGGATACGTTATTCCTAAAACACTACCCGTCCATGAGGAGGAGTTCAGCGTTATTGATGATGTACGGTTCTCTTGAGAATGAACTCGACCTTCTCTGCTACAACGCTCAAAAATTTAAGAAGTATCGCGTTGACCTTGCCGACCTAAACCACAAAGGTATAGAACGCTCTGTAGCGTACCTTGAAAAAGTCGTTGGCTTAGACGGCATAAGGCAACATCGTTCGTGGGGAGAATTGTCCAAGGTAGCAAGGCTCCGTAACTGTATTGCCCATGCTAATGGCAAGATTGCCCAGGATGACAAAATCAACGATTACATAAAATCAAGGAGCGACCTTTCATTGATTTGCATCTACAGACACTATCAAATTTCACATATATGCATTGAGCGTGGGTATCTTGACCACGTTCTTCAATGCATGAACGAATTTACGTTACATATCAGCGAAAAGATGAACAGCATCAAGTGGGACTGAACCTACTGGAAGCATGTCCATCGTTCCCACTCCCCTCAGCTCTTCTTGGCCCGTGGAGCTTTCTTTTCTTTCACCTTTTCCCCAAGAGGCGGTAGGCGTCGTTCCAACTCTGCCTGGAACGCTACAGGGTCCGCTCCACACGCATGCAACCATCTACGGAGCTGCAAGGTGTCCAGCCTAATTCCTCCCCGCTCAACGGCTGAGATGTATTGCTGAGATAGCCCCGACTTGGCTGCCAATTGGACCTGGGTTAAGCCCCTGGACTTTCTGGCCTCAACCAAAAGCTTAAGAAAATCAGGGTATTCAGCCTCATGAATGCTCTTGCCCTTGGGCATGGATGTGCAGCTCGCTCGATGGTCTGAAGCGACGCTAAACAAGAACATGAGATACCCCATCTATTTGTACAAGTACATATGGTATTTTTGGTCCACGTCATCAAGGAACAGGACACCTATGAACGTGACAGCCACTTACCCGGCACCCGGCCAAGCCCAGGACTCCGCCAGCCATTACCAGGTGGAAGAACAATCCGATGGTCAACTGTGCTTCCAGACCTATCCCGCCACGAAACCCATCTTCACCTTCGATGCAACACTCATCATCGTTGGCTTTGCATTCCCAATTTTGCTGTTGGACTACGTCCTACTGACATTGGGGAACTACGCCCCTGCCCTGGTCACCACCCTCATGGCTGCTGGGGTGGCTTGGTTGTGCCTTCGTATTCTGCATAGGGAGCGTCGGGATGGAGTTCGTCCGTGCCGGTTTTATGTGTCGGATACCACGCTAAACATTCCACCGGCTCCGAACACCCACGGTTCGATGACGATGTTGCAAGCATCCAACATTGACCGCTTGGTCATACGTCAAACACTCGCGCACACCTCAAGCCTTGCGTATGGCTTTGGAACGGTTGGAGCAAAAGGGGCAGAAGCAAGGGACAGGCGCAATGGTTGGTTTGCCGACCGCTCTTTCATTTTAGAAGCCCAAAGTGCAGGGCGTGGGTACATGCTGGCCAGCGGCCTGGATGAGACCACTGTGCATGGCCTGATGAAGGCAGTCAGCCGAAAGTTGGGCTTCTAACGCAGGGAGCGTGCGATGAAGAAATTTTCTTTTAAAATGACGTTGCTCTTTTGCATCAGCGTGATTCTGACCGGATGCGGCTCATCCGGTCCAAGCGACAGCGATGTTCTCAAGGCTTACAAAGAATGGGTTGTGTACCGACAAAACAATGGTGAGTCGGCACTCCCTCTTCCTCCAGAAGCCATTGTTGACCATTGCGAGAAAGACAATGACCCACCCGTTAGCAATGCTGTCTTTTTCATCTGCTATGTGCGGTTTGGTGGTGCGAAAGACACCAACCTCAATCCCATCACACTGCAACGCGGCCCAGATGGACAATGGAGCCGGTCGGATTGAATGCACCTATGCGGTCTTACGATGGCTCTGCCTTCCATCAAGCATTTTTCAAGTACCGCTTAAGTCGTAACTTCGCATTGGTGAACTGGACATTAGAAGCGTCAAACGCATACGGGTCATAAGGCCAGTAGGAATGGTCTTGTCGTCCAGACAACCATTCCTTCATTTCCCGATACCGTGCACTTCTAGGCTTGGCTAAAGCCTCTTTGAGTTCCTGAAAACCATACACACCCCCACAGTCTTCCGGGGGTGCTGCATTTTCGCCAGCCAAACAGCGGGGATAGTTGCCACCATCCCCTTCCATGACTTCTTCCAAGTGGATGATGTGACGCCAGTCATCGCCCAAGTCGTAGACATATGTCAGGGTTCGAACGTGGTTGAAATACTTGGAAATCGGCACCAGCCAACTAGAGACCAGGAGTTTTTCTTGGAACTCATGGGGAAGACCAATAGCAATCTGCCCTACCCCTTCACCCACCAGAAACTCGTGCGAATGGCAATCAAGCCAACCAAAAGCATCCTGGGTGGCCACATGCAAATCCCAGAAGGTTGCAGATGTGGGAATTTCAATCCGTCGCCAAACCAAGGGCTCAGTTCTGTCCAGTTCGATGCGAAGGCGAAAGACTTGGGTTTGGAGGTCCAACGTCATCTTCGAACCTGCCTGACCATGCTTGAAAGCTCACCATTTTAAAGCATCTTTGTGACGTGTAGGCTCGGGATGATGAGCTGAACCTTGCGTCGGAAAATCATCCACCGCCCCATCTTCCTTGCTCTTTTCACTTTGGAACAGGGTTGGCAGTTCTTTGCGAAGCAGCTCCCTATCGGAATCTGGCAATGCGTTGAGCAAGTCCACCATCAAGGAAGACTTTTCTTCATCCAATTTGACGACAGAATTTCGAATCAAGGACAACGCTTCAACCTGTTCAGCTTTCAAGGCACCGATGTCCTTCTCCATCTCTCTCACTTCCACGCCTTGATTTGAAATGGTCTTTTTCAATTCCTGCACATGGTTGTCGTGAAGATGGACTTTGGACCTTAGCTTTTCGTGCGCTTCCATGGGCTTTCCTCCCATGGTGGCGAACATCTTGATACGCCAACGGTTCTCCTGTTCCCACCGGCTGAGTTTGATTTGCGCCAGTTTGCGCAAGTGTCGGCTTTGGTCTGCCTGAAATTGGTTGTCCAGTGATGCCGCCCGAGTGGCTTCGATGATTTTAAACAACTCATCCATTTCTTTCTGTAATTCATGGTACGTGGCAAACGCCTTGTCTAGTGCATCAATCAGCACCAAAGAACGTTCGAGTTCTTCAGCCTCTTCTTTGCTTTGAGGTGTCTGGGCAGTTTGCCGAAGGCGATAGGCCAAGGAACCTTGGCGTTGAATCAACGCAGGTGACATCGTCTTAGGTGTCTTAGACCCGAACAAGGAAGTAGATTTCTTCAATGCCCGTGTATGGGCCTGTAAGGGCTTCCCAGCCTCACGCCGCACATCGGCCAAGGCCTGAGCGTGTTGCGTATCCAATGCGCCCACATGGGCATTCTGGTAGACCTGGGCCACGGCCAACGCCTCCCGAAGGCTATCGCCCCGGTTCGTA
This sequence comes from Dyella sp., assembly GCF_035503745.1. Lineage (GTDB taxonomy): Bacteria > Pseudomonadota > Gammaproteobacteria > Xanthomonadales > Rhodanobacteraceae > Dyella_B. The sequence continues at coordinate 152,135 of NZ_DATJTC010000042.1, forward strand.
TAGATGCCTTTCCGTTCCATAGCAGATGCGGACTGCCCGAGAGTTGGTTGAGGCGTCAGGTTCAAGCCGAGGCGCTTGTAACTCTTGAACTCGTATTTGACATCCGAACCAACCTTCCGAGCATAGTCATTAGCGAGTTCGGACCAACGGCAGTTCAGCAGTTCAATGAACGCAGCGCCGAGGTGCATCTTGGAAAACTCGTGAAGCTTTGGCCCGAAGCCTGTCCCTTCACCTGTCTCGCCATCGTCTCCCTTCCCTACTTCTGCAAGGCCACGGGTTGGAAAATACAAGTGCGCGTGGAAGCCCTGCTTGTCCGATGGCTTGAGGTTTCCAAGCGCATCACGGTCTGCATCTCTATGCAGGCCCAAGGAAACAGGCGTATTCAACTCACTGGATATAAAGCGGGCCATCTCTTCGGCCAGGTCACCGGCTTGGTCATCGGACAGGCAAAACGGGATAGGGATGCGGTAATCGCGGGCTACCTGCGCATCTTTCCGCTTTTCAGCCAATTCAACCCGGTTCCAGAGTTGCTCGGGGTCGGTTGCCCAAGGCGGGGAATTCGGGGGTGCAATGGTCAAGGCGCGAACAATTTCTTCGCCCAACTCTCTCTTCCTGAAGTCATGCCAAACCTTGGCTTTTTCATCATAGAGGCGAAGACCTAAACGGTATGCAGCACCAGCCACAGCAGAGTGGCTTTTAGAGCGCGTGTGGACTTCCAAGTGGGGGCGTGCGTGCAGATGCATATGGTGTCCTCCATGAGAGATAGGAATAGGTCTTCCATGACCACTCCTGCATCAAAGCAGATAATCCATATATGTCAAGGATACTTTACATAATAAAGCTAACCTCACATATAGGTTGGCTAAGACGCTTTGAAGAGATGTTTCTCTGGTAGCTTGACTTTACGCGGGGTGTTGGTACAACACATAGACGCGCTCTTAATTCAAAAGATTTTGCAAGTAACTTTATAATTAAAAATTCAAATCATATGAACAATATAAAAACTAAAAACAATTCGCAAATAATACCACTTGTTATAATATTGACATTCTCATCAATGATTATATTTTTATCTGTGTATTTACTATTCTTTGAAAAATAACCTTCACCACCAATACCAAATCTTACACAACGTCACCTTGTTCATCAGAAGACAATCAGTATTTTTTGCGGCAAAAAATATTGCATATGTGACCATTAAAATTTCAACAAAAATTATCAAAGTGAAATGCGCGTCATATCCCATGCCAATGACTCCGCGTCTCTTAACGGATACATATATCAACGTTGCCAACATCAAAACGCTTAAAGAAAGGAATCCAAGAACAAATGGAAGAGGATATTCTTTGTACTTATCCAAAAAACAAAGTGCTGCTCCCACCAGGAAAAGTGCCGAAATTACGCACAAAATTCCTTTAAGCTTTGGGAAGAAAATTGGTGCCAACGCCACTATTCCAGAAGCAAATCCTAAAACAATGCAAGCGTAATCAAGCGCTATATCTCTGCTGAAAGTCAGGATGCATCCCGCCAACGTCATAAAAAGAAAAATTAAAGAAGCCGCAAGAACCCAAACAACTATCTTATTCGTGAAAATTGATTTCATGGCATTGACTTGTGTGTTCATGTACTTACGAACCTCAATTGGAAGTAGCGCTTACCGCAAACCTATCCAAGGCTCTACAGAGTTCATGAAGAAACCCTCCTTGATGTGCCTGTCAAGGTTTCGGCATGCCTGAGTTGATTTACCCCTAACCACAACCACGCTGACAGCCCCCTGTGCGCGTTTCGGCCATACACTGCCCGGTTCCCAGATTGTCACTGTCCAAGCCCTTCTAGGGCTCTCATTGATAGGAAAGCATTTAAGGGCGTGAAGACAATGTGACGAATTTCCTTGACATAACTGCGTCTTGAAGAGTAGCCCTTCCACGGGCAACATCCTGTATAGGGGAAATACAGGGGACCAACGATGGACACTTTTGACCAATGGATGGCTAGCCGTGACGGTTGGCTTCAGACGGCTGCGGCCAATCTCTTAGAAAAAGGAAAGCCAGACGCCACCGCCGTCAAGGCGCTAGCAGACCTATGCGTAGAAGAAGAACAGAAAAAGGTTATCCAGCTAAAACAAGTACCGCCAGGAACATTTTCAGCAGCTCAGACAGGCAAAGTTCTACGCCTACTTTGTATCCACGATTTGCAAGGCATCAACGCACTGGACCCATCGGCAAAGTTGGATTTTGAAGATGCCGACATCACCATCGTTTACGGACCCAATGGCTCTGGCAAATCGGGTTTCGCTCGGCTTCTTAAGCTAGCAACGGGGTCTAGAAAAAACGCACCTATCCTTACGAATGTCTACTCGAAGACAGTTGTAGACCAGCAAGCCACATTCGAGATATCTGAAAATGGCAGCCCATCCACCCAGACATGGCAGGCCACATCTGGACCTTTGGCAAAGCTAAAGCAAATACACGTCTACGATAGTGTTGTTGCAAAAAGTTACTTGGTAGACAAGGAAGAAGCCACTTATGAGCCAAGAAGGCTTCGATTCCTCAGTGCGCTTTCAGACGTTTGTGACCAAGTTCGAGATGAACTACAAGAACGACAAAGTAAGCTTTTCAGCAAACTCCCATCCATTCCCACCAATTTGTCACAAAGCCAATATGCATCTATACCAGGCGCGTTAAAGGCTGCTGACACGCCCGAACTTGTTAAGAAAAGAATTGCAAAGAAGAAAGACCACGACGATAGGCGGAAGCTTTTACAGGATACGGTCAAAACGACAGACCCATCCACTCGGCTCACTCAAATCACTTCTTCAATCAAAGCAATTGATAACACAACCTCAAAGTTGAAGTCCTTTGAGGAATCTCTATCAAAAGCATCCATAGAAAAGTTATCGGACAGCAAGAAGAAATCACTTGATGCTCGTAAAGCAGCCAACGACTTAGCCAAAACAACACTGACAGGCTCAAGCCTTGAAGGCATTGGAAGCACAACCTGGAAAGCAATGTGGGAAGCCGCCCGGACATATTCCACAACACTTACCCCGAGCCCATTGCCATTTCCACCGAACGAAGGCAACCCCTGCCCTCTTTGCCAAACCAACATCAGCAAAGACGCTGAAAGCAGACTCGCCACCTTCGAAAGCTTTGTAAAAGGCAAGGTGGAGAGTGATGCGAAGACTGCGGAAGCAGAATACACCGACCTCATCAAGACGCTTCCAGTACTTCCTTCAGAGGAAGACTGGTCTGCAATGTTTACAGTCGGCGGCCAACTTGCATCCTCCATCTACACTACCATCCGTGACACTTTGGAGAAGGCACGTCAAGGCGATTTCGAAACCATAAATGACGGCATCAAGCAAGCTGAATTTATAGCCCTTCATCAGGAAATATCTGATTATAAAAACCGACTAATGGAAGAGCAAAAGCTT
>NZ_DATJTC010000043.1:0-138982 GCF_035503745.1 Dyella sp.
TCCCTCCCCTGCGTGCAGGGGAGGGTTGGGGAGGGGTAAAGCAATCTTGCGTCGAGGCAAGTAAGAGCACCCCCTCCCAGCCTCCCCCTGCAAGCAGGGGGAGGGGCATTGGCTTGCAGGCGTGGGACGCGCGCTTGGACTCCCTCCCCTGCGTGCAGGGGAGGGCTGGGGAGGGGTAAAGCAATCTTGCGTCGAGGCAAGTAAGAGCGGCCCCCCTCCCAGCCTCCCCCTGCAAGCAGGGGGAGGGGCATTAGCTTGCAGGCTTGGGGCGCGCCGCTTCCATCAACGCGACAAAAGTGCGCGTATGCAATGACGCCGCATCGAAGCCTTCCGGTAAAAGCCCGGCAATTTCCAACATCACTGCGCCATGCAGCGCCGCCCATACCTGATGCCCGAGAATCGGCGCGTCGGCCTGGATCGTGCCTTCTTCGATCATCACGCGGGTGTCTGCGCAGATGCAGCGCCACAGCCGTGCATGCGCACGGCTGTATGAAGGATCGTCGCGGTGGGTCTGGGGGTATTCGAACATCAGCCGGTACGTGGCGGTGTCCCCGCGTGCAAAATCGATGTACGCGTCGCGCACGTTGCGGCTGCGCGTGCGGCCGTCGCCGGGCGTGTCCAGCGCGTTTTCCAGCGCCTGGGCGAGGCGATCGAAACCGCGCGTGCGGATCGCGGTGATGATCGCTTCCTTGCTGTCGTAGTAGCGATACAGCGTCATGGTGCCGCAGCCCAGTTCGGTCGCCAGGCGGCGCATGGTGACCGCCGCCGGGCCTTCTTCCACGAACAGCTTGGCGGCCGCCTGGCAGATGCGTGCGCGGAAGGCTTCGGTTTCGGTGTCGCTTAATGCTTTGGGCACGTCAGATCCGGATCAGTGTGTTGCCGGCGCATTCAGCGTTTTGCGGAAAAACGCCAGCGCATCGGCCTGGAGCTGCGCGTGCACCTTCAGGCGATCCACGCCGGGCGGGTCGCTGCAGATGACGGGGTCGTCCTTGGCCAGCGCCGCCGTGCACGGATCGATGAAGACCCAGTGATCGGCACCATGCACCACTTTGACGCCGACGAGCGTCTTCATCCACGGGCGAATGCGCGCGGCGTTTTCGGAAGGGCGCAGCACATGATCGGCGTCGCCGTAATACAGGAACACGGGACGGTCGATTTTCTCGATACCGGACTGATCGAAAATCAAGCTCAACGGCGCCATCACGAAGGCGGCCTTGACGCGCGGATCGTCGGTATTGCCCCAGCGCTTGAGGTCGTCCTGGATCTTGCCTACCCATTGCTCCATCGTCAGGCCCTGGCTGCGCGCCTGGGCGCGGTACTTGTCCGCGTCGTGGCAGACATCGCTGTCTTTGGGAAACCGCGCGCAGTAATCGATGAAGCGCGCAAACTGGGGCACTGCGCCCACCAGCAGCAGGGTGGTGTAGCCGCCGGCCGAAAAGCCGGCGACACCGATGCGGTTGGCGTCGATCAAGGTTTTCCATTGCGGATCGGCAAGCAGCATGTCGATGGTGGCCTTCACCTGGATCGGCCGTCCGACCAGCACCGGCGAATGGCCCACGCCGCTGGTGTCGTGGAAGTTGTCTTTCGGATGTTCCAGCGTGGCGACCACGAAGCCGTGGCTGGCCAGATACGTGGCCAGCTGGTTGTGGCCCAGGTCCGAGCCGCCGTTGCCGTGCGAAATCACCACCAGCGGCTTGGCGCCCGGCACGGGCGGCGCATTGCGCGTGGCGTGGACGTCGTACGGGCCCACCGTGGTGATGCCCTTGGCCTGCGCCGAGGGATAAAACACGTAGCCCGGCGTGGTGCCGCCGTTGACAGGGTCGGGAATAGTGATCGCATGAAAGCCCACGCCGCTGACAGCCTGCGCAAAGAGCAAGGTAGGGGCGATCAGTAGCGTCAGCGCCAGCCAACGCCGGATGTAGGCCAAACCGGAATATGCGAACTTCATGCGGAACCCTCCGTCCGAGATGATTGCGTACGACGTACGGTACACTGTACGCAAGTGGCCGCGCAAGTGTCGCCGGTGGCCGCAAACACCCCTGGCCATTACACTTTCAAGACTCTCACCCCCGCTGCTATCTCACGAGGCTCGAATGTTCCCCAAGACCGACACGATCGCCGGCTATGACGACGAACTGGCCAAGGCCATTGCCGACGAAGCCCGCCGCCAGGAAGACCACGTCGAGCTGATCGCCTCGGAGAACTACGCCAGCCCGCGGGTGCTGGAAGCGCAGGGTTCGGTACTCACCAACAAATACGCCGAAGGGTATCCCGGCAAGCGCTACTACGGGGGCTGCGAATACGTGGATGTGGCCGAGCGCCTGGCGATTGAACGCTTGAAGCAATTGTTCGGCGCCACCTATGCCAACGTGCAGCCGCATTCGGGCTCGCAGGCCAACCAGGCGGTGTATTTCGCGCTGCTCAATCCCGGCGACACCATCCTGGGCATGAGCCTGGCGCATGGCGGCCACCTGACGCACGGTGCCAAGGTAAACATCTCCGGCAAGCTGATGCATGCCGTGCAATACGGCGTCAACGAACACGGCCTGGTCGATTACGACGAAGTCGAGCGCCTGGCCGTGGAACACAAGCCGAAGATGATCGTGGCCGGTTTCAGCGCCTACTCGCAGGTGATGGACTGGGCGCGCTTTCGCGCCATCGCCGACAAGGTCGGCGCCTATCTGTTCGTGGACATGGCGCACGTGGCCGGCCTGATCGCCGCGGGCGTCTATCCGAACCCGGTGCCGCACGCGCACGTGGTCACCTCCACCACGCACAAGACCCTGCGCGGCCCGCGCGGCGGTTTCGTGATCGCCAAGGACGCCGGCGAAGAGCTGGAAAAGAAGCTGCAGTCCATCGTGTTCCCCGGCATCCAGGGCGGCCCGCTGATGCACGTGATCGCCGCCAAGGCCGTCGCGTTCAAGGAAGCGTTGGAGCCGTCGTTCAAGGACTACCAGGCGCAGGTAGTGAAAAACGCCAAGGCGATGGCCAAGACGCTGATCGAGCGCGGCTACAAGGTCGTTTCCGGCGGCACTGAAAACCACCTCATGCTGGTGGACCTGATCGGTCGCGAAGTGACCGGCAAAGATGCCGAAGCGGCGCTCGGCAAGGCGCATATCACGGTCAACAAGAATGCCGTGCCGAACGATCCGCGCTCGCCCTTCGTCACCTCCGGCCTGCGCGTGGGCACGCCCGCCGTCACCACGCGCGGCTACAAGGAAGCGGACGTCGTCGAACTCACGCACTGGATCTGCGACGTGCTCGATGCGCCGACGGATGAATCGGTGATCAAGGCCGTGGGCGAGAAGGTTGCCGCGCAGTGCAAGAGGTTCCCGGTGTATGCCTGAGGCCATGGCCATGGCCATGCAGGCGCTGCGCGTAGGATTGATCGGCGATCGCGACGACAGCGTCGTTGCGCACCGGGCGATCCCGCTGGCGCTTGCGATGGCTTCCGCGGCGGCGGCGATACCGGTTGAGGTGCGCTGGATCGGCACCGATACCGTTGGCCGCGGCGAAGCGCTCAACGGCCTGGACGCGCTATGGTGCGTGCCGGCCAGCCCTTACCGCAGCATGGATGGCGCGCTTGCCGCCATCGGCCATGCCAGGGAAGCGGGGGTTCCGTTCCTGGGCACCTGTGGCGGCTTTCAGCACGCGGTGATCGAGTACGCCCGCAACGTACTGGGCTGGGCCGACGCCGAACACGCCCAGACCGCGCCGGACGCCGCCCGGCCGGTGATCGTGCCGCTGCTGTGCGGATTGGTCGAAGTGCAGGACCGGGTGCACTTGTTGCCCGGTTCGCGTATCGCGGCCATCTACGGCACCGATGCGATCCAGGAGGGTTACCACTGTCGCTACGGCCTGGGCAGCGGCTTTCGCGAGGCGCTTGCCGGCCGGAACTTGCGCATTACCGCCGTGGACGATCAGGATGATGCCCGTGCACTGGAATTGGACGGCCACCCGTTTTTCATCGCCACCCTGTTCCAGCACGAGCGCGCCGCATTGAACGGCGTCTGTCCGCCGCTTGTGACGGCATTCCTGCAAGCGGCCAGCCAGATGCGCATCGGGAAGGCAGCCTGATCCATGCATTGTCCTTTTTGCCAGCATGAAGACACCCGCGTGATCGATTCGCGCCTTGCCGAAGACGGCGCCACCGTGCGCCGGCGGCGCGAGTGTCCCAAATGCGGCGAGCGCTTCAATACTTTTGAAACGGCCGAATTGAAGTTGCCGGCGATTGTGAAAAGCGGCGAGCGGCGAGAGAGTTTCGACGAGCGCAAGTTGCGCACCAGCTTCGAACGCGCGCTGCAAAAGCGTCCGGTGGCAAGCCACGATGTGGATGCCGCCGTGCGTGCGGTGATCGACGACCTGCGCAAGAGCGGTGAGCGCGAAGTACCCTCGCGTCACGTTGGCGAACTGGTGATGCGCGAACTGAAAAAGCTCGACCAGGTGGCCTATGTGCGTTTTGCCTCGGTCTATCGCAAGTTCGAGGACGTGCACGCGTTCCGCGAGGAGATCGAAAAGCTGGAGCGCGATCTGCCGGGGTTGGAGAATCTGCAACTGTCGCTGCTGGGCGATGCGGCAGCCGCGGCGGCGGTGAAGCGGCATCGCAAGAACTGAGCGCCGCGCGAAGCGGTTGCGTAGCGTTTACCCCTGGATCAACAGCGCTTCAACGTCACTCCGGCCTTCGCCGCCATGACGTTGAAGACGGCTTGAAGCGTCCATGGCAGGCTAACCCAGCGTCTCCAACCAGGCCTGGTCCGACCCTTCTTCCACGCCCTCAAACAAGAACGTGGACAAGTACCGCTCTCCGGTATCGGGCAACATCGCCAGAATCACGCTGTCTGGTTCGGCCGTCTGGGCGTACTTGAGCGCCGCGGCCACCGTGGCACCGGCGGAAATGCCCACAAAAATGCCTTCTTCCTGGGCCAGCCTGCGCGAGGTGTCGCGTGCGAGCACCTCATCGACCGGTACATCCAGGTCGAACACGTGGCGGTTGAGCACTTCGGGCACGAAGTCCGGCGTCCAGCCCTGGATCTTGTGCGGCTGCCACGGCTCATCCTTCAGCAGCGATGCGACGGCGGGTTCGCAGACGACGATCTTCACTTCCGGCCGCGCCAGTTTGAGCATCTCGCCGACACCCGTCAGCGTGCCGCCGGTGCCCCAGCCGGTGACGAAGGCGTCCAGCCGGCGTCCGGCAAAATCGCGCAGGATCTCCGCCGCGGTCGTGTTGCGGTGGTAGGCGGGGTTGGCGGGGTTCTGGAACTGCCGGGCCAGGAACCAGCCATGTTTTTCCGCCAGCGCCTGGGCGCGCTTGACCATGCCGCTACCGCGCTCGGCGGCGGGCGTCAGGATCACTTTGGCGCCGTACGCGCGCATCAGCTTGCGCCGCTCGACCGAGAACGAATCGCTCATCACCGCCACGAAGCGGTAGCCACGCGCGGCGCAGACCATCGCCAGCGCCACGCCGGTATTGCCCGAAGTGGCTTCGATTACGGTATCGCCGGGTTTGAGCAGCCCCTTCTTCTCGGCATCCAGGATCACGGCGATGGCCAGGCGATCCTTCACCGAACCGCCGGGATTGAAGGCTTCCACCTTCGCGTAAAGCGTCACATGGGCCGGCGCCACGCGATGCAGGCGAACGATGGGCGTGTTGCCGATGGTGTCTAGAATGCTCTGGTGGATCATGGTGGTATCCCGGTCGGAAGCGGCAAGAACCCGCCAAGCGTACTCCTGCCTCGCGCGAGGCGACAAACGCCGGGCGATCGCGCACACTGATCACTTATGAATCGACGTCCAGACGCCTTCGATCGCATCGATCACGCGCATATGGCGCAGGCCCTGTGCCTGGCCGAGCGCGGCCTCTACACCACGCAGCCCAATCCGCGCGTGGGATGCGTCATCGCCGATGGCGAGCGCGTGCTCGGGCAAGGCTGGCACCAGCGCGCGGGCGAGCCGCATGCCGAAGTATTCGCCTTGCGCGAAGCGGGCGAGCGGGCGCGTGGCGCGACGGCCTACGTCACGCTGGAGCCCTGTGCGCATTGGGGCCGCACGCCGCCTTGCGCGGATGCGCTGGTCGCAGCGGGCGTGGCGCGCGTAGTCGTGGCGGCGGAAGACCCGTTTCCGCAGGTCGATGGCCATGGCATGGCCAAGCTGCGCGCGGCAGGCATCGCGGTCCAGACCGGATTGATGCGCGAGGCGGCGCGTGAACTCAATATCGGTTTCTTCAGCCGCATCGAGCGCAAGCGGCCGTGGGTGCGGGTCAAGTTGGCCATGAGCCTGGACGGGCGCACCGCATTGGCCAACGGCGCGTCGGTATGGATCACAGGCGAAGCGGCGCGCGCCGACGTGCAGCGCTGGCGCGCGCGCAGTTCGGCCATTCTGAGTGCCAGCGGCACGGTGCTGGCCGACAATCCGCGCTTGACCGTACGCGGCTTGTCGTCGTCGGAAGGCCGCGAGCCGCCTGCCTACGAACCGCCGATGCGCGTGATCCTCGATCGCCACCTGCGCACACCCGCGGGCAGCCATGTGCTGGATGGCAGTGTGCGGACGCTTTTCTTGCACGCTGCGAGCGCAGCGGTCGATGAGGAACGTTTTACAAACGTCGCGCGTGCGGTCGTCGGCGAAGCCAATGACATGCTCGACCTATACGCCGTGATGGCCCTGCTGGCCGAGCGCGGCAGCAACGAAGTGCACGTCGAAGCCGGCCCCACGCTTTGCGGCGCGCTGTTTGCGGCAGGGCTGGCCGACGAACTGCTGATCTACGTCGCGCCGGTGCTGCTGGGCGATGCCGCGCGTCCGCTGCTGGCGCTGCCGACGCTCACGGACATGGCCGACCGCTGGCACCTGCAGGTGGAGGACTCGCGCCAGGTCGGCGCGGATGGGCGCATCCGCCTGCGTCCCAGGGCGTGAACGCTGAATCTCGCCTGGGCTGCCGACGATCGCCCCGCCCGGTGTTAAACTAAACGAGCCGGTTTTCGGCACTCAACAACAAACGTCTTCAGGGCGGGGTGGAATTCCCCACCGGCGGTAGGGGTGAGTCATCGACCCACCCAAGCCCGCGAGCGCTTCCGGCCCCCGCCGGAAGGTCAGCAGATCCGGTCAAATGCCGGAGCCGACGGTTCACGCTGCAGCGGTTCGCCGCTGGGCGCACAGTCCGGATGAAAGAAGACGGCTGCATGCATCGCGCAAGCGGTGCGTGCGCCTCATGCCTTGGGGCGTTCCCACACCGCTTTGCGTGGAGAACGTTTCATGATCGCTCGTCGTTTCACCCAAGTGGCCGCTTTCGTCCGGGAGGCGCGCTGATGTTTACCGGCATCATTCAAAGCGTGGGCCGCATAGCGCGGCTGGAATCGCGCGGCGGCGACGTGCGCCTGCACGTGGACACCGCCGACCTGGATCTTTCCGATGTGCAACTGGGCGACAGCATCGCCGTATCCGGCGTATGCCTGACCGTGGTGACGCTGGAGGCACGGCAATTCAGCGCGGACGTTTCCAACGAAACGCTGTCGCTCACCACGCTGGGCAAGCATAAGCCCGGCGATCCGGTGAACCTGGAAAAAGCCCTGCGCCTGGCCGATCGCCTTGGCGGGCATCTGGTATCGGGCCATGTCGATGGCGTGGGCAAGGTGGTGTCGATCACGCCCGATGGGCGCTCGCTGCGCTGGACCTTCGAAGTGCCGGCGCCGCTGGCGCGCTACATCGCATCGAAAGGTTCGATCTGCATCGACGGCACGAGCCTGACGGTCAACGAAGTGGCGGGCAACCGTTTTGGCGTAAACCTGATTCCGCACACGGTAGAGCGCACCGCCTTTCATGCGCGTCGCCCCGGCGATGCGGTGAACATCGAAGTGGACGTGGTGGCGCGCTATATCGAGCGGCTGATGGGTGCCGGCGAGGCGCCGCGGCTGGATGAGAATTTCTTGAAACAGCACGGGTTCGCGTGACATTGCACAGCGGATGCCGCTCCTGCGCGCAGGAGCACTTTTTCGCGAGTGCGTGTGACCCCTTCCCAGCCCTCCCCCTCAAGCGGGGAGGGAGTAAAACCTAAGGAACCGACATGGCGTTCAATACCATTCCCGAGATTCTCCAGGACATCCGTGCCGGGCGCATGGTGGTGATCCTGGACGACGAAGACCGCGAGAACGAAGGCGACCTGATCATGGCCGCGCAGATGGTGCGGCCCGAAGACATCAACTTCATGGTGCGCGAAGCGCGCGGGCTGGTGTGCCTGACGCTGACCGAACAGCGCACGCGCCAGCTCGGCCTGCGCCCGATGGTGAGCGACAACACCTCGCCGTATCACACCAATTTCACCGTTTCGATCGAGGCCGCCGAAGGCGTTACCACCGGCATCTCCGCGCACGATCGCGCGCGCACCATCCAGGTGGCGGTGAAGGCCGATGCCAAGCCGCAGGATCTCTCCCAGCCGGGCCACATTTTTCCGCTGACCGCGCAGCCGGGCGGCGTGCTGACGCGTGCCGGACATACCGAAGCCGGTTGCGATCTCGCCGCGCTGGCGGGGCTGGAGCCATCGGCGGTGCTGATCGAAGTGCTGCATGAAGACGGTTCGATGGCGCGTCGTCCCGAACTGGAAGTGTTCGCCAAGAAGCATGGCCTTAAGATCGGCTCCATCGCCGACCTGATCCGCTATCGCCTTGAAACGGAGAAAACCGTCCAGCGCGTCTATGAAGAAGACGTGCAGACCGAGTTCGGCCCGTTCCGGCTGGTCGCCTATCGCGACGCGATCCGTCATGGCCTGCATTTTGCGCTGGTGCGCGGCACGGTCGATGACGGCGCGCCGGTGCTCGCGCGCGTGCACGTGCGCAACACGCTGTCGGATGTGCTGCATCTGCAACGCGACGATCTCGGTCTCACCGTCACGTCGGCATTGCGCCGTATCGCCGACGAAAATCGCGGCGCGCTGGTGGTGCTTTCCGGCGAAGACACGCCCGAAGCGCTGCTGCGTCGCCTCAATCGGCAACCCGCGCAGCAGGCGCCGGAGGAAGTGCAGCAGCAGGAATGGCGCCAGCATGGGCTGGGCGCGCAGATCCTGACCGACCTGGGCATACATCGGCTGCGGGTGTTGGGTACGCCGCGCAAGCTGGTGGGTTTGGCCGGCTTTGGCCTGGAGGTCGTGGAGCACGCGGGCTAGCGACCCGCCGAACGCGGTGGCCGCACACCGTATCGTCACGATTTTGCCTTCTTATTGCCGCGCACTACACCGTCTTCATGGCATGCTCTGTGGCATGGTTCTGTTCCGCTGAAACGAGGTCGAGATGAAAGCCACGGATCTGCTCTTCGCACGCAGGCAAGCCATTGCGGTCAGCCTGACGGCCCTGTCGTTCGCCTGCATGTCCGCTGCCATGGCACAGCAGACGGATGCGTCGCTTACGCCCGATCAGCGCGCGGACAAGATGGTCAAGCGCATGTCGCTCCAGGACATGTACCACATGGTGCAGAGCTACAACACCATGGGGCCGCCGGCGCAGCAGCCGGCGGGCAGCATCGGCGCCGCCGGTTACGTACCGGCGCTGCCCAAGCTCGGCATTCCGGCCCAGCAGCAAAACGATGCGGGCATCGGCGTGCATAACTATCCGCTGGACGTCGGTCCCGGCAAGCAGCCCGATCACGTGCGCGGCGAAGCAGGCAATGCCACGCCCTTGCCTTCGACCCTGGGCATCGCCGCCACCTGGAATCCGCAGATCGCTTACGAGGGCGGACGCATGATCGCCGGCGAAGCGCACGCACAAGGCATCAACGTATTGCTGGCCGGCGGCATCAATCTCACGCGCGAGCCGCGCGATGGGCGCACCTTCGAATACCTCGGCGAAGATCCGCTGCTTGCCGCGCGCATCGACGGCGGCGAAATCCGCGGCATCCAGTCGCAACACGTCATTTCCACCATCAAGCATTACGCGTTGAACGACCAGGAAACCAATCGCCTCACCGTCAGTTCCAACATCGACGAACGCGCGATGCGCGAGTCCGATCTGCTGGCCTTCGAGCTGGCCATCGAAGACGGCCATCCCGGCGCGGTGATGTGCGGCTACAACAAAGTCAACGGCATCTGGAATTGCTCCAACAAGCATCTGTTGAACGACATCCTCAAGGGCGATTGGAAGTACCCCGGCTGGGTGATGACCGACTGGGGCGCCGATCACGGCGTGATGGATGCGATGGACGGCACCGATCAGGTATCGGGCGTCGACCAGAAGTTTGTCAGCCTGGGCAATTCGCAGAGCAGCTTCGGCACTTTGCTGCAGGCTGTGGCCAAGGGCGTCATTGCGCGCAGCCGCCTTGAAGACATGGTGCGCCGGATGCTGCGCTCGATGTACGCGGTGGGTTTGTTCGATCATCCGCCGGTGCTCAAGCCGCTCGATGTCCAGGCCGATGCGCTGGTCGCGCAACATGCGGAAGAGCAGGCGATCGTATTGTTGAAGAACGATCGCGGTCAGCTGCCGCTGCAAGCGGGCATCAAGACGGTGGCGATCATCGGTGGCCACGCCGATGTGGGCGTGCTGTCCGGCGGCGGCTCGGCCGAAGTATGGCCGATCGGAGGCCCGGCCATTCCCGCGGTGAAGGGGCCCGACTGGCAGTGGAAAGTCTATGACCCGTCCTCGCCGATGAAAGCGCTGCAGGCGTTGCTGCCGAACGTAAAAATCACCTACGACGATGGCAGCGATCCGGCCAGGGCCGCGGCGCTGGCCAAGTCGTCCGACGCCGCCATCGTGTTTGCCACCCAGTGGACCTGCGAAGGTGTCGACCAGCCGAATCTTTCGCTGCCGGACCATCAGGACGGCTTGATCGACGCGGTGGCCTCGGCCAATCCGCACAGCATCGTCGTGCTGGAAAACGGCGGCCCGGTGACGATGCCGTGGCTGTCGAAAGTCGGCGCGGTCGTCGAAGCCTGGTATCCCGGTGCGCGTGGCGGCGAGGCGATTGCCGAAGTGCTCGCCGGCACGGTGAATCCTTCCGGCCACCTGCCGGTTACGTTCCCGCAGGATGAGCAGCAACTGCCGCGCCCGCAGATCACCCAGGCGCAGGAAGTCGATTACAACATCGACGGCGCCGCGGTCGGCTACAAGTGGTACGACGAGAAGAAACTCCAACCGCTGTTTCCGTTCGGCTTCGGCCTTTCCTACAGCCGCTTCGGCTACAGCGACCTGCACGTGAGCGCGCAGGGCGATCATGTGACGGTGAGCTTCAAGGTCACTAACCTGGGCGATCGCGCGGGCATGGATACGCCGCAGGTCTACGTCGGCATGCCGGCGGACAGCGGCGAGGCGCCGCGTCGCCTGGTGGGGTTCGAAAAAGTCGCGCTGCGGCCCAAGCAGAGCCGTACGGTCAGCGTAACGATCGATCCGCGCCTGCTCGCGATCTTCGACGTGCCGGCGCACAAGTGGAAGATTGCCGCCGGCAGCTATCCGATCGAAGTGGGGCATTCCTCGCGCGATCTGGTGCTGAATGCACCCGCCAAGGTTGCGGCGGCGGCGGAACTGGCCCCTTAAACGCGCGCGCGGTCATTGCCAAGGAGCAACGATTTTCATGCCGGATCCGCAAGCTTGCCGTGTACGACTGATCGCCCCGTCCGGCTATCCACACGATCGCGAGGCGATGACGCGCGGCGTGGCGCGCCTGCGCAAGACCGGCTGCCTGGTGGATGGCGAGGAGGTGCTCGATCGCACCGAGTTGCGCTACGCCGGCAGCGATGCGCAGCGCGTGGCGGACATCAACCAGCTCGCCACGCTGGATGAACTGCCCGACATCGCTTTGTCCATCCGCGGCGGCTATGGTGTGACACGCTTGCTGGAATACGTCCACTACCATGCGCTGCGCGAACGGCTGGCCGGCGAGCCGATCGCGATGGTGGGGCACAGCGATTTCACCGCGCTGCAAATGGCCCTGTACGCGAAGGCGGGGCTGGTGACGTTCGGCGGCCCGATGCTGGGGCCCGATTTCGGCCCGGCGACACTGAGCCCGCTGACCTGGCGCCATTTCTGGCGCACGCTCAGTGCGCCGCAAGGCACCGCCAGCTGGGAGTGCGGCGAAGCCATCGAGTGCGATGTGGAAGGGCCGCTATGGGGCGGCAACCTCGCCATGCTGTGCAGCCTGCTCGATACGCCATACTTCCCGCGCATCGAAGGCGGCATCCTGTTCGTGGAGGACGTGGGCGAGCCACCGTTCCGCATCGAGCGCCTGCTGTACCAGTTGCACCTGTCGGGCGTGCTGGGCCGGCAGCGGGCGCTGATCCTGGGCGACTTCACCCAATGCCGCCCCAGCCCCTACGACAACGGCTACGACCTGGCCGACGGTTTCAGCCAGATCCGGCGCATCGCGGGCATTGCAGTGCTTTCGGGCATGCCGTTCGGCCACGCCGCCGACAAGTTCACCCTGCCGTTCGGGGTCCCGGCACGGCTGCGCGTGGTCGGTTCGCGCGCCAGCCTGGACTTCCACGGCTATCCCCATCTGCGCCAGCCCCACGAGCCCGCCCTGGCCTGACCGAGCAAGCCTGTCCCCAAACCCGTAAAATACACGGCCCGCACGGGCCAAAAACCCAGGAATCGAAGCACCATGAACATCATCGAAGGCGATTTCGCCACGCCCCAAGGCCGTTTTGCCATCGTCGCCGGACGTTTCAACGGCTTCGTCGTCGAGCCGCTGGTGGCTGGCGCGCGCGATGCGCTGGTGCGCCATGGCGTAAAGGACGGGGCGATCGACCTGGTCCGCGTCCCCGGCGCCTGGGAAATTTCGCAGGCGGCGCACAAGCTTGCGCATTCGGGCAAGTACGCGGCGGTGATCGCGCTGGGCGCGGTGATCCGCGGTTCCACGCCGCATTTCGATTACGTCGCGGGCGAATGTGCCAAGGGCCTGGCGCAGGCGTCGTACGGCTCGGGCGTGCCGGTGGCCTTCGGCGTGCTGACCACCGACACCATCGAGCAGGCGATCGAACGTTCCGGCACCAAGGCCGGCAACAAGGGCGCCGACGCCGCCATCGCCGCGCTGGAGATGGTCAACCTGTACGGAAAGCTGTGATGAACCAGCGTCCGGAAGGCATCGATCTGGCCGCGCGCTCGCGCGCCCGGCGCCGTGCGCTGCAGGCCTTGTATGCGTGGCAGATGAGCGGCAGCTCGATGACGGCCGTGATCGACCAGTTCCGCCACGAGCAGGACATGGAAGTGGCGGATCTTGAGTACTTCGAAGACCTGCTGCGCGGCGTGGAAAAACACGTCCAAGTGCTGGACGAGGCGCTCAAGCCCTACATCGACCGCGAGGTGTCGCAGATCGATCCGATCGAGCGCGCCGCGCTGCGCCTTGCCGCGTATGAATTGAAATACCGTTCGGACGTGCCGTACCGGGTGATCATCAACGAGGCGATCGAAGTGACCAAGCGCTTCGGCGCCGATCATGGGCATAGCTACGTCAACGGCGTGCTGGACAAACTGGCCGCGCAGTTGCGGGTGGTGGAGAAGCGGGGCTGAGGGGTTTTACCTTCGCCGGAAAGACGCTGCGGCAAGGTCGGGCGTTGCGTCATGATGAGGCCGCGCGCACGCCACAGGTGCGCGCAGGAGCCTGCCACAGCAGAGGGAGCAAACCGATTCCATGGAATTTTCCCTCATCGACCGCATCCGCGAACTGACCGCGCAAACGCGCGAGGACGTGCGCCTGGGCATCGGCGACGATGCCGCGCTGTTGCGCGTGCCGGACGGGCAGGAGCTGGTGGTGGCGATCGATACGCTGGTGGAGGGCGTGCATTTTCCGCTCGGCACCGCGGCCGCCGACATCGGCTGGAAAGCGCTGGCGGTGAACCTGTCCGATATGGCGGCGATGGGTGCCGCGCCTGCCTGGGCCTTGCTTGCACTGACCTTGCCCAATGGCGAGGCAGCCTTCGTCGATGACCTTGCAGCCGGCTTCGCGCAATTGGCACGCCAGTATCGGTTGGCGCTGGTTGGAGGCGACACCACGCGCGGCCCGCTTGCGCTCAGCGTTGCCGTGCACGGCTTGTTGCCATCCGGCCATGCGCTGTTACGCGCGGGCGCGCAGGTCGGCGATGCGATATGCGTCACCGGCACACTCGGCGATGCGGCCGCGGGGCTGGAGCTGTTGCGGGCAGGCGGTGGCGCGGATGCGCACGCGGCGTATCTGGTCGAACGCCTGCATCGTCCGACGCCGCGTATCGACGCGGGGCTGGCGCTGCGCGGACAGGCCCATGCATGCATCGATGTTTCCGACGGCCTGCTCGCCGACCTGGGACATATCTGCGCGGCGAGCGGCGTGGGCGCACGCATCGATGCCTCGCTATTGCCGTTTTCCCCGGCCTTGCTGAATGTTTTTGGCGCGCACGCGGCGCGCGAGTTTGCGTTGAGCGGCGGCGACGATTACGAGCTGTGCTTCACCGTACCGGTGGATCGCGCCACTGCGTTGCAGTCCAACCGGGTCCAGCTCGGTTGCGCCGCGACCGTGATCGGCCATGTCGTGGAAGGAAGCGGCGTGCATGCTTATGACGGCGATGGCCGGGAACTGGCCTTGGAACGTCGCGGCTGGGATCATTTCCGCGCATGAGCGATCGCAAAAAACTGACCCGTGAGCAACGCCGCGCACTGTTATCCACGGCGGCCGGCTGGCTCGCGTGCGGTTTCGGCTCGGGCCTGGCGCCCGTCGCGCAGGGCACGTTCGGATCGCTCGCGGCCATCCTGCCCTGGCTGCTGCTGCGCCAGCTGTCGCTGCCGCTCAACCTGCTG
Source organism: Dyella sp. (assembly GCF_035503745.1). Classification (GTDB taxonomy): domain Bacteria; phylum Pseudomonadota; class Gammaproteobacteria; order Xanthomonadales; family Rhodanobacteraceae; genus Dyella_B. Next base: position 14,736 of record NZ_DATJTC010000043.1, read on the forward strand.
GTGATCGCCGTGGGCTTCGCGGTTGGCGTCATGGCTTGCGATATCGCCGGACGCGCACTGGGCGTAGACGATCATCGCAGCCTGGTCTGGGATGAATTCATCGGCCAATGGATTGCGCTGTTGCCCGCGCTTTTTTTTGCGCCCTGGTGGGTCGTGGCCGCGGGGTTCGCGCTGTTCCGGTTTTTCGATGTGCTCAAGCCATGGCCCATTCGCTGGCTGGATCGCCAGGTGAAAGGCGGCCTGGGCGTGATGCTGGATGATGTCGTGGCAGGCGTATTTGCAGCGGTCGCGCTGTGGCTGCTGATCGATGTGTTGCATCGTCATGCAGCCGCCTTCTAGCGAATGAGCGGTACACCTGCTTTGCGCAGGACACGCGCGAGTGGCACAGCCCACGCCCATTATGTGAACAGGCCCTATGCGTGGAGCGCCGGTGACGGTGCGGCCGGGCCGGGTCCGGCCGATCTGCGGTAATCTGCCGGTTCGGATCCGGTAACGAGAGGTCGGGCAATGGCTGTGGCGTTGGCGAACAAAAAGCGTTTCATGTGGACGGCTCTCGCGACAATGGCGGCGGCATACGCCGGAACGGCGGCCAGTTTCCAGTCGGCCAGCCAGGCGGGCGCACCCGGTTCGGCCCCCGCCCCTGCTTCCGCGCCCGCCACTGGCAGCCCTGCCGAACACGCCGGTTATCTCGCGCAACACTTCAGTGCCGATGCGCTCAACCCCGATGTCAAAGCTGTCGTGATGCACGCCAACCTGGCGCCGGTTCCGTTCGGCCGGATCGTGGTGCGCACGCGTGAGCAGGTGACATCCGCGCAGGCCGGCGCGCAAGGCAGCCAAGCTGCGTCATCGGTGTACGCAGCGCAGATCACCTACGAAAACGCCGGACAAGGCCTGGTTCGCCGCATGGAAGTGATGCAGACGGACAAAGGCGACAGCGCCACGCGGCTGGAGTTGAGCTACCGCGGCTATTTTCCCTTCCTGACGCAAAGCATTTCGTCCAATGCGCAAGAGGCCCCGCCGATCGTAGGCGCGCGCAAGGTCGTGCGTTTTGACACGCAGACGGACGGCCATATGAATTTCACCTACTTCTATGGGGCACCCGGCCAGGACATGTCCGCCGATCCGGGGCAGGTGGTGTGCGATGCCGGCAAGCGCTACGCCGCCTCGCAACTCAATGCCGCCATCCAGGGCCAGGCGCTGGAGCTGGATTGCCAGCTCATCGATGAAAATGGCGGGGTGACCAGCAAAGTCACTTTCGCCTATCTCGACAAGTACCAGGTGGCGCTGCTGCTGCGGGTGAAGTACCCGGACAGCACGCTCGACAGCACCATTGAGGATTTCAGGGTCGAGTAATCGCTCCCTCCGCGCGGCGCGGGCGGGTCGCGGCCGGATATCGCAAGAAATAGAGGTGCGTTGCGGCATCGCACCGCGCCGCGAGGACACGTTCGGCGCGGCTTGTCTGGATGAGCCCGTTTGGGCATGATCATTCCCATTGCGCCCGTACCAAATTGCGGGCCATGGGGCGTGTCCGGCCGGTCTATCCGTGCCGGGCAACAGGGGAAAATGCTGCGAATACGACACGGTTGCACCGGCTTGATCCAAGCGGGCGGTGGCAGGCTGCTGCCACCGCGGCGAAGCCTGGAGTGCGGCGCGGTCCGATGTTGCGGGAATGATCGAAGGGGGAGCCATGGAGAGTGCGGCAAGGGGAAAATGCGTTGCATCGGTCTTGTTGCCGGTGCTGCTGGCCGGGTGCGCCGGGGCGGTGAACGATGCGCACACAGCTCAAGCCAGGAGCGTCGCAAGCGCTGCCAACACCAGGGCGGCTCCCATACCGGCGGCCACCATGTTCAAGGATCGCACCGCGTACTTTGCGCAACGTTTCGACACCGATGCGTTGAGCGAGGACACCAAGGATGCCGTGATCGGCGCCAACCTCCCGCCGGTGTCCTTCGGCCGGATCGTGGTGCATACGCGGGACCAGATCATGATCGGCAACCAGACGGCGCCGAGCACCTTTACCACCGACATCACCTACGAAAGCGCCGGTCATGGACTGGTGCGGCGCATGCAGTCGGTGCAGTCCAACGGGTTCGAGATCGAGACACGCTTCGATTTGCAGTATCGCGGCTACGTGCCGTTCCTGACGCAGGAAGTGCCCGACAATGCCGTCGTGCTGCCACCGGTCATGGAAAGCAGAAAGGTGATCCATTTCGATGCTGCCACCGAGGGACACTCCAATTTCTCTTACCTGTATGGCGCGAGCGGCAGACCGACCTCGCAGAGCCCTTCGCAGTTCGTCTGCGACAGCGGCAGGACATATGGCGCCGCCCAGATCAATCCGGCGATCTCTGGCGAGGCGCTCGAACTCGATTGCCAGGCGATCAACGGCAATGGCGTGACCTTCAGCAAGATGACCTTTGCCTACCTCAAGGCATACGGTATCGCCCTGCCATTGCACATCCGCAATACCTCCGGCGGCTTCGACAGCACGATTACCGGTTTCACGGTCCAATAAAATAAAGGGAATTGACGATGCGCAAGTACGCACGTGTCATCACAGTGTCGCTCGCCATGGCCGTCTCGTCGCTGCTGGCGGCATGCGCACCCAACATGGCGGCGCCCAAGGCACCGCCGCCCAAGCCGGCGCTGGACATGTTCCGCGACAAGCAGGCTTACATGGAGCAGTATTTTTCTCCCGACGTGCTGCCGGACCAGGTGACCCGGACGTTGGCGACGGCCGATGCCAAGCCGGTGTCGTTCTCGCGGCTCATGGTGACGTCCCATCGCAGGGTATTCGCCAACTCCGGCCAGGCACCGACGGCCTACGAGGACCGGACCGAGTATGAAAACGCCGGCAACGGCCTGGTTCGCATGATGGTGACGGTGCAATCCAACGGCTTCGACGTATCGACCGATTTCTCACTGTCCTACCGCGCGTATATCGGCCTGCTGCTGCAGGCCGTGCCGTCGAGCACGTTCTCCCTGCCGCCGGTGATCGAGGCACGGAGCGTGGAGCACTTCGACCCCGTGATGAGCAGCGACAACATGAATTACGCGTTTCACTCCGGTTACGTCGGTAACAGCCGGGCTTCGAGCCCGTACCAGATGCATTGCCAGGCGGGCCGGTCGTACTCGGCGGCGGTGATCAACGCCAGCATCCGCGGCATGGCTCGCCAGATGCAATGCCAGATCACCAACACCAACGGCATCATTACGCAGTCGCGCACGTACGGTTATCTGGAACAGTATGGCGTCGCCATCATGCTGCACAGCAAGACGGCGGCCAACGAGCAGAATGTCGATGTGACGGATTTCAAGGTGGAGTGATCCCCTGCATCCTGCCGGAAACGGCCAACCGCCTCAGCATTTAGCGCAAATTAGGGAGAAAAGCATGTCACGTATGACCCAAACAGGATGGCTGCTGGCGGTCGCCGTGACCGCCGCACTGGCGGGGTGCGCGCAGAACGCGTCCGCGCCCAAGCCGGCGCCCGCGTCGGTGCGCAGGGCAGTGCCGTCGGTGAGCACGGTGTTTCAGGACAAGCAGTCGTACCTGGCCCAGCATTTCACTGTGACCTTGCTGGTCCAGCCCGTGCAGGACTACCTCACGCAGATGGGGTCGGCGCCGGTATCCTTCGACCGCCTGCTGATAACGCAGAAGAGCAGCATGACAAAGCCCGGCGCAGATGCGCCGTCGCACTTCATCAACGTGGTGGAGTACGAGAACGCGGGCAATGGCCTGGTGCGATCGATCAACACGTTGCAGAACAACGGCTTCGATATTTCGACCTACTTTGATTTGACCTACCGCGGCATTTTCCCGTTGCGCTCGCAAAAGTTCCTGACAGCATCGACGACATGGCCTTTCCTGTTCGAGGCCAGGCAGATCGACCATCTGGATACCGACTTTTCCGCGCCACGCATCACCTATAGCTATCGCAACGGCATCAGCGGACGCACGGTGGTGTCCAACCCGATCCAGATCAGCTGTACGTCCGGCCTGCGCTATAGCGCATCGACGCTCAATCCGAGCATCGAAGGGATGGCGCACGAACTGAACTGCCAATGGCAGAACGGTAACGGCGTGGTGACCAGCGACACGACCTACACGTATTTGGAAAAGTACGGCGTGGCGTTTGTTTCGCACGTAAAGACTTCGACCTCGGACATCTCGGTTGCCATAGATACGTTCAAGGTCGAATGACGCCGCTTACGCCGGTGCCGGCACGCGATGCCGGCGCCGGTGGCTTTGCATGTGAAAGCCTCCGCTATCGATACGCCTGGCCGCCATCGGGCCGGGCATGCACAAATTTTTGTCACGATTTCGCCGCGCAGGTAGTAGCCTTTACCGGCGAACATGTCTGCGGATGCCGCGACGTGACGCGCGTGCGAACGGGCCGTGGCCCGTCTTCACCGATCGGGAGATTTCCATGCAATACCGTCGCCTTGGCCGCACCGGCCTGCAGTTGTCCGCGCTCTCCTTTGGCGCGTGGGTCACCTTCGGGCGGCAGGTGGGGCGCTCCGACGCGCGCGAACTGCTGGCGCTGGCGTGGGATCGCGGCGTCAACTTTTTCGACAACGCCGAAACCTACAACCACGGCGAAGCCGAGCGCCTGATGGGCGACGTGCTTGCCGATTTGCGTTTTCCCCGCGACAGCTATTGCGTATCCAGCAAGGTGTATTTCGGCGCCGCGGAGAAACCGCGCCCCACCCAGCGCGGCCTGTCGCGCAAGCATGTGATCGAAGCCTGCCACCAGGCGCTGGAGCGTCTGCGGGTGGGGCATCTGGATCTTTATCTGTGCCATCGCCCCGACCCCGACACGCCGATCGAAGAAACGGTCGCCGCGATGGATACGCTGATCCGCCAGGGCAAGGTGCTGTACTGGGGCACGAGCGAGTGGTCCGCCCACGCCATCGATGAGGCGCACCGCGTCGCGCAGGCCATGCACATGTATGCGCCGGTCGTCGAGCAACCGCAGTACAACCTGTTGCATCGCGAGCGGGTGGAGCAGGAATACGCGCCGCTGTACGAAAAATACGGCATGGGCACCACCATCTGGTCGCCGCTCGCATCGGGCCTGCTCAGCGGCAAATACAACCAGGGCGTGCCGCAAGGCTCGCGCCTGACGCAGCCGGGCTACGAATGGCTGCGCGACATGGTGCTGGGCGAAGGCGGCGAGCGGGTGGAGAAGGCGAAGGCGTTGCCGGCCATCGCCGCGGAGCTGGGTACGACGCCCGCGCCATTGGCGATCGCCTGGTGCATGAGCAACCCGCATGTATCGACCGTGCTGCTGGGCGCCAGCCGCAAGGAGCAGCTGGAGCAGAACCTCAGCGCACTGGATGTGCTGCCGCGCCTGGATGCGGCGATTAAGGCGCGGCTGGAACAGATGTTCGCCTGACCGGACCGGCGGTCGGCGGCTCATCGGGTGCCCTCCAACGGACGGCTTGACTATTGAATGAGAATTATTATCATTTGATCGTCACCTGACGATGGAGCCGAGCCATGTCCGCCACCACGCTAACCCTGTCCCGCCCCACGCCGCCGCCTATGATCCCGCCGGCGGACGCGTCATCGGTCGCCCAAGTGCGGCGCATTTCCAGCCAGCGTCTGCTGGCCGGCGAGCGCGAACTGGTGATCCAGCACCTGGGCAGCGAATACCACCTGCGCCTGACGCGCAATGGCAAGCTGATCCTTACCAAATAGCCCTACGCCGGCTTCGGCCGGCATGCCGCCGTTGCCCGCATGGGCGGGGCGAGTGTCGCAATCCACGCCTGTGCCAGCGCGCGCCGCGCATGCCAGCCGGCTCTTCACGCAAGGAGATCGCCATGTTCGGCTGGCTGGCCGCCCATACCACCCCGTTGTGCCCGCATGTGGTGCCGACGATCCTGTCGCGGCGCACGCGGCCGATCACCCCGCAACGCCTGCTGCGCGCGCTACCGGATCTGGGGGCGGTGTTGTACCTGCACGCCACCACCAGGGCGGTGATGGTTGATGCGCATCCGCCGGGGATACTGGTTGCCCAGCGTGCGTTCGCGCCGCTGCTGGATACGCGCTGGCTGTGCGCCACCAGCGTCGTCACCGACGATGGTCCGCGCGAATGGTGGGAATGCATCGATCGGTCCGGCCGTCCGCGCGCACGTCTGCATCTGCTGCCCGATACCGACTATCTGGCGTGGGATGCGGTAACCGCTTCGCATGACGCAGACATCGCGCCTTCGGCGGCGCGGGCCGGACAATGGTTGCGGCCCGACAGCGCCAGGGTGGTGCACTTCCGCCTGCGCCCTTTCGCGGGCCTGGATGTACTGGAGCAGGTGCCTGCCGCTTCGCTGTCGCCGCTCGGCAGCCGCGTGGCGGCGCAGATCGCCAGGGCCGAGGCGGCGACGCTGCAGCCGTAGCCTGTCCGCGCGGCCTGTCCACTTGTCCGGGGTGTGTCCGCGGACAACGGCGCGGCGGCCTGATGATGATTTAAACCATTGATTGGTAAAAAGTAATATGCGCTGCGCCGACTGGCACGCGGATTGCTGACAGAGGTGTGGGGCCGCACTGTCCGCGGCCAGGGACCACACCATGATTCGTGATACTTCAGCCCAGGATCGCCTGATCCAGATCAAGCCAAGCCGCAAGAAGAAGGCTTTGTGGATCGGCGGCGGCGTGGCCGCCGTGATCGCACTGGCGCTGGTGCTGCCGGGCATCTCGCGGCTGTTTTCGGCGGATGCGTCGGTCAGCGCATCGCGCCTGGCGTTCGCCACCGTGGAGCGCGGCCCGTTCGTGCGCGACATCGCGGCCGAAGGCCAGGTGGTCGCCGCGGTCAGCCCGACGCTGTATGCCACCTACGGCGGCGCGGTCACGCTGAAGGTGCATGCGGGCGACTACGTCAAGAAGGGCGAAGTGCTCGCGGTGATCGACAGTCCCGAACTGGTCAACAAGCTCGCGCAGGAAGAATCCAACGCCGATGCGATGCAGGTGGATTACCTGCGCGCGCAGAACGCCTCGCGCATGCTGACCTCGCAAATGGAGAAGGCGTACGACAACGCCAAGATCGACGACCAAACCGCCAGGCGCGACCTGGACCGCTACGAAACCGCCTACAAAGGCGGCGGCGTGCCGGAGATGGACGTCGACCGCGCCAAGGACACGCTGGAAAAAGCCGACATCGCGCTCATGCACGCCCAAGCCGATCGCAATCTCAATAGCGCCAGCGGCACGTTCGACATCGAGGCCAAGAAGCTCGCGCACGATCGCCAGGTGCTGCTGGTGCAGGATCTGCAGCGCCAGGTCGATGATCTCAACGTGCGTTCGCCGGTCGATGGACAGGTGGGTCAGTTGTTCATCGCCGAGCGCGCCACCGTCGCCAAGAATGCACAGCTGCTCAGTGTGATCGACCTGTCCGCGCTGGAAGTGGAGGTCAAGGTACCCGAAAGCTTCGCCCGCGACCTGGCCATCGGCATGACCGGCGACATCAGCGGCAACGACAACAACTGGAAGGGCATCGTCAGTGCGATCTCGCCCGAAGTGGTCAACGGCGAAGTGGCCGCGCGCGTGCGCTTCGAAGGCGCCACGCCCAAGCAGCTGCGCCAGAACCAGCGTCTGTCCGTGCGCATCCTGCTCGATCATCGCCAAAACGTGCTTACCGTGCAGCGCGGTTCGTTCGTCGATGAATCCGGCGGCAGCTACGCCTATGTCGTGCGCGACGGCATCGCCACCAAGACCCCCATCCGCGTGGGCGAAAGCAGCATCGACAAGGTGGAAATCCTCGATGGCCTGAAGGAAGGCGACAACATCGTGATCTCCGGTACCGATAACTTCAAAGGCGCGCAGCGGGTCGTGATCAGCCGCTGACGATTACTTCCTCCCGCGTTCGCGCGGGAGGGCTGGGGTGGGGTGGGCTCATCGGCCCGGCCTTCACCCCGTCCCAGCCTCCTTCGGCCAAAGAAGGAGGGGCAAACACCAAACCGAAGGATAAAACTCATGCTGAAGATGACGCATCTCTCCAAGGTCTATCGCACCGAAGTGGTGGAAACCTACGCGCTACGCGATTTCAACATCGATGTGAAGGAAGGCGAGTTCGTGGCCGTGACCGGTCCGTCGGGCTCGGGCAAGACCACCTTCCTCACCATCGCGGGCCTGTTGGAAACCTTCACCGGCGGCGAGTATCACCTGGATAACATCGAGGTGAGCCAGCTCGACGACAACGCGCGTTCGAAGATCCGCAATGAAAAGATCGGCTTCATCTTCCAGGCTTTCAACCTGATTCCCGATCTGAACGTGTTCGACAACGTCGAAGTGCCGCTGCGCTACCGCGGCATGAAGGCGCCCGAGCGCAAGGAGCGCATCATGAACGCGCTGGAGCGCGTGGGCCTGGCATCGCGCGCCAAGCACTATCCGGCGGAATTGTCCGGCGGCCAGCAGCAGCGCGTGGCCATCGCCCGCGCGCTGGCCGGCAGCCCGCGCCTGCTGCTGGCGGACGAACCGACCGGCAACCTCGATACGCAGATGGCGCGCGGCGTGCTGGAGCTGTTGGAGGAAATCCATCGCGAAGGCGCCACCATCGTCATGGTGACGCACGATCCGGAGCTGGCCGCGCGTGCGCAACGCAACGTGCACATCATCGACGGCCAAGTGGTGGATCTGGCGGAAGATCCGCGCTTCCACACCGCCTACACCGCGGCTGCCGGCCAGGTGCGCGGCTGATCGCAATCATGCCCTCCCCGCACGTGGCGGGGAGGGATGCAGCAGCGGACGCCCGCGCGGCAACGCGGGCGCATGCGAGCCGCTTGTTCCACACGCCAACGCACATAGGATTTCCATGTTCAACTACTACCTACAACTCGGCTTGCACAGCTTGAAGCGTAACCCTGCGCTCACCGCGTTGATGGTGATGGCGATCGCGTTTGGCGTGTCGGCGTCGATGGTGACCTATTCGGTGTTTCGCGCGGTATCGGGCGACCCGATACCGGAAAAGTCCTCGCAACTGTTCGTGCCGCAGATCGACAGCTGGGGCCCGCAGCGGACGCAGGACGGCAAGCCGCCGGGCGCGTTGAACTACGTAGACGCCATGGCGCTGCTGCGGGCGCATCAGTCCTCGCGCATGACCTTGATCTATTCCCTCATGCTTTCGGCGCTGCCGCACGACGCCAACAGCGTGCCCAGCCAAGCGATCGGCTATGCGGTGACGGCCGATTTCTTCCCGATGTTCAACACGCCGTTCTTGTACGGCGGCCCATGGAGCAATGCCGACGACGATCACCGCGCGTCGGACGTAGTGATCTCCGACTCCTTCAACCAGCGCATGTTCGGCGGCGCCAATAGCGTGGGGCGCGAAATCACGCTTTCCGGCCACGATTATCGCATTGTGGGCGTGACCCGGCATTGGAACCCCAGCCCGCGCTTCTACAGCGTGTGGGGTGAAAGCGGCTTCGGCGATCCGCCGGATTTCTTCCTGCTGCTCAACCGCGCGCTCGACCTGAAACTGGACAACACCGGCCGCAGCAGCTGCCGCGGGCAACTGACGTTCAAGAGCTGGGACCAATGGCTGCAAAGCAACTGCATTTGGCTGATGCCATGGGTGGAACTGGATACATCCGCCGACGTCGCGCACTACCGGCAGTTTCTGGAAAGCTATAGCGCCCAGCAGCAGCGCGCCGGGCGCTTCGGCTGGGCGCCCAATATCGAGCTGGACGACGTGCCGCAGTGGCTTGCCATGCAGCATGTGATCCCGCCGGAAAGCCGCATTTCGCTGGTGGTGGCGCTGTGCTTCCTGGTCATCTGCCTGGTCAACACGATCGGTTTGCTGCTGGCAAAGTTCATGCGCCGCGCCGGCGAGATCGGCGTGCGCCGCGCGCTTGGCGCAACGCGCCATGAAATCTATTCGCAGTACCTGGTGGAGGCCGGCTCGGTCGGCCTGGCCGGCGGCATCGTGGGCTTGCTGCTGACCGCCGCTGGGATGTCGGGGGTGGGCTTGCTGTTCGAACCGGAGATTGCGCGGCTGGCGCACCTGGACGTGTCGCTGGTGGGTCTCACGGTGGCGGTGGCGGTGATTGCAACGGTGGTGGCGGCGGTCTATCCGGCCTGGCGCGCCGCGCAGGTGCAGCCGGCCTGGCAACTGAAATCGAACTGAGGCGGAGAAACGAGCATGCAGATCCAACCCATTCTCGCCGCGCTGCGCAAACACAAGGCCGGTACCGCGCTGATCGCGCTGCAGATCGCGTTGACGCTGGCGATCGTGTGCAATGCGCTGTTCATCATCCACCAGCGCCTTGCGCATATCGCCGAGCCCACTGGTGTGGATGAAGCCAATGTCTTTGTGATCGAAAACATGTGGGCCGAGCAGTACAACACGCAGCAGGCCGTTTCGAACGTGGAGCAGGACCTGGCCACACTGCGCAACCTGCCTGCGGTGCAGGACGCCACGCAAAGCGACAGTTACCCGTTGTCGATCACCAGCGGCAGCGACAACTTCATTACGCTCAAGGACAATCAGGTCCAGCCCACCACCGACGCGTCGGTCTACGCCGGCGACGAGCACTTCCTGCGTACGCTTGGCCTGAAGTTGATCGCCGGACGCGATTTCCGTGCCGATGAAGTCAGGGATTCGGGACAGCGGGACGTAGTGACGCCACCGGTTGCCATCATCAGCAAGGCGATGGCGGACAAGCTGTATCCCAACGGCGATGCGCTCGGCAAGAGCTTTTATTCCATGAGCACCAATCCGGTGACCATCGTCGGCATCGTGCAAACCATGCAGCGCTCGCGTCTTGGCTCATGGAGCGCGCCGTATGCGGAGCAGTCGATGGTGTGGCCGGTGCGCGATGGATCGCCGATCGGGGTGTTCTACATCGTGCGGGCCAAGCCGGGCCAGCTGGCGGCGGCGATGCGCGAAGCGCCCAAGGCGCTGTATGCGCTCAACCGCATGCGCATCATCAATCCCAAGGACGGCATCCTGAGTTTTGCGCAAGTGCGCCAGCGCGCCTACGACAGCGACCGTGGCATGGCTATCCTGATGGGTATCATTTGCGTGGTATTGCTGGCCATCACCGGCGCGGGCATCGTCGGGCTCACCAGCTTCTGGGTGGGTCAGCGCCGTCGCCAGATCGGCGTGCGGCGGGCGCTCGGCGCCACCCATCGCGACATCCTGCACTACTTTCTTACCGAGAATCTGCTCATCAGTCTTGGTGGCGTCATTGTGGGCATCGTGCTGACCTTCGGCCTCAACCTGTGGCTGGTGACGCGCTTCGAGCTGTCCGTCATGCCACTGACCTATGTGCTGAGCGGGGTGGCGATGCTGCTCATGCTGGGGCAGGGCGCGGTATTCGCACCGGCTTTGCGCGCCTCGCGCGTGCCGCCGGTGGAGGCGACGCGGCCAGCATGAAAACGCCACGCTTTACCATGGTTGGGGAGTAAGGACGCGATGCTCGCCTACTATCTGCGATTGGGTCTGCATAGCCTGCGGCGCAATCCCATCCTCACCGCCTTGATGGTGATGGCGATCGGTTTCGGCGTGGCGTCGTCGATGACCACTTACGCTGTGTTCCGCGCCGTGTCGGGCAATCCGCTGCCGGAAAAATCGGCACAGCTGTTCGTGCCGCAGATCGATGTGTGGGGGCCGGAAAGCCGCGCGCGCGGCTTCGACATGCCCGATTCGTTGACCTATACCGATGCCACGGCCCTGATGCGCGATCACAAGGCGGCGCGCCAGACGGCCATCTATCCGGTGGGCTTCACGCTGGTGCCGCGCGATGCCGCGCGCGAACCTTTCGCGGTCAGCGGCTACGCGGCGTACGCCGATTTCTTCCCGATGTTCAACGTGCCGTTTGTTTACGGCGGCGGCTGGGATGCCGCGCAAGACCAGGCGCGCGCGGCGGTGGTGGTGATCAGCAGCAAACTCAACCAGCAGCTATTCGGCGGCGCCGACAGCATCGGGCAGCTGGTGCACCTGGACGACCACGACTATCAGGTGATCGGCGTGGTAGCCGATTGGAACCCGCGGCCGCGCTTCTACGACGTCAACAATTCCAGCGGCTTTGACAACCCGCCCGATTTCTTCCTGCCCTTTACCCGGGCGATCGATACGCAAACCGAAACCACCGGCAACGACAACTGCTACGGCAGCGCCGGACGCAAGCCCGGCTTCGACGGCTGGCTGCAATCGGAATGCGCGTGGGTGTCCTACTGGGTCCAATTGCCCGATGCGGCAGCGGTGCGCGCCTATCGCAGTTATTTGTTGAGCTATGCCGACCAACAGCGCGAGGCGGGGCGTTTTCGTTGGCCTTCTTACATCACGCTGCGCAATCTCACCGAGTGGATGGACTACGAGCGGGTGGTGCCGCCGGAGACGCGTATCTCGTTGCTGCTGTCGCTGGGTTTTCTGCTGGTGTGCCTGATCAATACGGTCGGCCTGATGCTGGCCAAGTTCATGCGTCGCGCCGGCGAGATCGGCGTGCGCCGCGCGCTGGGTGCGTCGCGGCGCGAGATCTGGCTGCAGTTTCTGGCCGAGGCGGCGATGGTCGGCGTGAGCGGCGGCGTGGCCGGGGTGGTGCTGACCGGGGTTGGCGTGCTGGGTGTGGGGCTGGTGTTCGAGCCGGACATTGCGCGGCTGGCGCACATCAATTTGAGCCTGGTTGGATTGACCCTGCTTTGTGCGTTGTTCGCCACGCTGGCGGCGGCCTTCTACCCGACTTGGCGGGCGTCGCGCGTGCAGCCGGCGTGGCAGCTGAAATCCCACTGAGGCGATGACGATGCAGATTCGACCCATCCTCGCCACGCTCAGGCACCACAAGGCCGGCACGTTGCTGATTGCGCTGCAGATCGCGCTGACGCTGGCGATCGTGTGCAACGCGCTGTTCATCATCCATGAGCGGCTGGCGCATTTGTCGCAACCGAGCGGCGTGGATGAAAGCGACCTGCTGGTGATCACCAACCGATGGGCCAACAAACCCACCCAAGGCGAGATCGGATCGTTGATGGCCCAGGATCTGGCGACGCTGCGCAAGGTGCCGGGCGTTGCCAATGCCTATGCCACCGATGCGTATCCGCTGAGCGGCAGCGGCATCGCCTACGGCATCGGCCATAGCCCGGAAAAACGGAAATTCGTATCCAGCACGGCGATCTACTTCACCGACGACAACGCATTGCCCACGCTCGGGCTGAAGCTGGTGGCGGGGCGCAACTTCCGGCCCGATGAAATCGGCCAGATCGGCGGTCGCGACAAGATCGCGCCGCGCGTACTGATCATCACCCGCGAACTGGCCCGGCGCCTGTTTCCAGGTGAATCGGCGGTCGGCAAGATCGCCTTCGTCAGCGACCAGCCGAGCATCATCGTCGGCGTGGTCGAGCGCATGCAGTCGCCCTATGTGGATAGCTCGATGACCGAGTGGGCCGACTGTTCCACGCTGCTGCCGTTTCGCCAGCTGGTGACGCCGACCACGTACGTGGTGCGCGCGCAACCCGGACAGTTGGAGGAAGTCGCCCGGCGCGTGCGCGCTGCGCTGTACGCGGCCAACCGCATGCGCGTCATTCGCCCCGACAATGGTGTGAAGACGTTCGCGCAGGTGCGCGCCCAGGCCTACAAGAGCGACCGCGGCATGGCCATTCTGATGGCGTGGATCAGCGTGATCCTGCTGGCGATCACCGCGGCGGGCATCGTGGGGCTGACCAGTTTCTGGGTGGGGCAGCGGCGCAAGCAGATCGGCGTGCGTCGCGCGCTGGGTGCCACGCGCCACGACATTCTCCGTTATTTCCTGACCGAGAACCTGCTGATCGGGGTGGGCGGCGTGCTGCTTGGCGGCGTGCTCGCGCTGGGCCTGAACCTTTGGATGATGAAACAGTTTGAAGTAGCCCGGCTGGCGCCGGGTTACGTGTTGGCAGGGGTGGTGACGCTGCTGTTGCTGGGGCAGTGCGCGGTGCTGGCGCCGGCGCTGCGCGCATCCAGGGTGCCGCCAGTGGAAGCCACGCGATCGGTATGAATGACGACGCTCTCGCAAGAGAGTCATCAACGCGATAAGGGAGACGCCCATGCTGGGCTATTACATTGATCTGGCGGTACGCAGCCTCAAGCGAAGTCCCGGACTGACGCTGTTGATGATCTTGACGGTGGGCTTCGGCGTGGCGGCGTCCATGGTGACCTACTCGGTGTTTCGCGCCGTGTCGGGCGATCCCATTCCATGGAAATCGGCGCAGCTGTATGTGCCGCAGATCGAATTGTGGGGGCCCAAGGGTCATGGCGGTCCCGGCGACAACGGCGATCCGGAGGACGCGTTCGACTACATCGACGCCACCGCGCTGATGCGCGACCACCGCGCCAAATACCAGTCGGCGATGTACATGATTACCCCCTCGGTGGTGCCGGCCGATGCGGGCCAGCATCCGATCAACGTGGAAGGACACGCGGTATTCAACGAATTTTTTCCCATGACCGATGCGCCGTTCGAATACGGCAGCGGCTGGGGCGCGGCCGACGATCAGGAGCGCGCTGCCGTGGCGGTGATCAGCGACAAGCTCAACCGGAGACTGTTCGGCGGTGCCAACAGCGTGGGCAAGGTGATCGACATCGACGGCAAGGACTACCGCATCGTCGGCGTACTGAACAAGTGGTCGCCGCAGCCGCGCTTCTACGATGTGGTCAACACCGGCGGCTTTACCACCAATGCCGACGACTTGTTCATTCCGTTCATGCGCGCCATCGACATGGACATGGCCAATGACGGCAACACCAACTGTGCGGAAACACCGGCGCAATCGGGCTTCAAAGGTTTACAGCAGTCGTCCTGCATCTGGATCAGCTACATGGTGCAGCTCGATAGCGCGGCCGACGCGGCGGCGTTCAAGCAGTATCTGGACGGCTATGCCCGCGAGCAGCAGCATGCGGGCCGCTTCAGCTGGGCGCCGAACAACCGCCTGCGCAACTTGCACCAGTGGCTCGACGCCGAACACGTGGTGCCCAGCGATACCGAAGTTTCGCTGCTGGTGGCGATCGGCCTGCTGCTGGTCTGCCTGGTCAATACGGCGGGCCTGCTGCTGGCGAAGTTCCTGCGCCGAAGCGGCGAGATCGGCGTGCGGCGTGCCATCGGTGCACCGCGCGCGGCGATCTACGCGCAGTTCATGGTCGAGGCGGCCATCGTGGGCTTGAGCGGCGGCGTACTCGGTTTGCTGCTGACCGGCATCGGCATTCGCGGCGTGGGTTGGGTGCTGCCCAAGGACATCGCCAACCTGGCGCACCTGGACGTGCAGTTGCTGCTGTTGACCCTGGTGGTGGCAGTGGTGTCCACCATGCTTGCCGGCATCTATCCCACTTTCCGTGCTTCGCGCGTACAGCCTGCGTGGCAGCTGAAGTCAAACTGAGAATCGAGGAAACGCTCATGAGCCTGCATCCCATTCTCGCCGCACTGCGCAAGCACAAGGCCGGCGTCGTGCTGATTGCCCTGCAGATCGCGCTGACCCTGGCGATCGTGTGCAACGCGGTATTCATCATCTACAGCCGCGTGGAAAAGGTGAATCGGCCCACCGGCATCGATGAAAGCAATTTGTTGCTGATCACCGAGCAATGGGTGGGTGCGCCCAGCATGGACACGCCCGCCGGCGTGCAGCAGCTGGACAGCATGCTGCGCCAGGATCTGGATACGCTGCGGCGGATGCCCGATGTCACTTCGGCCACCACGATCACCTCGTTGCCCCTGCTCAACTCCAGTTGGGTGGGCGGCATTGCGTTGAAGCCCGGAGCGCAGACGCCGGGCAAGAACGACGTACAGACCGCCATGTACTTCGGCGACGAGCAGATGGTCGGCACGCTGGGACTGCAGATTGTCGAAGGCCGCAACTTCAATGCCTCGGAAATCGCCAACAAAGGCATGCGCGACCAGCGAGAGCCGCCGATCGTGATCATCACGCAGGATCTGGCCAAGCGGCTGTTTCCCAACGACAGCGCCGTCGGCAAGGTGGTGTATTTCGACGGCGGCAATACGCCCAGTACGATCATCGGCGTGGTCAAGCGCATGCAGACGCCGGCCGTGGGCTGGGGCGATCGCTTTACCTGGTATTCGACCCTGATGCCGTTCCGCATCAATGCCTCGTTCGCGCGCTACGCCGTGCGCACGCGGCCGGGCCGGCTCGATGCCGTGGCGCGCAGTGTGGCCGGCACGCTTTACGCCAGCAATCGGTTGCGCGTTATCGACGAGGACGATGGCGTGAAGCGTTTTAGCGACATCCGCGCCGAGGCATACCGCGCCGATATCGGCATGGCGGTGTTGATGGGCGTGGTGTGCCTGATCCTGCTGGCGGTTACGGCGGCGGGCATCGTCGGCCTCACCAGTTTCTGGGTCGGCCAGCGTCATCGCCAGATCGGCGTGCGGCGCGCACTGGGCGCGCGCAAGATCGACATCCTGCATTACTTCCAACTGGAAAACCTGATGATCGCCGGTGCCGGCGCGGTCGTCGGCATCGTCTTGGCGCTGGGCCTCAATCGCCTGCTGATGAGCAAGTTCGAGATGGAGAGCCTGCCTGTCTACTACGTGGTCCTGGGGCTATTGATGGTGATGTTGCTTGGGCAGATTGCGGTGTTCGTGCCGGCACGCCGGGCCTCGAACGTGCCACCGGTGGTGGCGACGCGCTCGGTATAAGAGGTTTTCACGGTTGGATGGAGCTTTACCTTGGGAGGGGTGCGATGCTTGGCTACTATCTCGATCTTGCGGTGCGCAGCTTAAAGCGCAACAAGGTTCTCACGGCGCTGATGATCGTGACGCTGGCGCTTGGCATCGGCGCGTCGATCACCACGTTGACCGTGCTCAAACTGCTGTCCGGCGATCCGCTGCCGGGGAAAAGCGGGCAGTTGTTCTATGCGCGCGTGGATCCCAATCCGCTGGAAGGCTACGTGCCGGGGCAGACCAAGCCCGACAGCATCATGACCTATACCGACGCGATGAATCTGCTGCACGCGCATCGCGCGACGCGGCAAGCCGCGATGGCGCTGATCGATGCGAAGATCGACGCGCGGCAGCCCAACGAGCACCCGTATTTCGCCGACGGCGTGATGACGACGTCGGAGTTCTTCGCCCTGTTCAATGCGCCCTTTCAATATGGCGGCGGCTGGACCGCGGACGATGACGAAGGCCGCGCGACGCTGGTGGTGATCGCCGGTTTTCTCAATGACAAGCTGTTCGGCGGTGCCAACAGCGTGGGCCGCATCATCCGCATCGACGACCGCGACTTTCGCATCGTGGGCGTGCTCAAGCACTGGGCGCCGCAGCCGCGTTTCTACGCGACAGATCTGGGCGGCCGCGACTACGGCGATGGCGATGCGGTGTTCATGCCGCTTAAAACGGCCCGTTCGCTGGACAAGGGGCCGCAGGATACGGAGTGCTTCGGGCCGGTCACGGACCTCAAGGATCTGGAGACGGCGCCGTGCGAATGGCTCGGCTTTTGGGTGCAGCTGGACGATCGCGCCGCCGTCGCCAGTTATCGCGCGTTCCTCGATGGCTATGCCAGGCAGCAGGCGGCGCTGGGGCGCTTCAAGCGCTCGGAAACCTCGTTGCTGGATTTGATGAGCTGGCTCAGCGACCAGCAGGTGGTGCCCAATGACGCGAAGTTGCAGACCTATCTGGCGTTCGGTTTCCTGCTGATCTGCATCGTCAATACGGTTGGCCTGTTGCTGGCCAAGTGCCTGCGCCGTTCGCGCGAGATCGGCGTGCGCCGCGCCCTGGGCGCCACGCGGCGCGACATCTTCGCGCAATTCATGGTCGAGGCGGCGATCATCGGCGTGGCCGGCGGCGTGCTTGGCCTGGCGCTGGCGGAGCTGGGCCTGTGGGGTGTGCGGCATCAACCGGCCGAATACGCCGGCCTGGCGCATTTGGACGTCCAGATGTTCTTTTTCACGTTCGTCGTGGCATTGGTTGCCAGTCTCGTCGCCGGCTTATTGCCGGCCTGGCGCGCCTGTGTGGTGGCGCCGGCTCCCCAACTGAAGGCTGCCTGAGGTGATCATGGAAATCCGACCGATTGTCGCCAGCCTCAAGAAGCATCGCATCCCGACGCTGTTGATCGTGCTGCAGATCGCCCTGGCCTGCGCCGTGCTCTGCAATGCGGTGTTCATGATCGGCGGGCGGGTGAGGCAGATGCGCCTGGCCAACGCCATCGACGAACAAGGGCTGGTTTCGGTGTCCTTGCAAGGCACCGACCCCAAGCTGATCGCCAGCGATACGCAGCGCAATCTCGCCGCGTTGCGCTCGATCGCCGGAGTGCAGGCGGTGAGCGTGGTGCATACGCTGCCGCTGACCAATAACAACTGGGGCTGGAGCTTCGGCATCACGCCCGATTCGTCCGTCACCGACCAGAAGAACACCAACGTCACGCTTTATTTCGTGGGCCAGGGTTCGCAGCGGGCGCTGGGGCTGCGGCTGCTCGAAGGTCGGTATTTCAGCGACAGCGAGTATGTGGACAACGCGATCGCCGGCGGGGCGCTGCCCAACACGCACCTGGTGGTCATTACCCAGGCGCTGGGCAAGCAACTGTGGCCTGGCCAGTCGGCGTTGGGCAAGACGCTGTATTCCAAACCCAACTATTACACCGTTGTTGGCGTAGTCGCCGATGTATTGCGTCCGCGCTTGTGGTCGGACAATAGAAAGTCTTACTACAGTGCGTTCTTCCCAGTCGGTGCCGATGATGTGCTGCGCACTTATGTGCTGCGCGGGGCGCCCGCCGACCGCGACCGCATTTTGCGCGAAGCCATCGACGCATTGCAGACGGCGAACCCGCAGGCGGTGGTCAAGGGGGTTACTTTCCAGGCGATTCGCGACAAGTATTACGCGGACACCAACAGCATGGTGTGGATCCTGGTGCTGGTGTGCGCGGTGATGTTGGCGGTGACCGCGTTCGGCATCGTGGGCCTTACCAGTTTCTGGGTCGGGCAGCGTCGCCGCCAGATCGGCATCCGCCGCGCCGTGGGCGCCACGCGCGCGGATATCCTGCGCTATTTCCGCACCGAAAACTTCCTGCTCAGCTCGGCCGGCGTGGTGCTCGGCATGATCATGGCGTATGGCGTCAATCTGTATCTGATGAAGCAATACGAACTCGAACGCATGCCCTGGTATTACCTGCCGGCAGGTGCGCTGGCGTTGTGGCTGATCGGGCAGCTGGCCGTGTCCGGGCCGGCCATGCGCGCCGCCGCCGTGCCGCCGGTGGTGGCGACTCAACCGGCGTAAGGAGTGCGTAGCCATGCTTGCGTATTACTTCGATCTTGCCGTGCACAGCCTCAAGCGGCATCGCGTGCTTACCGCGCTGATGGTGCTGGCCATTGCCATGGGCATCGGCGCAAGCATGACCACGCTGACCGTGCTGCACGTGCTGTCGGGCGATCCGCTGCCTCAGCGCAGCGGATCGATCTATTACCCGCAGATCGACCCGCGCAACCTGGTCGACTACAGCCCGAAGGTGGAGCCGCCCGAACAGCTCACCTGGGTCGATGGCATGTATCTTTTGCACGCCAGGCGCGCCGTGCGTCAGGCGCTGATGACCGGCGGCATGGTGCCGCTGCAGCCGGCGCAGTCGGCGATCGATCCTTTCCAGGCGGCGGCGCTGTACACCAGCTCGGATTTCTTCCCGATGTTCAACGTGCCGTTCAAGTACGGCACGGGCTGGGGCGAGGCGGAGGACGCGGGCAAGGTGCGTGTGGCGGTGATCAGTTCGGCGCTGAACGACAAGCTGTTCGGCGGCAAGAACAGTGTCGGTCAGATGCTGCGGCTGCAGGAGACCGCCTTTCGCATCATCGGCGTGCTTGGGGACTGGCATCCCAATCCGCATTTCTATGAGTGGTACATGGGCGGCTACGACAGCGACGAGGACGTCTACCTGCCGCTGACCACGGCGCGCGACCTGAAGATGGAACACGACGGCTCCACCGATTGCTGGGGCAATTCGGGCGGCGATCCGGATCACCTGGAAACGGTCAACTGCACGTGGCTGCAATTCTGGGTGCAGTTGGATACGCCGGCGAGCGTGGCCGATTACAAGCGCTTTCTCGAACACTATTCGCAAGACCAGCACCGTGCCGGACGGTTCCTGCGTCCGCCGAACGTGCGTTTGCGCAGCCTGATGCAGTGGCTGGACTACCTCAAGATGGTGCCCAGCGACGCACGCCTGCAAGTGTGGCTTTCGCTGGGTTTTCTGGCGGTATGCCTGATCAATACCGTGGGCCTGATGCTGGCCAAGTTCATGCGCCGCTCGACCGAGCTGAGCGTGCGCCGTGCGCTGGGCGCATCGCGGCGCGCATTGTTCGGGCAATTGCTGATGGAGTCGGGCGTGATCGGCCTGCTGGGCGGCGCGGGCGGCTTGCTGCTTGCGCTGCTTGGCCTGTGGCTGATCCGCCAGCAGCCGGCCGACTACGCCGACCTGGCGCGCATGGACATCAGCATGTTGCTGACTACGCTGCTCATTGCGGTGCTTGCCAGCTTGATCGCCGGCCTGCTGCCGGCCTGGCGCGCCTGCCGCGTCGCTCCGGCTCTGCAGTTGAAGGGGAATTGAGATGGATATACGGCCCATTCTTTCCACGCTGCGCCGGCACAAGTTCACCGCCTGTCTGCTGATAGCGGAAATCGCGCTGACCTGCGCCATCGTCTGCAACGCGGTGTTCCTGATCGGCCAGCGCCTGGAGCGCATGCAGATCACCACGGGTGTGGCCGAGCATGAGCTGGTATACATCCAGATGGCCTATGTCGGTATGCGCCCCGACGGCGTGGCGCGTGGTGCACAGGATCTTGCCGCGTTGCGCCAACTGGCGGGCGTGCGGTCGGCGACGACGACCAACGAGATTCTTTTCGGCGGGTCGTCGTCCAACATGGGGCTGCGCATCGACCCGAACCAGCAGACCGATACCCTTAGCGCTTCGCAGTACTTCGGCGAAGGCATCGTGCCGGCGTTCGGCTTGCAGCTCGTTGCCGGGCGCGATTTCCGGCCGGAGGAGTACCAGGACCTGGACAAGGTGTTCGCGGCGCTGCGCCGGGGGGATTCGAACGCATTGCCCCGGTCCGCGCTGGTGACCCGCGCGGTCGCCGATCGCCTCTGGCCGGGCCAGGATCCGCTCGGCAAGCAGATGTATGTGGGGCAAGGCATCGGGCTTACGGTGATCGGCGTGGTCAAGCAGCTGTCGCGGCCGAACAACTTCCAGATGGGCGCGCAGTACAGCGTGATCAACCCGATCCGCATCGCGATGTCGCAGGGTGCCGTCTACGTATTGCGCTGCGCGCCGCAAGATCGCGATCAAGTGCTGAAAGAGGCGCTGGCGACATTGAAGGCGCTCGATCCCAACCGGATCGTGCTCAAGAAGGGCACCGTGGACCAGCTGCGCCACGATTACTTCCGCGACGATCGCGCGATGGCCGGCATTCTGGTGGGCGTGTGCCTGGCGCTGTTGATCGTCACCGCACTGGGCATCGTGGGCCTGGCCAGTTTCTGGGTGGCGCAACGCAATCGCAGCATCGGTGTGCGCCGCGCACTGGGTGCCACGCGCCGCAACATCCTGCATTACTTCCAGACCGAGAATTTTCTATTGACCAGCATCGGCATCGCCCTGGGCATGGTGCTGGCCTACGGCATCAATCTGTTCCTGATCGTGCGCTACGAATTGCCGCGACTGCCGGCGATCTATTTCCCGGTGGGCGCGATCGCGCTGTGGGCGATCGGGCAGGCGGCGGTGCTGGGCCCGGCGTTGCGCGCCGCGGCGGTGCCGCCGGTGGTGGCGACGCGGGCTGCCTGAGGAGCGCTGCATGTTCGGTTATTACCTGGATCTGGCCTGGCGCAGCCTCAAGCACAGCAAGGTGCTTACCGCGCTGATGGTGCTGGCCATCGCCGTGGGCATCGGTGCCAGCATGACGACACTGACCGTGATGCATCTGCTGTCCGGCGATCCGCTGCCGGGCAGGAGCGGATCGATTTTCTACGCGCAGATCGACGCCACGCCGCCGCTTTCGCCCAACCATCATGACGAGCCGCCGGATATGCTTGACGACCGCTCGGCGGTCGATCTGTGGCGCGCGCACCGCGCGGACCGGCAGACGCTGGTGGTGGAAAGCCCGGTGAAGATCGCGGCGCAGGATGTGCAACAGCCGCCTTCGATGGGCATGCTGCTGTCGTCCACGGCGGACTTCTTCACCATGTTCGACGTGCCATTCCAGTACGGCGGACCATGGAGCGCGGACGATGACATGCGCCACAGCCGGGTGGCGGTGATCTCGGCCGATCTCAACGACAAGCTTTTTGGCGGCGCCGACAGCGTCGGCCGCATCCTGCGCTTGCGCGATGCCGATGTGCGCATCGTCGGTGTAATGAAACCCTGGCGCCCGACCCCGCAGTTCTACTCTGTGGTGGGCGGGCGTTTTTCGCACGGCCAGACCGCCGACTACTACGCCAAGCCGCAGGACGTCTATACGCCTTTTTTTACCGGGCTTGACATCAACGACGGCCACTTCGAGCAATTCAACTGCTGGAGTCCGCCGAAGGTGGCCGGCCACCTGGTCGGCGCCGGGTGCGTGTGGATCGGCCTTTGGGTGGAACTGGACTCCGCGGCGAAAGTGCGCGCCTATCGCGCCTTTCTCGCCGACTATGCCGCGCAACAGAAGGCCGCCGGCCGCATCGGGCATGCGGACAACACCCGCTTGCGCGATCTGATGAGCTGGCTGCAATTCAACCAGGTGGTGCCCAGCGACGTGCGCGTGCAGACGTGGCTGGCGCTGTCCTTCCTGGTGATCTGCTTGTGCAACACGGTGGGCCTGCTGCTGGTGAAATTCCTGCGGCGCGGCGGCGAAATCGGCATTCGCCGCGCGCTGGGTGCATCGCGCAGGCAGATTTTCTTGCAATGCTTGATGGAAGCGGGCGCGATCGGCGTGCTGGGTGGCGCCGGTGGCTGGCTGCTTACGCTATTGGGGCTTGAATGGGTGCGCGCGCAGCCGGTGGCTTATGCGGACTTGGCGCACATGGACACGGCGATGTTCGGTGCGACCTTCCTGCTGGCGTTGCTGGTCAGCCTGGCGGCGGGCGCGGTACCAGCCCTGCATGCGAGCCGGATCGCTCCGGCGCTGCAATTGAAAACGCTTTGAGGTGCGCACCATGCAGATAGCCCCGATTCTCGCCGCGCTGCGCCGCCACCGCGTCGCGACGTTCCTGATCGCGCTGGAGATCGCGCTGGCCTGCGCGGTGCTATGCAATGCGTGCTTTCTCATCGTCAACCGCATCCAGTCCATGCAGATGGTCAGCGGCGTGGACGAAAGCGCGCTGGCGTTCATTGCGGTCGACGGCTACGCGCCCAAGCGCGCGGCCGATCTCAATGCGCGCATGGTGGCGGGGCTTTCGGCCCTTGAAGGCGTGAAGGCGGTGGGCATCATCAACACCGTGCCGTTCGACGGGCGTGCCGCCATGAACGGCGTAACCACCGATCCGAACCGGCAGCACTACGATCACACCGTCAACACCTACCTGGGCGACCCGGCGAGTCTGCATATGCTGGGCCTGCGCCTGCTGGCCGGCCGCCTGCCCACGCAAGACGAATACCGGCCGATCGTGGACAGCTTCGTGCCCAAGGATTCGCTGGTGCTGGTGACGCGTTCGCTGGCCGACGCGCTGTGGCCGGGCCAGGACGCGCTGGGCAAGGAGTTCTGGTGCGTCGACTTCCATTTTCGGGTGATCGGTGTGGTGGACCACCTGGCTATTCCCCAACCGGAAGGCCGCGGGCCGGGCAGGGGCGACTATTCGGTCTTCGTGCCGGTGCTGCCGCAGGATCAGCTTGCCGGCACCTACCTGATCCAGGCCGCGCCGCAGGATATGCCGCGCGTGTATCGCGAGGCGATGATGGCGGTGCCAAAGATCGCGCCCGAGGTCGTCTACGATCACCAGGACAGCGGCATCATCGGCGACTTGCGCAGGCTTTACTTCCGCAGCGATCGCGCAATGATCGAAATCCTGCTGGGCGTGATCCTTGCGCTGACGCTGGTGACCGCACTGGGCATCGTGGGCCTGGCCAGTTTCTGGGTGCAGCAGCGTCGCCGGCAGATCGGCATCCGCCGCGCCATCGGGGCCACCCGCGCGGACATCCTGCGTTACTTCCAGACCGAAAATTTCCTGATCGTCAGCATGGGCATCGTCATCGGCGTGGTGCTGGCCTATGCGCTGAACCTGCTGCTGATGAAGACGTACGAAGTCACGCACCTGCCCGCCGCGTACTTGCTGATCAGTGCGGTGGCGCTGTGGGTGCTGGGCCAGTTCGCGGTGCTTGGCCCCGCGCTGCGTGCCGCCGGGGTGCCGCCGGTGGTGGCGACGCGTTCAGGTTGATGGTGGCCCGATGGCGTGCGCGCAGCGATCGACTGGGTGGACAATGGCCGCCATCGGGCGCGATGCACGGCCTTGGCGCCGGCCTGCGGCCGTCGTGACCCATTTTCCTATACGTAGGCCAGCGGTCATGGCAACCTTTTCGCTGGGAGCGGCATCCATGCCTGCATGTGTAGGAAACGAATGCGTACCGTACTGATCATCGACGACAACCCGGCCGTGGGCGAAGCCCTGTCGCTGCTGCTGTCGCTGCACGACATCCGCCCGCTGACCGCGCTGACACCCGAGGAAGGGCTGGCGACGCTGGAGCGCGAGTCCGTGGACGTCGCCATCCAGGACATGAACTTCACCGCCGACACCACCTCCGGCGAAGAGGGCGTGGAGCTGTTCCGCGCCATCCGCCAGCGCCATGCGGACCTGCCGCTGATCCTGCTGACGGCCTGGACGCACCTGGAAACGGCGGTGGAACTGGTCAAGGCCGGCGCGGCCGATTACCTGGCCAAGCCCTGGGACGACGCCAAGCTGCTGGCCACGGTGGAGAACCTGCTGGAACTTTCCGAGTCCACGCGCGAGGTCAATCGCACGCGACTGGAGCGCCGCAAGCGTCGCGAGGCGTTGCAGCGCAAATACGATCTGGATGGCCTGGTGTTCGCCTCCGAAGCCATGGCGCGCACGCTGGATCTGGCCTGCCAGGTGGCCCGCTCGGACGTACCGGTGCTGATCACCGGCCCCAACGGCGCGGGCAAAGAACGCATCGCGGCCATCGTGCACGCCAACTCGGCGGTGCGCAACGGGCCGTTCATCGCGGTCAACTGCGGCGCGCTGCCGGGCGAGCTGATCGAGGCGGAGCTGTTCGGTGCCGAAGCGGGCGCCTACACCGGCGCCAACAAGGCCCGCGAGGGGCGTTTCGAGCTGGCCGATGGCGGCACGCTATTCCTCGACGAAATCGGCAACCTGCCGCTGCCGGGCCAGATGAAACTGCTGCGCGTGCTGGAAACGGGCCAGTTCGAACGCCTGGGGTCAGGCCGCACGCGCAAGGTGAAGGTGCGCGTGCTCAGCGCCACCAACGCCGATCTCAAGGCGATGATCCGCGCCGGCACCTTCCGCGAGGATCTGTATTACCGCCTCAACGTGATCGACGTGAACCTGCCGCCGCTGTCCGAGCGCATCGACGACATCCTGCCGTTGGCCGAGTACTTCCTGGCCGGGCGCGCGCAGCTGAGCGATGCGGCGCGCGAAGCCCTGCTGGCTTATGCGTGGCCCGGCAACGTGCGCGAGCTGAAGAACGCCATCGAGCGCGCGGCCCTGCTGGCCGGCGCCGGCCCGATCACGCCCGAGCAGCTCAACCTGCCGCAAATTACCGGGGCCGCTTCGGTGCGCAACCTCGACGAGCCCAGCCGCGAAGTGGTGGAGTCGGCGCTGCAGAAGGCCGAAGGGGTGGTCAGCCGTGCCGCGCAATCGCTGGGCCTTTCGCGCCAGGCGCTGTACCGGCGGATGGAGCGTTACGGATTGATCTCTCAGACATGACCTTCGGGCAGTGTTGATACTGGCGCCGACGTTGTAGAACATGGCCATGTTCCGGGGGAGAGCGCCGATGCCGCACCGCATGCCGCTGAGCAGGGCCCGACGATGCGCCTGAGGTCGCTGGAAGGGCGCCTGACGCTGTTGCTGGCCCTGGCCGCGCTGACCGGTGCGCTGGTCTATATCGGCGTCACCGAATGGCCATTGCCGCAAATACTGGCCTGGATGCAGGACGCGCTGCCGCACACCGCCTTCGCGCGTCCTTCACGCATGGGCGTGGTGATCATCTGCGCGGCGGTGTTGCTGCCGTTGTCGTGGTGGCTGGGCCATATCGTGATGGAACCGGTCAAGCGCCTGCTGCGTGCGCTGGAAAGCGCTGTAGCCAGCTATCGCGACGGCGACTTCAGCATCTCCATCGCGCAGAACCGCCGCGACGAACTGGGCGACCTCATCCACATGCACAACGAACTGGGGCAGACCCTGCGCGAGCAGCGCCAGAACCTTGCCCAGCGCGAATTGCTGCTGGATACGGTGGTGCAGAACACGCCGGTCGCGCTGGTGCTGACCGATGCCAATGGCCGCGTGGCCTACGCCAACATCGCCGCGCGGCATCTGTTCAATGAGGGACGCAGCCTCAACGGCCTGCATTTCGCCAGCTTGATCGAAGATGCGCCCGAAGCCTTGCGCAAGGCGATCGAGGGCACCGAAGACGCGTTATTCAGCGTGGAAATGGATGGCAGCGAGGAGACCTTCCATCTCTCCCAGCGCGCGTTCCGCCTGCAGGGGCGGCCGCATCGTCTGCAACTGTTCCGGCGCATGACGCGCGAACTGTCGCGACAGGAGGTGGCGGCGTGGAAGCGCGTCATCCGCGTGGTCAGTCACGAGTTGAACAATTCGCTGGCGCCCATTTCCTCGCTCGCCCACTCCGGCGCGGAGCTGGCGCGGCGTGGCGACGTGCAGCGCCTGCCCGGCGTGTTCGCCACCATTGGCGAACGCGCCCGGCATCTGCACGGTTTCATCGATGGCTATGCGCGCTTTGCCAAGTTGCCGGCGCCGCGCGTGGCGGCGGTCCAGTGGCGTCCGTTTCTGGATGCGCTGGCCCTGCATTGCCAGTTCCAGCTGCACGGCAAAGTGCCGGCACAGCCGGGCTGGTTCGACGCGGTGCAAATCGAGCAGGTACTGATCAACCTGATCAAGAACGCGCACGAATCGGGCAGCGCGCCGGACGGCGTCACGCTGGCGCTGAGCACGATCGGGCACGAGTTGCGCATCGAAGTCGCCGATCGCGGCCCGGGCATGAGCGAAGCGGTGCTGGCGCAGGCGCTGCTGCCGTTCTATTCCACCAAGCGTTCCGGCACCGGTCTGGGCCTGGCCTTGGCGCGCGAGATCAGCGAAGCGCATGGCGGGCGTATCGCCCTGGCTAATCGCGAAGACGGCGGCCTGCGCGTGACCCTGGTGCTGCCGCAGACGAGCGCGGCGGGGTGAGGTTTGTCCCGCTTAGCCATCCAGCGGGCTCGTGGCGGCAACAATCGGCTTGATCTGACAACCGTTCAAGCACTGCGCTGACATCGTGACGCGGCAAGCCGGCCGGTCGGCCAACAAGGGTAGCCACGTTCGACGTCCATCCAGCCGGCGGATCGCCCAGCTGGCCCTATACTTGACCGATCACAAGGAGGATTGCCATGGGCACCGCTTTCGCACTCATCGTCATTGCCGTCGCGATCGTGGTACTGGCCAAGCTGGTACGCATCGTTCCGCAAGGTTACGAATGGACGGTCGAACGCTTCGGCAAGTACACCAGCACACTGACGCCGGGCCTGCATTTTCTGATCCCTTTCATCTATGCCGTGGGCCGCAAGATGAACATGATGGAACAGGTGCTGGACGTGCCCAGCCAGGACGTCATCACCAAGGACAACGCGGTCGTCCGCGTGGACGGCGTGGTGTTTTACCAAGTGCTGGATGCGGCCAAGGCCGCGTATGAAGTGTCCAGTCTCGAACAGGCCGCGCTGGCGCTGGTGATGACCAACATCCGTACCGTGCTCGGCTCCATGGATCTGGATGAATCGCTGAGCCAGCGCGACGCGATCAATGCGAAGCTGCTGACGGTGGTGGACGAGGCCACGCATCCGTGGGGCGTGAAGGTCAACCGCATCGAGATCAAGGACATCGCGCCGCCGCGCGACCTGGTCGATTCGATGGCCCGCCAGATGAAGGCCGAGCGCGAAAAGCGCGCGCAGATCCTGGAAGCGGAAGGTCAGCGTCAGAGCGCGATCTTGAAGGCCGATGGCGAAAAACAATCGGCCATCCTTGCCGCCGACGGCAGGAAGGAGGCCGCTTTTCGCGAAGCCGAGGCACGCATCCGCCTGGCCGAGGCCGAGGCGCAGGCGACCAAACTCGTTTCCGACGCCATTGCCAGCGGCGACGTCAACGCCCTGAACTACTTCGTGGCCAACAAGTACGTCGAGGCGCTGAAGGAAATGGCCCATTCGCCGAATCAAAAGATGCTGCTGATGCCGGTGGAAGCCAGCGGCATCATCGGCTCGCTGGCAGGCATCGCCGAACTTGCGAAGGAGTCGCTGTCGCAGCAGCAGGAGAAACTCACCGCGCGTCGTCCACCCACTTAAGCTGGGCCGGGCGTAACGTCAGGACGCAACAGACGGCCCGTGCCGCCGTTGCGCGGGCCGTGACCAAGACACTCAAGGAGCCGACCATGTTCGCAAGCGTTGCCGCGCATTATCTGTGGTGGATCGTTGCGCTGGTGCTGATTGGCATCGAGGCGGTCGCGCCCGGGTATTTCATGCTGTGGGTCGGCATCGGTGCGGCGGCGACGGGGGTACTGGCATGGATTGCGCCGGGTCTGCCGTTGCTGATCCAGGCGCTGGTGTTTGTGGTGCTGGCGTTCGCGTCCTGCGCGATCTACTGGTACGCGCTTCGTCCGAAGCTGCAACACGACCAGGCGGACGCGGCACGTCTTAACCGCCGCGGCGAGCAATTGATCGGCGAGCGCTACGTGCTGATCGAAGCGATCGTCAATGGGCGGGGCAAGGCGCGCGTGGGCGATGGACAGTGGCGGGTAAGCGGACCGGATTTACCTGTCGGCGCCACGGTCGAGGTGGTGGCGGTGGAAGGCACCACGTTGAAAGTGCGCCCCGGTTGAATGCATGCCTTCCGTTTCGCCTTCACCGCCTGTAGTCGATGGCGCATACACAACAGGCGGCGCTTGCGGTAACAATGTCTGCATGCGTCCATTCACCACGTCCATCGTTACGTCCCGCTCCGCCACCCCTGCCAGGGCGGCGACGGCATGAGTGTCCCGTTCGCCACTACCGCGTTCAATACGCGTATTGCGTTCCTGATGGAACTGGCCGGCCGGCTGCACAAGTACGGTGCGTCGTCGCCTCGCCTTGAAATGGCCATTTCCGGTGCGGCACAGCGCATCGGCTTGAGCGCGGAGGTGTGGTCGAGCCCCACGGCGATCATTATTTCCTTCTCGGATCTGGCCCAGGGCGAAGAAGGGCGCCTGGCGCAGGCCACGCAAGTGGTGCGCCTGTCTCCCGGCGACGTCAATCTCGACCGACTCTGCCGCGCCGATGAAATCGCCGACCGGGTGATCGCCGGCCAGTTGGATCTGCGCGAGGGGTTTCGCCTGCTGCGCGGACTGGAACTGCCCGACACGCGGCGCCAGAAAGTGGCACTGGTCGGCAGCTACGGCCTTTCGGCCGGCGCGATCGATGCGCTGTTCCTGCACAGCACCTGGGTGGACGTCCTGGTGGCGACGGCCGTGGGGCTGATCATCGGCGGCATCACCATCCTTTCGGCTACGCGGCCGCGCCTGGCGGTGGCCAGCGATGCGATCTGCGCCATGGTGGCCACGCTGGTGGCGATCATGTTCAGTGCATTCGTGGTGCCGCTGGCGATCAAGTCGGTCGTGCTGGCGGGATTGATCATCCTGGTGCCGGGCATGACGCTCACTACCGCGGTGCGCGAGATTTCGAGCCAGCACCTGGTCTCGGGCATGGCGCGCATGGGCGGTGCGATGGCGACCTTGCTCAAGCTCACCTTCGGTGTGGCTGCCGCCACGCAGGTGTGCGCGGTATTGGGCATCCAGGCGCGCGATTTCGAGCTGCCGGCGTTGCCTGCCTGGGTGGATTACCCGGCGCTGCTGGTGGCCGCGATCGCCTTCGCGGTGCTGTTTCGCGCGGCGCGGCGCGACTGGCCGGTGGTGATCGGCGCGGTCATCGTGGGTTATCTGGCCACGCGCCTGGGCGGCATGGTGTCGGTCAATTTGCCGGCGGCGCCGTTCGGCGTCTTTCTAGGCGGCTTGCTGCTCAGTGCGTTGTCCAATCTTTATGCGCGATATGCCGGACGTCCGGGCGCGGTCGTGCGCGAGCCGGGCATTCTGTTACTGGTGCCAGGCAGTGTGGGGTTTCGCAGCGTTTCCTATCTGCTTGAGCGCAATACCACGCTGGGTTTCGATACCGGCATCCTGCTGGTAACCCTGCTCATTTCGCTGGTGGGCGGGTTGATGTTCGGCGAATTGCTGGTCGCACCGCGGCGGTCCCTTTAAAAGCGAGGGCCGTTCTGCGAAGACGGGACATGCGCCGGTATCGCAGCGATAGATGCCATATGCCTTGAGGGCCGGTTTGCGGCGTTGGCCATTTTCCCTGTTCGATAATCGCCGAAAAAACTGGATCCAGCCGCCCATCCATAACGCCGTTGCAGGCAGCTGCTATTGGCCTGGGAGATGCCGGTTCATCAGGCCAAAATAAATACGCACAGAATTGGCAGGTACAAATCGGTTGGATAAAGATCCATTTGCGGTTGAAACAACAAAACGCCGGCAAAGGCCGGCGTTTTGTGGGGGCCAAGCAGGCGCTGAATCAGATCGCCAGATCCTTTTCCTTCTTGCCGGCCTTCAAGGCATCGCTGAACCAGCGCGGACGCTTGCCGCGCCCGGACCAGGTCTGCTCGGGATCGGCCGGGTTGCGGTATTTGGGTGCCACTGAACCGGTGCCGCGACGCTTGGCGCGCACGCCGGTCCCGAATATATCCTCGAACGTATAACCTTCAGCCTTGATCAGCGCGTGGACTTTTTCGCGCAATTTGCCGACTTTTTCCTTGCGCAGCTCATTTTGGCGCAGTTGTGCCTTGCTGATCAGGTCATTGAGCTGATTATGGTTCAGGCTCTTGATATCAATGGCCATGGGGTAGCTCCGGTAACAAGATTAAAAGGGGCATTCCGGGATAATGGATTATGTGATTAATGCCCGGAAGCCTATTTGATTCTCCCGCATAGATTGGCCGATTGCAAAACCACGTCGGCGAGATAATCGGTCATTGCATGTAGGGATCATCTTATTTGCATATTTCAATATCGTTAATGGCGGTGCCTTGGAACGCGGTGTGCCGCGTAGCGGCCGCAGCAAAGAAAAGCCGCATTGAGCGGCTCATTAAGCGGCTTTTCCTTGTGCCGAAGAACGGATCTCAGCCAAGCAGATCGAACAATGCCTCGCGCGTCATGGCGCTGGACTCGGCGGCATTGCGCGCGCGGTATTCCAGGGTGCCGGCGGCCAATCCACGCTCGCTCACCACCACGCGATGCGGAATGCCGATCAATTCCATGTCGGCGAACATCGCGCCGGGGCGCAGGCCGCGGTCGTCCCACACGGTGTCGATGCCGCGCGCGGTCAGTTCGTTGTAAAGCGACTCGGCGGCGGCATGGACCTCCGGTGCGTTCTTGGGATTGATTACGCACAGTGCCACGCGCCACGGTGCCATCGGCTCGGGCCAGACGATGCCGGCTTCGTCATGGCGCTGCTCGATCGCGGCGGCGACGATGCGGCTGACGCCGATGCCGTAGCAGCCCATCAGCATCACCTGCTTCTTGCCCTGGTCGTCGAGCACGGTGGCGTCGAGCGCTTGCGCGTACTTTTTGCCGAGCTGGAACACGTGGCCGACCTCGATGCCGCGCGCGATGCGCAGCGTGCCCTTGCCGTCGGGCGAAGGATCGCCCGCCACCACCTGGCGGATGTCTTCCACGCGCGTGATGCGTGCGTCGCGTTCCCAGTTGGCGCCGGTGTAATGGGTGTCGTTGGCGTTGCCGCCGCAGATGAAATCGGCGAGCACGGCCGCGCTGCGGTCGACGATCACCGGGATCGACTCGGGCAGGCCGACCGGGCCGATGAAGCCCGGACGCGTGCCGGTGGCCGCGAGAATTTCCTCCTCGGAGGCGAGCAACGATTCGTCCGGCAGTTCGGCCAGCTTGGCCGCTTTCACTTCGTTGATCTCGTGGTCGCCGCGCAGGCACAGCGCGACGAGGCCGTGCTTGCCGCGCACCAGCAAGGTCTTGAGGGTGCGCTCGGCGCCGACGCCGAAATGCGCGGTAACGTCCTCGATGGTGCGCACGCGCGGTGTGTCCACGCGCACAAGCGCCGCCGCCGGGGCGGGGCGTGGCGTGGCCGGGGCGAGCGCTTCGGCTTTCTCGATATTGGCCGCGTAGTCCGAACCGTCGGAGAAGATCAGCGCGTCTTCGCCCGAGTCGGCCAGCACCTGGAACTCGTGGCTGGCGTTGCCGCCGATGGCGCCAGTGTCGGCCTGCACCGCGCGAAACTGAAGGCCAAGGCGCGTGAAGATGCGCGTGTAGGCCTGGTACATCGCCTCGTAGGTTTCGCCCAGCGATTCGGGCGTCAGATGGAAGGAGTAGGCATCCTTCATCAGGAATTCGCGCGCGCGCATCACGCCAAAGCGCGGACGGATCTCGTCGCGGAACTTGGTCTGGATCTGGTAGACGTTGATCGGCAGCTGCTTGTAGCTTTTGAGTTCGTTGCGCGCGAAGTCGGTGACCACTTCCTCGGCCGTGGGGCCGTAGCAGAATTCCTGCTCCTTGCGGTCCTTGATCTTCAACAGCTGGCCGCCGAATTTCTGCCAGCGGCCGGTTTCCTCCCACAGCTCGCGCGGCTGGATGGAAGGCATCAGCATTTCGATGGCGCCGGCGCGGTTCATTTCCTCGCGCACGATGTGTTCCACCTTGCGCAGCACGCGCAGGCCCAACGGTGACCAGGTGTAGAGGCCGGCGGCAAGCTTGCGGATCATGCCGGCACGGATCATCAGCTTGTGGCTGGCGATTTCAGCGTCGGCGGGGACTTCCTTGACGGTGGCCAGGTGGAATTGGCTAAGGCGCATGTGCGGCGAATCCGGGGGTTAAAGGCGCGATTATAGCCGCCCGTGCGGCTCTCCCGCGTTTGCCCGGCACCGTGTCGCGCGATCAGCTGCCGCAGTATTGCTGGTAGGTGGACTGGTTGGCGTCCAACTGCTGCTTGCGCTGGTCGGCGTTCAGGACCTGCTGCTGCCCGCCGTTCTGCATCACGACCGGGGCGCTGCCTTGCAGGGTGGTTATGTTGGCTTTGAGCGAGGAGCACATCTTGGCGCGGTTTTCCGGCGTATCGGCCACCGGCGGATTGCTGTTGCTGTTGTTTTGCGCGGCGGGTGGCGGTGCGGATGGGGCGGCGGAAGCGCTCGATCCGGGCGAAGCCGGCTCGTCCGCGCCGCTCACGGTGACTTGGCTGTACTTGGTACCGGCCGGAGGCGGGGTCTCGGAGTAGTGCGTGGTGCCATGGGCATCGGTCCACTTGTAGACCTGGGCCAAGGCCAGCGGCGCGACCAGCAACAGCGCAAGAGCGATGGACAGACGACGCATGGGCGGGCTCCGAAGCATGGGCATGTGATGTACTAGTTAACAACCCACGCGATCCGGACTCAAGCGCCGGATGGTTTACACTGCGCGCATCCCGTCACGGATTGATCCATGAGCGACACCACGCCAGTCCGGGCGCCAAGGCATCCCGGTATTTACCTGTTGCCGAACCTGTTCACGACCGGCGCCATGTTTGCCGGCTTTTACGCCATCGTCGTCAGCATCGGCGGCCGGTTTACCGAGGCGGCCATCGCCGTGTTCGTGGCGGCCCTGCTGGACGGCATGGATGGCCGCGTGGCGCGCCTGACCAACACCCAGAGCGAATTCGGCGTGCAGTACGACTCGCTGTCGGACCTGGTGAGCTTCGGCCTCGCCCCGGCGCTGGTGATGTACAACTGGTCGTTGTCGAGCCTGAGCGAGTACGGGCCGCTGTGGGGCAAGGTCGGCTGGGCGGCCGCGTTCATCTATGCCGTTTGCGCGGCGCTGCGCCTGGCGCGCTTCAATACGCAGGTGGCGGTGATCGACAAGCGCTATTTCCAGGGCCTGGCCAGCCCCGCCGCGGCGGCGGTATGCATGTCGTTCGTGTGGAGCATGGAGAAATTCGGCATTTCCGGTCCGGAGCTCGACATGTTCACCCCCTTCATGGCGGTGGCGGTGGGTCTGCTGATGGTTAGCCGCTTTCGCTACTACAGCTTCAAATCGCTGCCGATGGGGGACAAGGTGCCGTTCCTGTGGATCCTGATCGGGGTGCTGATCCTGGTGCCGTTTTTCGTCGATCCGCCGCGCGTGTTGTTGGCGGTGTTTTCGCTTTACCTGCTGTCCGGGCCGGTGCTGACCCTGTGGGGCCTTGCCACGCATCGCCGGCGCCCGCGCCGTGGAGCGGTATGAGCGTGCCCGCCGCCAGCCTGGCGCATCGCGAGCGCCTGTTGCGCGCGCTGGGCGTGGTGCCGTGGCGGCTGCGCGCGGTGGCTCCCGCGCTGGCGGAGCCGGGGGCACTCGCCGCGGCGGAGTGGCCGGTTCAGGTCGGCGCGGCGGTGGTGGTGCTGCCGTCCGGGTGCGCGGTGCGCGAGTTGGACCTGATCGGGCGCGTGCTGTACGCCTGTGGGCCGCAGCTGGCGCGTGCGGCGCGGATCGAGGCGACCGATGGCCAAACCATGCAGGTGCCGCATGCGCGGGCCTATCTGGTGTTCGGCCAGGCGCAGGCGCATGCGTTGGGCCGCGCCCTGCCCGCCGAAGTGATGCGCGATGCGCACATCGTGCTGGCCGATGCGCCGGGCCAGATACTGGGCCAGGCGGCGTCCAAGCGCCGACTCTGGCATGCGCTGCGCAGCATGCGCCGCGCCCTTGCGGAAGGCGGCAAGGCGTAATGGTGGCCGTGGCGCGCCCTTCGCTGGAAATGCGGGCCATGCGCCGGGACGACCTGCCGCGCGTCAGCGCGCTGGAAAACGCCTCCTACGATTTTCCGTGGACGATGGGCATCTTTGGCGATTGCCTGAAGGCCGCACATCCTTCGTGGGTGCTGTGCCTGGAAGGTCGTATCGTCGGCTACGGCATTCTTTCGGTGGGTGCCGGCGAGGCGCATATCCTCAACGTGTGCATCGATCCGGAGCAGCGCGGCCAGGGCTTTGGCCGTCACCTGATGCGTCGCTTGCTGGACATCGCGCGCTGGAACGGTGCCGAGCGGGTGTTCCTGGAAGTGCGGCCGTCCAATCCGAATGCGCAGCAGCTGTATGCGTCGATGGGGTTTCGCGAGATCGGCCGGCGGCCACGGTATTACCCGGCGCACGGCGGGCGCGAGGACGCCATCGTGATGGCGTTGGAGTTTCCTGCTTCGTAACTGCGGCCTTTTTTCTTCTCTAGTCACACGCGAAGCGGCCTTTGCCCCCTCTCCCCTCGG
This sequence comes from Dyella sp., assembly GCF_035503745.1. Taxonomy (GTDB): domain Bacteria; phylum Pseudomonadota; class Gammaproteobacteria; order Xanthomonadales; family Rhodanobacteraceae; genus Dyella_B. The sequence goes on from NZ_DATJTC010000043.1 coordinate 50,145, forward strand.
GGAGAGGAAGAAAAGCATCGCGCTTGTGGCATTTGGTTACTTCCTCTCATCACGACGAGAGGAAGAAAAGCATCAGCCCAGCTTCTGCAACTGCTCGCGCAACGCCGAAGCCTGCGTTCCCCAATCGGCGATGCGCTGACGCTCCTGCGCCACCACCTCGGCCGGCGCATTGGCCACGAAGTTCGCATTGCCCAGCTTGTTCTCGCACTTCTTGATTTCGCCTTCGATGCGGCCGATTTCCTTGGCCAGGCGCGCTTTTTCCGCACCCAGATCGATCAGCCCGGCCAGCGGAATCAGCACGCGCAGGCTACCGACAACGGCTGCCGCCGCGGCCGGTTCGTCGGTGCCAGAGGCGATCCATTGCGGTGCATCCACGCGTGCGAGGAAGCTGATTTGTGCGGCAAACTTGGCGGCGCGCGCGCGGTCTGTCGCGTCGCCGTCGGCGAGCAGCAGCGGAATGGTCTTGCCGGGCGCGATGTTCATTTCCGCGCGGATGCGGCGGATGCCGCTCAGCACATTTTTGAACCATTCGATTTCCGCCGCCGCCGCGTTGTCCGCGGCGACTTCCCCCGCCTTCGGCCACGGTCGTTGCAGGATGCCGTCGGCGTTGATGCCCAGCTTGGGCGCCACCGATTGCCAGATTTCTTCGGTGATGAACGGCACGATCGGATGCAGCGCGCGCAGCACGGTTTCCAGCACGACCACCAACGTGTGGCGCGTGGACGCCGCGGCAGCTGCGTCGTGGCCGTTCAAGGCCGGCTTGGAAAGCTCCAGGAACCAGTCGCAGAACTCGTTCCAGGTGAACTCGTACAGCGCCTGCGCCAGGAGGTCGAAGCGATAGCTGGCGAAATGCTGTTCCACTTCGCCCAAGGTTTGCTTCAGCCGCGTAAGAATCCAGCGCTCGGCTTCGGTGGCGGGCGCACCCTGCGGTGCGGGCAGCTGGCCCTCGGGCAAGTTCATCAGCACGAAGCGCGCGGCATTCCACAGCTTGTTGCAAAACGCCTTGTAGCCTTCGGCGCGCTTGATGTCGAAATTGATCGTGCGGCTATAGCTGGCCAATGCGGCGAAGGTAAAGCGCAGCGCATCGGTGCCGATGGCGGGGATGCCGCCGGGGTAATCCTTGCGGATGCGCTTTTCCACTTTTTCGCGCACTTGCGGAATCAGCAGCGACCTGGTGGATTTTTCCACCAGCGGTTCGAGTTCGATGCCGTCGATCAAGTCCAGCGGGTCGAGGGTGTTGCCCTTGGACTTGGACATCTTCTGGCCTTCCGCGTCGCGCACGATCGCATTGATGTACACCTCGCGGAACGGCACCTGGCCGGTGAAGTACTTGGTGGCCATCACCATGCGCGCAACCCAGAAGAAAATGATGTCGAAGCCGGTAACCAGCACCGCGCTGGGCAGGAAGATCTTGTCGTGCTGCCAGTCGGCCACCACGTCGCCGCGCTCGTTTTTCACCGGGCCATTCGCCGGCCAGCCGAGCGTGGAGAACGGCCACAGCGCGGAGCTGAACCAGGTGTCGAGAACATCTTCATCCTGCTTGAGCGCACCGACCGGCGCGATGGATGCGTGCGCGCGCGCGTCCGCTTCGTTTTCGCCCACGAAGATGTTGCCGGCCTGGTCATACCACGCGGGAATGCGATGGCCCCACCACAGCTGGCGGCTGATGCACCAGTCCTGGATGTTTTCCAGCCATTGCGTGTAGGTGGTAGTCCAGTTTTCCGGTACGAACTTGATGTCGCCAGCGCGCACGGCGTCGAGTGCGGGTTCGGTGATCGCCTTGCGGCCGTTGTCGCTGGTGAGGTCGACGAACCATTGGTCGGTAAGCATCGGCTCGATCACCGCGTCCGAGCGCTGGCTTACCGGTACCTGCAGTTTGTGCGGCTTGGTTTCGACCAGCAGGCCAGCCGCTTCCAGATCGGCCAGCACGGCTTTGCGCGCTTCGTAGCGATCCATGCCCTGGTATTTCGCCGGCGCGTTGGCGTTGACCTTGGCGTCGAGCGTGAAGATCTCGATCGGCGCAAGCTTGTGCCGCTGGCCGATGGCGTAGTCGTTGAAGTCGTGCGCGGGCGTGATCTTCACGCAACCGGTGCCGAATTCGCGGTCGACGTAGTCATCGGCGATCACCGGAATCGGGCGGCCGCTGAGCGGCAGCGTCAGCGTCTTGCCGATCAGGTGCTGGTAACGCTCGTCATCCGGATGCACGGCCACGGCGACGTCGCCGAGCATGGTTTCCGGACGCGTGGTGGCAACGACGATGCTTTCGCCGCTGTCGGTGACCGGATAGCGGATCGACCACATGTGGCCGTCGCGCTCGACGTTGTTCACCTCCAGATCGGACACCGCCGTGCCCAGCACCGGATCCCAGTTCACCAGGCGGTTGCCGCGGTAGATCAGCCCCGCGCGATACCACTCCACGAATACTTTGCGCACCGCGTCGGAAAGGCCCTCGTCCATGGTGAAGCGCTCGCGCGACCAGTCGGCGGCCACGCCAAGACGGCGCATCTGGTTGGTGATGGTAGAGCCCGATTCCTCCTTCCACTGCCACACGCGTTCGACGAACGGCTCGCGGCCCAGGTCGTGGCGCGTCTTGTCCTGCGCCGCCAGCTGGTTTTCCACGATCTTCTGGGTGGCGATGCCGGCGTGGTCGGTGCCCACCTGCCAGAGGGTATTGAGGCCGCGCATGCGCTGGTAGCGGATCAGCATGTCCATCACGGTCTGCTGGAAGGCGTGGCCCATGTGCAGGGTGCCGGTGACGTTCGGCGGAGGCAGCAGGATGCAGTACGGCTCGCCGTGCCCCGACGGGCGGAATACGTCGGCGGCTTCCCAGCGGGCATACCACTTCGACTCGATCGGGCGGGGCTCGAAACTCTTTTCCATCGGGGACTCGCGTTTGCGCGCCTGGACCGCGGCACGCTTGGGGTTTGGGCGTAAAACGGTCATTGTACGGGGCAGGGGCGGACCTGCCAAAGCGTGCGACGGAAGGGCGTTAGGGTCAGCCCGGGCTTGGATAAATCCGATATATTTCCCGGCTGGCCTTCGGGCGATCACGAGCGGGTGGCGGGCAGGGATGGAAATGCGGAACGAGGTCGATATCGCGGCGGCTGGCCTGCCTCATCCGGCCATCCTGCCGTCGCGGCCGAAAGTGGTGGTCTGCATGACCAACCACGAGCGCCCGGACTGTGCGCGCATCAACCAGGAAATCATCAAGCTCAATTACCCCGAGCCGTGGCTGATCGTGCACGCCTGCTCGGATCAGACCTACCAGCCGCATCGGGAAGACGTGCTGGTGCGCTGCCAGCCGCGCACCATCATCTATGGCGCGCTGAACCTGCTGCAGCAGTCCTGCCGCGCCGCGGTGGAGATCTACAACCCGCAGTACCTGGTGCATGTGGAGGCCGATACGTGGGTGTTCGACCAGGCCGTCATCCGGCGCTATATCGATTTGCTGGATCGCAACCCCCAGGCATATCTGGCCGCATCCACCTGGAGCACCGACCAGCGCCCGCAATGGCGGCGCCTGCGCAACCCGTTCGCGAAGGCCAAGCTGGGCCTGGCCAGGCTGGCGCAGGCGCTGGGCAACGATTTCTACATCAAGCGCAAGCAGACTTTGTCGACGCAGTTTTTCATCGCGCGCAACGACCCGCGTTTCTTCACCATGATGGATGGCATCCAGCCGACCATCGAGAACACCCTCGAATACGATTTTTACCAGGCCTTCGTGCGGGAATTCGGCGCGCACGCGTTCATCAAGATCAAGGAACGCGAGCCGGTGCATCCGCTCAATCGCCACTGGTGCCCCGCGTTGACGCTGCATGCGCAGCATTGGCCCGAACAACTGCCGCGGCCGGCGGACTTGCCCGCGGACGGCACGCCGCGCCAAGGCGTGTCGGGCCAATACGACATTCCCGGCAAGAAGGAAGTGCTGGCAGCGCATGGCTTCAAGCATATCGGTCCGGCCATGCGCCAGTTGCTTGAAGCCACCGATACCAGCTACTACAACCCCAAGGCAAAACGTTATTGACGCATTCGGTGCGAGAATGGCCCGATGAACCTGCTAGCCATCGAAACCGCCACCGAAGCCTGTTCCGTCGCCCTGGTCCACGGCGAAACTGTTATCGCTCGCACGGAGCTTGCGCCGCGCCGTCACGCCGAACGCGTGCTGCCCATGGCCGACGAACTGCTCGCCGAGGCCGGCATCGGCAAGCACGCGCTGGATGGGATTGCCGTGGGGCGCGGCCCCGGCGCCTTCACCGGCGTGCGCCTGGCGGTGTCGCTGGCGCAGGGCATGGCGATGGCGCTGGACGTGCCCGTGGTCACCGTGTCGTCGCTGGCGGCATTGGCGCTGGAAGCACCCGAGGACGATGCCGACATCCTGGCCGTGATCGACGCGCGCATGGGCGAAATCTACGCGGCGAGCTATCGGCGCGATGGCGCGGGCGGATTGGTCGCGCTGGACGAAGAACGCGTATGCACCGCCCAGGCGCTGCTGTTGCCGCAGGCAATGGCCTGGAACGTGGTAGGTAGCGGCTGGGCCACCTATCAGGACACCTTGCTCGGCAAGCTGGCCGGGTCGCTTCGTTCGGCCGAAAGTGCCCGCTATCCGCAGGCACGGCATGTGGCAACGCTGGCGGTGAGTGAATTCAAGGCGGGGCGGGCACAGGCGCCTGAGCTGGCGTTACCGGTGTATCTGCGCGACAAGGTTGCCTTGACGCTGGCCGAGCAGGGGCGCTGAGCTTTTTCGGATCGAAAGACAAAACCAGCGTCCTCGTGTTCATGCGTTTGATGGATGGTGTCCGGAAAATCACCAAGACCGACGATACGAGAGACTATCGCTAGCAGCTCCGCCTGGTTCTTTGCCTTCTCGCTCCGTGAAGAGGGGCAAAGAAAGATCAGAGCTGCCCGATTACCAACTGCACCAGCAGGCTGCTGACCGACACTGCCGCCCACACGCCCAGGCCCAGGAGGATCGGACGCACGCCGGTCGCCGCCATCTTGCGCAGGTTGGCCGACAGGCCGATACCGGTGAGCGCCACGATGATCATGAACTCCGCGGCCAGGTGGATCGCCGGCTGGATCGCCACCGGCACCAGGCCCGCCGTGCGTACCGCCGAGGCGACCAGGAACCACAGGATGAACCAGGGGAAGATACGCGCCAGGCTGAAATCGCCGGTTACGCCCGAGTCCTTCGAAGCGCGCTTGGCTCGCAGCGCCGTAATCACCGCCAGCACCAGGCAGATCGGGATGATCAGCGTCGCGCGGGTCAGCTTCACGATCGTGGCGTAGTCGCCCGCCGCCGTGCTGTAGCTGTAGCCGGCCGCCACCACCGATGACGTATCGTTGATCGCCGTGCCCGCCCACAGGCCGAAACCGAGGTCGGACAGGTGCAACATGTGCCCCAGCAGCGGGAACAGCAGCACCGCGACGACGTTGAACAGGAAGATGGTGGAGATCGCAAACGCCGTATCGTGATCGTCCGGCTTGATGATCGGCGTCACCGCCGCGATTGCCGAGCCGCCGCAAATGGCCGTGCCCACGCCGATCAGGATCTGCAGCTTGTCGTGCACCTTCATCAGCCGGCCCAGTGCGTAGGCGGTGACGAAGGCGGTAGTCATCGTCACCATCGTCACCGCGAGCGATTCCAGTCCGGTTTTGGCAACCTGGGTGAGGCTGAGGCCGAAGCCCAGTGCGATGATCGACCATTGCAGGATCTGCTTGCTGGCGAACTGGATGCCCGGATTGAAACTGTCCGACGGCGAGAGCAGGTTGCGCGCCAGAATGCCGATCACAATGCCGAACACCGGTCCGCCGATCAGCGGCACGCGATGCCCCAGCCACCAGGCGGCCAGGGCAATGCCCAACGCGAGGGTAAGACCGGGGAGGCGAAGGCGAAGGCTGGAGGTGGTCATGGGAATGGCGGTAGCGTTCATGGCGGCGTGGCCGGTGGGGGATGGGCTTATTGTCCGCGCCGGCATGTATTAGGAAAATTTGAAATATCTGATTCATCCGATAAGATGGACTGATGGTTAACGTCAGCCTGCGCCAGCTTGAGGTATTCGTGCAGATCGCCCTGCACGGCAGCGTGCGTGCAGCCGCCGAGCGGCTGTTCCTCACCCAGCCCGCCGCCAGCATGGCCCTGGCCGAGATGGAGCGGCAGCTGGACGCCCCGGTGTTCGACCGCGAACGCGGCCGGCTGCGTCTCAATGCGCGTGGGCGCGAGTTGTTGCCGCTGGCGCAAGAGCTGCTGGAGCGCCACGCCGAATTCGGTCGGCGCGCCACCGGCAAAACAGCGGCGTTGGCCGGCGACCTGAGCATCGGTGCCAGCAACACCGTGGGCAATTACCGCGTGGGCGAACTGCTCGGCGACTTCGTACGCAGCCATCCACAAGTGGCCATCCGGCTACGCGTGGCCAACACCGGCGACATCGCCGCCGCCGTGCTCGACCACAGCCTGGACGTAGGTTGCGTGGAGGGGCCGATCGCGCATCCGCTCATCGAAGTCCGTCCCTGGCGCGATGACGCTTTGGTGGTGTGCGCACCACCCGATCACCCGCTGGCGAAAAAGCGCAGCCTCAAGCCCGAGCACTTTGCCGGCGCGCGCTGGGTATTGCGCGAACCCGGCTCGGCCACCCGCGCGACCAGCGAACGCGCCTTGGCGCAGCTACCGCCGGGCGAAACGGTGATGGAACTGGATCAGATCGAATCCATCAAGCAGGCCGTGACAGCGGGCCTCGGTATCGCCTGCCTGCCGGAAGTGGCAGTAACCGACGCGTTAGCGAACGGCCGGCTGGTCGCACTGAAAACACCGTTCCTGGATTTGCAGCGAAAGCTGTCGATCGTGCTGCATCGGGAGAAATACCGCGGTGCGGTGTTGGAGGCATTTTTGGATTCCGTCTGCGTTGCTTGAGGCAAAGCGCGCCGCCTTGCGAGATGGGCAAGTTTCTTAAGCCCCCGGGTAGCCCAGGCTTCCGTGATGATAGCCACGCTCCCGAAAGTGCGTCCCGGTCGTCTCAGGAGGTAGGTGACGGGGTTCCCCGGAAAAACAAGCGAGCTGTCCTAGTGCGGCCTGGTCGGGCGTCGGTCATCCATGTGGCGACGGGGGCTCTGTCGCGACACCAAGACGTCCCGGCGCTTCTGTTATCGCATGCCCCTGGCGTGGGAAAAAGCGCACAGTCCTGGCTTTTACCCCGGCGCAAAATGAAGTAGCGTCAGATCTTCGCGTTAGTCATATCTCTTAGGCACGACACAACGGCCTGCGTCGATGCCAGTGCGCACATGAGGTGCCGTTTCACGGGAGGAGAAATATGGCATTTGACGAGGGCAAAAATCCGTCGAGTCAGCCTGATCTGGACATGGTGGCACTAAGGATAGGGGCCAATCAGGTCGCCGGGGGCGCCGCAGCCTACGAAGCCGGCAATGAAGCCGTTATCAAGAAGACGAAGCGTGAGACGCTCTATAAGAACGGCTTCACGTTGTCGGTGACCGCTGAACGATTGATCGCCGAGGCCGAGAGAACGACCCGACATTCGGCAAAACTGGCAAGAAATATGAAAGCTGCAGGTCAATTGCGGCCATCTGATGCGGGGCCAAAGACAGTTTCTACGCACCATGTTGTGGCTGCAACGGACGACCGGGCTTTCGAATCACGAAAGAAGTTGTTTCGATGGGGCATCGGCATCAATGACGTCGATAACGGAGTGTATTTGCCCGCCTTTGAAAATTCGACCGTGTCGAGCCTCCCTAGGGCTGTGAAACATGCCGTCGTGCACACGGACGTATATCACGTGAACGTCTTTGCACGCTTCGTCATGATCCCCAATGACGGCACGGCAAGAGGGCGTGTGGCGCTACGTCAAATCAAGCAGGAGCTGATCGATGGCGTTTTTCCCTATTAATTGGGCAATGAAATGAGACTTTGGGAAATAACAAACGACTTGATCGGTCAAGTATCCATGCTTGTGGTGACCGATCAGGACCGATTGAACTTGGGTTTTTGGGACCAGTTCAGTGACGACGGGTCGATGATGCGTTGGAACAGGCGCCCTAAATTACAACCATACGTGGATAAGAAACGGAAGAAGCAAAAGCCACGTGCCGATATAAGCCCCTTCCGGCCCGGCAGCCTTGCGCTCAACGCCAAAGCGCACGATGCGCTGGGCGACTTCCTTGGCCAGTTCGGGCAGTTGCTTGAAATCGACGTGTTGGGCGAGGTTGAGTATTACTATAACGTCACCAACGTCATCGCCAGTGTTGATCTTGATCGATCGGACGTGGTTCCTGGGGGATTCGTAAAAAAGCCGGCGTTCAATGAGTCTTCGATCCCTGCGCAGGCGACGGTATTTAAAGATGCGGCAGTTCTTTCCAGCATTTACGTCAATGATGCGGCGAAGTTCGAGCTTGAGGAGCGCATTGCCGCGTCAGGCATCACTGGCATGGGCTTCAAGCAGGTTTGGGGCGAGGTATCCAATGATGGAAGCTTGGGTCGGGGCGATGGCTAGCAGTACATGCGCCAAGCAACTCTCAGCCAAGTCTGCGCCCATCTGGGTTTCGGGTGATCGCGCGAAACAGTGAAGGCAGCTAAGGGGGCTAATATGGATGGCCGTGGAGTGAGTGAACGCTAGTTGCAGCGCTTCTCCTATTTGGTGGTGCTATTTATCTGCGGCGCGCTACATGCCCAGCAGTAGCGCGCTGTTACGACACGGCTGAACTGTTGTTGAGGTTCAAACCCTGCGGATCGCCATTGAACTGCCGGTATCGGTCATGCGACACGCCAGCGGCGAAGGGCGCGTTGACGGAACGACGATGATGAAGCCTACGAATGATGAGCCAACATGAGTCTGTCCTTAGACGATAGGTCCTTGGACGATAGTTTGATGCCAGGGCGCGAAAGCATCGAAGGGCATGCGTGATGCCGCCTTATGTATGGGGCACACGATGGCGTAGCTTTACTTCCCGTATTGCTTGAGGCGCATGCCGAGCCGATGGACGGCTAAATTTTGCAAAACGCTTCATGGCCAGAGCCTTCACCGCATGAGGTGCACGCATGGCGAGTGGCTTCATTGAGGGCGGCGGCGCCGTTGAAGACCGCCTCGCCATGCGCGCGAGGTGAAGTATGGCGAGCGTGTCGGCGTGGAACATTCGTCCTACCGGCAGGATTCGTGTAGTCGAACGCTGATATGGACGGTGATGAGTCTGATAGCGAGGGTTCCAGGCTCGCCGGGTACGGGATCTGGGCGGGTCGCGTGGCTTTGCAGCGCGAGTCAACGAATCTTTTTTCCAGCGAGCGCCATAAAAAGCGGCAGCGCTCGATGTGTTGAACAGGATTTATCCAATGGTTGTCACGCGTGAAATTTGGTGCGGACCAGTCGCGACGCTCCGGGCTTTCTGTCGCATGAAGGACATTCCCTGCAACTAAGTCAGGGTTGCCTGATAAGACGACGCGCCATAGTCAGCTTTCGTGCGCGCCATCAGTCCGGCGATCCTAGTCACCAGAAAGAAACTGGTCGCCGAGCCCCTGGGATAACCGATGGCGCGGCCTCGGTGACGGAGTGAGGGAGCGCATGCGCAACCGTATGGTATCGATTGGCACGGCGATTCAAAACAGGCGTTGGTTGATGCACGTCGTCATGGCGCTGGGATACGCCTTGGCGTATTCGCTGGTGCAAGCGGTCTCGGCCAGGCAGGGGTCGTTTATTCTTCCGCTTCGTGTGGCATGCCTGTTGCTGATCCCACGGCGGTACTGGGCTGCCATGGTGCTGGGCGAGCTTGGGCCGATGATCTATCTCAACCTCCAATGCGTGCAGGACTTCGGTCCGACCTGGGTGGTACTGAATTCCATTCCGGGGCTTGTGTTTGCCATCCCGCCAGTGGTCTGGTTTCTGCGGGGAGGCGGGCTATTTCCAAGCAACCGGTGGGTGAACATGCAACGCCTGTGGTGCTGCCTGGCGGCGGCGTCACTGATCTGGACCCTGCGAAGCTACGGGATCTTACTGGCCGTGCGCTTGCCAACCGGGCCTTATGTCATTCCATCAGGCATGGCGCTGATGTTTTTTGCCAACGCCTACCTGGGACTATTCATATGGGTGCCTTGGGTGGTGATGGTTCGCCTGCGGGGCCGAATGGACACCTGGCGCGTTCCCTCGTGGCGGACATGGCTGTCGCGCCCATGGGCGCGGGACGCGGCGATCGCGACGCTTGCGACCCTGGTGCTGATGGGCATGCAGCATCAGCTCGACGGGCAGGGCAAATTCATCATGGTGATGGCCCTGTTTTTGGCACCCATCTGGCTAACGGTCAGACACGGGTGGCGTGCCGCGGTGTTCGGCTGCACGCTTGTATGGATGGCCGCCTACTCGCTATGGACATGGAGGGTCGGTGAAACGGACGTCCAGGAGTTGCGATGGCTGGTGATTGTCCTGACGACCTGCTTGTACGTATTCGGGGTGCGCATTTCCGAGCAATCGCAGCGCAATCAGCAGTTGATGCTGACCACCCAGGCCAGGCAGCGCGTTGCCAAGGATGCCTTGCTTCGCGGGGAAAACCGCCTGGCTCAGGCGTCGATGGCGCTTGAATCGGTGGTAGGCATGCTGCAGATCGACTACGACCACGTGCTGGACCACTTCGTGCCCGCGGAGCAGCGCGAGAGGCAACGTAAACTGGCCCGGCATTTGCGGACTCAGGTGATGCGCCTGGCCGAAAGCATCAGTCCCAGCGCGTGGCGGGACCGCGGCGTCGTGGCGGCGCTTAACGAAACAGTCGGCGGGGTCTTGTACGAGGCAGGCATTACCTACGGTTGTGATGCGTCCAAGCGCTCGCTGGAAACCCTGAGCCAGGTGTTGCAGGCGGCCATTTATCGGATAACGGGCGAGGCGATGGCCGTGCTCAGCGAGTCCTATGAGTGCGCGCGCATCGACCTGACCGTGCGCACGCTTTGGCGGCAACGCAGGCGCTGGGTGGTGCTGCGCATCGATAGCACCGAAGACCAGGCGCATATCGCACGCGCGCTTGAGCACGCCCAAGAGCGTCATCGTGTGGGTATGAAGCTGGGTGCCAGCATGCACGACGTCAACGAGGTGCGGCAGTTCGTGCGCGTGTTCGACGGGACACTGCGCATGCGCCGCATGGGCGACGGCATGCGCATGTCGGTATTGCTACGGGAAGGGCCTCAGCGAGGCGAGTGCGAGCGTAAGGCACCTATCCGGTGGCGGGTCAGGTAAAGCCACTCAATGCAGTGAGGCATCCGTGCGGTTGGCCGGATCCAGATCATCACCGGGCGCCATCGCCATCGTGATCTGCACGTCGCCATCGTTTTGCGAAGTAGCTTCAATGGTGAGGTTTTCGTCGTGGTAAATGGGCTGGGACAAACCGCCCATGCTTGATGCCTTGGTGATTGCAACGCGCTGTGCATCCACGCCGATGGGCAATGCGAAGGCCACTGGTCCCGCGCTGCCAACGGCGGCGTGCACCGTGCCGTTGCGATCATTGACCTGGATGTAGCGCACGCCATCCTTTTCGAAAACGTACACGTGCCAGTTCGGATTGGCGCTAACGTCGGTGGCGTTCGGCCAGGATTCGCCCAATCCGGTGGTGGGTATCGACGAGGATGTGTGTGCCGTTGCGGTGCAAGCGATGCTCAGAGCGGCGATGCCGGCCAGTGCGGCACGGCGGATAACGTCGTGAGATAACAAGGCGTGTCCTTTGCATTGAATGGTGATTCCCCTGCGGGCGGAAATGTATCAAATGTTTCAGGCGCCTTTTGTTGATGCAGCGCAGATTTTTTTGTCAGATCAAACGCGGTGCGAGCGTTGCGCGTTGTCGTTGCTCGCAGCGTTTTTCGGCCGGTATCGCCGCGGTTTTTGTCATCGATGATTGCAGTAGTGTGCTCACTGCGATGGACGGCAACAACTAAACGCCGATACAGGCTGGGAAGTGTCCGCGACATTCGTACTAGCGCGTAGTCCCATGACAATGGATCGGCAATGCTTTCATTGCCGCTCGCGACGACGCTGCAAGAAAAACTACTGCCCGCAGCCCACCAGGCTGTTGAGCAGCAGCTCGGCTTCCTCATGCGTGCGCGCGCGGATCAGCAGCGGCGCATGCGCGCGCAGGCGCTCGTGGTCGAGCGTGGCGAGACGGTCGCGCACGTGCAGGATCTGGCTCGGGTGCATGCTGAATTCCTTCAGCCCCAGCGCCAGCAGCAGGGCGGTAAAGTTGACGTCGCCGCCGATTTCCCCGCACAGGCTCACCGGCTTGCCCGCGCGGCGGCCGGCGCCGATCACGTGCGAGAGCAGGCGCAGCAGGGCGGGCTGCAGCGGGTTGTAGATGTTTTCCAGCGCATCGTTGCCGCGGTCGGCAGCGAGCACGTATTGGGCCAGGTCGTTGGTGCCGATGGCGAGAAAGTCGGCGTGTTCCAGCAGCGCGCGCACGTTAATGGCGGCTGCCGGCACTTCGATCATGGCGCCGAGCGCCAGTTTTTCCGGCAGGTCGATGTTTTCGCGTTTCAGTTCCTGCCGCGCCAGCTTGAACAGCGTGCGCACGGCGATCAGTTCGTCCGGCTGGGTCACCATCGGTACCAGCACGCGTACCGGCCCGTAGCAGGCGGCGCGCAGGATGGCGCGGATCTGCGTGGTGAACACGGCCGGATGGCGCAGCGATAGCCGCACGCCGCGTACGCCGAGCGCGGGGTTTTCCTCGCCGCGGATCACCAGGCCCGCGGCGTCCGCCTTGTCGGCGCCCAGGTCCAGCGTGCGGATGGTGACCGGCGCGCCGCCCATGCCCAGCACCACGTCGCGATAGGCGATGAACTGTTCGTCTTCCGAGGGCAGGCCCTTGTGGCGCAGGAACAGGAATTCGGTGCGGTACAGACCCACGCCGTCGGCGCCGCGCGCGCGCGCCAGCGCGACATCGCCGGGCGATTCGGCATTGGCCAGCAGGTGTATTTCGATACCGTCGCGGGTGCGCGTGGGCGCGTTGGCGAGGCTGGCCAGCCGGCGGCCTTCCAGCGCCGCTTCGCGTTGCCAGGCGCGGTAGCGGGCGAGATCCTGCGCGGTGGGGTGCACGATCGCTTCACCGTGTTCGGTGTCGAGCAGGATCAGGTCGTCGTCGTGAATGGTGGCCAGGGCGTCGCGTGTGCCCACCAGCATCGGCAGGCTGAGGCTGCGCGCCAGGATCGCGCTGTGCGAATAGGGGCTGCCCGAACTGGTGATGACGCCCAGCAAGCCGTTGCCGGCCAGGTGCGCCATGTCGGCCGGCGCCAGGGTGTCGGCAACCAGGATCTCGCCCACGCGCGCGGCGATCTTGCGTTCTTCGACGCTGGTTTGCCGCTGCAGCGCGGAAATGACGCGGCCAATCACTTGGTCTACGTCTTCCATGCGGCTGCGCAGGTACGGATCGTCCATCCCGGCGAACACGCTGGCCAGGCGGTCGCGCTGTTTTTTCAGCGCGGCGCCGGCGCGGTAGCGGCCGATGCTGATCATTTCGTCCAGGCCGCGCAGCAGTTCGGCGTCGTCCAGCAGCAGGCTGTGCGCGTCGATGAATTCGTTGACTTCGCGCGCCAGCGCGCCGTGCAACTTGCCGCGCAGTTCGTGCAGCTCTTGCCGGGCGGTTTCCAGGGCGCCGTGCAGGTGTTCGAGTTCGGAGGAGATTTCCTCCTCGGTCAGCGGGCGCGTGTCGACCAGGTAGCGGCTGGGCTGGACCAGTCGCGCGCGGCCCAGCGTCATGCCGCGCGAAGCCATGGTGCCGGGCAGGATCTGCCTCATCGGCACCCTCCCGCCGGGGTCGGCGCAAGCGGCAAGGAGGGGAGGGCGAACGGCACCGTGCGCAGCGCTGGCGCTGCGTTGCTGTGGGCGTGGCGTTCGTCGGTCCCGGACCCTTGCTGCATGCTTACGCTCCTTCGTCGAATTTGCGATCGAACAGATCCACCACCGCGCTCAAGGCGTTGGTTTCGTCCGGGCCGTCCGCGCGGACGGTGAGTGGCGTGCCGATGCCGGCGGCCAGCATCATCACGCCCATGATGCTTTGTGCATTCACTTCGCGTCCTTTGCTGATCAGCCAGACGGTGGATTTGAAACCCTGCACGAGCTGCACCAGCTTGGCCGATGCGCGGGCGTGCAAGCCCAGTTTGTTGGAGACGACAATTTCTTTTTCAAGCATGGTCTATGAAGATTCCCCCGCGACCGCCGCTGGCCGCGATTTCTGCAAGTTCGTCCAGCGGTTTGTCGGCGTAATTGAGCACGCGCAGCAGCATCGGGAGGTTCAATCCTGACACGCAGCGTAGCCTTACCCCTAACGTTCCCAGCGACAATCCGATGTTGCAAGGCGTGGCGCCGTACAAATCGGCCAACACCAGCACGCCTTCGCCGTGATCCAGTTCACGCGCGTGCTTGGCGGTAAGCGTGCGCATGACATCCGGATCGGCGCGCGCGGGTATCTCAACCGTGGCCACGCGCAGCGGCAGTTTCGGCAGCACGTGGCGGGCGGCTTTGACCAGGGCCTGGCCGACCGACTCGTGGGTCATCAACAACACGCCGACGCTCATGACACGGCGGCTTCGTTGGGGTTTGCTTGAGACAGCATGGAGATCACTCAAGTTCACGATGGAAGGTGAGCACGCCTTCGCGCGTGGCGCGGTAGTGCGTGGCCAGTTTTTCGACCAGGTACACCGAGCGGTGGCGCCCGCCGGTGCAGCCGATGGAGATGGTGACGTAGCTGCGGTCGTCCGCCTCGAAACGGGGTAGCCAGGCATCGAGCCAGCGCGTGGTGTCGGCGACGTATTCCTCCACCATCGGCTGGCGTTCGAGGAATTCGCGCACCGGCGCGTCCTTGCCCGAGAGCGGGCGCAGGGTGGGTTCCCAATGCGGGTTGGGCAGGCAGCGGGCGTCGAACACGAAATCCGAATCCAGCGGCAGGCCACGGCGAAAGGCGAACGACTGAAACATCAGGGTAAGGCCGGCCATGCTTTGCGCGTAGCCGGTGGCGATCAGGCGGCGCAGCTGGTGCACGTTCAGTTCGGATGAATCGATCACCCGTTCGGCAATGGCCATCAGCGGACGCAGCAGGCGGCGTTCCTCGGCGATCGCGTCGGACAAGGAGCGCCGGCGCGTGGCCAGCGGATGCCGCCGGCGCGTTTCGGAGAAGCGTTTGGTCAGCACCGCATCGCTGCAATCGATGAAGATCAGGTGCACCTGCACGGTTTCGGCGAGCGCCGAGAGCACCTGGGGCATGTGCTGGAAGTCTTCGTCGCGGTTGCGTACATCCACGCCCACGGCGATGCGGCGGCGGTGGCTGTCGCCGCGCGTGGCCGCTTCCACCAGCTGCGGCAGCAGCGCGCTGGGCAGGTTGTCGACGCAGTAGAACTCCAGGTCTTCCAGTGCGCGCAGCGCCACGGTCTTGCCGCCCCCGGACATGCCGGTAAGCACCACCAGGTGAATGGCGTTCGGATCGTCGGCCATCAGGAGGCTTTCGGTCTGGCTCATGAGGTCACCAAGGAGGAAGTCGACGCATCTGGTGGGCCTGCCGGTCCATGAAGCTCAGCGCCGGATCGATGCCCTTGCTCTTGAGCATATGGCTGCGTACGGCCGCTTCCACCAGCACGGCAAGGTTGCGGCCGGGCGCGACGGGCAGGGTAATCATCGGCACCTTCACATCGAAGATTTCGCGGTGCCCGACGTCGCCGGTCAGGCGCGTCATGGCATCGAGGGGTTCGCCCTCGCGCATGGTTTTCAGATGCACGACCAGGCGCAGGTACTTGGACGTTTTTACCGAGGTGTGGCCGAACATCTCGCGCACGTTGAGCACGCCCAGGCCGCGCACTTCCAGCAGGTCCTGCAGCAGCTCGGGGCAGGCGCCGTCGATGACGTCCGGCGCGATCAGGGTGAATTCGGGCGCGTCGTCGGCGACCAGGCGGTGGCCGCGGCTGATCAGTTCCAGCGCCAGCTCGCTTTTGCCCGAGCCCGCTTCGCCGGTGATGAGCACGCCGATCGAAAACACCTCCAGCAGCACGCCGTGCAGGGTCAGGCGTGGCGCCATGGTGCGCGCCAGGTGGTATTGCATCCAGGTCAAAAGCTCGTGCCCGCGCTTGGCGCTGATCCACAGCGGGGTGTTGGTTTCCTCGGCCACCTCGCGCAGGTCCGCCGGGATCGGCTGGTCTTTGGTCACGATGAAGGCGACCGGGTGGGTGGCTGCGGCCTTGTGGATCACTTCCCAGCGTTGGCGCGAATCCAGGCCGTCGAGATAGCTCAGTTCCTCGGTGCCCACGATCTGGATCTTGTTGGGGTAGATCACGTTGAGATAGCCCACCAGCGAGGGCCGGCGGGCGGGGGTGGAGCCGTATTCCAGCACGCGCGATTCGCCACGCATGCCCGCGACCCAGCGTAGCGCCATGCGCTCGTGGATATCGTCGAAGAGTTGTCTTGCGGTGAGGCGATCCAAGGGCGTTCCTTTGCGCCGCGGGGGGCCTGGGCGAGGCGGCGGCGGGAACATTGTGCCAGTTCGAGCCCGGCGGCGCGTCTGGGCGCGGCCTGATCGGGTGAAATCGCCCGCCCCGGAGGGGGCGGGCGGAGGGGGGTCAGACGTATTGGCGAACCTCGCGCACTTCGCGCTGGTGTTTGTTGCACAGCTTTTCACGGTAGCGGCGAAGCTGGGTCAGGAGCGTGTCGAAGAGGTGGTCGATGGAGACGTACATGTCGTTCTCGGCGGCCGTGGCGTGCAGCGATCTACCCGCCACCATGAGCGTTCCTTCCGCGCGTTGCTGCAACTTGTCCACGGAAAGCACGACGTTCAGGCTGACTATGCGGTCGTCGAGGCGGGTCAATCGATCGAGCTTGGACTCGGCATGATCGCGCAGAGCCCTGGTGACATCGATCTTTTGGCCACTGAGTTGGAATTGCATGGTACGCCTCCTTCTAGAGCTGCCGCCGGGGGCGGCGTTGATCGATGCGCTGATCGCCGTGAAACGATCATTGCACCGTGAAGCTAAACCTTGATCTTGAATATGGGAACGCTCCGTCTGGCCGCAAGTTCCGAGTCGTGATGCCTTAACGACGCGAAGGATTCAGCTACTGCGCTGTCGTTCGCTGGAACTGGGAATGCGGAGAATTTCGCGGTATTTCGCGACGGTGCGGCGGGCGACCTGAATGCCCTTGCCATGCAGCTCTTCGGCGAGCGCCTGGTCCGACAGCGGCTTGCGCGGATCTTCGCCGTCGACGAGCTTGCGCAGCATGGCCTGGATGGCGGTGGCCGATGCACTGCCGCCATCTTCGGTGGACACGCCGCTGGAAAAGAAATACTTCAACTCGTAGGTGCCGCGCGGCGTATGAATGTATTTGCGGGTAGTTACACGTGAAATGGTCGATTCGTGCATACCTACCTCCTCAGCTACTTCGCGCAACACCAGCGGCTGCATCGCTTCGGGACCGTAGTCCAGGAAAGCGCTTTGCCTGCGTACGATGGCTTCGGCCACCTTAAGCAGTGTTTCGGCACGGGACTCCAAACTCTTGATGAGCCACCGCGCTTCCTGCAACTGACCACGCATCCAGCTCGCATCGTCGCTGCGGGCCTGCGCGATTAGACTGCAATAGTGATGGTTAAGACTTAGTTTGGGCTGGCTGTCGGGGTTCAAAACGACCCGCCAGCGGGTGCCTTCCTTGCGGGCGTAGACGTCGGGCGCCACATATTCCACCGGGGTGGTGTCCATGGCGGCGCCGGGGCGCGGGTCCAGGCTGCGGATCAGGATGGCGGCGGCGGTGGTGTCTTCCTCGCCGGCATGAAGCCGTCGCGCAAGCTTGGCCATGTCGTTGCGCGCCAAAAGCTCCAGTTCGCTTTCGACGATGCGCAAGGCCAGTTCCCGATGCGGCGTGGCCGGATCGAACTGTTCCAGCTGCGCGCGCAGGCAATCCTGCAAGTCGATGCTGCCCACGCCGGCCGGATCGAAGCGTTGCAGCTGCCGGCGCACGCTTTCCACTTCGTCCAGCGTGGCCTTCAGATGCGGCGGCAGCGCGGCGAGTACCGCGTCCAGGCCTTCGCCCAGATACCCATCGGTATTGAGCGCGTCGATCAGGACCGTGGCGATGGCCTTGGCGCGCGGATCCATCGGCGTGAGATTAAGCTGCCACAGCAGGTGTTCCTGCAGGGACTCCGGCGCCGCGTTCTGCGGCTCTATACCGTCTTCGTCGCGGTTGTTCTGGCTGTTGCCGTTGCCGCTGCCGTTGGTGGAGGAGAAATCGATCGGCTGGTCGGTGCTGATGTCGGCTTCGGTCCACTCCGGCGCTTCGTCGTTTTCGCTGCGGGTGGACGAATCGCTGTTGCCCGAAAGCGCGGACTGGAATTCGGCTTCGAATTCATCCTCCGTCTCGGCTTCGTCCTGCTCCGGGTCGGCGTCCTCGGCAAACTCCAGCAGCGGGTTGGCCTCGGCGAGCTGGCGCAACTCCGCGGCCAGCTCCAGTTGCGACAATTGCAGTAGCCGGATGGCCTGCTGCAATTGCGGCGTGAGAGCCAGTTGCTGATTGAGGCGGAACTGAAGTCCGGGTTTCATGCCTGCCAAAGTGGTGAATTCGGCATCATCCTAACCCTTCGCCGGAGTGCCGGCCATAGCTGCGCCGGCAGGAAGCGCGAGCCGCATCCGCGGATGTGAAACGGCGCAAATTGCCGCTTGTGCGGCGGGTTTGAATGGAGTATTACAGTCGGAATTCCCGCCCCAGATACACTTCGCGCACTTTTTCGTCCGCCAGGATGTGCGCGGGGGTGCCGCGCGAGAGCACCTCGCCCTCGTTCATGATGTAGGCGCGGTCGCAGATGCCCAGGGTTTCGCGCACATTGTGGTCGGTGATCAGTACGCCGATGCCGCGCTCTTTCAGATGCCGCACGATGCGCTGGATTTCCCCGACCGAGATCGGGTCCACGCCGGCGAACGGTTCGTCCAGCAGCATGTAGCGTGGCTCGGCGGCCAGCGCGCGGGCGATTTCCACGCGGCGCCGCTCGCCACCGGAGAGGCTGATGCCTTTCTGGCCGGCGATATGTGCGATTTTCAGTTCGTCCAGCAGGCTTTCCAGTTGCGCGTCGCGCTTGCGCTGGTCCGGCTCGCGCAGTTCCAGCACGGCCATGATGTTGTCGGCCACGCTGAGACGGCGAAATACCGAGGCCTCCTGCGGCAGGTAGCCGATGCCGAGCTTGGCGCGCGCGTGCATCGGCAGGCCGGTGATGTCCTGCTTGTCGAGCTTGATGGCGCCGCCATCGGCTTCGATCAGGCCCACGATCATGTAGAAGCAGGTGGTCTTGCCCGCGCCGTTGGGGCCGAGCAGGCCGACCACTTCGCCCTGGCGGATGGAGAACTGGAAATCGCGCACGACCTGGCGTGCGCGGAAACTTTTTTGCAGGCCTTCAGCGGAAAGCATGAGTCGCGGTTATCCCTTGCTCGGCGCGCTGCTGGCAGGCGCCGGTGTGGTCGGTGAACTGGAAGACGATGCCGGCTTGGACGTGCCCGGTGCCGGCTTGGCGGGCGCCCCCTGCTTGGCGTTCTTCGGCGGCGGCAGCGGTTTCTGCTTGGGCAGGAACGTCATGGTCACCGGACCTTCGTTGCCGCTCTCGCCGACCATGTAGCCGGTGTTGGTGTTGTAGGTGAGCTTGGCGCCGTGGGCGTCGCCCTTGTTTTGCTGGTGCACGACCGCGTGGCCGGTGAGGATGGCGATGCTGTTGACGTTGTCGTAGTACAGCTGGTCGGCATCGCCGGTCATCAGGTTGCCGTTGTCGTCGATCTGCTCGATATGCGGGCGCTTCTGTGGCGTGCCGGTCACGATGATGTGATCGACCGTGGTGTCATCCTTGGCCGTCCAGATCTTGGCGACTTCGCCGGTCAGCTTCATCGTGCCCTGGGTGATCAGGATGTCGCCGGTGAAGGTGCTGACCGAGTTGGGTTCGTTGTAGCCGTCCATGTTGTGGGCATGGACGACGTGGATCGGCTGGTTGCGGTCATCCTGCCTTGCCAACGCCGGCTGCAGGAATAAGAGACCTGCAGTCAACAGGCTTAGCCGCAGCATTGTTTTGGCTTGAATACAGCAGGCCGTGCACGTCATTGAGCAACTCCAGATGGTTATCGTTTAGGTTGGCGCGCATGCCAACGCCGTGCATGACGCTTGCTCCCTGCGTCATGATGGCCGGATCCGCGGTTTGGATGCGGTTCTCCTTGGGCCAGCCGGTGACATTGGAACTGCATAATGTTGCCACGGGGCTCAATGCCCCCGACGGTTTTTGAATGAAGGCCGGGCGTTGCATGTAGACCGGGCCGTTGAGCTGCATCAGCGTACCGCTCTTGTTGACCCAACCGTATGGCGCGTTGCCTTGCCAATCGGGTACGCCCGGTTTTTTTGCCTTGATGTCGAACACGGGCGAGTTGATGTACATCGACTCGTCACCGGCGCGACGGTCCATGCGCGGCGCGCGCATGGTGAAGCTGAGCTGGCCGTTGACGTCGTAACTCCATACGGTGGAGTCGTACAGCAGATAGTCGGAGATCGGCGGCCCGATGAACTCGTTGACCGGCGTGCTGCCCGCCACCCAGCGCTGCAGAAACCAGCTGGCGGGAGCGGCGATGGCCAGGAACACGATCGTGGCGGTGGTGCGGTTGTCGCGCAGGTATTGGCGAAGGTTCATCGCCAGTGCTCCTGTTCGGCGGCGCTCTTGCCCTGCGCGTGCAGGATCAGGTCGCAGACCTCGCGCGCGGCGCCCTGGCCGCCGGCAAGGCGGGTCTGCCAATGCGCCTGTTCGACCACCCATGGATGGGCGTTGCTCACCGCCACCGCCAACCCGCTGATGCGCATGGCGGGGAGGTCGGGCAGGTCGTCGCCGACGAAGGCGGCCTGCTCGGGCGAAAGGTTCAGCGCCTCCAGGATCTGCTGCAGGCATTCGCGTTTGTTGCCCTGGCCCTGGTAGACGTGCGCGATGTCCAGTTCTTCGGCCCGCAACGCCACCGGATGGCTGATGCGCGCGCTGATGATCGCCACGTGCACGCCATGGGCCTGCAGGCGCTTGAGCCCCAGCCCGTCGTGCACGTGGAACACCTTGGTTTCGTGACCGCTTTCGCTGTACCACAGGCGGCCGTCGGTGAGCGTGCCATCCACGTCGAACGCCGCCAGGCGGACCTTGGCGGCGCGGGCAAGCAGATCGGCGGGGAGATGTTGGAGATAAGCCATCAGGTTTCCGTCAGACCACGCGCGCGCGCAGCAGATCGTGAATGTTGAGCGCGCCGACCACGCGCTGTGCCTGGTCTACCACCAGCAGCGCGTGAATCTGGTATTTCTCCATCAGCTGCGCGGCTTCGATGGCAAGCTTGTCCGCGCCGATCACCTTGGGGCCGCGCGTCATCAGGTCGCTGACCTTGGCGTTGCGCAGGTCCACGCCGTCGTCATCCAGTGCGCGGCGCAGGTCGCCGTCGGTGAACACACCCAGCAGGCGCTGTTCGTGATCGACCACGGCGGTCATGCCTAGGTGCTTGCGGGTCATTTCCATCAGGGCTTCGGTCAGGCTTGCGTCGGGTGAAATGGTCGGTACCCCGGAGCCGGTGTGCATGACGTCGCTGATGTGCAGCAGCAGGCGCCGGCCCAGGCTCCCGGCCGGATGAGAACGCGCGAAGTCCTCAGAGGTAAACCCGCGCGCTTCAAGCAGCGCGATCGCCAGCGCATCGCCCATCACCAGGGCGGCGGTGGTGCTGGCAGTGGGGGCCAGGCCCAGCGGGCAGGCTTCGGCCGAGATGCCCGCGTCCAGGTGTACGTCGGCCTGGCCGGCCAGCGAGGAATCGGGGTTGCCGGTAATGGCGATCAGCGGGATGCCCTGGCGCTTGATTACCGGCAGGATGAACAGGATCTCGTCCGTCTCGCCGGAGTTGGAGAGCGCCAGCACCACGTCCTGGGGCAGGATCATGCCCAAATCGCCATGGCTGGCCTCGCCGGGGTGGACGAAGAAAGCCGGGGTGCCGGTGGAAGCCAGGGTGGCGGCGATCTTGCGGCCGACGTGGCCGGACTTGCCCATGCCGGTGACCACCAGGCGCCCCTTGCAGGCCTGGATGATCCGGCAGGCGTCCACGAAGGCGCCGTCGATGCGCGGCTCCAGGGCGCGGATGGCGGCCGCCTCGGTGGCGATGACCGTGCGGGCGCTCTGGACGAGGGCGGCGGCATCCACCCGGGTGGATTTGGCTTTGGCGATGGGTGCGTTCATGCGTCCTCAGGGGCGGCTGGCGGGGCCGCTGGTCGGTCCGTGTCGTTTCTGCGACAGCAGATTTCCATTAACATGGCATATTCGCATTCTATCTTGATGCCTGACGCCCATGGCCCGATTCTTCGCCGGCCGGCGTTCAGGATCTCCGCAGTGGAAGAACAATGGACGCAGCCAGCATCCAGGCAATGATCGAAACCGGCCTGCCCGGCGCCCGGGCCCGCGTACAGGGCGACGATGGCGTCCACTTCGAGGCCGAAGTGGTGGCCGCGCAGTTCGCGGGCAAGTTGCCGCTGGCGCGCCATCGGCTGGTCTACGGCACACTGGGCGATCTGATGGGTGGCGCGATCCATGCGCTGGCGCTCAAGACCCTTACCCCCGAAGAGGCTGCCGCGCGCCGTTGACGGTTGCCGCCGCGCCCTTTGGTCTTCGTTTTTCCAAGGATTCCCAATGGCCAAAATTCTGATCAGCGGTGGCGAGCCGCTACGCGGTGAAGTAGGTATTTCCGGTGCCAAGAACGCCGTCCTGCCGATCCTCGCGTCCTGCCTGCTGGCCGATGAGCCGGTGACGATCAGCAACGTGCCGCACCTGCACGATGTCACCACCACCATGGAGCTGCTCGGCCAGATGGGCGTGCAGCTGGTGCTGGACGATCGCATGAAGATCCAGGTCGACCCGCGTTCGACCGACCGCTATTTCGCGCCGTACGAGCTGGTCAAGACCATGCGCGCCTCGATCCTGGTGCTGGGGCCTTTGGTGGCGCGCTTCGGCCAGGCGGAAGTCTCGCTGCCCGGCGGCTGCCAGATCGGCTCGCGTCCGGTCGACCAGCACATTCGCGGCCTGCAGGCGCTGGGCGCGGACATCGATGTGGAAAACGGCTACATCAAGGCGCGCGCCAAGCGCTTGAAGGGCGCGCGCATCGCCATGGACATGGTTACGGTGACCGGCACCGAAAACGTGATGATGGCCGCGGTACTGGCCTCGGGCACCAGCGTCATCGACAACGCGGCGCAGGAGCCGGAAGTGGTCGACCTGGCCAACTGCCTCAACGCGATGGGCGCCCAGATCGAAGGCGCGGGCACCTCCACCATGGTGATCCATGGGGTGGAGCGCCTGCATGGCGCCTCCTACGAGGTGCTGCCCGATCGCATCGAAACCGGCACCTTCCTGGTCGGTGCGGCGATGACCGGCGGCAAGGTGCGCGCCCGCAATGCGCGCGCCAGCACGCTCGACGCGGTGCTGGCCAAGCTGGAGGAATCGGGTGCGCACATCTCCACCGGTCCGGACTGGATCGAGCTGGACATGCAGGGCCGCCGCCCGAAGGCGGTAAACATCACCACCGCGCCCTATCCGGCGTTTCCCACCGACATGCAAGCACAATTCACCGCGCTCAACTGCGTGGCCGAGGGTGTAGGCATCATCACCGAGACGGTGTTCGAAAACCGCTTCATGCACGCGCACGAATTGCAGCGTCTGGGCGCGGACATCCGCCTGGAAGGCAATACCGCGATCATCCAGGGCGTGAACAAGATGAGCGGCGCGCCGATCATGGCGACCGACCTGCGCGCCTCGGCGTGCTTGGTGCTGGCAGGCCTGGTGGCCGAGGGCGATACCACGGTCGATCGCGTGTATCACATCGATCGCGGCTACGAGAACATCGAAGAGAAGCTAGGCACGCTGGGCGCGCGGATTCGTCGTCTGCCCACGTAAGTTTCCGCGTGTCATTCCTGCCTGCGCGGGAATCGCGCGCTTGGCAGGGCAAGGCAAGTCTTGAAGAAACGGGTCGCCGGTGTGGCCCGTTTTTTTATGGCGTGCTGTAGCGAACCAGCTGCAAGGTAAGATCGCCGCCGTCGCTCTGTGCCATCTTTACCGGCAACGCAAATTTTTTGGGCACGTACCACGCATCGAAATGCTTGTCCGAATCGGTGCGCGTCACGCGTTCGGCCTGGAAGCTGCCCGCCGGAACCTGTACCGCTTCGGTGCCTTGCACTTTGAACTGCTGCTGCTCCACGCGCTGCTTCACGCCCACCGGCAAGTTCACGCTCTGGTTGCCGCCCTGCAATGCCAGGCCGATGGCCAGTGGCATGGTGTTGCGATCGACCATGCCCGGCGTGGCGGCGTAGCTGGTCGTGCCCTTGCCGTCATCGACGCTCACTTGCCTGGTGTTCCAGTTCACCTGCATCAGACGCTGCTTGGTTTTCAGCGCGCTTTGCTTGGAGTGGTAGGTTTCGGTTTCCGGCGCGTTGTTGTTCCAGCGAAAACGCGTCACGTCGCTGGTGTTGGCGCCGAGCATGGCGGCAAGCCCGGAGGTACCTTTGATCTGATTGCTGTATTCGTATTCGCCGTTACCCAGCGACTTGAGCGTGATGGTGGCTTCGCCCATCGCTTCGCCGTCGCGCGATACCTGATAGGTCGCGGTGAACGGCGCAGGGCCGGCGGCAAACGCGGCAGTGGCGGACAGGGCCAGCGCGGCGCCAGCGAGGAAGGTGCGGGAGAGTTTGAGTATGCGCATGGATCGGCAGTGTACGCCCGGATCCTGAACGCATCGTTGCAACGGCGCGGTTCAGGCGATCAACGCGCCTTGGTGCCATCGCAAAGGTTTGCGAAGCACTTGGCCGTCGAAGATGATGGTGTCGGCGGCGAGCGACAATCGTTCCGAGGCGATCAACGCAACCACAGCCGGCAGCAGCTGGTGTTCCAGCGGAAGCAGTCGTGCGGCAAGCGTGTTTTCGTCGTCGCCGGGTTCGATCGTCAATGCGGCCTGTGCGATGACCGGGCCACCATCCAGTTCGGCGGTGACGTAGTGGACGCTGGCGCCGTGCTCGCTATCGCCCGCCTCGAGCGCGCGGCGGTGCGTGTGCAGGCCGCGGTATTTGGGCAGCAGCGAGGGATGGATGTTGATCATCCGCCCCACCCACGGCGTCAGCGCATCGGCGTCGATGATGCGCATGAACCCGGCCAGCACCAGCAGATCCGGCTTGCTGGCCGCGATACGCTCGAACAGCGCAAAGTCGTAGTCGCGGCGTTCGGCGTAGTCGCGCGGATCCAGCACCAGGGTCGGGATGCCCGCCGTCTTCGCCAGTTGCAACGCGCCTGCGTTGGCCTTGTCGCTGCCGACCAATACGAATTCCAGCGGCGATTGCCCGTTCGCGCGTGCCGCCAGCAGCGCGGCGAAATTGCTGCCGCGTCCGGAGGCGAGAACTGCGATGCGAAGAAGTGTAGATGGCATGGGTACGATTCTTTACGCCCTCTCCCCTCCGGGGAGAGGGCTGGGGTGAGGGGGCAGTCTTGCAAAAATTTTTATCGCGCCTGGAACGGGCGGCACTTAATGTGCGATCCAATTCAAATTCGTGTTCAAATTCGCGGCGAGGTTGGCCCCTCTCCCCAACCCTCTCCCCGAAGGGGAGAGTGAGTACATCAGTCGATATGCACGCGCTCGTCGCCTTGCGCGGCAACGACTTGGCCGATCACCGAACTCTTCAAGCCATGTCTGGCCAGCAGGTCCGACGCGGCGCCGACGGCGTCGCGCGGTAGCAGAACGGTGAAGCCGACACCGCAATTGAAGGTGCGCCACATCTCGGCGCGTGCAACGTTGCCTTCGCGCATCAGCCAGTCGAACACGGGTGGCAGCACGATGGCCGACGCGTCGATATGCAGGCCCAGGCCTTCGGGCACGACGCGGATGATGTTTTCCTTCAGGCCGCCGCCGGTGATGTGCGCCATGCCGTGCACAGGCACGGATTTGAGCAGCTCCAGCATCGGCTTGACGTAGAGGGTGGTGGGCGCCATCAGCGCGTCCGCCAGTTTTACGCCACCCAGGTCCAGATCGAACGGGTTGCCCGCGCGTTCTGCGATCTTGCGGATCAGCGAGTAGCCGTTCGAATGCGGGCCGGAGGAGGCCACGCCGAGAATCACGTCGCCCGCCGCCACGGTGTCGCCGCTCAGCAGGGCTGCTTTTTCCACCGCGCCGACGGTGAAGCCGGCCAGGTCGTATTCACCCGGCGGATACATGTCGGGCATCTCGGCGGTTTCGCCGCCGATCAACGCGCAGCCGGCCAGCTCGCAGCCCTTGGCAATGCCGCCGACCACCGCCACGGTGGTGTCCACGTCCAGCTTGCCGGTGGCGAAGTAATCGAGGAAGAACAGCGGCTCGGCGCCCTGCACCAGCACGTCGTTCACGCACATGCCGACCAGGTCGATGCCGATCGTGTCGTGGCGGTTCAGCTGCTGGGCCAGCTTTAGCTTGGTGCCCACGCCGTCGGTGCCCGACACCAGCACCGGCTCCTTGAAGCGGGTGCCGAGGTTGAACAAGCCGCCGAAACCGCCCAGGCCGCCCATCACCTCGGGCCGGAAGGTGCGCTTGACCAGGGGCTTGATACGTTCGACCACGGCATTGCCGGCATCGATATCCACGCCGGCGGCGCGGTAGGTGAGGGCGTCGGACATGGCGAACCTGCGCGTCGGAAAACGTCCAATGATAGACGTTAAGCGTCGGATTGGGCAGACTTTCCGTCATATCCCCGCCCTGAGTCCGGCCCGCCCATGCGCCTGTCACGCCTGCTGATCGTTACCCTATTGTTCGGCCTGGTTACCGGGTTGCCGCAGATCGCCCGCAGCCAGGCCGTGCCGCCCGCGTCGCCTTATACGGTGGTGGTGCCGGTGTCCGATGTCAGCGACGCACAGCGCGGCCAGGCGTTTTCCACCGCGCTGGGGCAAGTGCTGGCGCGCGTGTCCGGTGGCGAAGATCTCACCACCAAGCCTGGCTACGGCGACGCCCTGCAGAACGCCGCCGGCATCATCAAGAACTTCCAATACCAGCGCGGCGAGGGCAATCCGCCCACGCTGACCCTGGCGATTACCTTCGACCAGGGCGCGGTGCAGCGGCTGATCGCCCAGTTCGGCGCCAGCACCGCCGGGGTGAAACCGCCGGTGCTGCTGGTGGTGCGCGGCCCCGACGGCAAGGTGCTGGGCAAGGACGGCCTGGGCGCGCTGGCCGACGCGGTGGGCAAACGCGGCTATCCGGTAAGTTTTGCCGATCCTGCGCAGCTGCCCGATCTGGACAAGCTCGCCTCGGCCGATCCGGCGGCGATGTCGGCGATCAGCCGGCTGTATCACACCGGCTTGGTGCTGCTTGGCGACGTGCACGCCAGCGGCGCGGACTGGACCCTGATCAGCGGCGGCCAGGCCCAGCATTGGACCGCCCAGGGCAGCGGCAGCGACCTGCTCGCCGATGGCGGCAACAGCGCCGCCGATAGATTGGGGCAGGCGCTCAATGTGATCGGCGCGTCCACCGTCGAGGGCACGCTGTGGGTGTCGGGCCTGCATTCGGCGATGGACTACGCCAACCTGCTGTCCCTGCTGCGCGCCGATCCGTCGGTGCAGAACGTCGTCACCCTGGGCGCTCAGGACGATGGCCTGCTGCTGTCGGTGAAAGCGGGCATGCCGCTCGACGGACTGGCGGCCAACCTGACCGCGGGCGGGCGCCTGTTGCAGGGCAGTGCGCATGATGGCGCGGACGTCAGCCTGCGCTGGCTGCACTGAACGGCCATGATCGCCGCGATGCCCGCCGCGTCGCATTCCCCTTGGCGGCATCTGCCCAATGCCATCTCCATGCTGCGCGTGCTGCTGGTCGCACCGATCGGCTGGCTGCTGTGGCATCGGCAATGGTCCGGTGCGCTGACGCTGGTGGCGGTTGCCGGGGTCTCGGACGGGCTGGATGGCTTTCTGGCGCGCCATTACGGCTGGCAAAGCCGGCTTGGCGGCATGCTGGACGCGATGGCCGACAAGTTATTGCTGGTCAGCTGTTTCGTGATTCTGGCCTGGCTCGGCGAGGCACCGGTGTGGCTCACCGCGATCGTCTGCGGCCGCGATCTGCTGATCGCTACCGGCGCCTTGCTGTGGCGCATACTGATTGGCCGCATCTATCCGCAGCCTAGCCTGCTGTCCAAGGCCTGCACGCTGATGCAGATCCTGTATCTGCTGGCGGTGCTGCTGGCGCTGGCGCGCTGGCCGGCACTGGATGCGCGGCCGCTGGTCTGGCTGGTGGCCGCGCTGTGCGCAGCCAGCGGCGTGGATTACCTGCTGCGCTGGTCACACCGCGCATGGCACACCCTGCGCCCATAATGTGCGCAAGCCCCAAGACTTTGAACGGTTACCGACATCGGCGACACTTCCCATCACGCCCATACGCATGAGCCCTTCGTGTCCATAAGCCAAGAGACATCCCGCCGCTGGCAGATGCTGGCGATCACCGTCGTCATCGGATTGCTGGTGTGGCTGCTGGCGCCGGTGCTGATGCCGTTTGCGATCGCCGCGATGCTGGCTTACCTGGGCGATCCGATGGCCAACCGGCTGGAGCGCCTGGGCATGGGGCGTGCGCTGGCGGTGAGCATCGTGTTCATCGTGCTGATCCTGGTGATCGTGGCCACCCTGCTGCTGCTGGTGCCGCTGATCGCGCGGCAGATCGAAAACCTGGTGCTGAACTTTCCCCATTATGTGGAGTGGTGCAGGGACACCGCGCTGCCATGGCTGCAGACGAAGCTTCACCTTGATCCGAACGCGTTCGACACCGATCGCCTGGTCGCCCAATTCAAGGCGCACATCGGTTCGATCGGCAGCGTGCTCGGCAAGCTGTCGCGCTCGGGCATCGGCGTGGTGGCATGGCTGACCAACCTGGTATTGATTCCAGTGGTGTGGTTCTACCTGCTGCGTGACTGGGACCGCCTGGTGGCGTGGATCGATAGCATGCTGCCGCGTTCGATCGAACCCACCATCGCGCATCTGGCGCGTGAATCGGACGCCGTGCTCGGCGCGTTCGTGCGCGGACAATTGCTGGTGATGCTGGCGCTGGCGATCTACTACGGCTCGGCCCTGACGGTGGTAGGCATTTCAGTAGGGCCCCTGATCGGCATGATCGCGGGCTTGCTGAGCTTTGTGCCGTATCTGGGGTTCATCACCGGTTTCGCCGCGGCGCTTATCGCCTCGCTGGTGCAGCACGGCGACTGGACGAATCTGCTGCTGGTGGTCGGCGTGTTTGTCATCGGGCAGTTGCTGGAAGGCTATGTGCTGGTGCCCCGGCTGGTGGGCGAGAAAATCGGCCTGCATCCGGTGGCAGTGATTTTTGCCGTGCTGGCTGGCGGTTATCTGTTTGGATTCCTCGGCGTGTTGCTGGCGTTGCCGGCGGCGTCGGTGATCCTGGTGCTGTTGCGCTATCTGGCCGAACGATATCGGCAAAGCAATCTGTATACCGAAGAGGGGCCGCCGGACACGGCGATTGCCGAGATCGACGTGCAGGTCAGCGAGGATGGCGAAGGTCACGTGCATACGCAGACGCGCGTCGTCCGCGACGGGAATTCGCCCCAGTCATGACCGCGCAGTTGCCGTTAAGCCTGCGCTGGCCGCGCCGCCAGCGTTTCGAGCATTTCCACGCGGGCGCCAATGCCGCCGCGGTAGCCGCGGTGCGGGCGCTTGCCGTGCAGGCCGGTGCGCCATGGTTGTTGGTGAGCGGCGTGGCGGGCAGCGGCAAAAGCCATCTGCTGTTGGCTGCCTGTCAGGCGGCCAGCGAAGCGGGTCGCGCCGTGCAATACCTGCCGCTCAAAGCGCTCAAGGATCGCGCCGCGGCGATTCGCGGCGTGGCGGGCAGCGAGTTTCTCGCACTCGACGACCTGGATGCGCTGGCCGGCGAACGCGATGCCGAGCACGCGTTGTTCGATCTCTACAACCGTGCGCGCGCCGAAGGTACCGCGTTGCTTTTCGCCGCCGAATCGGTGCCGGCACAACTGCCGGTCACGCTGCCGGATCTGCGCTCCCGGCTCGGCGCCTGCACTCAGTTCGCGCTCAAGCCGCTGGACGACGAGGAGCGCCGCGAGGTGCTGAAGAATCAAGCCAACGTGCGCGGCATCGCGTTGGATGACTCCGTGCTCGATTGGCTGTTCGCGCGCTACGCGCGCGATATCGGCGCCTTGCTCGACTTGCTCGAGCGCCTGGATCAGGCTTCGCTGGCGGCGCAACGACGCGTTACGGTGCCTTTTTTGCGCCAATTTTTGCACGGCGACCGGGCATAGCGTTCTTGGCCGCGACTGTCGGCGCGCAGGCGGCAGATGATGAAAATGGCCTGGAATGACACTGCTGCCGTCCCCGCGGCAGCGTTGGCCATACGGGGTAAAGCCGTTTCGCCATGCAGGCAGATGTCCGGTCTAGGGCCTGTTCGCCTTTATTTCTTTTGATCGGTCCGAGGCAACTGTTTAACCAGTAATGCCGCAATCGGAGTATGTGCGGCGGTGACGCCATGCACCCGCTATTTCGCGGGCCGAAAAGCACGTCATCGTCCGGCGGATCAAGCATTACTTTTCCCAGGAGCTGCAACAGCAGATCGGTAGCTTCGATGCGGAATTCATGCTTGACTTTTTCGCCGGGAAAATTGGCGCATACTTCTACCATCGCGGCCTCTACGATGTGCAGGCCGCACTGTCGCGCAAAATCGACGATATCCAGGATGCGATCCTGCAGCGTGAGCAGGCCACGTCATTGCAGCGTTGATGCACGCTTCATCGGAGCCACCGGCATGATCGATCACACCGGCATTTACACCAGTCAGTTCGAACGTAGCAAGGCGTTTTACGCGGCCGCGCTCGCGCCCATCGGCTATGCCTTGCTGATGGAGTTTCCCGCCGCGGTCACCGGGCACACGGATGTCGCCGGCTACGGCGAGCCGGCCAAGCCGGACTTCTGGGTGTACAAGGGCGTTGCGCATGTGCCGCCGTTGCATGTGGCATTTCGCGTGGGCGACCGCGCGCAGGTCGATGCGTTTTACAAGGCCGCATTGGCCGCCGGCGGCCGCGACAATGGACCGCCTGGCCCGCGGCCGCATTACCACGAACATTATTACGGCGCGTTCGTGCTGGATCCGGATGGCAACAACATCGAAGTGGTGTGCCATCAGCCGGAGTGAGTGCCGGCGTTGGGCACGATGCGCGTCAGTGGATAAACAGGAGGACCGCACATGATTTGCCGTATCTGGCACGGACGAACGTCCCGCGAGCGGGCCGACGAGTACGCGGTGTTTCTCGCGCAACGTGCGATTCCCGATTACCGTTCGGTGCCCGGCAACCTGGATGCCGCGATACTGCGCCGCGATGAGGGCGAGGTCACGCATTTCCTCACCGTCACGCATTGGGTGTCCGAGCGCGCCATCAGCGCCTTTGCCGGCGAGGATGTGCTCAAGGCCCGGTACTATCCGGAAGATGCCGGGTTTCTGCTGGAATTCGAAGCGCAAGTACAACACTTTGACGTCGTGGCCGGGCAAGCTTCGCGTTGACGTCCACGCGTTCGAGGGTCATGGATATGGTCGGTTACGTACGTTCTTCGCGCGATGTCATCGTGCGCACCGGCGACTGGGCCGCGGCAACGCAGTTTTATGCCTCGGTGCTGGGTTTCGAGCAGGTGTTTGCAGACGAGAACCTGGTCGGTTTCGAGACAGGCTCGTTTCGCCTTTACGTCGAAAAAGGCCGCCCGCACGGACCCGTCTTCGACTTTCTGGTGCCCGACGTGCAGATGACGAAGCAGCAGCTGATCGCCTGCGGATGCACGGTGGTGGAGGAAGATCCCGCCGTGCCGCGCTGCTATCTGCGCGATCCGTTCGGCGTGACTTTCCATCTTGGCTTGCGCGATGGATCGCCGCCATGAATGAAGACGCCCGGCGGGCGCCTTTTTCATTCTCCGGGAGTGCCGATCAGGCTTTCAGCAGCGAAGGTGTCGCGTGGGCGCCGATCGCCTCGGTCATGGCTTTGACCACGTGCAGGTTGCCCGCGATGATGTTGCCGCTTTCGGGAATGCCGTCGCGGCCGGCGAAGTCGGTGTACAGGCCGCCGGCTTCGCGTACCAGCAGCGCGCCGGCCGCCATGTCCCACGGCTTGAGGCCGATTTCGAAGAAACCGTCGTAGCGGCCTGCGGCGGTGTAGGCGAGGTCCAGTGCGGCCGAACCGGAGCGGCGGATGTCTTCGGCCTGCGCCAGCAGCGCGCGCGTCATGGCCAGCTGCGCGTCCAGATGGGTGCGCTGGCGATAGGGAAAACCGGTTCCAATCATCGCGCCATTGAGGTTTTCGCGTTTGCCCACGCGGATGCGGCGATCGTTGAGGTAAGCGCCATCACCCTTGCTGGCGGTAAACAGCTCATCGCGCAGCGGATCGAACACCACCGCATACACCGGTTCGCCCTTGTCCAGCAGCGCGATGGAAACGCTGAAATGCGGAATGCCGCGCAGGTAGTTGTGCGTGCCGTCCAGCGGATCGATGACCCACACCTGCGGGCTTTTACCCGAGGCACCGCTTTCCTCGGCGAGGATGGCGTGCTGGGGATAGGCCCGGCGCAGTTCCTTGACGATTTCCGCTTCAGCCAGCTTGTCGACCTCGGAGGCGAAGTCCATGCGCTGCTTTTCGACGACGTTGAGGCCCTCGATGCGGTTCATGTAACGCAGGATCACGTTACCGGCGGAGCGCGCGGCGCGTACCGCGACGTTGACGGCGGGTCTGGTCATGGCTTTGGCTTGGCAAAAGAACGGGTTAGCGGTCGCGCAGTTTAGCAGATGACCGGGGCCGCTGCCCCGCCGGCCCCGGGTCGACTATGCTTTCGGGCCGATTCGCCCTCCTTTTCGCCGCAATGACCGTCAGCCACGATCTTCCAGACAGTTTCCGCTTCGTGCTTGTGCGCACCTCGCATCCGGGCAACATCGGCAGCGCCGCGCGGGCGATGCGCACGATGGGTTTTACCCGGATGGCACTGGTTGCGCCGCATCGCTTCCCCGACCGGGAAGCCTCGGCGCTGGCGGCCGGTGCCGACGACGTGCTGGAAGGGGCCGGTGTGCACCAGGGGCTGGTCGAGGGTCTTGCCGGGGTCAGCCTGGCCCTGGGTCTGTCGGCGCGTCGGCGCGGGGTCAACCTGCCCGAGCTGTCGCCACGTCAGGCGGCCGCGCAGGCCCTGGCGGCCGCGCAGCGCGGCGAGCGGGTAGCGCTGGTGTTCGGCAACGAGCGCACGGGGCTGGAGAACGAGGAGCTGGCGCGCTGCCATGCGATGGTGCGCATTCCCAGCGTGGACGATTTCAGTTCGCTGAACCTGTCGCAGGCAGTGCAGGTGATGGCCTACGAGCTGCGCATCGCCCTGCTTGGCGAACACGTGCCCGCGCCGCCGCCGCTGCACGACGAGCCCCCCGCCGACGCCGCGCAGATGGAACGCTTCTACGAGCACCTGGCGCAGACGCTCGACGATATCGATTTCCATAAGGGGCGCGCACCCACCACGATCATGCTGCGCCTGCGCAAGCTGTTTCAGCGCGCGCAGATGGACGAGCGCGAGCTACGCATGATGCATGGCATTTTTGCCGATGCACAGCGCATGGCGCGCCTGGCCGGCGAAAAGAAATAGCGCCAGCGTGCGTTCTCTTTAAAAGGAGGCGGCAGCCGTATTTCTGCTCGCGCGAGCCCAGGGGGTAAGCCGGCGCCTTACTGCTCGCCGTCGGTCAGTTCGATGCGCGGTGCCGGCGTGATCAGCAGTTTGTCGATGCGCGCGCCGTCCAGATCCACCACTTCGAAGCGGATGCCGCGCCACTCGAACACTTCGCCGGTTTGCGGAATGTGGCCCAGCGCGGCCATGACCATGCCGGCGGCGGTGCGGAAGTCGTGCTCGTCTTCGCCGGGCAGGTCGTCCACGCGCAACAGTTCGCGCAGGTCATCGGTGGAAATGGCGCCGTCCACCAGCCAACTGCCGTCTTCGCGCTGCACGATGGGCGAATGTTCCTCCGCGCCGTGGCCCAGCTGGCTGGCGCCCACCACGGCGGCGAGCAGGTCGTTGAGAGTGACCACGCCTTCGATGTCGCCGTATTCGTCAACCACCAGGGCCATGGGCGTTTCCGCGTCGCGGAATTCTTCCAGCAGATCCAGCGCGCGCGCGGTGGCCGGTACGTAGAGCGGCTTGGCCAGGGTGCGGAACAGATCCGGCTTGCCGGCGGTGATGGTGCGCAGCAGGCTTTTCACTTCCAGCACGCCTACGATGTCCGCCTCATCGCCGCGGCACACGGGGTAGCGCGAGTAGGGTGTCTTGCGCAGTACTTCCAGGTTTTCCGACAGCGGGGCATCGATGTCCAGCCAGGCGATGCGCATGCGCGGGCTCATTACGCTGTCGACCGTGCGGTCGCCCAGGCGCAGCACGCGGTTGACCATGGCCTGTTCGTCGGCGTCAAGCACGCCCTGTTCGGTGCTTTCGGCCACCAGCAGGCGGATTTCCTCTTCGCTGGCCGCACTTTCGCCGCGGTCCTTTACGCGCATGAGCACCAGCAGCAGCCCGCTGGAGCGGTTGAGCAGCCAGACGAACGGGGCGGTGGCGCGCGAGAGCAGCAGCATCGGCAGGGCCACGTAGCCGGACAGCTTCTCCGGCGCCGACAGTGCCAGGCGCTTGGGCACCAGTTCGCCGACCACGATCTGGATGAACGAGATGACCACGAAACCCAGCGCGATGCCGATGATCCGGGCGTAGGGCGCCAGCCAGCCCAGGGCGCCGATCTGCAGCAGTTCGCCGATATGCGCGCCGGCGGCGTCACCGGCCACCGCGCCGGTGATCATCATGACCAGGGTGATGCCAACCTGGACGGTGGACAGGAAGTGCTCCGGCGCTTCGGCATGGCGCAACGCCAGGCGGGCGCGGCGGCTGGTGCGGGCCATCTGCTTGAGGCGGCTCTTGCGCGAGGCGACCAGCGCCATCTCGGAAAGCGCAAAGAAACCGTTGAACAGGGCAAGGATGAGGACGAGCGCGACAGTAGTCAGCATCGCGACAGGGCATCTGGTGCGGGCATGGCACCAGTGTAAGGCATCGCAAGTGGTGCGGCGCGGGAGGGGGCTCCTGTAACATGCGCGTCACATTTGCCCCCCGGTAGGCCCCGATGTTCTCCCTCCAGACGATTTTCGGCAAAGGCGACAAGTTTTACGGCCTGCTCGAACAGAGCGCCGACGCCGCCCGCGAAAGCGCCAAGGCGCTGCACGAACTGGCCACCCAGGCCGACCACGCGCCCGTGATGGCGGCTTTCGCCGCGGCCCGCTCGCGCGAAAAGGCGCTGGCGGGGCAGATCAGCGAGGAACTGGTGAACACCTTCGTCACGGCGCTGGACCGCGAGGACATCGAGGCGCTTAACACCGCGCTCTACAAAATCCCCAAGGCCATCGAAAAATTCGCCGAACGCTACGAGATCGTGTCCAGCCGCCTGCAGGGCGTGGATTTCGGCCAACGCACCCTGGTGCTGATGCGCGCCACCGAAGTGGTGGCGCAGATGATCGGCGAACTGCGCAACGGCCTGCGCATCGATCCGGTCAAGAAACTGCAGGATCGCCTGCAGACGCTGGAATCGGAAGGCGACCGCATGCTGCTGGCGCCCTACCGCACGCTCTACCTGGAAAGCAACGACGCCATGCGCGCCATGCTGGCCAAAGATCTCTACGAGCTGATCGAAAAGGCCATCGACAAGTGCCGCGATGTGGGCAACATCGTCTATTCCATCGTGTTGAAGAACTCCTGAGGAATCCGCCTTGCACGCTTTCCTTCATGCATGGCGCACGGCCACGGGAGCGGGCGCATGAGCCTGGGCCTGGTCGCCATCGTGGTGCTCATCGCACTGGCCTTTACCTACATCAACGGTTTCCACGACACCGCCAACTCCATCGCCACGGTGGTCGCCACCAAGGTGCTGACGCCGGGACAGGCGGTGCTGCTGGCGGCGGTCACCAACATGATCGGCGCGCTGTGGGGTACCGCGGTGGCGGCGACGATCGCCGCGGGCATCGTCAATACCGGGGTGGTCGGGGCCGGCCCGCAGCTGCTGATCTGCGCCTTGCTGGCCGCGATCGTGTGGAACCTCATCACCTGGTGGCTGGGCTTGCCGTCCAGTTCAAGCCACGCCCTGGTCGGTGCGCTGGTTGGCGCGGCGATCGCGGCATCCGGCGGCCGTTTCGACGCGGTCATTTGGGCCCAGGGCACGGCGCACTGGTGGGCAGGTAAAGGCGTGCTGCCCAAGGTGGTGGTGCCGATGGTGGTCTCGCCGCTGATGGGCTTCGTGCTTGGGTTTGCGCTGATGGGCGTCTTGTACGGGTTGCTGGCCTGGTTTGCCAGCCGCAAGGGCGTGCTGCGCTACCTGGGGCGCACCCCGTTCGTGAACCGCTTTTTCGGCAAGGCCCAGATCCTGTCCGCCAGCGCAATGGGGCTGGCGCACGGCATGAACGACGCGCAAAAGAGCATGGGCATCATCGCACTGGCGCTGGCCAGCGCGACCGCCGCCGGGCAGTTCGATGGCCTGCCGCATTGGCTGTCCTTTCTGCGCATCCACGAATCGGCCGCCAGCGGCTTTGCGGTGCCGTCGTGGGTCGCGGTGGTCTGCGCGCTGACCATGGCTGGCGGTACCGCCGGCGGCGGCTGGCGCATCATCAAGACCCTGGGTCACCGGATGGTGAAGCTCCATCCCATCAACGGCCTGGCGGCGGAGGGTAGTTCGGCGCTGGTGATCCTGCTGGCGTCCCGCTTCGGCTTGCCGGTGTCCACCACCCACGTGGTGTCGTCCTCGATCATGGGCGTGGGCGCGGCCAAGCGCTTCAACGCCATCCGCTGGTCGGTGGTGGAGCGCATGGTATGGGCGTGGATTCTTACCTTGCCGGTCACGGCGCTGATCGCCTACGGCTTTGTCTGGCTGGCCCGGCACTGGGCCTAGCATCTCTAGAAAGTATCGCCGCCGCTGACGATCACTTGTTCCAGCTGATCCCCCAGCGTGCCCAGTTCACCGATCAGCCGGCGCAGCTCCTGCTGGTTCAACAGCTCGTACGGCCGGTTTTCGCACAGATGCAGGTAGGGCGAGCCATCCAGGTCCGCCACCGCCAGGAAGCCGTTGCGCTGTTCCCAGTTGAAGCGCAGGCAGCGTTTGGGGTCGGTGCCCGAAAGCGGGCCGATGGGCGTTGAGATGCGCAGATAGCGCCGTCCGCCTTCGTCCTCCAGTTCCGCCAGGTAAATACCCTGGTGGCGCCCGTGCGGCAGTGCCAGGTCGAAGCTGATGAGATATGGATCGTTCTGCCGCAACGGATGCAGACTGCCGATCAGCGAGCGCACGGCCTCGAAATGATGCATGGCGCGATCCTGATAGAAGCGAACAGGGCACTACTGTGCCACGACGCGGGCCCGCCCGGATTAATTTTGCGTACAAGGCATGCGAGGATGGCCCGGCGGCGCGCGCGCGCCGCGCCCATTGGCGCCCATGAACGATGCGGCGCGTCCCTGGCAAGGTGCACGTTGTCATGAAACCGGAATACCTGAAGGTCTTCGAAGCGATCGCGGCGATCCCGCCCGGCCGCGTGGCCAGTTATGGGGCGATTGCCGCCCGCGCAGGCCTGCCTGGGCGGGCGCGGCTGGTCGGCCGGCTGCTGGGCGAGGTGCCCGACGGCATGGTGCTGCCGTGGTTTCGCGTGCTGCGTTCCAATGGCCAGATCGCGATGCCGCCGGGCAGTCGCGGTTTTCGCGAGCAAAGCCGGCTGTTGAAGGCTGAGGGCGTGGAGGTAAAGAACGGCCGCGTGCCGCTGGCGCGTTTTGGCCTCGATGCGGATATCGATCGCGCCCTGTGGG
The DNA here is from genome assembly GCF_035503745.1 of Dyella sp. Lineage (GTDB taxonomy): Bacteria > Pseudomonadota > Gammaproteobacteria > Xanthomonadales > Rhodanobacteraceae > Dyella_B. The sequence continues at coordinate 87,987 of NZ_DATJTC010000043.1, forward strand.
GGTTGCCGGGCCGTTAGCGGCGAGATATGGCCGCGTTGTCGGCCGGGACTGTCGCGCATGTCCGACACCACGCCAGGTGATTGGACTACACATTCGGCGTGAGCCGCACGAAGCGGTTTGCTACGATGCGACGGATGTCCGCCACCGCCCTCGATATTCTGCAGAGCGTCTTCGGTTACGCTCACTTTCGCGATCCGCAGCAAGCCATCGTCCAGCACGTTGCCGAAGGCGGCGATGCGTTGGTGTTGATGCCCACCGGCGGCGGCAAGTCGTTGTGCTATCAGATTCCGGCTTTGTTGCGGCAGGGTACCGGTATCGTGGTGTCGCCGCTGATCGCGTTGATGCAGGATCAGGTCGATGCCTTGCGCGAAGCGGGCGTGGCGGCGGCGTACCTCAATTCCAGCCTCGATGCGCAGCGCCAGCGCGAGATCGAAAAGCAACTGCTGCAGGGCGAACTGGATCTGCTTTACGTGGCGCCGGAACGCTTGCTCACGGCACGCTTCCTGGAGTTGCTCGAACGCACCGGGATCGCGCTGTTCGCCATCGACGAGGCGCACTGCGTTTCGCAATGGGGACACGATTTCCGTCCGGAATATCGCGAACTGACGATCCTGCACCAGCGCTTCCCCGAGGTGCCGCGCATCGCGCTTACCGCCACCGCCGATCCGCGCACGCGCGCGGAGATCGTCGAGCGGCTCGCGCTGGAACAGGCCAAGCAGTTCGTCTCCAGTTTCGACCGGCCCAATATTCGCTATCGCGTGGGATTGCGCCACAACGCACGGCGCCAACTGCAGGATTTTCTCGCCGAGCGACGCGGCGACGCGGGCATCGTGTATTGCCTGAGCCGCAAGAAAGTGGACGACACGGCAAGCCAGCTGGTCGAGGCGGGCATGGCGGCGCTGCCCTATCACGCAGGGCTGGACGCGGCCACGCGCGCGGCCAATCAGACACGTTTCCTGCGCGAGGACAGCGTGGTGATGGTGGCAACCGTCGCCTTCGGCATGGGTATCGACAAGCCCGACGTGCGTTTCGTGGCGCATCTGGATCTGCCGCGCAGCATGGAGGGCTACTACCAGGAAACCGGACGCGCGGGCCGCGATGGCTTGCCGGCCGAGGCATGGATGATCTACGGCCTGTCCGACGTGGTGACGATGAGCCAGATGATCGCCCAATCCGAATCGGCGGATGAGCGCAAGCGCATCGAGCGACAGAAATTGGAATCGCTGCTCGCCTATGCCGAAGCCACGCGCTGCCGCCGCGAGTTGCTGCTTGGCGCGTTCGGCGAAGATTTTCATGGACCGTGCGGGCGCTGCGACAACTGCATCGAACCGCCCAAAACCTGGAACGCCACCGTGCCTGCGCAAAAAGCGCTGTCGGCGGTGTATCGCAGCGGCCAGCGCTTCGGTTCGGGGCATGTGATCGACATTCTGCGCGGCATCGATGGCGCGCGCATGAGCGAACTGGGACACGATCGCCTCACCACCTTCGGTATCGGCGCGGACATGGACGAAAAGCAATGGCGCTCGGTGTTTCGCCAATTGCTGGCGGCGGGCTTGCTCGCCACCGACGGAGAAGGGTACGGCACCCTGCGCCTGACCGCGGCTAGCCGCGATGTGCTGGTGGGCAACCAAGCCGTGCACATGCGCGAGGAAACGCGCGAGGCACGGCGCGCATCGCGCCGACGCGATAGCCAGCTGGTGACCGGAGCAAGCCTGGGCATCGAAGCCTACGAGCAGCCGTTGTGGGAAGCCCTGCGCGCACTGCGTTCGCGCCTGGCCAAACAGCATGGCGTACCGGCCTATGTGATCTTTCACGATGCCACGTTGCTGGCCATGCTGCGTGCGATGCCCGAAAGCGAAGACGACCTGGCCTCGATCAGCGGTGTGGGCGAGGCCAAGTTAAAACGCTACGGCCGCGACTTCCTGGAAGTGATCAACGCCAGGGAGTAAACACCTGACGTCATCCTCGTTCTCGACGTGACGACAAGGATTAAGGACGCTGGGCAAAAGAGCGCAACCGATCATCCGTGATCGGTCACGCCACGACTCGGACGACCCTGGATACGCCGCGAACGGCGCACGCGGGCCTGCGAAGGATCGACACTGCTGGGCCTGAAGGTGCTGGTGGCGCGCGCCAGCCGCGCATGCGGCAGATCGGCCTGTCCGGCGATGTAGCGCCATTCGCCCAAGGTTTGCGGAAGGCGCGCCTGCGGCCAGGCCACACGCAGCGCGTCCAGCGCCGCCTGTGCCGAATCGTGCCGCGCCCATTCGCGCGCCTCGACCAGCGAACGCCAGCGATGACCGTGCCGGACAATGCGAAACAGGCCACGGCTGGACGGAAAAACATACTGCGACATCACGGGAATGACTCCATGTCCGATGTTGCAAGCATGCCTGGCGCTGATGACGCGCCCGTTATTCCTATGCGTCATCCAGATGGCGGCGCGGGGATGATCCGATGACGTTTGTGACCGGGTTGTTAGAACCAGTGACTGTCAGTGCAAACTGACCCCAGGTCAGCTCAGTGCGCGTGGCAGGCGAGGCCCGGGTCGGCGATGGTTTCGCCCTTGGCGAGCGGGGCGAGCATGCCCTCGCGCATGCCCTTGGTCCACCATTGCCAGCCCTCGCCGGTATAGCGCGCGCCGCTGCCGGAGATGACTACATGCAGGGTGTGCATCTGTCCTTTGATCTTGACCCAGGCGGTGTGGGTATCCGGATACGCCGCCTGCACAGTCTGACCGTCACGGCAGACGTAGTTCGTCCAGGAAGCGGCATCGTCGGTTGCGGCCCGCTGCTCGGCCGATGCTGCACCGCAGCATGCCAGGGCCAGCGTCATGGCCGTGAAGGTTGTGCAGCCAATACGCATGGGCTGGCCCTCGGTTCACCAGGGGCCAGCATAAAACGACGCCTACCGGGTCACTAGGGCAGGGCGGATTTCGCCAGCATCCTGATCTGGCCGGGATCGGTCACGCCCACCTCGCGCCCGGTTTCCTTGGTGCCGTGGAAGACGATCAGCGTGCTTTGCTGGGTGATGCCCAGTGCGCGCTTTTCGGCGGTTTGATTGTCGTAATCCAGTCGCAGAATCAGCAGCTTGGCGAATGCCGGATCGTTGCTGAGCGCATCAATGGTCGGGGCCTGTTTGCGGCAGGTCGGGCACCAGCTCGCGTAGGCGTCCACCAGTATCGGCTGGCCGGCGGCCTGGGCGGCTTTGAGGGCATTCATGGAAAACGGCTGGATCGGTTGCGCATGCGCCACGGCGGTGACGAGCAGCGCCAGGGCGATGAGGTAAAGCGTGCGGAGCTTGGACATGGGACGTTTCCTTGCGATGGCTTTCACTATCGCTGTTCGGTGACAGGCGGCGATGGGTTACATGTATTGCGCAGGTTGTAACTGTTTGGATCCATTCGCCGAAAGACTCCGTGCACGGCAGCGTTCGCGCTTGACGGGCCTGGGCATGAACCATCGCGCGCACGGCGGCATTCACTTTCTTGGTAGGCCAATTAGCTTATGAATCATCATCTCAATCCTCTGGTTGCCTATCTCGCGGGCGTGCTGACGATCCTCTCGCCCTGCGTGATTCCGCTGGTTCCCATCGTGCTTGGCAGCGCCGCGCAGCGCCATCGCTTCGGGCCGCTGGCGTTGGCCTTGGGCCTGGTGGCTTCGTTTACGCTGGCCGGTTTTGCCATCGCCACCGTTGGCGCATCGGTGGGGCTGGACAGCACCAGCATCCGCACCTGGAGTGCGGCGCTGCTGCTGGTTATCGGGGTGGTCCTGCTGGTGCCGGCTCTGCAAACGTGGTTCGAGCACCTCATTGCGCCGCTGGCGAACTGGGCCGGCGAGCGGCAGGCGCGGCTGGAGCGCTTCGGATTGGCCGGGCAGGCCGGCATCGGCGTGCTGTTGGGGCTGGTGTGGAGCCCGTGCGTAGGTCCCACGTTGGGTGCGGCTATCGTGCTGGCCGCGCAAGGCAAGAATCTCGCCCAGGTGGCCTTCGTCATGCTGGCCTTTGCCTTGGGCATCGCCACCGTGTTGCTGATCCTGGCATTTGCCACGCAAAGCTTGCTGTCGCGTTGGCGCGGCCGCCTGATGAGCGCGGGGACGCGCGGCAGGCGCGTGCTCGGCGGGCTGATCGTGGTGGTGGGGGTGTTGATCGTCACCGGCATGGATCACAGCCTGGAGGCGGCGCTGATAGGCGTGCTGCCCGATTGGGTGACCAACCTCACCACCTCGCTTTAGGAAATGCGCGCCCACGCATGGGCGCGCTTGCACCGGTGCCGCACCGATCAGTCGCCGCCGATGATGCGCCCGGTCTGGGCGTCGATCTGCAACGATACGCCGGCGCCCGCGGCACTCTTCGCTTTGGCCGTCCAAATGCCGTGATCGAAATCGACGTCATGCACGTGGGTGAAGCCTTGGGTCGATAGCGACGCGCGCACGTCCGCTTCGCTGAAACGTGAGACCTGCTTGTCCGGATAGGCGCGGCCCGTTTCCGGATCGATGCGCAATGCCACATGCTCGCCATCGCCGCTGCGCGCGCGGGCCGTCCACATGCCGTGGTGGAAATCGAGGTCGTGAATATCGGTATAACCCTGCTCGGCGAGCTGTGCGCTCACCTCCTGCTGAGTCATCGCCTGTTCCTGTGCCATGGCACCGCCAGTCCATCCCAGCGCCAGCGCAATGGTCAATGAAACGATCTTCTTCACGGACGTTTCCTCATCTGCCTGCGGGACATCGAGTCTTGGATGCGATGCATCAATCCCGGATGAATGAAGCGTTGAGAGGCGGTTTTTCGTTCATCTTCTTTCGGCATGCATGCGCGCTGCCGCCAGCGAAATCCAGGTCAGTGGCGCTAACCTTGTGCGACTTTCCCGCGCTGGATCGTGTGATCCAGCCGCACCGGACAAGACCAAAAGGACGCGTTGCCGTTTCATCTCGATACGGCGGTAAAAAAGGCTGCATGGGTGGGCAAACCGGCAAATGTTCCATCCGCAGCGGCAGGGCGTGAGGGCGGCTTTCACAACTGAGGTCACAGCTTGCGCCGCGCAAGTTATTGCGAGGCTCCGCTTGCGTTAATATGGCCCGAAACATGGGGCAGGAAACTTCACCACGGTTTCACGCCAAAACGTGGATCGTCACCACGTCATTCCAAGCGTCACCGATCCTTCTGGGGAGTGGGATACGATGCAGGAAAAGTCAGGGCTAAACGGTTGGTGGAAGCAACTTGTCGTAGCTGTCTGCTACGGCATCGGAGTGTCTCTCATCCGGCAACTGGATGTTCCGCACTTCATGTTGCTTTGCGGTGTGCACGTGGCGGTGTTGATGCTGACGCCTTATCGCTATTGGCCACTGATGATGGCTGCGGAGGCCATCACGCAAGTTCCCCTTGCCATTGCATGCGCTCCGCAATGGGGGCTCACCTGGGCTTTGCTAAAACCCATTCCCACGCTGTTGCTGTGCGCCCCTATTGTGTATTTTTTCCGCAAGCGGACCGCGCTATTGGACCGCAAGGCAGGGGTGCATGTCGGCCTGCTGCTGGCTTGCGCATTGATCGTGTCCGTCGTGGTCATGGCCAACGACATGCTGCTGTTCTCCACCATCGTCTACCCAGCCGGGACCAAGCCGGCGCACTATGATCATCTGGCCGCGCAATGGCTGCTAGGCAACTTCCTGGGCATCCTGGCGGTGGTGCCGGCTTCGCTGGCGGTGCATCGGGCCGTTCGCGCAAACGGATGGCGCGATACGCTGGTCAAAGTCTCCGAAAGCCGTGTCGCCCTGGAAAGCGCGTGTTTTATCGCGCCGGCACTGGCAGTGCTGATGTGGGTGGGCTTTAGCAGCCCCCATCTGCGCGGCATGGTCCAAGTCGCCATGTTCCTTCCGGTGGTATGGCTGGCTTTGCGTCACGGCTGGCAAGGCGCGGCTTTTGGCGGTACCGCGGCCAGTCTTGCGCTCGTGGGGTTGATGCCGCAGACGTACGACCATGCCACCATTCAGGCGGAAGTGGTGATCGCGTTCGCCATTTCCACGATGCTGCTGGTAGGCGGGCGTATCGAAGCGCTGGACCGCAAGGCGGAGCGGGAGCGGCAGGAAGTGCGCACCGCGTTGGCCCTCGCGCAGCGCAACGTGCACTTGGGCGAGATGCAGTTGCGCATGACCGCGCAGGCACTTGAGCAAGCGCGGGAAACTGTGCGCGCCGGATATTCGATGATGCTCGGAAGGCTTCGCCACCTGCAGCCGGCCATCGATGATGGCGGCTATCAACGTGTCGCGTTGGCAGCGCAGGACCAGTTGTTCGGTATTTCCGACAGCCTGCATCCGGTGGTCTGGCGCGAGCGCGGTTTGCCGGCGGCCCTGCGCGAAGGCGCCGTTGCCCGCATGCTGGATCGCGCGGGCTTACGCTACTGGTGCGAGCTTCAAGGCCAGCTCAGCTGCCTTTCGTCAACGGTTCACCTGGCTCTTTACCGCATGGTTTGCGAGGCTGTCTCGGAGGGATGCAGTTACAAAGATGTCAGCGATGTATGCGTTCGAATCCGCAGTGGCGAGTCGGAAGGGCGGCGATGGGTGATCGTCAGTATCGTCTTCCAGGCCCATCCCATGCGCTTGCCCCACGTTCGCTGGGAAGACCTGCTTCCCCGTCTTGTGCGCACCACCAGCGGAGTCGGACTCAAGGCGATCAAAGATCGTGCCGCGACTTTCGAAGGGTACGCCCGCGAGCGGACTTTCCCCGGCGGACGAAGAATCAGTTGGCTGATGCGCGATGGCTAACAAAAGCCCGGCAATGTGCCGGGCTTTTTTCTAGTTGGCAGCGTCAGCCTTTGCGTGTGCTGACGCCTGCAAATTGCCAGTTACGGCCCATTGCTGCTGCATATGGCCGGATCGGTGCAGGTGTCCTGCGCCGTGACCGGCGAGGCGGTCAACTGCGTCGTGCCGTCGCTCATGGGCGTCGCGGTCACCGTGGTGGCTCCGTCGTTGTAGACGGTGGCTGGCGATGACGCCGGCCTCGCGTTGTTGCTTGCGGCAGCGGCGTGCTGCGGCGTGGAAACGTACTGAGCGAACTTGCCGATCGGCAAGACGATGAATTGACCGCCCGCCGTGCCGACACTGCCCAATACGTTGCCGTTCAAATCGTTGATCTGGATGTATTGAATGCCGCCGAGCACGAAGACATAGGCGTGATAACGCGGGCTGACGCTGACATCGGTGGTGTTTGGCCACGCCTGGCCCAGACCCGTAGACGGCGGCTCGGTCGCGAACGCTGCGAACGCTGCGCTCGATAAGCCGATGGTCAGCGCAGTGGTGAGCACGGCACGGCGAAAAACGTTCTGCAACATGGCTGATATCCCCTCGCGTGACGGTGGGCGGCGCCCACTTCTGCTTGCAATCTAGCATCGGTGATTGTTGCGCGCGCGTGTAGAAGTGCCTGCTAACGCAATTAATTCAGCGCGCCGAAGGCGGCGTGATTTTCATGTGAAGACGGTCGCGTACTCTTGCGGAAGGCCGTAAACAAAAGCGCTCCGCGGGCCGGCGCTGGGTATTGGGGATGGTGATTCTTTCATTGTCGGCATGTAGATCGATTAAATCGAAAAAATGCAGCCACGATTGCCGAAGGAGAACGGGGCTTACCCGGTGGCGCCACCGGTGCAGCGGTCGCCTTCACAGCCTGGATGGCGGACTTCGCCAGGAAGGCGTTGCAGGAGACACGCGCAACTCAAAGAGAGTTATCGAATTTGATCAGCGAGCGGCACCATCAAGAGGCATTTCGCCCAATTCTTAAATTTGAAGTACCGAGGGGCGGGTGCGTTGGATGCCCCCAGATCAATTATTGTTGAAGTGCGAGGATCGATCAGTCCAAGACAGCAGACTCGTTGTTTATCCATGGTGTCGTCGAAAACATTGGCCTTGGGCCCGCCATGAATGTGCGACTTGAACTAAGGCCTGAGGGGCGCGTTAGGTAAGGAGTGGCAAATGATTAGGAATCCTGTGCATCCGGGCGAGATCATCAAGAGCGATGTTCTCGAGCCGTTGGGTTTGACGATCGGGGAGGCTGCGGAACGTCTGGGCGTGACGCGTGTGACGCTGTCGCGTGTGGTGAATGGCCGCGCGGGCATCAGTGCCGAGTTTGCATGGCGGTTGGAGCAGGCTGGTGTGGGCACCGCGGAAACGTGGATGAACCTTCAGGCGAGCTATGAGCTTTGTCAGGCGCGTAAGAGTGCGCCAAAGGGCGTCACGAAGCTCGCAGCGTGATGCGAGGGCGCGCTCCGGTGCATAGTCTTCGACGCTCACAATGAATTTCATGCAACGCCACTTCAACGAATTAAGGATCACTACCATGCCTGATCACCGACGAGCATTTGCGAGCTCCGCGTGCGCACGATGTACACGCCCCGGACCATTTCATCCTCGGTCCGGCGTGCCCAATCTTCGGCGTCACGCTTGATGCGAAATGTCATGGAAACAGCGGGCCAGCCGGTCTTGCGGACGATGGCTTTCCACGACCCCTGTGCGGTCCTGATCAGCAGGGACAGGTTTGGCAGAGCAACCCTACAAGGCTCATTTCGCTTCTGCTGCGATGGTCTTCACGGGCAGCGATGGTGCCTTTGACCAATAGTCGGCGATCCATCCGCCAAACAGCATGCTTGGGACCAGTGCGAACACATCGGGATTAGACAGCCCGAGCCCGGCTAGTGCAGGGCCTGGGCAGTAGCCGCTAAGTCCCCAGCCGATACCGAAGAGGGCCATGCCGCCGAGCAAACGCACATCGATGCGCGAGGCGGTCGGCAGATTGAAAGTGTGTGCCAGCCACGGGCGATCTCGTCGTATCAGCAGGCGATAACCTATTGCGTATACGGTCACCGCACCGACCATGACCCATAGCAGGCTCGGATCCCATTGGCCAAACACGTCAAGGAAGGCTAGCACCTTACGCGGATCGGCCATGTTCGATTCATCCAGTCCAGCACCAAACAATGCGCCAGCAGATAGCGCCGCGAGAATGCGCTTCATGGTGTGCTCCCAAAGACATGGCGGATCAATGCGACCGTGAGCATGGCCGTAGCCATGAATACCGGCACCGCGACGAGTGAACGTGGTGACAGCCGTGCCACGCCGCAGATGCCGTGACCGCTGGTGCAGCCACCTCCAAGGCGGGTGCCCATGCCAACCAACAAGCCGGCCAGCGCCAATTGCCAAGCAGGTGCATGGCTGGTTGCATGAGCGTGACCATGCCAGAAACTCCACAGGCACGCACCTAGAGGTAAGCCGATAACGAATGCCACGCGCCATAGGGCGTCACCGGCTTTCGGCGGAAGCAGGCTATAGGTAATGCCGCTGATACCGGCGATGCGTCCGAGTGTTGCCATCAGCCACAGTGATGCCAGGCCGATCAATATGCCGCCGTACAACGCACTCCATGGCGTGAAATTACTCACGTGACCTCCCATGCGCCAATGTCCAGCGGGAGTTGCAGGAACCGCTGTCCATTTATGTCAGGTGAGGGCAGGTGGCCGGCGCGAATGTTTACCTGCAAGGACGGCCACAGTAGGCGTGGTACGGCGAGCGTGGTATCCCGCCTCATGCGCAGTTCGACAAATGCTTCTTTGGTGACGTGCGCGGCGAGATGCGCATTGCTTTCCCGTTCCTCGGCAAGACTCACCTGCGCCCGCGGTGCCACACCGTCGGGCGGATAGTCGTGGCAGAGATAGACGCGTGTCTCGGGTGGTAATTGGTACAAGCGCTGTACCGAGTCGTACAACGTGGCGGCATCGCCACCAGGAAAGTCGCAGCGGGCACTACCACAGGCAGGCGAAAACAACGTATCGCCAATGAATACAGCATCGCCGATGCGATAACTCACGCTGTCGGGTGTATGTCCTGGCGTAGCCATCACTTCCACTTCCAGCGTACCCAACGGCAGTCGCTCGCCTGTGTGCAGCAAACGATCGAAGGATGACCCATTGGCAGGAAAACTGTCGCTAAGACCCAATCGAGGTTTGAAGGTGGCTTCTACAATCGTGATACCTGCCCCGATCGCCACCGGTGCGCCGGTGCGGGTGCGCAGCCACGCCGCTGCACTGAGGTGATCGGCATGAGCATGCGTCTCTAGGATCCACACCAGCGACAGTTGCTTGTCGTGAAGGTAATCAAGCACGGCATGCGCGGCATGCGTGTCGATGCGTCCGCTGGCTGGCTCAAAATCCAGCACTGGGTCGATCACCACAGCCGTGTGGCTGGCGGGATCGCTGGCGACATGGGTCCATGTCGAGGTGGGCCTGTGGAAGAACGAGGTAACAAGCGCAGTCATGGCGGCCTCTGCAATGAACGGAGAGGCCAGTATATTAGAAAAATCTAATTAATAAAAGTACGGCACAATACGTGGCATGAAGTCCATCACCAATCCCGCGCGCATGCGCGCTCATGCAGGTGAGGCCGCCGACTTGCTCAAAGCGCTGGCCAACCAGCAGCGGCTGTTGATCTTGTGCCACCTGGCCGAAGGGGAACTGGCTGTGGGCACCATGCAGGAACGTCTGAACCTGAGCCAGTCGGCGCTCTCACAGCATCTGGCGCGGTTGCGCGAAGAAGAGTTGGTGACTACCCGGCGCGAGGCACAGACGGTGTACTACCAACTGGCCGATGGTCCGGTGCGGGCGCTGATGGCAACTCTGCACAGTATCTATTGCGCCAAGTGATCGATGACGGGTATGCATATCTCAGAGGTAGAACTGGCAGATCAGGTGCGTGTACCTGCACCTCCCCTCCCACTCTCCATTTGGCCGTCTAAACGCTATCGTTTCTAGGCTCGCCTAGTTGGGGACGCGCGCGTACATCGTCGCTCTTGAGGGCTTTTCGGGTCGCTAACGCGGTCGGCGCGAGGAAAATCCGGACGGCGCCGACGCGACTTCTGCGGTGGAGTAGGGGAGATGAAAAAACGTGCCCAACCACCGGTGGAGTCGGGGTGAGCGAAAGCGTTGATTGGTGTTTTAGCAGGACGCTAGGAAAAAAGTAGCAACGTGGGGCGGAGAGTTGCCACACAGCTCTCATATGGTGGTAACGGGGGATTTTTTCCTGGAAAAACGAAAACTGGTACGCACCCGGTTCCACAGACCTATCAGGTGTCTATCGGCAGCAGGTTAGGGAACTGCACCGACTATGGGACACAGTGTGGGAAGAGGAGGTCATCTTGGCCCATGTGGGCAAGCGGAGAAACACACGTAGTGTTTGCATCAATCAAATTGCTGGCAAGCCGTTGCCAAACGGCAACTGAGCGGCTAACAAAGTGACCCGATGCAGAAATGAAAACGGCCTGCATTGCTGCAAGCCGTTGAAATCTAATGGTGGCCGGGGACGGAATCGAACCGCCGACACGGGGATTTTCAATCCCCTGCTCTACCAACTGAGCTACCCGGCCAGGGTGGACGACCGCTTGGGTCATCGGTATTGCGTGGAGCCGCACATTAAATCGGATGGTGAGGGCCGCGTCAAGACTCGGTGTCGGGGGCGACGTAGCCATCAGGCTTTTTCGCTTCGCCGCCGAACAGGAATTTTTCCATTTCGCCGCCCAGGAACTGGCGCGATTTCGGATCGAGCGGGTTCAAGCGGTATTCGTTGATCAGCATGGTCTGATGGTTCAGCCACTGCTGCCATGCGGGCTTGGAGATTTCCGCGTAGATGCGCTGGCCCAGTGGGCCGGGCCAGGGGGCGAAGTCCAGGCCTTCGGCATCGATGCCGAGCTTGGCGCAGTGAACGGTACGGCTCATCAAAGGGGCTCCTCGGAGGATTGTGGCAACGCCAGCAGCAAGGATCTGACTGGAGCGGGCAGACCCAGCGAGGGCAGCTCCGACTCCGCGCACCAGCGTTGGTTGTCATTATCGGCGATGGCTTGCCTTGGCGCTGCGCCCTCGAACAACAAGGGCTGGATCTGCAGGCGGTAGTGGCTGAATACGTGGACGAACGGGGTCAGTGCCAGCGCATCGTCGATCCGCGCGCGCGCCTGCGCCTCGCGCCATGCGCCATCGGTGTCATCGGCTTCGGGCAGGCTCCACAGGCCGGCCCACACGCCGTGCGCGCCACGTCGTTGCAGTAACACGCGCTGGGTCGCGTCGCGCAGCACCAGCATGATGGTGCTGCGCGTGGGAATGGCCTTGGCTGGCTTGGGTGTGGGCAGTTGCGCGGTGAGGTGGTCGCGGTGCGCTACGCAGGTCTTGCGCATGGGGCAGGTATCGCACAAGGGACGAGTGCGCACGCATACCGTGGCGCCCAGGTCCATGATCGCCTGGGTGTAGTCGGCCGTGCGTTTGGCAGGCGTGTGTTCGTCCGCGCGCAGCCACAGCTGTTTTTCCACTTCGCGCTCGCCCGGATGACCCACGATGCCGTGGTAGCGCGTCAAGACGCGTTTGACGTTGCCGTCGAGAATGGGAAAGCGCAATTGGTAAGCCTGCGCGAGTATCGCGCCCGCGGTGGAGCGGCCGATGCCCGGCAGTGCCGCAAGCGCGTCGAAATCGCGCGGCAGTTCTCCGTCGTGCCGCTCCGCGCATAGTTGCGCGGCGCGATGCAGGAAGCGTGCGCGGCGGTAGTAGCCAAGCCCCGACCACAGTGCGAGCACGACGTCTTCGTCGGCGGCGGCGAGGTCGCCCAGCGTCGGCAGGCGCGCGAGGAAGCGCTGAAAATAGGGAATTACGGTGGACACCTGCGTCTGCTGCAGCATGATTTCCGACAGCCACACGCGATAGGCGTCGCGCGGATGCTGCCAGGGCAGGTCGTGGCGGCCATGGCGATCGAACCAGGCGAGCAATGACGTGGCGAATGCGGTCACAGGGGATGCGGCCCGGCGGGTTGGGCGGGTGCGGCGGCACTGCTTGCGTTGGCGGGCACGGCGTTGCCGGTCTGGATGCTGAGGCCCTCGATATGCACTTTGCCCACGTCCAGCGTGGCCATCTCGATTTGGCCGTTGCCGGGTGGCGAGGCAATCATCGGCCCTTGTGGATTGGCCATCTGGTTCCACCATTGCGCCAGCGCCAGGGGCGGCAGTTCCAGGTCGATGTGGTTGTCCTTGCCCAGCAGCTTCACGCGCAGCAGCAGCGGATTGTGCTGCGTGGCCGGCGACAGCGAGATGGCGGCGTCGTAGTCGCCCTGGCCGGCCTCGTAGAACTTGCCCGCAAGTGCGATCGATGCGTGGGCCGCACCCCACCAGCGTGCCTGGCCGCTCAGGCGCAGCGCCGAGGCGTTGCTATCGGAGGCGCGCAGTTGGAGGTTGCTGAGCAGCAACGTGCCATCGGCGATGCTTGGCACGCTGGATATCTGCAGTTGCAAGGGCGTGCCGTCGTTTTCCCTGGCCGAAAGGTTGATCCAGAATGGCTGCGAGGGCGCGAGGCGGCCGGTGTCGAGCGATACGCCGCTCAACCATTCGCTGTCGCCTTCCACCACGCTGCCGTTGCGGATGCGCACGCCGGTGACGATGCTTGGAATTTCTTCCGGCACGGTCGCCGACTTCGGGGGCAGGCTGGTCAGCCATGCCTGCAGCGCATCGAGATCTACGCGCGGCGAGTCGATCTGCAGGCGCGAGATCACGATCGGGCCGCCGAACAGCGAGCGCCAGGGCAGCACCAGCCGGCCGTTGGCCGCCAGCAGGATCGGCATGTTCGGTGCGCCCAGGCCGCTGTCGCGCGCGGCCAGCGTAATACCCACCAATTGCAGCGCCGGACGCGGAAACAGGGTGGGGCTGGCGGGGCTGGAGAGGGTGAGCTGCAAGCCAGCCTGATTAGCCTGGGTCTGCAACAGCCGGGTGAACCGGTCCGGTTGCAGCAGCAGATACAGCGCGGCCAGCACCGAGAGCGCCATGGCTCCGGCCATGCCGGCGCAGGCGATCAGCAGTACTCGCAATGGGCGCGGCAAATTCATCGGCGTTGGCAGGGCAATCTCTCAGGCACGAGCGAAATCGGCGGGAAGCAGGCCATCGACATAGGCATCGGCATCGAACACGCGCAGGTCCGCGGCGGTTTCGCCCAGGCCGACGAAACGAATCGGCAGCCCGAACTCGCGCGCCAGCGCGAATACCACGCCCCCCTTGGCGGTGCCGTCGAGCTTGGTCACCACCAGGCCGGTGACGCCGACGATCTGGCGGAACTGGCGCACCTGGTTCACCGCATTCTGGCCGGTGGTGCCGTCGATCACCATCAACACCTCGTGCGGGGCCTGGTCGTCGAGCTTTTTCAGCACGCGCGCGATCTTGCCCAGTTCGTCCATCAGCCCGCCCTGCGTGTGCAGGCGGCCGGCGGTGTCGGCGATCAGTACGTCGGCGTGGCGCGAACGCGCCGCTTGCAAGGCGTCGAAGATGACGCTGGCCGCGTCGGCGTCCTGGCCTTGGGAGATCACCGGCACCTGGTTGCGTTCGCCCCAGGTCTTCAATTGCTCGACCGCCGCGGCGCGAAAGGTGTCGCCGGCGGCCAGCAGCACCTGGCGCTTTTCCTCGCGCCAGCGGCGCGCGAGCTTGCCGATGGTGGTGGTCTTGCCCACGCCGTTGATGCCTACGGTGAGCACCACGAAAGGTTTGTGCCCGTCGATGGAGAGTGGCTTTTGCACAGGCTTGAGCAACGCGATCAGTTCTTGCCGCAGGGCCTGCAGCAAGGCATCGGCATCGGCGAACTCGCGCTTGTGCATGCGTTTGCGCAGGTCTTCCACCAGCGATGTGCTGGCTTCGATGCCCACGTCCGCGGTGATCAGCGTGGTTTCAAGCTCGTCCAGCAGGTTGTCGTCCAATTTTGGATGGCGCCGGAACAGCGAAGACAGGCCGCGCGCGAACGTGCTGCCCGACAGCCGCTCGCGCCAGCCGCGTTTGGCCGTCGCCTCGGCGGCAGGCTCGGCGGCAGCGGGCTCATCGGCGGCAGGCGCAACGGCCGCAGGGGCGGGATCGGGCGTATCCAGCGCGAGCGGCGTCTCGGGCGCCGCGACAGGGGCGGGTGCCGGTTGGGCCGTTTCCTCGTGTTCCCCGGTGCCGTTGTCGGCGGGCTTCTTCTTCCAGAACTTGAGCATGGGGGTCGTGATTCAAAGACAATGGGCGGCATGCTACCACCCCGACCCGTACTGCCCGCTGAGGGCTTGTGTCCATGAAGCCCGCGCCTGGGCGTATCCGCATCATCGGCGGCCACTTGCGCAATTCCCGTTTGGACGTGCCCGATCTTCCCGGATTGCGGCCCACGCCCGAGCGCGTGCGCGAAACCCTGTTCAATTGGCTGGCGCCGACCATGGCCGGGGTGCGCGCGCTGGACCTTTGCGCCGGAACCGGCGCGCTGGGCATCGAGGCGCTTTCGCGCGGTGCGCAAAGCGTGCAGTTTGTGGAGCCGCAAGCGGCGAGCGCCGACGCGCTGCGCGCCAATCTGGCGCGGCTGAAAGCGCAGGAAGGCGAGGTTGCCTGCGTGGATGCGGCGCATTTCCTGCAGCGCGCGGCCACGCCCTTCGGGCTGGTGTTCCTGGATCCGCCGTTCGCGCTGCAGCTGTGGTCGCCGCTGGCGCTGCGGCTGGAGCAGGGTGGGTGGCTTGCGCCCGCGGCGCAGGTCTACGTCGAATGTCCGCGTGAGACGACGCCCGCCATGCCCGACAACTGGGTGCTGCACCGCGAAGGCTACGCCGGCGAGGTACGTTATGCGCTCTATCGCCGTCACTAGGGCATTCCATTAAGCTAATGCGGTCCTTCCCGCGAACGTTGCGCTTGTGAACAAACCGCCGGTCAATACACGCCTTGCCGTTTATCCGGGTACGTTCGACCCGATCACCAACGGTCATGCGGATCTGGTGGCGCGCGCCGCCCCCTTGTTCGAACGCGTGGTGGTCGCGGTGGCGGAGAGCCCGAACAAGGGCAAGGGCCCCGGGTTCACGTTGCAGGAGCGCATCTCCTTGGCGCGCCTGGCGCTGGCCGACCTGCCCAACGTGGAGGTGCGCGGTTTCGACTGCCTGCTGGCCCAGCTGGTGGAGGAGATCGGCGCGGGCGTAATTATCCGCGGCTTGCGTGCCGTATCGGATTTCGAATACGAATTTCAGCTGGCGAGCATGAATCGCCATCTCATTCCCAAGGCCGAAACGCTATTCTTGACCCCGGCCGAGCAGTACAGCTTCATTTCTTCCTCGCTGGTGCGCGAGATCGGTCGCCTTGGGGGTGACATCTGCGGCTTCGTGCATCCGGCGGTTCAACAAGCCATGCGGCAGCGCTGGCATAAAAAGCAACCCGACACCGAAGGGGATAACTATGCGTAAACTCACTCTCATCGCCACGGCTCTTGCGTTGACCGGCTGCCTTGCCTTGTCTGCCTGCAACAAAAGCGGCGACGGCCAGGAGCAGGCCCAGCAACAGACCCAGAAGCTGACCAAGCCGACCGATCCGACCGATACCAAGGCCTGGAGCGCATACCTGGGCCAGATCGTGCAGGCCAACTTGCAGGGCATGTCCGCCCCGCAACCGTATGCCTACATGGTGCCGGCGGGCGACGACGATGCCACCAAGGACGCCCGCGACCGCCAGCTGAGCAATGTGCAGGACACCGTCGCCCGCGGCGTGCTGCCCGGCAACATGCTGGTGTTCGGCGGCCCGGATTCGGGCAAGACGGCGGACCTCGTCACCACGGCGTTCAAGGATGCCAAGCCGGGCTCCTTCAAGGGCGTGATCGTGCTCTTCATCGGCGACAAGGCCGACGAGCAGCGCGTGGACGACGTGCTGAAGCCGACCAACGCGACGATTCGCTTCGTTGCGATGTAATGGCAACTTCTCCCCCCTCTCCCTCCGGGGAGAGGGTTGGGGTGGGGGCAGCCGCGCGCCAGGGGCCGTGGAAATTGCCCTTGGCCGGCGCCGATACAGGCAAAAGCGCTGTCCCTGGCCTCGCTTGGCGCTCCCGCACGGGAGTGATCCGCGGATTGTTGCTGCGCACAACCGACAGCGGTCCATGTAGACTAGCCCGGCATGTCCCTGAAGATCCTCGATACCTGCGTCAACTGTGACGTCTGCGAACCCGCCTGCCCGAACAAGGCGATTTCGCTTGGCGAGGAGTACTACATCATCGATCCCGCCTTGTGCACCGAATGCGTCGGCCATCATGAAGAGCCGCAATGCGTGGTCGTATGCCCGGTGGAATGCATCATCGTCGACCCCGCGCACACTGAAACGCGCGCGCAGCTCGAGCTTAAGTACCAACACCTGATGGAGACCAAGGAATGAAGCGTGCGTTGCGCTGGCAGGCGTTGCTGATTGGGTTTTTGCTCGGCACGGGCGGGGCATTTGCCGCCGACCACCCCACGCCATCCAACCATGCCGCGCCGTTTGCGCAGCGACCCGGCCACGCCGGGATCGCCAGCGCCAATGCCCTGGCTACCGAGGCCGGCCTTGAGGTGCTGGCCAAGGGCGGCAATGCCTTCGATGCGGCGGTGGCGGTGGCGTCCACCTTGTCCGTGGTCGAGCCGGAAAGTTCAGGCCTCGGCGGCGGCTTCATGGCCACCATGCATATCGCCGCCACCAACCGCGACGTGTTCGTCGACGCCCGCGAGGTGGCCCCGGCGTCGGTCAACCCCAAGGACTACCTCAATCCCGACGGTACGCCCAATCGCGACACCTCGCTGAAGGGGCCGCTCTCGGCGGGTATTCCCGGCGAGCCGGCAGGGCTGGTGTGGTTGGCCAAGCACTACGGCAAATTGCCGCTCGGCGCGTCGCTGGCGCCGGCGATCCGCACCGCGCGGGACGGCTTCAAGCCCGACAGCCGCCTGCTCGGCGCCATCGCCGAAGAACAGAAGAACCTCAACCGCTGGCCGGCCTCCGCCGCCAAATACCTGCCCAACGGCAAAGTTCCCGCGCAGGGCGAGATCTGGCGCGATCCGGATCAGGCGCACACGCTGGAGCTGCTGGCCCAATACGGCGACTCGGGCTTCTACAGCGGCGAAATCGCGCAGAAGCTGGTCGATGCGGTGAACGCGGCCGGTGGCCGTTGGACGCTGAAGGATCTGGCTTCGTATCGTGTCAAGGAGCGCGCGCCGATCATCGTCGATTATCGCGGGTACAAGATCATCACCGCGCCGCCGCCGTCGTCGGGCGGCGTGGCGATCGCGCAGATCCTTAATATCCTTTCCGGCTTCGACCTCGCCAAGCTCGACCAGGCCCATCGCGTGCATCTGGAAATCGAGGCGATGCGCCGCGCGTTCCGCGATCACAATGATTACCTGGGCGATCCGGACTTCGTGAAGATGCCGCTGGACATGCTGCTGTCGCCTTATTACGCCGACGGCCTGCGCCAGAGCATCCTGCCGGACAAGGCCACGCCCTCCTCGATGCTGGCGCCGTCCAACGGCCAGGATCCGGGCATGCACACCACCCATTTCTCGATCATCGATGCCGACGGCAACATGGTGGCGATCACCTCCACGGTGAACTACGTGCTTGGTTCCACCTTCGTCGCCGACGGCACCGGCGTGCTGCTCAACGATGAAATGGACGATTTCGCGCTGGTGCCGAACAAGCCCAACGTGTATGGCCTGCTCGGCAGCAAGGCCAACGCGCCGGAACCGGGCAAGCGCATGCTTTCATCCATGTCGCCCAGCATCGTTATCGGCCCCGACCGCACCGCGGTCATCGGCTCGCCCGGCGGTTCCACCATCATCACCCAGGTGCTGGAAGGCATCCTTGCCTTCATCGACGGCGGCGACGCGCACCAGGTGGTGGCGCACAAGCGCTTCCATCATCAGTACATGCCCGATGTCGTGATGGTCGAGCCCGGTGCGTTCGACGCGGCCACCACCCAGGCGCTGATGCGCATGGGCTACACGCTCAAGGAGCGCGAACCGTGGGGCTTCATGAACGTGGTCATCTGGGATCGTCGCAGCAACAAGCTCGATGCGGCCAGCGATCCGCGCCGCGAAGATGGCCTGGGCAAGGTACAGTAAGCGCCTGCATTGAACGCTGCGCTTACATCCGCGTCACTGCGGTGCGGGTCGCGGTGGAGTTAAATATGCCGTGTGCGCGCAGGAATGGTGGCGCGGCAAGCAGGCAAGCGGTTCGGGAGCAGTCATGCAGTTCTGGTCGATCAACGGCAATACGCAGAAACTCGACGGCGGCGCGATGTTCGGCAACGCGCCCAAGGCGATGTGGTCGCGCTGGATCGCGCCGGATGAACTCAACCGCATTCCGTTGGCCTGCCGCTGCCTGCTGATCAAGGATCTGGAAGGCCGCAACGTGCTGTTCGAGACAGGTATCGGCGCGTTCTTCGAACCGGCGCTGCGCGAACGCTACGGAGTCGTGGAAAACCATCACGTGCTGCTGGACTCGCTGGCCGCCGCCGGGGTGTCGCACGAAGACATCGACGTGGTGGTGCTCTCGCACCTGCACTTCGATCATGCCGGCGGCCTGCTGGCGGCGTGGGAAGAGGGCAAGGCGCCTGCGCTGTTGTTTCCCCATGCGAAATTTCTGGTCGGCGCGCAGCACTGGCAGCGTGCGCTGAATCCGCACCCGCGCGATCGCGCCTCGTTCATTGCGCCGTTGCAGCAGCTTTTGCTCGATAGCGGGCGTCTGGAACTGGTCGCCGGCGAGTACTCGCAGGCGCTGGGGCGCGCGGTGCGCTTTTATTTCTCCCAAGGCCACACGCCGGGACTGATGCTGGCCGAATGCGCGGGCGTGGTTTTCTGCGCCGATCTGATTCCCGGCCGGCCGTGGGTGCATCTGCCCATCACCATGGGCTATGACCGCTTCCCAGAGGCGCTGATCGAAGAAAAACGCGATTTCCTGGAAGACAAGCTCTCACGCAACGTGCGCCTGTTCTTCACCCACGACCATGCCTGCGCCCTGGCCCGCGTGACACGCGACGAGCGTGGGCGCTATGGTACGGCTGAGGAGCAGCCCCAATTGTGCGGCGCTCTGTCCTGAGGCATCACCTGGCATCCACCCGGAGGTTCGATGAGCGGCGAGCGGAAGGCACCACTTTCCATCCGTGAGCTGCTGCTACCTGCGCTGGGTGCCATCCTGCTGCTGCTGGGTGTGGGCCTGGTCGCGGTCACCGAGAAGGGACATATCGATTACCGCACGCAGATGAAAAGGCATGGCGGCGACGTGCTGGACCTGGGCACCAACGCCCGTCCCGATTCGGACGAGCAGGGTTACATGGTGCGCGTGGTCGGTACGCTGGAAACGGTGGAGTCGCCGCTGGACCGTCAGTTCAACCAGCAGGCCAACGTGCCGGTGCTGATCCGCCACGTGCAGATGTTCCAGTGGCACGAGCAGCGCTACGGCGGTCCGGCGTCCTACGAAATGGACTGGGAAGACAAACCGATCGATTCCAGCCAGTTCGAACATCCCGAAGGACACGCCAATCCGGGCGCCTTTGCGATCCAGAGTGCGCAGTTCGATGCCGGGTTGCTGCGTCTGGACGATTTCACGCTGTCGGCATCGCTGGTGCACGGGCTGATCGCCAACCAGCCGGTAACACCGGACCTGCGTAACCTCCCCAGCAATCTCGCTGCCAGTTTCAGTCTTTACCAGAATGCCCTGGTGACCAGCGCGGTGCCGTCCAATCCGCACGTGGGCGATCTGCGGGTCAGCTGGGAAGGCGTGCCATCGCAGGAGGTGACGATCGTGGCCAAGGTCCAGGGCCGCGAACTGGTACCCGCCAGCGATGCCGCCGATGGCGTGGGTTACGCCGTGCAGCCCGGCGATATTCCCCTGACCGATCTGTTTCCCGATCTTCCGGTGCCGTTGCCGATGGGCCTGGTATGGCTGCGGCGCCTGTTTTCGCTGCTGCTGGCCACGGCCGGCACGGCGTTGCTGGTGCGTTGGCACTACCAGCGGCTCGATCTCGTGCTGGCGCCGTCCATCGCCGTGCTGGCGATCGGCGCGGTCGTCGGCGTGCTTTGGCTGGGGCACGACAATGCGCTGGCCGGATGGTGGCTGGGCCTGGCACTGGCCGGGGTCGCCGTGACGGCCTGGCGCGTGCGGGCGCTGCAATCGCCGCCGCAGTGACGCATCGCGCGCCGGGCTTTGCCTGCGCGTTGCCCTGAGCGTGCCTGCACAAAGCCCCGTGCGTGCAGCAGTATCGCCGCCAGTCCGCTACGGGAGTCCGCCATGCCGATTCGCTTGTCGTTGGGCGTTGCCTTGTCGTGCTGCATCGCCTGGTCGGCGGCGCATGCGCAGGATCGTGCCGCGTGGAACGCGCCGCAGCAGCCGTTCAAGGTGTTCGGCAACACCTACTACGTCGGTCCGCACGGTCTGTCCTCGATCCTGGTGAAGACATCGCAAGGGCTGGTACTGATCGATGGCGCCCTGCCCGAATCGGCGCCACGCATTGAAGCGAACATTCGCGCGCTGGGCTTTCGCGTCGGCGATATTCGCTGGATTCTCAATTCGCACGCGCATTCCGACCATGCCGGCGGCATCGCCGAACTTCAGCGCGCGAGCGGCGCCCAAGTGATCGCCAGCGCCGCCGGTGCGCATGCCATGGCGCTGGGCGGTGCCGACCCTGACGATCCGCAATACGGCCTGGCGCCGACCTTTCCCCCTGTGCACCACGTTCGCGTGGTAGCGGATGGCCAAACCCTGCATCTGGGCGATGTCGCGATCACGGCGCACTACACGCCCGGCCACACGCCGGGCAGCACGTCATGGACGTGGCGCAGTTGCGAGGGCGGCGCCTGCCTGAACATCGTCTATGCCGATAGCCTCACTGCCCTGGGCAACGCGCACTACCGCTACACCGATACGCCCGCGCATCCGCATCGCGTGGAGGACTTCCGCCGTTCCATCGCAACGGTGGCGGCGTTGCCTTGCGACATCCTGCTTACGCCGCATCCCGATGCCAGCGACTTTTGGGATAAGGTGAAACAGCGTCAGGCCGGTGTGCGGCCCGACCCGTTGGTGGACCATGCCGCGTGCAGGGCGTATGCGGCGGATGCGCAAAAAGGTCTCGATGCGCGTCTTGTGAAGGAGCGCGTGTCACCGCCATGACGGCTTTAGCCGAAGATCGCGGCGTGCTCGATGAACCATAGCCCCGCAAACAGCTTCGGATCGATCGAGTAGCCCTCCGCCGCGCGCGCAAGCAGCCACGCACCGGCTTGCGTGCGCGGTACTTCGTGCACCACGATGTTCTCGCTTTCATCGCCGCCGCCGTCGCCGATCTTTTCCAGGTCATGGGCGCGCACGAAAGCAATGATTTCGCTGCTCATGCCCGATGACGAGGGTCCTTCGTGCACAAAGCTCACGCGTGCGCAGCGATAACCGGTTTCTTCTTCCAGTTCGCGTTGCGCGGCCAGCAAGGCGCTTTCGTCCTGGCTGCCGGCAAGATCGCCGACGAGGCCGGCCGGCATTTCGATGGTGAATTGCTGTACTGCGACGCGGTATTGCTCCACGAACAGAATCTTGTCCTCGGGCGTTACCGCCAGAATGATCACCGCACCGCCCGGGTTGTTGCGCTCGGCATATTCCCAGCGGCCGCGGCGGCGCAGCGAAAGCCAGCGTCCTTCGTGCAGCGTTTGCGGGGGCGATTGGGCGTCTGCGGGGATGCGGTCCGTATGCGTCATGTTCCGATAGCCTGTGGATAAAGAGGGTGGTGATCGATGAACGCCATGGTCGCTAAGCGTCGTTGAGCGTGCGCAGGCGGCTGCGCGTAAGCGGCCCGAAACGAAGCTGCTCGCACAGCGCTTCGAGTTCGGTGCCGCCGCGCTGGCGTTGCAGGGCGTCGGCGGTGTCGCTGACCGGAGCGTCCAGCGCGATGCGGGTGAGCCGTCGATACAATCGCGCCGACTCGCCATGCTCTTTAAGTTTTGCCGCGCAGCTGGCCGCGCCGCGCAGGCGCAGGAACGGCACTTCGTCGATGCGTCCGAGCAATTCGTCCAGGCTGCCGAAATGCGCCAGCAGCGCCGCGGCGGTCTTGGCGCCGACGCCCGGCACGCCGGGAATGTTGTCCACCGCATCGCCGCATAGCGCGAGAAAATCGGCAACCTGTTCCGGATGCACGCCGAGCCGTTCGAATACCCCGGCCGGACCCCAACGCAGATTGCGTGCGAAGTCCCATTGTTCGTCGTGTTCGCCCAGCAGCTGGCCGAAATCCTTGTCGGCCGACACGATCACGCTACGAAAGCCGCGACCGCGCAAATGCCACAGCGTACTGCCGATCAAATCGTCCGCCTCATAGCTGTGATCGATCATCACGCGCACGCCAAGTGCCTGGGTGACGGCGCGGCATAACACAAACTGCCGCTCCAGATCCGGGGGCGGCAGCTCGCGATTGGCCTTGTACGCAGGATAGATCGCGTTGCGGAACGAGGTGGTGAGCGAGGCATCGAAAGCCACCGCCAGATGCGTGGGGCGTTCGCGCTCCAGCAACTCGCACAGGAAGCGTGTGTAGCCGTGCACCGCATTGACCGGGTGGCCGTCGGCATCGTGGAATTGGTCAGGCATCGAATGCCAGGCGCGAAAAACGTACAAGCTGCCGTCGATCAGGTGCGCGGTGGGTCGGCCGGTGGTTTTCACGAACTCATGCCTTCCACGACGACAACAGATCCTTGAGCGCCGGGCGGTCGCGATCGGGAATCTCCGTCTGCGGCGTGCCCAGGTGCACGAAGCCGATGACGCATTCGTTGGCGGTAAGTTTCAGCAGCGCGGCCACGTCCTCGTCGTAGGCCGCCCAGCCGGTGAGCCACTGCGCGCCGAACCCCAGCGCGTACGCGCCGAGCAGAATGTTGTAGGCGACGTTGCCGGCGCACAGTTTCTGTTCGATGTGGGGAATGCCGGCATCGTCGTTGAGCCGCGCGACCACCACCATCACCAGCGGTGCGAAGGTGTAGCGCAGACGTTCCTTCTCGCGCTTGGATTCGGGCAGGTCCGGATCGCGGCGGATGGCGCGCTCGGCGAGCTGCGCGCCAAACTTCAGTTTGTCCTCGCCGCGCAGCTCGATCAGCCGGAACGGTACCAGCTTGCCGTGGTCGGGCACGCGGATGGCCGCTTCCAGCAAGGCGTGCAGGGTGGCCGTGTCGGGAGCGGGTTCGCCGAGCTGGCGCGAAGGCGCGGAATGGCGTTGTTGCAACAGGGAAAGCGCGTCGGACATGGCGGGGAGGGTAGGGGAAAGCGCCTATCCTACAACCGGCCGTGCTGCCTGCACGCCTGGCCGCCAGAGCCGCGCGCGGCGCTGGCCTCAGCGCGCGTGCGCCAGCCGGAAGCTATCGGGCAGCAACGCATCGACCGTGGTCAAGCGTGTGTCGCCGGCAAGATTGGCCAGCAACACCGGCATCGACGGAGCGCAAAGTTCCCACAACACCTGGCGGCAGGCGCCGCACGGCGAGACCGGTTCCGGCGTATCGGCGATGATGGCGATCGCGCTGAAATCGCCGGGCTGGCATCCGGCGGCGATGGCGCCGAAAAGTGCCGTGCGCTCCGCGCAATTGCACAGGCCGTACGCGGCGTTTTCCACGTTGCAGCCGGAGAACTGGCGCCCGTCGCGCGTTTCCAGCGCCGCGCCGACCTGGAAGCGGGAATAGGGCGCGTAGGCGCGTTCGCGCGCGGCGCGGGCCAGGTTCAACAGGGTGGCGCTAACGGCTTGTTCGCTCATCGGGGGCTCCGTCGCTGTCCCCGGGTGGGCCGGTCAGTTTAGGGCCTGTTTACCCTATGGGCGTAGCCCGTGTTGCGTTTGAGTGGCTGCCAGGTGGCCATTCAAACGCAACACGGGCTACGCCCATAGGGTAAGCGAGCCCTGACGGGGTTCGCCCGGCCGGACGCATCGGCTAGGATTCGACAACTGCTCCGCTGGGGATGGCCGATGTCGATCACGGTGTCTGCGTTGCGTGAAACCGTCGCCGGAGAACGGCGCGTGGCGATCACGCCCGAAGTGGCAAAGAAGCTGCGCGGCATAGGCGCGCGCGTGCTGCTTGAGCACGGCGCGGGTGCGAGCGCCGGATTCCCCGATGCCAGTTACGCCGATGCGCAGTTTGCCGATGCGGCCCAGGTGATCGCCCAGGCCGACCTGCTGGCCTGCGTGGTGCCGCCCCAGGATGCCGTGCTCGCCGGCCTGCGCGAAGGAGCCATGGTGGTCGGCCAACTGCGTCCGCATGGCGCGGCCGAGCGCATCGCGCTACTGGCACAACGCAAGTTGACTTCTTTTTCGTTGGAATTGCTTCCGCGCACGACACGCGCGCAAGCGATGGACGTGCTCAGTTCGCAGGCGGCGGTGGCCGGCTATCGCGCGATGTTGATCGCGGCGGAGAACGCGCCGAAGTTTTTCCCGATGTTGACCACCGCGGCCGGCACCATCCGACCCTCGCGCGTGCTGGTGATCGGTGCGGGCGTGGCGGGTCTGCAGGCGATCGCCACCGCGCGGCGCCTGGGCGCGCAGATCGAGGGCTACGACGTGCGTCCGGAGACGCGTGAGCAGGTCGAATCGCTCGGCGCGAAATTTCTCGAACTGGGCGTCAGTGCCGCCGGCAGCGGCGGTTACGCGCGCGAACTCACCGCCGAAGAACGCGCCGCGCAGCAGCAAGCGCTGGCCGATCACCTGAAGGCGTTCGATGTGGTCGTCAGCACCGCCGCGGTGCCGGGCCGTCCTGCGCCCAAAATCATCAGCGCCGCGATGGTGGAGGGTATGAAACCCGGCGCCCTGGTCGTGGACTTGGCCGCCGAAAGCGGCGGCAATTGCCAGCTGACGCGCCCGGGCGAACGCGTGCAGCATGGCGAGGTAACGATTCTGGGCCCGCTGAACCTGGCCGCGGGCGCGCCGCTGCATGCATCGGAAATGTATGCGCGCAACATCTACAACTTCGCCCAACTGCTGATACGCGAGGGCGCGTTGCAGCCGGACTTCAACGACGAACTGGTCGCGAAAAGTTGCCTGACCCGCCAGGGCGAGGTGGTATTGCAGGGTTGAATGTTCGCTGTTAAGTGTTCACACCCGCCGCGCGCGCAGGGCGCGGCGACGCTTTTCCCATCGGCCGGTACGCATTGACCGGGAAGCCGAACCTCGCCGGGCGATCAGCGCCCGGGCATGCCGAAGGCGTGCTTGGCGGGCAAGGTGGAATTGGGCCCCATGTGTTGCAGCCAGCGCTGCCGTTCCTCGGGGCTTTGCTGCTGCCACTGGCGGCGTAGCGCTTCGCGCTGCGCGGGCGGCAGTTGCTGGAAGCGCTGGAAGGCATCGTGCAACTGCTGCTGTTTGGCCGGCGGCAGTGTTTCGTAGAGGTGCTGGTTACGCCGTGCCTGCTGGCGTTGTTCGGGCGTCATTTGCTGCCAGCGTTCGAGGTTGGCCTTGATTTCCTGCTGGCGTTCCGGGGGCAGCCTGCTCCAGTCCTGGGCGCGTTCAAGCATGTGCTCCTGCCGCTTGGGCGGGAGTGTGTCCCACTGGCCTTGCAGCGGGCTAAGCATGTTCTGCTGGGCGGGCGAGAGGCTGTTCCACGGGTGCGGGACGGGCGAATTCTGCGCGTACAGCGGCGCCCCGGCCAGCAGGCCGATCAGCAGGGCGGTTAGCAGGGGCAGGCGAAGTGGTCGTGGCAGCATGGATCAGTTTTTGCGCTGCTGGCCGTTGTTTTGATTGGCGGCCAGCCAGCTGTAGAAATCGAGGTTCTGGTAAAGGCCAGGATCGCCGTTCTCAGCACCCGGTGGAAGTTCGTTGTCGGTCTCGGCGGCCGTGGCCATGGCGGGCGTGGCGCCATTGGCCGGCGGCTTGGGCGTCGGCTGCCAGATCATCAGTGCGGCCAGGGCCATGGCGGCCAGTGCGCCGACCGGTAGCAGCACGCGTGCACGGTGGTGCGTCGCAGCGTGCCCGGTGGCAGCCTGCAAGGCGGTGCGGCGTGCGGCGCGCAGGCGTCCGGCGGTGGCCGGATCCAGGTGCTGGACCGCTTCGTGGTATAGCGCGCGGGCGCGCTTTTCCAATGATTTGTCGGACGAGTTCATCGCCACTCCTCCAGTTCTTCGCGCAGATGCTGCATCGCACGCGAAAGATGTGTTTTTACGCTGCCCTCCGAGCAGCCCATCGCCTGGGCGGTTTCCGCCACATCCAGGCCTTCCAGCACCCGCAGCATGAACGCTTCGCGCTGCCGCCGCGGAAGCTGCTTCACGGCGGCGGCCATGTCCGCGTAGGAACGTTCGCCGTGCAGCTTTTCCAGCGGGTCCGGCCCGGTATCGGCCGGTTCCCACGCGGGCAGTTCGTCGCCCTCGTCGTCGTGGCCGCCGCCCAGCCAGCCGACCACGATGGAGCGCACCTTGCGCCGGCGCTGCAAATCCACGATGCGGCGGCGCAGGATGCCCCAGAACAGGGGCGTCCATTCCTGGGCGGGTTTGTCCCGGTAATGCTTGACCAGGCGCAGCATGGCGTCCTGCACCGCGTCCAGGGCGTCTTCGCGGTTGCCCAGGTGCATTTCGGCCATGCGGAAGGCGCGGCGCTCCATGCTTGCCAGAAACCCATCCAGCGTTGCCGGAACGGCCCTGCCTTCCTGGCTGAGCAGTTCTGCCTCGAATACCGCCGAGACGCCGCTCATGGCGCCGTTTTCCGCATCGTCAGGGCGAGCATCCCGGGGCTCCATCTGTTCGACTCTCGCCATTAACGCACCGGGCTCGCGCGGGTTGACCCACGCCCGTATGATGAGGCGGACCTAGCAGATTGGCAGGGGAAACACATGCTCGACGGGTTCCTGGCGCTTTATGTGTTTATGCTGGCCGCATTCACGGGATACGAGATCATTGCGCGGGTGCCCGTCATCTTGCACACGCCGCTGATGTCCGGCTCGAACTTCATCCACGGCATTGTGCTGGTTGGAGCCATGATTGCGCTAGGTCATGCGCACACCCCGTTCGAGATGGCCATCGGGTTCATCGGCGTCCTGCTGGGCGCCGGCAATGCCGCCGGCGGGTATGTGGTTACCGAGCGCATGCTGGAAATGTTCAAGTCCAGCAAGCCCGGCAAGGGCAACGGGGAGACCAAGTGATGGCGTGGGCCCCGACCTTGATCGACGCTTCGTATTTTCTTGCGGCCCTGTTGTTCATCCTGGGGCTCAAGCGCATGAGTTCGCCGCGCACGGCGCGCGGCGGCATCGTCTGGGCCGGATTCGGCATGCTGTTGGCGGTGCTGGCCACCCTGTTGCTGCCGGATATCGCGAACCGCGGGCTGATCATTGTCGCGGTGTTGGTCGGCGTGGCCGCGGCGTGGTGGTCCGGGCGCCGGGTGGCGATGACCGCCATGCCGCAAATGGTGGCGCTTTACAACGGCATGGGCGGCGGCGCGGCCGCGGCGATTGGCGCGGGCGAACTGGTCGCGCATGCAAGCGATTACGTGGCCGCCGCGCCGGACACCTCGCCCTTGTTGCCGGAAAGCTGGTCGGCCCTGCACGGGGCGATTGCCGTGACGCAGCTGTCGCCGGTGGCGCTGGCGCTGGGTGTGCTGGGTGCGTTGATCGGATCGGTGAGTTTTTCCGGCTCGCTGATCGCGTTCGCCAAACTGCAGGGCTGGCTGGACCGCCGCTTCGTTTTCCCCGGTCAACGCGTGTTTAACCTGCTGGTGCTGGCCGGCGCCGTGCTGATCGGCGTGATGCTGGCGCTGGGGCATGTGTATGTTGCATGGGTCGGCGCGTTCTTCGTGCTGGCTTTGTTGTTTGGCGTCATGATGACCTTGCCCATCGGCGGCGCAGACATGCCGGTGGTGATTTCGCTCTACAACGCCTTCACCGGCCTGGCCGTGGCGTTCGAGGGCTACGTGCTGCACAACGAGGCGATGATCATCGCGGGCATGGTGGTCGGCGCGGCCGGTACCTTGCTTACGCAATTGATGGCCAAGGCGATGAACCGTTCGCTGGGCAATGTGCTTTTCGGCAGCTTCGGTGCGGCGGCGGGTGTGTCGGCGCAGGAGATCGGCGGTAGTCAAAAACCGATCGAACCCGCCGATGCGGCGGTGATGATGGCTTATGCCGAGCGCGTGGTGATTGTGCCCGGCTACGGCATGGCCGTGGCGCAGGCGCAGCACAAGGTATGGGAATTTGCGCAGCTGTTGATCGCGCGCGGGGTGAAAGTGAAGTTCGCCATCCACCCGGTGGCCGGGCGCATGCCGGGGCACATGAACGTGCTGCTGGCCGAAGCGGGCGTGCCCTACGACCTGATCGCGGACATGGAAGACATCAATCCGGAATTTCCGGCGACCGACGTGGCGCTGGTGATCGGCGCCAACGACGTGGTCAATCCGCTGGCCAAGACCGATCCTTCCTCGCCGATCTACGGTATGCCGATTCTCGACGTGGCCGACGCCCGGCAGGTGATCGTGGTCAAGCGCGGCAAGGGCACGGGGTTTGCAGGCATCGAGAACGCGCTGTTCTATGCCGACAACGCGCGCATGCTCTATGGCGATGGCCAGGCGGCGGCAGGACAGTTGGTGTCCGAGCTGAAAACGCTCGACACCTGATTCGTCAGCGCTTGCGCGTGGCCGGGCGCAGGCTGACTAAGGTCGCGACCGCCAGGCCCGCCACGTCCCAGAAGATATCGGCCTGCGTGGATTTCATGCGGGCCAGTTCCAGCAGCATCGAATAACCGGCCGTGCGCATGGTTTCGGCCAAGCCCAGGCCCATCATCGCCGCGATCTGTGCGGCCACGGTGAGCACGCGCACGTATACGCATGCCAGCGCGGTGGCCAGCCAGGCGAGCAGCAACACATTCCACTTGCGGCCATGCACCCAGCGGCCGATCGCCAGGGCAAGTATCCATCCGGCCAGCAGCGCCAGTTCCGGCAGAGGGCGGCGCAGCATGACCATGGGCACCAGCCACAGGGCGCCGGCGGCCAGTCCCAGCATCAGCGCGCAAATCAGCGCGAAGATTTCTCCCAGCACACGCTGCAGCATCATGGCTGGCCGAAAGGGGTGATGGGGGGCACGGTTACGCTCCGGTCCTGCTGGCAAAGCGCGCATCTTAGCGTGAGACGCCGGGATTTCTCCCCCTGGCCGCCCTTGAGATCGGCCGGCTTCAACCTGATCTGGAGGACAAGGCCCACGGGCGGCCGGCATAATAGCGGACCGGCATCTGGCCGGATGGCCCACCACGATCCCTTGAGATGGCATGAGCGGTTTCAGTCTTAGCAGCGAACCCTTCACCCTGGAGCGAGACTGCAACGCGGTCATGGTGCCCCAGGGCGAAAGCGTGACTTTGCCGGCCGGCCAGGTCGGCTATATCACACAGGCGCTCGGCGGAAGTTTCACGGTTTACGTGGAAGGCAATCTGTTCCGTATCGCCGGCAACGACGCCGACGCGCTGGGCAAGGAGCCGCCGCCCCCGCTCGAGCTGGCTGAGGACGCCAGCGATGCCGATGTCGAAAAACTGGTGTGGCAGCAGCTGCGCACGGTGTTCGATCCGGAAATTCCGATCAACGTAGTCGAACTGGGATTGGTCTACGACGTGAGTCTGGAGTCCACCGCGCCCGACCAGCGCAAGGTCTACGTAAAGATGACACTGACCGCCCCAGGCTGTGGCATGGGCGACGTATTGATCGACGATGCGCGCACCAAGCTGGAACTTATTCCCACCGTGGCCGAAGCGGATGTGGACTTGGTGTTCGATCCGCCGTGGAATCATTCGATGATGTCGGAAGCGGCCAAGCTCGAAACCGGCATGCTTTAAGCGCTCCGAAGGGGCCGCTGCACCCTTGCGTGGATCGAGGCGAGCCGGTTGGCGCGGCTCGTGCCGCTGCGGGCATCGAGGCGCCGTTAATTTCCGCTGGCGTGCAGTGCGAATATTCGAACGATGTTCGTGTGACGATCGAAGTTCAGCGAAAAGTTCGGTGACCGGTGCGTGGAATAGATCGGCGCACGCTTAAGGTGCGCCGACAATTTCCTCGAAGCGATTGGCGTCGCGATTCTTGCGCACCTTGGCCGGGTCCCACACGCGACCGTTCATGGTGATGTAGACGCCATCGGGCAAGGTTTGTACGGCGGCGACCGCGCACCCGATGTTGAACACCGCATCCGAGCCCTGGAAGCGCGCAGGATTAAGCGCGCCGGTGAGCACGATCACCTTGCCCTTGATCGTGGCCAGCTCCCGGGCGGTTTCCACCATGGTGTCGGTGCCGTGCGTCACCAGCACGTGGCGATGCGGTTGCGCCTCGATGGCCGAGCGGATCAGCGCGCGGTCCTCGGCGTTGATGTGCAGGCTGTCCTTGCGCAGGATCGGGATCACGTCGAATTGGAATGCCACGCCGAGCTGGCCGAGGATGTCCCCGATCTGCGGCGCGCCGATCTTGTAGTCGGACTTGTCGTCGAAGTAGATCTTGTCGATGGTGCCGCCGGTGGTGACGATGGTCAGATGCTGCATGGTGGTCGGGGTGCCATGGGAGTGAGCGGGCATTTTAACCGCAGAGCGCTCCGGCGCGGCCCTTCATTCAAGCAGCAGCCGCGTGTCCTCGCCATGGATGTCGGACAGGCGCAACAGACCGTGGCCAAGAAAGCGCCGCAGGGCGGCGGCGGGGCGTTCGTCGCCGCGCGAGGACGACCAGGCCGCCTGGCGCGCCAGCAAGGCGGCCGCCGCGCAGCGCACCAGTGTGGTGGCGATGCCGCGGGCGCCGGCCTCCAGTGCGTTGCG
This sequence comes from Dyella sp., assembly GCF_035503745.1. Taxonomy (GTDB): domain Bacteria; phylum Pseudomonadota; class Gammaproteobacteria; order Xanthomonadales; family Rhodanobacteraceae; genus Dyella_B. The sequence goes on from NZ_DATJTC010000043.1 coordinate 119,517, forward strand.
TTCCGTTTTCTGCGGGTCCATGTGCGTGGCCGCCGCGTCGAGGGCGGCGTGGATCGCGAACGAAGCCTGGGCGTTGTGGGCTTCGCCTAGCCAGCCGGCGATCACCTTGCGTAGCGCGGCCAAGCTGTTGTTGCCGGCCAAGGCGCGCAGGCTGTCCAGCGAAAGGACGTTGGTGGTGCCCTCCCAGATCGCGTACACCTGGGCATCGCGCAGCAGCTGCGGCAGGCCGGTGTCCTCGATGTAGCCGGCGCCGCCGAAGCATTCCAGCGCTTCGGAGCACAGGCTCACCGCCATTTTGCCGGTCCACAGTTTGGCCAGCGGCGTAAGCAGGCGTAGCGAGGCGGTTTCCTGCAGCGTGGCCACCTTTTGTTCCACGCGCCCGAGCAGGTAGGCCACTTCGAAAGCCAGGGCAAACGCGCCTTCGAATTCGGCCTGCATGTCGGCCAGTGTCTGCGCGTGCAGCGGCTGTTCGATCAGGCGACGGCCAAAGGCTTGCCGCCGCGCGGCATAGTCGCGTGCCAGCGCGATCGCGCGGGCCATGCTGGCCACGGCGCAGATCGCATTCCAGGTGCGGGTGACGTTGAGCATCGGGGCCACTTGCCGCACGCCGTGCGCGAGTTCGCCAAGCGGCCATGCCGGCAGGCCATCGAGATGGATCTCGGCGGTGGGCAGTTCGTGCGTGCCGAGTTTGTCTTTCAGGCGATCGATGATCAGCTCGGGCTTGCGCTCGGCGCCGTTCATCGTCTCCACGTAGAACAGCGCCAGCGCCGCGGTGCCGCTGCCGGCGCCCTCGGGACGGGCCAGCGCCAGCGCCGCCTCGCCGACCACGGCCGAACTGAACCACTTGCGGCCGTACAGGCGCCATTGGCCGGCGGCATCCTGTGCGGCCACGGTTTCGGTGTTGCCCACATCCGAGCCGCCCGCGTTCTCGGTCATCCATTGGCCCGAAAGCCAGAATTGGCTGGCATCGCGACTGAGCAAATGCGGCAGCGCGCGTTCGATCAGCGCTTTGTTGCCCGATGTTTTCAGCGCCGTCGCCGCGCCATCGGTCATTGCCAGGGGACAGGTATAGAACTCGCTGGCGATGTGATAGACGTAGACACGCGCAAATTCCTCCAGGCGCGCATGCTCGTGCTGCTCGTGGCCGGCGGCGAGAATGGCGTGGCGTGTCGTCAGCTGCGGGCCTTCGGTCCACGCGCGGGTCAGTTCGATGCGATCGACGCGGCGTCCCCAGGCATCCCATTGCGTCAGCACCGGTTTCTGGCGCGCGCTGCGGGCGCTGCGTTCGAACGCCATTTGCGCGTAATCGCCCAGCGCATCGAGATCGGCATCCAGCGCGGCCCGGCGCTTGGATGGAAAGATTCTGTCGAGCAACGCCGTCAACAGCCGGTCGTTGCGATGCGGATGAGCCAGTTGCGGAGCGTCTTGCAGAAATCCCATAGGGCACCTCGCCAAGCCTCTTGGCGAGTATAGGCACAGGCGTGTCCAGTGCGGATAACGGCGGCGATCCGCTAGCATGGGCGATCCGATGTAGGAGACAGGATGATGCGGTTTTCCCAGGCCCTGGATAGCGTTCGCCGCGATGGCGATACATGGATCGCCTCGGTCGGCGAGGACTGGCTGCAAGGCCGCAGTGCATTCGGCGGCATCCAGGCGGCGCTGGCGCTGCGGGCGATGCGCGATCTGGTGCCGGCCGGTACGCCGCTGCGCAGCCTGCAGGTTGCCTTCCTCGCGCCGGTGCCGGCGGGCGATGTGCGGATCGCGGCGAGTGTCTTGCGCCAGGGTAAAAACGTCAGCCAAGTGGAAGCCAGGCTGATCGACGGCGACGAAACGGTTTGCGTGGTGATCGGCGTGTTCGGCACGCCGCGCGCTTCCAAGCTGCATCTGCTGCCTGCGCAACCGGCGGTGCAGGCGATGCCCACGCCGCACGTGCTGCGTTACGTGCCGGGGCTGTTGCCGGAGTTCACCCAGCATTTTCACGCGCGTTGGCTTCAGGGCGATGTGCCGTTCTCCGGCAGCACCCAGACCGAACAAGTCGTCGATATCTCACTCAAGGACGATGGGGTTGCGGACGAAACGCACGTGGTCGCGTTCGCCGACTTTATTCCGCCGGTGGCACTGTCCATGCTCGATCAACCGGCGCCAGGCAGTTCCCTGACCTGGATGCTGGAGCTGTTGGCCGACCCGCGCGGATGGCCGTTGAATGGCTGGCGTATCGACGCGCAACTGCAGGCGGCGCAGGATGGCTACACCAGCCAGCAGGTGATGCTGTGGGGGCCCGGCGGCGAACCTGCCGCATTGAGCCGCCAGAGCATGGTGGTGTTCGGTTAGCCGGCGCCCGTGGCCGATTTGCGTTTCACGCCCGCGCCGAGCGTGCCGATCAGCAGCAGCGTTAGAAACACTTCAAGCAGCGCCAGCCAGCGCTCCTGTGCCGAGCTCCAGCTTTCGGCAACGCCATGGCAAAAATAAAACAAACTTAAGATACCCACCCAAAGCAGCGCGCGACGCATGTTGCGCAGCGCGAGCAAGGGCAGCAGCAGGGGCATCACTGCGATGGCGAGCGCCGCGGCCATGGGTATGTGTTGTGGCGGAAACATCCAGGCATACCACACGCATTGCAGCGCGATCAGCGCCATCCACGTGAACAGGCCGATGCGATCGACTGCCGCAAGCGGCGCGCGCATCATGGCGCCGCCAGCTTGCGCGCGGCGTCGGCAAGGCGCCTGCCCAGTGCGCGGGCCAGCTCGCGTTCGTGTTCGGTGATGGCGTTGTCGCCCTTGGGGCCGGCGACATGGCTGGCGCCATAGGGCGTGCCGCCGCTCAGCGTGCTGGTGAGGGCAGGCTCGGTATAGGGAAGGCCCAGCAGCAACATGCCGTGGTGGAGCAGCGGCAGCGCCATGCTCAGCAAGGTCGACTCCTGCCCGCCATGCATGGTGCTGGTGGCGGTGAACACGGCCGCGGGTTTGCCCGCCAGCGTGCCGCTCGCCCATTCGGCGCCGGTGCCGTCGAGGAAGTGCTTCAACGGCGCGGCCATGTTGCCGAAGCGGGTGGGACTGCCCAGCGCCAGGCCCGAACATTCGTGCAGGTCCTGGCGGGTGACGTACGGCGCACCCTCCTCAGGCTCGGGCGGTTGGGCCTGTTCGGTGACAGGCGCCACCGGGGGCACCTGGCGCAGGCGCGCACGTGCGCCGGGTACTTCCTCCACGCCCCGCGCAATCAGGCGGGCCAGTTGGGCGGTGTGGCCGTTGCGGCTGTAGTACAGCACCAGGATGTCATTCATGCGTTTGGGCGGTTAAGACTGGATGGGTTAGTGTACGTGCGACACCAGGGATGTTGATATGAACCTGCGCTTCAACCGGGATCGCACCCTCACCTTCGGCCATTTTCTCTGGCAGCGCTTTCTCAACGACAAGTGCTTCGAGACGGCCGGCGCGTTGTCCTACACCACGCTGGTGTCGCTGGTGCCGCTCACCGTGGCCGTGTTGGCGATGTTCGCGGCCTTCCCGATGTTCGAGGAGGCGCGCGATACGCTGATCAATTTCGTCTTCAGCAACTTTGTGCCGGCCGCGGGCGAAACAGTACAGAAAGCGCTGCTGGATTTCGCCTCCAACGCGCGCAAGCTCACCGGCATCAGCATCCTGGTGATGCTGTTCAGTGCCGTGTCGATGATGAACAGCATCGAGGATCGGCTCAACCGCATCTGGCAGGTGCGCAACCACCGGCCATGGGGGCCGCGCCTGTTGCTGTATTGGGCGGCGCTGACCCTGGGGCCGATCCTGGTGGTCGGCGGCATCGCCGTGACCTCCTACGTGGCCGCGGTGCCGATGCTCCGCGATGCGCGCGATCAACTGGGCATCGGGCAGCAATTGCTCAAGGCGCTGCCGTTCGTGGTGACCTACCTGACGTTGTGGCTGCTCTACACCACCGTGCCCAATCGCCGCGTCAACAAGCGCGACACGGCGATCGGCGCCTTGCTGGGGGCAATCTTGTTCGAACTGGCACGCTGGATGTTCACGCATTATGTCCAGCATGCGCAGAACTACCAGCAGATCTACGGCGCGCTGGCGATCGTTCCGCTGCTGCTGTTGTGGATCTACCTGTCGTGGGTGATCGTGATTCTCTGCGCGTCGGTGGCTGCCTCGGTGTCGGCATTCGAATATCAGGCGCCTTGCGATGTGCTGCCGGAGGGTTCGGAATTTCTTGCCCTGCTGGTGGTGTTGCGCCACTTCGTCGACGCGCAGCGCAACGGAGTAGCGCTGGATCCCGCTACCGTGCGGATGGCCGAACCGTGCCTGCGCAGCGAATCGATCGCAGCTTATTTCGAAGCGCTCGCGCGCGCCGATTTGATTCACCGCCGCGAATCAGGAGGCTGGATGCTGGCGCGTAGCCTGGACAGCACCGATTTGCTGCGTGTGTACTCGCGCAGTGGATACCCGCTGCCGCTCAACCCGGTGCAACAGGCCGCGGCGTCGCGCATCGAGTTGCCGCCGGAGCTTCTTTCGGTGCTCGACGAGCTGGCCCGTTCCATCGATACGACCTTGGGCACGCGGCTGGACAAGGTTTATCCTGTACGGACCCCGCCCATTGTCCCGTCCCCGGAATCCGAATGATGAAGTTGCCGCGTTTATCCATGCTCCTGGCGCTGCTGGCCGCTTGCGCGCTGTCCGCGCCGGCCTGGGCCGCCATGCCCGCACAGCCCACGTTGAAAGTCACCACGCTCGACGGCAAGCCCTATGATCTGGCAGCGCAGCGCGGGCATTGGGTGATCGTCAACTTCTGGGCGACCTGGTGCGGGCCCTGCATCAAGGAAATTCCCGGCATCGCCCATTTCGTTGCCACGCATCCGAATGTGCGCGCGATCGGCATTGCCTATGAAGACACCGAGCCGTCGGACATTCGCGCGTTTCTGGCCAAGCACCCGGTCACTTATCCCATCGCGCAAGTCACCATGGACAAGCCGTTGAAGGATTTCGACGAACCGCTCGGCTTGCCGACCACCTGGCTGATCGGCCCGGACGGCAAGGTCGCCAAACATTTCACGGGCCCGATCACGGCCACCGATCTGGCCGCCGCGATCGGGCATTAAGCGCATGAACGGCGCGCGTTTCCATGTGAGTGGCCGCGTGCAGGGCGTGTTTTTTCGCGCAAGCACGCGCCGGGAAGCGTTGCGGCTCGGCCTGCGCGGCTATGCGCGAAACCTCGCCGATGGCGGGGTCGAAGTTATCGCTTGCGGTACGCCGGAGGCACTGGGCGAGCTGGAGCAATGGCTGTGGCAGGGACCACCCGCGGCGCGGGTGGAGAAGGTTGTGCGCGGCGACTACACCGACACGGTGGCCGACGGATTCGACGTTTCCTGAGCGAAGCTGCCCGTTAAATCACGCGTGTTGGCGCTGCGCGCCGTCAACGATTCAAGCCGGCTAGTTCCCGCTGCAGCATTTCCATGCGTTGGGCGCAGTGCTGCGCCGGCTTGCTTATGGGCATGCCGCTGCGAAACGCTATAAATCGACGTCCGTCGGTGGGCGGCCGATGCGATGGCGGGCGCTGATCGCGCGCACCGCGCGGCGAAAGTCGCGCGCGAAGCCTTGCATGTCAAACAGCGCGTTGTGCGTGCGCTGCTGGGTGATGTGGTGGCGCAGTGTCGCCAGGGCGTGGGTGTCGTTGCCCAGTGCGGTGGCCATGCCGATAAAGGATACGTTGTCGCCCGTGATGAGCTCGGGCAGGCCCAGTTGCTGCAGCATGCTGGTGACGGTGCGTCCGGCGAAGGTGTCGCCGGTGCGCGTCAGCACCGGACAGCCGGCCCAGATCGCATCGGCGGCGGCCGCGCGCGCGTTGATCGGAAGCGCGTCCAGGTACAAATCCACGTGCGCATAGCGGGCAAGGTAATCGGCGTAGGGCATGTGCGGCATGAACACCATGCGCTCGGGGGCAACCTCGAGCGCGCCGGCGGCGGCACGCAGGCGCTCGTTGGTATCGGCCGGCCCGCTCAGCAGCCACAGCACGCTGCGCGGCACCTGCTTGAGAATCAGCATGCAGCGTGCGAACACCGCCGGATTGATGGCGTAGGTCTCCTGGAAACAGGCGAACACCACGCCTTGCGCCGGCAGGCCGCAGGTGTCTCGCGGGGGCGGTTTGCCGATGTGGCGGGTTGGATCGTTCGGTTGCGGGCAGCGCGGCAGGCGAATCACTTTTTCGCTCACGTGCTCGCGCAGTGCGGGCGGCAGCGTGGCGGCGTCGGACAGCACGTAGTCCATCCACGGTGCGCCGGAACTGCCCGCGAAACCCAGCCAGCTCACTTGCACGGGTGCGGCGCGCAGCGACATCAACTGGGCATTGCCGCGTCCGCGATAGCCACCGAGATCGAAAAGAATCTCGATGGCGGTGCCGTGAATGAGGCTGGCGATCTGCGCATGCGTCAGCGCCGAGACATCATGCAGCGTTGCGGCGGCGCCAAGGCGGCGCCGCACTTCGCCGCCGTCGTCGGGCGTCAGCGCGAACAGATGGACGTCCAGATCGCTGTCGGCCAGCGCCTCGATCAAGGCGACCACGTGTTGGCCGACGGCCATCTCGTGGAAGCCTTCGGAAAGCATGCCCACGCGGATCGGGGCATCAGGAAGCGGCATGGCATGACGTAAATTCAGGTGCTGGCGCAACGCGCCGGTTTGCCGCTCGACTTGTGCGGCGAAGGTACGTGCGCAGCGCAGTTGCAGTGCGGCGTCGGCATCTTCGGCGAGGAAGGCGAAAGGATGCGGGCCCGGCTCGTCCCGCATCACGGCATGGGCAACCTGCTCGCTCAGCGCGTCGATTCCATGCCAGCGGCACAGCCTGCGGCGCACGAACAGCAACTGGCTCGCCACGGCGGCCGAATCGGGCGCGCGCGCCAGCGCTTGGGTGAATGCGTGGTCGGTGCCCGGCAGATCGCCCGCTTCGTCCAGCATCAGCGCCGCCTGGTACATGTGTTGCGCGTTGGCGGGTGCCAGCTTGCCTGCCTGCAGCAGGGAGGCCGCCGCTTCCTGTGGGCGGCGCTGCATGTGCACGACGTGGGCGAGCATGGCGTGCGCGACATCGGAGGACGGTTCGCGCTGCAAGGCTTCGCGCACCTGCGCTTCGGCTTGCGGCAAGCGGCCCAGCGCCACTTCGGCGGCAGCCAGGTTGAGCCGGATGGTGGCCTGTTGCGGCAGGTTTTTCACGACTAGGGCGAACGCATCGCGCGCCTGTGCGTGCTGGCCGGCGGCCATGTAGGCCAGGCCCAGGTTGTGCAGCACGGCGGGGTGCTGCGGCGCCTGGGCCCGTGCCTTTTGCAGGCGCTCGATGGCTGCCTGAAGCCGGCCTTCGGTCAGCGCCAGGCTGGCCAGTTGGCATTGCAGATCGATATTGCCGGGCGCCAGTTCCGCGGCGCGGCTCAAGGCGATCTGCGCTTCACGGCGGCGATCCAGTTGCAGCAGCGCCATGCCGTGCAGGCGAATCAACTCCGATGCCACCGGGAACACGCGCCGGGCCAGGGTGGCGGCCTGGGCGGCTTCCTCGTAGGCGCCTTGCTGCAGCAGCTCGTTGAGCTTGCGCAGCACGGCGGCGAGATCGGTGGGCTGGGTTTGGTTCATTAGCCACAAACGAGTAGGTGAAAATGGTACGGCACTCGAATGCCTGGCGTCCGCCGCCATCCGATGGCCGGAAGGTGGTGGCGTGAGATGCTTCGAGGATCCCCTTGGCCCTAGCGTACCGCGACTGCGGGGCGCGGTTGTTGCTCAGGTGCTCGCCAGCGATTTCAGCTCGTCGGCCTGGTGTTCGCGGGTCAGTGCGTCGAGCAGTTCGTCCAGGTCGCCCTGCATGATCTCCGGCAAGCGGTGCAGGTCCAGTCCGATGCGGTGGTCGGTGACCAGGTTGTCCTTGTAGCGGTAGGTGCGGATGCGCTGGCTGCGGTCGCCCGTGCCCACTTGCAGGCGCCGCGACTGGGCCTGTTCGGCGGCCTGTTTGGACTGCGCCTCGTCGAGCAGGCGGGCCTTGAGCAGGCTCATGGCACGGGCGCGGTTCTTGTGCTGGCTGCGCTCGTCCTGGCATTCGACCACGATGCCGCTGGGCAGGTGGGTGATGCGGATGGCCGAGTCGGTCTTGTTGACGTGTTGGCCGCCCGCGCCGGAGGAGCGGAAAGTGTCGATCTTGAGGTCCGCCGGGGAGAGCTCGATGTCCTGGATCTGGTCAAGCTCCGGCAGCACCGCCACGGTGGCGGTGGAGGTGTGCACGCGGCCTTGCGACTCGGTCACCGGCACGCGCTTGACGCAATGCACGCCCGATTCGAACTTCAACCGCGAGAACGCGCCCTTGCCCTCGATGAGGGCGACGATTTCCTTGTAGCCGCCGTGTTCGCCTGGGTTTTCGCTCAGCACCTGCACTTGCCAGCGCTGCCGTTCGGCGTAGCGCGCGTACATGCGAAACAGGTCGCCGGCGAAAATCGCCGCTTCGTCGCCGCCAGAGCCGGCGCGCACCTCCAGGAACAGGTTGGCCTCGTCGCGCGGGTCTTTGGGAATCAGCAGCCACTGCAGCTGGCCGTCCAATTCGGTACCGCGCGATTCCAGCCGGGCGATGTCGTCGGCGGCCATGTCGCGCAGCTCCGGATCGTCGAGCATGGCGCGCGCATCGGCCAGCTCGCGCTCCAGCCGCGCCTGTTCGCCCATCGCCAGGGCGACGGGTTCGAGCTGCGCGTATTCGCGCGACAGTTCGCGGAAGCGCTGGGTATCGGCAAGCACGTCGGGCTGGCCTAGCAGCAAGCCGATTTCCTCGTGGCGTTCGGCGATGGCTTGGAGTTTTCTGCGGATGGATGGCGTCATCGACGAGAGCGGCAGGCAAGGGGGTGATCGAGCGGCCCATGATAAAGGGCGATGGACGATTCGGTCCGGCTACTCTTCGTCCGCCTGGGGCTTTTCGTCGAGTCGGTACAGGCGGCCGGCGGCGTGCAGCAGGTCGTGATCGCCGCTCAGCGCCGCCTCGCGCAGGCGTGCGCTGGGATGGTGCAGCAGCTTGTTGGTAAGCGTGTTGGCAAGGAACGCCAGCGCTTCCTCCGGCGATTTGCCCCGCGCGAGCATGGCGCGCGCCTTCTCCAGCACCTGGTCGCGATAGACCTCGGCGTGCTGGCGAAGATCCATGGCCGGATTTTTCACTGTCAGCGCACGTCGCCACGCCATGTAGCGTTCCACTTGCAGATCGATGATCGCATCGGCCTCGCGCGCAGCGTTCTCGCGCGAACGGCGGTTGTCGTCGATCACCTGGCGCAGGTCGTCGATGCCGTAGAGGTAGACGTCGCCCAGTTCGCCGACGGCCGGCTCGATGTCGCGCGGCACGGCGATGTCGACCATGAACATCGGCTTGCGCCGACGCGCCGCGATGGCTTTTTCCACCATGGCGCGGGTGAGCACGGGCTGGCGTGCGGCGGTGGAGGAAATGACGATGTCGGCCTCGGCCAGATGCTGGGGGAGGTCGGACAGGGCAACGGCATAGCCGCCATGGCGGCTGGCCAGTTCCTGTGCATTTTCCAGCGTGCGGTTGGCGACGATCAGGCGGCGGACCTGTTTCTCGGCCAGATGCCTGACCGCCAGTTCGATCGTATCGCCGGCGCCGATCAAGAGCACGCAGGCCTGTCGCAAATCGGTAAAGACGCGCTCGGCCAGGCGCACCGCCGTGAACGCCACCGAGACGGTATGCGCACCGATGCGCGTATCTGTACGCACGCGCTTGGCCACCGCGAAAGTGTGTTGCAGCAGACGGTCCAGCGGTGTTTTCAACGCGTTGGCGTCGCGTGCCTGCTGGTAGGCGTCTTTCACCTGGCCGAGAATCTGCGGTTCGCCCAGCACCATCGAGTCGAGGCCGGTGGCGACTCGAAACATATGCCTCACGGCCGCTTCGTCATCATGGCGGTAGAGGAACTCGTCCAGCTTGCCGGCAGTCAAACGATGATGACGATTGAGCCATTCCTGCGGCACGCCCTCGGCGCCTTCCGTTACGCTGACGTAAAGCTCGGTGCGGTTGCAGGTGGAAAGGATCATCGCTTCGTCGATGCCCGGCTGGTTGGCCAGGTCGCGCAACGCGGCGCCGGTCGCATCCTCATCGAACGCCACCTGTTCGCGCAGCGTAATGGGCGCGGTGAGGTGGTTGAGCCCGAGGGCGATCAGCTTCATGTCGTGATGCAAATAAGAGGCGTCGGGCGTTGGCCGGCGTAGACTACACGAGCCCGGCAGATCTGACCGGAACCGTTGGATGGATGGAGGAATAGTGTGCTGAGCGGGACGGTCAAGTTCAAGCAAGTGCGGCAGTTTGTAGCTGGCGGGTTGGTCGTGCTGAGCGTCGCCGGATGCGCCGTGTTGCCCAACCGGGCAGGTGTCGCATCCAAGGCATCGCCTCAGCCGCTGGCGCGCTTGACCGTGGCCACGCCTGACCTGGACCACGATCTGCTCGCCCAGCTGCTGGCGGGTGAATTGGCGTTGTCCCGGTCCGATCTCAAGGCCGCCTCGCAGGCTTATGGCAGGGCGATGATGCTTTCGTCCGACCCCGATGTGGCCGGCAAGTCGGCCGCGCTGGGGATTGCCATCCACGATCCGGTCGCCGCCGGCCGTGCCATCGATCGCTGGCAGGCGTTGGGTGCCTCCAAGGCGCAATTGGCCCAGGCGCGTGCCGAACTGGCGGTGGAGCAGGGTCAATCCGACGAGGCGCGCCACCAGCTGAGCCTGCTGCTGTCCAGCGGCGACAAGGAGGCCTGGCGCATGTTCGGCCGCGTGCTGATCGGCAGTCGCGATCCCGCGCTGGCGTCGAACCTGCTTCAGGCACTGGCCACCCCCGACCGCCTGCCGCCCGACCCCAAGGCGTGGCTGGCGATGAGCGAGCTGGGCGAGCAATTGGGCCGTCACGCGTATGCCGAGCAAGTGGCCGATGGCGCCATGAAGCGCTTCGGTACCGCCGAGACCTATGCTTGGGCCGCCCAGCTGAGACTCGACAACGGCGACCGCACCGGCGGTCTCAGCCTGCTGCGCCAGGCGCAGGTGAAAGACCCCGACAACATCGGGCTGCGCCTGACCTATGCGTCCCTGCTCGGCCAGGCCGGCCAATATGCGCAGGCCACCAAGCTGTTGGAAAAAGGTCCGCAGAACGCCCAGACCTATGCCATGCGCGCGGCGCTGGCCGCCAATGCCAAAGATGACAAGACGCTGGCGCAGGTGTACCAGCAGCTCTCGCATGCGCCGGCCGACGTGCGCGATGCCAGTGCCTATCTGCTGGGCCAATTGGCCGAGGTGCTCGATCACAAGGAGGAGGCGCTGAAGTGGTACGGCCAGGTTCCCGATGACGACGACCATGCCTTCGACGCCGATCTGCGCAGCGCGATCCTGCTGCAGTCGCTGGGCCGCAGCGCCGAGGCGCACCAGCAACTGGCCCAAATGCAGACCGATTACCTCGACCAGCCCGCGCAGCTGCGTCGGGCCTATGAAGTGGACGCCGATCTTTATCTGCGCGAAAAGCGCTACGGCGAAGCCACCCATGCGTTCACCCATGCGTTGCAGGTGGTGCCCGACGATCCGGATCTGCTCTACGGACGCGGGCTTGCCTACGCGGAGATCGGCAAGATCGATCTGGCCGTCGCCGATTTCCGCCACCTGCTGCAGATCAAGCCGGACGACGTCGATGCGAGCAATGCCTTGGGATTCACGCTCGCCGACGCCGATCGCGATCTCCCCGAGGCGGAAAAACTGATCGCCGCGGCACGCGCGGCCAAGCCCGACGATCCGTCCATCGCCGACTCCTGGGGCTGGCTGCAGTATCGCCTGGGCCACCTCAACGAGGCGGCGCAGATCCTGCGCGGCGCATGGCAGTCCGGCAAGGACGCCGACGTTGGCGTGCATCTGGGCGAGGTGCTGTGGAAGCAAGGGCGGCACGAACAGGCGCAGCAAATCTTCGATCAAGTGCGCCAGATGGATCCGGGCAACGTTAATCTGAAAGAAACCCTCAAGCGCCTGGAACCATGAAATCGTCCCTACGCATTCTCGCAGCGCTCGCACCGCTGCTGCTGGCCGCCTGCGCGCCCCAACAGCTTGTGCGCCATCAAGGCGATGCCGCATCGCTGGCGCAGCAGGACGCGCGCGAAAAACAATTGGCCCACGCCGACCACTGGACCTTGCAAGGCCACCTGTTCGTGTCCAACGGCCAGGACGGCAATGGCGGAACCGTCACGTGGACGCAGAACGGCGACCGCTACGAGTTCATCTTGCGCGCACCCATTACCGGCAAGAGCTTTCGCCTGACCGGCGGTCCCGACGGCGCCGAGCTGGACGGGCTCGATGGCGGCCCGCAAACCGGCCCGGACGCCGAGGCGCTGATGCGCCGCGTGCTGAACTGGGACGTTCCGCTCGGCCAATTGCGTGCATGGGTCATGGGCACACGGGCGGCGCAGGGTGGGGTGGCACAACTGAGTTTCGACGACAACCGGCTGCTGTCTTCGCTGCAACAGGATGGCTGGGACATCACCTATCCGGCCTGGGACACCACGCATCAACCGCCGCTGCCGGCCAAGGTGTTCGCCAGGAAGCCGCCTTTCATGGTGAAACTATCCATCCAGTCCTGGACGATGCAGTAAGCGCTTTGCTGCGCATGCGTTACGCTTGCCGCCGTCGCGGCTTGCGGCGGTTGACGCATCACTCATGAATTTTCGTATCGAACGCGCTGTTACCGCGCACGTCCATGCCCTCTGCGCCATCGAGCGCGCCGCCGTGCAGATGTTTCGCGGTCACGCGGCGTGGCCGTTCTACGCATCCATGGCGATTCCGCCCGAGCTGCTGGAAGAAGCGATCCAGCGCGGGCTGGTGTGGGTGGCCCTGGACGATGTGCGCGACGAGCCGGTCGGCTTCATCTGGCTCGATACCGAACATGGTGGCGATGTCGTGGGCATCGCCGAAATCGACGTGCTGCCCGATTGCAGTCGTCGCGGTATCGGCGCGGCGCTGTTGCAGCGTGCCTGCGAGTGGGCGCGGGCGGCGGGTTATCGCCGGGTCGATCTAGGCACCCTGGCCGACGTGCCGTGGAATATGCCGTTCTATGCCCGGCATGGATTTACCGTCGTCGACAAGCACGACCCCGCGTTCGCCTATGCGCGCGATCGCGATCGCGAAAACGGCTTCCCCGACGCCTTGCGCGTATTCATGTCGCGCCCCTTGTCCGCACCCGCTGCAAGCGAATGGAGCGTGTGGCCCGCGCCGGCAAAACTCAGTTTATTCCTGCGCATCACCGGGCAGCGCGCGGATGGTTGCGATGAGCTGCAAACCGTTTTCCGCATGCTCGATTGGGGCGACGAGATCCGCCTGCGCGTGCGTACGGGTGGTGCCGTCCAGTTGTTGAACTCCGTGGCGGGCGTGCCGGCGGAACAGAATCTGCTGCTGCGCGCGGCGAACGTGTTGCGCGCGCATGCGCGTGTCGAAGCGGGCGTCGACATCGAGATCGACAAACGCATTCCGATCGGGGCCGGTTTGGGCGGCGGCGCTTCCGACGCCGCCACGGTGCTGGTTGCGCTCAACCAGCTGTGGCATTGCAACGCCGGCATCGACGAGCTTGCCACGCTGGCGCGAAGCTTGCGCGCGGACGTGCCGGTGTTCGTTCTGCAACGATCCGCATGGGTGTCGGGAACGGGTGAACACTTCAAGCCGATCAGCCTGCCGCGCCGGTGGTATGTGCTGGTCGACCCGCATGAACGCACGTCGGCGGTCGAATTATTTCAAACGGCTGAATTGACACGTAATGCTCCCCCCGCCACAATTTCATCCTTTGCTTCCGGCGAAACGCTGGAGAACGCATTCGAACCGCTCGTTCGCGCGCGCTACCCGCGGGTCGCCGCTGCGCTCGACTGGCTCGGACATCACGGCCACGCACGCCTTTCCGGCAGCGGCGGTTGCGTTTTCCTCGAGACGGCGACGGTCGAGCAGGCTGAGGCCGTCGCCGGGCGTTGTCCGGCCGCGTTCACGGCCTGGGTGGCCCAAGGCGTCGGCCGGTCGCCGCTGCACCAGGCGCTGTTGCGTCATGGCGCTGCCGGCTGATCCGAAGCAAACTACAACAAGCTGAACACTGGGGCGTCGCCAAGCTGGTTAAGGCACGGGATTTTGATTCCCGCATGCGTAGGTTCGAATCCTACCGCCCCAGCCATTTTTCAATGGCCTGGTTTTCGAGGGAACAATCGTGGATACGTCCAGCCCGATGCTGTTTACCGGCAACGCTCACCGCGCCCTGGCCGAAGATGTCGCCCATCGGCTCGGCGTGCCGCTGGGCAAGGCGCTCGTCGGCAAGTTCAGCGACGGCGAAGTGCAGATCGAAATCGAAGAAAACGTCCGCCGGCAGGAAGTCTTCGTCCTGCAGCCGACCGGCGCCCCCAGCGCCGAGAACCTGTTCGAGCTGTTGACCCTGGTGGACGCGCTCAAGCGCGCCTCGGCGGCCAGCGTCACGGCGGTGATCCCGTATTTCGGCTATGCCCGCCAAGACCGCCGTCCGCGCTCGGCGCGCGTGCCGATTACGGCCAAGCTGGTCGCCCGCCTGATCGGCACCGCCGGGGTGGACCGCGTGCTGACCGTGGACCTGCACGCCGACCAGATCCAGGGCTTCTTCGACGTCCCCGTCGACAACGTCTACGCCTCGCCGATCTTGCTGGCCGACATCTGGCGCAACTACAGCATGGACGACCTGATCGTGGTCAGCCCCGACGTGGGCGGCGTGGTCCGCGCCCGCGCCATCGCCAAGCGCCTGGACGACGCGGACCTGGCCATCATCGACAAGCGCCGTCCCAAGGCCAACGTGGCCACCGTGATGAACATCATCGGCGATGTCGAAGGCAAAACCTGCGTGATGGTGGACGATATCGTGGACACCGCCGGCACCCTGTGCGCGGCGGCGGCGGCCCTCAAGGACCGTGGCGCCCGCAAGGTGGTGGCCTATTGCGTCCACCCCGTGCTGTCGGGCGCGGCGATCCGCAATCTGGAGGGGTCCCAGCTCGATCAGCTCGTGGTCACCAACACCCTGCCGCTGCGCGATGAAGCCAGGGCTTGCGGCAAGATCCGCCAGCTTTCCGTGGCCGAGCTCTTGGCCGAGACGATCCGCCGCATCGCCTTCGGCGAATCGGTCAGCTCGCTTTACATCGACTAGCCGTACCGGGCATTTCCTCCTCTCCCCGCGGGGGGAGGAGGATGCCGCGTTCCGCTTTTCCCACGCGCCCCGTTCAGGAGGCGGGCCGCGGCGAGGGGCAGGGCTCTCGCCCCCATGCTTCCTTGGAACCGCGCCCTGGCCGCCCTCATCGCGGGGCAAGCCCCCGCCCCCGCCCGCCCGGGGGAGGGGCGCAAAAGCCCGGATTTCTGTATACTTACCCGCTTTTCCGTCCGCGTAAGCGGACACTTCGACTCTCCTGGTCGCGGGGGAGTCCATCCGGCTGCCGTGAGGCGGCTTCCAAACCTTAAGGCAATACTGACATGGCTAAGATTCATGAGATTCTGGCTCAGAGCCGCAAAGACGAGGGGAAAGGTGCGAGCCGCCGCCTGCGTCGTGCGTCCTTTGTGCCGGCCGTCGTTTACGGCGCGGGGCAGGCCCCCGAAAGCATCCAGATCGAGCACAACACCATCCTGCTCGCCGCCAAGCACGAGTGGTTTTTCTCCTCGGTGCTCGACCTGAACGTCGACGGCAAGGTGCAGAAAGTGCTGGTGCGCGACTGGCAGAAGCATCCGTTCAAGCAGCAGATGATGCACATGGACTTCCTGCGCATCAATGAGAACGAAGCGATCCGCGTGAACGTGCCGATCCACTTCCTCAACCAGGAGAAGTCCCCCGCCGGCAAGACCGCTGGCGTGGTCATCTCGCACAACCTCAACGAAGTGGAAATCTCCTGCCTGCCGAAGGATCTGCCGGAGTTCATCGAACTCGACCTGGCTGGCCTCAAGCCCGGCGACATCGTCCACCTGTCGGAACTGAAGCTGCCGGCCGACGTGGAAATCGTTGCGCTGCACCTGGGCGCCGATCATGACGTGGCCGTGGTCACCGCCGTGACCGTGCAGGAAGAAGTTGACGAAGCTCCGGCCGAGGGTGCCGAAGGCGAAGCCGCCAAGCCGGCTGCCGAGGCCTCCAAGGATCAGCAGTCCAAGAAGTAAGCCGTCATGGCCTCTCGTGCCCTCTCTCCACGGGAGAGAGGGGCGGGATGGGCCGCTCATCTTGCGGACGCGCGACCACCTGACATATGGCAGGTCTACGACTCATCGTCGGGCTGGGCAATCCCGGTGCCCAATACCTTCGAACCCGGCACAACGCCGGGTTCTGGTTTGTTGATGCTTTGGCATCGGGGCAGGGCGAGCGCTTTGGCCTCGATGGCAAGCTGCATGGCGAAACCTGCAAAGTGCGCATCGACGGCGAACCGGTGTGGCTGCTCAAGCCCGCCACCTTCATGAACAAGAGCGGTATCGCCGTTGCCTCGGCGCTGCGCTACTACAAGATCGAGCCGCACGAGTGCCTGGTCGCGCACGACGACCTGGATCTTTCACCTGGCACGGCACGCCTGAAGTTCGATGGCGGCCACGGTGGCCAGAACGGCCTGCGCGACATCATCGCCCACCTCGGGCACGGCAAATTCCACCGCATGCGCATCGGCATCGGCCATCCTGGCCATCGCGACCAGGTGACGCCGTGGGTGCTGGGCCCGCCCTCGGCAAAAGACGAGGACGCCATGCTCGATGGCATCGCGCGCGCGCTGGACGTGCTGCCGCTGGCCGTCGATGGGCAGTTCGACAAGGCCATGCAGCAGCTTCACACAGCGGGGAGCCGGTGACCGTCATCGTGCCGGTCTACCCTTCCCCTTCGTTACGGTTTTTCTTTTTGGATCCACATCATGGGCATCAAATGCGGCATCGTCGGCCTGCCTAACGTCGGCAAATCCACCCTGTTCAATGCGCTGACCAAGGCGGGTATCGCGGCGGCGAATTTCCCGTTCTGCACCATCGAACCGAACGTGGGTGTGGTGCCGGTACCCGATCCGCGCCTGCAGGCCTTGTCCGGCATCGTCAATCCGCAGAAGGTGATTCCCACCGCGGTGGAGTTCGTCGACATCGCCGGCCTGGTGGCTGGCGCGTCCAAGGGTGAAGGGCTGGGCAACAAGTTCCTCGCGCACATCCGCGAAGTGGATGCCATCGCGCATGTGGTGCGTTGCTTTGAACACAGCGACATCATTCACGTAGCGGGCAAGGTCGATCCGATCGCCGACATCGAAACCATCGATACCGAGCTGGCGCTGGCCGATCTCGATTCCGTCGAGAAGGCGCTCAACCGCGCCGAGCGCGCGGCGAAGGCCAACGACAAGGAAGCCATCGCCAAGAAGCCGGTACTGCAAAAGCTCGCCGCCGGTCTCAACGAAGGCAAGACCGCGCGCAGCCTGGGCCTGGATGAAGAGGAAAAGGAGCTGGTGCGCGATCTTTTCCTGCTCACGCTCAAGCCTCTGATGTACATCGCCAACGTGCGCGAGGACGGTTTCGATAACAATCCGCACCTGGATGCCGTGCGTCAGCGCGCGGTTGCCGAGGGCGCCGAAGTAGTGCCGGTGTGCGCAGCCATCGAAGAAGAACTTTCGCAGCTGGACGACGCCGATCGCGATGAGTTCCTCAAAGATCTGGGCCTGGACGAACCGGGCCTCAACCGCGTGATTCGCGCCGGCTACAAGCTGCTCAACCTGCAAACCTACTTCACCGCCGGCGTGAAGGAAGTGCGCGCCTGGACCATCAAGCGCGGGTTTACCGCGCCGCAGGCCGCGGGCGTAATTCATACCGATTTCGAGCGCGGCTTCATTCGTGCAGAAACCGTGTCCTACGACGATTTCATTCAATACAAGGGCGAGTCCGGCGCGGCCGCGGCGGGGCGCCTGCGCAAGGAAGGCAAGGATTACGTGGTGAAAGACGGCGATGTGCTGCACTTCCTCTTCAACGTCTAAGTTTTTCGCGTAGCCGAACACCCCCAAAGCCCCGCGCAAGCGGGGCTTTTTCGTGCCACGATCAGCGTGACGCGAGAACATTCCCCAGCGCGGAATTTCCCATGCCCGAACCGGTTTTGCGCATACGCCTGGCACAACCCGACGATGCGCGCATCATCGGCGTGCTGATCCGTCGCCTCGCCCGCCGATGGATTCTTCCCGATCAAACGTTCGAAGCCGGACAAGCGCTGCTTGCGCGGCTCAGTGCGCGAACGCTGCGCGAAAAAATCGCGGGTGGGCAGCGTTTTCATCTGGGCTATCTGGGCGATCGGCTGGTCGGCGTTTCGGCCATGCGCGATGACTGCCACCTGGTGCAATTCTTCGTCGGCACCCAGTATCAAGGGCGCGGTTTCGCGCGGCAGTTGTGGACGCGAACCATGCAAGACGCCCTGCGCCGCGCCGGCACGCGCCGCTTCACACTCAACGCCACCCGCTGCGCGGTGCCGGTTTACCGGCACTTGGGCTTTCGCGCGACCGGCCCCGAACGGCTTTCGCCCAGCGGCCTGATGACCACCCCGATGCGACTGGTGTTGCCAGTCCGTGCCGGCAAAAGCGCATAATGCGCCCCCACCCGTCATAGATTCAGTTCATTGGAGACGCCATGTCAGGCCAGCAAAATGAAGTGACCTTCCGCTTTATGGCGCAGCCGACCGACGTCAACTTCGGCGGCAAGGTGCACGGCGGCATGGTGATGAAATGGATCGACCAGGCCGGTTACGCCTGCGCCGTCGGCTGGAGCGGAGCCTACTGCGTTACCGCGGCAGTCAGCGGCATCCAGTTCGTCAAGCCCATCCTGATCGGCGACCTGGTCAGTGTGCGCGCCAAGTTGATCCATACCGGCAAGTCGAGCATGCAGATGGCCGTGGATGTGCTCGCGCGCGACCTGCGTACCAGCGAAGAGCGCCTGGCAACCAGCTGCGTGATGGTATTCGTGGCACTGGACAAGCCCGATGGCAAGCCTACGCCGGTGCCGCCGTGGTCGCCGCGCGACGACAATGAGCGCCGCTTGCAGGAGCAGGCGCTGCGCCTGCTGGAGCTGTCCAAGAGCATGGAGCAACTGGTCGATACACGCGCTGCCGGGAACGACTGAACCTAGGCATCGGCAGTGCCGGAAAGTGGCGAAAAATCGGCTCTTTCGACCCCGTCGGGTGTTGACACGACAAGCCCCAATCCACACAATAGCCGTTCTTTGTTGGAGGGATACCCAAGCGGCCAACGGGGGCAGACTGTAAATCTGCTGGCTTACGCCTTCGGTGGTTCGAATCCACCTCCCTCCACCAGCTGACCATTCGCGGATGGTCTGACTGGCGGGATAAATGAACCGAAGCCTTGGAGGTGGATTTGAACCACCGAAACCAAGATGACGGTTCGACAAAATCGCAGGATGCGATTTTGAACGCGACGCGAAAGCGGCGCGGCCCGGAGGGCGGAGGGCAGAATGCCCGGAGTAATCCAC
>NZ_DATJTC010000044.1:0-89642 GCF_035503745.1 Dyella sp.
CGGCGCGGCCAGCTTCACGCAAAACGACACCACGGCCGGCGCCGGACAAGACATTACCCTGAGCGGCAACAACGATTTCGGCAGCAGCGTCACCTTCGCCGCCGGCTCGGGTGCGCAAATCAACAATCTGTCGCTGACCAATACCGACGCCACCCCCGGCACGCTGACTTTGCCCAGCAGCATCACCGGCAACCTCACCCTCAATTACGTCAACGCCGCGCTGACGGTGCCGACGATCGGCATTGGCGGTGCATTGAATGCGACAGGTGGCAGCGGCATTTTCATCAACGGCAACGTCACCACCGGCGGCGGGCAGACCTATAACGATGCGGTGACCCTGAACGCCAATGCCACGCTGCAAAGCACGGGCAGCGGTGCGATCGATCTGGTTTCCACCATCGATGGCAGCTACGCGCTTGGCATCCAAACCGGTGGCACGGCGACGCTGGGCGGCACCGCCACGCTCACCGGCCTCACCAGTAACAGCAGCACCTTTACCGCCGGCACGCTGGACATCGGCAGCGGCGGCCTGTCGGTTACCACCACGGGCGGCGCGATCACGCAGACCGGCGCCTTTACCGTCACCGGCAGCAGCAGCTTCAACGCGGGCAGCAATGCCATCACATTGACCCATGGGGGCAACGACTTCAGCGGCGCGGTGGCGTTGACCGGCGGCACCACCCAGATCAGCCAGGGCAGTGCATTGGTGCTGGGCGCGCTGCATACCGGCGCGCTGACGGTCGATAGCACCGGTACGTTGAATCTGGGCAGTGGTTCGGTGGGCGGCAACTTGGTCGCCGACAGCCATGACGGTGCCATCAGCCAGAGTGGCGCGTTATCGGTAAGCGGCACCAGCAATATCGATGCGGGCACCAGCGCCATTACGCTGACGTCAAGTAACGCCTTCGGCGGCGCGGTGTCATTGACCGGCACCACGGCGCAGATCACCAACGGCACGGCGCTTACGCTGGGCTCGGTCGACACTGGCAGCCTCACCGCCATCAGTACCGGCAACCTCAACCTGGGCAGCGGTACCGTGGCGGGCAATCTCGCGGCGACCAGCAACGGCGGCACGGTCAGTCAAAGCGGTGCCTTGTCGGTCTCCGGTACCGGCAATCTCAACAGCGGCAGCGGTGCGATCGCGCTGACCAACGGCGGCAATGCGTTTACCGGCGCGATCACGGCGACCGGTACGGGTGTCGGCATCACCAACGCGGGCAACCTGAGCATCGCCTCGCTGACCGACAACAACAACGGCAGCGTTGCGCTGACCGCGGGCGGCACGCTGACGGTGCTCGGCATCAGCGCTGGCAGTGGCAGCGTCGCGCTGGCTTCGAACGGCGGCACACTCACCACGGGCGGCGCGATCAGCGGCGGCGATGTCTCGCTGACCGGCCTGGACGGCATCACCGCCAACAACAGCATCAGCGCGAGCGGCACGCTTTCGCTGGTGACCGCGCATGGCGCGATCAGCGAAGGCAGCGGCGGCAGCATGGCCGCGGGGACACTGACCGGTTCGTCGTCCGGCGCGACCACGCTCAACGGCGCCAACGCGATCGGCACGCTCGGCAGTTTCAGCGCAGACGGCTTCAGCTTGAACGATAGCCAGGCCTTGACCGTATCGGGCACGATCAACGGTCAGGGCAACGTCGCACTGACCACGGCCAATGGCAACCTCACCATCAATAGCAGCGTGCAAGGCACCAGCACGACGCTGAACGCCGCCGGCGCGATGAATGAAGGCAGTGCCGGCGGCATCGTCGCCAGCACGCTCACCGGCAGCGCGGGCGGTGCGGCCACTTTGAATGGTTCGGGCAACCAGATCGGCACGTTGGGCAACTTCAACGCCGGCAATTTCAGCCTGATCAACGGCCAGGCGCTGGTGGTGAACGGTACGGTCAATGGCGGCGCCAGCGCCGCCCTGACTACCAGCAGCGGCAATCTCACCCTTAATGGCGCGGTGATCGGCACATCGACCTCGCTCAATTCGGCCGGCACCATCAGCGAAGGATCGGGCAGCATCGCTGCCAGCACGCTCTCGGGCAATTCGGCCGGCGCCACTACGCTCAACGGCAGCAACCAGGTCGCCACATTGAGCAACTTCAGCGCGAACGGTTTCAGTTTCACCGACGGCCAGTCGCTGAATGTGTCGGGCACGGTCAACGGCAATGGCAATACGACGCTCCTCACCCATGCCGGCAACATCAACATCGCCGGTGCCGTCATCGGCACCACGGTAGCGTTGCAGTCGGCCGGTTCAATCAGTGAAGGTGCCGATGGCGTGACCGCCGGTACGCTGACGGGCAGTTCCAGCGGCGCGACCACGCTTACCGGCTTCAATCAGGTCGACACGCTGGGCAGCTTCAGCGCCAACGGTTTCAGCCTGAACGATGCGCAGGCCCTGACCGTCGCCGGCCCGGTGAAGGGCGGCAGCCTTCTCGCGCTGACCACCAGCAGTGGCGGCATCAGCATCAATGGCAGCACCAGCGGCACCGCTACCACGCTCAACGCGGCGGGCATGTTGAGCGAAGGCACGGGCGGCTCGCTCAATGCCTCGACGCTGACCGGCAGTGCCGGCGGGGGCACCACGCTGGATGGCACCAACCAGGTCGGCACGCTAGGCGATTTCCGCTCGACTGCCGGCTTCAGCTTCGCCGACAACCAAACGCTGACCTTGAGTTCGCTCAACGGCAGCAGCTACACGGTAAATGCCGGTACCTCGCCGGTCTCGTTCACGATCACCAATGGCAGCCTGCTGCAGTCGGACAAGACCTGGCTGTATGACGGCACGGGCACGTGGTCCTCCACCGGAGCGATCGGCACCGAGGCCAACCCCATCTACGTAACCGGCACCACCACGCAGTACGTGCCGTTGGTGGGCGATCCGCCGGCCTACTTCTACGCGGTAGATGCGTCGGGCAACATCCTGTCGATCGTGGGCGATAGCGTGAACGTACCGACCTCGGTGTTCTCCAGCCGCGCGCAGAACGCGAACAACCATCTGGATTCATACATCGATGCGAGCGTGATTTCGGCGAACTATCGTTCGTTCGGCATCGTGCCGTCCGGTATCCTGTTGCCGCCCGATCAGCAAAGCTGCCAGTCGGGGCAGGGCAACGATTGCCCGGACGATTGAGCGCGAAGGCTCCTTCCCCTCCCCTGCACGCAGGGGAGGGGCTGCATGAATGAACGGGACGGTTTCGATGCGTGGTGCCAAATACAGCAGGGGTGTGTTGTGCGGGTTGCTGGTCGCGGTGGCGGCGTATCACGCGCACGCGCAGATCGCGCCGCGGCTTACCGGCGATGCGGTCATGGCCAGGCTTGAAACGGCCAAGCAGGATCTGGCGGCGCGAGCCGCCAGCGTGCACGACGATCGTCTTGCCTCGGCGAGCGAGCGCTTGGGACAGATGGAGGCGGCGCTGCGCAAATCGCTCGGCAACAAGAGCAGCCAGCCGGTGGAAATCATCGACGACAGCTCGCGTGTAGCGGTCCTGCGCGCGGATGCGGCGATACAACGAACGCGTGCCTACCTCGACACCGTCAAGGGTTGTCCCGGCGACGATGCGAAAGCCATGGCGGCGGGACTGGCCGCCACCATCGACCGCCTCGCTGCCGCATTCGGTTCATCCAAGGCCACGCCGGTCGTCAGCGGCGTAGAAACCATCGATCATCGCCCGTTGTTTGCGCTGCATCCGGGCTCGGCGCCGGTGGCGCTGGCGCTGGTCGGCACGGATCTTTCGGATGCGCAATGCGCCGATCCACAGGTCACCGCCACGGATGCACAGGGCCACCCGATCGATCCCCAGCCGATCGTGACGGGCGTATTGCCCACGCGTATCGAACTGAAGCTGCCCGCTGGCACGGGGACTGCCAGCGGTGCGTACGTGCTGCACGTAGTGCCCAAGCACAAGGTTTTCTTGCGCGGGTGCACAGAGCAGCCGCAGGCGCAGGCGGTGGTGCAGGTGGCGCCACCGCTGCGCGTGTCGGTGAGCTATACCCTGATAGCGACGTGCAACGGCCAGAGCGTGCCGGCCGGCTCCGGCACCCTGCCGGACATCACGGCCTACGGCGGCACGGCGTCGCGCCAGGTGGAGGCGGGCGCCTGCGCCAATCCCTCCCGTTATGCGATCAGCGCCAAGGTCGCCTTCGGCGGCGGCAACAGCGTATCGGTGGGGCCGTTCGAGCAGAGTGCGGACGCGGACATCACGGTAGGGCTGCCGGCCGGCCTGGCAATGAGCTGGAGCCCATCCACGCGCACGGTGTTCGTGCGCTCCACGGCGAACATCTGCAAGGGCGTTTATTGACGCCGGTGCGTGGGGGGTCTTCGACCGATGCGGCTTATTCGTCGGTCGAGCCGGAAATGACCTGCAGCTCGCTCACGCCGCCCGGGGCGAGATCTTTCATCAGGTCGACAAAGCTCAAGCCGACCAGGCGCTGTGCGCGACGCAGCAACAGCGGAATCGGACTCGACGGTTCGCAGCGCGCGTAGTACTCGCAGATGTCGTCGATGCGGCGGATGACGTCCTGCGGTCCCTCGATGCGGCCGGTGTGATTGGCCTTGCCGCCGCTCGAGGAGGCTTCACCGGCTTCGCCGGCGCCTTCGGCATCGGTATCGCCACCTGCAGCCTGCGGCGAACGCCTGGCCAGTTGCGGCTCCAGAAATTTCTTCACTTCGAAGATATCGCTGAGCAGGGGCTTGAGGTCCGGGCCGGCCGTGCCGATGTGCTCGCTGAAAATCGCGTCGATGGCCTTGAGGTCGTCCAGCGCAGCGCCGATCGCGGCGACCGTATCGGTCAGTTGCTCTTCGGGGCAGTCCATGCAGCAGGCTTCGATCTGGCTCATGCTGGCCTGCTCGGGCACCTCTTCCTGTTCGCTGCCGGCGACCTTCAACGTGCCGTTGGCGATGCGCAGGTCGCGCAGGCTGAAGCGGCCGAGCCGAGGCGACTGCACGAATGGCGTGTTACGGAAAAAGCCCAGCATGCCTTGCAAGTCGGTGACCGCCGATATCGCATTTACGCGGGCGGTGGGATCGTTGTCGTCCTCGGCATCCAGTTGCGGGTGCACGCCGTCCCAGAAGTTTTCCAACAACCCCTTGAGCAGCCGCAAGCCGGCCGCGAAACCGGGCATGCCGGTAGTGCGCATCCAGGCCTTGATCAAATGGACGGCTATTCGCAAATCCTTGGAGCGGCCCAGCAGCGATTCGGCCTGGCTGGATACCCTGTCCCAATCGGGTTCTTCGGCGGCTTTCACGCTGTCGCCCATGGCGCGCTCGGACTTGGGTGAGGCCAAGCGCTCCAGCGCCAGGAACTCAGCGTCGTATTCGAGGTTTTGCCCGGTGGGCGATTCCCCATCGAGGGGGGACAACAACGACTCCAGTGCGTAGCTGGTCATAGCGTCTGCCGTAGTCCTGAGCTGACCGGGATCATAGCGCAGGGCGCCGGCCGTGCGTAACGTGGGCACTGGCGCAATCACGGCGCGGACCGCGCCGGAGGGCGCTCAGTGCGCGGCGATCAACCTTCGAAACGCGGCAGGGGCAGGGCCTCAAGCTCCGGCTTGCCGAACAGGTAGCCCTGTTGCAGATGGATGCCCAGGTCGCGCAAGGTCAGTGAATCGTCCGCCGTCTCGACCCCCTCGGCAATCACTTGGATGTTGAGCTCTTCGCACATGCGCACGGTGTGGCGGATGATCGCGCGGCGTGCCCGGTCCAGCGAAATGCCCTTGATCAGCGCCAAATCCAGCTTCAGCAGGTCCGGCTGAAAATCGGCCAGCAGGTTCAGGCCCGAATAGGCCGCACCGAAGTCGTCGATGGCGGTAAGAATGCCTTGCGCGCGATAGGCCCTGAGCGCGCTCACCAGCCGCTCGAAATCGGCGACGGCCTCCTGTTCGTTCACTTCGAAGATGATGCGCGCCAGGGGCATGCCGACGCGTTTGGCGGTGGCCACCGTCGCCATCAGGCCGTGATAGGCGTCGTAGATGGCGTTGGGCATGAAATTGATCGACAGCAGTGCAGGGGGTTTGAGCCGGCCCGCCCATTCGAGCGCGGTCGTCCGGCAGAGCTGGTCGAAGGCGAGTCGATGGTCCAGCTCGACACCGGAAAGCACGTCGCTGGCGGACGCGCCATCTTGGCCGCGCACCAGCGCTTCATGTGCGAAGGTGGTCTGGCAGCTCAAGTCCACGATCGGCTGGAAAGCCATGGTAATGGCTCGCTCGAAGGATTTTTCTTCGTCGCGCAGGTCACAGGTTTCCATGTTTCTCACCGACAAATAGCTGTTTGGCAACCAACCGGTACGTATTGCGTCCGGCTTCCTTGGCGAGGTACAGGGCCTCGTCGGCGAGCTTCATCAATACATCCTGCGACGCAGGTCCATGGAAGAACACCGCGCCCATGCTCATATGCACATCGATGC
Source organism: Dyella sp. (assembly GCF_035503745.1). GTDB lineage: Bacteria > Pseudomonadota > Gammaproteobacteria > Xanthomonadales > Rhodanobacteraceae > Dyella_B. Next base: position 6,408 of record NZ_DATJTC010000044.1, read on the forward strand.
AATGGCGTCCCATCATCACCGCCATATGCAGGGCTTTCCACAATTCGTGCACAAAGGCTTCGGCCGCGGCATGGTCGTGCAGGTGATCGCACAACACCACGAATTCGTCGCCGCCAATACGCGCGACCACGGCTCCCTTGAGCACGATTTCTTGCAGGCAGCGTCCGACTTCGGCCAGCACCAGATCGCCGGCGGCGTGGCCGTGGGTGTCGTTGATGGACTTGAAGTTGTCCACGTCCAGCAACACCAGCAGCACCGGCGCACGGTTCTGGCAGGCATTGCGCAGCAGCGGCTGCGCCTGTTCATTGAAGTAGCGGCGATTGGCTAGGCCCGTCAGCGCATCCTGGTGCGCCAGGCGCAGCAGTTCGCGCTCCACGTTCTTGATGTGGGTGATTTCCGTGGTCAGCGCATACAGACCGCGAACCTTGCCCTTGGCGTCGGTATCGGGGACATAGTGCGTCTGAAAGTGCAGCAGTTTTCCGCGATAGGTCGCTTCATATTCGAACCATACCGACTCGCCTGCGTAGGCGCGGTCCAGATATTCCTTGAGCTGCTCGTAGAGCGCCGCGCCGCGAACTTCCTTCACCGTTTTGCCCAGCATGGTGGAGGGCAGTTCGCCCGATATCTGTTCGACGAAGCGGTTGATATAGGTATAGCGCTCGGACATGTCCACGCGCGCGATCACGGCCGGCACGTTGTCGGTGATCGTCTTCAGCTGGGCCTGGCTTTCGATCAGCGCCTGCTGGATCTGCACGCGCTGGGTGACGTCGCGGCCGGTGTAGATGATTTCGGTGCTGCCGTCGCCATCGGGGCTGTCGACGATGCGCGCGAACGCCTCGATCCAAAGATAGTGGCCCGCGCGATGCTGCAGCCGGTAAGTGGCCGTGGTGGCGCCGCCGACGCGGCGCAACGCGGTCACTACCTCGGCGATCCGCTCGCGGTCGTCGGGATGGATCAGGTCCGGGCGTGGCGTCATGAAATCCTCGACCTCCCAGCCCAGCAGCTCTTTCACCGAGGGCGACACGTAGCGGCGATCGCCGTTGGGCCGGATACGCATCACAAGATCGCCGCTGTTATCGGCCAGCATGCGATAGCGCAGTTCGCTCTCGCGCAGGCGCACCTGCAGGCGATCCTGTTCGACCAGCGCCAGCGCTACCGGCAGGGCGACCAGGCAGTAGCCGGCAATGAACACCTGCGCCATGGTGACCTTCAGTATCGGCGTCACGCCATGCACCAGATCGAACGGTCCCAGATCCAGCGCCGCGCTGCCGGTGGTGATCAGGGCGACGATGGCGATACCGAAAATCATGCCGGCAAAGCGATGGCGGAAAATCAGCAGCAGCAGCGGCGGATAGACCAAAAACAGCAGCGGGTAGCGACGCACCATGAATACCGCGGCACAGACCGCCGTAAGCAGCAGCAGATGCCACAGCAACGAGGCGCGCTTGCCATGGAACAGCGGCTCGCTGTCCTGCTTGATCGCCACCACGATCGACGCGCAGCCGGCGATGATCATGCCCAGCAGATGCGCCCTGAACACCATGCTCCAGTCGATCCATAAGCTCAGTTCCGGCCGGAGATGCCAGACCAGGGTGACGGCAAGCGAGGCGAGGGCGCAGGCCACGACGGCCGCGGCCAGCGCGGTGCGGGCCAGTTTCGGGAACGAGGTCTCGGCATGAATGACCGGAAACTGACGCCTAATGGCCAAAGTGACCATTAGCGTCTCCATCGCGTTGCCCAGGCCCCGCCCCACGATGGTGGGCAGCGGGTCGCCCAATAGCCCCTTGGCGGCCGCATAGCCGAGGAATCCGGCGATGAACAGGGGCCAGGTCTGCGCCAGCGGCCTGCGGATCAGCCAGCCGAGCAGGGCGCCGTTGGCAAGCCACAGGGACGGTGGCGAATGCGTCAGCCGGGCCAGCGCCGTTGAATACAGCGCAAGCGCGCCGCTCAAGGCGAACAGGCCCGCGAACTGCCAGGCCATGCTTGGCATACGCCTCAGTAGCATTGCTGATCCCGGGTCCCCGTTGGTGGCGGCCCGCCATGGGTCGCATCACACATCCGGAAGGCAAGCAAGACTTCTGCCATCTGTCGGGGCCGGCACGAGGCTTTGCCCGCGCGGCCTTAAGGGAGGTTTGCGCCGGTGCCGCCAGACCCTCGCCAAGCGTGCAAGCAGAGCGCACCGGGGACGTGCCGTTTTGTTCCGGATGACGACCTGGCGCGGACGGCACCGACCCCGTTTCAGGCACTTGGCCCCCCTGCGCACACCGGCCAGGCGGTGGCCGCAGGCACGCGATTCCTCATCAATTCATCGACATTTCACCTGTTATCGTCAATGTTCCGGTAGGCAGCTACCACCAATTAAAGGGGAAGCCCATGTCTTGTCTTCACGGAAGTTGGCGTCTGGCCGTGTTGGCCGGTTTGGTCGCTTTAGGCTTTGCGGGCGCAAGCGCGGCGCAAACCGCCGCGCCGGCGTCGGGGCTGGGCCAGTCCTGGCCGAACGCCGTCGATGTGAGCGCGAATCCGAACTGGCACGTCTATGTGTTCATGCTCAACGGCATCAAGTACGTGCAGGTCAACGATCTCAACGGCACCGTGCACGCGGCCATTGGCACGGCAGGCGGTACGACCATCGTGCTGCCGGTCGGCGTGGATGCGCAACACGTCAGCACGACGCCGAGTACCAATACCTCGGCATCCAGCAGCAGCACCGTGACGGTCTACAGCGATGCGACGACCACCGTGACGGCCACCCCGCAAAGCGATGGCACCACGCAGTTCACGGCGGTTCCCGCTTCGACGGCGTCGTCCGATACCTGCGATACCTACAACTGTGGAGGCGGCCGGGGCAGTTGAAATGCTTCGAGCCAGGCCTGTTCACACTAGAGCCTGTTTGCACCATTGGCGTGGCTCGCGCCGGGAGCTGTTTGCTCGCCAGCCAAGGAAGCGTGAAGGGCGTGTACGTCCGTACACGACTGAGCGATGACGCCGGATGGCGGGCAAACAGACCCGGCCCTGCGGGTTGCGGCCGACAGCGTGAACAAGCCTCGGTGGTGCGACGTGAACCAAGCCCCAGGAACGCGCGATGAACTCAGCGCACCCACAATTGCGCGGCGCGCGGTTGCATCTGCTTGCCTAGCGTGAGGTGTTGGGCGTCGTAGAGCATCACCGAAAGGGTCATGCCATGCTTGCCGCGCCTGGCATGCATCAGTCCGTCGAACAATTCGGCCTGCGCCGCAATTGAAGATGGGGTGCTGGTTCCTGCCCCTAGCCTGGCGGCCACATCGGCGCCTGATTGCCCGCGCGGCGACTGTCGCGCCGCTTGTCCGCCGCCCGTTCCGGTTACGCGGATTGCCGCCCAGCGGCGTCCCTGCGTTTCGCCGCCGCGCAGGGTTAGCGTGATACGGTCGCTTGCCGCTTGCGTGCAAACCTGCGCAACGCTTTCGCAGACGATGCGATAAATGGCCTGATGCACGGGCGGCGCAAGTTGCGACAGCCCGCGTCCCTGGATGATGCATTCGTAGGCGATGCCGCCTTCGTCGAGGATGCGGCCGATGCTTTCGCGCAGCGCCGCGGGCAGCCCGCGTTCGCGCCACGCCACCGGGTGCATCGATTCGGCCAGGCCGTAGATGCGATGTTTGGTGGTGCTTGCCTCCCTGTTCAACGCAGCCCTCTCATCCGGGCTCAGGAAGCGCTGCACTTTTTGCAAGACACGTCCTTGCGACAGCGACACATTGCCGCCCACCATTTCCAGTGCCGCCGAGGTTTGGCGCAGGCGCACTTCGCCCTGGTGCAAGACCTGTTGCACCACGCTGAGCGCCTTGTCCACGGTAAGGCGTTCCTGTTCCTGGGCGTGGATCTGCGAGGCAATGCGCGCGCCCATGAGAAACAGGAAAGTGACCGCGAAGGCGACGAAAAACTGCGCTTGGATAACGATCGGATCAGGCACCGAGAGGGTCAGCACGCAGACGCAGCCGACCGCGATCGGCCCCGTCACGGCGGCGCCGCGCCAACCGTATTTCAACGTCAGCCATGCGACAGGCAGGAACAGCGACATCTGCAGGATCGCGCCGCTTTCGGCGCCCATCCAGGCGCTGGCAACGGCGATGGCCAGCAGGGCGGGTAGTGCATATAGCAGCGCGTCCCAGGCAAGCGTGCTGTGCACCGCTTCGAGGGCCATCTCGCGCAGGCTTCGTCCGTTGCGCGCAATCCGAAAGAACAGCGGCCAGGTAACCATGGTAAGAATCGCCACATAGCTGCCGACGAACACGCCGGCAAGCATGATGGGACTGGCGTGCATGTGCGGATCGGTGGCGGTCACGAAGCCCGCATAAGTCACCACGGCCCATAGCAGGGAGCTGCCCAGCGCGCAGATCAGCAGCGCCTTCATGTCGATCACGCGCTGCGCGGGAAACAGGCCCAGACGCTGGCGGCAGAACCACACCACCGGCATGGCGACGGCGATCGGCGGGATCGACCAGATCGAGGCGGTTACCACGCCGTACAGTCCCACACACTTGAACACCGAGTAGGCAAGCGGCGCGGCTTCGCCCACGGCGAGGGCCAGCCAGAAGCGATAGGGAATCAGCAACAGGCATGCCAGCCGAAGGCCGGAGGTCAGCGACCAGTGCGCATCCGAGAACGGGCGTATGGCGCAGTAGGCCAGCGCATAGGCCAGTGCCACGACGACCTGCCACAGCCATTCGCGTCTACGAGCCCCCCAAGCTTTCCCCATGCTCCGTGCCCCTTTGGCGACCGAGATTTTCAAGCTTTTTCGTTCCCTACGCTGACCGTTTGTATATCGACTATTCCTACGATTTTTGAATGAAAGCCGTGAATTCGTTGTGTAGTGGCAGATGTATTGCCCACTGTCCTCGATTATACGACCCGGATTCTTTCGGCGGATCGTGGAGTACGGCGGGGGCTGCCCCTAAAATCATGCGTGCGTCACACCGCGCACGGCCGGCCGGCGCAGGGGGGCTTGCAGCGCGTGATGCCGTGACTTTCAGGCCTGGAGCAGGTTGCCGCTCTCGCTGTCGGCGATGACTCGGTTGCGGCCTGTGCGCTTGGCGCGGTAGAGCGCGGCGTCTGCTTCCTTGCACAGCAAGTGCAGGTTGTAGCCGCAGCGGTTGCTGGAAGCCAGGCCCACGCTGACGGAGAACGATACGGCGTAGCCATCGCCATCGACCGAAGCGGCTTCGATGGTCTCACGGATGCGATCGGCGATGCCGGCGCCCTGGTGGCTGGAGCAATCGAGCAACAGGATGCCGAACTCTTCGCCGCCCAGCCGGCCGAAGAGATCGGTGGGACGCAAGTGCTGCCGGCAGATCGCCACAGTGCGCCTTAGCACCGCATCGCCCACTGCATGGCCATGCGTATCGTTCACCTGCTTGAAGTAGTCCAGGTCCACATAGACCAGGCAGGCCGAACCCTGCTTTTTTTCCAGCCCGCGCAGAGTTCGATCCGCTTCGCTCATGAAGTTTTGATGGTTGAGGATGCCGGTAAGCCCGTCCAGGCTGGACAGCTGTTTAAAGCGCAGTTGCGAGCGCTTGATACGCAACAGCCAGTAGATGATCGATACCAGCGCAAGCAGCAGCAGCACGATATAAAGCCGGCTCGCTTCGACCGCCTTTTTGTCCAGCGCCTGCTGCAGGCGCAGGATGTTGTTTTGCTTGCTTAGCGTTTCAGTTTCGAGCTTTTCCTGCAGGACATCTTGCTTGGCCACTTCATAGGCCATGGTCCTGGCGCTGACGTCGTCAAGGTTATCCTTGTCCTGCGTGACGTACTGTTCGTAGTACGCCAGCGCGGCGGCGTGGTGACCTTCTTTTTTCTCGATGTCGTAAAGCACCCGATAGGCCACCATCAGCCATTCGCTGATCTGTCCCGGATGGCTCAGGGCAATGGCTGCCAGCGCCGCATTCTTGGCGGCGCTGTCGTTGCCGAGCTTGGCGTAGGCTTCCGCGCGTTCGGCCTGCGATGACAGCATGTGAAAGAAAAAATGACTGGCGCGGATGCTCGGGTCGATCCGATCGAGCAGGCTTATTGCCTTGGCAGGCTGGTTTTCATCCAGGTACAGGCTGCTCAAAACCAGCCATACGCTGTCCACGGCGACGAATTGATGAGAGGCTGTGCAGGCGTCGATGGCCTCCTGTATCTGGGGGTCCGACGAGACCAGCCGCTTGCCGTTGGAACGCGCGGCAACCTGCAGGTTGAGGGTCAGGCAGCGATTTTCTCCTCGCGGCATGGCACCCTCCATCATCTGCGCATACTTGACGGCGAGGTCGGTCTGGCCGGCGAAATCCAACATCTGCGACAGGTACGTCAGCGCCACATAGCGCGTCATCGGGTCCTTGATTTGCGGCAGTTGCGCGGTCAATCGATTGGCCAGCGCAAAGGCTTCCTCGTAGTGCCGGGTAAGCCAGAGATTCATCAACAGCAGCGACGATGCCCTGAATGCCAGCGTGGCGTCGCCGCTGTGGTCGACCACTTGGCGCAGTTGCACTTCGGATTTGGCGTAGTTGCCTTCGAACATGGTTTCCCATGCATCGAGATAACGTAAATGCCATTGGTCGGACGACGTCATGGCCGGCGCTGCCTGGTGGATTTGCGCCAGCATCTGGACGAAGCGGGGATGATCCTTTCTTTCCAGGCTCTCGGCCTGGTCGAGGAATGCCGTCGGGTTGGCGATGGCCGGGACGGGGTCGGTCGCTGCGCAATGTCCTGGCCGCCACGCCGCCATCATGACCATGCCGGTCAGCATGAGACACAAACAGCGGCGATTGAGTGACCAGGACATGCGTACTTGGTCCATCGGCCTGAGGATTACTTGTCCTTATGCGGCGCGGGAGGCGCTTCGTCGTCTTCGTCGTGCTCCGGCTCCTCCTCATGACCCGGGATCTGCGTGAACTGCGGCGGATCCATGTGCTTGTGTCCCAGTTCCTTGGATAGCTGCATGGTGTCGCCGGACGCTACCGCCGCGGTAAGGGCCTCCGATGCGTGAGCCTGGGCAAGTACCTTGGTCAGTTCCTCCGCCGATGCGTGTCGCAGCGAGGCATCGCGACCGATGGCTTCCAGCAACTCAATCGTATCTGTCATGTGTCTTCCCCTGGTTCTGTGGTCGTGGTCAAACAGTTGGGCTCTGCAAGGATGATGCCATGCGCAGGCCAGCTTCATGGAGGTCCGATGAGAGCCGTCATCGCCATTGCGGTGATGGTCGGCATGTCGCCACAGTCGCCTATGCCTCAGGCGTGCACCGCACGAAAGATGTTTCCCCTATATGACTGTCATTGCACCTTGCGCCTCATGCCGAGGCGTTTGCCTTATCCAGCGCCTCCAGCCGCTCGCGCATGGCGACATTCAGCTTCAAGGGTTCGGCAGGAGGCAGTACTACGGTTTCTTCGGGTGTCAGCGGAACATGAGGCAAGTCGCTCAGGGCCACGCGACGAATGCGCGGCCGCTCGATCGGAAGCGTTGCTGCGCGGTAGATTATCACCTCGTGATCTAGCCGATAGTGGCGGCTGAGCAAGTCCACGAGCAACTGCCGGTATGCCGGTGCCGTTCCCTGACGCGCCAAGGTGCGGTCGCCGACGACGCCGACTTGCCACAGCACCAGGTGTCCGGCGGGATCGATGCGCCGCTCGTAAAAAAGCAGCTGGCTGGCCTCGAAGTGCTGGCAGCCGAAACGTCCGGGGTCGATGCCGAGGTCGGCGTAAAGACAGTCCTCGGCCGAAACGCCCGGCTCCATATGCGCCTGGAAGCCTTCGGCGCGGGCCACTTCGATGACTTTGTGCGGCGACCAGGCAAAGATGCCCGGATGCCCGTAGAACACGCCGCAGACGCGCTTGCCGGCACGTACCTCGGTCATCATCAGCTCGACCCACTGCCGGTAGGTCTTCATGCGCGACTTGCCCTCTTTGTAGTAGGGCTGAAGGCTGCGCACGTCCGGGTGCATGCGTTCGAGCCACATTTCCACGAAACAGTCGGAGAGTCCTGCGAAGATCACGTCGGCCTGCTCGATATAGCTGCGCGCCAGGGGCGTGAGGTGGGAGCCCAGGGTCATGCCAATGCCCACGCAGGCGACGCTGCCACGGCGGATGTCGTTCGGTGATGCGGAATCGGGTGTATGCATGGCGCGATAGTAGGGCAATTTCCGTGTGCGGCGTACGTGCGCGAGGTTGATGCAGGCTGTTTGAAATGTTCAGCGCGCGAGCAGTGGAACATCCATCCGCGCGGATTGGTCGATTGGATCGATTGGCGCGAACCGATCTTCAGGATCGCCGCGCAACGAGATCGGCACGCCTCTGCTGACCAGGGCATCGCCTGCCCGAAAAGGCGGCTTTGACTCACCCCCAATCCCGTGCCGCGCCCCGGTGCAGGCGCGGCTCGGCGCGCTGCATCCGACCCCTCGGCCGATTAGCCCCCCACCCCCGGGTTCCGCGCTGATAAGCCTGTGCAGATCACATTGCAATCCATTGATTTACTGCAAGATCGGCGTGGGCAATGCCGCCCGATCTTGAAAATAGGTGAATCTTATGAAGCGCGTAACCGTCTACGTCGTGGCCGTCATCTTCTGCGCCCTGTTCGCTTCCGCTGCGTCCGCGCAGACGACCACAGCAGGTACCACCAGCAGCACCTCGGGCACGCAAAGCACCAGCCTACTTGAGCTGCTGACCAGCTCCGGCTGCACCAACGTCCTGCAGTGCTCGGGAGGACATTGATCCCCAGCGTGGGCTAGCTAGCCCATAGCCGCATCGGAGTGGGGGCGGGCACGTTCTGCTCCCACTCTTGTTCGGCCACATCTTGCAGCAAGAAGGTCAGCTGCAGGGTCTTGTCGCTCGGGCGAACATGGAATTGGCCGTTGAACAGGCGCACGTGGTCGCGCAGTTCGACCAGGTCCAGTCCGGTCACCCCAAGCTTGTGCGCAAGACGATCGCGCTGGCCTTGCCTGAAGAAGGTGCTGTCTTCCGTGGCGCCGTCCAGGTGCCCCGCGATGCGCAGCACCACCAGGCGGTTGCCATCGATATCGACGCCGCGCAGTGTCAGTTGGACGTCCGAACAGCGCACGTTGGCGCAGATGTACACCACCGATTCGCAGGCCAGGCGATAGATCATGGTGTGCAGGTTCGCCGCATGCGCGCCGAAGCCGCGTCCCTTGACCTGATAGTTGTAGGCGATGCCTGCTTCATCCAGGGCGCGTCCCAGGTTTTCGCGCAGCGCCGCGCGCAGGCCGCGCCGGCGCCAGGCGATCGGATGCATGGCATCGGCGATCTGGTACATTTTTTCCTGTGCGGTGGCCGCCTGCTTGGAATACATCTGGCTTTCGTTCGCCGGCAGCATCATGCGGAAGCGGTTGAGCAGCCGGTTTTGCGTGACTTGCATTTCACCGCACACGTATTCCAGCGTTTCCGACGCCTGGCGCAGGCGCATTTCGCCCACCTGCAGGCTTTGCCGGGCCAGCCGCATCGCCTGCTCGACGTCCACGCGTTCCTGCGCCTCGCGCTGATGCAGCGCGGAGATGCGCGCACCCATGGCGATCAGGCAGGTGATGGCGAAGGCAATCATCGACTGCACCTGCAGCACCATGGGGTCGGGCGTGTCGTAGTTCATCAGCACGTTGATGCAGGCCACCACGATCGTTCCGCCCATCACGGCGGCGCGCCAGCCGTGCTTGAGGGTCAGCCACGCCACCGGCAGGAACATGAACAAGCAATACACCTGCTTGTCTTCCTTGCCGTGCAGGGTCAGCCACGACAGGATCAATTGCGAGGGGATCAGGATGCCGGCCGCGTCGAGCGCCATCGAACTCTTGACGAACCCGCGCAGGCGCTTGAGCAGCATGCCGGAGCGATATTCCAACTTGGCGATGATGACCCAGGGGATGGTCGTCAGCAGCGCCACATAGGAACCGACGAACAGATACACCACCAGGATGGGCGTAATGGCCACGCCCGGGTTTTTCGCCAGCGACATGGCCGCGTAGTTGGCCAGCGCCCACACCATGGGAACGGCCAGCGTGCACAGCAGCAGGGTCTGAAAGTTCACCAGCTGCCTGGACGGAAACAGCGCGAGCTTTTCCCTGCAAAACCATACCACCGGCATGGCGAGGGCAATGAAGGGCACCGCGTTCGCCAGGCCCCAGCCAAGCCCGAACTGCGCCACGGAAAGGCTGCTCTGGTAGGCGCTGGTGATCGTGTCACCCACCGCCAGCGCTGCCCAATAGCGGTAGGGTATCAGCAACAGCAGGGCCAGCCGCAGGCCCGAGAGCAGCTCCCAATGGGCATCGGAGACAGGGCGGATCAAGGCGTAGACGGCTACATAGCCCAGCGCCACGGCGGCCTGGCGGAGCATGGATAAACCCGGTGCATTCCTCATTGCCCTATCCCCTGATTTGAGATTGCGCCGCAATTCAAGTGCTTATGACACATCCTTGATATGGCACCCGGGTTCGGCACAAGCCCCGATAACGAGCGTGCGGTGCCACCATACGATGCACCCATGCCCCTGCGAAGCTCCCTTGCCAATGATATCGGCCAGACCCCCGGTTTGTGTGAATTGGGCGAGCGTTGCATGGGCAAATGGACGTCCTGAAGTGACGCACAAGGCAAAGCACGAACCGTTCCAGCGTGCGCCAGTGGGGTCGGCGGCGCTTCACGGGCCTGCTTCTTAGGCATACTGTCCGCCGCGGTCCGCTCCGTTGGATGAAGGGACCTTTGTGCGGTAACCCAGGCGTGAGGGATCGATCGTGTCTTGCGTTGTTGCGCAGCCCGTTGTCGCCAAGCTCACCAAAGCCGCCATCTTCCTGGTGGCTACCTTGCAACCCGGGCCTCGGCACGATCAGACGGTAAGAGGGCTCTGCGCCGACCTGCCGTCGCTGCTGCGCGCGGTGGGTTTTCGCGACCCCGACGGCCGGCTGTCCTGCGTCATGGCGTTTGGCTCCGCGGCCTGGGACCGGCTGTTTGGACAGCCCCGGCCGGCCGAGCTGCATCCCTTTCGCGAAATTCGCGGCGTACACCATGCGGTCTCCACGCCCGGTGATCTGATGTTCCACATCCGCGCCGCGCGCATGGACCTGTGCTTTGAGCTGGCCAACGAGATCATGTCGCGGCTCGGCGAGGCCATCGCCACGGCCGACGAGGTCCACGGCTTCAAGTATTTCGACGAGCGCGACTTGCTCGGCTTCGTCGATGGTACCGAGAACCCGATCGATCAGGAGGCTATCGACGCGGCGATCATCGGGGACGAAGACCCCGCTTTTGCCGGCGGAAGCTACGTGATCACGCAGAAATACCTGCACGACCTCAAGGCGTGGAACATGCTGCCGGTGGAGCAGCAGGAGCGCATCGTGGGGCGCAAGAAGCTTTCGGACATTGAACTGGACGACGCGGAAAAACCCGCCTACGCGCACAACGCGCTGACCAACATCGAGGAGAACGGCGAACAACTGCAGATCGTGCGCGACAACATGCCGTTCGGCAACGTGAGCCGCGGCGAGTTTGGCACTTATTTCATCGGCTACGCGCGTTCGCCGCGGCGGATCGAGCAGATGCTGGACAACATGTTCATCGGCAATCCGCCGGGCAATTACGATCGCCTGCTGGACGTCAGCAAGGCGGCGACCGGCGCCTTGTTCTTCGTACCCTCCGCTACGTTCCTGGCTGATGTGACCGTGTCGGGCGCATCGGCCAAGGCCCAGGCAACAGACAGCGCCACGCCAGCCGCGCAGCAGGCCGTGGATGGTTCGCTCGGCGTCGGCTCGCTCAAAGGAGAACCCTCCCATGAATAATCTTCACCGCGAACTGGCGCCGGTATCCGAAAGCGCATGGACGCAGATCGAGCAAGAGGCCGCCAGGACGCTCAAGCGCCATCTGGCCGCGCGGCGGGTGGTGGATGTGATCGGGCCCAAAGGCCCTGCGTTTTCGGCACTGGGCACCGGCCACCAACACCCCATCAAGCCGCCGGCCGATGGCGTGCAGGCCGCGCTGCGCGAGGTGAAGGCGGTGGTGGAGCTGCGTGTTCCGTTCGAGCTGTCGCGCGAGGCGATCGATTCGGTCGAGCGCGGCGCCAACGATCCGGACCTGCAACCGCTCAAGGACGCCGCGCGCAAGATCGCCTTCGCCGAGGACGGCGCGATCTTCGAAGGTTATGAAGCGGCAGGCCTGACCGGCCTTCGCCGCGGCAGCAGCAACACCTCGATCGCGCTGCCGGCCACGATGAGCGACTATCCCGCCGCCGTCGCGCAGGGGCTCGGTCGTCTGCGCGACGCGGGCGTCAACGGTCCGTACGCACTACTGCTGGGTGAGCAGCCATACACCAACGTAAGCGGAGCGACGAACGAAGGCTATCCGATGGCCCGTGACATCGAGCATCTGCTGGAGGGTGGCATCATCTGGGCGCCGGCGCTTGAAGGTGGCGTGCTGATGAGCACGCGTGGCGGTGATTTCGAACTGCATCTGGGCCAGGACTTTTCCGTCGGGTACTTAAGCCACAACGATCGCGTCGTGCAACTGTACTTGCAGGAAAGCTTCACCTTCCTGCAGCTGACTGCCGAAGCCGCGGTCATGTTGACCGCCAGCGGCACGTAAGGTCGCACCGGATCACTGGCCTGCCATGGTGCGGGCTTCGTAAGTCATGCGACGTTGGAGCACCGCGCGCCGAAGTCGGGCAGGGCGAACGCTGCGGTAGAAACCAGCGTACTGAGCCTGCTCATCATGGCGAGAATCTGCGCGCCGGTCGCCCGGGGATGCACCAGCAGAAAGCGATTGCCGCAGGCACCAATGTGGCGGCATGCGGCTGCCGTGCATACGTTGCCGTCGCCTGAGGCCAGCGCGGGCGGGGCCTGATAGTGCGGATCCCATAGTTGCCTGCGCAACACGCCATGGTGGGGGCCACCGGCTATGAGACATTCGACGATCTGTTCCATTTTCTTATCCGTTCCGACTGCGAGGACGTTTGAACCATGTCGGCCAGCAAGCACGCGCCGAGCCACCGTCCGCGCTGGAATGTGCGCCGCATCACGGATTTGAAGGAAGCCCGATCATGGCAGCCGCAAGCACTTTCATGCCGGTGCAAGAGGGCGGCAAGCGCAACGGCGAAACCGCCTGTTTTGCGCCAAATCTTCGTCAGCGTGTGAAAGCGCCGCCCTGCGCATGTTGGCTATTTGACGCGCCAGCCGAACGCGGCGGAGATCGGTCGACGCAAGCGTGATGCGCAATACAGTCAGATCGCGCCGCGCAGGGGCAGCTTCGCTTTGGCAGCGGCACGTTGTGCGATTTTCGATGGCCGGGGCGGCGCCGTAGACAGTGGAAACTGGATACGGCGCCGCGCATGTGGCCTGTCAGGCCACGGCCTAAAGCCTGCCAAGAGCCTTCCATGCCATGCCCATCATGAAGCCATCGCGTGGCGTTTCAGCTTCATGATGGGTGTCGTTCAAGATGGCTTACTGCGCGGTGTAGCCGCCATCGACGACAATCGACTGGCCGGTGAGATAGCGGGCCTTGTCGCTGGCGAGAAACACGATGGTCTGCGCAATTTCGTCGGCCGTCGCGGCGCGCTTGGCTGGCATGGAATTGAGGAAATTGGCCTTCGCCTGCTCGTCGCGGCCGGAGAAGCGGTTCAACATCTCCGTTTCCACCGGGCCCGGGGCAACCGCATTGACGCGCACTCCCACGGCGGCGCCTTCCAGCGCCACGCTCTTGGTCAGACCTTCGACCGCATGCTTGCTGGCCACGTAGATCGATGCACCGGGAATGCCGACCTGGCCGGCGATGGACGACAGGTTGACGATCGAGCCCGAACCCTGCGCCAGCATCACGCGCATTTCGTGCTTGAGCGACAGCAAGGTGCCAAGCACGTTGGTGGAGAAGGTGTTTTCGTAGGCTTCGGGGCTTTGTTCGGCCACCGGCCCCAGATCGCCTTCGGTGCCGGCGTTGTTCACGGCGACATCGAGGCGGCCGAAGCGTTCGACCGTGCGATCGACGAGCTTGCGCACTTCTCCTTCGAAGCGCACATCGGCGCGGACAAATTCCACTAGCGCGCCCAGGCCGCGCAGTTCATCGGCGAGTGCATAGCCGGCTTCTTCGCGTCGGCCGCTTACCACCAGGCGGGCACCTTCTTTGGCGAACGCGATGGCGGTGGCGCGGCCGATGCCGGTCAGAGCGCCGGTGATCAAAACGACTTGCGTTTGGGTATTCATGGTGGGACTCCGTCATGGTGGGAAAGGTTTGACGGAACGCACTTTGGACGAGTCTGTGCGCGTTAAGTAGAAAGCTGCGGGGAATACGCATTATTCGCCGACGGAATAGGGCATCGGCGAGGGAGGGCATAGGCGCTTGCCATGGCGTGCCTGAACACCTGCCGCGCCGAGTGATGCATGGTGAAACTTTAAAGCATGTATAAAAGTACTTTTAGCATTAAAAGATTCAATTGAGCGACCTATAGTGACTCCACCTCAACGCAACAGGAGTCACCCATGTCTCGCATTTCTACTCCAGCCGTCGAATCGGCCACTGGTGCCACTGCGGAAATTTTCCAGCAGATTCGCAAAGCCGCAGGCGGCGTACCCAATACCTTTGCCGCGATCGGCTCGCTCCATCCCGCCGCGCTGAAAGCGGTGCTGGAGGCCGATGGCGTGCTCGCCGCCGGCTCGCTGAGCAAGCAGGACCAGGAAACGATCAAGTTGATCGTCAGCGTGGTCGCCGGTTGCGACTATTGCGTGGCCGCGCACTCGCTGCTTGGCAAGATGACGGGCATCAAGCCCGACGTGCTGGCCAAGATCCGTGCCGGCGAGTCGACCGGCGATGCCAGGCGCGACGCACTGGCCCGCTTCGTGCGCACCTTGACGACCACCTCCGGCACGATTTCCGAACAGGATTTCAACGCGATCAAGGCGGCCGGCTACACCGATGCGCAATTGGTAGACATCAGCCTGGCTATCACATTGACCGTCTTCACCAACGTGTTCAATCGCATCAACGATACCGCCATCGATTTTCCGGCGGTAAAGTAAGTGCGTCATCAAGGGAGCGCCAGGACGATGGCGCTCCCTCCCGTTCGTTCGGTTACCAATCTATACCTCGTCATCCTGCCGCTGCGAGGCACGGCGCCACTGCGCCGGCGTGATACCCATGTGCAACTTGAATGCACGCTGGAACGCCGCCTCGGACTGATATCCCACGCTTTCGGCTACCGCGCCGGTGGATGCGGACGACGTGCGCAGCGCGTTGGCGGCCAGCGTCATGCGGATATCGGTAAGCAGGTCGCTGGCCGAACAACCGAGCTTTTCCTGGAACAAGCGCACGAAGGTGGCGCGCGACATGCTGCATTTGCGTGCCAGCAGCGGTAGCGTCCAAGGCTGGCCCGGATCGTGGAACAGCGCTTCGAGCGCGGGAGCCAGCCTCGGATACCCCGCCAAGGCCAGCAGGCCCGCCGGCGCCTCGCGCGATTGGCTGGCAAAGCGCAAGGTCAGTGCGAACAACGCCGTGGACAGCGCATTGAGCATGGCGCGTCCGCCCAGGGAATCGACGCCGCTTTCCGTGCGCATCAGCGCCATCAGCGTCGCCAATTGCGTGCCCGTCTCGCGGGCTTCTTTCGCCGCCTCGGCGGTTCCGCGTGCCACCAGGTGTGTGGGCAGGTAGCGGCGCAACAGGCGCGCATGCGGGGCAGACAGCACGAAGCGGCCGCACAGCATGTCCAGGCGCGCGCCGTGGCCGCTGTTTTCGCTGAAGACCACGTTTGCGGCCGCGCGTTGCACCGGCCGCCTGGCGCGCTTGCCGCTACCGTCATGCAGTGTGTGCGCCTGGCCGTTGGCAAGCAGCAGGATGTCGCCGGCGCCTATCTGCACTGGCGGTCCCCCGTCTGGATCTTCCAGCAAAGCGGCGCCTTGGAGTACTACGTGATAAGCCATTTCGCCAGCGGCCGATGCGTCCTGGTCGATACGCCATGGCGCACCGTACTGGCAGCGCAGATCGAGCTGCCCGCGCACCGGCGTGATGTCCAGCAAACGGCTCAACCAATCCTGGGGCACCGACATGGCGAACCTCCTCTGACACGAACAAGCATATATGTGAATTAATATGACATTAACATGCTCAAATCGCTTCGCAAAATGCGTCTGCTTTCCAGCCGCTTCGCACGGGTGGCCGAGGCAAACATCGCGGAACGCTACACCGATTCCTTGCGGGAATGAGAGCTATGCGCATGCGGCGGGTTCTCCACGCCACGCTGCGTACCGACCATGGTGACACCTCAACGCAAGGAATTTACCGCCATGTCTCTGCAAGCCACATTAGACGCCTTCAAGGCCGACTTCCGCGCCGGCAAGCCGCCGTACAACGCACCGACCGACATTCACCCCATCATGGAACGCGCGACCGCCGACCTGATTGCCTCGGGCCAGGCCGGCCGTGCCGCCAAGGCCGGCGATGTCGCACCTTCGTTCGTTCTGCGCGACGCGCACGGACACGCGGTTTCGTCGCAGGAGCTGCTGTCCAGCGGCCCGTTGGTGGTGAGTTTTTATCGCGGCGTGTGGTGCCCGTACTGCAATTTCGAGCTGCAGGCACTGCAAAACACGCTGCCGCTGATTCGCGAAGCGGGTGCCAACCTGGTGGCGATCTCGCCGCAGCTGGCGGTCAACAGCCAGAAATCCGAGCGCGTCAATCAGCTGGATTTCCCCATTCTCAGCGACCCGAACAATCAGACCGCCGCCGACTTCGGCCTGCGTTACGCGCTGCCCGATTATCTGGTGGAACTGTATCAACGGTTGAAGAACAACCTGCCGGCTTTCAACGGCGACGATAGCTGGACGCTGCCCATTCCAGCACGCTATGTCATCGCGCCAGACCGCACCATCGTGTACGCGGAAGTGAATCCCGACTACACGCATCGCCCCGAGCCGGAAGACCTGCTGCCGCTGCTCAAGCAGTACGCCATGGCCTGACCTGCGCAGGTTGCCGCGCTTACGCCGTGGAGGCGATCTCCTTCAGGGTCGCCTCCACGAAGTCGGCAAACGCGCGCGCCTTGGCGCTCACCATGCGCCCGGTGGGAAACAGCGCCCACAGGTCGATGGGCGGCAACGTCCAGTCGCCGAGCACGATAGCAACATCGCCGTTGCGGATTTCCGCGGCGAACATCCACTCCGAGGCGATCGCGATACCCATGTCCGCCAGCACGGCCGCGCGCAAGCCTTCGGCGGCCGATACCTGGACACGGCCGGCGACCACCACGGACGCGGCCGTGTCGCCGCGCTGGAAATTCCACGCGGTATGGCCGCCGCTGGGGTTGTATCCCACGATCTGGTGCTGCGCCAGTTCCGCTGGCGTGACCGGAGTGCCGTGCGCCTGAAGATAGGCGGGTGTCGCCAGGGCGTAGCGTCGCGACTGGGCGAGATGCCGTGCGGTCATGTTCGAGTCGGGCAGGGAGCCCATGCGCAGGGCCACGTCGATGCCTTGCTCGACCAGATCGATGTTGCGGTCGTCGAGCCTGACGTCGATCTGCAAATCCGGATGCGCGCTAAGAAACGTATTCAAACTTGGAATGATGTGCAGTCTGGCGAAGGTGACCGCCGCGCTTACGCGCAGCTTGCCCGACAGCCCCTTGCCGGTGCCGCGCGCCAGCAGTTCGGCTTCGTTGGCTTCCTCGATCGAGCGCTTGGCGCGCTCGTAATACTGCTGGCCTGCATCGGTGGGCGTAAGGCCGCGGGTGGAACGCAGGATCAGCCGCACGCCAAGCCGGTCTTCCAACTGCGCGATGGACTTGGACACTGCCGGCTGGCCGACATTCAAACGCCTCGCCGCAGCGGAAAACGAGCCCGTTTCCACCACGCAGATAAACGTTTGCATGACAGTGAATCGGTCCATGGCTCTTGGTTCCGAAAACCTAAGGATAGCTGCGCGCGGCCATTGGTATGGGCAGCGTCACCGCGCATTTCGATGTCGGCCCGGAATGGCCCGATCAGGACCGATGCAAGCGCAGATCGGAGATAGGGGCGGGAGGATGCTACGCGCGGGGACGGTCCAGGTGACTGGCCAGGGCGCTGGAGCACCGGCGTAAAGACCGATCGGCGACGTCTTCCCTTGACCTTCGTGCAGTGACGCAACAGCAATTAAAATTAAAATAATCAAATAATTAAATAAGTAACCTTATATTTTAATTTAAGTTAAAAATACCCCGGACTGCACAACGACCCGTGCCGCAGCCGGAGCGACGCGCGGTCCCGGGCTGGCAACATGGGCAAGGCTCCGAATAGGCCGACTTCAGGCCGTCGTAAAACCGCCGATATCCAGTGGTATGAACCATGTCACCCGCACGGCCGTTCCCGCTCATTTCCTTGGTGCACTGGCCGCCGCGGTGGCGCATGCGCACGCGTTGGAGGCGCTGGCGCGGCCGCTGCTGGAACTGCTGCAAACGGCTACGGGCATGGAGTCGACCTACCTGACGCGTCTGGATGAGGCGAGCGGGATCCTGCAGGTGTTGTATGCGCGCAATACCCAGCACCTGACCGTGCCGGAAGGCTTGTCGGCACCGTGGGCGGACACTTTGAGCAAGCGCGCGCTGGACGAAGGGCGCTCGTATACGGACGATGTCGCGGGGCGCTGGGGTGATTGCACCGTGGCGCGGACGCTTGGGCTGGCCACCTATCTGGCCGCGCCGATCCGCACCAAGGGCGGCGGCCTGTTCGGCACCTTGTGCGCGGCCAGCGACGAACGCAAGCCGCTCACCGATACCGCCACGCACGTGCTGACGCTGTTTGCGCAATTGATCGGCCAGCAGGTTGAGCGGGAACGGCTGGCGATGGCCGTGCAGCAGGCCAACAGCACTCTGGCCAGGACGGCATTGATCGACAGCATGACCGAACTGCCCAACCGGCGCGCCCTGCTCGATGACATGCAGCGGCGCCTCGCTGCCCAGCAGGACGATCAGGCGCTGATCGTGGCGTTTATCGACCTGGACGACTTCAAGCCGATCAACGGCCGCTTCGGGCACGACATCGGCGACCAGTTCCTGCAGGCCGTGGCCAAGCGGCTGCGGCGCATGCTGCGTGACAGCGACCTGGCCGCGCGCGTGGGCGGCGATGAATTCGTGGTGCTGGCGGTCGAGGCGCGGACCAAGGCCGAAGAGGCCGGCGCGGCGCTGTCCCGGCGTTTGGAACATGCCACGCGCGGACGTTTTCGCTTCGACTCGGTATTCATCGACTATGACGGTGCCAGCGTCGGCGTCGCCGTGGCCGAACCGGGATGCCGCAACGCCGAGGACCTGTTGAACCGCGCCGACGCCGCCATGAGCACCATCAAGCGCCTGCGCAAGCACAATCTGGTCGCGCAGATGGCAGCGGCCAAGGTCATCGCGCGCTACGAGTGGCCGGTGATCGATTGAACAATTGCTTGCGCCTGCCGGCGCATTGCATCCGGCCATGGCCGGGCCGGACTTTGCAAGAAATGTACGTAGCGTCCCTTATAGTCGCCCTTCACCGGTTGCTGGGGCGGACAGGATGGGCGAACGCTACGATGCGGTAGTCATTGGCGCGGGGCAGGCGGGCCCTTCATTGGCCGCGCGCCTTGGCGAATCGGGTCGCAAGGTGGCCGTGATCGAGCGCAAGCTCGCGGGCGGCACCTGCGTCAACACCGGCTGCATTCCCACCAAAGCCATGGTGGCGAGCGCCTACGTCGCGCACATGGCCCGGCGCGCATCCGATTACGGCGTAACAGGCGGCGATATCAACGTCGACATGGATCGCGTCTGGCAACGCACGCGCGGTATTTCCGAGCGTTCGCGCACGGGTGTGGAGAAATGGCTCGAAGGCATGCGCAACGTCACGTTGATCCGCGGGCACGCCACGTTCGAATCGCCCAGGGCGTTGCGCGTGGGCGACATGCGTATCGAAGCGGAGCAGTTTTTCCTCGACGTCGGCGGCCGCGCCGCCATCCCCGACTTTCCGGGCATCGACAGCGTGCCATACCTTACCAACGTGGGCATGATGGATCTGCGCGAGATGCCGCGTCATCTGTTGATCGTCGGCGGCAGCTACATCGGCCTGGAATTTGGCCAGATGTTCCGCCGCTTCGGTGCGCAGGTGAGCATTGTCGAGCGCAGCGAGAGGCTGCTGCCGCGCGAGGATCCGGAAGTATCCGCCGCCGTGCTCGACCTGCTGCAGGCCGAGGGTATTGAGGTGCATCTTGCGGCCGAATGCATTGAACTGGGCGGCAGCGCCGGCGATGTGAGCGTAGTGGCGCGTTGCGCGCAACCGCGCCTGGAGGTGCGCGGCACGCATGTGCTGATGGCGACCGGTCGCCGCCCCAATACCGACATGCTGGGCCTGGACAAGGCCGGCGTTGCCACCGACGAGCGTGGCTACATCATGGTCGACGACCAATGCCGCACAAATGTTGAAGGCATCTGGGCCATGGGCGATTGCAACGGCAAGGGCGCCTTCACCCATACCTCGTATAACGATTACGAGATCGTCGCCGCCAATCTGCTGGACAACGAGCCGCGACGCATCAGCGACCGCATTGAGGCGTACGCACTGTTTACCGATCCACCCCTGGCACGCGTGGGCCTCACCGAACGCGGCGCGCTACAGAAAGGCCACAAGATCCGTGTCGGCGTGCGCCCGATGGCGCGCGTCGGGCGCGCAGTCGAGCGCGGTGAAACACGCGGCTTCATGAAAGTGGTGGTCGATGAGGACACTCAACGCCTGCTCGGCGCGACCATCCTTGGCATCAATGGCGACGAGGCCATTCACTGCCTGCTCGACGTGATGTACGCCAAGGCACCCTACAGCACCGTAACGCACGCGGTGCATATCCATCCGACCGTAGCCGAACTGCTGCCGACCGCCTTGCAGGATCTGAAAGCGCCTTAGCAACGCGCCAGTGGATGGCTCATTGCTCCCATAGCAACGGCGAGGGCAGGGTACGGTCCGGGTGCAGGCGATTGAGGCCGTACACCGCGCCTGGCCGTTCATCGGACCCGGCGTGAACGCGGCGCGCGCGACCGCTGACAATAGCCACGAAGAAAGAACTCCGGGAGCCGTTGCCCAATCCGTAAGGCATCGGCAAGCATCCCGAAGGCTAGCGAACGACATGTACGCGACGCGCTATACCTCGAAGGCACCGCAGCGGTACGATGAGTCCGACGTGTGCAGGTGACGTATATCCTTCGGCCGCCCCGCGGGATGTAACGATGGACCGATCCAGCTGGCGTAGCCTTTTGGGGGGCTAAACGGCCAGATGCCTTTGACAGCGGACGCATGTGGCCAGGGCCGGCCGGGCAGGGGATTCACATGGTTATCGCAAGGGGCCAAAGATATGAATCGTCCGGCCGAAGATGCCGCCAAGCGGATCGTTCTCGCTTGCGATGGGACGTGGAACACGCCCGATCAACGTGACAAGGGCGAACGTAAAAGCTTATGGGCCCGTCTTTTGCGACAGGCGTGCCCTGATTCATCGGAAGAAGCGCCCGAAGGCGACCGCCTTGGCAAACGCAAGCCGACCAATGTCGTCAAATTGATCCGTGCAGTACTGCCGCGCGATGCGACGGGAAAAGTGCAAGTGTCGTTTTACGACAAAGGCGTCGGTACCCACTGGGGCATCTCCAAGTGGGTCGAGGGCGCGACCGGTTATGGCATTTCCCGCAACATCATCCAGGCGTATCAGTTCCTGTGCCTCAACTACGAGCCCGGGGACGAGATCTTCATCTTCGGTTTCAGCCGCGGTGCGTTCACCGCGCGCAGCCTGGTCGGCTTGCTGACGAAAGTGGGCGTATTGCCGAAGGAGCATCTGTTTTTCAGCCCGGAAGCGTATGAGCTTTATCGCAAGCAGGCCGACGCGGCGGCATTTCGGGAAAAGCACGGTTGCCGGGACATCAGCATCCGCTTTCTGGGTGTCTTCGATACC
This sequence comes from Dyella sp., assembly GCF_035503745.1. Taxonomy (GTDB): domain Bacteria; phylum Pseudomonadota; class Gammaproteobacteria; order Xanthomonadales; family Rhodanobacteraceae; genus Dyella_B. The sequence goes on from NZ_DATJTC010000044.1 coordinate 28,295, forward strand.
GTCGGCGCGCTTGGCATTCCCGTCGGCATTCTCAACGTCCTCACCCGCCATCTGCATCGGTTCCATGATGTCAGCCTGTCGCCGATCGTCGAGCACGCTTTCCATGCATTGGCCCTGGACGAGCGACGCAAGCAGTTTGCGCCCACCTTGTGGCGCCCAGATCAATCGGTGTCGCGCGAACGCATGGAGCAGGTCTGGTACGCGGGCGTCCATTCCAACATCGGCGGCGGCTATCACCCCGATGGCCTTGCCAACATTGCGCTTCATTCGATGAAAAATCGCGCCAAGAAGCTGGGGCTCGCGTTTGACGAAGCATTTCTCGCCAAGTACCTGGCCAACCCCGAAGGAACCATGCGCGATTCCCGCAGCGGCATTTATCGGCTGACAAGGGCGCTGAAGCGCCAGGTATTCCAGACGCAGTTTGGCAATGAGCGTATCCATCGCACGGTCCATCAGCGCGAAGAGCGCATGGGCGCCGCGTACAAACCTGACAACCCGGGGGTTGCGTCATGAACACGAACCTCGCTGATGAGACCTCCGGCTACGCACGCGTGCGCGGCCTGTATTACGCGTTCGTCGAATCGACCGACGCGCTGGACGGCAAAAGGCTGGACGATCGCGCCGGGCTTCCGGAATATTGGCCCGGCATTTTGACGAGGCGCCGCGAAGCGTCCTTGTATGAGCCCACGCATCGCGTCTGGCTCGATTGCGTGCGCCGCGATTATTTTCTTGATCTGGACTGGCGCACGGAACCCTGCGAACGGAACAACATCGAGCATGCAAACAAGCGACGCAGACAACTGCTTGGCATGGACCCCCATCAATTGGCAACGGTATTGCTGCTCACGCACCGTGAGGACGAAGACGGAGCCATGGAGCCGTTGCAAGAGGGATCCTGGCATCGTATCGAATTGGGCTCATTCCACGGATTGCCCGTGGTCGTGGCACCGGATTTTGATTTGATCGCGGCGCAGGAGCATTACCTGCGATGGTACGGCGAGGTTACCCAGCTGGAGCGCGATTGGCTTGCGAACGTATTCAATGTGGATTTCGTGCCCGATGCGCAATGGGGCGACCGGGGAGGACCGACGCCGCCGCCTTACCCCCAGGCACCGTCGAAAGACGCCGGGTTCACGTACCCCATCCATCAGCCGCTCAGGAGTTGACACATGGCCACGAATACCGCGCCACCTTCCGATGTGGCAACCATCATTCCCACGACGGCAAACACCGCCACACTGAAACTGATCGACGCGAGCGTCACGGGTATCAACGGCGTGCGCGTGTTCGACGTCGGGCAGGGCGACTGCGTCGGCCTGCGCGATCAAAACGACGACGTTTTCTGTTACGTCGATTATGGCGGCAATGAATACCATCCGGACAACGGCACTCCCAGTCGCACGGCGACGCGGCTTCCCGTAAAACCGGGCGCAAGCTATCTGCCCATCATCCTCACGCATTGGGACAAGGATCATTATTGGTCGGCCAACAAGAAAAACCCTTCCGCGCAGCAATGCGAATGGCTGGTGCCGCGCCAGTGGGTTTCGCCGCAGGCGGCCCGCTTCGCGGCCAAGCTCCCCAACGCCAAATGCTGGCCGGAGTCGATCGGTGATCAGGCCAAGTCGTTCGCCGTCGGGGCCGATTTCGCCATCGACATTCGCAAGTGCGCAGCCTTTCCGGCACATACGAACCGGGAAGATCGAAATCATTCCGGCCTGGCGATCGTCTTGATCCGCCATCCATCGAGCGATGCAACCCACATGCTTTTACCCGGCGACTGCGCCTTCGACCGCATTCCCAACCTACCTGCGAATCTTTCGTTGTGTGCCATCACCGCCTACCACCATGGCGCATCCACGGACTGGCGCACCGCCACCGAGACCACGCTGACGAACGCCGTGGCTTCGACCCACATGGTGTATTCGTATGGAACGCATCCGCCGGGAACGACAAACCACTACGGGCACCCCAACCGTGCGAACTACCAGATACCAAAGCACAACTGGGACACCCAGGCGACAACCACCGACGAGGTCAGATCAGCTGGAAATCAGTCCACGGATGTGAATTGGTGACCGATGGGCGCATCGGCGTATCCTTGCCCACGCCATGAGCCAGATCGGAAAACCTCCCTGCGAAGACGGCGTCATTCTGTACGGGGCCATCGCCGCGCCTTGTGCGCGGTCGTCTCGGCGCTGGACGTTGTTGGCGGCCATTCTTGGCTCCAGCCTCGCTTTCATCGACGGCACCGTGGTCAATGTCGCGCTGCCTGCGATGCCTTTGCTAGCGGCGGCCGGCGACGCAGCGAGGTGGCCGCCGCGGATCTGCGCGACCTGCGGCGACTGGAGGAGCGCGTGTACGTTTACCACCTGTCGCACAGCAAAACGCAGCAGGCGGGCTCCAGCACCCAGTCGACGCCAGACAAGCCGATCGCGGGTGCGGCAGCCGATGCGCTGACCGCTTGGCTCGTCGCATCCGGACTGACCGAGGGGCCGATTTTTCGCCGCTTATGGAAGACACGCATCGGTGAAGGTCTCCCCCTGTGGCGGTCGGTGCGATCGTGCAACGGCGTGCGGCAAAAGCGAAGCTGGAGGGTGACTTCGCTGGGCAAAGCTTGCGTTCAGGCTTCATCACCGAAGGCGGTCGCCGCAGTGTGGCGCTGATGACGATGACCGAGCCCCACGTCGTAGCCGGCGTGATCGGCTATTTCCATGCCGGCGGGGTCACCGACAATCCCGCTGCGCGGTTACGGGACGACGGCGCCTGATGATGAATTCTATCGATGTCAAGAATGCTCTTGCTGGGTGACAAAAGGGCATCGGGCAATGGGTTGCCCGATCGGGCAACCCATTGCCCGGTCCGATTTCAATAAAATCAGCATCTTGAAAACAAACGGGCAATCCATTGCCCGATTTCCCCCGAAAAATGCGGCGTTTCTTGTAGCAAGTGCGCATGTCACTGCGACAACATGTCGCCCCATCCTGTTTTAATCCTTTTATATTCAATATCTTGGATGATGTTGTGCCGCGTTGGCACGGCAGTTGCCCATAGCCCCATGGTCATCCCCCCACGGATGGCACGGCCGGCCATCCGGTCCGCCGCGACAACAAAGGACCTCTGTTATGCCAACGCCCGCCTATATCAGCATCACCGGTAAGACCCAGGGCAATATCACCGAGGGGGCCTTCACCGCCGACTCCGTCGGCAACGTCTACGTGGAAGGTCACGAAGACCAGATCCTGGTGCAGGAAATCGAGCACCGCGTCACCACACCGACCGATCCGCAGAGCGGCCAGCCGTCGGGCCAGCGCGTGCACAAGCCGCCGATGTATCAGTCGCTCGCCTCCAGTGAAATGCTGCCGAAGGTGGAAGTGCAGTGGTTCCGCACCTCGGTCGATGGCAAGCAGGAGCACTTCTTCACCACCCAGCTCGAAGACGCCACCATCGTCGACATCACCACCGTATTGCCGCACGCGCAAGATGCGTCGAAGTCGGACTACACCCAGCCGATCAAGGTGGCGCTGGCCTACCGCAAGATCTCTTGGACGCACGCCATCGCTGGCACCGAGGCATCGGACGACTGGCGCAAGCCGATGGAAGCCTAAGCACGTGAAGGGACAGCGCGATCCGTCTGGCCACCGGCCGCGCTGTCGTTGGATTTCAGGACCATCGAATGCCGTATCACGGCTCGCCAGGAGGCTCCATGCCGCGTCAATCCGATCTGCGTTTCACCTTCGCCGCCACGTCCGGCGGCAGGACCAAGCTCCCTGCCTTTGATGTCGTGAGTTTTGAGTTGTGCGAGGCCCTGTCCGAACCGTTCGCGCTGACATTGGAATTATCCAGCACCGATTCCGCCATCGATTTCGGTGCGGTCCTCGACCAGCCCTACCTGTTCACCCTGTGGCTCGGCGAACAGGTCGTGCGTTATGTCCACGGTCTGGTATCGCGTTTTGAACAGGGGACCACCGGCCATCGTCGCACCCGCTACTGCGCCGTGATGGAGCCGCAGCTTGCGCGTGCCGGCCTACGCAGCGACTGGCGCATCTTCCAGCAACAGACCGTGCCGCAGATTCTGCAAACGGTGCTCAAGCGCTCCGGCATCACCGACACCGAGCAGCGCCTCTTCAAAGATCACCTGCCGCGCGAATATTGCGTGCAGCCAGGTGAGACCGATCTGGACTTCCTGGCGCGCCTCAGCGCCGAGGAAGGTCTGTACTTCGCATTCACCCATAGCGAGCATGGCCATCGCCTGATTCAGGGCGACATGCTGTATACGCACGGCGTCATCCCGGGCGGTCCGGTGACCTGCAACGCCACGCCCGGTGGCGATCAGGACGAACCGTGCCTGTGGTCCTTCCGTTACTCCGAGCAGGTGCGGACCGCCGCGCAAACCCAGAAGGACTACACCTTCAAACACCCCAGGTACGGTCAAAGCCATACCAGCAGTGGCGTCAACCTCGATCATCAAGGCCGCGACTACGAGCGCTACGACTACCCCGGCCGCTACAAACAGGACGAAGCCGGTAAGCCCTTCACGCAGACGCGTCTGTTGGCCCTGCGTCGTGATGCGCAACTCGCTCTCGTCGAAGGCGACGACGCACGCCTGCAACCCGGCCTGGCGTTTGACCTGCAAGGCCACCCGCGCGAGGACTGGAACAGCGGTTGGCGCACCGTGCGCATGGTGCACACCGGCACCCAGACCACCAGCCAGGAAGAGGATGCTGCCGACGCCACGGTCGGCACCCACTACCACTACGAAGCGCAGATCATTCCCGATCGCGTCGAGTGGAAGGCCCCGCTGCACCCGAAGCCGCGCATCGACGGCCCCCAAATGGCCACCGTCGTCGGTCCCAAGAACGAAGAAATTTTCACGGACGAATTCGGCCGCGTGAAAGTACAGTTCCCGTGGGATCGCGAAGGCAACAACGACGAGCACAGCAGCTGCTGGATACGCGTCAGCCAGAACTGGGCCGGTGCCGCCTGGGGCCATATGGCCATCCCGCGGATCGGCCAGGAAGTGATCGTCAGCTACGTGGACGGCGACTGCGATCAGCCGATCATTACCGGCCGTACCTACCCCGCAACGAATCCGCCGCCCTACGTCCTGCCACGCCACAAAACGCGCATGACCATCAAAAGCCAGACCCACAAGGGCAAGGGCTACAACGAACTGCGCTTCGAGGACGAAAAAGATCAGGAAGAAATCTTCGTCCACGCGCAGAAGGACCAGAACATCGTCGTCAACCACGACGAAACGACGCAGATCGGCCACGACCGCAAAGAAAACGTCGAGCACGACGAAACGATCACCATCGGCCACGACCGCACCGAGAGCGTGGGCAACGATGAGCAGGTGACCATTGGCAAAGACCGTCGCCACCAGATCGGGCAGGACGCGTTCCTCAGCATCGAGCGCAACCACGCGCTAAGCATTGGCAAGGATCGCGTCGAAACGGTAGGCAATCACCGCAAGGACCAGACCACGGCCAACCACCTCATCGAGGTGGGCGGCCATGTCGAACACACCGTGCAAGGCCACCACAAGCTAAGCGCGGGAAAAAGCATCGAGCGGCAGACGCAGCGGTATCAATTGCAAGCGGGCGAAGTCGCCGTCATCCGAGGGCCCGGCGGCACCATCAGGATCGACGATGGTGGCATCACGCTCGAAGGTGTGGCCATCCATTTTAAAGGCCCGGTCCAGATGCAGGGCGAGGGTACGGGCAACCTGTTCGGCATACGCGGCACCCCAAATGTCGGGGCCGATAGTGATTTCTGCCTGGAGTGTTTCCTCCATGCCGCCGCCATGGGTGGCGGGTTGGTGCCCGCATGAATCGTACCTACCTATTCGATGGGGCGATCCTGGCCGAGCACGCTGTCGATATCAGCGTATTGGACACATCCGCAGCGGTGTATCTGTACAGCGACTTAGACGGCGATGCCGCTCGCGTGGGGCCGATCCTTATCCCCGAAACCACCGAGACGCTGGCATTCGCTAACCGTCTGATCAATGCCGAAGACAGCCGCCGCTTCGCCACGAGCCTTCTGTTCCACCGAGGCACTCAGGAATCCTTGGTGGCGCATCTGTCCCAACTGCGCTATCTGGCAACATCGCATGAAGCGGCTCGGCGTTACTTTCTGCGCTTTGCCGATACCCGCGCGCTGTACGCCTTGAGCCACGTGGCAACACCCGCCCAATTGCACGGCTTGTTGGGCCCCGTGTCGCGATGGACGTGGGTAGCGCCCGATAAAACCTTTCTGGAACTCACGGTGCCCTTAGGCTGGGCCGGCGAATCGTCGGCGCCCCCCTTGCACTTCTCACCCGAACAACTCCGAGCCTTCCTGAGGCAGTGCCGCTACCACGAACTGCTGCAGGCCACGCTAACGGCAAATCCATCATTGTCCAACCTCGGCAGCCTGGCCGAGCGACACACCTGGACCCAACGGGCGCATCAGTGGCTTCACCAGCACGGCATCAATCACGGTGGCATCCACGTGGCCGTGAATGAAGCGGTGTGGCGCACGCGCGGGGGTGCGTTGGCCGCCGAGACGTTTCCGGAGGTCGTTCGCCGAGCAGCGAGTGAGGGGCAACCCCAGGTGATCCGGGAGTGGGCGACCGCAGCTGCCAGCAAACGGAGCGCCTGACGGATCGGGTCGCCACATGTGTCGCACCAAAACAACGGAAAGGAATGAGATGAACGTGAACTATCGCAACGGACGCTGCATGCTATGGCTTCTGGTGCTTTGTCTGGGCCTGGCCGCCTGTAACGGCAAACCGGCCAAGGAGCCCATGACCGGGGTGATGCTCACCGGTCTTGATCATTTGCCCGATCACCTCAGCGTGCAGCACTTTACGATCGATGGCACCGATGGGTTTCAAGCGGGAGATGGAGCGCGCGTTATTTGTTGCGCCCGTATCCCGATCGACTGGCACGAGGGCCTGACCGCCAAGGTGACGTGGAGCGTCAACAACTGGCGTGATTGCAAGGGCGAACATCACGAAGCGATCGTGCTGGTCACGCGTTACGACCATAACCCCGGCCACGTCTACGTGCATTTTCTGGCCGATGGCTCCGTGCGCGTGGTGCCCACCAGCAAGACGTATCTGGAACCTGATTACCCCGGTCCGCATGACGCGATACCAGAGAAATACCCGTGGGAGGTTTGGCCACCGATGCAGCACTGTCCGCAAGACTTCAGCGACCCTAACAAGATCTACATGTAAGGAAGCTCAACCATGGCTATGGAAGTTCGCATGCACCCGCTCGGCCCCACGCCGGGCATCATCCAAGCGTTGCCCACGCGCATCCCGCGCACCGAGCACTGCGAGTTTACGCTCCATATCGGTTTGTTTTTCGACGGCACCGGCAATAACAAGGACTGGGATAACGCCGACGATTGCACGAAGGGTAAGGGCACGCAGTACGAACGACGTTGCCACAGCAATGTGGCACGACTCTTCGGGGCGTACCCCGCGAATCGCCCAAAAGGCTATTACCCGATCTATATAGAAGGCCTCGGCACGCCATGCCCTGCCATTGGCGAAGACACGCCGACGACGTTGGGAGGCGCCATGGCCGAAGGCGGCGACGGGCGTATCAATCTCGGCCTGCTGCAACTGCTCAACACCATTCACATCGCTGCATCGCCGACCAACCAGCCGGCGTTGACGGATGACATCATCAAGGCGCTGTGCCGCCATGGTCGCGGCTCACTGGTCACGCCCAGCTCACCGGTGCTTTCGGCCCAAGTGGGTCCGTTTGCGTTGCCGCCGCTCAGTGACGATGCGGTGACACTGGCCAAGGTGAACCGCTCCACGGTGGGCGGGCTGTTGATGGGAGCCTTTGGCACGGACCGCGAGCATGCGCTGAGCTTCTATCGAGGGCAAATCTATGCCATCACCCAATTCCTCCAGAACTCGCCCCGGCCCAAGCCGATCGAGATCATGCTCGATGTATTCGGCTTTTCGCGCGGCGCCGCCGAGGCGCGCGTATTTTGCAGTTGGCTGAGCGAGTTGGCGCCCCAAGACACGTTGTGTGGCCTGCCTTTGACGACGCGTTTTCTCGGCCTTTTCGATACGGTAGCGTCCGTAGGCATTCCCAGTGCACCGGCCAGCACCTACAACCTCACCAACGGGCACTTTGCCTGGGCGCAGCCCCAATCGTTGCGCGTGCCCACCCAGGTGAAAAACTGCCTGCACTTGGTCGCCATGCACGAAAACCGCGCGTCGTTTCCGCTGGACTTGGTGCGCACCGAGGGCGGGTTGCCAAGTAACTGCCAGGAGTTTGCCTTTCCCGGCATGCATTCGGATGTGGGCGGCGGCTATGCGCCCAATGAGCAGGGGCGCGGCACCATCGGCGGCAGCCTGGATGCTCAGGACAGCGACAAGCTATCGCAGGTCTCGCTGTCGATCATGTTGAAGGCCGCACAGGCGGCGGGTGTGCCGTTGGATACGACACTCGCATACAACAAAGATGAGAAATACACCCCGTTCATCGTAGATAAGGCCGTCCAAACCGCCTACGAAAATTTCCATCGCCTACGCGGCAACGAGCAGCGGCAGATGGGCGATTGGCTGCTTTCCTATCTGGCGTGGCGCTATCAGGTGCGCGCCGGGTATTCGCAACTGCCGTGGCACGCCCGCGCCCACGCCAGCGATCGCGATGATCTGGACGGCGCCAATGGACTGCTGCGCGACGACATTGCATCCCTGGACAACACCGAAGGCGTTTGGAAGTCCACCTATTCGCAGGCATGGGACAAGTTGCTGGGTATCACCTTTGTGCGTAACGACGCCAAGGCCGTGCGCCATATGGCGCCGGAGGCGCGCGACATCCTCAAACGGCTGCGTGCCCAGCCCGCCTCGCGGGAAGCGGAGGCGTTGATTTTCAGTACCTATGCGCACGATTCGGTGGCAGGCTTCCGGCCTTTTGATCAAATCAAGATTTTGTGCCACGAGGTTCTGCCCATGCACTGGGACTTGGAGGGTTATCTGCGCTACCGCCGTTTCTGGACCGGCAACGACAAGGCGTTGACGCTGCTGATCGAGCCACCCAAGCCATCGCTTTACGAGGAGCAGGCGGCGCAAATGCAGCAGACCGTCAACATGAAGGGCTACGGCATCGGCGACGTGTTTCCGCCCGGTGGTTGGTGAGGGCACACGCGGATCGCCGTGAGGAGCGATCCCCCTGATGCGTCCGAAGCTCGCCGATGAGCTATTTGTCACAACCCAAAAGGCTTCCCTATGTCCGCCATCGTCCTGGTAGGTCATCGCCATTCATGCCCTATCCACGGTGACGGCACCGTTACCACCGGTACCCGTGGTGTCACCGTCAATGGGAGCGCGGTCGCATGCATCGGCGATCACACCAGCTGCGGCGCCGTAATCACCACCGGTTCATCATCCACCTTCGGCGGACAAGGCATCGCCTACGTGGGATGTCAGACCAGTCACGGTGGCACACTGGTGGAAGGCGATGACAGCTGGCAAGTCGGGTGATGGCGCAACCATCTAGGGGGCGGCGTGGCGTCCTCGACAGAATCCCATCGCCTGACCATCCTCACCCGCGAAGAGATCGACGAGCTTTACGGCTTGCCGCAGTTCACCGAAGACGACCGGCACACCTATTTTGACGCTAGTCCTATCGAACAGGTCGCCGTGGATGAGCGCCGCGGCATGACCTGCGTCTATCTGGTCTGGGGGCTGGGCTGTCTGAAGGCCAAGGGCCTTGATGCCGATCGCTACGAATTCCTGGTCTATCGCCAACTTTGCGAGGCTCTGGACGCGGGCAATGTCTATATTCAGGACAGCCACGCGTTCGGGCAAAGCGCGTCAACCCGCTTGCAGCTGCCGCCTCCGCTCGCCGCTTGTGCGGTCGCGCAACGCGGAAAACTCGCCGGCATTGCGATTCCAGACGGCTACGAGCAGGCAGCCACCGCGGCGCTAAGACATGCGATCAAAGTTTCCTTTGTCCGTGGATTCCGTTGGGTGATGCTGGTTGCCGCAGGGCTGGCGCTATTGAGCGCCGTCAGCGCAGCGCTGTGCATGCAAGGAAAGGCCGCGGTGCGCAGGCAGGAAGGTAGGCACGCGGATTGACGCCAGCGGTTGCAATGCTGGCGGCGTTAGGAATCAGGGATGGCTGGGGCAACCCTGGCCTGACTGGACGGCGACGACCGCCTGATCGCGGGTTTCCACTTGCCGTGCGTAGCAAGCGCCGGATGAGTCATTGAAACGGTAGGACTGCTGCCCACGTTGTCCGCGCGAGCCGGTGATGGAAGTGCCGGCAGCGTTGAAATCGGTGTTGCTGTGGCTGACCAGATGGTTGTCCAGCGTAGACCAGAAGACCACGTGGCCGTCCTGGGTGCGCTGCCGTTTGCTCAGGTACCCTTGATGCATGGTGATGTCGGCGGTGAAGTCGCCGTCCGCGTGAACCTGTTTATGGATCTGGATAAGCAACGGGTAGTCAAGGCGATGCGTGTACTGGATGGTACCCGCGCCGGTGGTAACGCGCAGGTCATCGACGACACGCGTGTGCATGGCAATATGCTGGTTATAGATGTCCTTCGACGGATGGTCGAAGCTCTGCAGGTTGGCGAAATTCGACTGTTGTTCGATACGGGTAACCACCTTGCCGTGCGAGGTCTGCAGTTCACCGGCTATGACGTACTGGCCGTTTTGCAGGGTATCGACGTCGCCGTGCAGGGTGCCGCCGGCGCCCTGGGTAAAGTGGCGCTGCACGTGCGGTTGCTGGCCATTCGGTTGGGCGGCAAGCGTATTTTGGATGAGCTTGCCGGTGACCACTTCGCTTCCATGGTCGCGCCATGCCAGCAGATTGGCAGCGAGACTGAAGAAGTCGTGCGCGCCTAGCACACGCACCGCTACAGTATGTGTCCTGCCATCGTCGAGCTGTGCGGCGAAAGGCGTCAAATCCATGCGATAGGGCGTGAAGTTGAGCGTCTGGATATCGGTCGTGGGCCGCCACAGATTGGGGTCCACGCCTCCGGTATAGGTCCATGGATAGACCGGCGCGCGACCGGCCGGCTGCCCGTCGATGCTCACCGCCACCTCGCGGAAGTTGCCACCGGGGCACTGTTCCAGCGGATCGCCGGCGTTGGGCGGCCCGAGTGAGAATTCGCGCGTGGGTTGCATGTCGGCATCGTCCACGCACATATACCATTGCTCGTCCACGGCCTGGCTTTGGGCGATCAGATCCAGGGCCAGGCGCTCGACGTTGCGCGGCAGGATAATGGAGCGTGAAAGGGCCTCCTCGGCATTGCGCACATCCACCGGATGCCCGTTGCTGTCGCCAACCAGACCGATGGTGAGATCGGCCGGCGGCGCACGCTTGCTTTGCGCCTTGGCCGGATAAAACACCAGGCGCGCGGTGCCAAGGATCACGCCCGAGCGCGTGGCATCGACCCAGTTGTTGAGAATCGTTTGGCCATGCCCGGCGTCGCGGAACAGGCTGGCATAGTCGGTCACGTCGCGCTCGACGTGCCAATGGGGACTGACCTTGGCCCCCGGCTCTTGCGTGGTGCCATAGAAGAGGTTTACGCCCTTAAGCCACAAGCTGGCCGTGCGGTCGTATTGCCGCCCGGCGGTCACCGAGAAATCCACCTCCAATACCACTTTGGACCATGGGCCCGCACATTGCGCGGGCGGCGTGTATACCCATTCGCGGGGCCTTGCCGCGCGCGAAGTGGCTTGGCCATGGTCATCGAAGGCGACATCGGTATAGAGCGTGGCGACGCAGGGCTTGCCGGCAGGTTGCGCCACCGGTGCATCGGCGATGGCAACGCCTCGGTCGCCTACGGCCGGTGACGTTTGCGCGGCCGCGAGCGTGCTCGACAGGCCCAGTGCAAGGGCCAGGCCCGAGCGAAAGAGAAGTTGCATGAAAGTCATTCCGCGATGGCTTGGAACGCTAAGCGCACCGGAGCCGTTACACAATCGGCACATTATTGACGTTGTTCTTAGGATCCATCCAGAACGCCTCGTTTGCAAAGCGTCCGAAGATGTCGCGCGGCAAGGTGGGTTGACGTTCGATCGAGGTCACCTTCGGCCGGACCGAGTGCAGGCCGGGCATGCCCACGCGCGCATCGAATTCGTCGGCGTTGTATTCAATGTGATCGAAATCGTGCTCGAACCAGGGTTCTTCCAGGAACTGGTAGACCGCACGCATGGCCGTGGCCGGATCGCGCACCAGGCTCTCATAGGTAAGCATCAGCAGGTGTTTTTCCGCGTACTGCCCATAGAAGGCTTCCTTGGTCGCCTGGTAGGCAAAGCCGACCATGCCGCGCGGATCGGTCAATGCTTCAACGCGCGAGTACACCGTGGTGTTGGTGTCAAAGCGGAACACCTTGCTGACGCTGACCGGTTGCCGCTGCACCAGGCGCTCCATGCTGTCCAGCACCCATGCCAGCTGGCGCACGCAGGCAATGACTTTCACCCCGGGAAACAGCGTATTGAGCAGCTGCATGCGGCTGCACCACAGCCGGCTGGTGTCGAACACCGCGCTGGCGTCGGCCTGGACCGAGTAGAAGTTTTCGACCAGCCCGCGTAGCAGTGCGACACGTTGCTGGTCGGAGACGTCGAAAGAAAAATCGTTCTTGCTGCTGGCTTCGGCCATCACCACGCCCATGATGTCGGCGAGCGGGCTGGTCATGCCGGCGCGAAAGCGCGGATTCTGATTGAGGATGGCGGCCAGCAGCGTGGTGCCAGCGCGCGGCAACCCGGAAATGAAATGGAAACTCCGTGCGGTGGTGCGGGCTTCTGGTGTGGCGGGCATGTAAGCAGTCTCCAGTCGAATCGGTGGCGCAGGGAGGAAGATCGCGCCGTTCAGGGCGCGTGCGCCGTCGACGCGCGCATGCGCATTTCGTAGCCTACCTCCACCATGCGGGCTTCTCCCTTGCCTAGCACGCGAAGCAGCAGTTCTTCGGTAGCACGCTTGCCCATTTCGCGTACAGGCTGGTGGACGGTGGTCAGCGGCGGCCAGACTTGCGTGGCGATGGTGGTGTCGTCGAAGCCGCAAATGGACATCTCGCCGGGCACCGCCACGCCGGCTTCCGCGGCCGCCCAGATGGCCCCGACGGCCATGTCGTCGTCGGCGGCGAAAATGGCGGTCGGCCGGCGCTTCAACGCGAGCAGCCGGCGTGCGGCGGCCACGCCCGATTCGAAGGAAAACTGCCCTTGCACCATGTAGGCGGGGTTTTCCTTCAAGCCCACGCGCTTGAGGCCATCGCGGTAGCCGGCGAGGCGCCAGATACCCGCGCCATGCTTGGGATCGCCAATGATGTGCGCGATGCGGCGATGCCCGAGCGTCGCCAGATGCTCCACCATCGCCGCGGCGGCCTCGCGTTCGCGCAGCATCACGCCGATGCAGCCCTTGGGCTGGCGCGGGGCGATCGAGGCAAAGGGAAGGTCGCTCTTGCGCAGGTGATCGAGCAGTTTGGGATGGTCGGTGATGGGTGGCGTAAGGATCAACCCGTCGGGCCGGTGCCGCCAGAGGATGCTCTCCACGCGTTCGACGAAGTCAGGCGCCGTGGAGACCAGCGGCCGCACCATCATGCTGTATTGCTGCGCCTCGCACGCTTCCAATACGCCGGCCTGCACTTCCATGATGTAGCTGGGCGACAGGTTGTCGTAGAGCAGGCCGATCATGAAGGACCGGTTCGTCGCCAGGCTGCGCGCGGAGGTGAGCGGCCGGTAATGGAGGTCCGCGACGGCCGCAAGCACGCGTTCGCGCACCGGGTCGCGTACGTTCGGCTCGTTGTTGAGCACGCGCGACACGGTTTTTTTCGAGGTGCCCGATGCGCGGGCAACATCGTTGATGGTCACACGAGACATGGAGGCCCTTGCGTCTTCAATGATCCGTCCCCTGCGTGGGTGCCGCCTGTACGCTGTGCGCCGGAACGTTCCAGCCACTCACTTCGACGACAGGTGCGGACGTTCCCTGCGATGCGTATCGCGCGGTCAGGGTGATCGACTCGCCGGGCCAAAGCGTGACGTCATTGTCATTCCACTGTATCGGCAGCGCAAGATCGCCGCGCGCGCCACGCCTGATCGACACATGCTCCAACAGCGCCACCGCCTTGGAGGATGCCGGCACCGACAGCGTAACGGTGGTGACGTCGTTATTTCCTTCGAGGTGTGTGCTTGCGCGTATCTGGCTTGCGGCGGCGGGCAAGGACTTCAGTGCGGTGAAATCCGCGTACTGTGTCACCGGCGTGAGGTACCAGTTCGAATTGGCCCAGTCCAGCGTGTCGGGGCGGGTGGACAGCCAATAGACGTTGCGGCTGACCGGCTTGCCGTCGGACGCGGCGAGTTCAAGCTCGACGAAATACACCGCCGACAAGCCGGCGATGGCCGGAAGCGTCGTCAATGGGCGGGCGTGGTTTCCTTCGATATCGATGCGTTTCAGTTGCTTATCATAGCGCACGCTACCGTCCAGGTTGCGCACACGGATACGAGCTTCAAGGCCATGCGCGTCGTCAAGCGCGTGGTTTACCAGCACGATATCCCTGGAGTCATACGAATATTGGATGTGCACCGGTTCGTTGGCTTTCTTGGCACCGAAATACGCACCGGCGGGATTCATGTAGTAATCGTAAAGATGCCAATGCAACGACGGCCAGGCGTTGTTGAGCATCCAGTAGATCACGCCGGTTGCCGGTTTTGCGGCATCCATATGCGCGTTGAACGCCTCGAATTGCGCGCGGACGTTGTCGTAGTTGTCCAACTGCGCCTTGGCCGCGTAATCGGCAAGACCGGTCGGCGCGCCATAGCGTTGGGCGAGCGCCTTATCGAACGGCGTCAGCACGGCGAACGTCGACCAGTCCGCGGAGGCATGGTATTGCCTCGCCCCAGGGTATTTCCATAGCGCTTCGCGTTCCTGCGGCGACAGCATGCGCACAAGATCTTCCAGTCGCGGAATGTCGGCGCCGGCGCTGACTTCGGAATCGAAGCCGAATGCGCCGCCCAGCTTGTCGGCGTACCAATAGGCCGGCGGTACCCAGTCGTATGGGCCGGCCATCTTCATGCCCGAAGGACCGGCTTCGGCGGTAGCCTGATCGGCGGCGGCCGAGATGATGGGTAAGCGCCAATCGGCGTCGCGCAGCGTATCGACATACATCTTCGCGATCCGCGGGGGCGGTGCATTGTCGCTGCCGATCAGGAAGCCGATGACGGATGGATGGTTGCGCAACAACCGCGCTTCGCTGGCCATCGATGCTTGCGCTACGTTCTCGTCGGCGGCGTTCCAGGGGGCACCGCCTGTTTTGGCGGCCGACTCCCATTTGTCGCAGCACTCCCAGCCCGCCAGTATCAGCACGCCGGTGCGGTCGGCGAGGTCGTAGAAGTACTGGTTTTCCAGCTTGCCCTCGCTGCGGATGGTATTGAGCCCTAAGTTGAGCACGTAGCCGAATTCGGCCTCCATGCGTGCGGGGTCGTCGCGCAGGAACATGTCCGGCGCCCAGCCCGCGCCGCGGATCAGCAGTGGCTTTCCGTTGATGAAAAATTGCCGATAACCTTGCTTGGTCAAGCTCGAATTGACGCTGCGTATGCCAAAGGTAGCCGTGGCACGGTCAGACCTCGCGCCATCGACCATCGCAGCCAGCTCAAGTTGATACAGCGGATGCCCGCCCATACCGGCCGGCCACCATATTTTCGGATGATCCAGCGCAAGGCCCGGCGTTGTGCCGGGCGAGAACGAAACGACCTGCGTTTGCCCAGGCGCAAGATGCACGGTCTGCTGCAAGCGAACCCCGGCAACCGTACCGGTAACCGTTGCGTCGTGCGCTATCGTGTCGAGGTTTTTGGCATCCACTTTCACGATCAGTGCGGCATGCGAAAGATCGGGCGGCGACAAGGTCGAAATGACGTAGGGAAAGCTGAGTTCCACCGGACCGGTCTGCACGATATCCACACCGCGCCAGGGGCCCATGTTGTTGTCGGGAGGCGTGGGATTCCAGTCCACCCAGCCGATCGACAGGCTCTTTCTTGGATCGGCCGGATGCACGCGCAGGGCGAGGACGTTGCTTCCCGCATGCACCCAGTGCGACACGTCGAAGCCGCGCACGGGATAGGCGCCGGCGACTTCGGTGCGGTCGGCGACCAGGTGCCCGTTCACCCATACGTCGGCGCTTGCGATCAGGCCATTTAAGCGCAGCAGCGTATGCGTGCCCGTTGAGTCTTTGCGCAGCGCGAATTGGGTGCGATACCACCAGGGCGTTACGAACAGCGTGCCGCTCGCATCGGGCACCTGCACCGCGCGCAGGTTGTCGCTATAGAAAAGGTCGTGCTTGAACACGCCGTTTTCTATCAATCCGGCCATGACGGTTGCCCGGCCGCTCACCGGATACCAGCCCTCGGTGGCGAAGCCCGCCGAAGAAATATCGGCGCCCGTCTGCTGCGCCTTCGCGCTGTCCTGCATTTGCCAATGATCAATGGCCGTGGTGGAACCGGTCTCGCCGCTTACCTGCGTGGGTGCATAAGCTGTTTGCGCGGACATGGCCAATGGGGCCCATATCGCCGTCGCGGCCATGATGCAGAGCGCATATCGGGCTGGAATTTGCATGGCGTTAGGGTTTCCCAAGATAGGTTTCGCGTATTTCGACGGGCGCGAACGGCCATGACCGGTTGAGCTTGGCCCAGGCCGCAAACACCACCAGGCCGGCGATCATCCACAGTCCGGACAGGATCAGCGACAACCTGGAGGCGGACACGTATACGTAGACCCAGCCCACCAGCGCAATCACGCAGGGCACCGGGTAAAGCCATTGCTTGTACGGACGCTCCAGCTTCGGCTGGCGTCTGCGCAGCACGATCAGCGCGACGATCTGCGCAATCGACTGCACGAGGATGGTCGCCGCAAGCAGCATGTTGATCACTTCGGTGAGATCAAAAAACGTACCGATAGCCGTCACCACACCCATCGTAAGCAGCGCCACGTGCGGAAAGCCGTGCTTGGCGTGCAGCTGCCCGAACACGGAAAGGAATACCTTGTCCCGCGCCGCCTCGAACGGCACGCGCGAGCCGCCCAGCAGTCCGGTGAACACCGAGGCGAAGGCGGTCACGATGATCAAGACCGTCATGACGGCGGCGGCCAAGTGCCCCCAACTATGTTCCACCACGAACGATGCCACGGATTTGGATTGGGCGATGTCCTGCCATGGCGCAACGCCGAGCACGCTGATGTTGAGCAGCAGGTAGACAAACATCATTGCAATCACCGAGACGATGATGGAGCCTGGCATCGTGCGGCCCGGATTGCGCAACTCGTCGCCAATGTAGGCGGTGGTGTTGTAGCCCAGATAGTCGTAGATGCCGATGATCAGTCCCGCGCCAAGCCCCACGAAAAAGTGGCTGCCCCATACGCCGGACGGGTAAGTGAAGGCGTAACCGGCATGGAAGTGCGAAAAGCCCGCTGCCGCCACGCCGATGACCGAGACCAGCATGATGACCCACAATGCAATGGTGATCGCACGAACCGATTCGATGCGGCGATAAAGCAGCCAGGTGACCAAGGCGGTGGCCGCCAGGCCGATCGCATGCACCGGCCACCAGCCGAGCCTGGGAAAGAAAAACTCCAGATACTCCACCATGCCGATAATGCCCGTGGACATCAGCAAGGGAATGGCCAGCAGCATCGTCCAGATGAAAAGAAACGGCATCAATTTACCGGTGCGGTACTGGAACGCCTCGCGCAAGTAGACATAGGTTCCGCCCGAGCCGGGCATGGCGGAGCCCAGTTCGGCCCAGACCAGGCCGTCGGCCATGGCCAGGATGGCGCCGGCGATCCAGCCGATGACCGCCTGCGGGCCGCCCATCGCGGCGACCATGATGGGGATGGTGATGAACGGCCCGATGCCGCACATCTGGGTCATGTTGATCGCAGTGCCCGAAAACAGCCCGATCGAGCGGTGAAAGGCGTTGTCGCGAACGGGCTGGGTTGTGCTGGAATCGTGCATGCTTGCCTTGCCGTGGTGGATGGCGGACGGACGTCCACGTGGGTGTCACGAATAACGATCGTATTGTTCCAGCTTTGGCCCGCGTCGCGTTGGCCCCATTCCCGCGCGATCGGAAATGGGGCTGCCGACGTGCCCGGGGCATGCGAGGGGAGGTGCCCCGATTACCACTGGCCGCGTACGCCCAGCATGAACATACGCTCGGAGAACGTCGAGTGCGCAGGCTGGTCGGACCACACCAGGTAGTAGCGCTGATACTCGTTGGTGAGGTTGGTGCCGTCCAGGAACACTTCGACGTATTTGTTGAACTTGTAGGATACCGACGCGTCGAGATACTTCTGCGGCGCCTCATACATCTCCAAGCCGGTAATGCCACCGACACTGTCCATCACCGCGCGCTGCGAACGGTAGTTGTACGCCAGGCGCGCCTGGAAGTGATCGTCCTGGTACCACAGGATGAAGTTACCCGATTCGGTGGAGTTGTCCTGGAAGGGAATTTCGCGGCCGGACAGATCCCGCTCGCCCGAATTGCTTGGAGCATACGTGGCGTTTACCTCCACGCCCGTCTTGGACAGAAAGCCGGGCAGGAAGGTGAAGCCCTGGCGGTAATCGAACTCCGCACCCTGGATGCTGTTGCCGGTGCCTTGCACGGGCTGGGTGATGACGATGCAATGATCGCGCACCACGCCGTCCTCGTCGGGAAGGCTGCAATTGGTGACGCTGCCGTTCTTGATGAAGCTTTCCACATTGATGCGGAACAGCGCCAGGCTAAGCATGCTGGTGGGGTTGATGTAGTACTCCAGCGATGCGCCATAGTTGGTGGAGCGCCACGGGTTAAGGTTCGGGTTGCCGGTCGAGGTGCCGTCGGAGACGCGGAAGATCGGGCCCTGCGGCGTTTCCATCAACGAGTAGTTCAACTGCAAGCCGCCGGCCCAGGTGCTGAGGTCCAACGGCATCATGTTCTTGGACGCGGCCAATCGAAACTTCAGGTTATCGGTCAGGTCGAGCCCGAAGTTGAGCGACGGCAGTACGTCCTGATAACTGCGCTTGGTGACGGCCGTGCCTGTTTCGACCGGTTCGTCACCATACGCGCCCGGCGCACCGCTCAGATATTGGGTGACATTGAGATTGGTATGGATCATGCGCACGCCGATGTTGCCGCTGTACGGCATGTCACCGATGTCGCCGTCGAAATCGCCCTGCACATAGCCGGTCAATTCCTTCAATTGCACGGCCCAGGTCGTGCCCGGCTCGGCCACTTCGGTGGTGTCGGGGTAGAGCGATTTCCAATATGAAATGGGATTGACCATCGCGTTGGGATCGATCGCCCAGAAATTGATGCCCGAGCCCAGCAGGTTGTAGTACTCCTTGAAATTACCCGACAGCGGCGCGACGGTATTGGGCATCGATATCGCCGACAGCGGCCCCGCGCGGAAATAGCCAATATCGTTGCCCGCGGTGCAGGAGCCGCTGTTCAAGACCACGTCGGCGCCGACGTAGCGCACCAGGCAACCGTTTGGGTCGCTGGCGCCCATGCCGGCATAAACCGGTGTTTCCAGGGTCCAGCCGTTGTTGTTGGCGTTGCGGATGCTATTGCGTATGCCAAATTCGAGCTTGATACCGTCCTGAAAATCGTATTTGCCGTCAAAGCGCAAGGCGTTCAATGCCACCTGGCGATCGTAATCGCCGGAGGACTCCAGCGTCTTCATGGTCCAGCCGGCGGGGTTGGCGAAATCGGCCGCCAGCGACGGCGGCAGGCTGACGGTAACGTAGCGGCCAAGGAAGTTGGCGATGATGGGCACGGTGTTCTGTGGAACGCCGTTCGCATTGAACACGCGGTTGCCGCCCAATTGCGACGGGTACACGAACGTGCCGGGCGGCACGGCGTCGTCGGGTACGCCGGGCATCAGTACGTTGGGCCATAGCGCGCCGTCGGAGTCGGAGATGTTGACGTCGGTTTCCTCGTTCGACTGGAACGCGGTGTCGTGAATGCCGCGCACGCTTCCGGTGAACGATCCACCGTCGTCGTAATCCAGCTGGAGGTTCAAGTTTTTCGCGTTGGAGCTTTTCTGGATGATTTGCGAATACGACTCCACGTCGCCCGGCCACTTCTCATACACCTGGGTGGTGTAGATCTGCGAGCCTTGCCAGCCTGGTTCGGGCGTGCCGTAAGCGCCAAGAGCCGGGCTTCCGGTATCGCGCGATTGCAGCGGTACGTAAGTTGCGCCCTGCCAGTTGGTGGAGTTGAACTGGATGCCGTAGTTGCGATCGAACTCGCGCTGCTGCGAGTAGAAGTAGTCGGTGGTCAGGCTCAGGCCGTTGCCTAGATCCACCTGGAAAGAAGCATTGGCAGACTTGCGCTTGCGCTGCGTGGTGATGTCGTTGATGCCGATATCCTGGCTGCCCATGAATACGCCGTTGGACTTGCCGTCGCCATTGACGTCCACGCTGCCATCGGGGTTCTGCACGATCTTCGACGGAATGGGCGCACCGTTCCACGGGGTCAGGAAGCCGTTGTAGCCGCCCGCGCTGGCGGCGTTTTCGCCGTTGAGCACGACGCCGTACTGGTCCAGGCCCTCGGTCGCGTTCATTCGCGTGGTATTGGAGAAGTCGGCAGAGACCAGAAAACCCCAATGGCCGCTGTCGTTGTACGAAATAAGGCCGTTGGCTTCGGGCCCCAGATGGTTGGTGGTGGTGCCGCGCTCGGCGTCGGCCGAATAGCTGTAGGTGAAGCCGCTGGGGAGATCCCACGGACGATAGGTGTGCAGGTCGATCGCGCCGCTGATGCCGCTGTCGGTTTCGTTGGCCGTTGACGATTTGACCACGTCGACGCCATGGAACAGCGTGGACGGCAGCATCGTGAAATCGGGCTGCTGCGAGTCGATCTGATCGGCGGTGATGAACACTTCGCCGTTCAGCATGGTGCCGACCTGAGGCAATCCGCGCACGTCCACCGACGTGCCCACGCCGGCGTCGCGGTTGATCTGCACGCCAGTGACGCGCTGCAGGGAGTCGGTAATGGTGGTGTCGGGCAGGGCGCCGATGTTTTCCGCCGTGATGCTGTCCTGGATGTCCGGTGCGTCGCGTTTCACGTCGATGGCGCGCATTTGCGACGCGCGTACGCCGGAAACGGACACGGTGGCCAGGGTCGCCGCATTCTTCGCCGCGTCATCCTCTTTCTTGGCATCGGTTTTTTTGGTGCTGCTCTTCTTGGCGCCAGGCGATGCCGGTGTCGGCGAGGATGCGGCCTGCGCCGTATTGGGCTGCGTGGACTGGCTGCTTGTTTGCGCATCGGCAGGTGTCGACGCCCAGACCGATGTCGTGACGACGGTAAATAGCGACACGGTGATCGCGACGGACAATGGATGCTTGCGAAATGCGCTGGACATGGGCTTTAACCTCGTTGACGTTGCCGGTCGAACCTCAGGTGCTGGTGATGTTTCAAAAAAAGCGTGTAGCCCGGCGCCGCCTGCTCAGGCGCACGCCGTCGTTATGCAACTTCTCGTTGTCCCCAACGTTGGCCACATGAGCCAAAGCCATGCATTGCGTGCTGCCGCGCGGGTGCTACTCCCGTGCGGCGCTCATTCTGAAAACGTCATGCGCGCCAGCGCCCATTGGCCATCACGTGGATCGCCGGTGGCGAAGACGCACACATCGCGGACGCCGGCCCCCACCGGCATGGCGATGTTTGCAAACAAACGGTGTTGCCCTTGCGCCTGCAGCGCGCGCTCCAGCGGCAAGCGCGCAAGCAGCGGCCCGGTGCAAGAATCGGCGTGAAGCTCGAACGCGCCGGCAGTGCCAGTCGCGTGACGTACCACCGCGTCCCTGGCCTCGTCGCCGAAACGCCAGGTCATGCGTTCGATGGTGATCGCAACGTGCTTGACGCCTTGCAACGGCGCCTGCGGCCACGACCAGCACATGTTTCCGATGTCCACCGAATAGAGCGGTGGCGTCCCATGCGCTGGCCTGCTGCCCTCCAACCGCGTGCCCGGTTGCCCGGAGCAGGTCTGCAGGGCACTGCTGTCGCGACTGCGCAAGGTCGCTTCATCAAGCATCTGCGCGCGTGGTGCAGCGAGTTCGAAACCATCGGGCGCGAACGTTGCGGCCCGCACAGTCGTGTGGATAGGCAACGTGAGCGGCTTCGCATACGGCGTAGATTGGCTGTTGGGTTCAGAGCCATCTGTCGTGTAGCGAATGGTCCCGAATCCGGCTTGATTGGATAGCGCGACATGGAACGTGGCATCTGCCGCTGCCGTTACGTCGAAGACCGGCGCGAACGCGCTGTCGGCGTAGACGATACCGAGCGCGCGGTAGCGCGCCAGTTCCGCCGGCATGCGTTGCAGGAAGTCGTTCCAATCGTGCGCGCTCGCGGGCGACCAGCCAAGCTCCGACAATGCGGCGATACGCGGGAACACCGCGTGCTGGTCGTGGGCAAAGGTAGGCATCTGCTCGGTCCACAGGCCGGCCTGCACGCCGATGATGTGCCGCGCTTCGTTCGCGTCTGCGCCCTGGGGAATGATGGCCGTGTCATAGGCTTGCCGCAACGTTGCCGCGGGCGGCGGCCCGGGCCATTCGTCGGGAAGGCCGGACTGGTAGTGGTCGAAGTAGAGCGATTCCTGCGGCGTCATGACCACGTCGTGACCTTGCCTGGCGGCCGTCAGCGCCACGCGTTCGTTGTCGTCGCCGTGCCAGGACATCACCACTTGCGATGCCGGCAGCGTTGCGCCGGCCACCAGCTCGTCGTCCCAGCCCACCGGCGTGCGCCCGTGCTCGATAAGGTGCGCGGCGACCTGGTTGGTAAACCAGCTCTGCAGCTGATCCATGTTCGCCAGGCCCAATGCGTGCATGCGAGCGCGTACTTCCTGGGAGGCGTTCCACTGCTGCTTGTCGGCCTCGTCGCCACCGATGGAGATGTCATGCGAGGGGAACAGCTGCATCACTTCGTCGAGTACGTCGTCGACGAAGTGCAGGGTCTTTTCATCGGGTTTGAGCAACCATGGACTGACGCCCCAATCGGTCCACACCGTCGGGCGCTTGCCGGTAACGCCGAGCCACGGATAGGCGGCGATGGCTGCCTGCGCGTGTCCCGGCAGATCGATTTCCGGCACGATGTCCACATAGCGCGAGGCGGCATAGCGCACGATGTCGCGCACTTGCGCCTGCGTATAGAAGCCGCAATAGGGCCGTTCGGCCGAACCGGTCAGTTCGCTGTCCAGGCCCACCGCCTTGCGACACGCACCGATGTCCGTGAGCAGGGGATACTTGCGGATTTCCAGACGCCAACCCTGATCTTCGGTCAGGTGCCAAAGCAATACGTTGAGCTTGTTGAGCGACATCCAGTCGATCAGGCGCTTGATGTCGGCCACGCTTTGGTAATGCCGTCCGGAGTCGAGCAGCAGGGCGCGCCACGCAAAGCGTGGATGATCGTCGATGGTGCCGTCAGCCACCTCGACCGGCTCACCGCGAATCCAGCCGGGCGGCGTCAGCAATTGCCATAGCGTGACGCTGCCATAAAACGCACCGCGCGGCGTGCGCGCGCGGACCACGATGCCGGCATCGCCTATGGTGATGCGATAGCCGGCGTCGTCCGCGACATCGGCATCGGGTTCCACATCGAACGTAATCGCCGCATGCGTGGTACCCGTCGTCACGCGCATGTGCAAGCCGTTGGTGTCGGCTACGCGTTGCGCCAATTGTTCTGCAATGGACTGCACCTGCTGGTGGTCCGCGCCACGTATCGAGATCTGTGCGCCATCGGCGATTTCCGTAGCCCCGGATGGGGCGGGGCTGGCCTTGACCGGCTGCGGCAGCAACGACCACGGATGAATGGCCGGCGCTGCGATGGCCGAACCTGTCATCGCCAGCCACGCGATGGCTACGCAGCGGAAAATGGACCATGTCGCGACGTGGCTCATACACTCGCGCCATGTGTTGCGGCATGCCGCGATGCCGCTGGCTTGAACGTGCCTTGCTTCAGATACCACCGCGCCGCACCGCGCACACCGTGAAGACCGTGCTCGGTGACCCACACCGGTACCTGCGATAGCAGTGCGCGCGCGCTGCGACCGTGCAGGAATCGTTCCTCGAAGGGGCTGCGCGCGAGCAGATCGAAGAGGGAAGACAAAAAGCCGCCTGCCAGGTACACACCACCCGTGGCCATGAAAACCATCGCAAGGTTGCCGGCAAAACTCCCCAACGCGGCGCAAAACATATCCACGGCCTCCGTGGCATGCGCATCGCCGCCGGCCAGGGCTGCGGCGGTGACGGCCTCGGGCGTGTTCAGTCTTGGCGCTTGCCCATCCAGTGCGCACAAGGTCAGGTAGATGGTCAGCAAGCCGGGGCCTGACACGATGCGTTCAAACGCCACGTAGCCGCCTTGGGGCGCCAACTGCGCCAGAACCTCGCGGTCGCGCACGGAATTGGGCGCGAAATCCATCTGGCCAGCCTCGGTCGGCAGCACCAAACCGCCATCAGGCCCCGCGATGTGCGCGGCGGCACCGAGGCCGGTCCCCGGTCCGATCACCAGGGTTGGGCCGTTGGAACACGCCTGCGGTCCGCACAGGTGGCGGCCGCCGTCCGTGAGCGGACCTTCGAGTGCGAAAGCCAGCGCCTCGAAGTCGTTGAGCACCGCAACCTCGTCCAGCGCCAATGCTTCGCGCAACGGGGTCAGGTGGATAGGCCAGGCGAGGTTGTCGTTCACCACCTCGTCGCCCATGATCTGCCCCGCGCATGCGAGCACGCAGTGCTTCACCGGCTCTTGCACGTTGGCAGCGAGAAAGGTCTGCAATAGGTCTGACAGCCTTGAAAACGCCGCGCAGACAAAGACGCGGCAAGCGAGCATCTCGATATCGCCCGTGTCGCCGTGCGTGCCGCGCATCAGCGCAACACGTGCGTGCGTGCCGCCAATATCGGCCACCAGAAACGGCGTCGCCGCCATCCGGACTTGTCGATCCGACTGATCAATCCCCACGTCCGCCGCACCCCCGGCATTGGAACTGTTATCAGCCTGTAACGTAATTGACACCGGTGTCAAGTGGGGGCGCACCATCCGGGCTCAGGCCAGGGTTGCAAGCGGGGGCGGGCCGCCGCGGATGATGCAACGTCAATGCCGATCGCCGCGTTGGCAGGCAACAGGCGAGTACCCGTTGAGGTAGGGCGGCACGAAAATCGCAATATACGGTCAGCGTGATCAAACCACCCCGCCAAGACCGTGCAGCAGTCGCAGGTCAATCCGGCGCTGCACAAACAATCTGCGCGGATAGAAATGACGGAACTATGTTTTCCGGCCGGGCAGGGGAGATTTTTCCGCACGGCGTGTCGAAATCCACCGTTGCCGTTCGTCACTACAGTGGAGGCCGGTTCACCCGCCTGGCCGATGAGTCCATCAGGAGACCAAAATGCCGCAATATCTCATCTCAAGTTACCTCCCCGATGACTTTGATCCGTCGTCGGTAACCGAGGCAACCATCGAAGCCATCCACGCCTTGAACAGGGAAATGATCGCTGCGGGCGTCAGGAAGTTCGCGTGTGGCTTGAGCCCGAAGACAACGACACTGCGGTCGCAGGCCAACGGCGAAGTGATCGTCACCGACGGACCGTACCTGGAAACGAAAGAGCACGTAGGTGGCCTGTGGATACTGGAAACGGAGAGCCTTGACCAAGCGCTGGCGTGGGTGCGCAAAGGCGCCCAGGTACTGCAAGGTGTGGTCGAAGTGCGGGAAATTTTCTTCAATCCCGCCCCCGAACCGGGCTAGGCGGTACGGCAAACACGAACGGACACTGCGCAAAACATCGCGCACGCAACCTCATTGACGGCGAGGAAGGGATCATGCGCAAAAACAAGATCGGCGCTTTATTGATGAACGGCTCCATCCTGCTTGCCGGGCTTGGGATAGCACACATGTCGATGGCACAGAACGCCGCGACGCCCTATCCGAAAATGGCCCCGATCGACCAATACCTGATGGCCGATCCAAGCGCGGAAATTGCGCTGGCGCGCAGCGCGGCACCCGCATCCATTTCCCGTGACGCAACGGTCCTGGTGCTGGGGCGCAAGGGCTATGAAACAGCAGCCCAGGGCAAGAACGGTTTTGTATGCCTGGTGGCTAGAGGTTGGTCGGGCCCCTTCGACTGGCCCGAATTCTGGAGCCCGAAAATAAGGGCTGCCGATTGCCTCAATCCCCAAGCCGCACGTTCGATCGTGCCCATCCTGGTTCTGCGCGCGAAGATGGCCATGGCCGGTCGCTCCAAGGCGGAAATGCTATCGGCACTCAACGCCGCCTACGAACATAAACAGCTGCCGCCCATCGAGGACGGTGCGATGGATTACATGATGTCCAAGTCCTCGTATCTCACCGACGAAGGTGGGCACAATATGCCTCATCTCATGTTCGACACCCTGGTCAAGGACCCCAAAGACTGGGGTTCCGGTGCGGCGGGCTCGCCGGTCATGTCCTGCCCCTATTGGTTCATCGCCGAGAACCAACCGCCCCACATGAAAGCGCTGCCGCCCATTCTGGTGTTTCTGATTCCCGCGCCTACCTGGTCCGATGGAACGCCCGCCGACATGCACGCGCACTGATGCAGGCACTGTTTGAACACGTGTAAAGCGGCTCGCGAGATCGCGATGTCAAGCGCCAACCAGCCTGCTACCGAGGCCGCAAATGCGGCCAAGGGCATCAGACCGCAAATCGGTAAGCCACGCCGTCGCGAAAAATGCGCCCGGCGGTAGGGGCGGCAAAGTGGGTGCCGATGACGAGAACCGGCTGGTCCGCCCATTCGGCGAAGAGCCGTTCGCGGGTGAGCATGGCGGCCTTCGGATCGCTGTCGCCAAACATCCAGTCCGGGTGCGCCAGTTGACTGGGATGATGCATCATGTCGCCGGTGATCACAGCACGCTCACCTTCGGACTCAATCATCACACTGACGTGGCCCGGTGTGTGGCCGATCGAAGGCGTGAGCCGAATTTCCGGCGAGATCACGTGATCGATCTCCACCAGCTCGACAAGGCCGGCGTCGAAGATCGGCTTGATGCTATCGCCAAGCATCGCCTGTTGCTCCTCGTCGTCGTACGTGCTCCAGAAGTCGTACTCGCGCCGACCGATAAGATAGCGTGCCTTCGGGAAGGTGGGCGTCCATCTGCCGTTCTCGAGCATCGTATTCCAGCCGACGTGATCGACGTGCAGATGCGTGCATACCACCACATCGACTCCGTCGCGCGACCAGCCGGCCTCGCCAAGATGCTGCAGGAACGGCGTCGACAACGGCTCGCCGCCGGTGATCTCGCGCGGCCGGTCGTTGCCGACGCAGGTATCCACCACCAGTTTCATCCCCGGCGCCTCGACCAGCAACGCGTGGACACTCAGATTGAGGGTGGCATCGTCATCGCTGACGAAATACGGATAAAGCCATGCCGACTTGCGCAGTTCCGACGCCGTAGCCTGCGGTATAAGCGCGGCCGGCACCGGCAAATCCATCTCGACAATGCGAGTAATTTTTACCTGACCCACCTGCCAGCTCAGCATCGCGCTCACGCCCCCTGCATGCAGGATTGCACCCGACAATAACGCTGAAAACGACGCAAGGATACCATCGCAAGGGTAAATAACTGTGCAGTTATTACAGCGCCAGTATAGCGATTGGAGCGCGTTATCAGGGGTAGGGCGCCCATCTTCGGTAAAGTGCCTAAACGGGTCAAGATAAGGGTTGATTTCTAAAAGCACGTTGCATGGATGGAATCAGCTTGGCATAGGCTGGCAATGCCTTAATCTTTGAGCAGTCCATTTCGCAGAAGCCCCAAATAGGCAACACGCCCCGGGATACAAAGCCTGATGCAGGTTCCTTGGCCCGATTGCGACTCGATAGAAACCCTCGCCGACATTTGCTTAGCGCGCTCACGCATGCCGATCAGGCCCCAGTGACCTGGTTTCTCACCCGCCGCCAGGATAATCGGATCAATTCCCTGGCCGTCGTCTTGTACTTTTAGCAGAAGCGATTCGCTGCGGTAATCCAAACTGATGGTTAGAACGCGTCCGTCCGAGTGCTTGGACGCGTTGAGAATCGCTTCTTGCATGATAAATAATGCTTCCTCAAAAATCTCTTGCTTGAGCTTTTGCTCCTCTCCCTTGACCGATATGTCCACGGTCATACCAGAATGCGCGGCCTGTTCCGTGGCGAAGTTCGTTAACGCCTCTACAAGATCTCCGCAGCTTTGCGAGCGCAGCTGATATACCTGATCCCTGCCTTCCTCGACAATCTTGCGAGCGAGGTCGATCGTTTGATTCAAGGCGTTGCGCCCGTGCGTTTCCGCTGGAAGTTGGTTCACGCCATCTTGCAGTTTTAACAGAAGCGCAGGGAAACTCTGTAACAGGGTGTCGTGCAAATTGCGTGCGATGCGTTCCCGTTCCGCATGACGCGTCTCCAAGCGGATGCGCAGCTGGTGATTGACCTGCCGAACGCGAAATGAAAATGCCTGCCAAATGGCGAGGATGGTTATGAGTGCACAAAGTGCTTTGAACCATAAGGTTTGATAAAACGCTGGGGTTATGCGGAACTTAAGATGAGCCCCTGCATCGTTCCAGACGCCGTCATTATTTGCCGCCGCGACATCAAAGCGGTAGCTTCCAGGCGCCAGGTTGGTATAGCTGGCTACACGTTGCTGCCCAACATCGCGCCAATCGCTGTCCTGACCGCGCAATCGAATCTTTGCCTGAACGCGCTCAGGCATGGTCAAGCTTGGGACAGAGAAGGTGATGTGAACGTTCTTGGTATTTGCGGGTAAAACGAGGCCGTTTTGAGGCGTATAGGATTTTCCGTCCGCGTCAATCGCATCGATG
The DNA here is from genome assembly GCF_035503745.1 of Dyella sp. GTDB lineage: Bacteria > Pseudomonadota > Gammaproteobacteria > Xanthomonadales > Rhodanobacteraceae > Dyella_B. The sequence goes on from NZ_DATJTC010000044.1 coordinate 57,088, forward strand.
ACAACGGGCGGCGGAACAAGGTTGGAGACAAGCTGGCGAGGGTCGAGCCATACCACGCCATTTTCGGTCGCAAACCAGAGCCTCCCGTCGGTTCCTTTTACAACGGACTGCAGCGGTATTTGCAGCGCCGGTGTGCCGGGCAGTCCGTCCAGCGTATCGAATTTTCTAAAATGCATCGCGTGTGACGCATTCGATTCGGCTTCATGTACTTCAGGCGCGGGGAGTTGAAAAACACCGTAGAGGGTATTGACCCACATGTCGCCCTGGTCTGAGAACGCGATTCCGGTGACGTTTTTTAATGAACCCCCATCAGACAACCCAACCATCTTCCAGCGCCAGCCGTCCATGTAGCCCAGCCCGTTGCTGCCGCCGATCCACAAAAACTGGCCATGCTGCATGAAGGTCTTCGCGTCGCCGATGGTCAGGCCCTGGGCGGCGGTCAATAGGGTGACTTGGTTTCCGTCGAACACCGCAAGTCGATTGTCCAGATAGCCTGCCCAGATTCGCCCGCTGGAATCGGAATAGAGGGCGTGAGCCAGCCCTTCGACCGGTGATTTTTCCCACTGGCCGTTGATCCAGGTATATATCCCCATCCGCTCGGGGTAGGAGGAAAAGATGGAAATCCACCATGTGCCATGCAAGTCTTTGGTCATGGCATCAACCTCGGACTTGTCGTCCTCGTTCTTCGGGAGGCTTGCGAGGTGGCTGGCACCTGTCTCGCTGACCTTCCATATGCCGCTATCGGTGCCGAAATACACCTCGCCATTCGCGTCTCGATAGGCCACCAGGGAGTTTGGCGGAATATCGAACGTGTGGATTTGCGAGCCATCAAGCTGCATGACGGGCTGTGTGCTGCTCCCCGTCCAAACGGTGCCATGGGCACCGGCTGCCAATGCAAAGTCCTGGGTGCCGGGTGGGAAGGGTGCGGGGGTAAAATTGCGTTGGCCAAATCGATCGATGCCGGCGCTCGTGCCAACCCATATATTGCCCTCCCGGTCGACAAGCAGCGGCCACGCATAATCGCTGCTGAGGCCATTGACGGCATTAAAACTTTCCACGCCGGCGCTCAATGCGGATAGGTCCGCACTACTGCTGATGGCTTCTGCCGTGATGTGATGTATGCCGTCGCCTAATCCGTTGATCCACAGTCCGCCCTGGTGATCGAAGTGGATATAGCCGATGCGGGGAGACGTCAGCGTCCCGGGCTCCAGAGTTGGTCCAGGGGTTGTCGTTATCCAGCGCTCTATAAGCTTTTGAGCATAAGAAACCCACATGCTCCCGTCTGGCGCTTCCTCGATGTCAATCACGAACCCTTTTTCATCTAGGGCTACGAATTGTTTTGCGCCAGGTGCTCGATAAAACAGCCCAGCGGGCGTTCCAACCCAAAAAGCGCCATTGCGCGCAATACGCACGAACGAAGCGCGGTTGCCCTTGATGCCAACATCGGAGCCGATTTTCTCCCAGCGACCGTCAACGAGCCGGTAGAGGATCCCGATCGAGGCGCACCACATCACACCCTGGCGGTCCTGCGTAATCGCGTTGATGACGACGTGCTCGGGCAGTCCGTCTTTGGGGCCGTACTGCGTAAGATGGCCTCCCCTGATGACGCTTATTCCCCCAAATTCATAACCGATCCATAGTCCACCATCTGCGCTGGCGTATAAGCTGAACACAGAAAACGTGGGAAGCGGTTGACCATCCACGGTTTCAATATGCTCAAAGTGCAACCCGTCGAACCGGTAGAGCCCGCTGTTGCTACCGATCCATAAGTAGCCATCCGGCGTTTGAGCCAGGGAGGTGACGCCGGTCGGCGCTCCGTTTTCACGAGTCCAGGCGGTGTGTTGATAACGGGAGAGCGTCCATGGAAACGGCTCGGCACGCGCAAGGCACGGCCCCAAGAGCGTGGCGAGGAGAAACAGCCATCCAATTAGCCGGGGCGCGATGATCTGCGCACGGCGACGGACGTGTTGAACCATCCTCAATCTCCCCGGCGCGAAACGCCCCCATTGCGGCGCCTAAGAAGGCCAAACCGCATCGCACGATGTTACGGCAACGTAGAGGCGGCGTGGAGTACGCCGGCCAATTCATTAGCTGCTTTGGCAATAACTGCCGCATCGGGGGCGCATTCGTGCGCCGGTCCGATCGACGAAGTCTTTGCGGCACTCGCGGCACCTCCGGCAGGTGCTTGCGCAAATGCCTTACACGGATTTGACTTCGCCCCCATCCATTCGAAGCATCGCACCCGTCATCCAGTGGGCGGAAGGAGAAACCAGGAAGGCCATCAGCTGGGCAATCTCCTCGGGCGTCCCGTATCGTGCAATACCCGCATCGCGCGGAAAGCGCTCCATGGCCTCGGTGGCCGTCATATTGTGCAGGGGAGCCCAATGCTCCAGGTATGAGCGACGGCGGCCCGTCATGACGGGCCCAGGCAACACGCTGTTGACCTGCACGCCATCGGCAATGCCGCGATCGGAGAAGGCTTTGGCCAGCGCGATGATGGCGGCATTGATGGTCCCAACGGCCGCATACGGAGCCTTGGGAAAAATCGCCGAATTGCCTGAGGTGAATACGACAGAACCCCCGCTTTGCTTCAGTGCCGGCCATGCTTCGATGGTGAGCCGTCGTGCGCCATGAAGCTTGAGTGCCATGCCTGCATCCCATTGTTCGTCGGTCATCTCGAAAAGATCGACCTGAGGGACGGCGCCGGCAATATTGAGCAGAGCATCGATTTGACCGAAGGCGGCCAGCGTTTTCTCGATAACGATCTTTGCTGCCGTTTTCTCGGCGAGATCAAGATCGATGACCAATGTCTTGGCGCCCAGCGACTGAACGGATTCAGCCGTTTGTTGCAAGTTGCCCAGGTCCCTGGCCACCAGGACCAGTGCCTGAAAGTCCTTTGCCAGCCGCAGCGCGGTCGCTTTGCCAATCCCTTGACTGGCACCGGTCACGATAGCCGTTGTATTTGCCATGGCAGCCTCTTGTTTGCCTCCGCAGGGTAGGGGTCAGGTAGCGAAGCAGCCACGGATGTCTTCAGCGATCGCCCTTGCGTGCGTCTCGAGGGCGAAATGACCCGTGTCGTGGAAACGAATTTGCGCACCGGGGATGTCGCGCTTGAACGCCTCGGCGCCCGGAGGCAGAAAGAAGGGGTCGTTCTTGCCCCAGGTTGCCAGAAAGCGCGGGTGGTGGTTGCGAAAGTAACTCTGAAACGTCGGATAGAGAGCCACGTTGCTCTGATAATCAAGGAAAAGATCCAGCTGCACGTCATCCATGCCCTTGCGCGCCAGATAGAAGTTGTCGAGCGCAATGCCATCAGGTGAAACCATGGATTCGTCCGCCACGCCATGGGTGTATTGCCAGCGCGTGGTTTCCGGCGAAAGAAAGGCGCGCAAGGCTTCTCGATTGGACGTGGTCGGGCTTTCCCAGTAGGCGCGGATGGGATTCCATCCATCGCTCAGGCCTTCCACGTAGGCATTGCCGTTTTGAGAGATGATGCCGGTTATCCGCTCGGGGTGTTTGACGGCAATTCGAAAGCCGGTCGGGGCGCCATAATCGAACACGTAGATCAAGAATTTATCGAAACCGATCACCTCGGTGAATCGATCAATGACGTTTGCGATATTGTCGAACGTGTATTTGAACGTTTCACGCGTGGGCATATCGGACAGCCCAAATCCAGGCAAGTCCGGGGCGACCATATGAAATGCATCGCTCAGTAGCGGAATGAGATCGCGAAACATGTGGCTGGAGGTTGGAAATCCATGCAGCAAAAGCAGTTTCGGTTTTCCGTTCGACCCCGATTCCCGGTAGAACACATTGAAGCCGTCAGCGTTGGCTTTGCGATAGTGGATGGTGGACATGGAGGGATCTCCTTTGAACTTGGCAGGGTGCGTTGTGCCGGGTTGCCGTTGTCGGCCACGCGTACAGGCCGCTTCTGGTGTCAGATGTCGCTACCAGATATCGCCTCCAACACGATTTTCGCGACGGCGTCGGGCGCTGTGACGATGGGGACGTGATCGACAGGTTGAGCATCGATGCTGGCCTTCATTCGTTCGGCCATGAAACGCTGCGTCTTTTCCGGAATCATGTGATCGCGTTCCGCGACAAGAAACCACGAGGGGACGCTGCGCCATAGCGGCTTAGCGACAGGGACGGTGATGCAAGCGACTGAAATGGGCAATTGGGCCTTCTCCAGCATCCTTTGCTCATCAGGGCTGGCGTCCTGGGCAAAAGCGGCGGCAAATGCCCCGGATGGGAGATGGATCCATCCATCACTGTCGGGCGCGAGCTGTGGCGTCGTCTCATCGTGCCCGTAGCGGTTGAAGACATCGGCGACAGTTTCTCCCTCATCGGGAGCCAATGCCGCTATGTAGACGAGGGCGCGCACTCGCTTGTTGCGCGTCGATGCGATGACCGCGCCTGCATAAGCGTGCCCTACGAGGACGACCGCACCATCGATGTCGGCCAAGGTTTTGTCCAACGCGGCGGCATCGTCGGCAAGCGACGATAGAGGAAGACGAAACGTCCTGGTCTTGACGTCGCGGGTTTGAAGTATCTGAACGACCTTGTCCCAGCTGGATTCGTCAGCCCATGCACCGTGGGCAAACACGACAGTTACATGATTGGCGTTCATTGCTCGACACTCGCATCCCGAACAGGGGTAGCTAAAGGCAAAACCCGAGAAAAATCCCACCCGAAAGGGTATGTATGGCAGACGTGGATTGATTTAGGGCGGTGATGTGGTTGCCGCATCTATGCGCATTGCACGCACGCGATCGCATTTAGGCGGGCGAGAGTCTATGGCTCGTCGAGAAACCCGCGCCGCATGGCGATGGTGACGGCGTGAGCCCGGTCTTTGGCTTCCAGCTTTGCCGAAACGCTCTTCATGCGGGTCTTGACTGTGTCCTCCGAAATGCGCAACTCCAGACCGATGGCGCGGTTGGTCAAGCCTTGCGCCACTCTTCGCAAGACCGCCAGTTCCCTGGCGGTTGGGGACTCATACCCGTGATGGGCATGCAGGTCATGAAGCAGCCAATGGGTGACGACTTTCCTTCCATCTAAAGCACGTCGTACCGTTTCAACGATTTCTTCGCTGGACGCCGTTTTGAGCAAATACGAGATTGCGCCGGCAGCCATGGCCCTTGCCACGCGACCATCCCCGGAATAGGTCGTGAGCACGATTAAGCGGGCATCAGGGTAGTCGCTGCGAATCTCGCTGATGGCTTCGATACCGTCTACCCGCGGCATCTGCAGGTCAATGAGAGCGACTTCGGGCTGAAGCTCGCGAAACATCGCAATCGCCTCATGCCCATCGGATGCTTCAGCCACCACCTTTATATCGCGCTCTCGTTCAAGCGTGCAGCGAAGGCCCTCGCGCATCATGGGATGATCGTCGACCAACAGAATTCGAATAATTTGATCCTTCACCATCGCGATGCCTCCTTGATATGCCTGCTCTCACGCCGGCAAGCGTTTTGGCGCAAGTGGCCATATGACAGGGGGTTACTTGGCAAGCCATCACGGCCGATACCAAGTCTAGGTTGACGGGCCTCTTTTCCCAGCCACGATCGAGTCTATTTGGCCCACTTGCCGGGTGAAAATTGAATTGTTCGGTCGGTTAAGCGACTCGATCGGGTGAAAATGCCTTTGTGGCGTTGAAACGCCCAAGGCTATGATTCAAATAGGGATTGTGCGCAGGTCAACTCACAGAACGCAAAGGATAGGGCTTGCGACGACACCCCCAAAACTACACTCAAAAGAGTGAAGCCGTCGTGGTGGACGCATGGCTAATCTTGGATGCGACGGTAGGTGAGGGATGGAATGGGGAAAACATCCACGCCGCGAACGCCAAGCTGCAGGAAGCAATCATTTGAAGTGATTTGTTTGGGGATGGCACGTCGATGAGGCACTTCATTCTGTCAAGCCCTGGAAAGTTCGAGCTCATCTGCCGCCGATCCCCGGTCGCCTTTTATCGAGCGGGTGTGTCCGATGGTGTAAATATCAACATACCCATGGAGAATGCTTTATATACGGTGACATACCAATCCAGGGAGGGAAGACCAATCGTTCACCCATTAGGATCCCGCGACGTTTTGATCTTGCCCGCAGGTCTCCCCTGCGAGATGGCGTGGCGCAAGGATGCCGATGTTGTTGCGTTTCACATGGACGATACCTTTATCCGAAGCGTGACGCGCGGTTTTGAGTTCGAACTCAAGGAACCCCTGATTTTGCGCGATGCTTTCATTTCCATCGCAGCGTCCCAGCTCAGGGACATGGCCGATCTGCAAGACGAACCGTGTTACGCATTTGTCGATGCCATTGCAACCTTGGTGGCATACCGTATCGGCCTGTGCGCGGCCTCGGGCCGCGGGGTGCAGTCAACGCGGGTCGAAAAAGCTCTTTCCAAGCCCCAGGTCGATTTGGTCATGGGGTACATCGAGCACCACCTGGACAGCCAGATCACCCTTTGCTTACTCGCTGAAATGCTCGACATGAGCACTTGGCACTTCGTGCGAAGATTCACCATCAGTCAAGGCATTCCACCGCACATGTTCATCAGGCAGCGGCGCCTGAGCCGCGCACGGAGTCTTCTTTTGGAATCCAACATGTCCATTACGAACGTGGCGATGGAGGTGGGCATGACGCATAGTCATTTCAGCCGCAGTTTTTTCAAGCGGTTCGGCTCGTCCCCGCGCGAGTTCCGGCGCGTCCAAAGGGTTTGATGTTCGCACATTCGGCAAAGTGCTTGATGGTATGAGCAAGCAATTGACGACCTGGGCCGATATGCTTGCAAACGATGACACCCCGCATGTGCAGGGTGCCAAAGAACACAACAAGTTGGAGTTTTGAACGTGGCGCTCCCGGCCCCTCCCACATCTCCCGCACGAGCGGCACGTTCGGCACGAGGCCTATCCCCACCTGAGCGGGGGATAGGCCTCGGCATTTTTTGATGCGCGCAAAGGGAGTTTGTTGCGAATGACGCGGATCAGGGCAGATCCAAAAAACCCCGGCGAACGGCAATGGTGACCGCCTCGGCACGGTCTTTGGCGCCAAGCTTGGCGAGGATGTTTTTCATCCGCGTCTTGATGGTGTCTTCCGATACGCCCAGTGCATCCCCAATGGCACGATTGGTCAGCCCCTGGGCGACCAGGCGCAGCGCCGCCAGTTCTCTTGGGCTTAATATTTCATCGCCAAGATGCGCCTGGACATCTTGCAAAACGTCGCCGGTGACGATCTTCCTGCCGCCGGCGGCCGCGCGAACGATTCGAACGATCTCTTCGCTCGACGCCGTTTTAAGCAGGTAGGACATGGCCCCAACCGCCATGGCGCGCATGACGCGGGCATCGCCCGGATAAGTGGTGAGAACAACCAGCGCTGCATCGGGATATTGGCTGTGAATCTCGTTGATGGCTTGTATGCCATCGACCTTGGGCATCTGAAGGTCGACAAGTGTCACGGCGGGGCGCAGCTCCTGAAACAATGCGATCGCCTCTGCGCCGTCCGCAGCTTCACCCACGACTTTCATATCGCGCTCCCGCTCAAGCGTGGAACGAAGGCCCTCCCGCATCATGGGGTGGTCGTCAGCGAGCAAGATACGAATGATCTGACCAGTTAGTGCCACGGCACGTCCCCCGAAAACCCACGTGGGTACAGTGATTCATACCGCCGGTACCGACAAATCCGGGTGAGCGATTAATAAGATAAGCGACGAATCTACCGGTGACTAAGACTACTCTTTACGGGTGCCGGGTGACATCGCCAGAGGGTTATGGCTAAGCCCGTTTGAAGCTGTCGCATGTCCCTCAGGGTAGAGGCCTGGACCTTGAAAGGGGGTTCATTCCAACGCGAACGCATGGCAACTGCTATGGGCACTTTTCGGCAGTCCGCTATTGGAAAGGGTAAATCAGCGAGCATGAGCGATCGTCTTGCGGCGTTCGCGGAACGCGGTGACCTTGGCGCGGCTGCCGCAACGGTCCATGGAGCACCAACGCCGGCGGCAACTTTGCGATTCATCCAGAAACAGCGCCCGACAGTCGCTCAGGGCGCAGGCCTTTACGTGTCTAAGATCCGGCCCCGAAACCAGCTTGATCGCATCACGGGCGAGAAGGGACAGCGCGGCCTTGAAAGGTCTGTGGGTTCGATGGGTGGACAAACCGGTGATGGTGTCAAGCCACGGCGCCGGAATACCCACAGTTGCCGCTCGATTGAGCATGGCCACGTAGTGGCCTGGTAGAGGCCGTTGGGATCGTGCCGCTTCGATCGTGCCCTTTATCGCGTCGCGCAACGCGCGCAGTTCGGCCTCCTGGCTTTCGGACAACAACATCTCGCCGTCTGTTAGCGCCGCCGCGTCCAGCCATCGCCCAGGGGTTCCAGGGAGCTCCAGTTCGTCCTCGGTTCCGCATGCGCGGATGCGAAGGGTTCCAGCCAGGTCGAGCGACAGGCGGCCACCATTGAACTGAAAGGAGTGATTTGGCATAAAACCACACTGACCCGTTTATACGGCTAATCCGATATGCACCGGATTCCTGCGTGGAACACCACCCGGCCAAATTTACCGCGTTGAAGATGGGAAGAAACACCCGTTAGGGTGAAGTCATTGGAGCAAGTATGTCGAGAGCCTGTGAAAGGCTTCAGCGATGATGAACCTAGCTTGGCGCGCCAACGCATAAAACAGTATCGAACCATGAATGGTTTGCCGTTTCTTTTTATATCGCGTCATTCATGTGGCCGCGGCAAAACACCCATTAGAGTCGTGCGCTCCAAAAAAAGGGGTTCTATCTTGGCAAGAGCAAGAACAGCGATGAGCTCGATGCCGTCTAAGAATGACGGTGAAAACGCCGCGAGCAGGGTGGGTAAGGTGGGGTAGGCCAGCATATCGCTTTGCTCGGCGTTTCCGCCGAAATTTTATCGTACTATCCATATAAGCAAGAGAGACCATCGCCGGGGGAAGGAGGATCGCATGAATCGTCCCATTCGCGTTCTTTTGCAGACGACCATTCCTTCTTCCGACGACGATTGGCATATCGGTCGATTCAGCCTTTTGCGCGATTTTCTTGCCGGCGAAACGGACAAGTCTGGATCGCCCATGTTCGAGGTCACGGCACGTGATCGCGATGAAGTTGGCAGGCCCGACCAGGTACTGTCCGCATTGGATACGTCGAAGTTCGACGAACTTTGGCTATTCGCCGTGGATACCGGTAACGGACTTACCGGCGCCGACTGTCAGGCCATCAGCCGATTCCGCCGGCGCGGAGGCGGATTGTTTGTGACGCGTGATCACATGGATCTTGGATGTTCGGTGTGCACATTGGAAGGTGTTGGCCTTGCACATTACTTTCATTCCAAGAACAGGGAGCCCGATCCTTCGCGGCAATCGGCCGACGATACGGGAAGCCCAAGCATCCTTTGGCCAAACTATCACTCTGGTGCCAACGGCGATTTTCAGCATATCGATGCGAGCGAGCCACTTCATCCTGTGATGGCCGATCCGGATGCCCCTGGCGGGGCCATTCAATTTTTCCCCGCGCACCCTCATGAAGGTGCGGTCGGCCAACCCGAGCATGAGGCTTCGGCTCGGGTCGTCGCAAAAGGTCACAGCAAATTGAGCGGTAGAGCCTTCAATCTGGTGGTTGCATTTGAGGCTTCATCTCACGGCGGACCCGCCATCGCGCAATCGACCTTTCACCATTTTGCTGATTACAACTGGGATCCCTCGTTGGGCGCGCCAAGTTTCGTTACGGATGTTCCCGGCGATGGCATGGCGCACTCGCTGGAGGCACGACGGTCGATAAGGCAGTACGTGCGCAACGTCGCCCTCTGGCTGGCCAGGCGACCGATAAATAATTAGCGATACTCCTAAGCAATAGTGCGTTTTACGTGATAATCCAAGGTGCCTTATGCGTTGCTCATCGATGAACATTAACAGCATGGACGATGGAGATGCAGCGGCGCTTGCCGCATCCAGCGCGGCGACGGCAACCAAGAGTATTCGCGCAATAAGCGCATCGCCAAGATCCATAAACATCGAGTCAAACAAGGATTTTTGTCGCATCTCGATGGAAACGAAGCGTATAATCGAGGCGCGCGATCGCCTTGTTATCGACGCCTTCGATGCACTGGAGCTTCATCATGCACTGTTGGCGAAGATGCTTGTTCTGCGCCTGGGAGAGCGCATGAAGGCTGCGCGCTGGATGTGCTCCCACCAAAAGCCTTTCGATGGCCGGACGGCCTACGATCTGATTTCCGATGGTGACGTGGAAACTGTCTGGGACGCGGTGGAGCGTGCTTCACGTCAGGACTAGGATTCACGCACGCGCGTCTCTCGGCTCGCAGGCGCGGCTATGGAGCCAGTGAGGGGAAAGGCAGGGCACGCCATCGGCAACACTTGCCGCGTTATCGTAGCCGGGTGTGGGTACCGGGAGGGCAGGAGCCCTGCCGGCCCGCTAAGCCGGGATTCCGAGGCTCTTCAATGCCCAACATTGGGTATCCTAGACTCATCATGCCAGTAGCGTTAACCCAAGGGTCTTTTGCCCCTATTGCTTAGGGGACTGGCGGGAGAGTCGATTGAGGCACTCGGTCACGACAACAAAATGTCACTGGATAGCCGCGACTGTTACGTTGCTTGTGGCCTTCGCCAGCCTGTACTCCGAATCGTCGATTTCGCAACCATACGATCAGGAGATGCGGCCGTCTTTAGTCGCTTCCCGGGACCTAACGATCAAGCAGCTCCACCACACGGCCTATACGGCCGAAGTTGGCGCACCGCAGTTCGCATCGGGCATAACGCAAGACACACACGGCTTTCTCTGGATTGTTTCCGGTGCAGACCTATATCGATTCGATGGCGTGAGGTTCGATAGACCCCTCTCGTCCAAGCTGCCTCCAGGCTTGCTTAATTCGGTATACGGCGCTTCAACCGGAGACCTCTGGATTGGCTATCTTTTAGGAGGAGTGGCGCGCGTCCACGAAGGGCAAGTCACATTCTATCCCTTTGGCAAAGACATACCTTCAGGCACGCCATTTGATTTTCGGCAAACACCCGATGGCATCCTCTGGGTCGGTTGCACTAATGGCTTGGCTCAGTTCGTCAATGGCGCATGGCATGCGGTAGGCAAGAAATATGGGTACGACGGTCGCCGCATTTTGCAAATGGTGACCACCAAGGATGGATCGCTTTGGGTGGGAGGCATTGACTTCGCGATGGTTTTACGGCCGGGAACCCATCGATTCGTCAATGTGCAGCTCGCCCAGGCGGAGGAGGAGATTTTGCGCTCGCCGAATGTCGAATGGTGGCACTATGGCACCGATTCAGGCGCGCGTATGCGCGATAATTCAGGCGCATTATGGGTAGGTACAGCGCAAGGAATCCGCAGATATAGAAACGACTACACTGGTCAGGATGACAGGGCAGGTGATGTCGAAACCTATACAACTGCCGATGGCTTAAGCAATAACGGTATAGTCGATCTTCACGGCGATCGGGATGGCGACGTTTGGGTGACCACTGTGACGGGACTCGATCAATTTCGGTCCACTCCCGTTACCCCGATTGTTTTCGATAAGCCTATTCTCAAGCCGACATTGGCATTTGACGCCAATAGCGTTGCATGGGTCGGCAATATCTGGAACGGATATCGAATTGCTCCTGATTCAAAGCCGGAACCGACCTCACTATTAGGAAACTTCGTCTCGCTTATCGCGGCAGATCCGCTTGGAACAATATGGTTTGCCAACAGCCAAGGTCTGTACAAGATCATTGATCAAAAATCCGTCCCGGTTCCTTTGCCACCCGGACTACCGAGCAGGGAATACTCCAATAGCTATCGAGCAATCGCCTTTGGCACGAATAATGTCGTCTGGCTGTCGATCGCCGGCGCCGGGCTGTACGCCATGAGGGATGGCGTGTGGCAAAAAGACGGGGGCCTGCGTGGACTGCCTGACGATCTGGCGTTGCGCTTGGCATTCGACGGCCAAGGTCGGCTTTGGATTTTATATTCCGATGGGCGCATTGCTCTGGTCGATCATGGGGCAATTCGCGTCTATACCAAGACCGACGGCCTCGACCTAGGAGCGGCAACCGCCATCAGCGCCACCAACCATCAAATCTGGGTGGCAGGCATTGATGGCATCGCCCGTTTTACCGGAAACAGGTTTATCAGCCTCAAATTTGCTGATCAGGTCGAGTCAAAAGGGGTCACCGGATTGGTGCAAACTCGACGTGGCGATCTATGGGTACACGATGATAACGGGCTAACGTGGATAACCGGTGATGAGATCAGGCACGCTACCATCGATTCTTCGTATGCTGTGAAGGCAAGGATTTTTGGCCCCCAAGATGGCGTCGTAGGAGACGTCGACAAAATCTCACCCCTACCAGGACTCGCGCTTAGCCCTGATGGACGCCTATGGATAAGCATGAACTTGGGGGTTGCCTGGGTCGATCCGAATAATGTCCCCGTCAACAACACAAAACCGTATCCGGTTATCGACGGGCTATACGCAGATGGCAAATACTATTCAGGTGATAAGGATGCGAATCTGCCGATAGGTACTCGTAGCTTGCGCATAGATTTTACAGCGGCGTCACTGCGAAATCCGGGCGGTGTTCGCTTTGAGTACAAGCTCGGTGGCGTGGACCGCGACTGGGAAATAGCCCAGCAAGTCCGCGAGGCAAGCTATACCAATCTTCGTTACGGCAAGTACGTTTTTCGTGTCCGCGCCTCAAACGAGGACGGAGGCGGTGGTGACAACGAAGCTGCCATGCGGTTCACCATAGATCCCCACTTTTATCAAATGGCCTGGTTTAAGATTTTGTGCGCCGCGCTCGCCGCTATTGCTATATGGCGGCTTTATCTTTTGCGTGTCAATTACTTATTGAGCATTTCCCGGGCCACTGTACAAGAACGCGAGCGCATAGCGCGGGAGCTGCACGACACGCTACTTCAAAGCGTGCAAGGTCTGCTTTTTCTTATTGAGTCAGCATCCAGGGCGCCTCCTGATGAGGATATACGCCCGCTCCTGCGCAACGCGATTACATCCGCCCGAACGACCATTGCCGAAGGGCGAAGCAGCGTCGTGATGCTTCGTGGCGACGAGGAGAAAATAGATCTGGTGGATAGGCTGGTGAGTTTTGCTGACGGACTTTCTGGCGACTTTAACGTGTCTTTTCGATACGCGGTGAGAGGTTATCCGTCTGCATTGGATTCGAGCGCCGGACACGAGCTTTTGCTGGCATTGAGAGAAGTGCTGAGCAATGCCTTCCAGCACGCCAAAGCCAAACATATCGATCTTAGCGTGGCTTTCGAGCTCTGGCATCTGAAGGCGACGGTGGCCGATGATGGCGAAGGAATCGAAAAGACTGTTCTTGATGAAGGGGGCAGGTCTGGTCATTGGGGGTTGCAGGGAGTGCGGGAGCGCGTCGACGCGCTAAGAGGACGCTGCCAGATTACGTCGGCCGCAGGCCAGGGTACTGTTGTGCAGATTTCCATAGGCTCTCGCCAAATTTACGCCTCAAGCGTTCTTCGGCGTGTTATTGAACGATCCATTGCCGCAAGCGGGCGAAATATCAGCGGTAGCTAGGGATTGGCTCTATGGCTGGGCACATTTTCGTTGCTAGCTGGACGAGTTGCCTTCGCATGAGGTGTATAGAGCAATCCGCCGGGATGCTTCGCACGGTGTGCACAGTTGTGGCATTTCCCGGCAAGAATTTGGTGGAAGTCCTATCTACCATCGGAACTGGGTTCCGTGGGCAATTTGACCGGTCGCCCCACCAATGAAGGAAAGGCCATGAACACTCTCCTGCGTTTGCTCGCTAAATCCGGCCTATTGAAGAAAGACCTTGATTACCATCTGCTGCGCGCCGCAATGGTGATCATCTTCGCTTGGTTTGGCTACGATAAATGGTTCGAATCTGAAATCAGGGGACTGATTCCGCTAATCACGCACGGTCCGTTTATTTTTTGGACCATTCCCGTTTTGGGCGTCCGGGGAACCAGCTATCTGCTAGGGACTTCGGAATGGACTTTTGGCTCGCTGCTGCTCTTGGGTTTTTGGAACAAGAAATTGGGTGTTCTGGGGGCGCTCGGCTCTTGTTGCACCTTTATCGCAACCTTTACGATCCTGCCGTTCGCTCCTGGCGCGTGGGAACCCTCCGCGGGAGGGTTTCCGGCCATGACCATAGTTTCCGCCTTCCTTTTGAAGGACCTTGTTTTGTTGGTTGTGTCGGTCTATCTGCTGAAACAGGACGTCGAGCGGGTGATGGCGGCTCACGAGATGGCGTCCTTTCCGCGCTAGGCCCAGCAGACAGTACAACGCCTCATCGAAGCCGCGCCGACGCGGCAATGCACTGGCAGTTGGGCGGCATCTGCCTTTTGCAGTTAGGCCATTCCGATTATCCGAGGCCAGGATCGGGATCACCTGGTATGAGTTTCACGTGGATTTCCCACGACCACTACTCGCTAGCATAAAGTTCAACGTGTATTTTCTTCGCCTGCTTGGCCAATGCTTTGATCCCGCGGTGCACGCCAACTTTTACCGAGGTTTCAGATATGCCGATCAATAAAGAAGTTTCTTTTATGGATAGACCTTGTACTTTTGTATAAAAGATCGATAGCCTCAGTTTCGGCGGTAATGTCTGCAGCAGTTCAAAAACGTCAATTTGAGGCTCTTCATAGAAGACATCTTCATCCCCGCAAATGTTCTCCAATTGCACATCTATGCGATGGTTGTCATAACGGGACAGCGCCCTCAACGAGTTGCACATCTTGTGATAGGCGATGCTAAATATCCAGCCGGGCAATGAGTATCCATACTTAAACGACCCTCTAGCCGAATGTATCGCAGCCATGGTTTCCTGAACCAGGTCATCAATATCTATGCGTCGATCCTGGATCCGGCGTCCGAAAAACGCGCGAAGAGGGCGGATAATTTGCCGGCAAAAGTCCCGATAAGCACAATCGTCCCCGCCTAGACCATTGAAGAAATTCTCCTCCCATGTTGCACAAGGCCTGCCGTGTTTGTCGGAGTTAACCCTTACTGGCATAGACGCTTCACCAACCTTTTGTGGAATTTGCCCTTGCAATTTGTTCCAGCCGCGCATGAAACATTTAGCTTCAAAGTTTTAGTTGGTTGACTTTTAAGGTTGAGCGGCCACGAAGAAACGAGCCTGTTCAATGAGCACAAGCTAAAAGCAAAACTCATTAAAAGTCCCACCCGAAAGGGTGCTTCGCACATCCGGTGGATGATGTAGAAGAGATGATTGTCGGTACGTATCAGAAAGATTTTCAACGCATGCAAAGTGCGTTGCCGGATGATTGCAAGTTAGCTTGCATGGTTACTTTTACGAATACATGGCACGGAACGATGGGCAACTGTCGTCGGCGAGCACACGAGCTAGCTCGACTGCCAACGAGGTGAGATGGTCCCTCGTTCCTTCCGGCGCAAGCCACTGTTTCGACAAAATCGAAAGGGAACCTAAGACGACGAAGAATTTGCTTGATTGTCGCAAATTAGGCGTCAACGTTGGTTAGTGCTCGGAGATATTAAGAGACGCCTCGAGCTCATCACTTGTGTCTCAGGCGCGGACGAGAGGCCTTGTCCCGTGCTTCGGCCATGGCGGCGTCTAGTTGCTGGGCTATGAAACGAAGACTGAATCGAATTCCCCGGCCTGCTATGACGATTGGTACAAAAAACTCATAAGGCGCCTGACGGAGTCCCTTGACAAAGCGTTGGCGTAAAGTGGAAAGAATTTCATTCATTACGGACCTCCTTAAACAGAGCGCAGTCGCTCAGCGGGGTGCTGGACTACTGTAATCCTGCAGTTGCCGCTCTGTGTCACCCAGGAAGTTTTCTCCGAATGACCTTGATGAGGCCGATTCTAACGTGGGATGGGGTCTGGTGCCTTGGCCGTAAAGCGTGGGTTGCACTTCTCGGCATCGAATGCCTCCGGGCGCAAATTCAACTTGCACGCCTTGATTTGCTTCTCGGAGATGAACAAGGTTTGCAACAACTGGGCATGAATGCTTTGAAGCGTCTTCGCCCAGCGCTCCAGGGAGTTGGCGCGATCTGCGTGCCTCTGAATGTCGCGCACCGCCTCACTTTTTCTGCGAAGCATCTGATGATGGGCGCTGTATACGTCCATGAGATGCATGCGACTGTAAATCCATGCCTTGGCACGGGCAGCCTCTTCAATGTGCAGCACGCGATTGACCTCGTCCGTAGTTAGTCGGTTCGCCACATTGAATTGGGCGTGCAACTCGACGAGAGGTCCGAATGCTGCCACGCCAGACCGAATCCCGGGAAGCAACCCAAGCGCCGTGGCACGAAGGTGCAGGTAGCCCGCAGCGTAGGAGTGGCGCCGCGAAGCCTCGTCGACAGCGCCGCCAGCACCCGCTTCCACGCCATCACCGGCATGGCCCGATTGTTCGTCTGTAGTCAGATCGTGCGTGGTCAGATCGGGCGCCAGGCGCTTGGCCGCCAGGAACTCGGTATGGCCGAGAAGCGCACTGGCACAACCTGGGCCCACGAACTCCTGGTTGCCGTTCATGTCAATGACAAACGCCCGACAGGAACGCAGCCGATGCCGCTTCTGATCCTTCCCCTGGATAGCGCAATACGTATCGAACGGAACAAAGTCACGACGAAGCAGAACATTTCCCATGTGGCTCCTCTGCACGAGCTACGCTACTGCGCACCTTACCTGCGAAGCGTCTCTCAGCGTGAGACGCATCTTCGAACGAGCCGCCGACGTCCGTAGACGATTAGCATCCGCTATCGAGGGTGGGGTGAGTGTTTGCTTGCATGCCTTCCCGCTGGTGGCATAGACTTGGACCTCAACTTTGGTATTGTATTACCGTCACCATAAGTGTGTTGCCGTTGGTCAAAGCTGCTTTTGTTGGTGCGTTACCGAAGAGCATCGAATTTATTCATATGGATTTTGAATGCCTTTCCCTAGCGGATCATCCGGGCAACTTGCCGGATGCTGTTGCTCTCACGTTTAGTGTGATTGAAGGGGGCGCTGCACATTTCGAGCGGTTCGGGGTCGCGTGTCCCGCATCCGTGGCGCGGGCTGTGCTTAAGCGTAAGGCCGAATATCTCGCTGGCAGACGCGTGGCGTTGCAGGCGCTTCGAAAAGCTGGTATCGAAACCAGCGATATGGGCATCGGCCTCATGGGTGCCCCTAATTGGCCCAGCGGGTACACAGGAAGCATTACGCACTCAGAGAACATGGCAGTTGCCGTAGCTATGCCGGCTAGTGAAGTGCAGGGGGTTGGCATCGATCTCGAAAAATTTGCGTCGGCACATGCCATATCTGCGATTCAGCAAGTGGTCCTTTCTCCGGCCGAGATGGACGCTCTTTATCCCTTGACCTTGCACTTTGGCCCCCCGGCAGCGGCGACGATCGCGTTCTCTGCGAAGGAGAGCTTTTATAAGGCGACGGCGGCGTTAGTGGGCCGCATTTTTGATTTCTCCGCTGTGCGAATCACGTCTGCTTGCACCGACTTGGGGGTAATCGAGGCGAGGGTTGCTGAGACGTTAACTACTGGCATTGTGTCGGGGCGAATTTTTTCTATGGGCTTTTCTGTGTTGGATAACGAGGCGGTCATCACCAGCTGTGTATGGTGAACACATTGCTGCTTGTTGATGTTGTTCAATACGAACTTCATTATTCAACTCGGATCTAGTCTTACTGTGTCATAAACTACGCCTCATCCTTGCGCGTGCACAGCACGGACATCGATCGAGTTGTTGAGCGGTGACGCGTGCGAGCAGGTATCGCAGTGTCAGGATGGAGTCGGAAACATGGCGCTGCATTCTTCCGACCGCCACGCGGCGTGTAGCCATCGGGTAGCACAGACGCTTTTGGTTGAGCGGCGTTTTGTTTATCGCCACCGCCTTTCAGGTGCTGACAGAGGAGGAAGCCGTAGGTGCGATACATAACGTGGCGTGATGATGAAAGCCACGCCGCCATCCACGCCCTTCGTAATGGCCCAGACCAAGTGCTCACCAGATCCTTCAAGGCAACATCCGGCGGCAGGATAATCCCCCCAAGAGTGAACTTAGTTCGTGGACAACTGAAAAGTTGCATACCTTGGCCTACGGTGCAAGAAATATGGGCAAGCGGAGGCATGGATTTCCAGTACCTCGTTTGCTCGGCAAAACTGACTTCTTCCGTACGTTACGGGGGATCTTTTGGCCTCCCGTAACGTGAGTTTTCCGACTGGATGAGCCCATTGCCCGGTAGTAGCTGTCTGCGCGCGCTTGCAGGCATGACGACCGTGAGCATGTGGATAGGCCGGGCACCCTTTATGGCGCCCGCGGCGGAACAGTATCTACGCCCGCTCAGGAAGATCTTATGGCAGCCACGGGCGTGATGCGCGAGGCACGCCGCGCAGGAGGCCATACCGACAGCTGCCCAAGCGCCAATACCATCACGATACCGATGAGCACATAGCTGACTGGCAAGCGGCTCATTTCGTAGTGATGCATCAGCCATCGGTTTAGCCCGATCGCCGAAAAGAGTCCCAGCACCATACCCACCCCGGTGATGAGCAGGTTTTCAATATGGAAATAGTAGGCGATGTCGATAGCGCGCGCTCCGAGCGCGCGCCGCATGCCGATCTGCTTGGTGCGTTGGCCAACCCAGAAGCTGGTTAGGCCGACGATGCCCGCGGCGGTAAGCGCAAGCAGAATCAAGCATAAGACGCCCATCAAGGCAGCCATACTGAGATCGGCGCGATATGCCTGTGCGCGAATATCAGCAAATGAGCGAATACCTATGTCGCCGGGTATGGCGCGCATCGGGTTGAGCTTGAACAATGCCGCCTTCGCGGATTTCATTGCTTGCGCCATTTGTCCCGATTTGGCACGGATCACATAGCGCGAAAAAGAGGCATCGATCCGGATCGGCACAAGAATCGAATTGTAAGCGGTGTCCGCATCCTGCGAATCCGTCGAGGGAGTCTGCAGGCGTTTGACGATGCCGATAATGGTCATTGGGCTGTCGTCGTCGTCCTGATAAATCTGCTTGCCGATGGCCGAGGTGCCGGGGAACAGCTGGCGCGCTACATCTTCGGTGATGAGGATGACCGGCGTGGTGGGTACATTGCCAAGGCTGGCGTGCTGGATGTCGGTGCTGACGAAATTTCTGCCGGCCAGCAATTCCAGGCCCATGCCTTGCAGCAAACGCTCGTCACCAAAATAGAAGGAGTTGGTGACGCTTCCCTTGCTATTGGGCTTTAGCGAGAGTCCGCTGTCCCATGTCGAACCGAGCAGCGGCAACGTGAATGAATACGCAGCCGATTCGACTTCGGGCAAGTTGTTCAAAGTGGACAGGTCTGCACGCTCCATGGCATCGAGTTGGTCGATGCCGGCCTTGCTGTCGGCGTCCGGCGCCCCGACATAGCTTTGGGTGATGAGGAATAAATTCGACTCATCCAGGCCGGTAGGCCTTCTGATGCGTTCGATGCGCTGGCCGATAATGAAGAGCGCATTGCAGATGATCATAAGCGTCAAGGCGATTTGCAGGCTGATCAGAACCACACCGGCTTTATGGCGGCGCAGCGCGGCGAGAATCGGATGTACGGTCACGATCGGCTCCAGGTCATTACGACTTCAAATGCATGGCCGGCTGCAGACTGGCCGCGCGGAACGATGGGTACAAGCCTGCCAATACCGTGGCTATCAGTGCCATCGTCAAGGTCAGTGCGAACAGGGCTAGATCGAAATGAGCCAGCGGCGCGATTTGTGGCGGTAGCAATTGACGCATCGCGAGTACGCCCAGGGCTGTCAGCACCATGCCGAGAATCCCGCCAACCAGGCCGATCATGCCGGACTCGATGACGAATTGCAGGTAGATGGCACTGCGCGGTGCGCCGATGGCGCGGCGTACGCCGACCTCACTCGCGCGGCCCATCAGTTTGGCCAGCAGCAGGCCGGAGGCATTTACCAGGCAGACCAGGAACAGGCCAAACGCTACCAACAGAGAGACTTTGGTATCCGCCGGTACCACGTGCTTGTAGTCCAGCCATTCGGGAAGACTGCGCAGGCGGATGTTTGGCGAAGCGGTGATCGACATGCGCGCGCGCGCGAATGCATCGAGATAGCTCTTGTAGTCGATAACCTGCGCCGATGTATCCAGCTCCGCCATATAGGAGAGCCAGCGGCAACTGGAATGCTGCAGGCCGGCGAAACCGCCTTCGGGCCGCCCCGCGGGGCAATCGGTTCGGCCGGCGTTGTTGATGCCGGCGCCGATAGCGCTGGGCAGCGGTATCAGCACATCGTCTTGCAGCGTCGTAAACCCGGCGCTGTTAACTACATCGTAGTAACGCGGCTCGGGATTCCAGTGATCGGTGACGCCGACGACGCGGTAGTCGCTGCCATTGATCTGCACGTTGTAGCCAATGCTGTTGACACCGCCGAACAGCGCATCGTTGAGATGACTGGATATCACGACAACGGGCGCGCGGCTTTGATCGTCGGAACTGCCCCAGCTGCTGCCGTATTGGAACGGGACGTCCAGCATCGGGAAGAATTGTGCAAGCACGGCGTGCCCGCTCACATAGAACGGATGCTGGTCAGTGGACTTCGGCACGATGGATACGCCGATACTGTACAGCGCCGACTGATGCACGGCGCGGTCATCGCGCGTCAGCTCCATGACATCCGGATAGGACAATTGATCGGGAGGCTCGTCAGTTGCACGACCGTTCTGCGAGTTCGCCAAGCCGATTTGTGGCACGAAAAGTTTGCTTGATTTCCATGGAATAGGATCTCCCGATACCGCTCTGAAGACCGCGAAAGTCGTCATGGCCGCGGCCACGCCGAAGCCTATGGTAAGGACCATCAACGCAGTCAGTCCCCAGCGGCGTCTTAGCGCTATCCATGCTAGAGCGAGATAATAAGCAAACATCCAGTCCTCTCCGTTTATTCGGCCATCCAGATGCGCGTGTCTTTCGTATGAAATCACAGCTGCTCGAATTTTGTCACGCGTGCTTCAAATCGTGAGCGAGACGGCGATCACGATTTTTGCGAACGTTGGTGCGGTTGATTCTTCACGAAGCCATCACGCCCCACCGAGACATTCACGGAGTCATCACGTTGCCTGCAATCATACTGACGAAACCATCACGGATGGCGCGTGTGTATTGATGGAATCATCACGCATCATGTGAGCGAATTTTCGGCTGCTCGGGGCGACCAAGGCAGGTGAGAGGGGCTAAGGAGGGCGGGGCAAGCGAATGGGCGGGCGTGACTCGATTGGGCAAAGTCGCTTCGGTGGCGTTGAGGCTGTGCGGGTTTTGCCAGAGCTTGTACGTGCGTTATCCGTAAGGCTGCAATCGATCCAAATTATTTATTTGAAAATCACGCGATCCGCATGGCTTATTTAAACGAGACGATTTGTCACACCTCGCTACGCATAAGCATGGGATGAAGCAATGTAAGAGTGTTTACTTTGAAATAGCCTCATGTTTTGATGTTGAAGTTGGTGTTTTGCACAGCTGACTAGTGTTGAAAAGTCGAATTTTCTTTTGAGGTGCATGGGCTGGTGAAGCTGCATTCGATCTGGAACTTGCGGCACGAAATGCGCCTCGTAATTTGTACCCGTTTTTTTATGGCCACTGGAATGACGACCATGAGTTGGAATGACGAGAGCACGATGTTCGAGGTCGTGAGAAATCACGAAGAACAATATTCGATCTGGCCTGCGGCAAAAGACATTCCTGCGGGATGGGTCGCGGTAGGGCGGCAAGGAAAGAAGGAAGAATGCCTTGCTTACATTAAGGAGGTGTGGACGGATATGCGCCCGCTCAGTCTCCGACAAGCCATGGCCAGCGCCGCCAATCCGAGCTCCTGAGCAGCTGCGATTCTGCGCGCTGCTAATTGCGCGCTGTTTGTTTGGGTTTGTCTTTTTAAGTTCCATCAAGACTGGGTGAATCGACTCGATGGTTTCGATCGAGCTTTCGCGCGTGCACTTATTAAGAGGGCAGGGGCGTCAGGAGCATGTCAGCGATAGTCCAAGAGCGGGAGCATTTGGCCGGATCACGACAGGTCGTGGCTACGCCCGGCCAACGGCGTCTGTGGTTCCTGGATCAATTAGAGCCGGGCCAGTTATTCCACCACACGTTGTCGGCGTTCCGCCTCCACGGCACGCTGGATGCGGACACTTTGGAAGCCGGGCTTGCGGCGATCCGCTCTCGACATGAAGTTTTGCGTACGCATTTCATTGTGGTAGATGGTGAGCCGCTGCAGGCCATCGAAGACGAGTCCGATTGGCGCATCTTGCGCGGCACGGTCGCCGACGAAGCTGAGCTGAGAGCACGGATTGACGAGGCTGTACAGAAGCCATTCGACCTCATGCAAGGCCCGCTCATGCGAGCGCATCTATGGCGAGTGGGTGACGCGGCTACGGATCACGTGTTGCTGCTCAATGCACACCACACTATCGCCGACGACGGGTCGATGGGACTGCTGCTGCGTGAATTGGAGCGCGAATACGCGGCGCGCTTGGCGGGCGTCGATGCAGCGATACCGGCGCCGACCCTACAATACGCCGACTACACGCTACAGCAGTGCGACTGGTTGCAACGCGGTGCTACGCAGCACTTGGCGTACTGGACGAGGCATTTGCAAGGAGCGCCGGAGCGGTTGGATTTGCCGACCGATAACGCACGGTCGGCGATACAGCGCCACGAAGGCGGCGCGGCGCCCTTCGACCTTGGTCCGCAACTGAGCGCCCAATTGCGTGCGCTGAGTCTGCACCAAGGCTGCAGCCTTTACGCGATGCTACTGACCGGCCTATCGATCGTGCTGGGCCGTTATAGCGGTCAGTGCGACGTACTGGTAGGCAGTCCCATCGCCAATCGCGATCGCCGTGAGTTGAGCGAGGCGTTGGGCCCGTTCGCCAACACGCTGGTGATGCGCGCACGACTGTATGGTCGCGTCGGCGACGTGCTGCTGGCGATAGACGAACAGGCAAGGCGTGCGCACGAACATCGGGACGTGCCGTTTGAGGCGCTGGTGCAGACTCTGCAGCCGGAGCATGCATTAAGCCGCAATCCGTTGGTGCAGGTAATGTTTGCCCTCGACGACAGCCCGCGGCCATCGCTGTCGCTCGAATCATTGTCGATTACCGAACTTGTGTGTGCATCCACCATTGCCCATTTCGACCTGAGCGTCGTCGTAATTGACGGGGTTCAAACGCTGGGCGGCGAATGGGAATACGACTGCGCGCTTTGGCAGGTGCAGACGGTGCAGCGTATGCAGGCACACTGGCGTCAGGTGCTGGAGGCGATGGTGGGGGCCGGTGGCTTGGCACACGATGTATGGGAGGTTGCGCTGCTGAGCGAGGCCGAGCGCGAGCAACTGCTCAACGAATGGAATGCAACCTCCTGTTCCTACGAACGCACGCAGAATGTCGTGTCGCTATTCGCGGCGCAGGTGCAACGGCACGGAGACCGGATAGCGCTGGGCTATGAAGGCGACGTGCTCACTTATGCAGGGCTGGATCGCCAATCGAATCGACTTGCGCGTCATCTGCGCCGGCAAGGCGTGATTCGGGGAACTATTGTCGGCCTGGCGCTGGAGCGCTCGCTCGATCTGGTGGTGGCGTTGCTCGCGATTCTGAAGGCCGGTGCTGCGTATCTGCCGCTTGATCCGTCGTATCCCATCGAACGCTTGCGCCATATGTTGGAAGATGCCGGCGCATCGGTGCTTGTCGGCCGCCGCGCTGAAGCACAGGCGCTGGAGCTGGACGACCGCGCGGCGATTTGGCTGGATGACGCGACGGTGGCGGCAGCGATTGCGCAGGAACAGGATGAACCCCTGGCGCCGATTCATGGCGGCGGCGACCTTGCTTACATCATCTATACTTCTGGTTCTACCGGGCAGCCAAAAGGTGTGGGCATTGCGCACGCCAACTTGATGAGTTCCACCGCTGCGCGGCTCTCTTATTACGTTGAGCAGAATGATCCTGAGCAGCCGCCATTTCAGTTTCTGTTGATTTCATCGGTTGCGTTCGACAGCTCCGTGGCCGGCATCTTCGGTACGCTCTGTGGTGGCGGTTCGCTTCACCTGATTTCCGGCCAGGGCAGCCGCGAACCATTGCGGATCGCCAATGTGATCAAGGCGCACGGCATTACGCATACGCTTGCGGTCCCGTCGCTGTACGAAGCCATCCTGAGAGTAGGGGCACCGAGCAAGCTGTCGTCGCTGCGCTGCGTTGTCGTGGCTGGCGAATCCTGTCCCAAAACCTTGCTTGCGTTGCATCGTGGCCACCTTCCTCATGCGGTCTTGCATAACGAGTATGGCCCTACAGAAGGAACGGTGTGGAGCACGGTGGGAAAAGATACGCATCTGATCGGTCGTCCGGTCGGCAATGTCAGTATTTATATCCTCGATTCGCATATGTCGCCGGTGCCGCCTTTGGTGACGGGGGAGCTTTATATCGGCGGTGATGGCGTTTCCGCGCTGGGGTACCTCAACAAACCGGATATCACGGCAAGCGTCTTCGTTCCTGATCCGTTTGACAGTTCGCCGGGACGCCGGCTCTATCGGACCGGCGACATGGCGTTCTATCGCCCGGATGGCGCCATCGAATTCGTGGGGCGAAAGGATGGTCAGGTCAAGTTGAACGGTGTGCGTATCGAGCTGGACGAAATCAGGGCGCACCTCAATTCGTTCCCGGAAATACGTGACAGCGTGGTGCTGGTAGGCGAGGAAGACGATAGGCGCAAGCTGCTTGTCGCCTACTACGTTTCCCGTCGTCCCGTCGACAGGCAGACGCTGGTGGACTTGCTCAAGTCCAGACTGCTGCCTTCTTCGATTCCGCATCTTTTTGCGCATTTGTCCAAGTTTCCCTTGACGCTTACCGGCAAGCTCAATGTGAAGGCGTTGCCTTCGATCAGCGACGTCAGGAAGAGCATGGCAGCGGTCAAAGTGCCTGCGGAAACGGAGGCGCAAGCCAGTCTTTGCCGGATCTGGTTCGATGTGACCGGGGTCGAGCAGATCGGCATTACCGATAATTTCTTCGAGCTTGGCGGCCATTCCATGATGGCCATCCAGATGCTTTCGCGCATCGCGCAGGAGTACCGGGTCGAAGTGCCGTTGCGCTGGTTCTACGAGAACCCGACCGTCAAGGCATTGGCGCAGTTTATCGATGGCGCCACCACGCACGTGCCTGATATCCAGTCAATGCGGATTGTCCCGGTATCGCGAGAACGGGACCTGCCGCTTTCTTACGCTCAGCGGCGGATGTGGTTCCTGGAACAGCTGGCGCCTGGGCGGGGGATCTACAACGTAACGTATCCCTTTCAGCTGCTCGGCCAGTTGCATGTCGAGGCGTTGGAGCGCGCGCTATCGACCTTGATCCGCCGGCACGAGATCTTGCGCACGCGGTTTCCGGATATCGAGGGGCGACCGGTCCAGGTGGTCGATACGTTCGATCAGGCCTGGCGCATGGAATCCGTCCAGGCCACGTCCGATCTGGCGATCGATGCACTGGTCGAGGCCGCGGCAGCGCAAGCTTTCAATCTCGCCGATGGTCCGGCGTTTAGGGTATCGCTGGCCGCGCGTTCGGAGCGCCGCCATATCCTGATCATCAGCATGCATCATATCGTCATCGATGGATGGTCGATGGAGCTGCTGTTCCGGGAGCTTGCGCAAGCCTATCGCGCATATTGCAACGACACGGTGCCAGCCCTTGGCGAGGTCCATCTCCAATACGCCGATTACGCCCATTGGGAACAGTCGACCGCCGACTTTCAGGGCAATCTCGGTTATTGGAAGACCAAGCTGGCGGGAGCTCCCGCCATTCTGGCGATGCCCATGCACCGGCCGCGTCTGGCCGAGCAAAGTCACCGTGGCGGTTCGGAAGCATTTGCCTTCGACAGCGAGCTGACCTATCGCCTGCGCAGCCTGACCACGGCGGTGGGTTGCAGCATGTACATGACGCTTCTTGCCCTTTTTCAGCTGTTGCTTTCCCACTATAGCCGGCGCTCCGACATCCTTGTCGGTAGTCCAGTTGCAAACAGGAACAAGCCGGAGCTGGAAGGGGTTCTCGGATTTTTCGTCAATATGCTGGTGATGCGGACCGGTGTGAACGGAAGCTCGAGTGGCCGACAATTGCTCGAACAAGTGCGTCAGGTGGTGTTGGAAGCCTACGAACACCAGGACATGCCGCTGGAGATGCTGGTCGAGGCGATCTGCCCGCAGCGCTCGCTGGATCATCACCCGGTATTTCAGAATGTTCTTTCGTTCCATCGGGCGAACTGGGAAGTGCTCGATCTGGATGGCCTTGAGGTCAGGGCGATTCCCAAGACCTGGGCAACCTCCAAGTTCGATCTATTGCTGGAGGTATGGGACGACGACAGTACTTTGAGCTGCGCATTTGAGTACAACGCAGATCTATACGGCAGCGATGATGTCCGACACATGGCGCGGGAGTTCGAGCGCCTGGCGCGAGACCTTGTGGATGATCCATCCCGCCCTGTCGACGAACTCGGTTCGCGCGGGCAAGCGCCCGCTGCGCGTGTCGGCGACAAACTTTCCCAGTTACTTGGCGACAATTTCGATATCGGATCCGGATAAGACTGCATTCATTTTTTGAAGTTGGTGTACTTCGTTGAATCACTTTTGCTCGTTCATCGTCAACGGCCTTAGCCGCTGATTCAGCCTCCGATTCGAGGCGGGCGACAAATTCGTTTGGGGACCAGTTCATGGAAGCGAAGAATCAGCTGGATTGCATTTCTATTGGCTACAACGACGTGCCTTTCGAGGATTACGTCGATCTGCTCAGGAACTTTGGCGCCGACTCGCCAGCCTTCCGCGATTTGAAGTTCAGCTTTATCGAGATCGATGGTCGCCCGTATAACTACGTGGGACTGTTGAATCACCTTGCTGGCGAGGGGCCAGCGAGCGACAACGAAAACCTATTCGAATCGGGCGATCTGCCCAATCTTGCCGCGGTCTACCTGACCCACTATCTCCGCACCCGCGGCTTGAATGCCGATTACATCAATCTGTTCCAGCGAGAAAAGAATCGCCTGCGCGAAATGCTAGAGCAAGATCCGATAAGCGTGGCAATTACCACGACTTTCTACGTGATGAACTTGCCCGTCACCGAGATGGTTCAATACATCCGCGGCGTCAATAGTGCGGTGAAAATCATTGTCGGCGGCCCGCTTATCGCCAATCACGTGCGCAACCTGGCCGGTCAGGACCTCTATGCTGCGCTCAAGGACATCGGTGCGGACTACTACATCATCGACTCCCAGGGTGAAGCGACCCTTGCGCAGCTCGTCGCCTGCCTCAAGCGGGGCGATGAGCCGCTGACGGTTCCGAACATGGCTTATCTCGGCAACGGCGAAGTGGTCAGGAATATGAGCCTGCCCGAATCCAATTCGCTGGAGGAAAACTTTATCGACTGGCGTGTTTTCGCCGATAAAGATGTTGGGCATACGGTACAGTTGC
This sequence comes from Dyella sp., assembly GCF_035503745.1. Taxonomy (GTDB): domain Bacteria; phylum Pseudomonadota; class Gammaproteobacteria; order Xanthomonadales; family Rhodanobacteraceae; genus Dyella_B. Next base: position 84,550 of record NZ_DATJTC010000044.1, read on the forward strand.
GGACGGCACGCAGTTGCGCCTTCAAGTGCTCCTTCTGTAACTATCCGACCCGTGCCGGCGAGCTCACGCTCGCCGGACTGGATACGCTCGAGCAGGAGCTTGATTCGATCTACGAGCTCGGCTCGGTGAGGAACATCGTCTTTATCGATGACACCTTCAATGTGCCGTTGCCTCGCTTTAAGAAAATCTGCCGGTTGATGATCCAGAAGAAGTACAAATTCAACTGGTATTCCTATTTCCGTTGCAGCAATTCCGATCAAGAGGCGTTCGACCTGATGGCCGAAAGCGGTTGCCGCGGAGTGTTCCTCGGTATCGAATCGGGCTCGCCGCAGATTCTTACCAATATGTCCAAGCACGCGACGATCGAAAAGTACGAAAAAGGCATCCGTTCGCTGCGTGAGCACAATATCCTGAGTTTCGCGTCCTTTATCGTCGGGTTTCCCGGTGAGACGGAGCAAACCATCGACGAGACCATTAACTTTCTGCAGCAAACGCGTCCGGATTTCTATCGCGCCCAGAATTGGTATTGTGAGCCAGGTACGCCCATTCACAAGCAGCGCGATATATACGGGATCGAAGGCAGTGGCTTCGAGTGGTCGCACAACACGATGACCAGCCTGGAGGCGATGGACCATATCGATCGTATTTTCCTCACCGTTCGCGATTCGCTGTGGTTGCCGCAATGGTCCTTCGACTTCTGGTTTATTCCGTATTTCATGGGTCTAGGCATCTCGGTCGAGGATTTCAAGACGTTCGTGGCGAATGCTTACAGTCTTCTCGCCCTGGACGTCGCGTATGTTCCTGACGACGAAAAGCGCCGCTTGCAGCAATCCCATGTTGGCCAGATGCGCAAGCTGGTGAGGAGCTGGCTGCCGCTGACGCCGCGCAGGCTGCCAAGTGTCGAGGCCGTTATGCCCAGGTCGATTGCCATGCCCATTCAAATACCTGTGGGACGAGTCGCACTGCAGATATGACACACCTGCGAGTGGCGGTTTATCGCAGCCGGCAGGGCGGGGCGTTTGGATACAAACCGAGGTAATTGAAAATGAGCGTGCGGGCGACCCCGACGATGGCGGCAGGGGATCAGGCTGGATACTGGCATCGGAAACTCGAGGGGGCGGCCCCTCCTTGCGGTATACCCCAGGATTATCCGTTGGGCATGGCGGCAACGCAGGGTGCGCGGCGCGAGCATTCGCTGGTGTTTGCCGGCGAGGCAAGCGAGCGCATTGTCAGGTTTTGCCGCGGCAATGATGGCCTGATCTTCTGCTGCTTCATTGCGGCATTGAAGATCTGCCTTTCCAGGTACGCCAGGACCGATGACGTCATCATCGGCGCCCGTCTCCAGTTGGATAAAGAAGAGAGTGGCCTCCCGCTGGTCCTGCCGTTGCGCGATGTGCTTACGCGCGAGATGGATTGCAAGAGCTTTTTGCAGGCGGTCAGAACCAGTCTGGCGGAGGCTTATCAATTTGGCCATGTCGAGCATCCGGATGCGGTGGCCGCCATGGCGAGGTTCGGCAACGACGGATCGGCTTACGGTGCGCTGGTCAGCTTCGGTCGCATGGACGCGGCAAGCGCTGCGATATCGCCGCCGGCTGGCGTGACGTTTGCATTCGACCGAACGGGCGAGTACCTGTCGATCGACATCGGCTACGATCCTGCGTACTTTGCCCCAGCCACGGTTGCTGTTGCCGGGGAACACCTGCAATGCGTGATATCCGCCTTGGTGGCGAATCCGGACGCCCTGCTGGCTGAGATCAGGCTGCATGACGCCGCGGGCGATGCACGTCTGAAAGCGCTGTCATCGGGTCGCGCCGGCGCGCACGCGGCGTCAGCGGCCGCGCACCGGATGTTCGAAGGCGTGTGCCGCGATATGGGGCACTTGTGCGCCATCAAGGACGGGGAGGGTGAATGGTCGTATATCGAAATCGACGAGCAGTCGAACCGGCTCGCCGCGTATTTACGTGCTTCCGGACTGGCTCGCGGAAGCAGGATCGCCATTTTGCAAGAGCATTCGGCAACCCTGGTAATTTCGATGCTCGCCATCATGAAAGCGGGCTATACGCTCGTGCCCTTGGATCCTTCGCATTTCGCGCGAAGAAACCGGTTCGTCGTGGAAGACTCGAAAGCAGCGCTGATACTTGCTTCGCCAGGGCACATGGACGTATTTGCCGATATGGCGGTGAATATCGTCGCGATCGATGATGCTTTGCTTGCTGCTACCGCGCATCGGAATGAGTCAGTCTTCGACGGCGCCGCCGAAGACGGCATTGCTTATGTCATCTATACCTCCGGCTCGACGGGCAATCCGAAGGGTGTCGAAATAGGGCATGCGTCGCTAGCCAATTATCTTGATTGGGCTCGCGAGGCGTATGAGTGCTCGGGGGAGCATCGGCAGTCGTTTCCGCTCTACTCCTCCATCGCGTTCGATTTGACGCTGACTTCGGTGTTTCTTCCGCTGGTGACGGGTGGCCGAATCGTCGTTTATCCCGGCGCCCGTCCTTCCGATGCGCTCGAAGCCATCCTGAAGGCAGACGAAGTCGATGTGATCAAGCTCACGCCAAGCCACTTCTCGCTGGTGGAGCGGTCCCGCCATAGCGCTGCGCGCGTGCGGGTCTTTATCGTCGGTGGCGAGGCCTTGATGCCCGGCGTGGCCGGTGCCGTCGCGGAGCGCTATCCGTCATGCACGATCGCCAACGAATACGGCCCGACTGAGGCCACGGTGGGCTGCATGTATCACGCCTTTTCACCTATCGATGCGTTTCGCGGCTCCGTTCCGATCGGTACTCCCGCCAACCATACCCAGGTGTACGTGCTTGACGAAGCGATGGAATTGGCGCCCGAACTGGTCGAAGGCGAAGTGTTCATCGGAGGGCGCGGTGTTGCGCAGGGCTACCTTGAGCGGCCCGATCTGACGGCCGAGCGCTTTATACCCGATCCCTTTTCGCCGCAGGCCGGAATGCGGCTTTATCGAACCGGCGATCGCGCGCGTTACCTGGCGGACGGCGCGCTCGAATTTCTGGGCCGCAAGGACGGCCAGGCGAAGATCCATGGATACCGGATCGAACTCAACGAGATAAGGATCGCGCTGAATGCCCATCCCGGCGTGCGGGATTGTTTTATCAAGATATTCGACGATGAGGCGCGCGGCCCATCGATCGTCGCCTATTACGTCGCCAGAAAAGAAGTGCCGACGAACGAGTTGCGGCAGTTTCTCGGCGAGCGGGTATTCGCCGCCGTGGTGCCCAACCATTTCGTGAATCTGCCGCGATTGCCGCTCACGCTGAACGGCAAGGTCAACCCCGACGCGCTGCCTTCGCTGGATACGATAAAAGTTGCTGTTTCTGAAACTGTCAAAGGCCAGGTACGTACGCCGGTGGAAGAGATCCTGGCCGGCATTTGGTGCCAGGTGCTGTGCATCGAACGCGTCGGGCCGATGGATCACTTCTTCGAGTTGGGCGGCCATTCGCTGCTGGCGACCCAGGTGATGGCGCGGGTGCGCGACAGCTTGGGAGTTACCTTGCCGGTGCGGGTACTGTTCGAGCATGCGCAGCTGGAACGGCTGGCCGAAGCGATCGAGCGGCAGCGGGCCAGCGGCGCGATGGAAGCGATGCCGATTGCGCGAAGCGAGCACGGCGAAAGGGTCGCGGTATCTTACGGCCAGCAACGTCTGTGGTTCCTGGATCAGTTGGCACCGAATCAGGCGCTCTACAACATGCCGTCGGTGTTTCGCCTGCGCGGCACGCTGGATGCCGACGCGCTGGAAGCGAGCCTGCTGGCGATTCGTGCGCGTCACGATGTATTGCGTACGCATTTTGTCGACGTGGACGGCGAGCCCTTGCAAGTGGTCATGCCGGAAACCGACTGGCGCCTGGTACGCGAGACGATCACCGACGAAGCCAGGTTGAAAGCATGCATGGATGCGGAGGCAGAGCGCCCCTTCGATTTGTCGCAAGGCCCGTTGATGCGCGCCCACCTATGGCGCGTGAGCGATACGGAGCATGTGCTGGTACTCAACCTGCACCACAGCATCTGCGATGGCTGGTCGTTCGGCCTGTTGTTCCGTGAGCTGGACCAGGAGTACAGCGCACGCATGGCGGGTGTCGGGGCAGCGATTGCGGCGCCGGCTTTGCAATATGCCGACTACGCAGCGTGGCAGCGCGATTGTCTGCAAGGCGAGGCCTTGCAACAGCAACTGGCGTATTGGACGAATGCACTGGCGGGTGCTCCCGAGCGGCTGGAACTGCCCACTGATCTGCCTCGCCCCACGGTACAACGTTACGAAGGGCGTTTGGCGGCGTTCGATTTAGGTCCGCAGCTGAGCACACAGTTGCGCGCGCTGAGCCGCCGTCAAGGCTGCAGCCTGTACATGACGCTGTTGACCGGCCTGTCGATCGTGCTGGGCCGCTACAGCGGCCAGCGCGATGTGCTGGTGGGCAGCCCCATCGCCAATCGCCAGCGCCGCGAGCTGGAAGGGGTGATGGGTTTTTTCGTCAACACTCTGGTGATGCGCGCACGGCTGGAAGGCTGTATCGGCGAGATGCTGCACGCCGTACGCGAACAGACGCTAAGCGCTTATGAACATCAGGACATGCCGTTCGAGATGCTGGTGCAAGCGTTACGGCCAGAACGCTCGCCAAGCCATAACTCGCTAGTGCAGGTGATGTTTGCCTTCGACGATCGGCCTTGGCAAAACCTCACGCTTTCATCCTTGTCCATTACACCGCTCTCTTTCACATCCACCACCGCCAAGTTCGACTTAAGCGTGTTCGTGACCGAGAACACGCAGACGCTAAGCGGGGAATGGGAATACGACCAGGCGCTGTGGCAAGTTGAGACCGTGCGGCAGATGCAGGCGCACTGGCGCCAGGTGCTCGAGGCCATGGTGTCGGCCGATGGCTTGGCGCGCGAGGTGTGGGAGCTCGACCTGCTGGGCGAGCAAGAGCGAGAGCAAATGCTCACCGCCTGGAACGCGACCGCCCGCCCGTACGAGCGCACGTCATCGATCGCCGCGCTGTTCGCGCAACAGGTGCAACGTCATGGTGATCGCATCGCGGTGGAGTTCGAAGCGGACACGCTGACGTATACGGAGCTGG
>NZ_DATJTC010000045.1:0-24788 GCF_035503745.1 Dyella sp.
CCACGGCAGCGGGGAGTTCTTTTTCTTGCGGACCTTGGCCTGCTGCTCGACGAGACGGTGCGAGTAGTAGATCGCCGCCGGCATGAAGTCCTTGGTTTCGTTGGTGGCGTAGCCGAACATCAGGCCCTGGTCGCCGGCGCCCTGTTCCTCGGGCTTCTTGCGGTCCACGCCCTGGTTGATGTCGGGCGACTGCTTGCCGATCAGGTTCAGCACGCCGCAGGTGGCGCCGTCGAAACCGACGTCGCTGGAGTTGTAGCCGATGTCCAGGATCACCTTGCGGGTCAGCGCTTCCAGGTCGATCCAGGCGCTGGTGGTGACTTCGCCCGCAACGATCGCCACGCCCGTCTTCACCATGGTTTCGCAGGCCACGCGGGCGCGGGCATCCTGCGCCAGGATGGCGTCGAGAACGGCGTCGGAAATCTGGTCGGCGACCTTGTCCGGATGGCCTTCGGAGACCGATTCGGAGGTGAAGAGGTAGTTGCTCATTGCGGCAAATATCCTTCTTTACGGATAAAGAGATGGAAAGGGGAACTGCGCATGATACACGCATTGCCCCGCGGTTTCATCGCCAAGTCTGGCATACCCAGATGACAGTGGGGCCGGATTCAGCCGGGAAAACCCCTCCCCCAGAGGCCAGGGGACCAGGGGAGGGTTATAGGTCAGGCCAGTTTGCGCCGCAGTTCGCGCGCGGCGTCCACCATGGCGGTGAGCGCAGGCTTGGTTTCCCGCCAGCCGCGCGTCTTCAGGCCGCAATCGGGGTTGACCCACAGTTGCTCCGGCTCCAGCACCTCCAGCGCATGGCGCAGCAGGCCGGCCATTTCGTCCTGCGAGGGCACGCGCGGCGAATGGATGTCGTAGACGCCGGGGCCGATACTGCCCGGATAGCGGAAATCCTCGAACGCCTGCAGCAGTTCCATGCGCGAGCGGCTGCTTTCGATCGAGATTACATCGGCATCGAGCGCGGCCACCGCCTCGATGATGTCGTTGAACTCGCTGTAGCACATGTGCGTGTGGATCTGCGTGCTGTCGCGGGTACCGCCGGCGGTGATGCGAAAGCAGCGCACGGCCCAGTCCAGATACGCCGCGTGTTCGGCCTTGCGCAGCGGCAGGCCCTCGCGCAGCGCCGGTTCATCGATCTGGATGACGTGGATGTCGGCGTTTTCCAGGTCGTGTACTTCGTCGCGCAGGGCGAGCGCCAGTTGCAGGCAGACGTGTTCGCGCGGCAGATCGTCGCGCACGAACGACCATTGCAGCACCGTCACCGGCCCGGTCAGCATACCTTTGACCGGCTTGCCGGTAAGCGATTGCGCGTAGCGCGACCAGCGCACGGTCATCGGCGCAGGCCTGGCGACGTCGCCCCAGATGATGGGCGGCTTGACGCAGCGCGAACCGTAGCTTTGCACCCAGCCGTGGCGGGTGAACGCGAAGCCTTCGAGTTGTTCGCCGAAATATTCCACCATGTCGTTGCGCTCAGGTTCGCCGTGTACCAGCACGTCCAGGCCGATATCTTCCTGGAAGCGAATGACGCGTTCGATTTCTTCCTTCAATACGGCTTCGTAAGCATCCTCGTCGATGCGCCCGGCACGGTATTCGGCGCGCGCCCGGCGCAACGCTTCGGTCTGCGGAAACGAGCCGATGGTGGTGGTGGGCAGCAGCGGCAGTGCCAGCAGGCCGGCCTGCACGCGGCGGCGGTGCGCGAGGCCGGAGCGGCGCTGCGTGGCTTGTGCGCTCAGCGCGTGCTGGCGGCTGCGGATCTCCTGCCGATGTACGCCCGGCGCGTCCTGACGCGCCGCCTGCAGCGCCGCCTGTCGGTCCAGTGCACGCACGGCATCGGCGTCGCCGGCCCAGGCATCCGCGTAGAGGCGAAGTTCTTCCAGCTTCTGTTGCGCAAAGGCCAGCCAACTGTGCAGGTCCGCGCGCAGCGTGGATTCCTGCGCGGCATCGATCGGCACATGCAGTAGCGAACATGAAGGGGCCAGCCATACTTCACGGGTGCTGCGCCGCGATGCGATCTTGTCGAGCAGGGCGCGCACTGGGGTGGGCTGGCTGCGCCAGACGTTGCGCCCGTCGATGATGCCGGCACTCAGCACCGTATGCGGCGCAAGCGTGCGCAACACGGCATCGAGTTGATCCGGTGCGCGCGCGAGATCGACGTGCAGGCCGTCGATGGGAAGGTCGGCGACCAGCGCAAGGTTGTCGCCCAGTCCACCGAAGTACGTGGCGAGCAGGCGCCGCGGCGATGGGCCCTGCGCGAGCGTGGTGTAAGCCGTCACGATCGCCTGCCGGGTGGCCTCATCGGTGTCTTGCACCAGGCACGGTTCATCCAGTTGCACCCACGGCACGCCCGCTTCGGCCAGCTGTTCCAGCAGCGCCGCGTAGGCGGGGAGCAAGGCATCGAGCAGCGCCAGGGTCGGGCTGCCGTCCACGCTCTTGGACAGCTTCAGGAACGACACCGGGCCAAGCAGGACCGGTCGCGCCTGCAGGCCCAGCGCGCGCGCTTGGCGCCATTCGGCCAATGGCTTGTCGCCGGCCAGCTTGAAGCGCTGGCCCGCGTTGAGCTCAGGCACGATGTAGTGGTAGTTGGTGTCGAACCACTTGGTCATTTCCAGCGCGTGCAACTGGCTGTTGCCGCGCGCCATGGCGAAGTAGCCTTGCAGCGGATCGTTGTGCAGCAAGGGGCGATAGCGATCAGGCACCGCATCGAATAGCACGGCGGTGTCCAGCACATGGTCGTACAGCGAAAAATCGTTCGCGGCGACGACGTCGATGCCGGCGGCCTTGGCGTGTCGCCAATGGCGTTGCCGAAGTTCGCGGGCGGTATCCTGCAACGCTGCTCCGTCGCCGTCGCGCCAATAGGTTTCCAATGCGCGCTTGAGTTCGCGACGTCGGCCGATGCGCGGATAGCCGAGGTAGGTGGTCAGTGACATGCGTATTCCTCTTGCGATACGTGGCAAAGAGGAACGAAGGGCGGCGCGCCGCAGGGCGAGCCCGGCGACGTGAACCGTCGACCTTCGCCCCCGCGGGCGAGCCGGGTTCCCGCGGGCGCAGCACGGCGCCGCACGATGGCGGCGGCGCGAGGGTTCCCCCGCGGGATCCCAGGTCGGTCGAGCCGGCGTGCCGGCTCGGCTCAAGGCAGGTCTTCGGGCTCGTGGACCTAACGCCGGAGGCGTCGCCTACTGTCCGCCGCTTCCCGGGTTTTTAGGCCCAGTGCTGTTGACGGAGGTCGTTTCCACATACCGCTGCGGGGCAGCGCCGGATTCGCACCGGCTTCCCTTTTAAATTCATCTCTCCATTCGCATGAAGGGATAAATACCTCAGCGTGGCGAACAATAGCCGTCTGGACGGCCGCCGTCAAACCGCGGGTTTGTGCATCGCCGCGGCTCAATAGACGCTGGCGTGCGCCTGCACGAAGGCGAAGAAGAACACCGCATTGGGATCGTTGCGCACGGCGTGCAGCTCGCTACGCATGCCTTCCACGGTGGGCAGGTCGGTCTTGCCTGCCTGGATCAGCTGATCGGCGGCCGACAGCAGCACTTCTTCCCAGAATGCGATCATCTGCTTGCGGCGCCCGGGCTGGCGGTTGTCCAGGTGCACGGTTTTCACCTCCGTGTGCACGTCGCGATAACCGCCGGCCAGCAACAGGTTGCCAAGCTTGGCACCGATGAACGGGTCGCCGCCGCTGTCGTATTGATGGTCGTTGAAGGCCATCCAGTAGCGCAGCACATGGGGCGAATACGGATCGAGGAAGAACGAGGTGTTGAGCACTTCCGTGACGTAGACCGCCGCGCCGGGGCTGAGCACGCGGCGAACTTCGCTCAAGACGCGCGACGGGCTCGGCATGTGTTCGAGCACCCAGCACAAATACGCCGCATCGAAGCTGCGTTCGGGGAAAGGCAGGTCTGCCGCATCGGCTTGCTGCAGCGTATAGCGCGCGCTGCACCAGGCGGTTTGCGCGAGATTGCGTTCGGCGCTGGCAAGCTGGTTGGCCGAGCGATCCACGCCTGTGACGTGCAGCTGCGGAAAGCGGTGCAGCAGGATTTCCGTTTGCGCACCCACGCCGCAGCCGACCTCGAGCAGGCGCGTGGCGCTGCTGTAGTCGATGTGGCTGAACAGCGCGGTTTCGAACATGCGCGCCTGGCGCACCAGCCGTGATTGCTCGTCCGCGGAAAAACCGTGGATATACGGAAAATCGCCGGTAGCGAGGGTGCTCATGGCCGGGGTGCCTGGGTGGCTGGGAACCATGGAAAAAGGCGCGAATCCGCCTTCCAACATACTCCGGCCGGCGCCGCGAAGGGAGTGCAGGGCGTCGTCAGCGCACCGCGGCCTGCGCGGCGGCGGGATGCGCCCGGATAAAGTGCAGGATGTCGTCCAAGGTGGGCGCGTCGCGATGGAACGGGCGAGACAGCGCGAACACCAGCGCGTTGTGCGACACGCCGGGATAAAGCTTCAACGTCACATCCTCGTGCTGCGCTTGCAGCGCGTGTGCCAGCGATACGGCGTTGGAAGGTTCCACTTCGTGATCGGCGGTGCCCTGCAACAGCAGCATCGGCGGCTCCTTGCCCTGCACGAAGCGCACGGGTTGCGCGCGCGCCTGCGAGGCGGCATCGCGCCCGAACATGCCAAGCATGTCTTTCTCGCTGGCGGGAATCGGCATGAAGTCGTAGCAGCCGGCCAGGCCGATGAAGCCGGCAAGGTCGTCCGGCCGCAAGCCATAGGGCGTCAACCAGGATGGATCGGTGGCCAGCAATGCGCCGATCTGGCCGCCGGCGGAGTGGCCCATCACAAAGACATCGTTGGCCGTGCCGCCAAGTGCCTGGGCATGCGCGTGCGCCCACGCCACCGCACGCGCCGCATCCTGCATGAAGCCTTCCATTTTTACTTGCGGATACTTGCGGTAATCGGGGATCACCACGATCACGCCATGCGCGGCCAGCGCGGTGCCCACGAAGCGATACCACGCGCGTTCGCCGCGGACCCAGCTGCCGCCGTAGAAAAACACCACCAGCGGCGCATGCGTGATGCCGGCGGGGCGATACACGTCCAGCTTCAAGGCATGCTGTGCGTCGAACGTCACGCCGCGTTCGGTCTCGATGCCGGCGCGGCGATCGGTGGCGTTGAGCCCCGCGAACAGGCTCGCTTCGCAGCCGCTGAGCAACAGCGCGAGAGCCAGTGCGATCAACCAGCGCGAGCAGGCGCTGAACGTAAGCGATGCGGTCATCGGGGCGTATGGATGTTCAAAGTGCCGATGATGCCTGCAACCGCGTCGCAAGGGTTTGCGCCGGCATCACGCGGCCAGGCGCAGCCCGCTTTGCAGCGCGTCGAAATAATCCCCGGTCAGGCGCAGCTGATCGCGCGCGCTTTGGGCCTTGTTCACCGCCTCGCGAAAGGCGGTGTTTTCCGGACGATCCTTCGCATACCAGCCCAGGTGCTTGCGCGCGATGCGTACGCCGGCCTGCTCGCCGTAGAACGCATACAAGTGTTCCAGATGACCGCGCAGGATCGCCGAGACATCGGCGGGCCGGGGTTCGCGATGCGCTTATGACGACCGCCTTCCACAAGTACTGCGGGACGTTCAGGAGGCGTGGAGCGAGGCGAGCGTACGGGCGTTGGGGCGCAGGAACTCTACCGATGCCGTGCGCCGATCACACATCGCCATTGCGCCCTCGGCGATGCCATAGCATGGTCTGGTTGTCCTTCGGCGGCCTCTATGTGTGGGCACGACGGCGCTCAGGGCACTCCCTGGCGGGTGGGTGTCCTGGTGGATGCCTCGACGGCGACGCCTGGCGGCACGTCATCTCGCAGCAGCGTGCGTGGAAGCGCGAAGTTACTGAAGATGCGCTGCGTGAACGGATTGTTGGCCTTCTCGGCGGTAATGCGATAACGCATGGCGCCACCGTCATCGGCCGTAAAGCTGAGGTCCACGCTGGTGGATGTTGTACCCATGAGCTGTGCACGGCTCAACAGACGGAACATCGACCAGGGCCCACGGAACACCAGGCTGCTGCTATTGCCACTCCTATTGACCAGGGTGATGCGACTGTCGGTGCTGTTCCCAAGGCCGTTCGGCCAGATCAAGCCCACACTGTTGCTGGGACCGTGATCGTAGGAGATCAACTGACCTTCGACGCCGAGCACGCTGCTGCGGCGATTGGGCGTCAGTCCGAGCGGAGTCACATTCAATTGCACGCTGAGCGCGCCGCGATTGCTGAAGAAGGCATCACGAATGCGGTTGGCCGCTTCGAGCTGTGTCAGCACATCGGTGCGCACCAGATAGCCACCGCGTCGCTCGGAGTACAGTGCGTCGAGATTGTCCTCCAGAAACAGCTTCAGGTACCTGTCACGGAACTGCTGCAGGCGACCCTGCGGTCCGAAGAGCGTCTCAAAGTCATCCAGCGAGGCATCCGATGCGCTGGCGGGATTGAACGGATAACGCCCAGCCAGATGCTCACTGTAGAAGCTGTACACATCGGTATCCCAGCGTCGCTCCAGCTCGCGAAGCGCTTCGATCAGCAACACTTGCGAGGATTCGTCGGCGATCTTCTTCACGTGCCTGTTCAACGGCTCCGGCAAGCCAGCCGCGATACGCTGCAGGATGCCGATAGGGTCCTGGCCTTTCAACGCGAAGCGATCCAGTACGGCGGCGAGCGCCGCCTTGCCGCGATCGGGGCTGTCCTGCACGCTCTTCATCGCATCGCGGACATTGCCGATGGCCGTCATGGTTTCATCCAGATAGGACGGTTTGTCGCCCTTGGCGGTCAGCAGATCGGTCAGCGGCGCAAAGGACCGGGCGATGTCGGCGGCCAGCTGGCGATTGGCCGCCTCGTCGGCGGACGTGGCGGCGTTTGCCCTGCCGTCCAGCGCCGGTGGGGTCAGTTGCGTGTTGTCACGCACCGCTTCTACCAGTCGGCGCATCGGTGCGGCGGGGCTGGTGAGGCTTTCCAGGACCGCCACCGCCTGACCTATGTCGTTGAGGTTCACGATGTCGATCTGATTGATGCCCTGGCGCCAGTTGGCGATGTAGTCGGCGGCGTAAATGGTGCGAACACGCCCAGCCAGCGCCTGCCTGTCGGCATCGGAGTAGTCGATCCGGTTGCGTTGCCCTAGCGTCCACTCATCAATCATGGCCAGGTCGGTTACATCCTGGCTGTGCGTCTGGAAATAGTCGTGGAAGCCCCGTGCGGTGAGCAGCGCATCGATTCGCGTACCGGGTGCGCTGGGATCATCCGTTGCGGGAGTCTGATAGACGATATCGAATGCCGGCCCTATTTCGTGGCGCAGATCCAGCGGCGCGTGCAGCGTATCGTCTGCCTGCTGCTGCAGGGTCATGTACACGCGTTGCGGCATGGGAATCTGCCGTAGCGCCTGCTGCACGTCCGTCACCCGGTCGCGATTCTGGGGAAGGTCGGTATCGGCGTACTTCATGGCGTAGTCGAGGTGGCGCATCAGGTCGTTTTGCATGGTGCCATCGCCGGCAAAAGCCTTCTGCCAGTACTTAGCCATCCAGTCTTCCACAATGGGCGCGCGCCGATTGGGGCGGTCCTCGATCATGCGGTACACGCGCAACGCGGCCAGCTTCTCACCGCTATCGGCCGGTGCGTTGTTCATGGCCTCCATGACGCCGCCGGCCAGTTCGGGCAGGAAGCGTTTGGACAATAACTGCAAATAGGCGTCATCCACCTTGGGTCCGATCTTGCGACCCTGGTACAGGCCCATGTCGGACACCACCGGCCACGCATCACGGTAGTCGCCGTAGACGGTCACCGCATCGCGGATCTGATCCAGCGGTCCCAGCAAGTTCCGCCCGGTCGGGTCCGATGCCGTATCGACGTGCTTGCCGCTGAAATCCCGGCTCTTGGCCAAGACATTCAATGCCAGGTCACGGTTCAACGTGTAGTAGCGATACCAGCCCGCCACTACCAGCAGGCCGCCCAAGATGGCTACGCCCGTATGGATCAACAGCGCTCGCTTTTTGTCGGCCAGCACCTTGACGTTGTCACCGGCCAACCCCGCTTCGGGATAAATGACACGCTGGAACAGTTGTTGGGCAAAATACACCGAGCCACGCCCGGCGGGCTGCGCGCGGGGAACCATGGTGTCCAGCTCAAAGGTGGTTGCTGCCGCATCGACGAACGCATTGTTGAGCAGACCCTGCTGGTACACGGATGAAAAGTAGACGCCGCGCGGCAGCGCGGGTGTGCCGTAGCGATCGCTGCCCAGCGCATCGGACAGGTATCGAAGCAAAATCGGGAGAAGCCCGTCCAGTTCGCGGGTCAGCGAGAACAGACCTTCGCGTTGTTCGAGCGACGCCGGTTCGCTCAGCGCATCCAATACCTGCTCGTTCAGGCGGGCTACCATGGCGCCGTACCGCTTGGAGAGCTCTTCCAGCCAGGCATCGAAATGCTTGACCGAGTCCAGGGTAAAGGTAAAGCCCAGGATGTCTTCGCGCACCGCACGCGGCAGCCGGACAAAGAAAGGCGCAAAGCCGTCCAACTTATCGCACTTGGTTAGTACTACGTAAACCGGGGGGCGCGTACCCAGATGACGCCCTAGCTCCGTCAGGCGCGATCGCAACAGAATCGCCTGCACCTTGCGGTCACTCGGCTTCTGGTTGAGCAACGCGATCAGATCCACCGCCAGCACGATGCCATTCAGGGGGCGCCGGCTACGGTTTCGACCCAACCAGTCGATCAGGTGGTTCCATAGGCGAGCGTGCAGACCGAGTGGCAGCGCGTTACCGATGGTCGGGCCGCTTTCCATTGCATCGGTGATGGTATGGGAAAGCCCTGCATGTTCCGCGTCGGGCGCTGCCAGGATATCGGATTGACTGATGAGCTCGCCCGGCATGTCGATAAGTACCGCTTGATCGCCGATCCACCAGTCAATGGTGTACGCAAGGTCCGGATCCGCCGTTCGCTCACTGGTGGCCTTCGTCGTGCCGGTCAGGTGAAAATTCTGGTTGGAGCGATTGATGAAACTGGTCTTGCCGGCGTCCTCGGTGCCCAACACCAGATACCAGGGGAGCTTGTATAAGCCCCGGCGTCCGGACAGGTTCGCTCTCAATACAGACAAGCTTTGATTTAGCCAGCGCTCCTGTGCTTCGACATACCGAAGGCCTTCATCCTTTGTCAGTGCAATGGCAAGATCTTCCTTGGCTTGTAGCTCCCGATTTTGCTTGCGCAGGACCAACGCCCACGCCAGCATGGGCACGAGCACCAGCATCATGGACAGCAGCAGGCGAACCGACAAGGCGCCCAGCGGCTTATGGTGGCGCCACTCCCATTGCGGGCCCAGCCACCAGATGCCGATCAAGAGAAATACGACACCGAGCACTAACAAGATCGGCGTGGCCTGTTTGAAATGACGCAGCACAATACCGCCGCGGCGCTTAGAGAAAGCCCAACTCATCATGATGATGCTCCTTGATGCTTGCATCCTTGGTCGATTGCGGCCTGCATGGGCTTGTGGCGGACAAGATGCTCGTAGAGGGTCGGTTCCCACTGCTCCGCCGACGTGGCCTGCATGGTGCGCGCGACAGTGGCGTAGAGATCGCCGGCCAGCCACGACAAACCCCGCGAGGCGAGCAGGTCGGCGGCAATCACCGTGGCGTAGCTGCGCTGGCGTGGTGCGTAGTAGGTGGTCTGAAGGTCTTGCAGTCGGCGCAATACAACCTCGACGCCTTCCTTGTCGAGTTGAGCGACCAGTTCTTGGCGCAGGCTGCCGTATTCCTGCACAGTGCTGGTTTGGGCACTGTCGGTGGCGCCGCTGAGCCAGTTCAGGGTTTCGCTGTCAACAAAGGGACGGCCGTCGTTGAAGCGCAGGTCCGTGAGCAGGGGAATGCGCCGTACGAAGCGCTCGGTCGCGAGGCGGATAGCGTCGGCAACGTCTTTCATTTCCAGTCGCGCGGCGATTCCGGCGGCGAGGTAGCTGCCACGTATCCAGTAGGGCGAGGACGCTACGCTTTTTTCCACCCGCTGCAGCAACACGGGGTTGACGATGTTGTTGCGCAGGGCGTCTTGGTAGCCCTGCGCAATATCGACGGGTACGCCCATCAACTCCGTGCGTTGCTCACGCCGCGTGGGCGGCGTGGCATGCAGGTGAGCCCACAGTGCAAAGCGCCGCATCTGGTAGCCCGTGGGGTCATAGGCATCCTGCTGGTTGATGAAATCTGCGACCGCCAACAGGGCGCGGCGGTTCTCACGCTCCTCGCCCAGTTTGAGGTTGCCCGGTGCGCTAAAGAACGCTTCGCTGATGGCGGTACCGCCGGTTTGGCCGGGCGACGGTGCCGGTGTGGTCGGTACGGCGTCGGGAAAGCGGGTGGCTTCGGCCTGCTGGCGAAGCTTGGCTTCCAGCTTGGCCAGCATGGCGGTATCGAGCTGAGCGGCTGTGGCCTGTGCTTGCAGGCGATCCAGCGCGTGCTGTGCGCTGGCTTGGCGGTCTTGGCTGAAGCTATGAGGGTCGAGGCCGGGAAGCGCTTGGGTCAGACGCTCCACCAGCAGGGCCACCATTTTGCGTTTAGCGAGGTGGCCGGTGGGGCCGGGCTTGGGGTAAGCGGTTTCCCAATAGTGCTCGACCATACCGGCCAGTACACCGGCAGCTTCCGCCCACGGACGCCAGCTGCGGGCGCGCAGGCGTGCCGTGATCAAGTGACTGGCGACGCGGAAGTGTTTGCATTGGCTGACCAGGTAGTGCCGTGAGGCTTCGTCGATATACGGCCAATCCATGCGCGGCTCGTTCAGGCTGCCCAGCTTGATCATCTCCTGATCGATGCACTGGTAGGTTTCGTCTTCTTCGTCGAAGTGGCCGGCCGGCTGCTGCGCGTCGATGGGAACGAGCAGAGCATCGAGGTCCAGTGGAGGAAAGTCGATCACCAGTGACACGCCTCCCGCTGCTGGGCGATGAGATCGTGCAGGTCGGTGGCGTCGAAGATCAGTCCATCGAGGGGTGCGTAATCGCTTTCTGTTTGCAGGCGGTTGCCGCCGGGCATGCGCTTGAGTGTGTCGATAGCAACCAGACCACGACCGGCGTCGACCACGTTGCCCGCATCCAGCACTTGCCAGATGGCGGCATCGGCCACCGGTTTGTCATCCATCAACAGACGCATGTGCAGGCGGTTGTGGGGAATGGGCTGGCGGGTAATGAATTGCAGGCGCGTGATGCCGGACAGGCAGCTGATGGCCAGAAGTGGGCGTAGTACATCGCTGCCCAACGTCGGTGCGGAGATGACGATTTGCGATGCCACGCTTGTGCCGTCCTGGGTGCGCGATAACAGGAAGCGGTGGTCTTCCGCCTTGCGCTGGGCTTCATTGCGTTGCACGAGCTTCACAATGGCCGGTGAAGCAGCGGTGCCTTGTTCTCCGTCGACCGTCGGGGTTGATGCGGTGGCCGTTTTCACAGGTTGCGGAATCGGCGTGCCGGCCAGGGTGTCAAAGCACGCCAGCCGTTCGACCGGCGACACGATTTTCGTGCAATCGGGTGTCTGGCGCGTGGTGGCGTGGCTATGGTCTTGGTCGCTGCTGCATGCGGCCAGGTCAACCAGAAGTAGCCAAAGGATAAGTTGTCTCATAGGGCATCCGTCTCCCGGTCCAGGTTCCATTTTTGGCATTTGTAGGCCAAGGTGCGTTTGGGCATGCCGAGGCTTTGAGCGGCCAGGCTGCGTGATCCGTTGAGCTGCCGGAGGCGGTCGCCAATCATCAGGCGCTCAAAGGCGTTCACCGCTTCGGACAAGTGGGAGATCGCCAGCAGGTGGTGCAGCGGGGTGGGGTTGTTCGATATCTGCCCGTCGTGCGTGGCTTGGGTATCGAGCGGTGCCATCAAGGCGTGCAGGGTTTCGGTGTCAATGGCTTCACCTTGCGCGGTTTGTTCGGCGGCAGCCATCACCAGGCTGCGAAGCTCGCGCACGTTGCCGGGAAAGGGTTGGCTGTGCAGCCAATCCAGGGCCGCGGCAGAGAAGCCGGCCACATGGGACTGGTGGGCACGGTTGTACTGAAGCAGCACGTGTGAGGCGATGGCTGGAATATCGTCTTGGCGCTCGCGTAATGGCGGCAGATGCAGCGATCGCTGACGGATGCGGTAGTAAAGGTCTTCGCGAAACTGGCCTTCGCGAATGCGCCGCTGCAACGGTTGATGGGTGGCGCAGATGAGCCGGAAGTTCGATTCGCGTTCTTTGGTTGCGCCCACGGGACGGTATTTCTTTTCGTTGAGTACGCGAAGCAGGACGCCTTGCAAGGCGAGCGGCATATCGCCTATTTCATCGAGAAACAAGGTGCCGCCGTGAGCTTCCGCCACAAGTCCCTGACGGGCTTGCGTGGCGCCCGTATAAGCGCCGCGAGCGCTACCAAACAACTCGGCTTCGATCAAATCCTTGGCAATGGCGGCGCAGTTGACGGGCACGAACGGGCCGCCGCGCGTGGATGCTTGATGGATCAGCCAGGCGGCGTGGTCTTTGCCCGATCCCGTTTCGCCGGTGATCAGGATGGGTAGGCTTGAATCGGCCAACCGGAGCATGTCTTCGCGGATATGCACCGTGGTGGCGCTTTCGCCGACGAACTCTGACGCCAGTAAACGCGTCGTCTTTTCGTGGCCATGGTCGGCTTCGAGCTTGCGACGCAAAGAGCGTTCGTAGCGAATGCTTTCTTCCCGGCTGATCCTGTCGGTGAGGCGCGCATACAGGCTTTCGTGCGTGTCTATCAACGCCTGCCACAGCGCGTCGGCTTGCAACGCGCGCAGTGCCTGGGCCGTAGCAAAGAAAGCAAGCACACCTGCCATGTCCCGCCGAGTGTTCCTGAGCGGAAGTACCAGCAGAGCTCGCGCACCCGGCCAGCATTCGCGCAGCGCATCAAAGGTCTCACCAGCGCCGACCAGGCGAGCGATGTTATCCACCAAACATGGTTGCCCGGAGCGCAATCCAAAGACCAGGGGATTGTCCACTTCGCCCATATCCAGCGAGGGCAGGTCACCCTTTGTTGACGTGACGCTGGCCAGGGGCAGCAGGCGATCACCGACCCCGTTGCGCTGGTAGCCGCAGGCACCCAGCAACGCGCACCTTCGTACGAGGTCTTCCAAAACGGCGTGGGTTAACGCCTCCGGTTGATTCGCCGCGGTCATGGCGCGGGCGAGGTGGGCTACCTCCAGGGCGTCCATAACTTGCCTCTCAATCCAGCGCGGCCGTGAAAGCCGCGCCGTCCCAGGCAAGCGTTGCCTGGGCAACAGGGTGGCCGGAGGCGATGCGTTGCAAGGCAGCGAGCGACAATGGCGGTAACAGCTCACCGTCGATGCTGGCATCCAGCATGCGCGCGCCATTCTCATGCCGAGTACATCGCGCACGAAGCTCATCCGTGGCACTGGGTTCCACGGTGAGGGTGGCGCCATAACGCGTGGTGAACTGATCGATCAGGCGCCGCATGCGGGCGTCGATGATCTCGCCCAGGACACTGTCATCGAGATAGCGATACGGCACCACCTGCATACGCGCGAGCAGGGCGGGCTTGAAGAAGCACATGATACGTGACCGCAGGGTGCCCTCATCCAGGTCGCATAGCGACCCGTCCTGCTGGTCGAAGCCAAGGTTGGAGGTGAGGAAGAACAAAATGTTCTTGCAGTCGATCAGTCGCCCCTCGCCATCGGCGAGTTCACCCTTGTCGAACGCCTGGTAGAAAATATTGAGCACCTCGGGATGGGCTTTCTCCACCTCGTCCAGTAATACGACCGAGTAAGGCCGTTGGCGAATGGCTTTCGTCAGAAGGCCGCCTTCGCCGTAGCCCACGTAACCCGGTGGCGCCCCCAGGAGGCGCGACACGGAGTGCTTTTCCTGGTACTCGGACATGTTGATGGTGGTAAGGAATTGCCTGCCGCCAAACAACGCGTCGGCCAGCGCCAGAGCTGTTTCGGTTTTACCTACGCCGCTGGGGCCGACCAGCAAAAACGCACCGAGGGGTGTGCCAGGTCGTCGCAGATCGGCCATGGCGGTGAGCAAATGCTTGTGCACGCGCTCGATGGCGGTGTCTTGTCCCTTGACGCGCTCCCTTAGCATGGTGGGCAGCGCTTGCAAGCGCGCCATGCGGTCGCTCGTCATGGTGTCGGCGGGAATCCCTGTCCAGTCGGCGATTACCTGGGCGATCTGCTCGCGCCCGACGTCCGGGAAGAGCAACGCCCTCTCGCGCTGCAGATCGGCCAACTGCGCCACTTTGGCGCTCAATAGCCCGCACGTGGTGTCTTCGTCGCGGACGCCATCAGGCGCGCGATCGTCGCCTGCCGGCTGACGGAAGGCGATGATCTCATCCACCAACTTTTTTTGTGCTTCCCAGTCGTGGTGAAGGGTTTGCCTTTGCTGAGCAATTTCGCTGTATTGGCGCTGTAGCGCATCGATGCGTTGGGGGGCGACGCTGCGCCCAAAGCGGGCATCGCGCGCAAGCAGTTCGATCTCCGTGCTGATCTGCAGTTGCGCGTGTTCCAGTGCCGACAGCCGCCGTGGCGGCTCGGCCAGTGCGGTAGCGACGCGGGCGCAAGCGGTGTCGAGCACATCGATCGCCTTGTCGGGCAACTGACGCCCGGCGAGATAGCGGGCGGATAGTGATGCCGCGGCTTGCAATGCTTCGTCGGCGATGGTGACGTTGTGCGCCTTCTCATAGACCGTACGCAGGCCGCGCAGAATGTGTACGGCCTGCTCCTGGCTCGGCTCGTCCAGCTTGACCCATTGAAAGCGGCGCGACAGCGCAGGGTCCTTCTCGAAATACTTCTTGTATTCGGACCACGTGGTGGCGGCGATGGTGCGCAACTCGCCGCGTGCCAGGGCCGGTTTGAGCAGGTTGGCCGCGTCGCTGCCGCCGGCCGCGTTGCCGGCGCCGATGAGGGTGTGCGCCTCATCGATAAACAAGATGATGGGGTGAGGCGAGGCTTTGACCTCGTCGATGACTGCCTTGAGGCGTTTTTCGAACTCACCCTTGATCGCCGCGCCGGCCTGCAAAGCACCAAGGTCAAGCCCCCATAGGGCCACCTGCCGCAGTGGTTCGGGCACGCGCTCCTGCACGATGCGCAGCGCCAACCCTTCCACCACCGCACTTTTGCCGACGCCGGCATCACCCACCACGATGGGATTGTTTTTGCGGCGCCGGGTGAGAATATCGATCATCAGATCGATCTCGTTGTCGCGGCAGAGTACCGGGTCGATACGCCCCTCGCGTGCCTGGGCAGTGAAATCGTGACCGTACTTGGTGAGCGCAGAATCCGCTTCGCTGGCGAGTGCCGCGGAAGGTGCCACCGATACTTCCGGCGTTTCGGCCGAGTTCGCGAGCAGCGTGGCGAACCGCTTGCGCAACGACTCCCGGTTGATGCCATCCATCAGACCTATAGCGGCAAGCGGTAGATAACGGGCGGGGTTAAGCAAAGCTGCGAGCAGTAAACTGCCGCTGCGAATCATCGGCTGTCCAAGCTCCAGCGAGCCGAGCATCCAGGCTTCCTGCAGCAGCTCCACCAGCAAGGGAGAAAACGCCGGATACTGATCGCTGCTACTACCCCGCTCGGGGAACGCACTCGATAACGCCCGTCGTGCGGCATCCACATCTAGGTCGGCCTGACGAAGCACCAGACGGATATCGCTCAGCGGGTTGTCCAGCAATTTGAACAAAAAATGCGGCACGGTCACTTCGGTGTCACGCTGACTTATGCAAAGACCGGCCGCTTCTTCCAGGCTATGCCGGCAGGTGGGGTTGAGCCGCTCGATAAGCGCGGGTAGATCAATTCTGATCATGCAGTAAAGACTCGTCCGTTGATGTCATACGCCATCGTCATCTTGGCCCTTCTGTTGGTTCCCGCGGCAAGATTGTCATCTGTTGCGGGAACACGGCCAGCGTTGCGTCCAGCACGCTAAAGAAGCGCATTAATCGGTATATATCTATAGGACACATCTTATTTTTATGCGAAAGCATGTAGGGGAATTCGTTTTTGATCACAGAGGCTAATTGGACGTCTAAAAGTATTGACGATAGCGTGGGGTGCTCAGTTAATCTTCGGCTGTCGCACCTCTATCGTCGTCGCTCGCGATCATCGCTTTGTGTCTATGCGAGCGATGGCGATGTGGTCTGTCATGGTGGCGATGCGTAACGCGTTCGGTTAGGCCGGCATGGACTCGGCGCGAAAAGCGGCGCGGTGCGCTTTTTTGCAGTATCCGCAGGGAGTTGTTATGGCGAAGAAAGCAGGTTCAGTCGCTCCACAGGAACGCATTAATATCAAGTACGTGCCTGCCGCCGGAGGCCAGCAGGCGGAGTTGGAGCTTCCGCTGAAGCTTCTGGTCACGGGCGATTTCAAAGGGCATGGCGAGCAGGAAGCTCTGGAAGATCGGCAGGCGGTACAGGTCAACAAGGACACGTTCGACAACGTGATGGCAGAAGCCAAGCTCAACCTCGCGATGGAAGTGCCTTCCAAGCTGGGTGATGGCGCGGAGGACGACATACTCAACGTCAATCTGCAGTTTAAGTCGATGAAGGACTTCAGCCCCGACGCGGTCGCTATACAGGTGCCGGAGCTCAGCAAGCTTCTGGAGCTACGCGAAGCGTTGGTGGCGCTCAAGGGGCCACTGGGCAATGTGCCGGCGTTCCGCAAGCAGTTGCAGACGCTGCTCTCCGATGAAACGGCACGCGCCAAGCTGGCCAGCGAGCTTCATCTGGTTTTGGACCAGCCCACCCAATCCTGAGCGAACACGGCGTCGATCACCCCATCGCCCGTATCGCATGGCATAGCGTCGTAAAGGAATACCCATGGCACAGAAGAACACGGCGGCCGTTACGGCCCCTGCCGCCTTGCCCACGTCGGGTTTGTTGGACCAGATCATGGCCCAAACCCGCATTGAACCCAACCATGAAGGCTACGCTGTTGCTGAGCGTGGCGTGGCAGCCTTCATTGCGGAGATGCTCAAGACCGATGAGCGTGAGCAACCGGTCAACAAGCAGCTGGTTGACCAGATGATCGCTGAGCTGGATCGCAAGCTTAGCCAGCAGATGGATGCCATCCTGCATCAGCCGGCCCTTCAGGAGCTGGAGTCGGCATGGCGTGGCCTTCAGTTACTGGTGGACCGTACCGATTTTCGCGAAAACATCAAGATTGAAATCCTCCACGTCACCAAGGACGAATTGTTGGAGGACTTTGAAGGCGCGGCCGACATCACTCGCAGCGGCCTCTACAAGCATGTCTACACGGCCGGTTACGGCCAGTTCGGTGGTCAGCCCATGGCGAGCATCATCGGCAACTACACGTTCGGCCCGTCCGCACCGGATATCAAGCTGTTAAGTTATGTGGCCTCTGTCGGCGCCATGGCGCATGCGCCGTTCATCTCGTCGGCGGGCGCAGAGTTCTTCAATCTTTCCAGCTTCCAGGATTTGCCCAACCTGAAGGAGGTGAGGGACATCTTCGAGGGGCCGCGTTTTACCAAGTGGCGTGGCCTGCGTGAGTCGGAAGATGCGCGCTATCTCGGCCTGACCATGCCACGCTTCCTGCTGCGTCAGCCGTACGATCCGCTGGAGAACCCGACCCGCACGTTTGTGTATCGCGAAGCGATCGACGGCGACCACGATAATTATCTGTGGGGCAACACGGCTTTCCTTATGGCCAGCCGGATCACGGAAAGTTTCGCCAAGTACCGTTGGTGTCCGAACATCATCGGTCCGCAGTCCGGTGGTGCGGTGGACGATCTGCCTGTTCACCTCTATGAATCATTGGGCCAGTTGCAGGCCAAGATTCCGACGGAAGTCCTGGTGTCCGATCGCAAGGAGTTCGAGCTGTCCGAGGAGGGTTTCATCCCTCTCACCATGCGCAAGGACAGCGACAACGCGGCGTTCTTTTCCGCCAATTCCGTGCAGAAGCCCAAGGCGTTCCCCAAAACCGCGGAAGGTCAACAGGCACAGACCAACTACAAGCTGGGCACGCAGCTGCCGTACATGTTCATCATCAATCGCCTGGCGCACTACATCAAAGTGCTGCAGCGCGAGCAGATCGGTAGCTGGAAAGAACGTCAGGACCTGGAGCGCGAGCTCAACAGCTGGCTGAAACAGTACATCGCCGATCAGGAGAATCCATCCTCCGACGTGCGTAGCCGTCGCCCGCTGCGCGCCGCGCACATCGAAGTGCAGGACGTGGCCGGCAACCCGGGTTGGTATCAGGTCTCGATGGCCGTGCGCCCCCACTTCAAGTACATGGGCGCCAACTTCGAACTGTCGCTGGTAGGCCGGCTGGATCGCGAGTAAGAGGGCCGCGCCATGCCGAGGTCAGGAGGGCACGGAAGCCTGTTCGAGCGGCTTGATACGGAAGCGCTTCCTCCACGGATGCGCACCCGGCAGCAGATGGCCGCCGAACGGATTCATGCCGTCAAGCGCCATTTGAAATGGCTGCTCAACGCCCGTCAGGGCTGCTCCCAGAGCAGCCCCGATCTTGGGTTGAGCGACTTCAACGATGCCGCGATCGGGAGTGCCGACCTGGCCTTGCGCGTTCGACAGGATATCGAGCGCCTTGTCGCGGCTTACGAGCCGCGTGTACAGGTGTTGAGCGTGCGTGTCTGTCCCGATCCGGACCAGCCGTTGGATCTCCATTTTCGACTGGATTGTCTGGTTCCCGTACACCACGCCGAGGAGAAGGTGGAGATCGATCTGTTGATCCGTCATCAGGATCGGACCGCACGCGTTACCTAGTTTGCTAAGGAAAGCACCAGACCATGTCGCTACGACACAAGTTCCGCGAAGAGATGGACTACCTTCGCCGGCTCGGCCGCGAATTTGCCAAGGACAATCCGCAACTGGCGCGTTTCCTGGGGGATGAGGCGGCCGACCCCGATGTCGAGCGCCTGCTCGAGGGTTTCGCGTTTCTGACGGCCAAGCTCCGACTGAAGATCGAGGACGATTTTCCGGAGCTGACCCATTCGCTCATGCAGCTGCTTTGGCCCAACTACTTGCGCCCCCTGCCCAGTGCCACGATCGTGCGGTTCGATCCCATGGATCGGGCCATCACGCAGCGTCAGGTGATCCCCAGGGGGACCCGGATGCTGTCGCGACCGGTCGATGGGGTGCGGTGCGAATTTCGCACCTGCACGGACGTGGTGCTCTACCCCTTTCGCATTAGCGAGGTCAGCGATGCGCACTCTCGTGAAAAGTCGATCGTGCGCATCGGCCTCGCGACGATCACGGACAACGCGCCCAACACGTTCGACTGCGATCAACTCGATGTCCATCTGAGCGGCGATGATGTCACGGCGAGAACGCTCTACCTCTGGCTAGCAAAATACCTCGACGCGATTCACTTAGAGGTGGATGGCGAGGTCCGCAAGCTGCCCGCGAGCCAGGTGATCTTTCCTGGGTTCCGGCCGGAGGAAGCGTTGTTGCCGTATCCGAAGAATGTCTTTGACGGGTACCGTATCCTGCAGGAATATTTCATCTTCCCGCAGCGATTCCACTTCTTTTCGCTTCATCGGCTTCGGTCGGCTTGGCCGGCTAAACCTGCAGGCCACATTCGCTTTGAATTCCATTTCTCGCGACCCATGCCTGCCGACATCCGGCTGCGTACCGGGGATATCTCGCTGTACTGCGCGCCGGCGGTGAATCTGTTCGACCACGATGCCGAGCCCATTCATCTAAATGGCCGGGCCGTGGACCAGCGTCTGCTTCCGTCCGGCCACCGACCCGATGCCTATGAGATTTTCAGCATCGATGCGGTCGACGGCTACCAGCGTGAGCCCAATGGTCAACGCGGTCATCGGCTACGTACGTTTCACCCCTTTGAGTCCCTGCAGCACGAGATCGAGCACGCCCAAGGGCGTACGGCACTCTATTACCGTGCACGGCTCCAGCAAGCGATGAATGATGATGGTGTTGTCCACCGGATGGCCTTCGTTCGCGCCGATGAGACCGCCTACATCGGTCATGGCGAAACCGTCTCCTTGGCCCTGACCTGCACCAATCGCGATCTGCCGCTGGCCTTGGGCGTGGGCGATATCTGCCTGCCCACGCAGGCAACCCCCATGTACGCGAACTTCACCAACATCACGCGGCCCACACCGGCCTATCGGCCGGTGCTCGATGGCGAGCTGTTATGGAACCTCATCTCCAACCTGTCGCTCAATTACCTCTCCTTGCTGTCGGCGGAGCCGTTGAAAGCAGTGGTTCGCGCCTATGACTTTGCCGCCTTGCATGACATCCAGCATGCCCGTGCGACGCGCATGCGCCTGGCCGGCGTGCAAGAAGCCGTCACGCAACCGGCGGACGTGCTGATGAAGGGGTTGCCGATCCGGGGGCTGAAGACCCAGCTGAAGCTCGACCAGTCGGCGTTCACGTGCGAAGGCGATCTGTATCTCTTCGGCACGGTGTTGAGCCACTTCTTCGCGCTGTACGCGAGCATCAATGCGTTCCATCAACTGGATGTCATCAACGTCACCAACAACGAACGCTACGCATGGCCATGGCAGATCGGCAAGCAACCCCTAATCTAGCCGACATCCTGCTGGCCCAGGCGAAGAATCACGACTTCTTCCGGCTGCTGGAGCAGTTACACGGGTTGCACGGGGATGACCTGGAGGCGACCGATGCAGCCGAGCCTGAGCATCAGCGTGTCCGTTTAAGTAGCTACGCGGGCCTGGGCTTTCCCGCATCGGACATCATGTTTGCCGAACGCATGCCGGCCCAGGCGCGCAGTGACTATCGCGTGCAAGCCAGCTTTTTTGGCCTGCATGGGCCGGATTCTCCCTTGCCAAGCTATTACCTGGACCGCTTGGCCTACGACGCCGGCCAAGGCACGGGCATTCGCCCAGCGTTTGTCGACTTCTTTAACCATCGCCTGTTGACGTTACTGCATCAGGCATGGCGAAAATATCGTTACTACGTTCGCTTTCAACGCGAGGCCAAGGACCGATTTTCACGCTACGTCTTCGCCTTGATTGGCCTCAACGACGAGGAGCTGCGAGGCGCGACACCCATTCCGTGGAGCCGGCTGCTCAGCTACGCCGGTCTGATTGCCAGCCGTAGTCGGTCGCCATCCGTGGTCGCCGGCATCATCGCGCATTGCTTCGACCTCGACGCCGTGCATATTCAGGAGTTCGAGCAGCGCTACATGCAAGTGCCGGAAGGGCAGCGGCTCGCCTTGGGACAGCGCAACGGCGTGTTGGGCGACAGCTTCGTCGTTGGCGCGCGCGTACGTACCCGGCACAGCAAGTTCACCATTGTCATTCCCGATCTCAACCAATCGCGCTTTCGGGAGTTCCTGCCCAGCGGCGAAAACTTCGAGCGCTTGCGCAAGCTGATCGATTTTCTGCTGCGCGATCCTTCTGCCTATGACCTGGCATTGGGTCTGCGGCGAGACGAAGTGCCACCTTTCAATCTCGGCAGACACGGAGGCAGCCACCTCGGCTGGACCAGCTTTGTCGATCAAAAGGAGCTTCGCACATCCGCTCGCGTGCGTATCAAGGTGCGTCTGTGAGCGTCGTTGCTGCTCCACGTCACGTGATGCTCGTGCTTGGCAACCCCGAAGTGGTCACGGCACCACCGTTGACATCAACCGCAAACGCTTTCCCCGACATGGCCTCCAAGGAATGGTGACATGACTTACTCCATACGACCCCTCGCCGGTCAAACCCGGGCGCTGCTGCTGCCCGGCGCCGGGCCCGCTTACGTGCAAGTGGTGCAGCCCAAACCCTGCATCACCCTCCTGGTGCACGGCGTGAACGATCTGGCCGGCGTCTATGCCGAGATCGAACACGGGCTCTGCGCCGGCCTCAACGAACGGCTCGACCACCTCACCAACGCCCGGGGTCCGATCAACGCCGCCGCCCTGGTGCCGGCGCGGTACTCGCTGCCCACTCAAGAGGACCACCTCGCCAAGGATCCGGACAAGGTCTACTACCGTCGCCTGGCCAACACCGGCAAGGGTGGCGGCAACGCGCGCAGCGTGGTCATCCCGTTCTATTGGGGGTTTCGCGAGGACAATGACAAAGATCCCCGGACCAAATTGCCCTACGTCCAGAAAGACACCCCGCACGGCGAATGGCTGGACCGTTACGGCAACCGCCTGGACAAGGCCGCCACCAAGGAGGGCGGCGTGTTCGCCAATGCCACCACCACCTTGCCGGACATGTGGCGGCAGGGTTTCAACGGCCTGCTGTTTGGTTTTCTGCCGATGAACATGCTGGCCGGATCCCCGCGGCACCCCCTGTTGACCGCGCCACCGCGCCAATACATGGTGCTGGCCGCGCGGCGCTTGGCGATGCTGGTCAAGATCATCCGCACCCAGCACCCCGACGACACCGTCAATGTGGTGGCGCACAGCCAGGGCACGATGCTCACGCTGCTGGCCAATGCCTTTCTCAAGGACGAGCAGCAACGTCCCATCGACAGCGCCGTGCTGATGAACGCGCCCTACAGCCTGGTCGAGCCGCGGGTGGAGCGCACCCAGCTGCACGACCAGCAGCAAACCCAGGCCGCGCGGTGCGACACGCTGGGCCACATCCTGCGCTTTATCGGCGAGCGGCCGCACACCGTTCCCTCGCTGGCACAGATGGCCGATGCCCGCGATCTGGACCGCTGCATCGGCGGCCTGCGCTGGACCGGGCAGCAGTGCGCCACCACCTTGAACGCCACCACGGTCCCCTTTGAGGAGCGCGACAACCGCGGCCACATCACGCTGTACTTCACCCCGCTGGACCAGACGGTGGGTTTGCGCAACGTGCAGGGCATCGGCTGGCAAGGCGTGCCGGACGAAGTGCTGGGCCAGTTGGGTGAACGCTTCCATCAGCGGCTCTTCACCCTGCGCGAGCGCAACGGCCAGCGGGAGGAAGTGGGCACCGCGCCGCACCGTTACGTGATGCGCCAGGCGGGCGAACACACCTGGGATGGCAACGGGCAGGGGTGGACGGGCAACCTGATCAAGGCCGAGCTCGACAAAGATCAAGCCGTCACGCTCAACGCCCCCCGATTGCCGCAGGCCTTCGTGGTGAACTTCGATGGCGATGGAGTGGTGGACGCCCAAAGCGCCGCCAGGGCCAAGGACGGCATCCATATGGTGAAGGCGCCGATGGACCCGATCGATGCCTCCATCGGCATCACCAACGGCGGCTGGAAACCGGGCGTCTACCGGAGCTATGAACTGGCGGAGAGCGACCCGGCCTTTGCCGGTGGGCGTGGCCCGGACGCGGTGCAGGCTAGGCTCAACGCGGGCAAGGAAGCGTTCGACCACACGCAAGTCAAAAGCGTCACCGTGATCGGCGAGGGCAGGGTCCGCGTCACCCGCACGGAAACGCCGAGCGATGCGCGCGAGCGCCTGATGGAAACCACGCCAGAGCAGCTCACCCAGGACGACGCGCTGTCGTTTCATTCGGCCATTCCGGCGAATGCGGAACATAGCCGCAGGGCGGTGGCGTATGACCTGGCGATCGGGCAGGCCAGGAGTATCGATGATGAGAGGTTTTATACCTATCTGTGTCGCGTGGCGGATTGGCGGTTGGGGTGGAGTCAAAAAAAGGCAGACAAGGATTTTCGTCAACCAGGCAGCCTGAAGAACGAGCAAGAGCGTAGCCCGTTCGACGACGACGGCCCCGATGCAGACACGCTGGCGTTCTACCAAAACGAAGCGCTGGACAACAAGAAGCTGATCGACGCCACGGCGGACTATCGCACCACCGGCAAGCCGGAGAAGTACCCCGAGTACTTCAACCCACCGCTGCCCACGCTGGTGAGGAGTGAAACCCGTGGCTAACTCCCTACTGCTTCGTCTCGCCATCAGTGTTGGCGTCATGGCGCTGGTGCTCGTCATCAGCGCTTGTGCGGCCACGCCGGACTTGCTGGTACATCGCGCACCGAATGCCGACCAATCATTGTCTGACACCCTCGGTGCGGCGAGTTGTTTCAAGTCGCCGTCGCTGTATTCGACCGGTGCGGATGACGTCTACGCCGCTTCATCCTCTGCCAAGGACGCTTCCTCCATGAATGCCTCGCCGCTCTACCGTGCTCCAACCACTTCGCCGCACCTGGAAACGTTGGATATTGTCAGCGTAGGTTTGAGTTTGGACGTCTATCGGCAAGGGCAGGTATGGGGGCAGATGCAGCAGCAGGACGCACGGCAGTCCAATAGCCTGCATGTAGGGTCGATCTTGCCGACGGATCCTGCCAAATATCCGGTGACGGTGGATACGAAAAACATGGCTTACGATCAACGCAAAGCGGATGCGTTGGAACTGGCTCTGAAGGATTTCCGAGAGGCGTGGCCAATACCCACCGTTACTGTAGTGCGAGGGTGGAACTCCGGGGCGGCCAATCCGCGCGTTTCGCACGAAGCAGTGAAGGAAACGCTTCAATACATGGTCGAGGGTCTGCGTCCGGAAGCGGGTTTGCACTGGCACGAAATCCACCAGCTCCCCAATGGCGTGATCTGCAGCGATACCCCCGAGGATGTGGTCGAGGATATCTTCCGCACGTTCGAGGGCCACCCCGACCTGCCGGCGATGCTGGTGTATGTGGTGGAGGGCTACAACATGGCGGGCATGCTCTCCACCAAGGACCAAGCCCTGATTGGCGTCGGTAACGGCCCGCGCCAACCCGGCGAACTCACCGACGCCATGGTCGCCCTCGTGGTGGCCCGTCCCGAGCGCGTCAACTGGCTGCGCGGCTTCGTCAAATACACCAAGCCCCCACCCGGGCATTCCATCTACCCCGGCTTCACCTTCTGGGATCGTCAGCCTCCGATGACTTTCCGGGCATCGCCTTTCATTCCCGAGCCCTGGACCGCGCTGGGCTTCAAGCAATGGGACGCCATGAAAACCCTCGCCG
>NZ_DATJTC010000046.1:0-2623 GCF_035503745.1 Dyella sp.
CGAGCCTTCCAGGCTCACGGCCAGCAGCTTCTGCGCCTCGACGGCGAATTCCATTGGCAGCTCCTTCAATACGTCCTTGCAGAACCCGTTGACGATCAGGTTGACCGCGTCCTCTTCCTTCAAGCCGCGCTGGCGGCAGTAGAAAAGCTGGTCCTCGGCAATCTTGGATGTCGTCGCCTCATGGCCGATCTTCGCCGTCGGGTTGCGGCTTTCAATATAGGGCACGGTGTGCGCACCGCACTGGTCGCCGATCAAAAGACTGTCGCACTGAGTGAAGTTGCGTGCCCCGGCGGCGCGTGGCAGCACGCGCACCAGGCCGCGATAGGTATTGTTCGACCGCCCGGCGCTGATCCCCTTCGACACGATCGTGCTGCTGGTGTTCCGCCCGATATGGATCATCTTGGTGCCGGTATCCGCCTGCTGGCGATTGTTGGTCACCGCGACCGAGTAGAACTCGCCCACGCTGTTATCGCCCTCCAGCACGCACGACGGATACTTCCACGTGATCGCCGAGCCGGTCTCGACCTGGGTCCACGAGATCTTGGCCCGCGCGCCCCGGCAGGCGCCACGCTTGGTGACGAAATTATAGATGCCGCCACGGCCTTCGGCATCGCCGGGATACCAGTTCTGCACGGTGCTGTATTTGATCTGCGCGTCGTCCAGCGCCACCAGCTCGACCACGGCGGCATGAAGCTGGTTCTCGTCGCGCATCGGCGCGGTGCAGCCTTCCAGGTAGCTGACGTAGCTGCCGACATCGGCAATGATCAGCGTGCGCTCGAACTGGCCGGAGCTGCGCGCATTGATACGGAAATAGGTGGATAGCTCCATCGGGCAGCGCACGCCCTTCGGCACATAGACGAAGCTGCCGTCGGTGAACACTGCGCTGTTCAGCGCAGCGAAAAAATTGTCGCCGATCGGCACAACGCTGCCCAGGTACTTGCGCACTAGCTCCGGATGGTCCTGCACGGCCTCGCTGATCGGGCAGAAGATCACGCCAGCCTTCTTCAGCGTCTCGCGAAAGGTGGTCGCCACCGAGACGCTGTCGAACACCGCATCCACCGCCACATTGCTTTCGCCCTGTTCCACCCCAGCCAGGATGGCGCGCTCCTTCAGCGGGATGCCGAGCTTCTCATACGTGGCGAGCAACTCCGGATCGACCTCGTCCAGCGACTTCAGCCCCGCCTTCTTCTTGGGCGCGGCGTAGTAGTGGATGTCCTGATAGTCGATCGGTGCATGCCACACCTTGGCCCAGTGCGGCTCCTGCATCTGCTGCCACCCGGCAAACGCCTTCAGCCGCCACTCCAGCAGCCAGGCGGGTTCCTGCTTGCGCGCGGAGATCAGCCGGATGGTATCCTCATTCAACCCCTTGGGCGCGAGGTCCATCTCGATATCGGTCTCGAACCCCCACTTGTAGCCGCCCTGGGTGACGGACTGGACGGTCTCGAGCGTCTCGGTAACGGCGGGCATTTTGCGTCCTATTCGGCAACGGAGATTGGGGCGCGGACCGGCGTGCGGAACGCGCGCGGGATCGACGCCTCCTGCATGTCGGCCAGCGTGATGTTGGTCAGCGCCTGCTGGATCGCGTCGTTCACCGGGTCCCAGCGGCCGCGCATCGGGCAGATGCCCTCCACATCGCAACCGCCGGCCGCCCCCTCCACGCACGCCGTGAGCGCGATCGGCCCGTCGATGGCGGCGATCACGTCGGCAATCGGAACGGCGGCGAGTGGCCGCATCAGCCGATACCCCCCGTGCGCACCGCGCTGGGAGGCAACAAGGCCGCCACTGGCCAGTGCCTTCAGCACCTTGGCCACGGTGGGCTCGGGAATTCCGGTGGCCGCCGAGATGCGGGGCGAAGTCTGCACGCCATCCCCGCGCGACAACCGAACCAGCACCACCACGGCATAGTCGGTCAGCTTCGACAGCCTAAGCATGGCAGCGAACCCCAGCGGCAAACGATGCGGTTTAACAGGACTGATTGGGTCCTGATTGGCGACAGATGGCCCGTCCGGGCTGCTGCGTCAAGTGCTTGACGGGGTCCAACGGCACACGGCCGTACGCGTCGTGCTGTGAAGTAGCTCACAGCGGCGCCCCACCGCATCTGACTAACGTCAAATCTCCTGCTGCGCCAGAGGCTCCGGGAGCCCGGCAGAGGACAATCCCATACACGGAGGACACTATGCCAAACCTTGACCCGACCGCGCGCGCTGACGAGGCGGAGAAGATCCGCATCGACGCAGCACACGCCGAAAAGCATGTGCAGGCGCAAGCCAGCAATAACGACGAAACCCGCTATCCGGCCAAATGGGGCAACTATTCCAAGGGCCTGGCCCATGACGCCAAGGGCGATGTGAACCCACAGTCCTACGCCAGCATGCTCCTTGCACTGAGTACCGGCATCCCCGCGGATTTCGAGAATATCCAGTTGGGCGGCGACGTTCCACTGGTCGATCCACAGTCTGGCCTCGCCTACACGCTTGAAGGCGGCGATCCGGAGTCGTTCGCCTTACCACCGGCGCCGCAACTGGCCAGCACCTGGCGCGCCGGCGAGGCGGTGGAGGACTACTGGATGGCGTTGCTGCGGGACGTGCCATTCAGCGCATACGAAACCAATGCGTTGGCGCAG
>NZ_DATJTC010000047.1:0-172175 GCF_035503745.1 Dyella sp.
GCAGGGGAGGGAGCCCAAGCGCGTGTCCCACGCCTGCAAGACAACGCCCCTCCCCCTGCCTGCAGGGGGAGGCTGGGAGGGGGTCGCTCTTACTTGCCTCGCCGCAAGATTGCTTTACCCCTCCCCAACCCTCCCCTGCACGCAGGGGAGGGAGCCCAAGCGCGCGCCCCAAGCCTGCAAGCTAATGCCCCTCCCCCTGCTTGCAGGGGGAGGGAGTCCAAGCGCGCTGGATCGCCACCGCACTCACCATCACGTAGCTGATGATCATCAACAAAAACCACGCACCAAGCTTGGACAGCGGCACCATGCTCCACCCATGCCGCTGCGCCGGATAACGCCACGCCGCCGTGAACGTACCCATGTTCTCGGCCAACCAGATGAACGTCGCCACCAGCAGGAAGCCAAGCAGCAACGGCATCCGCCGATGCACCTGGCGAATGCGGAAATACACCCACGTGCGCCCGAACAATGCCGCCACGGCGAAGAACAGCCACGCGCGCACATCGGGCAGGAAGTGATGCGTAAAAAAGTTCGCGTAGATCGCCATCGCCAGCCACACTGTCGCCGTGAACGGCGGATGCCGCACAAAGCGAAAATCAAACAGCCGCCACGCGCGCGCGATGTAGCTGCCGATCGATGCGTACATGAAACCGGAGAACAGCGGCACGCCGCCGATGCGAAGCAGCGACGCCTCGGGATAAACCCATGATCCCATCGCGGTCTTGAACACCTCCATCGCGGTGCCCGCCACGTGGAACATCAAAATCACTTTCGCCTCCTCGCGGCTTTCCAGCCGCGTGACGATCAGCACGCACTGGATGACCAGCGCGGCCAGCGTCAGGAAGTCATAACGCGCGAGCGCGACCCCATGTGGGTAGAACGCCCAGGTCAGCCACAACAGGCCCACCATGCAGCCGCCGAACAGGCAGGCCGAGGCCTGCTTGACGCCAAAGCACACCAGCTCGTGCAGCGCCACGGCATGGCGGCCGCGCGCACGCGCCCACATCGCCGCGCGATTGTCCCAGTGCCGCAGCCAGTGCAGCCCAACGCCCCGAGGTTTAAACGCGCCG
Organism: Dyella sp.; assembly: GCF_035503745.1. Classification (GTDB taxonomy): domain Bacteria; phylum Pseudomonadota; class Gammaproteobacteria; order Xanthomonadales; family Rhodanobacteraceae; genus Dyella_B. The sequence continues at coordinate 1,071 of NZ_DATJTC010000047.1, forward strand.
GCATTTTCCATCGACCGCTCCATCCGTGATCGATCGAGCATGCCGCGGCAACAGGCCGCCGCTGGCGCAAAAAGTGGCGGTGCGGTGGCCATTTGCATGCGCTGGGCCGGCAACCGGGCCGCCGGGCGTCACCGGGAACGACCACGCACCCGCTATAATCCCCGGTTTGATACCCACGCCCCCGCGCCTCGCCCAGCCACCCGGGCCGGCCACGCGCACGCCTTCGGAGCCAGCATGCAATACATCTACACCATGAACGGGGTCAGCAAGATCGTTCCCCCGAAGCGCCAGATCATCAAGGACATCTCGCTGAGCTTCTTCCCCGGCGCCAAGATCGGCCTGCTGGGCCTTAACGGCGCGGGCAAATCGACAGTGCTTCGCATCATGGCAGGCGTTGACACCGATTTTCAGGGCGAAGCCCGTCCGCAGCCGGGCATCAAGGTGGGCTATCTGGCGCAGGAACCACAGCTGGATCCGGAAAAAACCGTGCGCGAAGCGGTCGAGGAAGGCGTGTCCGTAGTGCTCGACGCGCAGAAACGCCTGGAAGAGGTCTACGCCGCCTATGCCGAGGAAGGCGCCGATTTCGACAAGCTTGCCGCCGAACAGCAGGAACTGGAAAACGTGCTCGCCGCTAACGACGCGCACGCGCTGGAACGCCAGCTCGAAGTGGCCGCCGACGCGCTGCGCCTGCCGCCGTGGGACGCCAAGATCGGCCCACTCTCGGGCGGCGAGAAGCGCCGCGTGGCGCTATGCCGCCTGCTGCTGTCCAAGCCGGACATGCTGCTGCTGGACGAGCCCACCAACCACCTGGACGCCGAATCGGTGGAGTGGCTGGAGCACTTCCTGCAGGACTACCCCGGCACCGTGGTGGCAGTCACCCACGATCGCTACTTCCTCGACAATGCCGCCGAGTGGATTCTCGAACTCGACCGCGGCCGCGGTATTCCGTGGAAGGGCAACTACACCGAGTGGCTGGAACAGAAAGACCAGCGCCTCAAGCAGGAAGCGCAGCAGGAAAAATCGCGCCAGAAGGCGATCGAGAAGGAACTGGAATGGGTGCGCTCGGCCGCCAAGGGCCGTCAATCCAAGGGCAAGGCGCGCCTGAACCGTTTTGAGGAACTCAATGCGGTCGAATACCAGCGCCGCAACGAAACCAACGAAATCTTCATTCCGCCGGGCGAGCGCCTGGGCCAGGAAGTGATCGAGTTCAAGAACGTCAGCAAATCCTTCGGCGACCGCCTGCTGATCGACGACCTGTCGTTCAAGGTGCCCCCGGGCGCGATCGTCGGCGTGATCGGTCCCAACGGCGCGGGCAAGTCCACGCTGATGAAGCTGATCACGGGCGTGGAGAAGCCCGACCAGGGCGAAGTGAAAATCGGTCATACCGTGAAGCTTGCCTACGTCGACCAGTCGCGCGGCGCGCTCGATTCGAAAAACAACGTGTGGCAGGAAGTCTCCGGCGGCGCGGACATCCTCACCATCGGCAACTTCGAGATCCAGTCGCGCGCCTACATCGGCCGCTTCAACTTCAAGGGCACCGACCAGCAGAAGATCGTGGGCAACCTGTCCGGCGGCGAACGCGGCCGCCTGCACATGGCCAAGACCCTGCTGCAGGGCGGCAACGTGCTGCTGTTGGACGAACCGTCCAATGACCTGGACATCGAAACCCTGCGCGCGCTCGAAGACGCCCTGCTGGAATTCCCCGGCTGCGCCATGGTGATTTCGCATGACCGCTGGTTCCTCGACCGCATCGCCACGCACATCATCGCTTTCGAAGGCGACTCGCACGTGGAATTCTTCCCCGGCAACTACAACGAATACGAAGCGGACAAGAAGCGCCGCCTCGGCGACGAAGCGGCCAAACCGCATCGCGTGAAGTACAAGAAACTGGCGTGACGCACCCTGCCCCTCTCCCTCATCCTTGGTAAAGATGGGAGAGGGGGCTCGGGATGCCGGGCCACAGTTGCCCGGACTTCGCCGGAAGCGAACGCGCACCGATCGATCCACATCGCAAGATTGGCCTCCCTCCCCATCCCCTTTTTCATGGGGGATGCGGTGAGGGAGCAAAAAACCAGGAGCCTTCGATGCACTTCATGCCATCCCTGCAACAAGCATGGACCCGCAACAACTCCCTGGTCTGCGTCGGCCTGGATCCGGAACCGGCGAAATTCCCGGCACACCTGCAAGGCCGCCCCGATGCGGTATTCGAATTCTGCAGCGCCATCGTTGATGCCACCGCCGACCTGGTGTGCACCTACAAGCCTCAGATCGCGCACTTCGCCGCACTGCGCGCGGAAGAAACGCTCGAACGCCTGATCGCGCACATCCACGCAAGACATCCCGGCGTGCCGGTCATCCTCGATGCCAAACGCGGCGACATCGGCAGCACCGCGCAGCACTACGTCACCGAAGCGTTCGATCGCTACGGCGCCGACGCCGTTACGCTCAACCCTTACCTCGGGCGCGATTCGGTGCAGCCTTTCCTCGATCGCGCCGACAAGGGCGTGATCCTGCTCTGCCACACCTCCAATCCCGGCGCCGCCGACCTGCAGGATCTTAACGTCGGCGGCAAGCCGCTCTACCAGCACGTGGCGCAGATCATTGCGCGCGACTGGAATACGCACGGCAATTGCGCGCTGGTCACCGGTGCCACCTGGCCCGAACAACTGGCCCAAGTACGCGCGCTGGTGGGCGAGGTCCCGCTGCTGGTGCCCGGCATCGGCGCGCAGGGCGGCGACGTGGAAGCGGTGGTTCGCAACGGCCGCACGGCTGCCGGCAGCGGGCTGATGATCAGCTCCTCGCGCGCGATTCTCTACGCCGGCAGCGGCGAGGATTTCGCTGATGCCGCACGCCAGGCCACGCTGGATCTGCGCGCGCTCATCAATCAACACCGCCAGCTTTGACCGGCTGAATCGAGACCCGGTAAGGGCCCGCACCGCGGCCGGACTGCCCCTGCTGGCGATTTCTCCGCGGTGCCCGCGCCTCCCGTGCGCGCCCGCTTGCCACGGCCTGCCGACGATCGCCATGCAAGCGGCATGGAAGGTCGGCATGGCCCACAACCAAGTGCGATACCGCGTTTCTTTGGCCTCCAACCCGCCGGCCCATCCCCAAAGCCCGGCTGCTATGTCAGTATTTCGAGCGGAGAGTCGGCGCATCGCCGATCGTCAACCATGCGCAGGGAACGTATGCCGGCATCGAATGAGTGGGATCGGAACGTGGTCGCAAGAACGCTTGGATGGGTGCGCAAGTTGTCGCTGGCATGTTGCCTGATTGCAATCTCGGTGGGCCTGGCCGGCCGCGCCGACGCGGCCAGCCCCGACCCGACCCTGGCCGCGAAGATCAACGCGGCGACCTTCGAGGTGGTGATCCCCAAGGCGGTCAACGATCCGCTGACCTATGAAAAGCCGCTGCCGCTCGACCTGCTGCCCTATCAGGAACGCACCGACAAGTATTTCTCGGTCGGCACCGCCTTTGCGCTGGGCAACAACCGCTATGTCACCGCCGGCCACGTGCTGATGGTCGGCATCGGCGACCTCACCGGGCCGCCCGCGCTGCGCGACGCGAACGGACACGTCTATGCCATCGACAAAATCCTCAAGTTCTCGCTGCAGCAGGATTTCGTGATGTTCTCGCTCAAGACGCCGCCGGACACCGCCACGCTGGAAACCAACACCAAGCCGGAGGTCAACAGCGTGGTCTATGCGGTGGGCAACGCGCTGGGCACGGGCGTGGTGATCCGCGATGGCCTCTACACCTCCGATACGCCGGAAGAAGAAAACGGCCGCTGGAAGTGGATGCGTTTCTCCGCCGCCGCCTCGCCCGGCAACAGCGGCGGTCCGCTGCTCGACCAGAACGGCAAGGTCATCGGCGTGGTGCTGATGAAGTCGGCCAACGAAAACCTCAACTATGCATTGCCGATCGGCGAAGTGCTCAACGCATCGGATCGGCTGGCGATAATGGACAGGCGCATGTCCTACCAGTTGGACGTGCTCGACTACGATCAGACCGGCAGCTTCAAGGCGCAGTTTCCGCTACCCAAGAGCTACGACGACTTCAGCGCCCAATATCTGAAACTGCAGTACGCCTACAACGAACAGCAACTCAAGGCGCTGCTGCAACAGCAGGCATCGGATCTGTTTCCCAACGGCGCAGGCTCCAACCAGATCCTGCATGACACCCCGGAACTGAGCCTTTTCCCGGAACTGATCGTGCATAACCGCAGCGGCCAGTGGGGTTATGCGGGCCACGAAATCAACCGCGTACCGCTCACCGGCAATGGCTATATCGCCAGCGGCTATGAAGGGCACAACTTCCTGATCCATCTGCGCCGCCCCGACGACATGAAGGCCGCCACCTTCTACGGCGACCCGAAGGCCATGATGGATCTGATCCTCAAGACCGGCTACTGGTACCGCCAGGTCGGCCCGGAAAAAATCAAGATCACCTCGATGGGCAAGCCCACCGTCGATACCGCCTATACCGATAGCTGGCAGCGGCACTGGCAGGTATTCATCTGGCCCGAACCGCACATCAATGCCGAAGTGGTCATGTTCGCGCTGCCGGTCACCGACGGCTACGCCATCATGATGCGCATGAACCCCTCGGTGGTCACGCACGACAGCCTGGCCGACATGAAAGCGTTGACCGATTTCTTCAACGTCGACTACGGCGGCACGCTGGCCCAATGGAAAGACTTCCTGGCCAATCGCGCGCTGTTGCCCGACGTGCTGAAAAACACGCGCATCGACGTCGACTACGGCAAGCGCTTGAGCTACGACGCGGACAACATCAGCTTCAGTTACCCGTCTTCGGTGCAGGCGGTCGATCCGGACAACCTGCTATCGGTCGGCGTGGGCTATTACAAGAAAAACGACAAGTACGTGCTGGAACCGGGCTACGTGCAGGTTCGCCTTAACAACACCGATCCGGACCGGATCAGCGTACGGCGCCACATCGCGCCCAGCGCCGATCTCGACGACCAGTACAAGCAGAACTGGGGCAAGCTGTTGCACAAGCAACATCCCTACGACGGCGTGGCGTACAACGACGGCGACGAGATGGATATCGCCAGCGTCGTCGCTCCCCCGGGCAACGACGCTCCCACCGAGCTGTATACGGCCTTCTATGGCACGCAGGGCGCGCACAAACCCCAGGACATGAAAGCCAAGCTCGATTCGATCACCCAGAATTTCAAAATCAAATCGCCCTGACTCGCGCGGGCATGCAAGCGAAGGCCTGCATGCCCGCGTTTCAAGCCTTTTCGCCGGAAGCCGCACCCGGCATGGCGAGCCTTGCAGGCGCGCGCGGCTTGCCCAACCACGCACCAAGCCAGCGCTCGCCGGGCAGCGAGATCGCGCGCGCCACGCCTGCGCCGAGCAACCAGCACAAGGGCACCGCCGGCAGGTACCACAACACCCCCCACCTCATATCGCCACCGCAGGCGTGGAACACTCGCACCAGCCCCATTACCACGAACATGTGACTGAGATAGATTTCATAGCTCAAGCGGCCGAACGAGCGCAGCCAGTCCAATCCGCGCCATGGCAGCCATGGGCCTGCTGCTTGGCGCCATTGCAAACCGACCAGCAGGCACATCACCGACACCGTCAGCAACAACAGGCAGGCATCGCGCAGCGCCGGCCACAGCCACGGCTCTATCAACAAGATCGCCGCCAGCCCAAGACAGCCCGCCTCGATCCATGCCCGTATCGCCCAACGCTGGCGCGGCTGCCAGTGCCACGCCAGCCATGCGCCGAGCACGCCGGCGGCAATCGCCGCCATGCCCGGCAGATATGCCTTTTCCTGCCAGATCTCGTTGCCCGCCAGCGCCGCATGCGTCCACGGCAGCGACAGCGCAAGCACGCTCAGCAGCGGCACCAGCAACCACGTGCGACGCACCAGCAGGCATACCAGCGGAAAGCCGAGATAGAACACTTCCTCGATGGACAGCGACCACAGCACGTCCCAATTGCCGGGCAGATAGCCATGGTGGCCCTCATACCAGTTCAGATGCAGGCCCAGCGCCGCAAGCAAGGCCCGCGGCAACGTCTGCCCCTGGCGCTGGATCAGGTAATCGTGCACGCCCAGCCCATGCAACACGCTGAGCACCAGCAGCAACACCAACAGGCACGGCACGATGCGCGCAAAGCGCCGCGCGTAGAACGCCCGCGCGTCCAGCCGACCTAGCCCGCCCCAGCGCCGCAGCGCGTTGCCGGTAATCAGGAAACCGGAGATCACAAAAAAGACGAAGACCGATTCGTAGCCGTTGTAATTGATCGCATTGAGCACGAACAGCGGCACGTAGCCGGCGAGTACGCCGTGCCTGAGCGGCAGGCGCAGGCCGATGTGATGCAGCAGCACCAGCAGGATCGACAAGCCGCGCAACAGATCGATGCCCGGATTTCGCGGCCCCGGGCTTGGCGTCTTCACGCCGCTCTTCGCCGCGCCCGATAGCTTGTCCATCCTGGTCCCCGTGGCCCATGGGCCGATAATGGCCAGCCCATGCCTCCCGCGCAAGCGAGATGGCCTGACATAATGCCCCGTCCCTTCGAAAGGAAAGCCGCGTGAGTCTTTGGTTTCTAATGTTTCTGAGCGTGCTGCAAGGCGTGACGGAATTGTTTCCGGTCAGCAGCCTTGGCCATACCCTGCTCGTGCCCGGACTGCTGGGCATGCACATCGACAAACATGCGCCGCAACTGATTCCGTTTCTGGTCGCCCTGCACCTGGGCACGGCACTGGCGCTGCTGGTGTATTTCCGTCGGCGCTGGGTGGCTTTGGTGCGCGGCTTTTTCGGATCGCTGGCCGGGCGCCACAATGACGACGGCCACCTGATGTGGTCGCTGATCATCGGCACCGTCCCCGCCTGCGTGGCCGGGCTGCTGCTGGAGAAGCGGCTGGAGCTGGTGTTTCGCGATCTTCGCATCGTCGCTTTCGCACTGATCGCCAACGGTGTGCTGCTGTGGCTGGGCGATCGCCTGCAACGCACGCGCGCGCACAAGGCGCCGGAGAAGCTGAGCTTTCGCCAGGCCTTCCTGGTTGGCATGGCGCAGATCGGCGCGCTGATTCCCGGTTTCTCGCGCAGCGGCCTCACCATGATCGCCGGCTCCGCCACCGGGCTGGACAAGGAAAAAGCCGCGGAATTTTCCTTCCTGCTCGGCACTCCGATCATTCTTGCCGCCGGCGTGCTGGAATTGCCCAAGCTGTTCCACGCACCCGGACAGCTGGCCGACGCCATGCTCGGCGGCGTGTTGACTGCGGTTGCCGCGTGGCTCAGCTTGAAGTTCCTGATGAGCTACTTTGAGGGCCGCGGGCGGCTGGCTACGTTCGGCACGTACTGCATCATTGCCGGCGCCGCGTTCCTGGGCTGGTTCCTGCTTCATCCGCAGCCGGTGTGAACCTGTGCGTGGCGCCTGCGGCCTTGTCGCCGCAGGCGCATGCGCAGCCGGTCACTCGTCGGCGCCGGGGTCCATGCCGGGAAACAGCACTTCGGTAAAGCCGAACTTGGTGAAGTCGGTAATGCGCGAGGGATATAGCCGGCCAATCAGGTGATCGCATTCATGCTGCACCACGCGCGCATGGAAGCCTTCGGCGGTACGATCGATCCGCTCGCCCTTGGGATCGACGCCCTCGTAGCGGATCAGCGAATACCGGCTGACCGCGCCACGCAGGCCCGGCACCGAAAGACAGCCTTCCCAGCCTTCATCCATGTCCTGCGACAGCGGCGTAATGACCGGATTGAGCAGGATGGTGCGCGGCACCGGCGGCGCATCCGGATAACGCTCGGAACTATCGAAGCCGAAAATGACCAGCTGCAGATCGATGCCGATCTGCGGCGCGGCCAGTCCCACGCCGCCGGCGTGATGCATGGTTTCGAACATGTCGGCGATCAGCGCGTCCAGCTCAAGGCTGCCGATCATGTCGTCCGGTACCGCCGGGGCGACGCGCAGCAGACGTGGATCGCCCATTTTCAGAATTTCGCGGATCATGCATACCTCGCGCGCGCAGTGCTCATGTTTTTGTACTGTGGCCGGAACGGCACGAACACAAGCCTCCCACAGGCTGATGACAACGCCAACCGGGCGTATCGCCCCGCATGCTGCAGCGCCACGCCCGCCACCGGCGGAGGGGCGGCGAAGTTGCTGAACGATCCGATACCCACCCGCTGGAAAAGGCCGGCCATGTCCGCATAAAGGCCATGGCCCTTCCCCATTTCCGAACCGTTAAATGAAGGATGCTCCGATCCGTGCTTCGCAGGTGGCATGATGCCCAGAAGGCCCGCAGGCGGTGTTGCGCGGCACCGGTAAGACTGGCCGTCTTGCCAAACCCTGCGGCACGGCCTGCGGGCCTTCTGGACATCACCCCATCAAGTAAAATTCAAAGTGCTGGGGCCCGCTGTGTCCGTCCACATGCCACAGGGCGGATGACACCTGCGAAGCACTGACCAGAACATCCTTAACTTCACGCACGCCCGTGACCGACCTTCTATGTCCCCCAGCGACCACCGCATCAGCCAACCAAGTTCCGAGATTGAAGCCCAGCACAGCCTCGGCTTGCGCATCATCGCCATCTACAAGGCCATCAAGACGGTCTGCCTGATTTGTGTGGCAATGGTGGCGTTCGGCCTGCGCCAGGAGCAGAACTTCGAGCGCCTGGTGCATTCTCTGGAGCATTTGTCGCTGACCGATACCAGCGGCCTGCGCTGGCGCCTGGTCGAACTGCTGGAGCTGATGGGGCCCAGCAAGTTCGTGGCCGTCGGCATCGTGGCGCTGGCCTATGCGGCGATCTTTGCCACCGAGGGCACTGGCCTGTGGCTGCGCAAACATTGGGCCGAATGGTTCACCGTCATCGCCACCGGTTCGCTGGTGCCGGTGGAAGCGTACGAAGTGCTGATGCGCTTCAACTGGTTGAAGCTGGCTGCCTTGATCGCCAACGTCGCCATCGTGGTTTACCTGGTGCGCCTGGCCTTGCAGCCGAGGGCCGCCAAGAGCGACCAACCGCTCCCGGCGCGGACCACGCCCATAGTGTGAACAGGCCCCAGGGCCCAGGGATGCCCTGATCTATTCCGCGCACCCGTCACCGCAGCGTATGCGCGTATCGCAACGCACGAAGTCTTCGGTGCAAGCGTTCGATGCGCACGGCTGCCCGCGAGCATCCGTGGCGCCTGCCGCACCGACCGCCGATGGCGCAACGGGGAGGCTTTCCTGCGAGGCTTCCCATCGCGCAATGTCTTCCCGGGTGAACGTCAGCGCCATGCCTTGCTGGGTGTTGAACACCGGGGCAGGCTCGCAACCGCAAAGGTTGACGTCACCGTCCAGCGCGAACATCTGCTCAGGCCCGAGGCTGCGTACACCCCGGGGCGCGATGAGGCCCCGCTGTCCGCACTGGCTGCAATAAGTGGCCATGCCGACGGCTGCCATCCGGCGACCGCGATAAGCCTTGCCGGTGGCTTCGAGGATCACCGCCCCGCCAGCCCTGTCACCTACGCAAAGTACGTACCTGATCAACATGCGGGAACACTCACCAAGCGATGAACCCCGCATCGATATCACGTAGGCATTCCCATGTATGTCGGCGTTACCCGACGGAATCTGGGACATTCCCTACACGGACCAAGGCGTCCACACGGCGCCCAGGCACGGGTTTCGCCGTGACGAGCAAGCACTCTCCCGCAACACCCATAAGCTTGGCGAGAGCCAGCTCAAACTTCGTGATGCACGGCCTCCGCCGGCAGCTTCCCCTGCGCCGTGGCACGCGGCACCAGCTCCACCAGGTACATGGCGGCGAGCACCAGTCCACCGCCGCACAGCATGCGCCAGGTCAGTGCGTCGCTCCCGAACGCGACCGCGAAACCTGCGGCAAATACAGGCTCGGTCGTCATCACGATCGCCGCGCGCGTGGCCGGCAGATGCGCCTGCGCCCAGGTCTGCATCAGCATGGCGCCGGCGCCGGCCACCAGCGCCATGTAGAGCACCGCCAGCCATGCGCTTGGATCGGGCGGCAGCGTGGGGCCGCCATGGTTGGCCGTGGCCAGCAGGCACACCAGCGCGATCACCAGCATCTGCACGGCCGACAGGCCCAACGCGTCACCCGCGCGCGACCAGCGGCCAAGCGCCACAATGTGCAAGCCATAGAGCAAGGCCGCCAGCAGTGTAAGCCACACGCCGGTATCCACCGACAGACCGTTGAGCGACAGCAGCGCGAGCCCGAGCGTGGCCAGCGCCACCGCCAGCCACACGGCGGCAGGCAGGCGCTCACGCAGCAGCAAGGTCGCCAGGATCGGCGTGAACACCACATACATGCCGGTGACGAAACCGCTGACGCTGGGCGATATCAACGCCAGCCCCCACGTCTGCAGCAACTGCCCCACGCCGTACAGCGCGCCCAGCAGCAGGCCGCGCAACAGCTGCGTGCGCCCCAGGCGCGCGACTTGACGATGGAACACGGCGAACATCGCGATCGCCGCCACGATAAAACGCACGGCAAGAAAATCGGCCACCGGCATGCGTGCGACGAGATCCTTGATCAGCACGAAGGTAGAACCCCACACCGCCGTCATCGCCAGCAGACCGATCGTCGCCAGCGTGCCGGTGCGCGATACCGCCGTCATCGCTTGGCCATCCGCGCCAACTGCCCCGGAATCTGCAGCAGGAAATGCACCCACAGCCCCAGCCAGACGGTCGCGGCGACGTGCGGCTTCTGCGCAGCCGGATCGAACTTGCCGAACCAGCGCCACATGCCGCGATGCTTGTGATAGCTCACGAACACCGGACGATGCCGGCTCGATCCGCCCTTGCCATGCAACACGCGCACATCACCGGCCAGCAACACGCGCCAGCCGCCGTCGCGAGCGCGCCGGCAGATATCCAGGTCTTCGCAATGCAGGAAATACTTTTCGTCGAAGCCGCCGAGCCAGTCGAACACGCGGCGCGGCATCAGCATCACCGCGCCGGAAATCGCCTCGGCCTCGACCACATGGTCGGGCATGTCGCCCTCGATGTTCACGCCCTCGCCGTCGCCGTCGCGCTTGAACAGGGTAGACAAGGCACGCGCCATGACCGGATCGCGCCGGTACGAGGCCGGATCGGGCACGCCCTTGGCATCGCATACCACCGCACCGATCACGCCCACCTTGCGCTCGCTGGCCAGCACGGCCAGCAGGCGCTGCAGGGCCGACTCCTGCAGCAGGCAATCGGGATTGAGGATCAACAATGCCTCGCCGCGGGCCTGCGCGGCCGCCAGATTGATGGCCGGGCCGAAACCGAGATTGGCGTGGTTGTAGATCACCGTAAGGCGCGGATCCTTCTCTCTCGCACGCGCGATCGCCTGCGGCATGCCATCGGTGGATTTATTGTCGATCAGCAGCAATTGGAGCGGCATGGAGCATGCCAGCACGCTATTGACGCAATCGCGCAGGCTCGGGCCGCTGTCGGCAGCAACGACGATGACGGTAAGCGCCGGTGTAGCGGTATCGAGTGCTGACATGATGACCTTGCAACGATGGACACGAAAGCGTGCCGAACAAAACCTTGTCTATTCCTCGGCCCGATCCTGGCCGAGCACATGCGAGAGCGGCAATGGCGCGTGATCCTCGCTGCGTGTGAGCCACGCCTCTTGCGCGTGCCATCCATACAGTTGCCAGCCACGCAACCGGTACTGTCTGTCGTGATCGCGATCGTACAGCACAACGCCACGTCCGGCAGCGATCGGGAAGGCCAGCCAGCGCTGTCCCGGCGCAATGGAAACCCGGGCTTGGACGCGCTCGACCGTGAAACGTTCCCCGACGCGCCAGCTGTCTTCGCCCAGCCGCGTTACATCCATCGGTAAGTCCCCAAGATCGCCTTCCGGGTTGATCCATACCGGCACATTCAATTCGATGATGGCGGGGATCGGCCCGACCGGTGCCAGGGCCAGTTCGCGCCACTCCGGCGACGCAGCCGCCAGCGCCGCATCGCGCCGCGGCTTGCGCTCCCGCCACGACTCCAGCAGCACCAGCAGCGAAAAACCCAGCAGAGCCACCAGCAAGGTCAAGGTGAGTCCAAGCACGTGACCGCCGAAGGCGCGATAACTGGCCACCAGCAAACCGGCGAAGCCCCAGCGCAGAGCACGGCGAAACACAGCGGCGAAGCGGCGCAGGCGCGGCACCTGCGCCCATTGGATCGCGGCCAGCGCCAGCAGCGGCGGCAGATCGATCCACCATGGCAGGCACGCCAGCAACAAACCCCATGCGATGGCCCACCACCAGCTGGGCCATCGACGCACGGTAGCGGCAAGACTCAGCCGCACCACACCCTGGCGTTGCGGAACATGCGCATCCACGGCGAATCCTCGCCCCAGGATTCGGGCCGCCAGCTCATCTGCACGCTACGGAACACGCGCTCGGGATGCGGCATCAGGATGGTCACGCGGCCATCGGCCGCGGTGAAGCCGGCCAGACCGCCTGGCGAACCGTTCGGGTTGAGCGGGTAGTTCTCCGCGGGCTTGCCGCGGCTGTCGACGAAGCGCAGCGCGCCGCCAGCCTTGCCGGGGTGGGAGGCTTGCGTGAAGCTCACGCGTCCTTCGCCATGCGCCACCACCACCGGAATGCGCGAGCCGGCCATGCCCTTGAACAGGATGCTGGGCGAATCGATGATTTCGACCGTGGCCAGACGCGCTTCGTACTGTTCGGAGGCATTGCGCAGGAACTGCGGCCAATGCTGCGCGCCGGGAATGATGTCCTTGAGCTGGCTGAGCATCTGGCAGCCGTTGCACACGCCCAGCGCGAAGCGGGTGGGGTCGGCAAAGAACGCCGCGAACTGCGCACGCAGCCGTTCGTTGTAGAGGATCGACGTGGCCCAGCCGCGGCCGGCGCCGAGCACGTCGCCGTAGGAGAAGCCGCCGCACGCCGCAAAGCCGCGGAAATCGTCGAGTTTGATGCGCCCGCCGGCGAGGTCGGACATATGCACATCCACCGCGTCGAAACCGGCGCGCGTAAACGCCGCCGCCATTTCCACCTGGCCGTTGACGCCCTGCTCGCGCAGCACCGCCACGCGCGGGCGCGCGGAGGCCTTGATGTAAGGCGCGGCGACGTCTTCGGCGGGATCGAAGCTCAGCTTGGGCGAGATGCCCGCGTCGGCATCGTCGATGCGCCATGCAAGTTCCGCATCGGCGCTGGCCGGGTTGTCGCGCAGGCGCTGCATCGCGTGGCTGGTTTCATTCCACGCCTTGAACAACTGCGTCCAGTTCCACTTGAACAGCGTGTCGCCATTGAGGAACAGCTTGATGCCCAGCTTTTCTTTCGGACGGCCGATGCGATGGCTCATGCCGGCCAGGCCATACTTGACCAGCAACGCCTCGAACGCTTCGCGATTGGCAGCGGCCACCTGCATCACCGCGCCGAGCTCTTCGTTGAACAGCGCTTGCAGCGTCGCTTCGGCCCAGCCGTCGAGCGTGATTTCCAGGCCGCAATGGCCGGCGAAGGCCATCTCGAGCAAGGTAACGATGGCGCCGCCATCGGAACGGTCGTGATAAGCCAGCAGCAAACCGCCGCGATTGGCCTCCTGCACCAGATCGAACAGGGCCTTCAGATGCTTGGCGTCGTCCAGATCCGGCGGCACGCCGCCCGCGCGGTTGAACACCTGCGTGAGCGAGGAGCCGCCAAGGCGCGCGCGTCCCGCGCCAAGATCCACCAGCCACAGATCGCAGTCCCCCCGATCGAGCCGAAGCTGCGGGGTGAGCGTGCGGCGCGCATCGCTGACGCGCGCGAAACCGGTGATGACCAACGATACCGGCGCGACGGTGCGCTGCGGCGTGTCGCCGTCTTTCCATACCGTCTGCATGGACAGCGAATCCTTGCCGACCGGGATGGAAATATCCAGTTCCGGGCACAGCTCCATGCCGACGGCCTTGACCGCGTCGAACAGCGCCGCGTCTTCGCCCGGGTGATTGACCGCGGCCATCCAGTTCGCCGACAGGCGCACCTCGCCAAGATCATCGATGGCTGCCGCCGCCAGATTGGTGATCGCCTCGCCCACCGCCAGGCGTGCGGCGTCGGCGCTGTTGAGCAGGGCCACCGGCGCGCGCTCGGCCATCGCCATCGCCTCGCCCTTGTAGCCCTCGAAATCCAGCAGCGTGACGGCGCAATCGGCCACCGGCACCTGCCACGGACCGACCATCGGATCGCGCGCGCACAAGCCGCCCACGGAACGATCGCCGATGGTGATGAGGAAGCTCTTGCTGCCTACGCTGGGCAGGCGCAATACGCGCATCAGGGCCTCGTCCAGGCCGATGCCGCTGAGATCGGGCACCACGTCGATGCGCGGCTTGATGCGTTTGGCATCGCGATGCATGCGCGGCGGTTTGCCGAACAGCACATCCATCGGCAGATCAATGACGCTCAGCTTGCGGCGCGGATCGGTTACCCGCAGCACGCGTTCCTGCGTGGCCGTGCCGACCACGGCGTAAGGACAGCGTTCGCGCTCGCAGTACGCTTCGAATTCCGGGAGGTCCGCGGTGGCGATGGCCAGCACGTAGCGTTCCTGCGATTCGTTGCTCCACACCTGCATTGGCGAGAGCGAGGGGTCGTCGCAAGGTACTTTGGAAAGGTCGATGTCGCCGCCGACGCCGGCATCGTTGAGCAGTTCCGGAATCGCGTTGGACAAACCGCCCGCGCCCACGTCGTGGACGCTGACGATCGGATTGTGCTCGCCGCGCGACCAGCATGCGTCGATGACCTGCTGGCAGCGGCGCTCCATTTCGGCGTTGTCGCGCTGCACGGAGGCGAAATCCAGCTCCGCGCTCGATGCGCCGGACGCTACCGACGAAGCCGCGCCGCCGCCCAGGCCGATCAGCATCGCCGGGCCGCCCAGCACGATCACCGCATGGCCCGGCTGCACGTCGCGCTTCTGTACGTGCTCGCGGCGGATGTTGGCCAGGCCGCCGGCGATCATGATCGGCTTGTCGTAACCGCGACGCACGCCGGCTTCGCCGGTTTCATGCTCGTACGTGCGGAAATAGCCGCCAAGGCACGGACGGCCGAATTCGTTGTTGAACGCGGCGGCGCCCAGCGGCCCGTCGCGCATGATCTCGAACGCGCTGGCCATGCGCGGCGGCAGCGGACGCTCCACTTCCCACGGCTGCGGATGGCCGGGAATGCGCAGGTCCGACACGGAAAAACCGGTCAGCCCGGCCTTCGGCTTGGCGCCACGACCGGTGGCGCCTTCGTCGCGGATTTCGCCGCCCGCGCCGGTGGCCGCGCCGGGCCATGGTGCGATCGCGGTCGGGTGATTGTGCGTTTCGACCTTGATGGCGTAGTCGATGCGCTCTTCGCTGGCGCGCCACACACCATCCTGGCCGCTGACCAAACGCTTGCCGTCATGGCCTTCGATGACCGCGGCGTTGTCCTTGTAGGCCGACAACGTGTGCGCGGGCGAATGCTGGTGCGTGTTCTTGATCATGGCGAACAGGCTCTTGTCCTGCGCCTGGCCATCCAGCGTCCAGCTGGCGTTGAACACCTTGTGGCGGCAATGCTCGGAATTGGCCTGCGCGAACATGAAAAGTTCGGCATCGGTGGGATCGCGGCCGAGTTCCGCATAGCGCGCGGCCAGGTAGTCGATCTCATCGTCCGCCAGGGCCAGGCCCAGCGAGGCATTGGCCTTGTCCAGCGCCGCGCGCGGATCGCCGCCCAGCGCGATATGCACCAGATCGCCTGGCTGACCGGCCAGGAACAGGCCCTGCGCCTGGTCCAGGCCGGTAAGCACCGACTGCGTCATCGCATCGTGCAGTACCGCCAGCACCTCCTGATAACGCGCGTCGTCGGCCGCGGGCAACCCGCTGACCTGCCAGGCCGTGCCGCGCTCGACGCGGCGCACGTCGAAACCGGCGCCGTGCAGGATGTCGGTAGCCTTGCTGGACCATGGCGAGATTGTGCCCAGGCGCGGCACTACCCATAGCGAAGCCGCCGCGGGCGGGCCGTCGCGGGCCTCCAGCACCTCAAGCAGATGCTTGCGCTGCTCGCCTTCCGGCGCGGCGGCGGCATCGATGAAATAGACGAACCAGGACGCCTGCAGCCGGACACCGCGATGCAAGGCATGCAGGCGGGCGTTGAGACGTTCCAGGCGAAAAGGCGAGAGGGCGCTCTGCCCGTCGAGTGCGATCATTGCGGGGGAAAAGGCGCTAAGCGGTGGATTGCAATAGTGTACCTTAGACCCCTACTTCGGCGCTAAACCACCCGTTCCCCGGCCCCGCACGCGTGCGTGACCCGGCGCCGGGCGCCGGCATGTGCGCCCTGCAAACCAAGCGCTTGCGCCTAGATCCCATGGCAAAGACGCATGAAGCGCGCGAAGCGCGGCTTGCCGCCGGAGGTCGTGCCCTGGTAGCGGAACGTCACCACGCTACCCACGGGCGGCGGATGGCGGCGCAGTTCGTCGGTAAAGCCGGTGCCGATGCGAAAACGCGTACCGTCGGGCATTTCCACCAGCAACGCGCCCATCATGCCGGCGTACTTGCCCTTACCGGGCAGTTGCTGGATCACGCGCGCCTCGGCATCGTCGAAGGGCTTGAGCTTGAGCATGTCCTCGCTGCGGCCGGCGCGGTAAAGCGAAGACCCCCGATGCAACACCAGGCCTTCGCCGCCAGCGCGCACGGTATCGTCCAACTGCTGCTTAAGCTCGGTTTCGCCACTCACTTTGTGTTGCCGCACCGCCTGCACCCATGGCGCGTCGATCTGCGCGACCAACTGCCGGAGCGCGGGAAGGCGCTGGTCGAACGGACCGGGCTGACCGGGCGCGTCGAACACCATGAAATGCATATGACGCCAGGCATCGTCACTGGCCGGTTGCTGGCGAATGGTGGCGGAGGCGAGATCAAACTGGCCGCGCCCGGCCCACAACTCGCCATCCAGCGGCGTTTTCGGCCAATGCGCGGTGAACCATGCAGGCGGACGAATAACGGTACCGCCGCGCGTAAGCAGCTTTTCGCCGTCCCAGTAGCCGCGCACGCCATCGTATTTTTCGCTGACCCAGTACTCGCCGAGCGCGGCGCCGGCATGATAGAGGCTGGGCAGCATCACCGGCGCTTCCGATACGGCGGATGCGTGCGCCGGGTTGACGGCAAGGCCGATCAGAAACGGCAGGGCGCGCAGCACCGCCGTGGTTCGTGCAGATTTCCGCATGGCACATCCCTGTGTGGCCTCCACGAGGCCGGATCAGGGACATTGTTGGCGCGCGCCTGTGCGGCGTCGATCAGTCAACCGCCCGTCGCGGAGTGCTCCTTCACCGCTTCGAGCATGTCCGTCGGCGACAGGTAGCCGCCGATCAGCGTGCCGTCCTCGGCATACACCGAGGGCGTGCCGGTGACGCCGAGCTTCAGCCCCAGGTCGAATTCATCCTTCACCGGGTTCTTGCAGGTCATCGGTTTCGGATCGCGACCCTTCTTCGCGGCGGTGAAGGCGTTGTTGCGATCGCTGGCGCACCAGATCGAGACCATTTCGTTATAGGTCGATGTGAGCTTGCCGTCGTCGCCGATCACGCCCGAGCGCGGCCACGCCAGGTATTGCACCGCGATGCCTTCCTTGTTCAGTGCATCGATCTGGCTGTGAAGGACGCGGCAATACGGACAGGTCACGTCGGTAAACACCGTCACCGTGTATTTTGGATGCGCGGGCGCGAACACGATGCGGTCGGACACCGGCACCTTCGCAAGCTCGGCCTTGCGATAGGCCGCCCAGGCGTCTTCGGTGAGACTGCCGCCTTTGACGCCATCGATCAGGTCGCCGTTCATCACGTACTTGCCGTCTGCGCTGACGTAAACAAGATGGCCGGAGGCGATCACCTGGTAAAAACCGGGCAGCGGCGCCGGCGTCACCTGGTCGATGACGGCCCGGGGCACCAGCCGCTGGATGGTCTGCCGCACGATGTTTTCGGGCGTGGAAGCCACCGGCGGCGCCGACACGGTGGCTTGAGCGATGGCCACGCCTGCCTGCAGGGCGAGTACGCCGGCGCACAGCGTCAACCAGATCTTCTTCGACATCACAACCTCACAGCATGCCGGCCTCACGCGCGCTTGCGTACCGGAAGGGCTTCAATTATCGCACAGTCGCGTTAGCACTCTGTGCGCTCAGCCACGCGGATGGTGCTGGGCGTGCAGCCGTTTCAGGCCTTCCTTGGCGACCAGCGTATAAATTTGCGTGGTGCTCAGGGCGCTGTGGCCCAGCAGCATCTGCAGGGCGCGCAGATCCGCGCCGTGATTGAGCAAGTGCGTGGCGAAGGAATGCCGCAGCACGTGCGGGGAGATGCGCTTGGCGTTGATGCCGACCGACAGGGCGTAGCGCTTCACCAGTGTCCAGAACATCTGGCGAGTCATGCCTTCGCCGCGCTTGCTGAGAAACAGCGCCGCCGGCTGCCGGCCCTTGGCCAGCACCGGCCGCGCCGCGGCAAGGTAGGCCTGGATGCGTTCCAGCGCCACCTCGCCGACCGGCACCAGACGGTCCTTGCCGCCCTTGCCGGTAATGCGCAGCACGCCCTGGCGCGGATTCAAGGCGGCGAGCGGCAACTCGACCAGTTCCGAAACGCGCAGGCCCGAGGCGTACATCAGTTCCAGCATGGCGCGGTCGCGCAGGCCCAGCGTGGTCGATACATCCGGCGCGTCCAGCAGCCCTTCGATCTCGCGCTCGGACAGCGCCTTGGGCAGGCTGCGCGGCATTTTCGGCCGTTCGATCAGCAGCGTGGGATCGTCCAACCCCGGCTCCTCGCGCGCCAGCGCGGCGTAGTAGCGGCGAAATGCCGATTGCCGGCGCGCCATCGAGCGCACCGCCACCGGCTGCGAGCCATGGAAAGCCGACAGATCCTCGCGCCGCGCCGTGCGCAAGCGCCGCCCGCGCCCGGCCAGCCAGCGCGCCAGTGTTTCCAGGTCGCGGCGGTAGGCTTCCAGTGTGCGTTGGGCCAGGCCGTCCTCGGACCAGACGCGTTCAATGAAGGCGTCGATATCCTGCACGTCGGCGTCGGCGATGGTGATGCTCGGTTTCATGTATGCGATGCTGGGTGTTGCGCGCGTGCCATGCAAGCCATCGGGCGATCCTCTTTCCACGATCTCAAACTATGACCGCAGCCCCATGATCCCGGCCAACACCACCGACGTCGTCTGCCCGCTTTGGCGCCGCTTGATGGCGCTGCTGTATGACGTGGTCGCGGTGATCGCCATCGTGATGGTGGTGGGGCTGCTGTGCCAACTGGCCACGCACGGGCAACTGATCGCCACCGGCGGCCAGGTGCGCATTGCGCCGTGGTACCAGCCGCTGCAGGCGTTGGTGGTTGCGGCCTATTTCGTCGTGTCGTGGCGGCGTGGCGGGCAGACGCTGGGCATGCGCCCCTGGCGCATCCGCGTGACCGCGCGCAACGGTGCGCAACCGTCGCTGCTGCAGGCGTGCGTGCGCGTAATGACGGCCGCACTGCCCTTGTTGCTGCTGTTGCTGGCACCGGCCCTGGGTCTGCATGTGGCGCTATGGGCGCTCGCGGCGACGTGGACGGTCTGGTTCGCGGTGGCGCTGTTCGATTCGCGCCGCCGCACCATGCACGATCTGGCCGCCCGCACCGAAATCCGCCGGATCGGCTAGAAAAATCAGCCCCGGTTGACTCGACTTATTCCTAAAATACGACAACAAATCCGCAAGTCATTGATCTGTAAAGGGTCAAATTTCTGACGCATTGCAGCATTACAGTGCATATCGAGTTATCATGCAGCTTTGAACCGTCGGTCACGTTCTTATGCTTTATCAGCTCCATGAATGGCAACGCGCCTTCCTCGGCCCCATGAGCCATTACGCCGAGGCCAGCGCCCGTCTGCTTACCGATCCCAGCAGTCCGTTCGCCAGCATGCCCGGTGCGCAGCGCATGGCCGCTGGTTATGAACTGATCCACCGCCTTGGCAAGGATTACGAGAAGCCGGCCTTCGGCATTCACAGCATCACCAATCCGCAGGGCAACCAGATCGCCATCGTCGAGCGCATCGATCTGGAGACGCCGTTCTGCCAGCTGCGCCGCTTCAAGCGCTTCAGCGACGATCCGGACACCATCGAGAAGATGAAAACCGAGCCGGTGGTGCTGGTGGTGGCCCCGCTGTCGGGTCATCACGCCACGTTGCTGCGCGATACCGTGCGCACGCTGCTGCTCGATCACAAGGTGTACATCACCGACTGGATCGACGCGCGCATGGTGCCGGCCGCCGCGGGCACGTTCCATCTGGACGACTATGTGGCGACGATCGAGCAATTCATCCGCCACATCGGCGCCGAATCGCTGCATGTGATCTCGGTGTGCCAGCCGACCGTGCCGGTGTTGGCGGCGATTTCGCTGATGGCCGCGCGCGGGGAAGCCACGCCGCGCAGCATGACGATGATGGGCGGCCCGATCGATCCCCGCCGCAGCCCCACCCAGGTCAACAACCTGGCGACGACGCAGCCGCTGAGCTGGTTCAAGGGCAATGTCATCCATACCGTGCCGGCCAATTATCCGGGGCATGGCCGCGAGGTGTATCCGGGCTTCCTGCAGCACGCCGGCTTCATTGCCATGAATCCCGGCCGCCATCTGAATTCGCACTGGGATTTCTATCTCAACCTGCTGCGCGGCGATCAGGACGACGCGCAGACGCATCGCAAGTTCTACGATGAATACAACGCCGTGCTGGACATGCCGGCGGAGTATTACCTGGACACCATCAACACCGTATTCCAGCAGTTCCTGCTGCCGCGCGGATTGTGGGATGTGAACGGCGAACGCGTGAACCCCGCGGCGATCAAGCGCACCAGCCTGCTGACCATCGAAGGCGAACTGGATGACATCTCCGGCATCGGCCAGACCGAAGCCGCGCATGACCTGTGCACCGGCATCCCCGCCGGGCGCCGCGCGCATCGCGTGATCGAGGGCGCGGGCCACTACGGCATTTTCAGCGGCCGCCGCTGGCGCGAAGTGGTGTATCCGCAGGTACGCGACTTCATTCGCCGCTCCGATCTGGCGCTGGTGTCCAAGCGCGCCTGATCGTTCAGTCTTTTCGCAGACGCCCTCTCCCCGAACGGGAGAGGGCCGGCGCTCAAGCGGCGAAAAACGTCTTGAACGCTTCGATCACGCGTGCAACGCCGTCGTCGTCGATATCCAGATGCGTCACCAGCCGCAGCGTCGGCAGATAACCGATGCTGATACGCACCGAAGCGGCGCGCAGGTGTGCATCGAGTTCGCGCAGGCGGTCGGCGGGCACGTCAACGAAGACCATGTTGGTATGCAGCCCCAGCACGTTGACGCCGGGAAGCTCACGCAGGCCGTCGGCCAGCCGCGCCGCGCGCGCATGATCGTCCGCCAGGCGCGCCACGTGATGATCCAATGCATACGCGCACGCCGCGGCAAGCATGCCGGCCTGGCGCCAGCCGCCGCCGGTGACCTTGCGCCAGCGGCGCGCCTTGTCGATCAACGCGGCCGAACCCACCAGCACCGATCCGACCGGCGCGCCCAGGCCTTTGGACAGGCACACCGATACGCTGTCGAAATGCTGCGCGATATCCCTTGCCGGCACGCCGCCAGCCACGGCGGCGTTGTAGAGCCGCGCGCCATCCAGATGCAACGCCAGCCCGCGTTCGCGCGCAACGTCGCGCGCGGCGCGTAGATAGCTCATGGGCAGCACGCGGCCGTGCCAGGTGTTTTCCAGCGCCAACAGACGCGTGCGCGCGAAATGCGGATCGATCGGCTTGATCGCTGCCACCACCTTTTCCAACGGCAGCGAACCATCGACATCGTGCGCGATCGGCTGCGGCTGAATCGAACCGAGCACGGCGGCGCCGCCGCCTTCGAATTTGTACGTGTGCGCATCGGCACCGACGAGGTACTCGTCGCCGCGCTCGCAATGCGACATCAGCGCCAGCAGGTTCGACTGCGTACCCGAGGGTACGAACAAGCCCGCCTCGAAGCCAAGCTCGCCGGCCAGGCGCTGCTGCAACGCGTTGACGGTGGGGTCTTCGCCGTAGACATCGTCGCCGACCTCGGCATCGAGCATCGCCGCGCGCATGGCGGGCGTGGGCCGCGTCACCGTATCACTGCGCAGATCGACCCAGTTCATGCCGCACCTCAATACTCGCGAAAGAATGCATCACTTTGCCGGTCGCGGCGCGCGCCGGCAAGTCATCCTGGTCCGCTTTTGACTTCTTGCCATGCGGCGGGCGGCAGGATCGCGAACAGGCCTTCGCGCCGGGTGCGCCGGGCCAGGCGCAACAACGCGTCGTCGCGCGTCAGCAAGGCCGCCGCGCCGGACGCGTGCGCCAGCTCCAGGAATTTCTGATCGTCGCGGTCGCTGCAGCGAGGCAGCACGACCTCGCCGCGCATGGCCAGATCCGGCCCGTGCAGGCAACGCACGCGGGCATCGAAGGCCTGCATCGCCCGCACGCGCTTGTCCCGGCTCAACTTCAGTTGCGGATAAGCCAGCACGGCTTGCCATTCCGCGCGGCAGTCTTGCCGCGTCACCAGTTCGATCTGGCCGGCATGCACAGCGGCAAGCAACGAAGCGCACTGGGCATCGCCGAACACGAACAAGTCCAGGCAGACATTCGTGTCCGGCACGAAGCGTGGCGTGGGCGACATGATGCCGCCCGCGCTAGGCGCGATAGCGGAAGTAGTACCAGCCGATACCCGCCAGCATCAGCGGCGGCAGCAAATTGGCCGCCAACGGCGGAACGCCGTACACGGTGCCGAAGCTGACGATCGCCTTCTGCACGAAAAACCACGCGATCGCCAGGATCATGCCCATGAAAATACGCTTGCCCAAGCCGCCCGAACGCAATGCGCCGAAGGCAAACGGCATCGAGCACAGCACCAGCACCAGCACGTTGAACGGGTACAGCACGCGGCTCCATAGCGGAATTTCATACGGCCGGGTGTTTTCGCCGTTTTTCTTCTTGTAATCGATGATGTGTTCCAGATCGCGCACCGCCAGGTATTGCGGCTGCACCAGCGATTGCTGCAGCACTTCCGGGTCGAGCTTGGAATCCCAGCGCTCATTGGCCGACACGTGGCTATGTACGCCGTTGTCGTCGATGGTGGTGGTGCGTACTTTGTCCAGCACCCATTGCCGGCCCACCTGCTCGGCGGTGTTGGCCTGGTCGAAACGCGCCAGCTGCTGGCCGTCGGGCGTGAGCGTGAACACGCGTACGTCGGCCAGCTGCACGTAGGAGTGATCGCCGGCGGTGCGCAAGCTGCTGGTCTTGGCATTGATGATGCGGTCGCCGTCGCGCGCCCACAGGCCGCTGTTGGTCATGCCCATGTTGCCGTTGGAGCGCAAGCGCAGTTCCAGCGCCTGTGCCTGCTGGTCGCCCCATGGGCCGACGGTTTCGCCCATCACCACCACACCGGCCACCAACAGCGCCACGATCCCCACGGCCGATACCGCGATGCGCAGGCGCGACATGCCCGATGCACGCAGCGCGGTCAGCTCGCCGGTGGATGCCAGGCCGCCCAGGCCCAGCAGGCCGCCGATCAGCGAGGCGAAGGTGAACATTTCGTACATGCGGCGCGGAATCGTCACCACCACGTAGAAGATCGCGTTGCTCAAGGTGTAGCCGTTGCGTCCGATGAAGCCGAGCTGGCGCACGAACACCAGCATCGCGTCCAGGCCGATCAGCACCAGCCAGACCAGCAGCAATGAGCCGAGCACGGTCATGCCGATCAGCCAGTCCACTCGTTTGATACGCATGGCCGCCATCAGGCACTCGCCTTGCGCGGCTTGCGCGCGATGTAATGGCTGCGGAAAGCCATCGCGGCCACCGCGAACAGACTCAGGCTGAGCAGCCACATCGGCCAGGCGTGATGCCAGTGGCCCTTGGCCAATTGTCCGCGGCACAAGGCCAGCAGGTTGTAATACAGGAAGAAGCCCAGCACCGCGATCAGCATGCGTCCATAGCGCGGCTCGCGCGGCGTCTGCCGCGACAGCGGCATCGCCAGCATCAGCAGGGCCAGCGTCATCATCGGCACCACCGTGCGCCAGGCCAGCTCGGCGCGCCCGTCCGCGGTGTCATTCTTGAGCAGCGTGGCCATGTCCAGGTCGTGGATGGGATCGCTCTGTTCATCGGACTGGATCGCCGACAGCGCACTGTCGTTGCGCACGTACTGCATGCGGCGCCAATTGTCGGCGCCGAGCGGAATTTCGTACTGCCAGCCGGTACGCAGCGCCAGGTAACGGTTGCTGGAATCGCTGTTGGAATACAGGAATCCGCTCTTGCCGGTCGCCATCTTCATGGTCAGGCTGCCATCCTTGTTGACACGCTCCTGGGCGATGAAGGTGTTGCCGAGCTTTTGCCCGTCGCGGCTAAGGTAATCGACCAGGATGATGCCGCCCTTGCCCGGAAGCTCCGTGAAGCGGCCGGCATCCAGGCCCGCGGCGATGATCGAGCGGTTGGCCGCCGCCACCAGGTTGTCCGAGGTGCGCGATGCCAGCGGCCCCAGCCACATCGACACCGCACTGACCGCGGCGATCATGATCACGGCAACGATGGAACTGGGCCGCAGCAGGCCGGTCATGCCCATGCCCGAGGAGGCCAGCACGTGCATTTCACTTTCGCGATACATGCGGCCGAAGGACTGCAGCACGCCCAGGAACCCGGCCAGCGGCAACATGTTGGAGAGGCTGTCGACCATGTTCAGGCCCAGCACCTGGAACATGACGCTGGCCGGAAAGCTGCCCTTGGCCACCTGCTCCAGCACGTGGGCGAAGGACGTACCGGCCATGATCACCAGCAGCACGATGACGGTGGCGCCGACGGTCTGGCCCAGCTCGCGCAGGAAGTATCGGTCTAGGATGCTCAGCATGCGATAGAATCGTGGGTTCCATGCCCCTCCGACCGGGAGAGGCAAACCCTAAGTCTAGCCGGTTCGATGCAGCCGGTCTCTCGTAGGAATTTGACGATGACGCTTCAATTCAGCCTCGGCTCCGCCGCCCCCGAAACCGCCGAAACGCCCTGCGTGGTGGTCGGCGTGTACGAAAACGGCCTGCTGACCAGCGCGGCGGCGCGGGTGGACAGCGCCGCCGGCGGCGCTATCAAGCGCCAGGTGGAGAGCGGCGACATCAACGGCAAGGCCGGCAGCACCACGGTGCTGTTCGCACCCGAAGGCGTGCAGGCCAGGCGCGTATTGGTCGTGGGGCTGGGCACGCAGAAAACGTTCGACGCCGCCCGCTTCCAGAAAGTGAACGCCGAAGCGGCGCGCGCGCTCGGCCGCCTGCCCATCGACGCGGCGGTGTCCTACCTCACCGAAGTGGACGTTCCCGGCCGCGACGCCACCTGGCGGGTGCGTACCGCGGCCCTGGCCGCCGACCACGCCAGCTATCGCTACACCGCCACCTTCAAGCCGCGCGAAAAGAGCGCGCAGCCGGAGCTGGGCAGCATCGCCTTCGCCGGCACCGACCACGCGCAGGCCGGCCTGGAGCAGGCCGCGGCGATCGCCGAAGGCGTGCGCTTTGCGCGCGAGCTGGCCAATCTTCCCCCCAACATCTGCAACCCGGCCTACATCGCCGGGCAGGCGGAAAAGCTCGCCGAGGGCCACGACAACCTTCGCTGCACCGTGATCGATCACGAAAAAATGGCCGAGCTCGGCTTTGGCTCGCTGCTGGCCGTAGGTCGCGGTTCGGCCAACAAGCCCAAGCTGATCGTGCTCGAATACAAGGGCGGCGCCAACGACGAAAAACCCTACGCCCTGGTCGGCAAGGGCATCACCTTCGACACCGGCGGCATCAGCCTCAAGCCCGGCCCCGGCATGGAAGAAATGAAGTTCGACATGGGCGGCGCGGCCGGCGTGATGGGCGCGTTCGTCTCGGCCGTGAAGATGGGCCTGAAGCTCAACCTGGTGTGCGTGGTGCCCGCCGTCGAGAACATGCCCGACGGCGACAGCTATCGCCCCAGCGACGTGCTCACCAGCCTCTCGGGCCTCACCATCGAAGTGCTCAACACCGATGCCGAAGGCCGCCTGATCCTGTGCGATGCGCTCACCTACACCGTGCAGACCTTCCAGCCCAAGAGCATCGTCGATGCCGCCACGCTGACCGGCGCGTGCGTGATCGCGCTCGGCAAGCACGCCAGCGGCCTGATGAGCAAGCACGACGACCTCGCCGAAGAGTTGCTCAGTGCCGGCGAAAATGCGCTCGACCGCGCCTGGCGCCTGCCGCTGTGGGATGACTACCACGCCCAGCTCGAATCGGGCTTCGCCGATGTCGCCAACATCGGCGGCAAGAATGCCGGCGCGATTACCGCCGGCTGCTTCCTGTCGCGTTTCACCGAAGGCCAGCGCTGGGCGCACCTGGACATCGCCGGCACCGCATGGGACGAGGGCCGCAAGGGCCTGGCCACCGGCCGCCCGGTGCCGCTGCTGGCCCAGTGGCTGATCGATCGCGCCGGCTGATCCATCGCCTCCTTCACGCCCGTTTCGCACGGGCGTGAGGGAGCATCACGAGACGGACCTTCATGCCGCGCGCCGATTTCTACCTCATCGCCAAACCGCGCTTCAGCGAGCAACCGCTGCTGCTGGTGTGCGAACTGGCGCGCAAGGCCTACGCCGCGCAGCAGCCCACGTTGATTCTCACCCGCGACTTCGCGCAAGCCGAAGCGCTGGACGAACTGCTGTGGTCGTTCGACGAGGACACCTTCATTCCGCACCAACTCGCCGGCGACGACGATGACGCGCAAACCGCCGTGCTGATCGTGCCGCCTGGCGTGGACACGCCCCCGCGTCCGCTGATCATCAACCTGCGCGAACAATGCCCTGAAAGCCATGGCGAGCGCGTGCTGGAAGTGGTGGCCGCCGACCCCGCCGAACGCGACGGTTCGCGCGTGCGCTGGCGCGAATACCAGCGGCGCGGCTTGGACGTGAACAAGTTCGACATGTAGCGCGCACGGCATCGGCCCACGCCGGTGCATGGCCTTGGGCCTTACGCCGGATGCGTTTCCGATCGCGCCGACACAGCCGCACCAAGCGCGGCGGCAAGCTGTACGCCGGTCAGCGGCTTGCGCAGGAATCCGTCGATACCCACCTGGCGGCCGCGTTCGACTTCCTCGGCACGGGTGCGCGTGCTCATCGCCACGATCGGCACATGTTCGCCTGCGCTTTCGCCCTGGCGGATCAGCTGCGCCACCTGGAATCCGTCGATGCCGGGCAGGTCCAGATCCAACAGCACCACGTCGCTGGGATCCTGCGCCAGCTCCGCCAGCGCATTGAGTCCGTGCGTGGCGCAGCGAACGCGGTGGCCCTGATGTTCCAGCATGCCGCGGATGGCCTCGGTGATCGTGGCGTCGCTC
Organism: Dyella sp.; assembly: GCF_035503745.1. Taxonomy (GTDB): domain Bacteria; phylum Pseudomonadota; class Gammaproteobacteria; order Xanthomonadales; family Rhodanobacteraceae; genus Dyella_B. The sequence goes on from NZ_DATJTC010000047.1 coordinate 28,360, forward strand.
TCGACCAGCAACACATCCAGCGGCCGAAGTTCGCCGGCAGCCGCCTTTGGCGGACGCGTCTGCGGCACATCCTCGCGCGACACCTGCAGCGGTAGGCGGATACGGAAAGTGGTGCCCTCGCCCACGGTCGATTCCAGCGAGATGCTGCCACCCATCAGGCCGACCAACTCGTTGCAGATGGCCAGGCCCAGGCCGCTGCCGATGCTGCGTTGCGGACCTTCGTCCTGCTCGAAGCGGCGGAACAGGCGCGCGCGGCTGGCCGGCGAAATGCCCGGGCCGGTATCGCTTACATCCAGCCATAAGTAGCCGTCCAGCCATCCAACGTGGATGCCGATGCTGCCCTGCTCGGTGAACTTCACCGCGTTGTTGACCAGATTGAACAACACCTGCCGGATGCGTTGCGCGTCGCCAACCAGCGACGCGGGCACGTCCTGGTCGATCCGCGCGGCGAGTGCGAGCCCTTTGACTTTCGCCGCGTTCCTTTGCAGGCGCTCGACATCCTGCACCACCGAGCGCACGTCGAACGGCGCGGACTCCAGCACCAGCTTGCCGGCCTCGATGCGCGCCAGGTCCAGCGCGTCGTTCAACAGTTTCAACAACACGTTGCTGGCACGCTGCATCGATTCGGCATATTCGCGCTGCACCTCGTTCAGCGGCGTGCTCAGCAGCAATTCGGCCATGCCCATCACGCCGGTCATCGGCGTGCGGATTTCATGGCTGAGCGTGGCCAGGAACTGGCTCTTGGCCGCGCTGGCCTGCTCGGCGATCTGGTGACGCTGCTCGGCCATCTGCATGCGATAGCGATGGGCCAGACGGCGTCGCCACGCCAGCAACGACAAGAAACCCGCGCCGGCGATCAAGCCCGCATAGACCAGCCACGCCCACCAGCGCAGCCACGGCGGCGATTGTACGTGGATGCGCAACGGCGCCTTCAGCGATACCCAGCCGCCATCGGCGCCGTGCGCCATGATGTCGAGCGTGTAATCGCCGCTGCCAAGGCCGGTGAATTCGCGTTCGCCGTGATTGTCGCGATCCACCCAATCCGGATCGAACCCGTTGAGGCGAAACCGGTACTGGTTGGCCGATGGATTGATGTAGGAAAACACCCGCGCCTGGATATGCAGCTGGCTATCGTGCCAGCCCACTTGCAGCGGCTGCGCATTCAGTGGCAGATCGCGTTCACTGCCCTTGTGCCGCACGGAAATCTGCGTGATCGACAAGGTCGGCAGGATCGGCGTGGCATCCACCTTGTCCGGATTGAAAGCGGCCACGCCGCCCACCGTGGCGGCATACAGGTAACCGGAGGGAAGCAGCGCGTAGCCGCGCGAAAATTCGCCGTTCGCCAGCCCGTTCTGCAAGCCGATGAGATGAAACGAGGCATCGCCCGGATCGAAGCGCCACAAACCGTCGCGGCTGAAAACCCACACGCGGCCCCAGCAATCGACATCCAGATCGACCACGTTCAACGATGGCCAGCCCTTGGCGGCATCGACCGCACGATCCTTCACCAGCCCGCGCCCTTGCATGCGGTAATGAAACAGGCCGTCCGGCGTAGCCAGCCAAATGCCGGTGCGATCGAAGTCGAAGGCATCCACCGATACGCCCAGCGGCGCCCCCGGCACCGTGACGAAGCGTCCGGCGGCCTGGTCCATGCGCATCAGGCCGCCGTCGCTGGCGTACCAGAAGTCGCCCTTGTAGAGCATCATCTGGCTGCCCCACAGCACTTTGTCGTTGGGCTGGTCCATCGGCACGGACGACACCGCCAGCGTGTCCGGATCGATGCGGAAAATGCCTTCGCCGAAGGTGCGCGCGTACATCTTGCCGTCCGGGCCCGGCTCCACTTCGAGTGGACGCTTAAGCAGCGTGCCTTGCGGATCGACTTGGTCGAGGCGGTCGTGCACATAGTCGTAGCGGAACAGCGCTCCCTGCACGGCGATCCACAGCCGCTGGTGGAAATCCTCGGTCATGCTGTCCACGTCGCCGTGCAAGCCGCTGAGGACGTGTTCCACCGTGCCGGTGACCGGGTCGAGCCGGTCGATGCGGCCTTCGCGTTCGCCAACCCATATATGCCGGCCGTCGCGCCCGCGTGCCATGGTCTTGGCCACCGAATCGCGCAGGCTGTTGGGGTCGTCGGGAATGTGCGTGAAGCGGCTGAAGCTGTTCCAGCCGGGCGCCAGATAGCCCACGCCGCCATCGAGCAACGCCACCCACAGACCGCCCTCGCGGTCCGACAGCGTCTGCCAGATCCAGCTGCCGGGCAGATCGCCATACAGCAGCGGCTGGTCGATCACCTCGGTGATCGGACCGCCGGGACGCACCTGCAGATACATGCCGCGCTGCGTGCCCACCCACAGATGGCCGGCCGCATCGCGGGTGCTGGTCATCACGTTGGTGTCGTCGGGGATGGCCGGCGAGCCGAAGCGCCGCGCGACATCGTCCGAACCTACCGTCAGCAGGCCGCGTCCGGTGGCCAGCAGCACTTCATCGCCGCGGCCGTCGATACGCCATGCATCCATGCTCAGGCTGGGGTCGGCAGGCTTGATGCGAACGAAACGCCCATCGGTTTCACGCCGAAAAACGCCCAGGTCCGAGCCGATCCACAAGCGCCCGCGCCGATCCACATAGAGCGCCGCCACCGCGCCGAAGTCTTGCGGGTGCAAACCCAGCAAGGGGTTGATGACATGCTCGAAGCTGTGGCCATCGGGCAACATGCGGTCCAGGCCCGAGCTGGTACCCACCCAGATCGCGCTGTCGGGCGTCTGCGCCACTACCCACACGCGGTCGCTGTTCAAGCTGTGCGGATCGGCCGGGTCGTGTCCCCAATGACTGAACTTGCCCGTCGCCATGTCATAGCGGTTGAGGCCCGCATCCAGGCCGCCGGCCCAGATATTGCCCAGCCGGCCGACGATCAATGTGGAAATGCCATTGCTGTAGAGCGAGCCCGGATCGTTCTCCACATGGCGAAAAACCTGGAAGTGCACGCCATCGAAGCGGGCGATGCCGCCGCGGGTGCCAAACCACATGGCACCGTTGTGATCCTGCGCAATGGCGTAAACGCTGCTGCTGGGCAGCCCGTCGGCCATGCCGTAACGGCGAAATTGCGGGGTGGGCAATGGCGAAGATTCCGCGGCGGACACCGCGTCTGGCCGGGCGCTGCGGGATGGATAGGCCGCCCCGGGCGGTACATCCATGGCGGACGCGCCCAGCATGAAGGCCATACCCAACCAGAAAACCGCCACAGAGGCCCCCTCAGGCATGCCCGGCGAAGCGTTCTCTGGACGCTTCACGCAACTGGATGATGATGCCAAATCCCCGGGTTTTGTGCATGTCCTATCAGGGGGGAACCTTGGGGCCTGTTTACCCTATGGGCGTAGACAGGCCCTGGCGCGTCCGGTGTCGCACCTACGGCAACAATCCGTTCCCATCCTTGCGCTGGAAAGCATCGCCTGATTTAGGCCAGACTGCCCCCGCCATGAATCGCACACTCTCCCGACGCATCCTGGCCTTGTGCCTGGCCGGCTTGACGGCACCGCTGACCGCGCACGCGGCGCCGCGCAGCTATCGCTACGATCCGGTGCACAGCCAAGTACTTTTCAGCATTGACCACGACGGTTTCTCGCGCCCCATGGGGCGCCTGCGCATCGCGCAAGGATCGCTGCGCTTCGATCCCGACGACTGGTCGCAGGCGAGCACCACGCTGGACATCGACATGACCAGCCTGGACATGGGCGATGCCGCCTGGAACAAAGCGGTGTGCGCTTCCTCCCTGCTCGATTGCAAGACCTATCCCGTCGCCCACTTCGCCAGCACCAGCGTCGAACGCAAGGACGCCACGCACGGCATCCTGCACGGTGTGCTTACCCTGCACGGCGTGCAGCAGCCGATCGACATTCCGTTCCGCGTCAACCGCATCGGCAAGACCATCTATGGGTTGCATACGATCGCCGGCTTCTCCGCCACCGCCTCGCTCGACCGCACCGCCTTCGGCATCACGGGGTTCCCCCATGCCATCGGCCATGACGTGGCGATCTGGCTGGAACTGGAAGGAATGGCCGACAGTCAAACCCCCAACACAGACACCCGCAAGGAGCATCCATGAGTCTGCGCAGCGATAAACGGCAATGGGGATCCATCGCCAAACTGTTTCACTGGCTGGTGGCGCTGGGCATCCTCGTCAACGGCGTGTGGGGCCTGCTGATGACCGACATGTCGCCGTCGATGAGCAAGATCAGCATCTACGCGCTGCACAAATCGATCGGCCTGACCATCCTGGCCTTGTTCTTTCTGCGCCTGGCCTGGCGCCTGTACGACCGCGCACCGCCGGACGAACCGGCGCCGCTGTGGCAGCGCGTCGCCGCACACGCCACGCATGCGCTGCTGTACGGACTCATCCTGGCGATGCCCTTGAGCGGCTGGTGGTACAACTCCTTGCACGGCTTTCCACTGCAATGGTTCAAGCTGTTCAATCTGCCCGCGCTGGCGGGCAAGAACGAGGAGCTTGCGCACACCGCGCATGCCATCCACGAATATCTTTTCTATCTGTTGCTGCTCGTCCTGATCGCTCACGTCGGCGCCGCACTGAAGCATCATTTTTTTGACAAGGACAACGTGCTGCGGCGGATGCTGCCGTTCACGCGCACGCGTCGCAACCCGTCCCCTTGAGGAGAACCCCATGAACGTCCGCCCCAACCGCACCGCGCTCGCCTGCCTCTTCGCACTGGCCCTGCCCTGCCTGAGCCACGCGGCCGATTACACCGTGCAGCCGTCCGCCAGCACGCTGGGTTTCTCCGGCAGCTTCCAGGGCAGCAGCTTCGATGGTCATTTCGACAAATGGACCGCCGCCATCCGCTATGACCAGGCCAAGCTCGCCGCGTCGAAGTTCGATGTCACCGTCGATTTGTCCAGCGCCAAGACCGGCGACAGCGACCGCGACGGCGCCTTGCCCGGCACCGATTTCTTCAACGTGGCCAAGTACCCGCAGGCGCATTTCGTCACCACCGGATTTCGCCAGCAGGGCGCGCAGGTGATCGCCGACGGCAACCTCACCCTGCGCGGCGTCACCAAGCCGGTGAGCCTGGTGGTGGCATTCAAGCCGCAAGGCAGCGGCGCCACGCTGGATGTCAGCGGCAGCGTCAAGCGCCTGGATTTCGGCGTGGGCGGCGGCCAGTACGCCGACACCTCGGTAATCGGCCCCGACGTGAAGATCAGCGCGCACCTGGTGCTTGCCGCGAAATAGCCTTACCCGCGGTGCGGCTCCCCTTCCTCGGCGAAGCGGGAGCCGGCGCCGATCCAGCGGGCTACCGTGGCCGCATCGAACGGCCAGTCCAGTTCACGCCCATCGCGCCGGTCGCGCAGCACGGGCACGCGTGTGCCGTAGCGTTCCTCCAGCTCCTGGCTGTCGTCCACCCACACGCTATCGAAATCCGGCGCGCGCGCCTGGGCCAGCACGGCCAGGGCCTGGTCGCACAAGTGGCAGTAATCCCGCTGATAGAGCACCAGTTCAGCCATACGTGGGCGAATAGACTGTCTCGCAAAGCACTGGCGCGTAGAATAGCCAGTTCATTCCCGACATCGCATCACACCCCATGGCTGTCAGCGCTTTCGACATCTTCAAGATCGGCATCGGCCCGTCTTCATCCCACACCGTCGGCCCGATGCGCGCCGCGGCGCGCTTCTCCGAACGCTGGCTGGAAGAAAAAGGCGTATTGGACAAGGTCGTGCGCGTGCGCGCCGAACTCTACGGTTCGCTGGCGATGACCGGGCGCGGCCACGGCACGGACAAAGCGGTGCTGCTCGGCTTCGAAGGCGAGCATCCCGATACCGTCGATCCCGATCGTATCCCCGACATCCTCAAGCGCGTGCGCACCACGCACCGCCTGCGCGTGCTCGGCAAGCACGAAATCGATTTCGAAGAGAAGCGCGACCTGGTCTTCAACAAACGCCAAAAGCTGCCGTTCCACACCAACGGCATGCGCTTCTGCGCCTATGACGCCCAGGGCAACGAACTGGCCACGCGCGACTATTACTCCGTGGGCGGCGGCTTCGTGGTCAATCACGACGAAGCGGCCGAAGACCGCATCGTGGCCGACACCACCGAGCAGCCCTATCCCTTCGATACCGGCGAACGACTGCTTGCGTTGTGCGAGGAACATGGCCTGACCATCGCGCAATTGATGATGGCCAACGAAAAAGTTTGGCGCAGCGAAGCCCAGGTGCGCGCGGGGTTGCTGGCGATATGGAAGGCCATGCAAGGCTGCGTGGAACGCGGACTGCGCTCGCCCGGCGTGCTGCCGGGCGGCCTGAAAGTATCGCGCCGCGCACCGGCGATGGCCGCGGAGCTGCGCAATCAGCCGGAAGCGTCGCTCAAGGATCCGCTGACCATTCTGGACTGGGTGAATCTCTACGCGCTGGCCGTCAACGAGGAAAACGCCGCCGGTGGGCGCGTGGTGACCGCGCCCACCAACGGCGCCGCCGGCATCGTGCCGGCCGTGCTGCATTACTACCACCGTTTCTGCCCGAAATCGGACGAAAACGGCGTCATCGACTTCCTGCTCACCGCCGCCGCCATCGGCATTCTCTACAAGGAAAACGCCTCGATCTCCGGCGCCGAAGTGGGCTGCCAAGGCGAAGTGGGCGTAGCCTGCTCGATGGCCGCGGGCGGCCTGACCGCCGCACTGGGCGGCACGGTGCTGCAAATCGAAAACGCCGCCGAGATCGGCATGGAACACAACCTCGGCCTCACCTGCGACCCGATCGGCGGCCTGGTGCAGATTCCCTGCATCGAGCGCAACGCGATGGGCTCGGTCAAGGCCATCAACGCCAGCCGCATGGCGCTCAAGAGCGACGGCAAGCATCGCGTGTCGCTCGACAAAGTGATCAAGACCATGCGCGACACCGGCCGCGACATGAAAGACAAGTACAAGGAAACCTCGCGCGGCGGCTTGGCCGTGAACGTCATCGAGTGCTGAGGTGGCGTTTCATCGGGTGCTGAGGCTGCGTTTCATCGAGTGCTGAGGCTGCGCTTCATCGAGTGCTGAGGCTGCGTTTCATCGAATGCCAAGGCTACGTCGAGGCGCACATGCTTTTCCCCCTTCCCTGCGTGCAGCAGGGGAGGGTTCGGGTGGGGTGAAGCCCGGCTATCGCGTGCCGGCTCCACCCCCTCCCAGCCTCCCCCTGCTGCACGCAGGGGGAGGAGCCAAACCCTCGCACAGCAGCTTAGTCGTCAACGTCATCGCGTATTTCATCGAATGCTGAGGTGGCGTTTCATCAAGTGCTGAGGCTGCGTCGAAGCGCACATGCTTTTCCCCCTCCACTGCGTGCAGCAGGGGAGGGTTGGGGTGGGGTGAAGCCCGGCTATCGCATATCGGCTCCACCCCCTCCCAGCCTCCCCCTGCTGCACGCAGGGGGAGGAGCCAAACCCTCACGCGGCAGCTTAGTCGTCAACGTCATCGATTACTGAGGCAGCGTTTCATCAAGTACTGAGGCTGCGTTTCATCGAGTACTAAGGTGGCGTTTCATCAAGTGCTGAGGCTGCGTTTCATCGAGTGCTGAGGTGGCGTTTGATCGAATGCCAAGGCTGCGTCGAAGCGCAGATGCTTCCTCCCTCCCCTGCGTGCAGCAGGGGAGGGTTGGGGTGGGGTGAAGCCCGGCTATCGCGTGCCGGCTCCACCCCCTCCCAACCCTCCCCTTTTACACGCAAGAGGAAGAGCCAGACGCTTGCCCGGCTAGTCCTCTCCAAATTTCTTCCAGCACTGCATCAGTACGCAGCAAGGTCTCATCGTTCCAAAAGCGCAGCACTCGATAACCACTTGCCTCGATGGCGCGCGTACGCCGTTCGTCATATGTGCGTGCGCTCAAATGCTGACTACCATCGATCTCAATAACCAGCCCCGCTTGGATACATACAAAATCGACGATGTAGCCCGCTATAGGATATTGGCGGCGAAATTTGTAGCCCGCGAGATCCCTGCGGCGCAAGTAGCGCCATAAGTGGCGCTCCGCATCCGTTGCGGTGTTTCGTAGCTCGCGAGCACGTATCCATTTTCCTTGCATGGCAATTCCTTTGCCTTGTCGCTAGATTGCTTTACCCCCTACCAGCCTCCCCCTGCAAGCAAGGGGAGGAGCCAAGGGCATCGCAAGACATCAAGCCGCGTTGCGATCGAACACGATACTGGCCACGGCACCGTTCGCATCCGAACGCGGCCTCATCGACACGTCCCATCCGTAGAGATCGCAAAGGCGCCGCACGATGGCCAGGCCCAGGCCCGCGCCGCTGCCGCCCGCGCCTTCGCCGCGTACGCCGCGCTGGAACAGGCGCTCGGCGTCTTCGGGCTTGATGCCGGGGCCGGTGTCGATGATGTCGATGCGCCCCTTGTCGATCTGCACCGTAACGCGCCCTTCCAGCGTGTACTTGATGGCGTTGCCGATCAGGTTGGTCAGCGCCACCGACAACACCGACGCCGGCGCATTGACGCTGACGGCGTGATGGTTGACCAGCTCGACCTCGATCGGCTTGTCGCGCACCTGCGGCCGCTGGCTTTCGATCACGTCGGCGGCGACCTTGGCCACCTCCGTGGTTTCGCCGCGCGTGGGACCCCGGCGCTCGGCACGCGACAGCAGCAGCAGCGCTTCGATCAGCTCGGTGGCCTGGCGCGATGCGCGTTCGATACGCTTGAGGCGCTCGCGCAATTTGTCGGTCAGGTCCGGCGAACCCTGCAGCAATTCGGTGGTGCTGGAAATCACCGCCAGCGGCGTGCGCAATTCGTGGCTGACGTCGGAATTGAATTCGCGATCGCGTTCGACGACGGCGGTCAAGCGCTCGGCATACTCATCCAGGGCCTGCGCCAGCTCGCCGACTTCGTCGTCGGCAAAGTGAGCGGCCAGCGGCTCGGCGCGCCCCACCTTGCGGAAATCACGCAGGCGCCGCGCCAGCTCCGTCACCGGCTTGAGTACCTTGCGCGACAACCACAAACCGATGGCCAGCGACAGCAGGCTGAACAGCACCACCGCCGCCACCAGCGAAGTGATCAACTGCCGCTTGCCAAGATCCTCGCGGCTGATGTCGTAGGTGAGGAAACCCACCAGTCCGTACTTGCGCGCGACAGCGAGCTTGTAGTGCCTGATGTCGCCGTTCTTGTCGACATCCTGCATGTCGTACACGCCATCGCCCAGGTTTTGCCAATCCAGGCGCGCCTTGTAGATCGTGCGGTCGCTCCACAACCACGCTTCCATCAGCTGCGATTGAAAGGGTTGGTCCGGATTGGCGTGCTTGTTCTCGATGGCCTGGTTGATGTCGTTCTGCAGGCTGGCATTGATCAGCTGGTTTTCGACCTTGGCACGCACGTACAGCGACGCCGCGGCAAACAATGCGCTAAGTCCGAAGCCGAACAGCGCAAAGGATACGACTAAGCGAAATCGCAGCTTACGCCTGGACTGCATCCGGATCGACCATGCGGTAACCGATGCCGTGCCTGGTGTGGATCAACGCCTTTTCGAACGGCTTGTCGATCGCGGCACGCAGGCCGTGGATGTGCACGCGCAGGCTGTCGCTGTCGGGCAGTTCCTCGCCCCACACCTTTTGCTCCAGATCTTGCCGCGTGACCACCGAGGGGCTGGCTTCCATCAGCGCCTGCAGCAGCTTGAGGCCAATGGGGTTGAGCTGGATCGACTTGCCTTCGCGCGTAACGGTGAGCGTGTCCAGGTTGTAGGTGAGGTCGGCCACCTTCAGCACGCGGCTTTGCGGGCCCTTGCCGCGGCGCGCCAGCACTTCCAGGCGCGCGGCCAGTTCCTGCAGGGCGAAGGGCTTGGTCATGTAGTCGTCGGCGCCGGACTCGAAACCGGTGAGCTTTTGCTCCAGGGCATCGCGGGCGGTCAGCATCAGCACGGGGGTCTGCTTGTGCGCCTCGTGGCGCAGCTTGCGGGCCACGTCCAGGCCGTCCATGCCCGGCAGGGTCAGGTCCAGCACGATGACGTCGAAGTCGTGCACCACGGCCAGATGCAGGCCGGTGACGCCATCACCGGCAAAATCCACGACATGGCCGCGATCTTCCAGGTAGTCGCCGATATTGGTCGCGATATCGCTGTTATCTTCAATCACCAGAACGCGCATGCGTCTCTCCGATACGCAACCGGCACACAGGCCGGCGGAGGCCCAAGCTTAACGAGTGAGGCCGCCAAATGTTAAGCAGAATGCTGAACAAGGGCTGGCGACTTGCGGGCCCGGCAAAGAAAAAGCCCGGATGCCGCGACCAAGCGTCGCCGCGTCCGGGCTGAAGCTACTGCCCCGATACCGTCGTCTGCTGTCACCGGACCTTGCGATTGAAGTGGCGAGCAAACAAACAGTGGAGCCTTTATAGGTGGCCGTCGGTTACGCGACAGTTAACGCGCTCTCACCGGGTGGTTAAGGCCTGCCTGGGTGCGGTCAACGCCCCGGCTTGCCCACGCTCTGTTCAAGATGGCGGATGATTTTCTCCGAGACATTGACCCCGGATGCGGCCTCGATCCCCTCCAGCCCCGGCGAGGCGTTGACCTCCAGTACCAGGGGGCCGCGCTTGGAGCGCAACAGGTCCACGCCGGCGATGCCCAACCCCAGCGCCTGGGCGGCGCTGACGGCGATGCGCTTTTCAGCCGCCGTCAGCTTGGCGGCCACCGCGGTTCCGCCGCGATGCAGGTTGGCGCGGAACTCGCCCGGCACCGCATCGCGCTGCATCGCGGCGACCACCTGCCGGCCGACCACGAAGCAGCGCAGGTCGCTGCCCTTGGCTTCGGCGATGAATTCCTGCACCAGGAAGTTGGCGTAGAGGCCGCGAAACGCCTCCACCACGCTTTGCGAGGCGCTGCGCTTTTCCGCCAGCACCACGCCGGTACCCTGGCTGCCTTCGTTGAGCTTGATGACGTGGGGCGGGTCGCCGAGCAGGTCCAGCACGTCGGTGGTGTCGTCGGGGTTGTCACCGAACACGGTCACCGGCATGTCCAGCCCTTTGGCGGCCAGAATCTGCAGGCAGCGCAGCTTGTCGCGTGCGCGCAACACCGCGTCGGACGAATTGGGCGTATACACGCCCATCATCTCCAATTGACGCAATACCGCCGTACCGTAGAACGTGCTCGACGTGCCGATGCGCGGAATCGCCGCATCGAAATCGTGCAAGGCCTTGCCCTTGTAGCGAATTTCCACCGAACCCGGCGCGATGCGCACATAGCAGCGCAGCGGATCGAGCACGCGCACCACATGGCCGCGTTCGCGCGCCACGTCTACCAGACGCTGGGTCGAATACAGCCGCGCGTTGCGCGAAAGGATGGCGATTTTCATGGTTTGTCGATCGTCGTGTGCGCGAGGCGTGGAAGGGTATAGGAGAGGGAGGGATCGACGGCGAAGCGCCCGATCAATGCGGTGCGCCCCAGCAGCATGGGAAACAACATGTGGCGGCGGTCGGTCAGATTCATGTCAACCTCGAACCGCTCGCCCGCCAGCATCACCTGGGTATGGATAAACCAGCGTTCGCTGCGGCCGCCGCCGGTATCGACCACCACGCGCCGGTCGCGGGCCGGCGCTTCGCAAAGCACCTGACGCGCGGAGCGCCGCCCCAGGCCGACCGTGAAGCGCAGCCAGGTGGCGCCGTCGCGTTCGAACGTCTCCAGTTTGTCCACGTGCAGGGAACTGCTGCGTGCGCCCGTATCGAGCTTGACCTTCAGCGAGGCGATACCGAACTGGGGCAGTGCCAGCCGCTCCCGCCATCCGAGGGTGATCAGGTCCGCCATGTCAGCTCACGCTGTGGTGTTTTTTGGGGGGTCGGTGGGGCGCCGGTTGAAACATGCATCGCATCCATTTTCCCGCATTGGAAAATGGAGCAGGTGAATGGAGGCACCTTTGAAATGCCCCACTCGATCCTAAATCCACGCCAGTGCTGAAATTTTAACTGGCGTAGCCAATAGAAAAAGCAACCTGGAACAATGCGGGGCTAGATTAGCAGTTGGCCCGAGACGAGCGCCATCCCAACGCTCGACCTCCGAGGCCGCCCAGCGGGGAGTCAGCCGCCGGGAATGCCGATACCCGCTTTCTTGCCAAATTCAGGCAGATCATCGACGAGCGACGGATCCGGATACATCGCAAGACGGGCTTTGCACGGCAATGTTTCGATCGCCCGTCTCACTGGCCAACGGTTGCGCTCTTCTTGTTTTCAGTTTTGGTGCCGTAGTCGTCGATGCTGACGTATTGGACGTCGGCACTGGCGCCCGGCGCGGAAGAGAGATCCTTGACCGGGAACAGCGCCACCCCGCTCGGCGCTACATAACCTTGGCCCGCGTCCAGCGTTTTGCCAGCCACGCTCAACGCCACGGTAGCCAGGTTCACAAAATAGGGCGACGCGTTACTTGCCTTCAAAGCGTAACCGTCGCCTTCGCGCACCACGTTCCACGTCAGCGCGCCCGGCGCATCCTTGGCGCTACCGGGCAGACCCTTGGGGCGGAACATGACCTTGATGCGCGTGCGAATGGCCATGCGCAACGCATTGGTATCGGCAGTGGTCTTGTCCTTCGGCGGCACTTCCAACACGTTGAGCCAGAACAGGGTTTCCTTGTCCTTGGGCAAGGGCTCGCCGGTATAGCGCAAACGCAGCGCCTGCCCCTTGCCGGGATCCATTCGGAACATGGGGGGCGTAAGGGTAAAAGGCACGGCAATTTGGGCGGGCGACGCATTGATGTCACCGCTATCCAGCCATGCCTGTACCAGCAAGGGTAGCGTGCCCTCGTTGTTGAGCTTGACGGTCTCCTCTTTGTCGTTGGCCTGATAAACCACGCGGGTAGTGCTGATCACCACCCCGGCATGGGCCTGCAGCGCAACGGCCATAAGAAAAGCCGCCGACGCCATATGACGCAAGAATGGTTTCATAGCATCCTTCGCTGATTGCGCAACGCCAACGCTCGCCAAGCCACTAAAGGCCATCAAGGGCGCGCGCGCAAACAGCGGCTTAATGCGGCAAGAAAGCGATCGATGGCGCATGGTGTTCTCTTTCATGGTGGGGCCTTGTTATCTGGCGGCGTGGCATGGTGTCCTTTACTGGTAAGTAAAGTTGAGCCTGCCCGTGGCGTTGGCTGTACCGGCGGTGAGGTTGCCGGTGCGGTAATAGCGCGCTGCGATCGGCACGGTGAGCGTGGAGCCTGCGGTACCGAGGAAAACCGAAGCATCCATCGTCAGAGGTGTATTGTTGTAAAGCAACTGGGCTCCTACACCCTGCGCCGTGCCGGGACCGGCGGTCAGCGCAAGCACATTGGGATAGCCGCTCACGGCCGTACCGCTCAACGACATGGCTACCGCAGGGCTTTCGGAACAACTCAGCGAGATATTTTGTGTGCCCGACCCTGCAACCGACCCGATCGATGGCAACGACAGCGCACTGATACTGCCCAAGGGAATGGTGACGTTGGGCGTGAGTACGCTGCAGGTGGGCTTGGGCACGACAAACGATGTCGAATCCAAGCTCAGGTAGGCAGATACATTATCTATGCTGGAAGTGACACCCTCGATCACAAGCAAAAACTGGGGCATCAGCACGCCGATACTTTCCAGGGGATTGCTTAGCTTGATTATTTGCACCGAAAACGTCCCCGGGATGGTGAGGGTTCCCGTAGACGAGGGCGTATAGACCAATGATCCATCCGTAATGGATGTACCGTTGTAAAGAATCCTGACGCCGAAAGCATGACCTGGCGAGCCGGCAATGGGATTGGCGTAATACACGTCGCTGTATCCCGAGGCCAGACCACCATTGCCCCCGGTCACTCTCAATCGGACCACGGCATTGTTGCCCGCAGCGTTGACGCAAGTAACTTGGGCAGCCCCCTGAAAATTGCCGGTGTAAAGGACAGCACCCAGGGGAGCCGACGCGGCCCCGGTAAAAATGACAGTGCCAGCAGGCAAGGTAAGGTGGATGCCAGGTCCCGTGCACGCAAGTGCGGCATGGGCTTTTTGTGGAAGAAACGCAGTTACCGTTATAGCCATAAAGAACGAAACAGCAAAAAATACTGCTTTCAACCTACCCATTTGGCAATTTCCCTCCAGTCCAACGTGCGAAACCCGCTCGAAAGCGGGCGTGCCATGCAGCCATCGTCAAGCTGCGATGTTCAGCGCATTACAGCAGTGCCTTGCTCAAGAAAGCGGCTTGCCACGGCTCGGCAGGTTGCGTGGCATGGCAACGGACCCGGCATGCTGCTCACAACATCGAAGTGGCCAATTACACGCTCTTCTGCGCACGCAAGGCCACAAACCGATCGCAATGCTTGTTTGCACCACCGTCCCGGTGCACCGTAAGCGTGACCCTCGCTTACAAACCGTGAGCTACCAAGCGACTTCCATCATTTCCCGAAAAAGCGCACGAGCGCGCTTACGTTCGCTTATTCACAAAACCCCAGGTGCGACGGCGCTCAGCGCCGATCAACCCAAGAAAACAAACGCGGCGCCATTGAAGCGGCATCACTCATTTATCCCTGTACGCCCTTAGAAATACTCCACCCCGAACAGTGCGCCGGCATTGGCCGCACCGGCGGACGTCGCCGAGGACGTGCGGTAATAATGCGCGCGCATGGCAATACTGAAATTGCCCGCCGGCAAGTTGGTACCTGCCACCCATGTTGCGCTGGGCCCAAGCGGAACAATGCTGCCATCGCCGGCGCGCGCAAGCTGGATGCCCACGCCCGTTGCAACGCCGCCACCTGGACGCAGGCCGATATACGGCAGGGTCGAGCCCGGATTGCTGGCATCCTGCAGCGTGATTCTTACGTTCGCACCTCGTTCGCAAACCATGTCGATGCTGAGCGGCGTGAAGTCTGCGATGGGGGAGCCCACACCCACCCCATCGATCACCGCAATGCCAACCTGCCCCATGTCCACCTGGACATCGGGCGTACTCAGGTTGCATGTATTGACCGTAATGGTGCCGTTGACGTTAACCGTATTGTCCTGCGCCAAAGCAGGCCCCGCGCAGGCGGCCAGCGCGAATGCGAACAGAGTCAGCCGCGGAATTTTCAAACGCCTTAATTTATCTTGCGCAATTACCATACATTTTGTCCCAGTACCCATAAGGGCTCCGGATCTATCACGCCGGAGCACCAGTTCCATGTGTGCCTTGCCTGCTCTCCTTGGCGACGGATGCGAGGCACGTCACCATGCGCGAAATACGCCAGATCAGGCATCGGCCGCCATCCCTGGCGGCCACTTTGCAGATCAGTTGAAGCGGAAGGTCAACGTGGCGGTAGAGTTGGCCGTGCCCGCGCCAGGTGTAGCGTTGATCGCGTAGTACCGGGCTGCCACCGGAATGGTAACGGTCGCCCCCGTGGGGATCGTGTTGCTGGCGCCAAGCACCAGCGGCGTGGTGGGCGTGCCGGTGCCATTGTTGAGTATCTGCACGCCCACACCGGTGGCTATGCCGGTGGTGCCGGTCAAGGCCAGCGTAGTGTTGGGGCCACTGGGCGCCTGCGTGCCCGTCATGGTCATCGTAATGCCCGGGCTGGACGTACACGTAAGTACGATGTTTTGCGGTGCACTGATGGGCGAGGTCGTTCCCGCGCCAGAAAACGCGCTGACCGACACATTGCCGAGGTTGATGGTGGTAGTGCTTCCGCCGGTGACGTTACACGTACCCTGGATGTTGCCGGTGACGTTGACGGTAGCAGTGCTTTGCGCGAGGCTCGCGGTCGCGACGCC
Organism: Dyella sp.; assembly: GCF_035503745.1. Classification (GTDB taxonomy): domain Bacteria; phylum Pseudomonadota; class Gammaproteobacteria; order Xanthomonadales; family Rhodanobacteraceae; genus Dyella_B. The sequence continues at coordinate 44,057 of NZ_DATJTC010000047.1, forward strand.
ACCGGCGAGGATCGCCAGCGCGCAAACAACCAGAGGCTTGGTGCGGCGTGAAATAACTCGATGATGCACGACGTTCTCCTTCATGGTGGTTCTCCTACTTTTTGGGGGCGTGGAACCACGCCATCACTGGTAAGTAAAGTTGAGTGTGCCAATGGCATTGGCAGAGCCTGCGGTGAGGTTGCCGGTGCGGTAGTAGCGCGCCGAGATCGGCACCGTGAGCGTGCTACCTGCCGTACCGAGGGAAACCGATCCATTGATGGTCAGCGGCGTGCCGTTATAGAGCAGCTGGGCGCCAACCCCTTGCGCGACACCTGGCGCTGACGTCAACGCCAGGACGTCGCTGTAACCGCTCACCGGCGTGCCCGTCAGCGACATGGTGACGGCAGGATTGTCGGTACAGTTCAGCGACACGTTCTGGGTGCCGGAGCCGGCAAAGCTTCCCACGGACGGCATCGCGGTCGCCTGGATATTGCCCAGGGGAATGGTGACGGAAGGCGTTGCTACCGTACACGTCGGGACCACGGCGCCTACGCTGATCGTGGTGTTGACAGATGGACTCGGACATCTATCTGACGCAAAGGTGGTAAAAAGTGCCGCCTGTATCGCACTACTTGGAGACCAGGAAAACATCAGGTGGGTCCACACGGCAACAGGACCAGAAAAATTCCCGCCTGCACTAGTGACACGAATAACTTCCACTGTCACGCTAGGCGTAAACTTAGTCCCGGCCGGCGTTCCCGTGAAACCAACACCCGGAGATGGAGGGGTGGTGCGGATACGAACAGCGAGCGGCGTAGGCTGCCCACTTGTCGTCATTATCCGATAAGCATCAGAAAATCCAGGCGCAACAACAGGGGTGGTGTAGGGGCACTGACTGAAATTCAACCCTGCGCCCGGCGTCGTCGAGGACGCCGAAAACACCATTGTCCCACCTGTTATCGGGCTGCATCGCACAGTAAATGTAGGCGATATCGACTGAGACCATACGACTGCACCCACAGGCATATCCGCCCCCACATTCAACGTGGACGGAACACTGATATTGTAGAACGATGGTGCATCACTGGCGCACGAAATAGTTTGAGCCTGCACCGCACTTGGCGTACCCGCAGTACCCAAGAAAAAAAGCATCGGCAGCGTAGCCATCAACCAGCCTATGCCCGCCCCCATCACGCGCGGAAGCGAGAGGCAACGAGACATAAAATGGTTTTCCGCTGGCTTTTGCTTTTTCATCGCTGTGCGTAAATGACAAACCCTGCCAAGCCGTCTCATATTGAGCCGGCAGCGAACCAATAAATGTTGGACATATGAGTAAAACATTTCTTTTCCTGTAAAAACCGAATCCCGTAACAAGCAAGCATGCTCCTCAGGAGCGCCGCATCGACAGACTTCCTTACGCGGCAATGTGACTCACAATTAACCACATGAGCACTTCGCCTAAGCGCGTTCCCATGGCACCGAGGCGGCCTGGTGCACTCACCTTAAGAACTGCATGGCGACGGCAACGCGGACTTTGCGCATACACATCGCGTGAATCATCCATGTACCTTATGTGCTTGATGCCTCGCGCGCGTGGTAATTATTTACTTACGTGATTTATCGCTCCGTTTAATGCATAACAGCGCCGGATATGTTCCGCACCGCAGGCTGTGCCATGGCCGAACCGTCGGGCAATGGCGCCCCGCACGTCGATTGCAGCATCAGCGTATTGCTCTGTACGCCCTTGGCGTTGGCCGGCAACGTCACGGGCAGGCGGCAGCTTTCATTCGCGCCCGCCCCCCAGCGCACCGTCAGCGTTGTCGAGGCATCGACGCCGCGCACCACCAGTCGACTGGACTGGCCCACGACACCGACATTGGTGCCTTGGGCGTCGAACACGTCGGCGCCAAAGGGCAGCGGGCTACCGTTGGCCTGCCGGGCATCGATAAGCAACAGTTGGCTGCGGTCAACGTCGTAGTGCAGGCGCACCACGCTGCCCGCGCGCGGCGCGACGTTTTGCGTGGTGCTTTTTAGCTCCACATTGCTGGTGGTGCCCTTCGGATCAAGTTCGATGGTATTGAGCTCGTAGGGCATGAGGTACGGCACGACGGCATAACCACGACCGTCGATGGTGGTGGTGCCCGTACGCGCGCCGGCTGCGCCGCGCGCTTCGATAAGACCGACGGTATCGCCCGTTGGCGGCGAAAAAGTGATGCCGCCCGCATGCACGACCACCGCGCCACCGGCGCCGAGTCCGGACTGGCGGAACCCGCCGCCCTGGCTGTAGGAAGCGTTGGCATTAACGCGGCTACCAGTGTATTGCCCTGACAGCGACCCTTGCGTAGAGCCGCCACTATGGCCGACGGTCGCGTTGTAGTTGTAACGATGGTCGGCGTCGAGTGCGCCATTGAGCGATAGCTGCTGGCTGCTGCCGGAAGTACGTGAATGGGTGGCGCTGGCAACCAGCATCGGGGCGCGATCAGGGCGGCCCAAGGGTATCGTCAGGTTGAGCATGACGCGTGTGTCGCGGATCGTGCCCTGCGAGGTCGGCGTAAAAAAGCCGCCGTTGTCGCCCGTCACAGGGCTAACAAGCGCCTGGCCGGGTGCGCGCGACGTGAGATTGTCGCGCGTGCGCTCTACGGACACACTATAAGTGGCCGACTTCCAGCTGTTGCTGTACCCCGCGTTGAAATCGACCTGGCGTCCCGCACCATTCCAGTAGTTGCGCCACGATGCATTGAGGTACAACTGACCGATGCGGTCGCCCAGGGATTGGTTGACGGTAATGTCCATGCGGGTGTGCTGGCGCAAGAACAGGTTGGCCTGCCCTTGTGCCACGGCATTGCGCAGCACCACGTAGTCGCTTAACCCCAGATACCCCGGGGTGGCATAGCGATAGGTGGCGATACCCAAGTTGGTACCGGTGTTGCTGAAGTTCTGGTTGTAGCCAAGGCGCATACCGTAGCCGCTGGTGCTGGACAAACCGGGCGCATGATTGCTGGCATACGTGACGTCGGCGGAAAATGCGCCGAACGGCGTGTTGAAGGCACCGCCAGTGAGCAGGGACTGGTAGCCCGTTGCAAGGGTAACGCCACCGTAGCCGGTGAACAGGTTGCTAAGGCCGCGCTGATAGGTGAACTGTCCTACGTTGGGCGAATCGCGCAGGCCGGTTTGATTCACACGACCCGCGGTAGCCGTCCACAATTGCTGCCCTTGACGCAGCAACTGGGGCACAGCCGAATAAGGCTGCGTGAAACGACGCACGCGGCCATCGGCTTCGGTGACTTCCACATCCAGATCGCCGCCGAAACCGGTCGGATACAAGTCATCGATGACGAACGGGCCCGGGGCTACGGTAGTGTCATAGATGATGTAGCCATTCTGGCGGATGACGACATGCGCATTGGTATCGGCCACACCCCGCACGATGGGTGCATAACCGCGCATGGACTGCGGCAGCATGCGATTGTCGGTATACATGCGTAACCCGCGAACGCGCACGCTGTCGAACAGATCGCCCGAGGTAAAGGTGTCGCCCACCACCACCTGCGCCTGCCATGCAGGAATGTCGTGCTGCAGATAGGTGGCGGTGTTCTGGTAACGCGCGCCCTGCCCTTGCACCCACGTGAGCGCTCCGGTGTGATCGAAGTGCCATGAGCCAAAGCTCAGTGCGTTGGTGAGCCCGAGGTAGCCATTGGCCTGATACAGCCCGGCGTTGCCGCTGCGATAGACATTGGCGTTGTAGCCGAGCACATCGGCGTTGATGCCTCCATCCCATTGCGAGGGATCGACATAACCGCGCGCGTGGCGCGACATGTACAACTGGGGCACCGAAAACGACAGCGACTGCTCGCCCGGATCGAAGCTGGTGGTCGCACCCGGCACGTAATCGCCGATGTTGCCGCAGAAAGACCCTTGCGGCATGGCTTTGCGCGGGGGGTTGGCTGCATCGGCGGCGACCTTGGCCAAATCGATGCCATAGCGCATCAACGCTGCCGCGTCAAAGCAAGGCTTGGTGGTGCCGTCCGCCTGGGCGGCAAATTCGATAGTGGTGTGCGCGCGCCATACCTGGTTGACGATGATGTCGCCATGGTAGATGCCCGGTGGCACATACCCGGCTTTGGAAAAGCGCGTGAGATCGACCTGGGATTCGCTCCCACCCACGGTGAGGTTGGCGTCGAAGGTGACGGCCGGATCGAGGTTTGTCGCCGGATCCGCGCCGGAGCTTGCCGCCGCAGCGCCGTAGGCCACCGTCGGCGACAGCACGCTGGCGATCAGCGACGGCAGGAAGGCACGACGCCACATGTCCGGCAATGCCGAACGGATCCGTTGCCGCGTCGCGATGATCAATGACATGTACAGCTCTCCTACGTCGCACAAACTCCCTCGTCACGCATCCGGACGGATGCGCGAAGAAGCGATTCAAAGGGTAAAAACAGGCGCGAAAAACTACGGCGAAAAAACTATGGCATCAACGACTGAGCGCCTGGTCATGCTCGGCTACTGCACCAAAATCATTGATGACGTCGAATGTGGCTTTGGCGTCGGCACTTGGCTGGCCTTGCAGCTTGGTCAGCTGGAACACCGTGGTTGCGCCGGGCGCCACCATGCCGCCCTGCTCAAGCTCACGCTTATCACCCTGCATGATGCCTACGTGTGCGAAATTGACGTAGTAAGGCGTGGGATTGCTGACTTGCAGCGCAAGCCCCTTGTTGTCCTGATTACTGACCAGCTTCCAGCTGAGTTGCTGGTATGCATCCGCCGCATTGCCCGCCAGGCCTTTGGGGCGAAAGATGAACTTGATCCGGGTGCGAAACGCAAACTGCAAAAGGTTTCGTCCTTCCGCATCCGCCGGCTTGGGCGGCACTTCGAGCATGTTGAACCAGAACAAGGTCTCCTTATCGGAGGGCAAGGGATCTTGCGTGTAAAGCACGCGCACAGCCTGCCCTTTGCCTGGTTCGATGCGGGATATGGGGGGCGTCAAGGTAAAAGGCGTCTTGATCTTTTCGGGCGCGGACTTTTCGTCGCCATTGTCCAGCCAGACTTGCACCAGCATGGGCTGTGCGCTGTCGTTGCTTAGCTTGACGGTAACTTCTTTATCTTCCGAAGGATAAATGACGCGCGTGCCGTTGATGACGACATTGGCATCGGCATGACCGGCAAAACCGGCAGCCACCAGGAATGTGCCGAGTGCGGCATAACGAAAAAGGAAAGACATGAGCCACCTGAAAAAAAGGAAAACACACCGACGGCGCTCTATAGACGCCGCCGGTGCAAACCAAAGCAACTGCTTAGTTGTAGGTGATGCCGTACTGCACCGACGTGCTGACCAGGCCAGGCGTCGCAGCGCCCGTGGCGTAGTACTGGGCACGCAGGCTGATCTGCGCGGTGTTGTTGACGATGGCCGGGCTGGAAACCGAGTAAGCCGGGTTGGCGAGGTTGATGACTGCGCCGCTGGAATCGGTCAGCTGCACCTGCGTATTGGTCGCCTCGCCAGCCAGCACGTTCTTGAGCGCGCCGGTGGCTGCATCGATTTGCGGGCTGGAGGTTACGAAGGTCATCGTGGCAACCGTGCCGTTGGTGCAGGAGGCCTGCCCCGGCGCACCGATGTTGATGCTGAAATCCTTGGCGTTGGCGGTTGCGCCGGCGGTGGCCAGATCAGTGACCGCCACGGAATTGAGCGCCACGGTGAAGTTGCCCGAACCACCGTCGGTACCTGCGCCGCCGGTCAGGGAGCAGGTTGCCGACGACACCGCGCCGGTGAAGGTAATGGTGCCACCGTCATCCGCGGCGAAGGCCGAACCGGCCACAAGGAATCCACCGATCAGAGCAGCAACTGCAGCAAGCTTGTAGTTTTTCATGTTGTTTGAACTTCCCAATGAGGAATGTAGTGACGATCCATGGTGATCTTTGATCCACACGTTGGTCACCAGATCAGCAACCAAGCGTGGCACGCCATTATCTGGAATCGCCCATTCGCATGTTGTAGGGTTTATCTGTCACGCGTGTAGGCAATTAATGCCGCTTCGTCTTCGTAACGCATGTGCATGGCCTGCGTCTCATCGGAATGTGCTGCAAAGAAAGCGTTTCGTGCACGAACGTCGCTAGGAATGTTCCTATCTCCTTTTGCAGGAATCACCACGCAAGTACAAACGCGGATCGTTGCGATCCTCAGGCAAACCCATGTTGGCGCAGCGGTGAAAATGATTCGCTGGCATGCTGACACAAGACGTGCATCGACAAGCGTTACCGCACGCTACTACATATCAGATAACGAACCGTGAAACGAAACCCAGTGTCTTGCACGAGACCGGCAAGCAGGCACAGACGCAAATACAAATGCGAGGCGCCAGCCATCGCAAAAGATCACGGCAAAAAGTTCCGACGTGGAGAACAACACAGGAATCAATACCCGAAGGGCCGCCTGGTGCAGGCGCCATGGGATGGCCGGGAATGACTTCAGATTGAGCCGGGCGAACACCCAGGCTTGAGGCTGGAGCGGGTGAAGGGAATCGAACCCTCGTCAGTAGCTTGGGAAGCTACAGCTCTACCATTGAGCTACACCCGCGGCGCCCGGCGATGGTAACTGGCGGATGGGGGTTTTGGAATCCTCCGCCGCTTGGTTTTTCAGCCAGGGCAACGCGGCATGAACCGGAGATGGCGGCGACCTGAATGCGAAAACCAAACCGCCGGCAGCCGGCACACACCCTGTGAGACTACCCTCATACTTGGTTCGCAGCACCCCCATACACGGATGAAGTACGGGAGCGCGACCGCTTCGCGCACCACGGCACGGAGATACCTATGCGTGCACCAAGTTCTGCCATCTCGATGTCGCGCGGCTGGCGCTTCCTGCTCGCCGCGCTCTGCCTGGCAAGCATCTGCGCCATCGCCTGGGCGCAGTCCGACGACGCCGGCCAGGGCGATGCCGGCGATCCGCCCACCCGCGTGGCGCGCCTGTCCTACGCGTCGGGCGACCTGGGCCTGCTGCCCGCCGGCAGCACCCAATGGAGCGCGGCCAGCGTCAACCGCCCGCTGACCAACGGCGACAAACTCTCCAGCGGCCCTGGCGCGCGCGCCGAGCTGGAGCTTGACGGCGCCGTGCTGCGCATCAACGAACACAGCGACATCGGCGTGCTCAACCTCAACGGCCAGATCGGCCAATTTGAGCTGACCCAGGGCACGCTCAATCTCAACGTGCGCATCCTGCCCGAAGGCGCCACGTACGAGGTGGACACGCCCACCCTCGCCCTGGTGATGAACCAGCCCGGCACGGTGCGCGTGGACATCGGCCCGAACGGTGCCTACACCACGGTGTCGCTATTTGCCGGCAGCGCGGTGGTGTATGGCGAGCATCATGCGCAACGCGACATTTTCAGCGGACGCAGTTACCAGTTCGCCGATGCCACGCTTAATAATGTCGTGGTCAGCGATATCGGCGGCGGCGATGCCTTCGATACCTGGTGCGCCGACCGCGACGCCCAGTACGGCAGCAACATCGCCAGCACCCAGTACGTGTCCGAGCAGATGGTCGGCGCGCAGGACCTGGATCAATACGGCACCTGGCAGGACGACTCCGACTATGGCGCGGTATGGTATCCCTCCGATGTCGCCGTGGGCTGGTCGCCATACAGTTTCGGCTACTGGACCTGGATCGGTCCGTGGGGCTGGACCTGGGTGGACAATCTGCCGTGGGGATTTGCGCCCTATCACTATGGCCGCTGGGCTTACCTCGGCCACCGCTGGGGATGGATTCCCGGTCCGCGCTACAGGCGGCCGATCTACGCGCCGGCGCTGGTGGCTTTCGCCGGCATCGGCCATGGAGGCCCGGTCGGCTGGGTACCGCTGGGGCCGCACGAGGTCTACAACCCCTGGTATCGCGCTTCGCGCAACTACTACACGCAAATCAATACCAGCAATATCGCGCTTGGCCGTAGCTACAGCCAAGGCGCGCTGACCGACAGCATCCGCAGCCAGTACGCCTCATATCAGACCGGCCGGCCGGCAATGGGCGTGACCTACGTCAACCGCAGTGCGCCTAACGGCTTCACGGCGGTCTCGGCCCAGGCGTTTGCCAGCGCGCGGAACGTGCAGCACAACCGGGTGGCGATGAGTCCGCAGCAGATCGCCGCCGCGACCCCGATCGCGGCCGGTGCGTTGCAGCGGCCCACACCGGCAAGCTTCGCCCAGGCGCGCCTGGTGGATGCGCGCCCGCTGCCGGCGGCGGGATTCAACCGCCAGGTGGTGGCGGTGGGAAGGCCAGCGCCGTCGATCCAGGCCAGCACATCGGTCCGGGCCGGCCAACCCGCCTCGAATGTGCGCGTGCTGAGCGGGGTCGCGGCCCCCGCCGCCAACACGCGGGCGCCCGAGCAGGCGCGCTTCGCTCAGCCTGCCGCGCCGATGCAGGCGCCCGTCACCCCCCACCCGGCCACGCTGCCGCAGCTGCCGCGCTTGGAGTCGGCGCAGCAGATCCAACAGGCGCCGCGCTTCCCCTCGCAGCCTTCTCCACAGCTGATCGAGCAGCAACAGGCCCAGCGGCAGCTGTTGGAACAGCAGCGCCAGGAGCAAGCCGAGCGCTCGCATCAATATGTGCCCGAGCAGCGCCAGATGGCGCCGGATCCCTCCTACCAGCCCTATCGCAGCGTGCCGATGCCGCAGCCCTATGCGCGTCCGGAATACGAGCACTCCCTGTCGCAGCCGCACCCGCAGCAAAGCACCTCCAAGCCGCACGCCAGCGCACCGCCTGCCCACGGCGGCAATAGCAATCAGCATTGACGATGCAAATGCCACCGGCCCGGCCAACCGCCGGGCCGGTGCCGTTACACTAGGCGGATGCAGATCACTCTCAACGGCCATCCGCACGACTGCGGCCAGGACACCACCATCACCCAGTTGCTCCAGCAGGCCGGCTACGGCGGCCGCCGCGTTGCGGTGGAGGTGAATCAGGAGATCGTGCCGCGCAGCCAGCATGAAGGCCACGAACTGAGCGCGGGCGATCGCGTGGAGATCGTTCACGCCATCGGCGGAGGTTGACCCCCCACTGCCGCTTCCCCGCGCCACGCGCCTCCTATACGTTGCCCCATCCCCATGAACATCAAGACGCCCGACACCACCGACCCGCTCATCATCGCCGGCAAAAGCTACGGCTCGCGCCTGCTGACCGGCACCGGCAAATACAAGGATCTGGACCAAACGCGACGCGCCACCCAGGCCGCCGGCGCCCAGATCGTTACCGCCGCCATCCGCCGCGTGAACCTGGGCCAGGATCCGAATGCGCCCAGCCTGCTCGACGCGCTGCCGCCCACCGAATTCACCCTGCTGCCCAATACCGCCGGCTGCTACAACGCGGTGGACGCCGTGCGCACCTGCAAGCTGGCGCGCGAACTGCTGGACGGCCACAAGCTGGTGAAGCTCGAAGTACTGGGCGACGAGCGCACGCTCTACCCGGACGTGGTGGAAACCCTCAAGGCTGCCGAGCTGTTGGTGGCGGACGGCTTCGACGTGATGGTCTACACCACCGACGACCCGATCCTCGCCCGCAAGCTGGAGCAGATCGGCTGCGTCGCGATCATGCCGCTGGCGGCGCCGATCGGCTCGGGCCTGGGTATCCAGAACCGCTACAACCTGCTGGAGATCATCGAGCAGGCCAAGGTGCCGGTGATCGTGGACGCGGGCGTGGGCACCGCCTCCGACGCCGCCATCGCCATGGAACTGGGATGCGACGGCGTGTTGATGAACTCCGCCATCGCCGGTGCCAAGGATCCGGTGCTGATGGCGCACGCGATGAAGCTGGCCATCGAAGCCGGACGCGCCGCCTTCCGCGCTGGCCGCATTCCGCGCAAGCGCTACGCGTCGGCGTCCAGCCCGATCGACGGCACCATCGGCTGACGGGCTGCCGCCTTCTGCCCATAGGGGGAAGGCGACACGATTCGCATGAACGACTCCATCGACCACGACAACCCGCCTCTGCGCCGCATCCGCAGTTTTGTGCTGCGGGAAGGCCGGATGACGCCGGCCCAGCAACGCGCCTTCGAAACCCATTGGGCGCGCTTTGGCCTGGACTACTCCGGCACTGCGCAGGACTTCGCCGCCCATTTCGGCCGCCAGGCACCGCGTGTGCTGGAAATCGGCTTCGGCAACGGCGAGGCGCTGGCCTGGGCCAGCGAGCACGACCCGGCGCGCGATTACCTGGGCGTGGAGGTCCATGGCCCGGGCGTGGGCCGGCTGATGAATGCGCTGGCGGCACGGGATGCCACCAATGTGCGCCTTTACAAGCATGACGCAGTCGAAGTGCTGCAGCACGAAATGGCGCCCGGCACGCTCGCCGAGGCGCGCATCTGGTTTCCCGATCCGTGGCACAAGAAGCGCCACAACAAGCGGCGCATCGTCCAACCCCCATTCATCGCCCTGCTCGCCTCGCGCATGGCGCCCGGCGGCCTCCTGCATCTGGCGACCGATTGGGAGGCCTATGCCCAGCACATGCTTGAGGTGATGGAAGCCGCGCCGGATTGGCGCAATGCGGTGGGCCCGGGCCAATACGCGCAAAAGCCGGCCTGGCGGATCGAAACGCATTTCGAGCGGCGCGGCTTGAAGCTCGGCCACGGCGTGTGGGATCTGCTCTACCGCAGGACCTGAAATCGCACGCCAAATCCCCCGCCTGCGCGCACCAGGGGAGCGCCGGACCGGGTGAAACCCGGCTGCCCGGCCGTCCCTGCCGCACGCAGAGGGAGCGGCCAGGATGCCGCGGCGCGGAGGCCGCGCCGGGTGCGCGGCCATGGATCGGGGCCAGAGACCCAACGTGCGCATGGCGCGCGCCTTCGACGATGCGGCAACGGTTCACCAGTCCGCGTGCCCTGACGCTTATACTTCGTCGTTAAACAGGGACGAGTCACCGCGTGAAGCCAACGCTGCCCATCCGCATCCAGCCGAGCACGGCGCCCGCCAGGGACGATCGATAGTGGCGCTGACCCTCACCCCCGAAATGATCCTGGTACTGGGGCTGGTGTGCTTCACCATGCTCATGCTGGTGCTGGAGTGGATCCGCGCCGACATGGTGGCGCTGCTGGTGGTGGTGGTGATCGGCCTGACCGGCCTGATTCCCTCCGACCGTGTCTTCAACGGCTTTGCGGGTAACGCGGTGATCGCGATCATCGCGATCATGATCATGGGTGCGGGACTGGACCGCGCCGGCGTGCTGGGCCTTACCGCGCAGTTCGTGATGCGCATGGCGCGCGGCAAGGAGTCGCGCCTGGGCTTGGTGATCAACGCGGTCACCAGCCTGTTCAGCGCAGTGATCCCCAGCCAGGCGCTGGCCGCGCTGATGATCCCGGTCACCAGTCGACTGTCGGCGCGCACCGGCGTGCCGATCTCGCGCCTGCTGCTGCCGATGGCGTTCTGCATCCTCACCGCCACCAACACCACGCTCATCGCCAATTCGCCGCTGATCGTGCTCAACGACCTGATCGCCAGCGCCAACGCCAACCTGCCGGCCGGCGCGCAGACGGTGCCCAAGTTCGGCCTGTTCAGCGTGACGCCGGTGGGCCTGGCCCTGGCGGTGGCGGGCGTGCTGTTCTTTTACCTGTTCACGCACAAGCTGTTGCCCGAGCGCGAGGACGAACGCCAGAAGGTCACGCCCGGCCGTACCGAAAGCTACTTCGCCGAGACCTACGGCATCGTCGGCGAAACCGCCGAGCTGACCGTCACCGCCGAAAGCCCGCTGGTGGGCATGAGCATCGGCGAAGTGGAACAACTGCACGGCGCGCCGCTGATCCTGGCGATCAAGAGCGGCAACGACGCACGCATGGCGCCGCCGGCCGACCAGGTGATCTGGGTGGGCTCGGTGCTGGGTGTGCTGGGCCCGCGCGAGGAACTGAACCGTTTCGCCAACAACCAGCTGTGCAAGGTTTCCCCGCGCATGCGCCAGTTGGGCGAGCTGTTCAATCCCACCCGCGCGGGCATTTCCGAGGCAGTGATTCCGCCCAGTTCGCGCTTCCTCAAGCAATCGGTGGGCGACCTGCGCCTGCGCAAGCGCTACGGCATCTCGGTGCTGGCGGTAACCCGTGGCGACCACGTTTATCGCGACGATCTGCGCACGGTGAGCCTGCGCACCGGCGACACGCTGGTGTTGCACTCAAGCTGGCGCGCACTGCAGGAAGTATCCGAGGAAAAGGATCTGGTCGTCGTCACCGACATCCCGCGCGAAGAGCAGCGGCCCAACAAGGTGTGGCAGGCGGTCGGCTTTTTCCTGCTGGCCAAGAGCCTGGCGCTGTTCACCAACCTGGACCTTTCCATCGCCATGATGACCGGCGCGATCGGCATGCTGCTCACCGGCGTGCTGAACATGGACGAGGCCTACCGCGCCGTGAACTGGAAAACCATCTTCGTCACCGCCTGCCTGATTCCGCTGGGCTGGTCGATGGATTCCACCGGCACCGCCGCCTGGGTGGCGCAGGAAGTGCTGCTGCACCTGGGGCACGCATCGCCGTGGATCCTGCAGACCTCGCTGGCGATTCTCACGCTGCTGTTTTCACAGGTCATGTCCAATGTGGGCGCCACGGTGATGATGGTGCCGGTGGCGATCAGCGTGGCGGTGGCGACCGGCGGCAATCCTTCCGCCTATGCGCTGATCGTGGCCGTGTCCTCGTCCAACACCTTCCTGTTGAGCTCGGGCCACCCTGCCCTGATGATGGTGACCGGCCCGGGCGACTACAGTGCGAAGGATTTCCTACGCGCCGGCGTACCGCTGACCTTTATCGTGCTGGTGATCACGCTGATCGCGATCAACCTGATGTACCACTAGACGCCGCTTCTTTACTGACCGCCCGCCACCCTGAGCGACACACCCGTGACAACACATCCCAGCGACCCCCGCCTTGCGGTCATCGGACTCGGTTACGTCGGCCTGCCGCTCGCGGTGGAATTCGGCCGCCTGCTCGATACGCTCGGCTACGACATCGACGCCACGCGCATCGATGCGTTGCGCCGCGGCGTGGATGGCAACCAGGAAACCTCCGCCGAGGAACTGGCCGCCGCCACGCGGCTGCGCTTTGCCACCGACGTGGCATCGCTGCGCGCATGCAATGTGTTCATCATCACCGTGCCCACGCCGGTGGATGAGCACAAACGTCCCGATTTCACGCCGCTGATCCGCGCCAGCCAGATGGTCGGCAGCGTGCTCAAGCAAGGGGACGTGGTGATCTACGAATCGACCGTGTATCCGGGCGCCACCGAGGAAATCTGCGTGCCCGAGCTGGAGCGCGCATCCGGCCTTCGTTTCAATATCGATTTCACCGCCGGCTACAGCCCCGAACGCATCAACCCCGGCGACAGGCAGCGGCGCCTCACCACCATCCCCAAGATCACCTCCGGCTCCACCCCCGACACGGCGAACTTCGTCGATGCGCTATATGCGCGCATCATCACCGCCGGCACGCACAAAGCGCCGAGTTTGAAAGTGGCCGAAGCGGCCAAGGTGATCGAGAACACCCAGCGCGATGCGAACATCGCACTGATCAACGAATTCGCGCTGATCTTCCATCGCCTGGGGATCGACACGCAGGACGTGCTCGCCGCCGCCGGCACCAAGTGGAACTTCCTGCCCTTCCAGCCCGGCCTGGTGGGCGGCCATTGCATTGGCGTGGATCCGTATTACCTGATCCAGAAGGCGCAATCCACCGGCTACTACCCCGACATCCTGCTCGCCTGCCGGCGCATCAATGATGCGATGGGTCAGCATGTGGCAAGCGAAGTCATCAAACTGATGGTCGGACAGGGCCACGCGATACGCGGCAGCCGCGTGCTGGTGCTGGGGCTTACCTTCAAGGAGAACTGCCCGGATCTGCGCAACACGCGCGTCGTGGACCTGGTGCGCGAGCTGCAGAGTTTCGGTGCGGCCGTGGACGTGCACGACCCATGGGCCGATGCGGACGAGGCGCGCGGCCACTACGGCCTGGAGCTGCTGCCGAGCGTGCAAGCCAGGCACGACTACGCCGCCGTGGTGCTGGCCGTCGCGCATGATCGATTCAAAACCGATAGCGCCTACGACGTCCGCGCACTGACCATGGACAACGGCGTGGTCTACGACATCAAAGGCGTGCTGCCCAAGGAACAGGTCCACGCGCGGCTATAAGCCGGCCGCATCCACGCCAACCCTACCGATACCGGGCGCCACCATCACAGGTGCGCCAGGGCAATGCTGGCATTGCCCACCACACGCTCCCGTTCCGCTCCCGGCAACGCCTGGGCCTTGAGCAGGTGCGTGCAGGCATCGAGCGATGCCGGGTAATCGCCACAGCCATACGCGGCGATGGCGTACTCATCCATCAACTTGTAGGCATAGACATCGCTTTCGATGGCCAGGCCTTCGGTGGGCTTGGACAGCTGCATGCCTTGCCCGGCAAACAACCGCGCCCAGTGAAACTGGTGCTTTTTGCGCGCATAGACCGCCAGGTCATGGAGCGGCTCGGCGCGTTTCGGGCACGCGGCCCAGGCTTGCAAGTAGGCATGCATCACACGCTCCTCGCGGTAACCGAGCTGCACCATGATGCGGGCAATGCACAACAAGCTGACGAACAGCTCCTGCTCCCAGCCGCCATAGCGCACCCGCATGTAGAAAGCGCGAATGGCCCGCTTGAGGTCGCCGCCGCGCATGTAGCATTGTCCAAGGTAAAAGCTGTAGCGCGACAGCATGAAGGGATCGGTCTCTTCCTGCATGGCTTGTTCGATGACGCGGGCATCGTCCAGATACTTTTCCGGATCGCGATGGTGCGCGCCATCCTGCACCGTATGCAGGTGAAAACCATCGACGTCGCTGCGCGTCACCTGCGCGGGCAATACCAAAAATTCATGCACCTTGCCCCGGTAGTAACAGCCCAGCCGGGTTTCGAACAAGGCCGGCCGGCGATGCTCGGTATCGCCATGGCGAAAACGCACATCGTACACATCGAACCACATCTGCTCCTTGAACCTGCGCGCATCGAATGCGGCATCGACGTGAATCACGTCATGCGCGTCCAAAACAAGGCAATAATCGACGTCCTTGCGGCGGCGCGTCCATTCGATCGCCAAGTTTCGATTGCTGGCAAAATCGCGCCACGTATCGCGATAGACGTCGCAGTCGATGCTGTGCTTTTGAAAGAAGCGCCGGGCAACGGCCTCCGTATCGTCATCGGAGCCCGTATCGACGATGCAGGCGTAGTCGATCAACGGCAGCGCCGAGGCAAGGCAGCGCTCCAGCACCGGCGCCTCGTTGCGAACAATCATGCACAAACCAATACTTGCCATAGGTCATTCCTTGACGATGAGGCATGGAAACGGCACTGGCAACGATCAGCCGTGCCGTCCATGTTAGGCGACTTGTCCAAGACGCCGGCGATCAGCTGCTATGCGCGGACTTTCCAATGTTTGCGGTAACCGAGCTCAATGCCGAACCGACGAACGGAATGGCACTGAGCAGCGAGCTGAGCAACGACTGCAGGACTTGCGCAAACTTGAGCATGCCGGCTTGATCCTGCTGGCCGCCGCCGGCACCGCCCTCCTGACCCGAACCGGTGGAAGGCGCTTCGCGTGGCTGCGCCGCCGATGGCTGATTGGCCTCGCCTGCGCCTTGCATACGCGAAACACGGGCTTGCGGTTGAGCCGACTGGCTTGCATCGCTTGCATCGCTTGCATCGCTTGCATCGCTCGCATCACTTGCATCGCTCGCATCACTTGCATCGCCCGAATCGCTCGCGCCCTGCGCATTCCCCGCCGCCGAGCCATGCGATGGCGCCTGTCTTTGCTGGATCGATTGCATGCGCGACAAAGCACCCGAGACAAATTGAAGCAGAGACTGCAACACCTGCGTCGTCTCGCCTATCACATTCGAACCGGTTTCATTGCCCGGATCGGCGAAGGGCGGATCGTTCGATTGCACCTGCGATGGTTGGACGGCATTTTCGCCGTCCACATCGGCTGCGCTATACGTCGCCCCCTGATCCTGGCTAGGCAAACCGTGACTGGGAAAACCGTTGAGACCATTCATATCCATATTTCACTCCTGACACGTCATCCATGGTGACTACCGATTTTTGCGGCGATGGCGCGATGTATTTCGCGCCCGCCGGCATGGCCGGCGGGTCGCCGCCTTTACGTTATATCGATGGTGGACACGATGGTCTGCAAATGAGTAACCGCTCCTTGCAGGCCATCGCCTTATGGCATCGATATGCTTGCGATTTTCATCGCACCATCAATGCACCCCTTGCCTGCGATCTGGGCTGTAGGATACCCATTGACCTGCGTTGGCCAGGTACTGGTAGCCATAGGGCAGCGGTGCCGTTTGTGCTGTAGTGCTGTTTGACGGACCAGGCTGCGGACGGTTCGGCGGCCATTGACCTGCGCCGAGATTTTGCGGCTTCGTTTGCGCTACCTGACTGTACACCGGCGTGTACAGCGGGGGGTTGGGTCCAACCGGCAAGGTGACGGGGTTGTTGGGCGTTACAGTGGTTTGATTGACGGCGGGCCTGCCGTAAATCGTTTGCACGCCGGGCTTACTGATGAATGCATCAAGGTCATGCTCGACCGCCGCCTGGTCTGCCGCGGTGGTGCCTGGTACGAAACCCTTCGCCCACTGGACGGCGTTGTGCACCACACCCTTGAGGCCAGATACGACGTGGCCGCCTTTTGCACCGACATAACCGCCGATGGCACCCACTGCAAAAACCTTCAGCATGTCCTTGTCCGTCAAATGTCCGGCCGGACCCGCGTCACCTTGGTAGCCCCTCGGACCCTGAGCGCCCTTCGGACCGTGGACACCCTTCGGACCTCGCTCGCCCTTTGGACCTCGCTCCCCCTTTGGACCTCGCTCGCCGTTCAGACCTTGCTCGCCCTTCGGTCCTCGCTCGCCGTTCAGACCTTGCTCGCCCTTCGGTCCTCGCTCGCCGTTCAGACCTTGCTCGCCCTTCGGCCCTCGCTCGCCGTTCAGACCTTGCTCGCCCTTCGGTCCTCGCTCGCCGCTCAGACCTTGCTCGCCCTTCGGACCTTGCTCGCCCTTTGGACCTCGCTCGCCCTTTGGACCTTGGTGTTGGTATTGGTGATGGTAATGACCATGATGGTGCGGCTTCTCCTGTGGATGAGGCGTACTCGGCTTGCCGTAGCTCGGAGCATGCGACTGCTGCTTTGCGTGATAGTTGTAGTTGCTTTCAACGCTCCCGGCGGACAGCCACTTGCTGTCCTGGGTGCCTGGCTTCACGTTGGAAAAAAAGCCGGCACCACTGGGCGCCATATAGACCTTATCGCCGTAACTCACCGTATCGCCAGGCTTATAGGTCTGACTGGCGTTCCAGTGAGGGGCAAACTGATTCTGCCACGCGGCAATCGCGTTGGCCGATGCGCTGGTGCCTTGCGCGTTGAAGGACGATTGCGGATAGTTCGCTGCCACCGATGACGGACTGGCCGATTGCGGATAGTTCGTTGCCACCGACGATGGACTGGCCGATTGCGGATAAGTCGCTGCCACCGACGATGGACTGGCCGATTGCGGATAGTTTGTTGCCGCCGACGATGAGCTGGCCGATTGCGGATAATTCGTTGCTGCCGAAGCAGACGATCCACCAGCCTGTCCGCTGCCGGACGACGACACCGGGCCGTACGCATCGTAATGGAAATTATTGGTATAAACAGCGTTATTTATAGACATAAAAAAACTCCTGAGAACCACCAGATATCGGCCTCGGCATCGCATTGACGGGATACCGGATACATCTCCGCCCATCGGCCTCGTCGCAGCAGCACGAAAAGCTCCAGCCAAGACAAGCCGCCATCAACAGCCCATCATCAACCCTCACACCGAGCGTATCGGGCGCACTCGCGAAGGCCGATCGGCCAATGACCGTTGACGAACTCGTGGGCGACTATTGCATTGTTGAATGTGCCACCTCCTTGCGTACCTGCATCCTGGATGCCAATGGGTTGTGGCAAGTGATATCGCATTTAAAGGCGCGAGCATCGTTAACTATGTACATTCGTAAAATTTGTCATGGCCGCTCGCCGATGACACAAACGCGCGACCATCGATGCCGCTCATGCGTAGATGGCCAGCATCTGCAGGGGCGCTTCAAGCAAGATCAGCCTTCGTATCGGGCGACATATTCACCCTCATGCGAATCCTTGATGAGAAAATCGTATTTCTTCTCCTCCGCGGTAACCCCCAGCGGGATCGTTTCGTACGCAGGCACGTACAGATAGCCGTAGTCGGGGTGGGTTTGCGGCACCTGCCAGCGGGGCCAGTCCTTTGGCACGATCGTGGTGGCGTCCAGGTCGATTTCCCTGCCACGAATGTTGAGGCTCTCGGCGTCAGTAACGACTCGGTAATGATCGGGGTCGATCCGGTCCGGATGATGTTTATCTTCCGGCCTCAAGTAAATGAATTGGGCGAACTTTCCTTGTTGCAACGGATGCTCACCCAGTGCCAGGGTTTTTTCATAGGCGCCAAAATCGAAGTCAAGCGCACTCCTGTCATGAGCATTCGATCCGCCATAGACGCGGACACCCGGGGCACCGGTTTGGCGCAGATAATTGCCTACGTCCTCGAACGCGTCATCAAATAA
Source organism: Dyella sp. (assembly GCF_035503745.1). Taxonomy (GTDB): domain Bacteria; phylum Pseudomonadota; class Gammaproteobacteria; order Xanthomonadales; family Rhodanobacteraceae; genus Dyella_B. Next base: position 62,623 of record NZ_DATJTC010000047.1, read on the forward strand.
AACCCTCAGGCGATGCAGTGCATCGACCTGTTCGCCTTTTGCCTCTGACTTGGCATCCACGCCCACCGCGGGCTGCGGGGGCAACGCCGCGCCATGATTGACGTAGTACCGGTAATTGGCATCCACAGTGCCGTGGTAGAGCCACTTGCTGTCGTCGGTACCTGGCGGAACTCCTTGATGCGTGCCGCCGACGTTAGGCGCCTGATAAACCTTCCCCGCACAAATCACCTGATCGCCTGGGCGATAGACACGGCTCGCATCCCAGCAGCCCGGTGCAACGTGCTTCAACCACGTTTGGAAATCGGTGCGCGCCCGCTCCGGTTCGCTACGTTCATGGATGTCTGGCAAGACCGATCTGCCGCGCCGGCCGACCTGAGCGCTGGGCAAAGGCGACCCCTGCGGCGGTTTCCCATCAGGAAAAAGATGGGCGATGTGCGGAAACAGGGTATGCATGGTGGTACCCGATCCGCCGGGAGGGTTGTCACCGTTCATGCCCGAATGATTCAGACCCACGACCTCGTGCGTGTTCGCATCGATCACAGGCGAACCGGACGCTCCGCCTGCCTGCGTGAAACCATGAGTGAAGTAGCGGAGTTTTCCGTTCTGGTTTGTGCCTGCGCGCTCGATCGTGGCGGGCGCTCCGTTGCTGTCGCGGTAAGCGATTCGCTTGGGGCCGGCAAAGGAGTGGTTGGGCATGTAAACCCGCTGCCCCGATTGCAACGGCGAGGCGTCGATACCCAGATAGCCGAATCGATTCAGCACCCCGCTCTGGTAGTCGCGTGGGTCGATGGAAAAAACGACCGCATCCATGCCACCGCCTGGGCCTGGCATGTAGCGGTCGCTACGGAAAAGCACCTTGTCAACGCGCACCGTTACCGGTGTCTTGACGCCCTTGCCCGACGGGTCATCTTCGAAGCCGGCGATCAGCTCGTACTTTGTGTTGCGCGGATCGGTAGGGATGACGTGCGCATTGGTCATGAACAAATTGTTCGGACCGAGGCGAAACGCCGTCTCCTGGGCTGGGTGGCCGTTGACTTTGAACACGGCTTCGGAGCGCGCGTACATCTGTGGATGAGATGCCTGCATCGACGTGCTTGAAGGGCTCTCGGCCGGGTAAGTCCACCGCGTGTTGCCGACGACGGCACGACGTGGCGGAGCGCTGGGCATGGGGGTAGTCGTTTGGGTACCGGTTGCCCGTGGCGGCGCGGGTAGATTTTTCGAAGGGCCCTGCCCGGACGGCGAAGCGGTTTGCTGGGGCAAAGTGGCCTGCCGTGTTTGAACACGTCCGCTGCGCCACCACGGGTTACGGCCCCACACCGCGCCAGCACCCTCCGGAGCAACACCCTTGACCAGTGCGGATCCGGACGCTACCGGGGTATAGATGTTGCCATTGATCGCGACACTGTCGCCATGGCGATAGGAGGCGTTGGGGTCATAGGTCGGCGGGATCGTCGCGGACCTCGCAAATCGCCCCGAATCCTGTCGCGCAATCTGCTCTTTCCATGGCCAATCCTGTATGACTACACCGGCCGGTTGCTGCGATTGGCTTGCCGATGGCCGATCCGTCGTGGCGGCAGGCGACGCGTCGGAAACGTCACCGCTGACCTGGGGCGAAACGTAATGGGTGTTGACAGGCATGCGTGATCTCCTTGCTTGACGTTCACATCGGATACTTCGCTTCTTTCAAGTCATCGGACGCCACAAGCTTCGATAAGCCATCGTGCTTCTCAGCCGACGATTGGTGGATGTGCCCGCGCGACGTATCGACGTGACGCGCCAGCATGGCCACGCACCACGCACTCAGCCGCTCCTCGTTGCTCAGCGCACGGTCGCTGCGCGTGACCCACGCGCGGCTCATGGCGAAACCTCCGCATGATGCGCGCTGAGCGCCCACGTAACGGCCAATTGAGCCGCCATGGCCGGCGCGCATCCTTGGCCGATGCGCCGCATGACCCGCGCCTGAGCTTGCGCCAGCACGGTGGAGGACACGCAGCCCTCCAACCGGCTGCGCACTTGGCTAAGCGCGTCCTCGACGCCGTTTTCCGGCCGCCGTCGAAAGAAACGCGATAGAAGGTTCATCATTGAAAGCTCCTGCAATGGATCGGCCACTGGCGATTTTCTTGGCCATGTCCGATGGGTGCGCGTTGCATCACGGTCAAGCGCGAAAGCCATTGCGCCAGCACCGTCAACGCTCCGTGCCTCCGATGGGAACGGTGGTGAATCCGCCTGTCGTCCTTTGCGTTGCCGGGCTCGTTGCCATCGTGCAGGCGGATTGCAAAATCTGGGTGCGATTGTTGCGCGCGCCTTTTGCCGGCGGTGGTATGGAGATATTCAAGCGGCAGCTTTCGTCCTCGCCGCCGCCCCAACGCACAGTCAACGTGCCTGATTTTTCCACGCCGCGTACCACCAATCGGCTGGCCTGCCCTGCAACGCCCACGCTATTGCCGTGTTCGTCGAGCACTTCGGCGCCGAACGGCACCGGCTCGCCGTTGGGCAACGCGGCGTCGATAAGCAGCAGTCGGCTGGTGTCCACCTCATAACGCAGACGCACCACACTGCCCAGGCGCGGCGCGACGTTTTGCGTGGTGCTCTTAAGCTCGACGTTGTCGGCCGCACCCTTGGGATCGAGCTCGACGGTATTGAGCTGGTACGGCAGCAAGTTGGGCACCACTGCGTATCCCGTGGCATCGACCCGCGCATTGACCGCGGCACTCACGCGCGCGCCGCCCGCGCCGGGTGCATAAACCAGGCCCACGGTATCGCCCGACGGCGGGGCAAACGTGATGCCGCCGGCATGCACGACCACACTGCCGCTGGCACCCGTGCCCGCCTGCCGGTATCCGGAGCCGTAACTGACCGAACTGGCAAGGTTGGTATGCGCGCCGTTGTACTGGCCGCTGAGCGATGCGTTGGTGCCATCGTCATGACTCAACGAAGCGTTATAGGTGAAGCGACCGTTCTCACCCAGCGACCCGTTCAGCGATGCCTGCCCTCGCTCGCCGGAGGTGTCCGCATGCGTGACGTAGCCGGTAAAGGTGGGGCGGTTGGGTCCGCGTCCGAGCGGAATGGTCATGTTGAGCATGATGCGCGTATCGCGTACCGTGCTTTGCAGCGCCGTATTGAAATAATCACCCAGCGAACCGGGAATGCGGTTGGTCAGCACCTGGCCTTGGGTGATATCGCTGCTGGTATCGCGGGTGCGCTGCACCGAAACGCTGTAGCTGATCGCCTTCCAATGATTGCTGTAGCCGGCGCTGAAGTCGACCTGGCGGCTGCGGTTGTTCCAATAGTCGCGCGAGGATGCATTGAGATACAGCTGTCCCCCATCATCGCCCAGCGACTGGTTGATCGTCACGTCCATGCGATTGCGCGGATGCAACACGTAATTGACATTGCCCAGCGCCGCCGCGGTGCGCAACGCCATGGCATCGCTCAGCCCGACGAATCCCGGCGTGGCATAGCGATACGCGGCCAGGCTGAAACTGGTGCCGGTGTCGGAAAAGCTTCGGCTATAGCCGGCCCGGTAACTGACGCCGCGCGTCGTGGCCGAACCGGGAACATGGTTGTCGGCGTAACTGATATCCGTGGAGATGGCACCGAAGGACGTATTGAACGCCATGCCGCCCAGCACCGAATGGTAGTCGCCGGACAAGGTCGCGCCGGCATAGCCGGTAAGCAGGTTGCTCAATCCGCGTTGATAGGTAAGCTGCCCGATGACCGGCATGTCGCCGGCGAGGCCCGCCTGATCCACCCGGCCAGCCGCTACGCTCCAAAGCTGCTGTCCGGGACGCAGCAATTGCGGTAACGCCGCGTACGGTTGCGTGAAGGAGCGCACGCGGCCATCAGCCTCGGTGATGTCGACATTCAGATCACCGCCATAGCCGGTGGGGTAGAGATCGTCGATCACAAATGGGCCGGGCGCTACCGTGGTGTCGTACACGATGTAGCCGTTCTGGCGTACTACGACGTGCGCATTGGTTTCGGCGATGCCATGGATGACCGGCGCATAACCGCGCAGCGACTGCGGCAGCATCTGCGTATCGGTATATATGCGCACACCGCGCAGGCGCACGCTGTCGAACATGTCGCCGGCGGTGAACGTATCGCCGACCACCAGCTGCGACTTCCACGCCGGAATGTCGTGCTGGAGATAATTGGAGGTGGTTTGGTACTGCGCGCCGGTATGGCGCGTCCAGCTCAACGCGCCAAGATGATAAAGATGCCACGAACCGATATTGAGCGACCCATTGAGGCCAAGATACCCCGTGGACTGCGTGGCACCGCGCGCGCCGCCGTTATAGACATTGGCGTTGTAGTTCAGCAGTGCGGCATTGATACCCGCATCCCACTGCGAGGGATCGATGTAACCGCGTGCGCCGCGTAGCGTATATATCTGCGGCACCGAAAGCGACAGCGATTGCTCGCCCGGATCGAACTCGGCCGTGGCGCCGGGGATGTAATCGCCCAGATCGCCGCAGAACTTGCCATTGGGCATCGCCAGGCGCGCCGGATGAGCCTTGTCGGCGGCGACCTTGCCCAGGTCGATGCCGTAGCTGACAAGCGCCGACGCGTCATAGCACGGCAGCGTAGACTTTCCGTCCGGCGAGCCGACCAGCACGATGTCGGTGCGCGCGCGCCAGCTTTTGTTGACGCGAATATCGCCGTGGTAAGTACCCGGCGGCACGTACCCTTGTTTTTCGAAACGCGACAGGTCGAGGTTCGCGCTTGTCCCGGACGACAGAAACGCGCTTTCGAACGAGACAGGGTCGGCACTTCCCGGCGAAGCCGGATCGGCCGGCGCGGCAGCCTGCGCGCGTGGCGTCAGGGCACTGAAGATCATGGCCGGGATCATCGCCCGGCGCCACGGCAATAATAATAATGGATGCTGTCCTTGCGCGGGATCAGTCTTCCTTGACGACATGAACGCCTCTCCTGTGCACTCGTGCCGAACACACCAGCGGTGCGCTCGCGAGCAGATAAAGTAAATGGAAGTTATGGGCCGACCGGCTTTTGATGTTTGCCGACCGCGCCAAAGTCATTGATGGTCTCGAAGATGGCCTTCACGTCGTTGCTGGGAAGGCTGTTCAAGTCCGGGATGGGAAACATGGCGCTCGTTCGCGGCGCCACCATGCCGCCACCGGGGTGTTCGTAGTTGCGCCCGTCGATACCGACGCCCACATAGGTAAAGTTGACGTAGTACGGCGTAGGATTGCTCGCCTGGAGCGCGACGCCCTTGCCGCTCTGGTCGGGCACGATCCTCCAGCTCAGCTGCTCGGGCGCGGTATCGGCGCTGCCTTGCAGACCCTGCGGACGGAACAGCAATTTGATGCGCGTGCGAACGGCAAACTGCATCACGCCGCCGTCACCGCTTTTCGCTTTAGGCGGCACTTCCAGCACGTTGAACCAGAACAGGGTTTCTTTGTCCTGTGGCAACGGCTCCTTCGAATACAGCACGCGAATGGCCTGGCCCTTGCCCGGATCCAAGCGAAACACCGGCGGCGTCAACGTAAAGGGGACCTTGGCCTTGTCCGGGGCCGAGCTGTCGTCGGCCCGGTTCATCCAGGCTTGCACCAGCCGCGGCCGTTTACCCACATTCTCAAGCATGACCGTCACGTCCTTGTTCTGCCCCGGATAGATCACGCGCGTTCCGCCGATCACAACACCCGCCTCGCCACGCCCCGTCCACATGCAAGCCAGCGCAGCCAGCAGCACGACGGCATGGCGCCATACGTTCGTCATACATCACCTCAAGAAGGAAAATGTCGGCGGCCAGCACCACCGCCGACTGGGATAGCCCTATCGATCAGTTGTAATCGACGGCGTACTCGATATTGGTATCGACTCGTCCGGACGTGGCCGCACCGGTGGAGAAATACTGCGCGTAGTAGGTCAAGGCGGCGCTGTTGTTTTGAACGACCACGCTCTGCAGACCCGCTTCAGACTGCCTGAGGTCGATCGGTTGCTTGTTGGCATCCAGCAACTGGATCTGCACATTCGTTGCCAGGTCGCCTTCGGCGTCAATGTTATTGTCCAGATTGCCGTTTTCGCCCGACACCTTCTGCGAGGTCGGCACGAAGTACATGCTCACCCGATGCCCGTTTTCGCAACTGGTTTGGCCAGTGCCACCCACCACCACCTGGAATGCCTTCTGGCCCGCGGTGATCCCTGCGCGCGGCAACAGGCCGGACTTGACGCCGCCCAAAACGACAGTGAAGTCGTCGATGCCGCCTTCCGTGCCGGCACCACCTTCCACCGAGCACGTACTGTCGTCGATCTGGCCTTCGAAGGTAATCACGCCGCCTCCGATTTCGTTTGCATGGACCGTAGCGATGGCCATGGCGCTCGCGGCGAGCGCGATGGCCGATGCATATTTGATGCCCTTCATTTCATCTCCTTTAACGGACTGGTTGACGCCCACCTCAACGTGGACCTTGAAAATGCACCGATGCTTTGCTTCATCGGTGCGAAAAAATGTGGCGTTCCGCTCGACCGGCAACACCTTGCCGGCGACTAACGGCGTGTTTACGACAGCACTTTCAGGCGACGCGGATCGCATCGAGGATTCGATACGCACTCACGAGGAACGGATGGACCGTGCCATGCACGCGCCCCTTCCTCTGGAGCCGGGAGCGCCGTCGTGTAAAACGGCTCGCCCCGCCCAAGGCGGTCTTGAACGCCGCGCCACTCCCCGTCATCCCTGCCGGGCAAGATAGGCCGCTACGTGAACCATCAACGCCTGGGCACTCGTGAAACCCATTCGAAAAAAAGCGACGTCCCTGTCAACTTCTCCATGACCATGGGCTTCGTCGAGCACCGGTTGCGAATACTGCACGCGGCGCGACGGCTGTTGGCGTTACATATCTACGACGTGATTCATCGCCGACGCGCCGCGATCGAAATCGCGCGACTACTGGGATGCATGGACCTGGCGGCGCGACATGCGGCGGCATCGTATCTACAACGCATGCCCGGCATGGCCATGCTTGTGCACGGGGCAACATGATCCGCACGACATATCGGGTAACCACCCGCCTTCGCCACCGCCGCCACATGATGCGACCCTTTCATCCCATGGGGCCCGACATGTCTGCACACGATCCTTTATCGCACGCTTCAGCATCTTCAGCCGGACAGCCGCCAAGTGCCGCCCATTCACATCAAGCGGCACCGATGGGGCGCGCTGCTTGCGCAGACCAGGGTGCGTCTTCGCAAGCAGCCGGTTGCGCGCCCGACGCTTACGCCGCAGCCCTGACCGCTGGCATGCCCACACCCACCCAACTGGCATCGCTCCTGCTGCGCAGCGCCTTTAGCGACCAGTGGAGCATCGATATTGGTTGCCACGACGATGCCCAGGGATGGCTAAATGAAACGGCCTTGCCCGCTGGCGTTTCGCTCGATCAATTTCAGCACGTGATGTGGCATACCGACGTCACCGCGATCTATATCGACGCGATCGATCGGTTCTGGAGCGAATACGCGAGCAGCTATCCGCTGCTGGCCAGAATCGGCCTGGTACGGGCCGCCATGCTTCAACACGAAGAAAACAGCCTGAGCGATGACGGCCGCCGGCTGGCCGCCCACCTTGCAGGCACGGCACCGGATGCGGCATTGCAGACGCTGACGCTTGAGGACTTGCGCACTCATCGCGTACCCGATCGTATGCGTGAAAGCGGCCTGCTTCGCGTGGGCGATTGCCACGCCGTGGATCTGCTTTACGCCACCGATCGAATCCGCCGCAAGACCGTGCTTTATATCCCGGGAAACGCCTCACCCTTGCACGAATTCGACAATCCCGATGGCATGAAGGATTGGCTGGCCGAACAAGCGCGCAACGAGGTCAAGCGCGATGCGCTTTCGACGCATTTCCAACTGGCCGACCGACCCGACGGATGGCTCCATGCCGGGCTGGATGAGACGCTCAAGGGCCTGGGCGCATGGCCCCAGCCGCACACCACGGCCGGCCCCTGGAACGACTGGGGACACGATTCCTCGATCGACACATTCGATCCGCACCACACCATCGTTACGGTGGCGCAGACCGATCCCCTGCGCACGCTTGCACGGCGACAAAAGGTGCGCATGTATGCCGATGCGAAAACCCATCTGGTCACCCACAACGATCTCAACCGCAGCCGGATTTTCAATATCGCCTCGGCGGCGGCCGTCTATGGTATGGCGTTGGCGCCATTGGCCTTGCTGCGGCCGGAGCTGGCCGTACCCGTGAGCGCACTGCGTGCGCAAGCGGCGTGCACGCAGAACGAACCGTGCGACCCGGCGCAAGCCGCCGGTCGTACCACGCCGCGCATCGTATTCGGCGCGCTCAACGCATCGCCTTCGGTCGCACCCGCAGCGCCGCCGGAAATCGGTGGCCATGAAGTAGACATGTAGCGCCTGCGGTCCGGTCGAAGCGGCACACAATGCATCTGATAAACGGGCGGCGTCTCCCACCAGGAATTGGCGCCCCGAGCGACGAGCGATCATTAAGGATAGATGATGAAGGGCATTGCCCGATGTAAAAAATGGGTCGCCGGCGGCGCCCTCGGCATGTTGCTTGCCCATGCGTTGACGGTCCATGCCGCGGATGTCCCGTGGCGCGACGGCATGGTGGTCTACACCGCCAAGGACAAACCGCTGGCGCAGGTACTGAAGGATATTCTTGCCACGCAGCCTTTTCCCGTCATCGTCAAACCTGACGTGCGCGGCCATGTCAACGGACAATTCCAGAAGCCGGCGCGCGCGGTTTTTTCCGATCTGGAAGCGGCCTACGGATTTACCTGGTTCTTCGACGGCTCGGCGATGTACATCGCCTCGAGCGCGGACAACATGTCCGAGGTGGTGGCCATCGCGCCGCTCAGCGGGCCGCAAGCGCTGCATGCGCTGGCCGATCTTGGCTTGATCGAGCCGCGCTTCAACGTGCGCATTTCCGGCGGCAGCGTGCTGGTCACCGGACCAAGCCGCTATGTCGAACTGGTGGTGAAGGCATTGGAAAGCGAACGCAACCGCGCTTCGCTCGCGATGAACCAGCGCAGCATGTCGATGGTCGGGGCCCTCGCGAGGCCCGTCCCGGCAACCACCGATGCCGGCATGGAGATTCGCGTTTTCCCCCTGCGCTACGCGCAGGCACAGGACAGCGTGCGCTCCTTGCACGGCAACGCCGAAGGCGACGTCGTGCCCGGCGTGGCGACGCTGCTGCGCAACCTGCTCCAAGGCGCCTATGCCTCCAGGCAGCCTGACAACAACAGCCTAATCCAGGGTTTGTCGGCCGGTAGCGCACTCGCTGCCCTGGCGCCCTTGCCGGGCCAGGATGGCGACGCCGGCGACTTGCGCACGCAGGCACTGCTGGCGTTCATCGCCGCGCAGCAAAGAAGCATCCCGCAAGCCAATCCCGCCGAAGGCCAGCTCGATCGATCGGTGCATATTCAGGCCGATGTACGCACCAATTCGATCGTCGTCTTCGACACGCCGGCCATGATGCCGATCTATGCGCAATTGATCCAACAGTTGGACCGCCCCCAACGGCTGGTGCAACTGGACGTTGCCATCATCGACATTGATAGCGAAGACGTGCGCGATCTGGGTATCGACCTGTCCCTGCGCGGCGACCACGCCGAACTCGGCATCTCCGGACAAGGGTTGAATTTTCAGTCGATCGGCGGCGCATCGCTGGACCGCTTGAACGCCCGCCTCAGCGCCCTGCAGACGCACGGACGCGCACGCGTGCTGTCGCGCCCGAAGATCATGACGCTGGACAACACCGAAGCGTTCATGGGCAATGAACAGACCTATTACATCAAGAGCAGCGGCGAGAAGTACGCCAGCGTCACGCCGATTCATTCGGGCTTGTCTTTCCGCGCCACGCCGCTGGTCATCCCGATGGACAACGCACCGGCGCGCATCAAGCTGTCGCTGGAGGTGGACGATGGCGGCTTTGTCGATTCCAACGTGGACGGCGTGCCCGGTTCCAGTCACAAATACCTTTCGACCGAGGCGGTGGTGGAAGATGGCCAGAGCTTGCTGGTCGGCGGCTTTCAATATGAAAACGTCGGCAACAGCCTGTCCGGCGTGCCGGGATTGAGCAGCGTGCCGGGCCTGGGAGCGTTGTTTCGCCGCACGCGCAAATCGCACGAAAGCGTGGAACGACTGTTCCTGATCACGCCACGCGTGGTGGACGACCGCCTCAACGATACCCCGGTGATGCAGGCCATGCTGCCCGCGCCGCCAGTCGCGCCCTCCAACCCGATGCCGTCTGTTTCGGCCACAGCGGTGCCTCCACCACCGCCGGCGCCGGCAACACGTGCGCGAAACGGGGATAGCGTGCAGTTCATGAACGTCTGGGCCACGCCGAAACGAAAGATCGATACAGCACCGCCCGCTGTGCTACCCGTGAAACCGCTGCCACCGATTCCCGATCCCCATGCCGTGCCGGCATCGAGCCAGGCCACATCCAAAGGCATCAAACCGCGCGCCGACACCCCGGGCAAACCAACGCCCAAGACATCGGGCGACAACCCCAAACCGTAACCGGCGATCTTATTCCACACCTATGGGTCATGCATGACTACATGCGCGCTACGCATTCTCTCGGGCATGCACGCCCAAGCGATCGTCCTGCTCGCCGACCGGGCCAGTTGGTCGATCGGCCGCGACGAACGCAGCGACGTGCTGTTGCTGGATGAGGACATTCACGCCACCCAAGCGCGTCTGCTTTGGCAAGCGGAACTCGCATCGGGTCAATTAGTAGCCGATGCGGACGGCGTGGAAGTGTTCGATTGTCCGCTGCCGGCAGGACACAAGGCCGAACTGGCGCTGGGTAGCCGTCTGCGCGTGGGCTCTGTGCTATGCGACGTGGTGGCCGTGGACGGCACCGATGCGCTGGGCGTGCCAAAGGTCAGGGACGCCAACGCCGTCGAGGAGCATGCGGCGCGCATGCTATTTCTGCGCCACGCCCATTGGAAGCGTTATGCCTTGCTGCGCCTGCGGGAAACCGCTCGCCCAAGGTTCGTCTTGCCCCTGGTCGGCGCGCTGACAGCCAGCGCCGCGATGGCCGCGATAGTGCTGAGCAAGCCGGATCTGGCAACCGAGTATCGTGAAGAAAGCACCACCGAAATCGCCCGCACGTATCCCAACGTCACGCACCGGCTCGATCCGGTCACCGGCTACATGACCTACACCGGTTACGTTGACGATCAGCATCAACTGGGAGCCCTGCGGCAACTGGCGCTGAAAGCCAATTACGGATCGGTGATCATGAATGTCCTGCCGATGGACGTGCTGGCGCTCAACGTGGAGGAAAATCTTCAAAGGCACTATCGCGATCCACGCGTGCGCGTGAAGGGGCCGGGCAAGGTTGAAGTGGACGTCCTCTCCTCCGATGCCATCAAGGATCTGGAAGGCTGGAACTTCCAGGCGATCGAGGCCCAGATGCGCAACAGCCTGCCCGAGTTGAAGGACATTGCCATCAAGCTGCGCGAGCCCCCGCTGGATGAGGTGCGCATTCCACTGGAACGGCTCGGCTACAGCGTCATTTCTTCTTCGGCCGGCGAGGCGATTGTCGTCAATCAGCGCGGCGATCGACTATTCGCCGGGGCGCTGGTCAACGAAGGCCATGTCGATGCCATCAGCCTGTGCCAGGTGAAGCTGAAATCGATCGCCGATGCGGCGGTTTTCGACGCCTACGTATCAAAGGAAAAGCAGCATGTTTGTCCATGACCCGGCAAGCGGAGCGACCAATCGCGCGCCAAAAGCCAAGCCGAACCACCAAGAGGCCGACGCGGCCTTGAGCAAGCTGTTGGAAACGCTGCGCAAACTCGAACAAACGCAGCGTAGCGCAGCGCAGAAAGCCCCGTCGCGCGCCGCCTCGCAGCGGCACGACGAACTGGCGGCGGGCATTGCATGCGCGCGCGACATCATCGTGCGCTTGAAGGGAGCAGACCGGGATCAATGGATCATGTCGCTGTCGAAGGACATGTCGTGCGAATGAAGCCGTGCTCGCGCCACGTGGCAACCGCTATCAACGCTCGCTTTTCCCGCCCCTTGGTTTCAAAAACGTGCCCGCGCAGCATTCACTAGACATGTAACGCCGCCTCCATAGCAGCCTGCCCTATCTTGGTTCTTCAAGGCGCGATGTGCCCGGCATTGGCCTCAACTTTTATGAATCCGGGTTTTTGGAGCTCAATCATGGACACGAATACCAACGTCAACCTTCCCAATCCGGTCTATCCACTGGATGGCTATGTACGCAACGACTACCAGAACGCCGCTTACCAGACCAATCTCTTCTCCAACATGTCGACGGTGCTGGGCAACACGTTCAGCGCGTTCAATACCGTCGCCGGCGGCCCGAACACCACGTCCATGCTTACCAGCGGCGCGGCGGGCATATCGGCGCTGCTTGCGCAGGCACAGGGTTTGATTGCCGCCGCCGCCGCCGGCGACCCGCAGGCCGCGATGGAGTTCCAGCTGGTCATGGAGCGCTACAAGGCTCTGGGCGAAGCGGTGCAGAACGGCATCAAGACCGTTTCGGATGTCGATAGCAATGCGATCAGGAACGCGGCCGGCTGATTCTTGGGCCGGCGCCCCGGCAAGGCAGGTACAAGGCTTTGGACCTGCCTTGCCATGAAAAGATATCGCGCCGAACGGCGCATCGATAGCCCACGGTGTGGCATCGGATAACGCTTCACCGACGACAAGCATGAACATGATTTCCGATAACGCACTCAACGCCCTGATCCGTGTCGGCCACCTGGCCACCCAGGCCGGATTGGTCGCGCAATCGATACGATTTTTCGAGCATCTTCGCGATGCCTATCCTTTGAAGGCCTTTCCTTACGTCGGCATCGGTCTGGCCTGTATCAAGACAGGGCGCTATGCGCAGGCCTACGAAGCCTTCGAGCAGGCAAGGACGCTCGACGGCAGCAACGGCGATATCCGCTTGTGGTGCGGCATCTGCCACTTGCATTGCGGACGGTTTGCCAAGTCGGCGCAAATTTTCCGGGAAATTATTGCAACACCGCCCGCAACCGGTCTCGACGGCTTTTTGGAGTTGGCCAAGCTATTGCTCGATTCACCGCAGCTGTCGCCGTTCCGGCGCCCCATCGTCCCCCAACACATACGAGGTTGATATGTCCACTTCTTCCATTACGTCCGTCATGACCGGCGACGCCATCGCCGATGGCATGCAAGCCACGCCGTCGATCCTGGACGACGCAACGTCCGGCGACATCGCCGACGATACCGCCTTGAGCAAGATCGACGATCAATGGCTCAAGAGTCAGACCGACATGATGCGTTCGCTGCTCAGCATCGACAAAAACCCGGCCTCCTCCACGGCATTTGAAGCGGCGACCTTGCAGCACAGAAATTTCGTGAGCGGCTTTTCCACGATGGCCGGCAACCTGATGAAATCCATCAACCGCCTCTCACAGATCAATGGCTGACCATGCGCAGACTGGTCCTTATCGGCCTCGCCTTGCTGATCGCCGGGTGTAGCCCGGCTTTTCGCGAAGGCCTGAATGAAAAGCAGGCCGATGACGTGGTGGTGATGCTGCAACTACAGGGCATCAAGGCTAGCAAGACGCACGCGAAGGATGGCACCTGGAGCGTGGAAGTCGAGAGCAGCGGCGAATCGACGGCCGAGCAGGTCATGCAGGCCTACGATCGCCCACGGCAGCCCCATCCGACGCTGGGCGACGTCTTCCCCGGCGGCAGCTTGCTGCCAAGTGAAACCGAAGAGCGCATTCGCTACGAATACGCTCTTTCGGAACAACTTAGCGATACGTTGGAACGCATCGATGGCGTGCTGACCGCGCGCGTGCACGTGGCCATTCCGGAGCAGGATCCGCGCAGGACCGAACCGGTACCGCCCTCGGCCGCCGCCATGATTCGCTATCGCAGCGACCAGCGCATGGATCTGCTCAGGCCGCAGATCAAGCGGCTGATCGCCGACAGCCTCACGGGCGGCTCACCCGACAACGTCGATCTGCTCATGGTGCCGGTGTATCCGATTGTGCAGGACGAAGCGATCCAGGAAGTGAAAACCTACGCGGGCCTGCGCTACCGCGCCTCCGAGTGGGCGCGCGTGGTTTTCCTTACCGGGCTGCCATGGCTGGTGGCGTTCCTGCTGCTCGTGCTGATGATCAAGGCCATGGGCCGATCCGAAAACCGCTTGATCGCGGAACTTTGGAAAAACATGCGGCAACGGATCATGCAACGTCGCGGCGGTGGATCGCCGATGAGCGGCGGCTCGGGTCCGAGCTATGGCCCCAAGGGCATGGCCGGGCTGGCCAAGCGACCGCCCAAGCCACCCGCCGGCAGTTAAGATCGGGAGAACCCATATGTTTTGCACGCGTGACGCATTGATTCGCGCACTGCTGCTGCCGGCGAACCAGTGGTCGCCGCACCGACTTTCATACAGCACAACCACAGCCGATCGGCACGATCGCCGCACGCGCCTGCTGCAAGCGCGCTTGCTCAGGCCTTTTTCGCCACCGGCCACCGCGTCGCACGCGGCATGCTGGTCGTGGGTGACCGGTCCGCGCGATGCATGCGAGCTGGGCTTGCTTCACGCCGGCATCGTGTTACACGGCGCGCGTCTTCGAAGCCGTCTCGTCGCCGGACCGCTGAAGGATCAGCTGACGGCGCACATCGGCACCAGGCGCCTGGCCGAAGCCCTGCGCTACAACGACGAAGTGGCACACGTTACCGCCGACAACCCAGACGAACACGCATTGCGCGCATCGGGCCTGGCGGTGATGTACCGCCACGCGAGCAAGGTGAGCGTGGAAGCCGCACGACGCCTGCTGCGCCGCCTGGCAAGCGACGACCCGGCCCTGCGTCCCGGCCTGGCCTGGGCGCGCCGGCTTCCTGCCGGCGCCTGCGTAACGATCGGCGAGATGGTGCTGGAAAGCTTCAATCCGAGCAAGGAAGGACAGACGTGATCATTACGCGGATAGGTCAGTGGACAGTTCATGGCGGTGCAATCGTGTCCAGGAACGAGCTCGATTCGCTGGAAAACCTTCAGCTGCTGCAGGATCAACTGGAAGAAGAATCCAGGCAGACTCGCCGCCGCGTGGCGAGCGCCCTGCTGAAAGGACGGCATGCGGCGCGCAAGAAAGGTTATGAAGAAGGCCGCAGGCAGGCGCTGAAAGACGTGTCGGCCGCTTTCTCCAAATACATCAAGACATGGAGCAACGTGGAAAAGCACGTCAAGTCCGCCGCTGACCATGCCATCCGCGAGGCCCTGGGCGACGTAGCCAGCGACGTGCTGCTGATTGCACGGATCAACCAGGCGTTGCTGGCCGCACGTCATAATCCGGTGATACGCATCCACGTCCACCCATCGCAATTTGCGCTGGTGGACAAGATTATTGCCGCACTGGAGACCAAGCACGGCAAATCCGGCTGCGAAACCGTTTCCGATGCCTTACTTGGGCATGGCGAAGTGCGCATCGAAACGGAAACCAGCGTGCTGGAAGTGGGCCTGGACCGCCAGATACGCGCGATCAGCGCACGCTTGCTGCACGATCTTGGCCTTGAACGGGCGCACGAAGCGGACGGCGCCTCTCCATGAACGCACCGATCGCGCTGCGGCATATCGACAAGCAACTGGTCGGCCTGCGCAACACCCTCGCAGGTGCCCGCATCACCACTAAGATTTCACCGTCCGCGGGTAAGGACCGCCCCGTGCTGACCCTGGACAAGCCGCTACCCGCCTATGCACTGCAAGGCGAATACAGCGCAAGCTGCGGCAGCCTGTACATCGGCCTGGAAGTCGGCGCGATCGATCCCGCCTACGCGCCCGACGTTGTGGCGCGCGTGGCACGCACCGACGCGGCACTGCATGACTGGCTGGACTGGATGCTGTCGCCTTGGCTGGATGCACTGGAAAAGCATCTTGGCACGACATTTTCTCTACAAACCGCCAGGACCGGCGCCGCGTTGCCCGAGCAGAGCCTCGCCTTTCGGCTGGCATGCCAGACCGCCAACGGCCATATCGGATTTGCCGGCTCCGCGCTCGGGCACATCGACTGGCGACAACTCGTGCGCACAGAGCGTGGCGCCATCGGCTATTCATGGCTCACGACCAACGCGTACACGCTCGTGCATGCCGGCACCTTTCCGGTCCGCGCGCTTCGCACGTTGTCGCCGGGCGCCATGTTGCGGCTTGCCGGCTTTGCGTGTGCGTTGCACGTGGGCGACCTAAAAAAAGGCTTGAGAATGCCGTTACGGCGAATGAACAAGGAAGAAAAAATGGAAGCGCTGGACAGCCAGGACATGAGCACCTGGGACATGGCGGTGATGCCGCCGGATGCTGAAGCGACGTCCGTATCGCTGGAAGACGTGACGCTGCCCGTGGACGTCGTGATCGACAGGAGGGCACTGACGCTCGGCCAGGTCGAACAACTCCGGCGCGGGTCGGTATACGTTCTCGCGGGCGTGAGTCCGGGCAAATCCGTGGCGCTGTGTTGCAACGGCCACACCTTCGCGCTCGGCGAATTGGTCAGCGTGGAAGACCAGTGGGCCGTCTTGATTACCGAATGCCGCGGGGAACCGGCGTGAACCCCTCCGCCCTGCAGGCGCCGGAAACGCCGGCGCTGTTCGTGCTCGCAGCGATGCTGAGCTTGCTGCCGCTCATCGTGGTCATGACGACGTCGTTCACGAAGATCTCCATCGTGCTTGTGCTGCTGCGCAATGCGCTTGGCGTCCAGCAGGCACCCTCGGGCCTGGCGATCAGCGGCCTGGCGATGGCGGCGACGATGATGATCATGACGCCGGTATGGCAGCAGATCGCCTCGCGCCTGGACGTCGCCGCCATCCTGGACGGACGCGAAAGACCAAGCATGACCGACCTCGTCGAGGCATGCCGCGCGCCGCTGCAGGCGTTCATGCACAAGCACGTGGATGCCACCGAGCTGGCCTCGCTCGACAAGCTGGTGAGGGACATGCACCTCCATGGCAGCGACGATGCGACCGATGCCGCACCCGATCCCGAACACGCCTCCTGGCCGGTGCTGACGGCGGCGTTCACCATTTCGGAGATCGCCGCGGGCTTCAAGATCGGCATGCTGCTCTCGATAGGCTTTGCGGTCGTGGACCTGATCGTGGCGAACTTGCTCATGGCCATGGGCATGACCATGTTTCCGCCATCCACGGTATCGATACCGCTGAAGCTGCTCGTTTTCGTCATGACCACGGGCCTGTCGCGGCTCGTCCACAGCCTGATCGAATCGTATCCGCGCTGATGTCGGAGCTAGAGATCATTCACCAGGCTTTTCGGGTCATCCTGTACGGCACCGCGCCGGCCTTGTTGGCCGCGCTGGTCGTGGGCATTTTCGTGGGGTTGCTGCAGTCGATCTTCCAGGTGCAGGACCAGGCGATCGCCTATGCGATGAAGCTCGCCGTGGTATGCCTGGTCTTGCTGATGATGTCGCGCTGGCTACTGCAATCGCTCGATCAATTGTTCGACGCCATCTACTTGCTGGTGCCTGGTATGAAGGCGGGCGCCATATGAATGAGTTGATGGGCTCGGCCGTGATGCTGGCGCTGGCAATGACGCGAGCGCTATGCATGATTGTCACGATTCCCCTGGGCGGCAGCGGTCCGAGCGGACGCATGTTCGTCACGCCGCTGGCGATCGCGGTGGGCTTGTGCGTATGCCAAGCGTACACACTTCCCCATGTGCCGTCGGTCGCGCTGTACGCGCTGGCGCTGAAGGAAGCCGCGCTCGGTGTCGGGCTCGGCTGGATGGTCAGTCGCCTGTTCTTCGTGGTGGGCGCGGCGGGCGCGCTGATGGATCAGCTGGCCGGCTACACCATGGGACAGCTGTTCAACCCAAGCCTTGGACGATCCACCGGCCCGATCGAATCGCTTTACAGCCTGTTGCTGGTCATGATCCTGATGACGGCCGGCGGCGGATTCTATTTCGCAAAAATGATCCTTGCGACCTACCAGGTGTGGCCCATTGCGCAATGGCTGCCCGCGGCACCGACCGCAGCATTCATGCATACCCTGCTTACGCAGGGCTTGGACCAGCTGATCGATTTCGCCATCCAAATGGCGATGCCGATCATGGCGATGCTGATGTTCGCCGATATCTGCATCGCGCTGATGGCGCGTTACGCATCCGAATTCAATCCGCTCAGCTCATCCATGGCGATCAAGGCCTTTTTGGTCTCGTTGATGCTGTTGGCATCCCTGCTCGGCCAACTGGGATATATGCAACATCTGATGCGTGTACTGACCCGCGTGCGATGAGCAACAAGACCAAGGAGCCCACGCCAAAAAAGTTGAGGGACGCGGCCGAGCGGGGCGACATCGCCAAAAGCCAGTCCTTTGCGTCAAGCATCTCGATGCTGGTGTGGTGGATGCTGGTGCTGCTCGCGCCGGCAGCCATTTTTCGCTTGCTGCTGCCGTTTATTCGCGACCTCGCATCCGTGCAGGCCATGCAGGACGCATTGGCGTCGCGGCGCTTTTTCCTTGAAGTGCTGGGCATCGGCCTGATGGTGCCCGCCGGCGTCGGCCTGCTGTTGGCCTTTGCACTCGGCCTGGTCCAATCGCGGGGACGCATTGCCCGAAAACGCGAACCGTTCGATCTGAAACGACTCAACCCCGTCTCGGGACTCAAGCAATTGTTCGGCCTGCAGAAGCTGGCGACGGTGGGCTTGAGCACGTTGAAAATGGTCATGATCTGCGCGATCGGTTATCGCATGGGCCGGGATCTATTGGCCGAACTGGACCACTTGCCCGACAGCCGCTGGCGCTGGCCGTCGGTATTTCTGGCCGCCTGGCACGCGGGATGGCTGGCCGCCGGCCTGGTCGTGCTGGGATGCGCGGCATTGGGCGTTTGCGATCTTCTTATACAGCACAAGCTGTGGATACGGCGGCATAGGATGAGCGACGACGAAATCAAGCGCGAGTACAAAGAGCAGGAAGGCAGCCCTGAGATCAAGGGCGCCCGACGGCGGATGCACCGCGAGCTGACCTCCTGACGGACCGCCCGATGAATATTTCGCAATTCGGTGATTTGAAAAAGTGGGATATCACGCCCTTCATCGAACGCTATATCGACATTGCGATGGGCCTGGTGTTTCTGACCATTATCGGTCTGCTCGTGCTTCCTACGCCGGGCTTTTTGCTCGACATGGCCATCGCGACCAATTTCTCGTTTTCGCTGTTGTTGATCGCGGTGGCGATCTACATCAAATCGACGCTCGACCTGGCCATCTTTCCCTCGCTGCTGTTGCTCACGACCTTGTTCCGGCTGGGGCTGGAGGTGGCGACCACCAAGGGCATTTTGCTGCATGCGCATGCGGGCGACATGGTGAAGGCGTTCGGCCAACTGGTGGTGGGCGGTAACGTGGTGGTTGGGCTGGTCATCTTCCTGCTGCTGTGCGTGGTGCAGATCGTGGTGGTCGCCAAGGGCGGCGACCGCGTGGCCGAAGTAGCCGCCCGCTTCACACTGGATGCCATTCCCGGCAAGCAGATGAGCATCGACGCGGATTTGCGCTCCAATGTCATCACGCCGGACGAAGCGCGCGCGCGACGCGAAGTGCTGCAGCAGGAAATCCAGCTGCACGGCGCGCTGGACGGCGCGATGAAGTTCGTCAAGGGCGACGCGATGATCGGCATCATCGTGGCGTTGATCAACATCGTCGGCGGCATCGCGGTAGGTGTGGCGCAGCGCCACATGGCGTTTTCAGACGCCGTTAACACTTATGTGATCCTGACGGTGGGCGATGGCCTGGTATCGCAGATACCGTCGTTGATGGTAGCCATCGCCGCGGGCCTGGTAATTACGCGCGGCGACTCCGGCGGCGCTTCCAACGAAATGTCCAACCTCGGCCGGCGCATTTACGACCAGGTCGCCAACCAGCCCCGTCCGGTGCTAATGGCCTCGGCCATCGCGTTCATTCTTGCATTGGTGCCGGGTTTTCCGCATGTGCAATTTGCGATCATCGCCCTGGCCCTGCTCGGCATCGGCACCGCCAAACACCGGCGCGAACAGGTGGTGGCGCTGTCGCGCCAGGCGCCCATGCCGAACATGGCGCGCGATGGCTCCAACTATGTACCCTGCCTGCTCGATACGGTTGAATTCGGCACGACGGTACCGTTGCGCGTACGCGTGGGCAGACAGGCTTACAACGCACTGGCACCGGCCGACTTCAATCGCGAATTGGGCAACGTCCGCCGCTACCTGATGCAGAACCTGGGCCTGCCCTTCCCCGGCTTGTCGATGGTGGGCGAACCGTCCATGCGCGATGACGACTATGTCGTGGAGGTCAACGACACCCTCGTCGCGTCCGGCGAGTTGTACCCGGGATTGTTTCTGGTGCATGGCGAGCCCGACCTGCTTATCGATTGCCCGCAGGATCGTCCGGCCTCGTTCCCGGGCAGCGCGGCGGCGTGCTGGGTGGATGCGGCAACCATGCAGACGATGCGCGAGCACGGCGCTGGCGTGGCAAAGGCGGACGAGGTCTTGGCGGCGCAGATCTACGGCGTGTGCCACCAGCATGCCTGCGAGTTCGTCGGCACGCAGGAAGCCCAATTCCTGATCAACCGGTTGCGCTCATCGTTTCCGGATCTTGTCACGGCACTGCTTGCGTCGATGACGCCGACCGTCATGGGCCGTCTGCTTGCCGATCTGCTTGAGGAGTCCGTATCCATACGCAACCTGCGTGGCATCTGCGAAGCGCTCGTGCGCATGCCGCCCGGCGACCGCTCCCGTCATCGCCTGCTGGAGGTGGCCAGAACAGCAGTAATTCCCTTGATGATCCATGTGTATATGGACGGTGAAACCGGCACGTTGAAAGTCATTGCCATCGACGAAGCGTGGGCCGTGCTGCTGACGCAAGCGCTGCGTCCGGACAGCGACGGCGAACCATGCCTGGCTTTGGGGTTTACCGATGCCAAGCGCTTGCAGGACGCTCTGAGCGCGGCACTGGATTCTGCGGATCCTGCCGCCGTGGTGCTGACCTCGTCCGCACTGCGCAAGCACGTTTCCGGATTGCTCAAAGGCATGGACATCAAGCGACACGTGCTTGCATTGGAAGAAATACCTGCCGAGGGCATCGCCATCGAGCGCATCGCGGTGGTGGGCGAGGCGCATGATTGAGTTTGAATTTGACGGGCGCCGGCACGCGCCGATCGCACCCGTGCGGCAGGGCGGCAAGGTGGTCTCCGTGGTGGGCACCCTGGTTCGCGTCGTGGGTGTGCAGCTTCGCGTGGGCGATCTCTGCCGCATGTATTCGTCGCCTTCCGACCCGGGACTGCTTGGCGAGGTCGTGGGACTGGACGGTGGCCAGACCATCGTGATGCCGCTGGGCCCGATGACGGGCCTGTCGTCCGCAAGCATGGTCGAATCCAACGGCGGCGGACTGCTCATTCCACGCGCACAGTCCCTGCTCGGACGCGTTGTGGACGGTTTCTGCCGCGCATTGGACAAGCGCCCGATCACGGCGCCATGCGTGCGGCCGGTCGAGGAGAACATTCCCTCGCCGATGGATCGCCCGGTCATCGATACCCACCTTGAAACGGGCATCGGCGCCATCGACGCATTGCTCACCTGCGGCACGGGACAGCGCGTGGGCATTTTCGCTCCGGCGGGGGTCGGCAAGACGTCGCTGCTATCCATGCTGGCGCGCTTTTCCCATGTCGATGCCGTGGTGGTGGCGCTGATCGGCGAACGCGGACGGGAGGTGCAGGAGTTTATCCAGCATGCGCTGGGGCAAAGCACCTTCGCGCGCTCGGTGGTGGTGGTGGCGACGTCCGATCGTCCGGCGGCCGAACGCATCAAGGCCGCCCAGACCGCCTCGACCATCGCGGAGGACTTCCGCGCGCAAGGGAAACATGTCTTGCTGCTGTTCGATTCGCTGACGCGATTTGCGCGCGCGCTGCGGGAGATCGGCCTCGCGGCGGGCGAGCCGCCGGCACGCAGAGGATTTCCGCCCAGCGTATTTGCAACGCTGCCGCGCCTGCTGGAGCGCTCAGGGCGGGATGCGGCAGGTGCCATCACGGCGTTTTACACCGTACTGGCAGAAGACGAGGACGGCAGCGACCCCATCTGCGAGGAAGCGCGCTCGCTGCTCGATGGGCATCTGGTGTTATCCAGCGAACTGGCTGCCGGCGGCCATTACCCGGCACTGGACATTCTGGCCAGCAAGAGCCGCGTCATGCAAAACATCTGCACGCGCGAACATCTTTCCATGGCGGCGACGATTCGAAAATGGATGGCCGACTACAAGAAGTCGGAAATGCTGATCAAGCTTGGCGAATACCGGCCCGGCGTCGATCAGGACCTGGACCGGGCCGTGCAAAAAAAAGATGCCATTGGCCACCTGCTGCGCCAGGCCTCGCACGAACGGCGCGACTGGCAGGCAACGGCAGAAGCCATGCGCCAACTCACGCTATCGGCCTGATCATTGAAGCATCTGCGCGCGACCGACTCATCAAAGGCATCACAAATGGAACGCAAGCAGATCCTTGCCGTGGCCAGAAGCGAACTGGATACGATCATCGACGTACGTTATCAGCGGCTTGACGCGCAGGTGCAACGGATCGGTGCCCGTTATCGGGAAGCGATGGCGCAGGAACAAGCGTTTGCCGATCGGATCGCCCAAGTCGAACAAGAGATGAGGATGATCCGCGCCGCGAGCCTGGACGCCATCTGCGAGCGCCCTGGACATATCTCTCTGTACCGCAACATGCTACGCGGCATGGATGCGGAGTGGCGTCGCACGCACGCGCACAAGGATGCCAAGCACGAGGAGTGCAAGTCGATTTTCGTGGAATGGTCCCGCGCCAAGGCAAAGCTCGCGGCCATGGATGTCAGGCGCGACATTTACGCAAAGATCGCACGCCAGGCGAAGGCCATGATCGCCGCGCGCGTGGACGACGACCTGCCTTGAACTGGCCGCATCGTTCCTCACACGCGACGCCGTTGCGAATAGAAGAATACGCACGCCACCCGCCCGCGGCATCGCCGCGGGAACGGGCGCTCGACGGCGGAAAGGACGAAACTTCGCGTCGTCACATTGCCGCTTCGGCAGTGCGACGCGGCGAGCTAGCGCTAACATTTCAGTCCATGTTTTCCATGACATTTCTCAGCACTTCCTCAGGGCACATCCTGAGCAGCTGCGTGGTGCTCATCACGCGAATGAGCGAACTGAAATTCTTGGCGCCGCCGAGGCTGAGCTGCACCTCCCGATCCAGCGCGGACAGCAACACATTGGTCGACATATGGTTATACGACGCCATCGTTTTCAGTATGGCCCAATACAGGCCCTCAAGCCGCACGCACGTGGACATGCCATCCAGGCGAATCGACTTGGGCTTTGGCTCGGTCATCTTTCTGTCCAGGCCTTCGAGAATGATGGGGGCCGATTTGCCAGTCTTGAGTTTGAACCATGATTGCTCACTGTACGGGATAGCTAATTCACTGCTCACAAAACCACTTCCTATTGTGTTTTTTCTTGTATGACGCCGTCTGCTTCTGGACGTCTAGATCGATAGTGGTCTATGTGTGATGGTTACTGGCGTTACATATTTATTATCCGATGACCAAAAAAGAGCACCGCTTGACCGATCTCCTTACGGTCAATCCGAAAAGATAATTTGTGGAAATACGCGATGCGATAAAGGACGGGCGTCCTTGCGGGCACCTGAGGGAACACTTCTACCGGGAAGAAAAATGTCGATGCCATGCGTTGCGCGATGGCACCGTCCTAAGCCGCTAAAAAAGCCGCGTGATTCGTTTCAAAAGAAGGAACCTCTCCACACAAAGCCACCGTCCGAGCGCAACAACCGTCGCCACTCGCTTATGCGAAGACCTTCCGTGGCCGATGCAGCCATTGAGTGCTTGAGCGCACCCGCACAAATTGCCCGCCGTCACTCGGTGGGATAGTCACAACCCGTTGTCATGTGTCATCGCGCAAACACCATCTTTGATCCAAAGCTTCTGACCCATTGCCTTCAATCTCGGCGCGACGCGGTCAGTCGCGACACAAAACTGCCGTTCCCAGTCGGTGGCGGCAGTGCAAATGGTTATACGCGAGGGACCACTCTTTTTCGAGACAGTCCAATGACGCCTCCGGGACTTCGGCTGGCCATTGAGCAACGCGGCATCGAACCTGGAAGAGTTCGCCGCCCTTCTTTCGCTGAATCTTTTTTGGATATGAATAACGTTGTCATACGTGTGAATTTGCCATATCTGCGACATGGATACGGCGATTATTGACTGATGACAACGTTATTTCTTTTTGCTTAATTCAAAAACGACGGCGCACAAGCCATTGATGATCGCCCGTCATAGCGCCAACCATCCCTCATCGAACAACGATCAGCCTTCGTAAGGCTGCGCTTTCGAGCATTTCCCTGACGCGTCACGTCTGGTCGCGACTTCGGGAAAAGTAGCTCATTTCCACTAAGCGCCGCCATGTTGGCTTACTTACTAATCGTAATGGGCCATTGATGGGGGAAACGGGCCCATCAAACCGCCGCAAGAAATACTCAACTGGACATCCGCGAACGGTCCGCTTTAAACATTGAGTCAAGACTGCAAATACGGGACGAGTTTTGGCGTAAGCAGTATTCGAGCGTTGACGGCCGCGTAGCACGGCGTAGGTAATGGACGTCCATATCGCCGGGTGACGAGTTTGCCGCGCGTGCGCCAGGGAAACATCGGTGCGACCGTGCCAGGCGGGCGCGTGAAGTTGTCCAGCGAGCTTGCGTCCGCCTTCCCACTGCCTTTAGCGGCACATACCCGCTCAATGATTGCTTTCAACGCTAGAACGATTTTTATCATTATCTAACGAAACCAACATTGAATTATGTACGGCCCGTAACGTCGCCGCCGCTCAGCGCCGCACCAAGCAGGGTGATCTGAGCCCGCAGCAAAGACCTCATGGCATCCATTGAGCGGATGGATATCCAAGACAGGCCCGCGCCAAAGTTTGTAACGAGCGAAAAAAAGGCCTCGATAGGAGGCCGGGAGCGTTACGCGACGGAAGGGAACGTGGGTGGCCGTGTACATGCTTCGATGGAGGATTTACCGCGCATCCAGCTCGAGCCCGATCCGCATTATCGCCGATGAGGCTCGATTAGCGCGAAAACCGGCTCGCGGCGCACCCGGATGCGTACCATCCACCTCACGAGATGCCCGCAACCAGACGCAGTTGACGACGATTGCGCTGCCATTCGTCGTCGCGCCCACCCTGCTCGCCCCAACGCAAACTGGCCTCTTGCCATAGATCTTGCATCGGGTCGGGAAGCCTCGTTCCCGGCGCGCGGATCGCCTGCTCCAGATACCGGCAAGCGTCGGCCGGCATGTCGTCCTGATAGGCACTTTCGGCAAGCAGCGCCAACGACAGGCCGTCGGTCGGCATCATCATCTGCAGGCAGCGCGCATAGACCCTTCGCTCTTTGTTCTCCCGCATCGCCAGCAGGGCTTTCAGGGCGCACTGCAACGCAGGCACCGCAACGGAGGGCACGGCAGTCAGCGGGCGTGCCAGTTCCAGCGCGCGCAAATAGGCCTGTTGCCGTGCATGTGTATCCTGCTCAAGTGCCGCGCACATCAGCGCCAGTTTGCTTGTCTCCAGGCGCAATGGCGCCGGAGCTTCCCGGCGCCCGGCCAGCAAGTGTTTGGTGCGCGACAGCAGATTGCGCTTTCCTTCGTCGTTTTCCAGCGGAAGGCGGCTGTGCAACATGTCCATCCACGACGCCTTGTATCCGTGACCGTCCGGATCGCTGGACAAAAGGCGCGCGAGCACGTCGTCGATCTCCTGATAGCGCTTCATGGCCGCGCCTCCCGTCGATGCGCGGGCGCTGGCACAAAGCAGGTCGATCCAGGCCGCAAGCACTTCGGGCGCGTCCTCGCCTTGCATCCTTGGCGCGTAATGCGCGTGCAGGTCGATCAGGCGAAGTCGCCGTGAAGCCGCCCCGACCGGCGCACGCAGCACTTCTTCCAATTCCGCGCGCAGCAAGGCCGATTGCCAACGTACCCGCTCCGGCGACGAGCCGCTGGCATTCACACCTCGACGCAACAGGACAATCGACTCATGCAGCCTCGCCAGCAGAGCCGCTGCGTCCTTGCCGGGCAGTTGGACGGCGAGTGCGGTTTGCAGCCACCAGGCGGCCTGAGAGTCATCCGCGTCCTCGCCATCTATCGCATGCCGCAAAATGTTCTCCGCCTGTGTGAGCACCGATTCATTGACGCCCATGCCTGACGTCGCATGACGGCAAAGCGCCTCACCCAACAGGCTGAGCGACGCACGACTCGGCGCCTCCATGGCGTCCACGGCCTGTGCGAGCACCTCGGCACTGCGTTGCCACAGCGACGCTTTGGCCAGTTCTTCCTGTTCGGCATTGGCCTGCTCGAGCAGGCACTGGCCTAGTTGCAGCACAGACTCAGCATCGCCGGGCGCATGCGTCAGGCAGGCTTCCCATGCCTGCACGGCCTGGGCGAAGTCTTCGACCTTGCCGCTGCGACGTGCCAGGCGCACGCGCATGTCCGCGCGCATTGCGGTCACCTCGCGCTGCGCAGCGCGACGTTGCTCGATGTCGGCCATCTCCGGCGCTGGCCCGGTATCGTGGCGAAGCCCAGCTGACGGCCCGCGCTGCAACTGGCGCAGATGGACGTCGATGACGGACAGCGCCGGCTCCAGCTCATGCTGCCCTGAAAGCAGGCGCACCTGGCGAAGATCACGGGCGAGCGACTGCATCGTCTCTTGCGCGAATGTGGTGGACGAATCCGGTGGGGGCTTGCGCTCGGGGTCGGCCATTGTCGCCATCGGCGGCGCGTCTTCGACCGCAACATCGCCATTCGTCGTCGATGGCTGCGCTATGCGCACCGGTTGCATCAAGGCATCGGCGTAGACGAAGGGCGCGGTTTGCGCGCGGACTGCCACCCACTGCACGCTCATCGGCGAGGTCGAAGCGGGCTGGCCGGCCTCGTCGGTTTGCGTCGCTTCCGCTCCTTGTTCTACGGTAGGTATTTCATCCGGAGCGTGCGGACGATCGGCGCGCATGTCCGTCAACTCGCCGGTCCACTGATCGTGAAGAGGGAGACGGTCGTCGGCCTCAGCGATATTCCGCGTCGCCGTGTCGGACACATCGGCGGGCAACACGGGCGCTTTGCCTGTGCGCGTCAAACGTCGCCGGCGCGGCCGAAGCAACGGCAAGGCGGCCAGCAGCAAGCATGCCGCCGACATGGCCAAGGCCATCCACAGTGTTCCGCCGTACAAGTGCAACAACGATTCATGCTTGGCCTGCGCACCGGACGGCGACACGGCGGTGTTGTCCGCCAACGGGTTGGGGAATGGCATCGCCGCAGATGCGGCGGGAGCGGCGGACTCCGCAGGCGCCTGGAACGGGGCCGTTACCGTGGACGACGGCGCCGCGCTGGACGGAGCCGGCGCGACACCGCCGGCTGTCGCATCGACACGCCCGTCATCGGGAACCACCGAAACGATCACATCGTTCTGGTCGGCAGGCAGAGCTTGTTCGCCCGCTGGTGCATCCGCGGAGGCCGGCGCAACGCTAGCGGTTGACGCCTCGGCAGGTGCCAGGGCTTGTGTTGCGCGACTGTCGCTCACCACGCGCCCATCGATATCCCTCATGTCATCGACCGCGTCTTCACTCAACGGGGCCACGTCCGGAGGCCCGGGACGAGCCCTCGCCGCTGGCTGCGCGGCGTGGAGAGACGTCCCGGCAAGCACCAGGAAAATGCCCAGCATGCTTGCGTACGCCAGGCTCCGCCGGGCTTGCGCCTGGCATCCGCGTTCGGGGTTGCCGGTGTGCATGGACATGCCAGGGCGATCAAATTTCCGGAAGATGCTGGAAATTCACCGGCGCATCGCGATGCACCGCGATCACGTTCTGGTGCGACCAGCCGGGGAAAATATTGCGTTTGTTTTCCGCGAAGTTGCCGGCGTTATACAGATAGGGCAGATGCGACCAGCAGCGGTATCCCGTTTCTTTCAGCGCCGCGACCTCGTTGGCCGCCGACTCCAGCGTCGACAAGCGGAAATAAATGGCCGGTTTGTGCTTGCGCAGGGTTTCGCCCGCGCCCGACAGCAGAGCAAGCAGGCAGCCGTGCAGATTGATCTTCAACAGATGCAGCGCCGAAAGTTTCAGCGCATCCAGGGTCAGCATGCGTACCCGCTCTTCCGGCTGGTCGGTCGAGGCCGGCAAGTCCACGCTCCCCTGACGATCGCCCAGCGCCGCCTGCCATGGATGGACGTTGCGCACGTTGTTCAAGCCCAGTGCCGTGCACAGCGCAATGTGCGGCAGACGGCGCGGCTCCACCACATGCACTTCGCCGGCCACACCGACCAGCTTGGACATGTACAAGGCGTGCGCGCCATGCTCGGCTCCGTATTGCAACGCCACGTTGCCCTCGTCGAGCAAGGCGCCGACCAGGTCAAGTTCCTGCTCCGCCCATTCGCCGTAGCTGGACAGCGAACGAGCGATCACGTCATCGGCCTGGTTGTCGTGCACCATGCCATAGCGCGTATTCCACAAAGGTACGGAAGGCACGGCTTTCGACAAGGCTTTATGCACAGGCGTAAAGATCGCGGGAATGTCGGCGGCGATCGCCGGATTGGCGGCGTTTTCAGGTTGATTCATGGGCAAGCCTCAGGAAAAGGGATGTCGAGCGGACGAGGCGGCCGCGACCGGTCAATCGGCATCACCGAAGCACGATGCCGGATGAGCGCTGGCCAATAAGCCGCCCGTCGTAAAAAGGTTTCACACCGTAGCGCAGCGCTCCCTCGATAGCCGTCAGCGTAATCTGAGATTTCAGTCCGCCGGAGTCGGCGCTTTCAGTAGCCGGACAAGCGTTGCAAACACCGTCGCATGGGACTTGACCGACTGCGCATCGGCACGCCATCGCAATGATCCGGGATGGACGGCGCATGGATGCCGATGTGTACGAAAAGGCGAGCGAGCGTGATGCGCTCGCGGCCCTTTGCCGCCCTAGGTCGCGGCGACGGCAACCTATACCGGGGACGAAAGCCGGCCCCGGGGAAGTGGCCCCAGGGAAAACGGCCCCAGGGAAAATGGCCACGAGTCGCCGGATGAATCAGGCGTATTTATGAAACGCCTGCACTGCATGCGCCAAGGAATCGGCGGTGTTGATGGCCGTGTCGAAGTTGAAGAGCGCCTGGTGCCCGTCCCAGTTGGGATACCGCTCCTCGTTCGGGTACAAGTACCAATCGTCCACCGTCTTCGCGCCGGCGTGAGTGGCTTCGTGCACCATCGTCTGGATGAGATACGACTCCGATGTCTGGCGCATAAAATCCGGTTTGAAATAGATATCCCCGGTGACGGTATTGGTGAACGCCGGCGCGTTCGGATGCTGGGGGTTGAGATTCTCTCCACTTATGTGCAGGTTGCCTTCGCCGGAGCTTTTGCTCTGCTGCAGGAATTTCAAAGTCTGCTCCAGCTTCTGTTCGATGCGAGCCTTGCCTTCCTCGGTAAGTGCTTCGTCGCCGAAGAGCTTGTTCATCTCTTCGGTAAGGGCGCGCGACCACGGCTGGTGCAACTTGGCGATGGCACCCTCGATCCAGTCGATGGCGCCATCGACCAGCCTGGCCATGTGCCCCCGGTCGGCGGCTGAATGGGATTCCGATGGGGGCGCACCCGTTCGCGATGTACCGGACGCACCGCCACCGCCGCCGCCACCGCCGCCTCGTCCTGCGCGCGCGCCGCCAGCTTGCGCGCCCTGTCCTTGCCCGGAGCCAGCGCCGCCATGCGTCGCAACCGGTTGCTGCACCGAACGCTTATGAGATGGCTCGACAGATGGCTCGACAGATGACTCGGCAACCGCCCATTGGCCATCTTTGCGCTCCAGCCGGGCGACTTCCTTTCCGGATCGAGGGTCAAGCACTTTCCAGCTCGGATCTTGCTTGTTGAAGCCGCCCACCTGATAAACGCCTTCGCCTACGCGGGCGAAATAGCTGCGACGGTGATCGGACCCCACCCGGGTATAGATGCCGTCGTGATCGGGTTTGAGTCCGCGCAATTTGTCCGGGGAAACCCGGTACCGACTCAGCCCCTTGTCGCGGGGCGCGGCGGCGGATGTATGCGACGCAACGGCCGGAAACCCTACCGATCGCTCAATGCGATAAGGCGAAGGCTGCGGTGCCGGCCTCGGTGCGGAAAATCCGGTCGTGGCCTGCGCATGGGCAGCTGCCGGATGGACGTTGGTGATGTACATGCACGCGTTCCTTCGCTGCGACGATCCAAATGTGCGTCGCATCGTAGGGCTTGCATTCGCCCTAAACGTGGTAAGCGTGTATGCGAACCCTTGCGCGGACGAAAACCGCCTGCCCGCCCGCCGCACGCGGACGCCTCGCCATCCGCGTTGAACATTCGCCAGTTAGCGATGGCGCCATGCCACCTTGTTGTTGACCGCGACACCCGCGCCGGAACGTGCGCGGCGACCGTCAGGTGTCCAGCACCACCTCGCCATGCTCCACTCGCACGGCCACCGCGCGCAGGCTCTCGCCCCTGCACGGGCCGCCCACACATTGGCCGTCCTGGACACTGAACGCAGCGCCATGGGCGGCACAGACCAGCATGCCTTTGGATACCAGAAACTTGCCCGGCGCCCAGTCGAGGCGGCGCCCCGCGTGCGGACAGATGTTGAGCCACGCGTTGACGCGTTCGCCCAGCCTGAGCAGGATCACGCTTTCTTCGCCTTCGGGCAGCGTCACATCCAGCGCCATCGCCTCGCCATCGGGCATGTCGTGGAATCGGCACAGGCGGCGGGGGGTGGCGTTTGTATCCATCGGCACTTGTCTTGGAGGCCGGTTGGCCTCATCGTTACACGCGTAAGTCTTTGATTTTACCATACGGATTTTTAACATGCGCATCGTCCTGCCACTGATGCACCGTCGTCGTCACCCGCTGGTCCAGGCATTGTCGCTGGTGCTGGGCCTGGTCGTCATTGGCGTGCTGATGGTATTTGGGCTGGTCGTGGCCGGCGTGCTGCTGGTCGGTGGCGCGCTGTGGCTGGCCTGGCGGCAATGGCAACAGCACGCGCGCGTGGCCAAACCGGCGGCGCCGAGCGCGCGCGATCCCCAAATCCTGGAAGGCGAGTACGTGGTCATTCGCCAGCACTCCCGTCCCACCGCGCATTGACGCTTAGCGGCAAGCACCGCGCGAAATCCCGATAGCTTCCAACCGCAACGTGGCGCGAGCCATTCGGGCCGCTTGCCGCGCTCGCGTGCATGCGGGAGGCGCCAGCGTATGCAACAGGGCTGCTATCGCCGCACAAACACGTCGGTTATCGTCTGCGCCATGACTGACTCCGCCACTTCGCCCGCTACCCACTCCGCTACCGACGCCCCGCACGAGAC
The DNA here is from genome assembly GCF_035503745.1 of Dyella sp. Classification (GTDB taxonomy): domain Bacteria; phylum Pseudomonadota; class Gammaproteobacteria; order Xanthomonadales; family Rhodanobacteraceae; genus Dyella_B. The sequence goes on from NZ_DATJTC010000047.1 coordinate 93,975, forward strand.
ATTCTGGCTGCCGCTGTGCCTGCTGGCGGTTTACGTGATCTGGGGCTCCACCTATCTGGGCATCCGCATCGCGCTTGAGAGCTATCCCCCGTTTCTGCTGGCCGGTTTCCGCTTTGCCTGCGCCGGCTTGCTGTTGCTGGGCGTGCTGCGCGTGCGCGGTGCGGCCATGCCTACCGCGCGCCAGTGGCGCAATGCGGCGATCACCGGCATCTTGCTGTTGGGTTTTGGCAATGGCCTGGTCTGCTACGCCGAGCAAAGCGTAAGCTCCGGCATTTCGGCGGTCGCCGTTGCCAGCGTACCCTTGTTCGCCGCACTGTTTACCGGCTTTTATGGCGAATGGCCGTCACGGCGCGAGGCGTGGGGTTTGTTGATCGGCTTCGTCGGCGTGGTGGTGCTGAACTTCGGCAGCGGCCTGACCGGCTCGCACGTCGGCGCCGCCGCTTTACTGGTAGCCGCGGCCGCGTGGGCGTTCGGTTCGATGTGGAGCCGCCGCCAGGAGATGCCCGCGGGCCCGATGAACACGGCAGCGCAAATGCTGTGCGGCAGCGCCGCTCTGCTCGCCGTAGGTTTTCTTGCCGGCGAAAGGCTTCCCGCGCATCCGGGCATGCGCGCCACGCTGGCGGCGGTGTATCTGGTGATCTTCGGGTCGTTGATCGCCTTTAGCGCCTATCTCTACGTGCTCAAACACGCGCGCCCCGCGTTGGCGACCAGCTACGGCTACGTCAATCCGCCGGTCGCGGTGTTGTTTGGCGTGATGATCCTGGGCGAGCGCATCGGCACCAGCGACCTGGTCGGCATGGCGATCATTCTGCTCGGCGTAGCCATCATTACGCTGTCGGCACGCCGGGGCCGTGCTGGTCGCGGCGCGCAGGCCATGCCTGCGCGCCGTCAGTGACTACAGCTCGCGCAGCGCCGTCGTGACCGGCAGGCGTGCGGCGCGCAGCGCCGGAAACAGGCCACCGACGAAACCGATCGCCAGCGCCCATTTCAAGCCTTCCCATAACAAGCCAGGCGTCACTTTGAAAGTAAACGCCAATTGCCCAGTGGACCCGGTGGCCAGCGTGGACGCTGTCCACCCGTTGAAGATCAACCACGCGAGCAGGCCGCCGATCACGCCGCCAAGCAGCGCCAGCAGCATGGTTTCCAGCATCACCGCCACCACGACCGGCGTGCCGCGGAAGCCGATCGCGCGCAGGGTGGCGATTTCACGCGCACGCGCGGCCACCGCCGCGAACATGGTGTTGAGTGCGCCGAAGATGGCACCGATCGCCATGATCGAACCCACGGTGAGGCCCATGACGCGCATCACCTTGCTCATGCCTTCGGACTGCTTGCTGAAGTAGTCGAGCGTGCTGTCCACATCCACCTGCAGACGGGGATCGCCGGCCAATGCGGCTTTGAACGTGTCCATCGCCTTGGCGTCGGTGAGCTTGGCGAACACGGAGGTGCGGCTGCTGCCGCGGCGATAGGTTTCGGCCACGACGCCCGCATCGCCCCAGATTTCCGAGTCATAGGCATCGCCGGACGCGAACACGCCCACCACCTCCCACGTTTGCGTACCGAGCCTTACTTCGTGCCCGGGTTCCAGACCCGCAAACTGCCGTTGCGCGCCCTGCCCCACTACCAGCTCGCGCATGCCGGGCCGGAAACTGCGGCCGGCGATGATTTTTGCGTTGGGGCGCAAAGCCCACGCCTCCTCGCCGACACCGCGTACCTGCACACTGCCTTCGTCGTCCGGCGCGCCTCCCTTCACCGGCAGGTTCGCCGCCACCACGATTTCGTCCGAGGCGATCGGTTTGCCTTGTTTGTCGTGCGCAACGCCGGGTGCCTGTTCGATCACCAGGATGCTGTCGCGCGTCAGTACGGAGCTGACCTCGCTGGCCGAACCGCCGCGCAGCACGATCGCCGTATCCTCGCTGCCGGTGTTGCGCAGCGTCTGGCTATAACCTTCGCCCATCGCCAGCAGCGCCACCAGCACGCCCACGACGCCGGCGATGCCGACCACCACCACGGACGACGAACCCAGGCGCTGCTTCAAGGTACTGATGCCTACGCCGGTCACCGATGCGGCCTGCCGGCCACGCCGCGTCAGCGCCATCCACGCGGCGAACACCGCCACCAGCGCCAGCACCGCGAACCAGGGCAATTGCGCCCAGACCAACAGTGCGACGGCCAGTATCGCCAGCACAAGAAGATTGAAGAAAAAGCTCGCGAAACCATTGAAACGAGAATTCATGATTCCAACTCCTGTCACCGGCCAGCCAGCGCATCGACAATGTTCAGGCGCATCGCCCGCCACGCGGGAATGGCACCCACCACCAGGCCGATGGCCAGCATCAGCGCGATCCCAAGCAGCCAGCTGTCCACGCCCACGGTGGGCAGATTCAACATGCCGCCGCTATGGGCACTGACGCCGGGAATCAGCACCGTCGCCAGGCCAATGCCGATGACGCCGCCCAGCACGACCAGCAGCACGGATTCGGCCAGCACGATCGCCAGCACACCGCGATCGCTGAAGCCGAGCGTTTTCAGCACCGCCAATTCGCAAGTGCGCTCGCGCACCGCCTGCATCATGGTGTTGCCGGTCAACAACAGCAGCGTGAAGAACACCGCACCCATGATGGAACCCACGATCAAGCCGATGTCGGCCAGTTGCTTCATCCATGATGCGGTCGCGGCCGCTTCGGTCTGCGTGCGGGTTTCGTGATCGGAGTTGGCCGAAATCGCATCGATGGCCTTGGCCACCCGGTCGGCCTGGTTCACATCGTTGACGCGCGTGACGTACCAGCCGACATGGCCATCGTTGTAGCCCTTCATCACCGCGTCGTCGAAGTACTTCCAGTGCATCAGGATGATCTGGCCGTAGAAAGCCACGCTCTGGTCGGTGGGATGCAACTGGCCGACGATGTCGAACGTCCAGTTCTTGCTGCCGTCCTGTTGTGGAAAAATGTTCGACTGCAACGGAATCTCGTCACCGATTTTCCAATGGTATTTCTCCATCAGCTTCTCGCCGACCAGGATGCCGGTGCGAGTGGAAAGAAACGCCTTGCGGGCCTCCTCGCTCACCTGCACTTCCGGATATTGATCGACATAGTTGTCACTGACGGCGAAGGTGAAGACCTGGTTGTGCGGATCCTGGTACGCGCCGCCGAACCAGTTGGCGTAGGCCACCGATTTGACGCCGGGCACGGCGGCGATCTTGTTGCCCAACCCCTGCGGCAGCGTCTCGATGAACGATAGCTTGGAACCGGTTTGCAGACGCTGCGCACCGTTGGCGCTCTTGCCTGCCTGATCGAAGGAGATACGAACCGCGTCGAGCATGCCAAACAGCAAAAACGCCGCCGCGATCGACACCAGCGTGAGCACCGTGCGCGTCTTGCGCCGAAACAGCGCCGCCCAGATGAGATGGAAGTATTTCATTGCCGCCTCCTCAGGCCACGGCCGATTCGACCAGCGTGCCCTTGTCCAGATGCAGCGTGTGGTCGGCGTACTCGGCAGCCTTGGGATCATGCGTGACCATCACGATGGTTTTGCCGTGCTCGCGGTTGAGCTGGCGCAAGAGTCCGAGCACGTCTTCGGCCGATTGGCGGTCCAGGTCGCCGGTCGGCTCGTCGCACACCAATAAGCTGGGGTCGGACACGATCGCACGGGCGATGGCCACGCGCTGCTGCTGGCCGCCGGATAGCTCGCCGGGTTTGTGCGTGGCGCGCTCGGCCAGGCCTACCAGTTGCAGGGCGATAGCGGCATTCTTGCGCCGCTGCGAGGCGGACAGCTTGGTCAGCAGCAGCGGCAACTCGACATTTCGTTGCGCGCTCAGCATCGGCATCAGGTTGTAAAACTGGAACACGAAGCCGACGTTCGAAGCGCGCCAGCGCGCCAGGGCACCGGCGCTGAACTGGTCAATGCGCTGCCCGGCCACGCTGATGCTGCCGGCGCTGGGCGTATCCAGGCCACCCATCAGGTTCAGCAGCGTGGTTTTGCCCGAGCCCGACGGCCCCATCAGCGCAAGGAAATCGCCCTCGGCAATGCTGAGGTTGATGTGATGCAGCACTTCGACTTTCTGTTTTCCGCGTGCATACACTTTGGAAAGATCGCGAATTTCGATCAACGTACCCATGACGACATCCTCCGGAACGGAACTGTCCTGAACATGCATCGGCGACGCATGTCGTGTGTTTTGCCTCTCCCTTCCCCTCTTCTGCCCGCAGGGAAGGGAGTGAAACCGTTACTGCGTTTGCACCGTCACTGGCGAACCATCGTGCAGATCGTCCGGCGGCGACACCACCACGTTGTCGCCGGCGTCGACAAAGGCCGGGATCAGGCGCTTGTCGCCAAAATCCTGCGCCGAAGGCTGCACTGACTGGCGGCGCGCCTTGCCATCGGCAACGATGAATACGCTGCTGCGGCCATCGCGCTCAACGATGGCCTTGGCCGGTACGAACACGCCCTTGGGCCCTTGCGTGGCGGCAACCGACCCGTTTTCGAGGAAAGACACACGCACGCCCATGTCGGGCACGATGCGCGCATCTTTGCGCTCCAGCGCCACACGCACTTTTACGGTGGCCTTGCCGCGGTCGGCGGCGGGCACGATGGCGATGACGTGCGCGGGAATCTTCCAGTCCGGATACGCATCGAGTACCGCTTCGGCGGCCATTTTTGGCGTCACGCGGCCGATGTAGGCTTCGTTGACATCCACATCCACCTCAAGCGAATCCATGTCCACGATGGTGCCGATGCCGGTGCGCGTAAAACCGCCGCCGGCGGAAAACGGCGAGATGATTTCGCCGACCTGCGCGTCCTTGGTGGTGATCACGCCATCGAAGGGCGCACGCACCACGCAATAATCGAAATTCACCTGCGCCTGCACGGTGTTCGCATCGGCTGCGAGGGCCTGCTTTTCTTGCGAGACCAGTTGCGCGCGCGTGCTGTCGGCCAGCGTGCGCGCCTGCTCGGCCGTCTGCCTGGACACCAGGCCCTGCCTGGCCAGCGTTTCATCGCGCGCCGCATCGCGCAGGTTCTGCGCCAGCTCGCTTTGATATTGCGCGACCAATGCATGTGCGGCCTTGGCCTGCGCGGCAGCGGTGTCCAGCGCGGCCTTGTAGGCGCTGTCATCCAGGCGCGCCAGCACCTGGTCTTTCTTGACGTGATCGCCCTCCTCGATCAGCACCTCGGTCAGCGTGCCGGTGATCTGCGCCGACACGGTGGCCTGACGCCGCGCGGTGACGTAACCGGTCGCCTGCAAGACCGCACCGGCACCGGGGTCGTTCGCGGCAGCCACGGCCGTTGCGATGCGCACGGGAATCGCCTTGTGCGCCAGCAGCCACCATACTCCCGCGCCCGCCGCGAGCACGATCAGCACGCCGGCCACGATCCAGGGCCAGCGGCCCGTGCCGCCGCCGTGCTCTTCGCGTTGATGGCGTTCGATGCGCAGTTCCTTCAACAGATCGCTATTGCTCACCCTGCAAGTTCCTTGTGTCGCGATAGACGCACGATAGGGCCACGCCGACGTGCCGGCCATGTGCGCGCATCAACCATTGCCCGTGACAGCTGTCATGTCTTACGACGAGCGAAAGGGCCGAGATTGGACAAGCGATGCGGCCCCGCCCTTCGCTTGCGCGACACCGGCACACGCCGGAAACCGTCCTGTCACACGGCCGCGGACGGTTTTCCTCGCATGCATCGGCGCCCCGGCGGACATTCTTGCGAAAGTCGGCGCAGGCAACACCTGCCATGACACCTAAGCCGTTTGCAGTGGCGTTGCGGCGGGTGGACGCTGGATAACTGTTATCCTTGGCCGATGCGCTACATCTTTGAAACCCCCGCCATTACCAGCCTTCCGATCATCGGCCGTGAAGAACGCTTCCCCGTGCGGCGCGTGTTCTGCATCGGGCGCAATTACGCCGAGCACGCGCGCGAAATGGGCGCGGCGGTGGATGCGTCGGCGCCGATGTTTTTCTGCAAGCCCGCCGACGCGCTGGTGACCGATGGCGCGGACGTACCTTATCCGCAGGCCACGTCCGACCTGCACCACGAAGTGGAAATGGTGGTGGCGCTGCAAAGCGGCGGCATGGATCTGGATGCGGCGCAGGCGGCCGCGAGCATTCTGGGCTACGGCGTGGGACTGGACCTGACGCGCCGCGACCTGCAGGCGGTGTTCAAGGCGAAAGGCCATCCATGGGATGTGGCCAAGGCATTCGACCATTCCGCGCCGATGTCCGCGCTGCGCCTGGCGAGCGAGGTATCGCCCGACGCGGATACGCAGATCACCCTGCACGTGAACGGCACGCTGCGCCAGCAGGGCCGCCTGGGCGAGATGGTGCTGGGCGTGGCCGAGATCATCGTGGCGCTTTCCAAGCTGTTCGAACTCAAGCCCGGCGACCTGATCTTCACCGGCACGCCGGCCGGCGTGGCGGCGCTGGTGCGCGGCGACCGCTTCCATGCCCAGCTGCATGGCATCGCCGTGCTGGATGGCCGCATCGTCTGATCCGGCGGCGCCGCCGCGCCGCCCCTCTCTGGTTGGAGCCGGTTAGGTTAAAGTCCCTACGCCATCCGGCTCATTACTCGGGAGATGACACATGGGCATGCTGCAGGAGTTCAAGGAATTTGCGGTGCGCGGCAACGTGGTCGACATGGCGGTCGGTATCGTCATCGGCGCGGCGTTCAGCAAGATCGTCACCTCACTGGTCAGCGACGTCATCATGCCGCCGATTGGCTGGATTACCGGTGGCATCGATTTCTCGGACATGAAGTGGGTGATCCGGCCCGCCGATGCCAGCAATCCGGCGCACAAGATTCCCGAAGTCGCCATCAGCTACGGCAGCTTCATCAACAGCATCATCGCCTTCCTGATCGTCGCCTTTGCGATCTTCCTGCTGGTCAAGCTGGTCAACCGGTTCTACACCAAGGCCGCTGCCGCCACGCCGGCGGAAGTGGCGTTGCTGACCGAGATCCGCGACTTGCTGAAAACCAAGTCATAAAACGCGCTCACCGGGGCGGCCATGACTTTTGGCCTAAGCGTCGCCTGCTGCCTAATACGAGTCCCATAATCGGGACTCGTTATCAGGAGCCATCCATGCACCGCCCTTACCTTACCGTGCTCGCCGCCAGCGTGATGCTGGCCACCGGACTTGCCAGCGCCAAGGAGGCTCCCACCACGATTCCCGCATCCGCCGTGCAGACGGCCATCGCGTTGCGCGACAAGGCCATGCACGACGACACCGCCTACAAGGTGGTGGCATCGATGACGACCGAGGTCGGCGCCCGCCTGGCCGGCGGCGTGAACGACCAGCGCGCGCGCGACTGGATGGTGGCCAAGTTCAAGGAGCTGGGTTTCGACAAGGTATATACCGAGCCGGTGACCTATCCGCGGTGGGTGCGTCGCAGCGAGCATGGCGCGATCGTCGCGCCCTTCCCGCAACCGCTGACGCTGACCGCACTGGGTTATTCGCCAGGCACGCCCAAGGGGGGCCTGACCGCACAGGTCGTGCAGTTCGCCAGCCTGGATGCGCTCAAGGCGGCCGATCCGGCCAGCGTGAAGGGCAAGATCGTCTATATCGGCGAGCGCATGGAGCGGCACAAGGACGGCGGGGATTACGGCAAGATCGGCTCGCCGATCCGCGTGGAAGGCCCGGTGATCGCCCAGTCCAAGGGCGCCGCCGGCTACCTGCTGCGCTCGGCGGGCACCGACGCCAACGACCGCACGCCACACACCGGCGTAACCGGCTTTACCGACCCGGCCAAGGCCATTCCGGCCGCCGCGCTATCCAATCCGGACGCCGACCAGCTCGAACGCGTGCTGGCTTACGGCAAGCCGGTGACGGTTAAGCTGGACCTCGATTGCGGCATTGAAGGCCAGTACACCGGCGCGAACGTGATCGGCGAAATTACCGGCAGCAAATATCCCGACCAGGTGGTCGCCATCGGCGGCCACCTCGATTCCTGGGATCTGGGTACCGGCGCCATTGACGACGGCGCGGGCGTAGCGATCGCGGTGGGCGCGGCCAAGCTGATCCACGACCTGCCGCAGCGCCCCGAGCGCACCATCCGCGTGATCGCCTTCGCCAACGAGGAAATGGGCCTGTGGGGCGGCAGGGCCTACGCCGAAAAGCACGCCTCGGAAGTAAGCAAGTTCCAGCTCGGCACCGAGTCGGATTTCGGCTCCGGCCCGGTTTGGAAGATGACCGCCAGCGTGAAGCCGCAGGCGCGCGGCGCGATCGAGCAGATCGCCAAGGTGCTGGCGCCCATCGGCGTGGCCTATGACGCGCAGCATCCGGGCGGCGGCGGCTCCGATCTTTCGCAGATGCACGGCAAGGGCATGGCCGCGCTCAGCCTGGTGCAGGACGGCACACACTACTTCGACTGGCACCACAGCGCCAACGACACGCTGGACAAGATCGATCCCAAGCAGCTGGCGCAGAACGTGGCGGTGTATGCGGTGTTCTCCTACATGGCCGCAGAGGCCGATGGCGACTTCGGCTCCGCGCCGGGAGCCTTTGCGCACGACGGGGCTGAGGAATAATCCGGCCCCGTTCCATGCACGCCCTCTCCCCTGCGGGAGAGGGCGGTGCCACTCATTGCTGCATGGCTTGCGCGCCCGGTTCCTCGGGCGCTTCGGTGGCGTCGATGGCTTGCAGGTTTTCCTTGATGCGCGTCATCACGTCCATCGCCTGCGTCATTTCTTCATAAGTGATGCCGGCGGTGCATTCGCGGCGCAATTCGTAGGCGATCCTTTCCATGTCGTCGATCACGCCGCTGGCCTGGGCAGTGGTGTACAAATGCCATGCCCGGCGATCCTTCGGATCGGGACGACGCTCGACGAAGCCGGCCGCCTGCAGGCGATCGATCACACGGCCCACGGCAATGGGCTCCATTTCGAGAAATTCGGCCAGCTCCGTCTGGCGCAGGCCTTCGCGGTGGTACAGCATCTTGGTGGCGCGCCACTGCGCGCGCGTCAAGCCGAATTTCACCGCGCGACGGTCGAAATGCTTGCGAAACAACAACGTTACGTCGTTAAGCAGATAACCGAAGGAAATGTCTTCCGTTTTAGGCATGACGTGTTGCACTCTGGGTGTCATATAACTTAAGCATAAGCCGAAAACCATTGCCCGTAGCTATCGTCCAGACTGACATTACGCGATTGGCACTGGACGCCATCGTAAATGCCGCCAATCCCCGCCTGCTGGGCGGCGGTGGCGTGGACGGCGCCATCCACCGTGCCGCCGGCCCGGCCCTGCTGGCCTCCTGCCGGGCGCTGCCGGAGGTATCGCCGGGCGTGCGCTGCCCGACCGGCGAAGCGCGGCTGACACCGGGTTTTGATTTGCCGTCACGTTACGTGATCCACACGGTCGGCCCGGTCTGGCATGGCGGTGGGCATGGCGAAGCGAAACTGCTGGCCGCCTGCTATCGCGCTTGCATCGCGCTGGCCATGGCGCACGAGCTGCGCAGCATTGCTTTTCCGGCGATCAGCTGCGGCGTCTACGGCTATCCGCCCGGTCAGGCGGCGGAGGTGGCGATTGCCGCGCTGGCCGACGCACTGGCCGCGCACCCCTCGCTGGATGTGCAGCTGTGCTGTTTCGACAGCCGCATGGCGGCGATCTGGCAGCAGGCACTCAATCGAGCTTGAAGGGATACAGCGGCGGCAACGGCGAATCGCCTTCCGCGCCGTCGCCGGGTTGCCATACAAAGCCGTGCGCGAACGCCTCGGCAAGATCGAATGCTTTTTCCGTTACGGCATCGGCAAATTGCACGCGCTGCAGATACTCGATGGCCTGCCGCTGCGACGCGGAAGCCAGCGCCTGGTTAAGCTGACCCAGATTCTGCAGCTGTGGACGCTCATAGCGCGCCCAGTCCAGCAGGCGATGCGCCTGCTCGGTCGCGTCATGCCCACGCGCCGCGTCAAAAAACGCCTGGCGCAGCGCATGTGCGGAGCCGGGTGACAAGGAGGCCGCGGGCGCGGGTACAGCCCTGTTCCGGCGCGACCACCAAAACGCCGCTGCGCTGAGCAGCCATACCCCGATGCTGGCGATGGCGATCCAGCGCCACGGCGTGGCGGCGGCTGGTGACGCTGTCGCCTTGACCGGCGCGGCGGCAGTGTTGCCGGCACCCGCGATGGCAACGGTGGAAGCGGCCGCGGACGGTGCGGGCGGGGAAGCACTGGCGGCGTCGGCCGCCGGCAGAACGGTCAGCGTGCGGGCCGGCACGGTAGCGACCTGCTTTTGTCCGCTCTGCACGTCGAACCACGTGAGGGTGATGGCCGGAATGGTGAGCGTACCGGCCCGCTGGGGAAAGATCGCAAAACTGCGCTCGCGCCGCCCGATCAGCCATTGCCCGTCATCGTGCGTGGTATCCACGGGCTGATCGGGATAGACCTTGGCGCCATCGATGGGCGGCAGGCTGGGCGCGGGCAACGCCGTGGCGCCCAGCCCGGTGGCCTGCACGCTCATATGCAGATTGATCGGCTGTCCGACGTGGACCTGGTTGTCTGCCGGCAATCCCTCCGCGCTCAGCGAAAGCGCACGCGCCGGCAGCCACGTGGTGCCGCCCCAGTTCGTCGGCGCAGGCAGTACGTCGATGGAACTGGGCGTGGAATCGGCCGTTACCGGCGTGGTGTCGCCAAACAGACCGCCCTGCCCGAGCAAACCACCCGGATCGTTGGGATCGGCCGCTTCGACCGCCTCGCCCTGAAACTCGATCGAGGGAATGGTCAACGTGCCTGCATGGCGCGGGATGATGGCGTAGTGTCGCTCGACCACGTGATAGCGATGGCCGTTGCGCTCGGATTCGTAGTTGAGCTCACTACCTAGACGCATGATGTCTGCGTCGTCCGCAACAGGATCGGGCAAGGTGCCGCTGTTCAAATTGGTGTCGTAAAACAGGCGGACGGTGTAATACAGCTGCTGTCCCACGTAGACGCGCCCGGGTTCGGCGGTGGTCTCCAAAAAGATGTCTTTCTGACTGTCGGCGCTGGCTGTGTTGTCCGGCGGGCTGACGTGCAAGCTCAGCGGCGCCGTTTGGCTGCCCGCGATGGTAAGGGATGGAATTTGCAGGTTGCCGATGTGCTTGGGACGCAGCGCAATGCCGATGATCGTCTGCGTGCTCTGCTGTCCATTGTCGACGCTCAGCGTGCTGCTTTGCGAGGTACCGAGTACCTCGAAGTCGTTGGCGAGCGCATTGAGATCGGGTGCCGCGGCGTTCATGCTCCCGTTGATGCGCAGATTGAGCGTCACCGTTTCGCCCAGATGAACCTGGTAACGATCGAGCGTCGCCTGCACGCCGCTGGCGAAAGCGGCAAAGGGAAACAGCAGGGCAAGCAAAAGCAGTAAGCACGGGCGGCTCATGGCTGTTCTCCCTCGTCCGGTTGTTCGCCCATGCGCTCGCGGTATTCGAGCTGGAACTTCCTGCGCAACAGCGCGCCCGGGTCGTCCGGCACGCGCTGCAGGTCGCGCCGCACGTCGTCGGGCAGTTTCGATAGCGGGTCGTCGCTCGGCGCCTGGCCCAGTTCGTAGCTCTTGGGTGTCTGCGCGCGGCTCTTTGGCATGCCATCCAATGCCTGGTTCATCTGTTGCTGCAACCCTTGCTGCGCCTTGGCTGCCTGCGCGCGCTCGGTGGTCGATGCGGGTGCCGGGGCTTTGCTCAAGGACAATGGCTGGGCTTGACCGTTGGACTGCTGGCGCGCATCCAGGCTTGAAGGCTGGGCGGAGGATGCCTTGCTCCCCGCTTCATTCTTTTCGCCCTGACGCTGGCCATCTTGCGACTGCGACTGCTCGGCTTGGCGCTGTCCTTGCGAACCATTCTGGCTTTGCGGCTGACCGGATTGATTTCCTTGCTGGCCTTGCTGGCCTTGCTGGCCTTGCTGGCCTTGCTGGCCTTGTTGCTGGCCATTCTGGTTCTGGCCGGAGCTTCCGTTCTGGCCGTTTTGCTGGCCATGGCCTTTGCTGGACGATGGCTGCGGTTGCGGCGATGCGCGCTGTTGCTGGCGCATGGCGTCCTGGACCAGCTTGCGATTGGTGCGCGCATCGTTGTTATCCGGGTCGTCCTGCAAGGCCTGATCGTAGGCCTTGATCGCTTCCGGATATTCGCCGAGCCTGGCGTAGGCGTTACCCAGGTTGTATTGCGCGTTGGGACCCTTGGCGTGCTTGTACGCCTCGAGCGCGCCGGCATAATTCTTCGCGCGATAAGCGGCGGCGCCCCGCCAGGTGGGATCTTTGGCCAACAGCTCGGCCTTGGCCGGGTCGCCCTGACGCAAGGCGCTGGCGACTTGTTGATCCGGGCGTTGCCACCAATCCTGCATGCCGCTGGCGTGCGCCTTGCCCGGCATCATCGGCAACACCACCAGCGGCACGACCAGCACCCAGCCGCGCCGAAAGGCCAGCGCCACCACCAGCAACAACGGCAACAGCAGCCATGGCCCTTGATCCTGCCACGCATCGCCACGCAGGCCGCTGGCCGCGATGTCGTCGTGCTGGGGCAGTTGCAACTGGTCATGCAGCAAAGTGGTGTCGCGGCTGTCTTGACTCATCGCAACGTAAATGCCGCCACCGGCGCGGGCGAGCGCGCGCAGGTGGGCGTCGTTACGCCGTGCGATCACCATGTCGCCCTGCTCGTTACGGAGAAAGGTGCCTTGCGGCTGCATCACCGGCGCACCCTGCTCGGTACCGACACCCAGCACCGAAACACGCACGCCGGCGGCGAGCGCCTTGCGCGCGGCGGCCTGGGCAGCGTCATCGGCATCATCGGTGAGCAGCACGATCGATCCGTGAGCGAGCTTGGCGTCATGGATCAGCGCGACGCCTTGTTCGATCGCCTGCGCGGCGTTGTCGCCGTCGACCGGCATGGTATCGGGCGCCAGCGCATCGAGCAGATCGTCGAGGCTGTGCGCGTCATTGGTCAGCGGGGCCACCACGAACGATTGGCCGGCATATGCGATGAGCGCGTTAAGGCCGTCCCGATTGGCGGTCAACAGGTCATGCGCCTTGAAGCGCGCCCGCTCAAGCCGGCTGGGCTGCACGTCTTGCGCAAGCATGTGCTGGGACAGCGATATCGCCAGCACCTGCGCTGCGCTGTCGCTGTACATGGGTTCGGCGACATGGCTCCAGGTGGGGCCGGACAAAGCCAGCACGCATAGCGTCCAGCCCGTGGCGAGCAAGCCCGACGTCCAATGCCTGTGGCGCTCGCCGCCGGTCACCAGGTGCGGCAGCAGTTCGGCGTCGACCAATTTGCCGAGTTCTTTTTGCGCGGCGTCACCGCGCAGCGCCAGCAGCAGCGCCACAGGCAAGCCGAGCAACCCGAGTAGCCACCATGGCTGCAGAAAATGGAAGTGATGCAGTGCCTCGATCATGTCCGCACCCTCGGCAACCTTGGCCACGCCAAGCCGAGCAATAAGCAGATCACGGCCGCGGCGAGCGGCAGTCGAAACCATTCGTGATGCAGACGCAAGCTGGGGCCGCGTTGCGGCATCGGTTCCAGCGCATCGATGGCGCGATAGGCATCGGCGAGCTGGCTCCCATCGGTCGCGCGATAAAACTGTCCGCCGGTTTCATGCGCAAGGTAAGTGAGCATGTCCGCATCCAGATCGGCGGATGGATTGACGATGCTGTCGCCGAAGAATCCCGGCACGACCATGCGCGTGGCGCCTACGCCAATGGTGTAGATGCGCACGCCTGCCGCTTTGGCCGCGCGCGCCGCATCCCGCGGCGAAATGCTGCCCGAATTATTCGCACCGTCGGTGAGCAGGATCAGCACACGCGCCTGCTCGGGCATCGCGGCCAGTCGCCTCACCGCGACGCCGATCGCATCGCCGATGGCGGTTTCGGTACCGGGCAATCCCACCGCTGCGCTTTGCAACTGCGCCCGCACGGCGTTGAGATCGTAGGTAAGCGGCGTCACCAGGTAGGCGTGGGTGGCAAACAGGATCAAGCCCATTTCGTCACCGCTGCGGCGCGAGATGAAATCGCTCGCAATCGCCTCCACCGCGCCGAAGCGGCTGAGCTGTTGCCCGCCCAACTGCATGTCGGGCGTGCGCATGCTGCCGGAAAGATCGACCGCCAGCATCATCGCCCTGCCGCTGCGCTGCTGCGCCTGCGGCGGCCCGAGCGTCTGCGGCCGTGCCGCGGCGGTGAGCAGGCATAGCCAGCCCAGTGCCAGCAACCACGGCGCCAGGCTGCGCGCCGGCAAACGATCCGCCGCGCTCCATGACAGCGCGGCGTGCGGCAACTGCAGCGCGCGGCCAGGCAATACCGGCTTGAGCGCAAGCCAGGCAAGCCATGGCAATGGCAGCAGCAGGAAAACCCATGGCCACGCGAACTCAGGCATGCCTGCGCTCCAGCAACTTGCTGTTGCGCAAGGCCGATTGTATCCAGCTGTGCGCGGCGACCTGCATGCTGCTGCGATCAAACGCCGCCTGCGGGCGATACATGCCGGTTTCCAGTGTCATCAGCGTATCCAGGGTGGCATCATCCACCGGCACTCGCGCCAGAATGCCGCGCCAGCGTTCACCCTGGACCTGATGCGCATCGGCCGCGTACAGACACGCCACGCGGCGTAGCAACTGATGCAGCGAACCGGCGTAAGCGATGTCGTCGTGGGAATGATGAACCGATATCGCCTGTATTTCGGCAAGCACGCGCGCCCGCCAGATCCGGGTGCGACGCATGCGGCGATAGATAAAGAACACCATGGCGAGCGAGACGCCAAGCACGCCGGCCAGCACCCACCAGCCCGGCGCGGGCGGCCACCACGGCGGCGCGGGCGGCAGATGGATGTCGCGCAGCGGCAGCTCGTTGGGCATAAGCGTCGAGGCGAGTTTCATCGGTGCCCTCCCGCATCGCGCAGTAGCGCCAAGACCGGTTCCAACGGATCGGCCGCGGTATCGATGACCCTGCACGGAATGCCGAGCGATTGCGCCATTTGCACCAGGCGCGCCTGCCCGGCGCCCAATCGCCGCTGGAAGTTGCGGCGCTGTTGCGCCGACTGCAGCGTGAGTTGGTGGCGTTCGCCCGCGTGCTCGATCGGATACTGTCCCGGCGGTGCCAATTGCAATTCGAGTGCATCGGCCACGACCAGCACGCGCAGCGCGGTATGCCGCATCGTCTCGACCATGCGACGCCGCGCCGCCTCATCGGTACTTTGGCCGTCGCTGATCAACAGCACCCGATTGGCGCTGTGCTGAAGTTTTGCGAGGTTGTGTAACGCTTCGGAAAGCGCCTGCGATTGATCCGACGAGTTGGCATCGCATCGCGCGATGGCGCCGCACATATCCAGCGCACCACGCACGCCTGCGCGCGGGCGCTGCAGATGCGCGTGGCCGCCAAACGTCATCAAGCCGACGCGCTCGCCCGCGCGTGCGGCATACCACGCCGCGCTGGCCGCGGCTCGGGCCGCCTGCACGGACTTGAAGCGCACGCGCGTGCCAAAACGCATGCTGGCATGTTGATCGAGCACGATCAGCAGCTGGCCTTCGCGCTCCTCCTGGAACAGCTTGGTATGCAGGCGGCCGCTGCGGGCGGTCAGGCGCCAGTCCATCCGCCGCACGTCGTCACCGGGCTGGTAGGCGCGCGACTCGGCGTAATCCATGCCGCGGCCGTATAGACGGCTGGTGTGCGTGCCGATGTGGGTGGCACGGCTGTCCTGGGGCGGCAATTTCAGGCGCCCGATGCGGTTGCGCAGGGCGATCAGCTCTGACAGCGCGACGCGGACGCGACCATCGCCGTCCGTCATGAATGGCACCGCCGTGTTCACGGCAGCGGCACGAGATCCAGCAGGCGGCGGATCACCTGTTCGCTGCGCACGCCCTCGGCCTCGGCCTCGTAACTGAGCAGCACGCGGTGGCGCAGTACGTCATGCGCGATGGCATGCACGTCTTCCGGCAGGGCGAAATCGCGGCCGTTCAACCAGGCATGGGCGCGGGCGCAGCGATCCAGCGCGATGGTGCCGCGCGGGCTGGCGCCCCAGGCGATCCAGCGCTTCAGTTCAGCGCCATAGTGCCCCGCATCGCGGGTGGCCAGCACCAGCTGAGTGAGGTATTGCTCCAGCGCCGGCGCCATGTGGATGGCAAGCACGGCTTCCCGCGCGGCGAAGACCTCCTCCTGCGTCACGATGGCTTGAGCCGGCGACGGCGCATGTGCCGGCTGCGCGGATTGCTCGCGAGCCAGGCGCAGGATCGCCAGCTCCGAGGCCGCGTCGGGGTAGCCGATGGTGACATGCATGATGAAACGGTCCAGCTGCGCTTCGGGCAGCGCGAACGTGCCTTCCTGTTCGATCGGGTTCTGCGTGGCCATCACCATGAACAGTCCCGGCAGATGCCAGGTATTGCGCCCGACGGTAATCTGCCGCTCGGCCATCGCCTCCAGCAGCGCGGATTGCACTTTGGCCGGGGCGCGGTTGATCTCGTCCGCCAGCACGATGTTGTGGAACAGCGGCCCGCGCTCGAACTCGAAGCTGCCCGACTGGGGGCGAAAGATGTCGGTACCGGTGAGGTCGGCCGGCAGCAGGTCGGGAGTGAACTGTACCCGGTGGAAATCGGCTTCGATACGCCCGGCCAGGGCCTTCACCGCCGTGGTCTTGGCCAGGCCCGGCGCCCCCTCGACCAGCAGGTGGCCATCGGCCAGCAAGGCGACCAGCAGGCGATCGATCAGCTGCGGCTGGCCGATGATCTGGCGCTTGAGGTCATCACGCAGGCGGGAAAAGGCTTGTTGCAAACGCCCTGGGGCGGAGGCTTGAGGCATGTCCATCCGATAATCCTGTACTACTTCATGCCGGTACAGACCACGACACAGTACGAAAGTTTACGGCCTTTGGCACCCGGGAACGTGAAAAGGGGTGGCACCCGGCCACCCCTTTTCCCGGTTCGTGCTGGAACGTTCCGCTTATTGCAGGCTGTCGCTGAGAATGCGCGGCGTCACGAAGATCAGCAGTTCATCCTTGTCGTTGATGTGCTGCGTGTTGCGGAAGAGCACGCCCAGGCCGGGAATGTCGCCCAGGCCGGGCACCTTGTAGATCGTATCGGTCTTGTTCACCTCATAGATACCGCCGAGCACCACGGTCTGGCCGTTGTCGACCAGCACCGAGGTGTTGAGCGAGCGGGTATCGATGACAGGTACCTGGCCGCTACCCGGAACCGTGATGTATTTGTCGAGCGAGTCCTTGTTCACGTTGATCGCCAGATACACACGGCCATCGGCGGTGATCGTCGGGGTGACCTTCAGTTCGAGCACGGCGTCCTTGAAGGCCACCGTGGCCGTGCCGCTGGCACCGCCGCCGCCCACGCTGTTCTGGTAGGTCACGTAACCGATTTCCTGACCCTGGCGGATATCGGCTTCCTGCTGGTTGGCGGTAATCACGCGCGGGCTGGAAACCACCTGGCTGCGTCCTTCCAGCTGGGCGGCCTGGAGTTCAAGATCCAGCGCGTAGTTCTTGCCCAGGATCGCCGCCGCAATCGAGGAGGCCGTACCGGTGGTCGGCGTCGCCGGCAGGTTGACGTTCAAGTTGCCCGAGCCCAGCGTGCTCGATCCGCTGCCGTTGCTGCCCTGGGTACTGCCGAGCGAGCCGCCCACCTGCAGGATCTGTCCGCTGGGATTGGTGCGATTGCCGTTGACGCCCCATTCCACACCCAGGTCGCGCTCGAAGTCATCGGTGGCGATGACGATGCGCGATTCGATCAGCACCTGCTGAACAGGACGATCGAGCTCGGCGATGATCCCCCGCAGTTCGGCGGTTTTCTCCGCGGTGTCGTTGATCAGCAAGGTATTGGTGCGCACGTCGAACGACACGCTACCGCGCACCGACAGGAAGCCGCGGTGCTGCGAAGCCGCACCGCTACCGCCACCACCGCCGATGCTCTGCATACTGCCCGTCGTCAGCAGCTTGGCAATGTCCGCCGCCTTGCCATAGCTGATCGGAACGTACGTCGTAATCAGCGGTGCGTTGTCTTCCGCCTTGAAGCGCGCGTCAGCAAGGCTCTGTTCGTAATCGGCAAGCTCCTTCTGGGGAGCGATCCAGATCACGTTGCCGTCACGGCGCTTGTCCAGGTCCTTGGCACGCAGGATCACATCCAGCGCCTGGTCCCACGGCACATTCACCAGCCGCAAGGTGACACTGCCACCCACCGTATCGGAAGCGACCAGGTTCAGCCCGGACACATCCGCCAGCAACTGCAACGCCGAGCGCACCGGAATATCCTGGAAATTGAACGTCACGCGGCTGCCCGTATAAACAGGCTGCGCAAACGATGCGGGATTGGTGTTCTTCGAATTCTGCTTCTTGGGCGTCACTTCGATCACATACTGATCGGCCGTCTGGTACGAAGACGTCTCGACATCGCCGCTGAAGGCGATATCCAGATGCGTTCCGCCGGGTGTGGCACGCGGCGTGATCGACTGCACCGGTGTGGCGAAGTCGAGCACGTTCAGGCGCTGGGCCTGGCTGGCCGGCAGCTGGCTGTTGGGGATGTCAACGAGGATGTCGTTGGCTTCGCGGTGCATGTTCGCATTCGCGCCCGCCCCGTTGAAGTTGACCAGCACCCGGCCGCTGCCGTTGGCGCCACGCTGGAAATCGATGTTGACGATCGCCGGGCCACTCATCGCCGAAGGCAGCGCCTTGGATGGGTCGATGGTGGAAGCGGTCGTGACGGGCTGCGCGATCGTACCGTTGTTCACCACCAGCACAAGGCTGTTGCCCTCGACATGCGACTTGTAAGACGAAGCCTGCACCAGCTCGACGACCACGCGGGTGCGCCCTCCGGCCGAGACCGCCGAGACACCGGTCGTGCTACCGATACCGATATCCTGGTGTCGCGAGGCATCGTTGGTCGTATCGGGAAAATCGATGGCGATGCGCGGCGGCGTCTCGGTGGTGAAGATGGTCGGCTGCGGGACCTGGCTGTTGTCGAAGTTCATGCGCAGCTCGACGCGACCGCCCGGCAGGGTCTTGTAGGTGATGTTCTGCAGCGTGCTGGTTGCGGCGGCGGCGTTGGCCCACGCCGCGGCACCCAGCACCATGATGGCTATCAGGCAACGGCTCGCCAGGTGCATGGCACGGCTCCGGACTGGTTTGATTGGATTGGTCATTGCATCAGCCCCTGTCATCCTATTTCGCGCCTAGCGCGATGCTCGCCGGACGTTCCATCCAGCCGCCATTGCCGTTGGAAACCAATTCGACCAGGTCGACCTTGTCACTGCTGATGGCAGTGATCCGGCCATAGTTCTGGCCCATGTACTCATTTGCATGCACGCGGTGGATCACGCCACCCGGATCCTTGATCAGCGCTTCCATGCTGCCACCGCTGCCGATCGTGCCTACCATCTTCAGGCTATCCAGCGAGAACGCTTCCAGCGGCTCGCGCACGCGCCCCGCGTCCGGGCGGGGGCCGTTATTGGCATTGAGCTCGTCCGCGCTCGCGCTGAACGGATCTCGCTTTTCCTGGTCGTTGTAAATGAAGGTTTCGAACGTCTTGATGACAGGCAGCGGCGGAATCGGCGCGCCACGCTTGGCTTTCTCCTGCGCGACCCATTCATGCAGATCCGATTGACCGCTGCACCCGGCCAGCACTACCGCCGTACCGAGCAGCAGGAACGATTTGGCCAGGGCAGCTGGCGTGAAGGCAGTCATGATCTTCATTTCCGCCCTCCCGCTTTCTTGCCCTTCGCTTTGCCACTGCCTTCGGCGGTTTCGGAATCTTCCAGGTAGCGGTAGGTTTTTACCGTTCCCTGCAACACAAGCAGTTGATTGGGCCCGGGCTCGGCGCCCTTGCCAGGCGGGTTCAGCGGGGTCAGCGAAACGTCGTGCATGGTGAGAATCACCACGCGAGGAAGCGACGCGACTCCGCTGATAAAGGTGCCGAACTGGTGATAGGTACCGATCATCTTCAGCTGGATCGGCTTCTCCGCGTAGAAATCCTTCGGAATCTCGGTACCGGGCTGGAACAGCTCCTGCTGCAGCCCGGCCGAGAGCGCGGTCTGGGACACGTCAACCAGCAGTTCGGGCATTTCCGTCTTGCTGGGCAATTGACGCAGCAGCTGCCGCAGCATGTCCTTCATCTCGTCCAACTGCTGTTGCAGGGCCTCGAGGTTGACGGACTTGGCCTGCTTTTCCGCGAACTCTTGCTTGAGCTGTTCTTCCTTGCCCGCAAGGCTCGTGAGGGTGTCTTGCTGGTCATTGATCACCGTGTACCAGCCAACCAGCATGATCAGCAGGAACAACAGCACCGTGAAGAATGTTTTAACCGACATCGGCCAGCCGCCGATGTTGTTGCGATCGAGACTGCGCAGGTCGTCAAGGAGTTTCATTATTTGCCCCCTGCCTTGACCGGCGTTGCGCCAGATGATGCGGGAGTCCGCGCGGTCGCCGCAGGCGCGATGGCCGTCTTGGACTGGTTCGTCACGGGCGCCTCTGGTGTCATGACCGAAGCGCCGCCCGCCGGTTCGCCGGCGCTGTCATCCTGCTTGGGACGCTGCAAGGTCACCGACAAGCCGAAGCTGTAGGGCATGCGCGAGGCATCGTGGCTGTTTTCCGTCTTGCTCAGATCAGCCTGCCCCATCCAGGGCGAGGCCTCGATGTTGCGCATGTACTCGGCCACGCTGGCATTGGATTGGGCCACGCCGTCGAGCACCATTTTATCGCCGTTCTGCTTGATCGACGTCAGGCGCGCGCTGGGCGGGATCGTCTTAACCAGCTCGTCGAACAGGTGCACCATCTGGGAGCGATTGGCCTGCAACTGCTCGATGATCTGCTTGCGCGCCAGCAGCTGGTCCCTGACTTTTTCCAGGTCCTTGATCTTGTCCAGGCGCACGTCCACTTGCTTGATCTGGTCTTGCAGATAGGCGTTGCGCTGGTTCTGGTTATCGATGCGCATGTCCATCCACAACCACCAGAGCAACATGAGTCCGATGGCTACCAGCGCGGCGGCGCCCAGCTGCATGAAGAACTCGCGCTGACGTATTTTGCGGCGTTCGGCACGCCAGGGAAGTAGGTTGATGCGTGCCATCAGTCGAAACTCCTCATGGCGAGTCCGACCGCGATCATCAGCGCAGGGGCATCCTGGGTCAGCGATTGCGCCTGGACGCGGCTGGACAGCGACATGCGCGCCAGCGGGTTGGCCACGATGCAAGGCAATCCAAGCTGCTCTTCCAGCATCGAGGTGATGCCGTCGATCGATGCGCAACCACCGGCAAGCACCACCTGGTCGACTTTGCTGAATTCACTGCCCGCGTAGAAGAACTGCAGCAGGCGGCTGATCTGCTGCACCAGCGATTCCTTGAACGGCTGCAGCGCTTCGGTTTCGTAGGATTCGGGCAACCCGCCCTTGCGCTTGGCGCGTCCGGCTTCCTCGTAGGAGAGGCCATAGCGGCGCATGATTTCGTCGGTCAACTGCTTGCCGCCGAAGACCTGCTCGCGCGAGTAGATGGTGCGCTGGTTCTTCAGTACCGACAGCGTAGTCATGGTGGCGCCGACGTCGACCACCGCGACCAGCGCATCGCGACCGACGTTCAGCTGATCGGCGATCAGGGTGAAAGCGTTTTCCATCGCGAACGCTTCCACATCGATCACCTGCGCGCTAAGGCCGCCCAGGTCCAGCGCGGCGACGCGCATGTCCACGTTCTCGGTGCGCGAGGCCGCCAGCAGCACGTTGTTCATTTCCGGGTTGTCGCGCACCGGACCGAGCACCTCGAAATCGAGGCTGACTTCTTCGATGGGATACGGAATGTACTGGTTGGCCTCGACCTGGATCTGGCCTTCCAGATCCTCATCGGATAACTCGGCCGCCATGGGCACGATGCGCGTGATGACCGCCGAGCCCGCCACCGCGGCCGCGGCATGCTTGAGCTTGGTGCCCGAACGCGACAGCGCGCGGCGAATCGCTTCGCCGACGGCTTCCACCTCGACGATGTTCTTTTCGACGACGGCATTGGGGGGGAGTGGCTCGATCGCGTAGTGCTCCACGCGATAACGGCCACCGGCCTGGCTGAGCTGCAGCAGCTTGACGGCGGTCGAACTGACGTCGACACCGATGAGCGGCGGCTTCTTGGGTGTGAAGAGCCCCACGATGATTCCCCCTTGACCCCTGGTGCTTCCGCCAGTAGCTGGCGGGATTGCCGGGCCATTAGATCCAAAAATTAATGCAATAGCAACGGTCTACGCGATCTTCTTCGAGACTTTTGACGTGATGGCCTGCACATTTGAGCCAACCCGTCCAGATGCCGCGATTAAGGTTTTGCTAATCCGTTGCTCATGTTGCTCATACTGCTACATCTATACTCTGGGCTGTTTTGACTCAGGTCTCGCCTTGGGATGCTCCGCTTCATTCCCACGGGGTGGCATGATGTCAGCAGGCCCTCCCGGTACGTCACGGTGCCGCCGGCCAGCCTTGAGGACGTCAATCATCACCTTCAAATTCAATAGCTTGGACGCCATCTGGCTCGCCAGACCCCGCTTTGACGGAAGGACAGGCAGCCCGCACCCGTGCACCGGCCGGCCCGCTCATCGGCGCCCGGACGGCGCCGATTACCTCTCCGCAGCATGAATTTACGAGCACCCCCACCCCCCATGACGCGAATTCTGAAAGTCCTCCTGCGCTGGCTGCTTATCCTTGGCTTCAGCGGACTCCTGCTGATCGCCGCCGCCGCCGGGGTGGCCTATTGGCTGGTTTCCCCCCGCCTCCCCTCGGTGGCGGTGCTTAAGGATTACCACATGCAGGTGCCGTTGCGGGTGCTCACCGCCGACGGCAAGCTGATTGCCACCTTTGGCGAGACCCGCCGCATTCCGGTTTCCATCGACCAGGTGCCGGACATGCTCAAGCATGCGGTGCTTTCCGCCGAGGACGCCGACTTCTACAGCCACCCCGGCATCGACTGGCGCGGCATTACGCGCGCCGGCTTCCATGTGCTGGCTTCCGGCGGCAACAAGTCCCAGGGCGGCTCCACCATCACCCAGCAGGTGGCCCGCAACTTCTTCCTGAGTCCGGAAAAGCTGTATTCGCGCAAGCTGATCGAGATGTTCATCGCCCTGCGCATCGAGGGCGAGCTGAGCAAGGACCAGATCCTGGAGCTTTATCTCAACAAGATGTTCCTGGGCCACCGTTCCTATGGCGTGGCCGCGGCGGCCGAGTACTACTACGGCAAGCAGCTGAACCAGCTGACGGTAGCCCAGTGCGCCGCCATTGCCTCCACCTTCCAGCTGCCCTCGGCGGTCAATCCGCTGACCAACACCCCGCGCCTGATCGCGCGGCGCAACTGGGTGCTGGGGCAGATGCTGGAGCACAAATACATCAACCAGGCGCAGTACCAGGAAGCCATCAACGCACCCGACGATGCCGCGCCGCATGAGCAGCCCATCCAGGTAGATGCGCCGTACCTGGCCGAAATGGCCCGCCTGCAAGCGCTGGACCGGCTGGGCAATGACGCGCTCACCGAAGGTTATGTCGTCAAGACCACCCTGGTCAGCACGCGCCAGGAGGCCGCCGTGGCGGCCGTGCGCGACGGTCTTTCCATCTACGACCACCGTCACGGCTGGCGCGGACCCGAGGCGCACGCAGAACTTCCGCCCGGCGCCAGCAATGCCGATTACAGCAGCATGCTTTCCAGCTACACCGACGTCGCCGGCATGACGCCGGGGCTGGTCATCGCCTCCAGCGCAAGCGAAGCGTCGGTGTATCTGCCCAACCACCAGACCATCCAGCTCAACCTTGCCGCGATGGACTGGGCGCGCCCCTACATCAATGAAAGCCGCATGGGCGCCGCTCCCAAGGCGGTCAACGAGGTGCTCAAGCCCGGCGACATCATCCGCGTGATCCACGACGACAAGGGCAACTGGCAACTCACGCAGATACCCAAGGCGCAGGCCGCATTGGTGTCGCTGGATCCGGAAAATGGCGCGATCCAGTCGCTGGTGGGCGGCTTCAACTTCCAGCGCAGCAAGTTCAACCGCGCCGTGATGGCGGCACGCCAGCCCGGTTCGAGCTTCAAGCCGTTCATCTATTCGGCCGCGTTCGAGCGTGGTTTCACCGCGGCCTCGATCATCAACGATGCGCCGCTGGCCCTGCCCGATCCTTCGCAACCGAACGGCCTGTGGACGCCTAGCAACGACGACGACAAGTTCGCCGGTCCCATGCGCTTGCGCGAAGCGCTGATCGAATCGAAGAACCTGGTGTCCGTGCGACTGCTCGACGCCATCGGCGTGCGCTACGCACGCGATTACGTGACCCGTTTCGGCTTTCCGCTCGATGCGCTGCCGAACAACCTGTCGATGGCGCTGGGCACCGCATCCGTTTCGCCACTGAGCATGGCGCGCGGGTATGCCGTGTTCGCCAACGGCGGTTATCTCGTCACGCCGTACTTCATCAACGAAATCGACGATCGCGACGGCAAGCCTGTCTATGTGGCCAACCCGGCGCGCGCCTGCGCCGATTGCCAGGCGCGGCTGCTGCAGAACAGTCCGCCGGCCCCGCCACCGGCAAGCATGCTCACCAATGGGGTGGCCACGGCCAATGCCTCGACCGCGCCAGCGCCGGCGAGCAGTGTCGGCATGGCGGGCGAAACTGCCTTGCCCGCCGACGCGCACAATGGCGAGGCCGCTCCCGTGCTGGCGCCGCACGTGATCGACATCCGCAACGACTACCTCATCACCTCGCTGATGAAGGACGTGATCACCTCGCCGATGGGCACGGGCTATGCGGCCAAGGTACTCAACCGCCCGGACCTGGCCGGCAAGACCGGCTCCACCAACGACCATCGCGATGCCTGGTTCGTCGGCTTCAACGGCGATCTTGCGACCGCGGTCTGGTTTGGCTTTGACGACTTCAGCCCGCTGGGCAAAGGTGAATTCGGCGCGAAAGCCGCCTTGCCGATCTGGATCGACTACATGGGCGATGCCCTCAAGGGCCTGCCGATGAAAGATCTTGCGATGCCGCCTGGCATCACCACGGTGCAGATCAATCGTCAGAGCGGCCTGCCGACCTCCTCGGACGACCCGGATGCGATGTCGGAGATCTTCAAAGTCGAGGACGTCGATCGTCTGCGCAACCAGGCGGCACAGCAGCAGCAACAAAACCAGGATCAACAACAAGCTAACGACATTTTTTAAAATTTTCCGGTAGTCTTGGGTCGACGCTGCAGCAAAGGGGCCCGGTCATGGCACGAGGCGAGCACCATCGCATCCACGCACACGACCGTGTGCAGCGCAACCGGCTTCGGGTCGCCCAGGAGGCGGCCCGGCTGATGAGCGAGCACGGCATCCGCGACTTCCATCATGCCAAGCGCAAAGCCGCCGAGCGGCTGGGCGTCCTCGACGAGCAGGCCCTTCCGCGCAATCACGAGATTGAACAGGCCCTGCGCGAACACCAGCGCCTGTTCCAGGCCGACAGCCAGCCGCAGTTGTTGCGCACGCGACGCGAAGCGGCGGTCGAAGCGATGCGCTTCCTGCAGCGCTTCGAACCGCGCCTGGTCGGTGCCGTGCTCGAAGGCACCGCCGATTCGCATTCGGCGGTCTGCCTGCATGTGTTCAGCGACGATCCCGAAGCGGTCGGCATCTACCTGCGCGAACACGGTGTGCCATACGAAACGCAAACGCGCCGCCTGCGCGCCAGTCGCGAAGAGCAGGCCGAGTATCCGGTGCTGCTGTTCGCGGCCGACAACCTTCCCTTCGACCTGACCGTGCTTCCGCATGACGCCTTGCGCCAGGCGCCGATCGATCGCATCGACGAGAAGCCGATGCGACGCGCCTCGCTGGCATCGGTGGAGATCATGCTGGCCGAAGAAGACAGCGAGCAGGACGACTTCGAACGCAAGCTGTCCGCCGCACTGCGCTGATCTGCTTTACCGCGATGCCGAAAACGAAAAACGCCCGGCCGGAGCCGGGCGTTTTTTGCAGGCACCAAGCGCGCTCGATCAGCGCTTGTCCATGGCCACGTAGTTGCGCGTATCCGAACCCACATACAGCTGGCGCGGACGGCCGATGCGCGAACCGGGCGTTTCGTGCTGTTCGATCCAGTGCGCGATCCAGCCGGCGGTGCGGGCGATGGCGAACATCACCGTGAACATTTCGGTCGGAATGCCCAACGCCTTGTAGATGATGCCGGAGTAGAAATCGACGTTCGGATACAGCTTGCGCTCGACGAAATAGTCGTCCTTGAGCGCGGCTTCTTCCAGTTTCATGGCCACGTCCAGCAGCGGATCGTTGACGCCCAGTTCGGCCAGCACCTTATGGCACATCTCGCGGATGATCTTGGCGCGCGGATCGAAGTTCTTGTACACGCGGTGGCCGAAGCCCATCAGGCGGAAGTTGTCGTTCTTGTCCTTGGCGCGCTTGACAGCGGTTTCCACCTTGTCCGGCGAGCCGATCTCTTCGAGCATCTTGAGCACCGCCTCGTTGGCGCCACCGTGCGCGGGACCCCACAGCGCGGTGATGCCCGCGGCGATCGACGCATACGGATTGGCGCCGGTGGAACCGACCAGGCGCACGGTCGAGGTCGATGCGTTCTGCTCGTGGTCGGCATGCAGGATGAACAGCAAGTCCAGCGCCTTGGCGGCCACCGGGCTCAGCTGCAGCGGCTCGCTCGGCACCTCGAACATCATGTGCAGGAAGCGGTTGACGTATTCGAGGTTGTTGCGCGGATAGCGGAACGGCCAGCCGATGGAATAGCGATAGCACGCGGCGGCGATGGTGGGCATCTTGGCGATCAGGCGGATCGCGGCGAGCTTGCGGTCCTGGGCGTTATCGACGTCCAGGTCTTCGTGGTAGAAGGCCGAGAGCGAAGCGACGGACGCTGCCAGCATGGCCATCGGATGCGCGTCGTGGTGGAAGCCCTGGAAAAAATTCTTGTGCGACTCATGCATCATCGTGTGATGCGTAATGTCGTTTTCGAAACTTTCGAACTGCGTCTTGTTCGGCAGCTCGCCGTTGAGCAGCAGATAGGCCACTTCGAGGAAACTGGATTTCTCGGCCAGCTGCTCGATCGGGTAGCCACGGTACATCAGGATGCCCTGATCGCCATCGATATAGGTGATCGAACTTTTGGTGCTGGCGGTGCTGCCGTAGCCCGGGTCGTAGGTGAAGTGCCCGGTGTCCTTGTACAAGGGGGCAATGTCGATGCAAGCAGGACCCATCGTGCCGCTCAGCAATGGGAGTTCGCTGCTACGGCCGGTGGACTCATCTACCAGCTTGACGGATTTGGAATCGGACACGGAAACCTCCTGCGCTTAGGTCGCCGCCGGGGACCACCGCATCACGGCAGCGGCCGGCGAAGGAAAGTCACATCGTCGTGTGGGGAAGCGGCGATGCATCTTTTCCATTATCGCACATCGATCCTCAAACATCCGAGGGCGAATGGTCATGGATGCCGTACTTATGGACCGTGCGGGCCATGAGCAAAACCATTATGACAAGCGCAAAAAAATACAGGGCAGGCGCTGGGCCTGCCCTGTATTTCGGAGCCGACTTGCCGCTAAGGGCAAGTTTGCAAATGGATTACTTCTGCGCGTAACGGCGGCGGAACTTGTCCACGCGGCCACCGGTGTCCATAACCTTCTGCTTGCCGGTGTAGAACGGGTGCGAGTGGCTGGAGATATCCACCTTGACCAGCGGGTACTCGTTGCCGTCTTCCCACTTGATGGTTTCCTTGGTCGCGATCGTCGAGCGCGTCAGGAACGCGAACTCGGACGACAGGTCCTGGAACACCACCTGGCGGTAATTCGGATGGATATCGGGCTTCATGACGGACTCAAAGCGGTGGGTGAAAAGAGCGGCATTATAGCGACCTTCCAAAACCCCGGTCAACCGACCCGATACCCTGGCAGCGGCTACGATGCCCCCAGGGCCCGCCGCACCATGCCGGCGAACTTGGCCTGGTCCAGCTCCAGCACCACGTTGGCCCGGGCGGGAAGCTTGAGGCGGTCACCCCAGTCCACCACGGTCGCGCCGCGGGTGAGGCGACCGTCCAGTTCCACGCCGACGTGACGGCGCTCGCTGCGCTTGACCACGGTAGGGTCGATCGCCACCGCCATCGCCAACGCGTCGGCCGCAATGATGCCGCGGCGCCCTCGCTCGCGATTGGTATTGCGCGCCACCTGGAACACGCGCCCGAAGAACGCCGCGCGCCGGTCACCGGTGGCCAGCCACTCATCGAATTCGGATTCGTCGAACGCATGCCGCAGAGTCAGCTCCCAGTCGACCAGGTCGAAGTCGGGAAAGCCTTCGAACACGATATGGGCCGCTTCGGGGTCGAAGCCCACGTTGAATTCCGCCGGCACGCGGCCGGTGTTGCCATGGCCGGTGACCGCACCGCCCATCACCACCAGGCGCTTCACGCGCCGAGGCAGCGTCGGGTCGAGCTTGAGCGCCAACGCCAGGTTGGTGAGCGGGGCCAGCGCCACCAGGGTGATCTCGCCCGGGCGTTCGCGGGTCAGGCGCAGCAGGGCCAGTGCGGCGTGCTCGTCGGCGACCCGGCTTTCCGGCTCGGAAAAACCCACGTCACCCAGGCCGTCACGGCCATGCACGAAGGCAGCATCTTCTTCCGGCAGGCGTACCAGCGGCGACGGGCAACCGGCGAACACCGGCGTAGCACCGCCCACCAGGTCCACCAGCGTGCGCGCATTGCGCACCGTATGGGCAAGACCGACGTTGCCGGCGGCGATGCTCAAGCCGAGCACCTCGGCATGCGCGTGCGCCATCAGGATCGCCAGCGCATCGTCCACGCCGGGATCGGTATCGATGAAGAGTTGCGGTGTGCTCATGATTTAAGGAAGTGGAAACCCTGGAATTGGGAATACTAAACGAAGAGCAGAAAAGTAGGCATTTCCTGCGCGCGCCGTAGCCATGCGCATATTTTTGCCGCAAGAGGCTATTGCTTGAGCGCCGGGGCCTGAGTCCACCGCTGTGGACGACGAAACCTCCGAACGCCTCTTCAAGGGTAACGGCACCGGCGATTGATCGATGACTTACCCCGAGGATACAAGGCCAACGCTTTAAAGCGTGGTCGCAGTCGCAACGGGTGTCGATCCAAGGATCAAGTCGCGCTGTCTTGACGTGTTGCATCAATCGTAAGGCGGCCGGTTTCGGAACAAGGTGCCGGTGACGCCCCTTAAAACGAGGTTTGGCACTGCAGCTTGATCGACGTGGCCACGCACACAACCTCTCATGCGCCGGCATAACGCGCGGCACCGCCGATCCAGCGCTCGATCAGCCGCCCTGCCTGCTCGGCATGCTGCGCCAGCATCTGCTCGCCCACGCGCTGCACGGCGGGCAACAGGTGCGCATCGCGGGCCAGATCGGCCATGCGGAAACTGAGCTGACCAGTCTGGCGCGTACCGAGCACCTCGCCGGGGCCGCGCAGTTCCAGATCCTTTTCGGCGATGCGAAAGCCATCGTTGGTTTCGCGCATCACTTGCAGGCGTTCGCGTGCAAGCTGACCCAGCGGCGGCTGATAGAGCAACACGCAATTGGACGCCACCGCGCCGCGCCCCACGCGTCCGCGCAGCTGATGCAATTGCGCAAGACCCAGGCGCTCGCTGTTCTCGATCACCATCAGGCTGGCATTGGGCACGTCCACGCCAACCTCGATCACCGTGGTGGCCACCAGCACCGCCAGCTCGCCGCGCTTGAATGCATCCATCACCGCCTGCTTTTCTTTCGGCTTCATGCGTCCATGAATCAAGCCCACGCGGCAGTCGGTGAGTGCGTGGGTGAGTTCGGCATGCGCCGCCTCGGCGGCTTGTGCGCGCAGCTGTTCGGATTCCTCGATCAGCGTGCAGACCCAATAGGCCTGCCGGCCTTCCATGCACGCGGCGTGGATACGCTCGATCACGTCGATACGGCGCGCGTTGGAAATGGCGATGGTCTGCACGGGCGTGCGTCCCGGCGGCAGTTCGTCGATGGCGGATATGTCGAGGTCGGCGTAAGCGCTCATGGCCAGCGTGCGCGGAATGGGGGTTGCGGTCAGCACCAGCTGATGCGGCGCCAGTTCACCTTCCAGGCCTTTGTCGCGCAGGGCCAATCGCTGTTGCACGCCGAAGCGGTGCTGTTCGTCGACGATCACCAGGCCCAGGCGCGCGAATTGGACGCCTTCCTGCATCAGCGCATGTGTACCGATCACCACCGCGGCACCCTGCGCCACCCGTTGCATGGCCTGCTGGCGCGCCTTTCCCTGCTGCTTGCCGGCCAGCCATTCGACCGCGATATCCATGGGATCCAGCCAATGCCGGAAATTGCGCAGGTGTTGTTCGGCCAGCAATTCCGTCGGTGCCATCAGCGCGACTTGATAACCCGCTTCCACCGCGGCAAGCGCGGCCGCGCAGGCTACTGCCGTTTTGCCCGAACCGACATCACCCTGGACCAGGCGAAGCATCGGCTGCGGTTGTGAAATATCGGCGGCCACTTCCCGGATGACCCGCTGCTGCGCCGGGGTCAGCGTAAAAGGAAGCTGCTTGAGCCAACGCTTTTGCAACGCACCCGGACCTTTCACCATCGGTGCGCGACGCTCGCGCACCGCCGCGCGCAAGCGCTTGAGGCTCATGTGCTGCGTGAGCAGTTCTTCAAAAGCCAGGCGCTGCTGCGCAGGATGCCGTCCCTGCGTCAGTTGATCGATGCGCGCATCCGGCGGCGGCCGATGCACATACAGCAGCGCGCCGCGCAGCGAGGTCAGGCCGCATTCGGCGCACAGCGCGGGGGGAATCAGTTCGAGCTGGTCATCGGCGGGCAACAGTTGCAGTGCCTTGGCGACGACGCCGCCCAGGCGCTTTTGTCCCAGCCCTTCGGTGGTGGGATAAACCGGATTCAAGCACTCATCCATGACCACGTCGGCATGGTCCGCCAGGCGCTGGTACTGCGGATGCACCATTTCCAGGCTGCCCGAACCCTGGCGCACCTCGCCGTAACAGAGCAGGCGCACGCCGGGGCGCAATGGCTCGGCCTGCGCGCGATTGAAATGGAAGAAGCGCAGCAGCAGCGTTTCCATCGCGCCGTCGCCGATCGCCACTTTCAACTGGGGGCGGTAGCGATAGGTCTTGTCGACCGCCTCGACCGTACCTACCACCTGCACGCGCATACCCGGGCGAAGATCCGCCAGCGGCGTGACGCGCGTGCGGTCTTCATAGCGCAACGGCAGGTGGAACCACAGATCCTGCACGCGGTGCAGACCTAATCGCCCAAGCATCTCCACCAGGGCCGGACCGACGCCGCCAAGCGCCGACACGGGCAACTTGCCCGGATCGGCCACGGTTTCAGTCGAGGTGCGAGGTTTACTTGCCGCCATCGTTGCAAGACTAACCGAGCGCGGCGGCGTGCGGGGCGTCATGGCCGACACATGCTGTCAGCGATGTACCCGGCAATCGATCAGCCGAGCACCATGATCGCATCGACCTCGACCTGCGCGCCTTTGGGCAGGCCCGATACTTCGATGGTGGAGCGCGCCGGATAGGGCTGCTGGAAGTATTCGCCCATCACGGCGTTGACCGCGGCGAAGTTGGCCAGATCCGTCACGTAGATGCCCACGCGCACGATCTGTGCGAGCGATCCGCCAGCGGCTTGCGCGACGGCGAGAAGGTTGTCGAACACGCGACGCGTCTGTGTGCTGATATCGCCTTCCACCAGTGCGCCGGTGGCCGGATCAAGCGGAATCTGGCCTGAGAAGTACACGGTGTCGCCCGCGCGCACGGCTTGCGAATACGGGCCGATGGCGGCGGGAGCCTGGTCAGTGGCGATGATGGTGCGGGACATGGGGACGATCCGGCTGGGGAAAAGCGCAGTGTAATTGCCCTCGCGGCGGCTGCGTAGCACCCTTGGACGCCAGGCCTGGCGCTACAGCGGATAGCGATACGCCCCGCTCACCACACCGGTGCGGCGCACGCGCCGGATCACTTCGGCCAGATGCTTGCGATTTTTCACTTCGATGGTGAACAACAAGGTGGCAGCCGCCAGGTCGCGCTCGACGTATTCGACGTTTTCGATGTTGGAATCGGCCGCCGCGATCGCCGCCGCCACCGTGGCCAGCACGCCTGGACGATTGATGACTTCGATGCGCAATTCGGCGCGGTAATCGCCCTGTACGTCGCGATCCCATTCAATCGCCACGCAGCGCTCGGGCGATTTTCGCAGCTCCACCACATTGGGACATTCGGTGCGATGCACCACGATGCCCTTGCCTGGCGAGAGGTAGCCGATGATGTCGTCGCCCGGCAGCGGATGGCAGCAGTTGGCAAAGCTCAGCACGCCACGCTCGGCGCCGGTAATGCGGATGTTTTCCGCCTGATGCGGCGCGGCCGTGCCGCGCGCCGTCGTGCCCCGCGAGGCCACCAGCTGGCCGGCGACCTGGTCGGGCATGCGATTGCCGAGCGCGATGTCGGAAAGCAATTCCTCCAGGCGCTTGAACTTGGATTTCTGCAGGAAGCGCTCCAGCGCCGCCGGCGCGATCGCATCGAGGCTGGTGCCTAGCGCATCGAGCGCGCGGTCGAGCATGCGATGGCCAAAATCCACCGCATCTTCGTGCTGCAGATGCTTAAGGTATTGACGGATCGCGGTGCGTGCCTTGCCGGTGACCACGAATTCAAGCCATGCGGGGTTCGGCACCGCCGATGGCGCGGTGATGATCTCCACCAGCTGCCCCGACTCCAGCCGCGTGCGCAACGGCAGCAGTTTCTTGTCCACACGCGCGGCCACGGCGTGATCGCCCACGTCGGTGTGCACCGCGTAGGCGAAATCCAGTGCGGTGGCATTGCGCGGCAACGAAAGAATGTCGCCGCGCGGGGTAAACAGATACGTTTCGTCCGGAAACAGATCGATCTTGACGTTTTCGATGAATTCCGCAGCCGATGGCGTGTTGGCCTGGCTGTCGGCAAGCGCGGAAAGCCACTCGCGCGCACGCGCCTGGGCGCTGTTGGCCGGACCGCTGTCGGTCTTGTACGCCCAGTGCGCGGCCACGCCGCGTTCGGCCACCGAATCCATTTCCTCGGTGCGCACCTGCACTTCGATGGGTGCGCCGAACGGCCCCAGCAACACGGTATGCAACGACTGGTAACCGTTGGCCTTGGGGATGGCGATGAAATCCTTGAAGCGGCGATCGACCGGCTTGTACAGCGCATGCACGACGCCCAGCGCCATGTAGCAGCTCATCGCACTGTCGGTGACGACACGAAAGCCGTACACGTCCATCAATTGGGCAAAGCTTTTGTGCTCGTTGCGCATCTTCGAATAGATGCTCCACGGCGACTTGATCCGCCCGACCACGCGCACGGGAATGCGCTCTTCGACCAGCCGCGCGGTCAGCGCCCCTTCGATGCGTCCCATCGCTTCGCGCCGATTACCGAGCGCGGCGCGGATGCGTTCGCTGATCACGCGATAACGATCGGGATGGAGCGCGCGAAAGCCCAGGTCCTGCAGCTCCGCCTTGATCTTGTTCATGCCAAGGCGCTGCGCGATCGGCGCATAGATTTCCAGCGTTTCGCGCGCGATGCGCCGGCGCGAATCGGCATCCTTGGCGCCCAGCGTGCGCATGTTGTGCAGGCGGTCGGCGAGCTTGATCAGGATCACGCGCAGGTCGCGCGCCATCGCCAGCAGCATCTTGCGGAAACTTTCGGCGTCGGCCTCCTGGCGGCTGCTGAAGCGCATCTTGTCGAGCTTGGTGACGCCGTCGACCAATTCGGCCACCGGTTCGCCGAATTCCCCGGCCAGCTCAGTGCGGCTGAGCTCGGTGTCTTCCAGCGTGTCGTGCAGGATCGCGGCGATGATCGTTTCGGCATCCATGCCGAACTCGGCCAGGATGCCAGCCACGGCAATCGGGTGCGTGATGTACGGCTCGCCGCTCTTGCGGGTCTGCCCTTCATGCGCGACGGCGCCCACCTGATAGGCGCGCAACACCCGGGCCACGTTCTGTTCGGGGAGGTAGGCGATGCGCTCTTTCAGCGCCAGCACGTAGGGCGGCAGCGTGGACGTATCCTCCGAAGCGGGATGCGTAGCCGCCGGCATGGATTCACGACGCCCGTTCAGGCGCTCGCCTCACTGAGTGGATAGGGGTCGTGGAACCGATGGGACCGCAGTGTGCTGGAATGCCGCGCAGCGCGGCCCGCCAGCCCATGGTGGCCAGTGCGACGACTGCGCTGTCGACAGCCGCCGCTATCCATCAATCGTCCCCGCCCTTGGAAAGATCGTCGTCAACTTCCTGGGCGGCCCATTCCAGCGCTTCGCGCTCGGCGCGCTCGCGTTCGGCGCGGTCGATCTCGTCGATGGTGGCCTGGTCGATGCGGCGGTCGGCGATTTCGCGCAACGCCAGCACGGTGGGCTTGTCGTTGTCGGGGTTGACCGCCGGGTCGGCACCCTTGGCGAGCTGGCGGGCACGCTTGGTCGCCATCAGCACCAGTTCGAAACGATTGTCGACCACCTCGAGGCAGTCTTCCACGGTAATGCGGGCCATGGGAAATCCTTGAACAATAAAAGACTTTGAGCGGTCTTACAGTTTATCGGGCCGCCACTTGGCTGGCAACGCGATTGACTCTTATCATGTCCGACCGGTCGCCCGCCAGCTCGAAAGCGCCCGGCGATTGGTGCACAATATAAAACTAGCAAGTACAATTTTAACAAAATCCCCAAATTTTGCAGCGGACCCCCTCTCCATGCCCTCCCTGCCCCGCCTCGCACTGCGCCGCCTTCTCCCTCTAGCCGCCGTGGCCCTGCTGGCCGGCTGCGCCATCGCCCCGCCGCGTACGGACGATCCGCTGGAGAAATTCAACCGCAAGAGCTACGCCTTCAACATGGCGCTGGACAAGCACGTGCTGCGTCCGGTGGCGGTGGGCTATACGAAGGTCACGCCCAAGCCGGTACAGACCAGCATCAGCAACTTCTTCACTACCATCAAGCTGCCGATCAGCATCGCCAACAACATCATGCAGGGCCGTCCCAGCGATGCGATGACCGACACCGGCCGCTTCCTGATCAACATGACCGTGGGTGTGGCCGGCTTCTTCGATCCGGCTACGCATATGAAGATCCCGCTGAAGGAAACCGACTTCGGCATCACCCTGGCCCGCTGGGGCGTGCCCGAAGGCGACTACCTGATGATCCCCCTGCTGGGCCCGTCCACGATGCGCGACGTGTGGCAGTTCCCCGTGGACGGTTACCTGTTCGATCCGCTCAGCTACTTCGAACGCAATCACAAGTTTCATTGGGGCCAGTACTACATCCCCGAAGTGGTGTACTTCATCCAGATGCGCGCCCAGTTGCTCGATGCCGACAGCTACCTGCAATCGGCCTACGACCCCTACGCCTTCGTGCGCGACGCCTGGCGCCAGACCCGCCTGAACAAGCTCTACGATGGCAACCCGCCAGCCGACGTCATGCTGAAGCTGCAGCAGGGCCAGGGCTCGGGCAATTCGAACGGCAACAATAATTTCGATCCCGCCCAATTGCTGAAAGAACAGCAGCAGTGGGAGCAGCAGCAGAAACAGAAGAACGGCTCGGGCACGCCGCCGGCTGGCAATCAGTAAGCCACAGCGATTCGAGCAAAAAACGGGGCTTGGCCCCGTTTTTTGTTTACCCGGAAAACTCGGCCCTGCGCAGACCTGCTGCCTTTCCTCGCAGGGCGACGGATAAAGGTTCAGTGCAGGAACGTCTCCACGCCGCACACCTGCGCAAGCGCCTGCATGCCTTCCGGCACGTGGGTCACTTTCACCCGCTGCCCACTCTTGTCGGCCTCCGAAAGCGCCGCCAGCACACAGGCCAGGCCGGCGCTGTCGCAGCATCTAACACCCGACAGATCCAACGTGTGGCGATCGTGCGCGGCAAAAGCCGCACGCATCGCCGCGAGCGCATTCGCTGCCGTGGCGAAGCTCAGCGTACCGGACACGGAAACCGTGTCCGGTACCTCCGAAGCGACTCGAAACTCGCCAGCCTTACTTGGCGCCATTGCCTTTGTTTTCCTGTTCCATCTGCTGCAAGGCCTGGTCGCCCTGCGTCTGCAGGTCTTTGATCAGCTTGTCCAGACCTTCCTTCTTGATCTCGGCATCGACCTGGTTGCGATAGTTGGTGATGTAGGAAATGCCTTCGATGATCACGTCGTAAGCCTTCCATTGACCGTCGGCGGTCTTGTGGAAGACGTAGTTCACCGCGATCTGCTTCTTGTCGTCGGTGGTGACCTGGGTCTTGACTACGGTGTACTTGTCGTTGAGCTCACCCTGGAACGGCAGCACCTTCACCGTGCCCTTGGTGTAGTTGAGCAGGCCTTCGGCGTAACGGTTGGTGAGCGAGTCGTAGAAGGCCTTGGCGAACTGCGAACGCTGCTCGGGCGTCGCCGCGCGCGCGTGCATGCCCAATACCAGGATCGAGGCCCAGTCGGTGTCGAAATGCGGCAGGAAGATCTGGTTGATCATCGACACCAGCTTGGTCTTGTTGTTCTGCAACTCGGCCTTGTGGTCGGCAATCTGGGTATCCAGATCGTGCGTGATGGTCTGCACCACCTGTTCCGGCGTCGAGGCGTTGGACGCTTGCGCGCTCGATGCATCCTGCGCGAAAGCCGGCACGGCGATCACGACGCTACCCAGGGCGATGGCGGTGGCAATAGCCAAGTGACGCAACATGGATGACTCCTAGTGGGGCCGGCTCAATGCTTGCCGGCCGGGGGGTTATTGGACGAACCGTTGTTGTTGGAACCATTGCCACCGGCGTTGTTGCCGCCGCTGGGCGAACCGCTAACCAGAAACTTGCCGATCAGGTCTTCCAACTGCATGGCCGACTGCGTCAGCACCAGCTGGTCGCCATCCTTGAGGGAATTGGGCGAGCCGCCGGGTTGGATCGCAACATACTGGCTGCCGATCAAACCACTGGTGAATATGGCCGCCGAGGAGTCGTCCGGAATCTGGTTGTACTTATTGTCGATGGCCAGGGTCACGCTGGCGTCGAGCTTGGCCGGATCGGCCTTGATCGCCGCCACGGTGCCGATCGGCACACCCGCCATCTTCACCGGCGCGCCTACCCAGAGTGTACCCACGTTGGTGAATTCGGCACGCACCGAATAGGTGCCGCCGATCGCGTCGGCCGAGCCGCCGGCGCCCAGGAACTTGCCGAGCATTTCCTCCAGCGGCGCGGAGGACTTGGTCAGGCCGATGCGGCTGCCGTTGGAAATGTAAGTTTTCGCGCTGCCGAACACCAGGCCGACATATTGGTCGCCCAGCAGGCCGCTGGTGTAGATCGTGGCCACCGAATCGGTGGGAATCTGGTTGAATTTCTTGTCGATGGAGAGGGTGACATCGGCGACGTCCTTGCCCGGCTCCAGCGAAATCGACTGCACCTGGCCCACGCGCACGCCCGCCACCTTCACCGGCGCGCGCTCCTTGAGCGCACCGATGTTGGCAAATTCCGCATCGACCGTGTAGCTCGATCCCTGGTGGCTGTTGGCGATCGAGCTGGTCTGCGTGGCCAGGTATGCCAGCGCGGTGAACCCGAGCACGATGAACAGGCCGGTGCCGACGGCATAAGATTTTCTCTGGCTCACGGCAAAGTCCTCAAAAGAAAGCAATTAGTCATGACGGTCCACATCGGCTCGTTACATCAGGAACGCGGTCAGCACGAAATCCAGCGCCAGGATCGCGATGGACGAAGCCACCACGGTGCGCGTGGTGGCATAGGCCACGCCTTCGCTGGTCGGCGGCGTGGTGTAGCCCTGGAACACGGCGATCAGCGAGACCACCGCGCCGAAGGCCACGCTCTTCCACACGATGCCGTTGATGATGTCTTGCCACACGTCGACGTTAGCGGTCATGTTCGACCAGAAGGTGCCGTTATCCACGCCCAGCCAGCTCACGCCGACCAGGTGGCCGCCGAAAATGGCCATCGCGCAGAACACGCAGCACAACAGCGGCATGGCGATCAGCCCGGCCAGGAAGCGTGGCGCGATCACGTAGGCGATCGGATCGACCGCCATCATTTCCATCGCGGCGATCTGGTCGGTAGCGCGCATCAGGCCGATTTCGGCGGTAACCGAGGTGCCCGCGCGGCCCGCGAACAGCAGTGCCGTCACCACCGGCCCCAGCTCGCGATAAACCGCCAGCGCCACCACCGAACCGGTTGCCGACGTGCCGCCGAAAATGGCCAGCACGTGATAAAGCTGCAAACCCAGCACCATGCCCACGAACAGGCCGCAGGTCACGGTGATGGTGAGGCTCATCGCACCCACGAACCACAGCTGGCGGACCGTCTCGCGCACATGGCGCATGCTGCGCGGAACCGCGTACAGGATGCGCAGCAGGAACTCGCCGCAATAGCCGATCTGCGCCAGCGATTGCACCAGGACATTGTTGTATTGCATCCGCGCGCTCATGCCGCACCTTCCTTGAAGCCCAACGCGGTCGCGTAATCGTCCGCCGGATACTGGAACGGCACCGGACCGTCGGCGTCGCCGCCGAAGAACTGGCGCGTCCACGGCGAGCCGTTGTCGGCGATGGTCTGCGGGTTGCCCTGCGCCACCACCTTGCCGTTGGCAATCAGATAAATGTGGTCGGCCACCTGCTTGATCGCCTCCAGCTCGTGCGCCACCAGCACGCTGGTGATGCCGAGTGTTTCGTTGAGCGTACGGATCAGCTTCAGCACCTGGTTCAGCGCGATAGGATCCAGGCCCACGAACGGTTCGTCGTACAGGATCAGCATCGGATCGAACACGATCGCCCGCGCCAGGGCCACGCGCCGCGCCATGCCGCCGGAAAGCTCGGCGGGCGTCAGCGAGGCGGCGCCGCGCAAGCCCACCGCCTGCAGCTTGGTCAGTACGATGTTGCGGATAAGCACTTCCGGCAAGCGGGTGTGCTGGCGCAGCGGGAAAGCCACGTTTTCGAACACGTCGAAATCGGTCAGCAGGGCCGAATTCTGGAACAGGTAGCCAATGCGTTCGCGCAGCTCAAACAGTTGGTCGCGCGAGAGCTTGGGCACGTTCAGGCCATCCACCTCCACCGTGCCCCGGTCACCGCGCATCTGGCCGGTGATGTGCTTGAGCAGGGTGGTTTTGCCGGTGCCGCTGGGGCCCATGATCGCGGTGACCTTGCCGCGCGGGATGTCCAGGTCCAGGGCGTCGAACACGGTCTTGCCATTGAGCACCGTGGTAAGGCCACGGATGCGCACCAGGGTGCGATCGTCTGGCTTGGCGTTGACGGGATCGATCATGGGCAGGGGGAAAGGACCAAAGTGGTGAAGTTAACCCAAGTGGGCACGTAATGCTATACGCACCAGTCTAGTAATAGACCAGTCAGGCGTCCGACAACAGCTCGGCGATCAAGGCCTCGTGCCGCCGGCACTGCAGCGCCGACCGCTGGCGGACCGCCCGCACGATGGCCTGGAGCCCATCCAACGCGTCCTCGAAGCGATCGTTGACGATGATGTAGTCGAACGCGTGCGCGTGCGCGATCTCGCCGCGCGAATTGCGCAGGCGCCGCTCGATCACTTCCGCACTGTCCGATCCTCGACCGCGCAGCCGGCGCTCCAGTTCCGCGCGGGACGGCGGCAGGATAAAGACACTGACACAGTCGGGCATGGTCTGGCGGACCTGCGCCGCGCCCTGCCAGTCGATTTCCAGCAGCACATCGCGCCCTTGCCGCAGCAGCTCGTGCACGGTCGTGCGCGAGGTGCCGTAGAAGTTGCCGTGCACTTGGGCGTGCTCGAGAAAGATACCCTCGGCCACTTCGCGCTCGAAATCGGCGCGCTCGACAAAGTAATAGTGCCGCCCGTATTGCTCGCCCGGCCGCGGCGGACGGGTGGTATGGGAGATCGACAGCGAAATGCCCGGCTCGCGCTCCAGCAGCGCGTTGACCAGCGTGGATTTGCCCGCGCCGGAGGGCGCGGCCACGATAAACAGCGTGCCTGCGGTCACATCCGTGTCTGGCGTATGCGCGCTCATTCGATGTTCTGCACCTGTTCGCGCATCTGCTCGATCAGCACTTTCAGCTCCACCGCCGCATTGGTGCTGCGCGCGTCGACCGATTTGGAGCCGAGCGTGTTGGCCTCGCGGTTGAATTCCTGCATCAGAAAATCGAGGCGGCGCCCGACGGGCTCTTTCAGGCCGAGCACGCGGCGCGTCTCGGTGATGTGCGTGCTGAGCCGGTCCAGCTCCTCGTCCACATCCGAGCGGGTGACCTGCAGTACCAGTTCCTGCTCCAGGCGCCCCGGATCGGCCGGCTGCTTGAGATCGGCCAGGCGCGTTTCCAGGCGCGTGCGCAAGGCCACGCGGATCTCGGGCATCCAGCCGCGCACGTCCATGACGATGCGCTCGATGCTGTCCAGGCGCTCATGCAGGATCTGGCCGAGCTTGGCGCCCTCGCGCTCGCGCGTGGCGGCCAGCGCATCCAGGGCGCGATCGAGTACGCCGAGCAACGCCGCCTGCTGGGCGTCCTGATCCACCTGCGCGTGCTGCAGCACGCCGGGGAAACGCAGCAGTTCGGTGAACTCGATCCGCATGTCCTGAAAGTGGCCGCGCAGCTCGCCCGCCAACTCGGCCAGGCGCCCGACCATGGCCTGCTCCACCTGCAGCGACTCGCCGCGCGATTCGCCGCGGCGCACGGTCACATCGACCTTGCCGCGCGACAGCCGCATGGCGATGCGCTCGCGCAGGGAAGACTCCAGGCCGCGCAGGTCTTCGGGCAGGCGCGGGCTCAGTTCCAGGTAGCGATGATTGACCGTGCGCAATTCGCAAGTCAGCACCCCGGCGGGGGTAACGGCCTCGGCGGAGGCGTAGGCAGTCATGCTGCGAATCATCGAACCGGTCCCAAAGCAGTGCGGAAAGTGGCAAATGGTAAACTGTCCTGCCATCACTTGCCCAACGCCTATGTCCACCGTCTCCCGCCCCAGTGGCCGCGCCAGTGATCAATTGCGCAACATCACCATCGAACGCCATTACACCCGGCACGCCGAAGGCTCGGTGCTGATCGCCTTCGGCGACACCCGCGTGCTATGCACCGCCAGCGTCGAGGACCGCCTGCCGCCATGGCTGCGCGGCAAGGGCGAAGGCTGGGTGACGGCCGAATACGGCATGCTCCCGCGCGCCACGTCCAGCCGCACGCAGCGCGAGGCCACGCGCGGCAGCCAGGGCGGGCGCACCATGGAAATCCAGCGGCTGATCGGCCGCAGCCTGCGCGCCTGCGTGGACCGCCAGGCCCTGGGCGAGCGCGTCATCACCCTGGACTGCGACGTGCTGCAAGCCGACGGCGGCACCCGCACGGCGGCCATCACCGGCGCCTACGTCGCACTGGTGGACGCGGTAAACCTGTTGATGAAACGCGAAAACCTGCGCCGCAACCCCATCGTCGGCGCGGTGGCGGCCGTCTCGGTCGGCGTCTACCAGGGCATGCCGGTACTGGACCTGGATTACGCCGAGGACGCCCATTGCGACACCGACATGAATGTGGTGATGAACGACGGCGGCGGCTTCATCGAAGTGCAGGGCACGGCCGAAGGCCATGCGTTCCGCCGCGATGAAATGGACGCCATGCTGGGCCTGGCCGAAAAAGGCATCGCCGAACTGATCGGCCTGCAGCGCTCGGCGCTGGGCATCTGACATGCAACGCATCGTGCTGGCCAGCAGCAACCGCGGCAAGCTGGCCGAATTCAACGCCCTGCTCGCCGGCAGCCGCTTCGAGGTGCTGCCGCAGGCGGAACTGGGCGTAGCCGATGCCGAGGAAACCGGCCTCAGCTTCGTCGAAAACGCCTTGCTGAAAGCGCGCCACGCCTCCAGCGTCACCGGGTTGCCGGCGCTGGCCGACGACTCGGGCCTGTGCGTACCGCACCTGCGCGGCGCGCCGGGTCTTTATTCGGCGCGCTACAGCGGCGGCCACGGCGACAGCGCCGCCAACAACGCCAAGCTGCTGCGCGAACTCGATGGCGTGCCGGCCGAACAGCGCGGCGCGTTTTTCATCTGCGTCCTCGCCCTGCTGTGGCACGCCGACGATCCCGCCCCGCTGATCGCCGAAGGCCGCTGGCACGGCCGCGTGCTCCAAGCCCCACGCGGCACGCAGGGCTTCGGCTACGACCCCTTGTTCCTGCCGCACCAGCAAACGCTCAGCGCAGCCGAACTGGAGCCGGGCGTAAAGAATCGCCTCAGCCATCGCGGCCAGGCCATGGCGCAATTGCATGCGCGCATTACCCAGCTGCACGCCTGATACATGCCGTTGACCGCTCCACCGCTGGCGCTGTACGTCCACATGCCGTGGTGCGTGAAGAAATGCCCCTACTGCGATTTCAACTCGCACGGCCTGCGCGGCGAGCCGCCCTATGGCACATACGTGGAAACGCTGCTGGCAGACCTGGACGCCGACCGCACCGACTTCGGCGCGGCGCTGCATGATCGCCCGATCGTCAGCGTGTTCTTCGGCGGCGGCACGCCGAGCCTGTTCGCGCCGGAACTGATCGCCCGCTTTCTCGACGGCGCCCGCGCCCGCCTGCCCTTTATGGACGATTGCGAGATCACCCTGGAGACCAATCCGGGCACCATCGAGCATGGCCGTTTCGACGGCTATCTGGCCGCGGGCGTCAACCGCATCTCCCTGGGCATCCAGAGCTTCGACGACGACAAGCTGCGCCGCCTGGGCCGCATCCATGGTGCGCACGAAGCCGAAGCGGCCGTGAAGTCGGCCCAGGATGCGGGCCTTGCCAACATCAACCTCGACCTGATGTACGCGCTGCCCCAGCAGACGTTGCCCGGCGCCCTCGCCGACGTGGACCGCGCCATCGCCCTCAAGCCGGCACACATCTCGCACTACCAGCTCACCCTGGAACCGAACACCGCCTTCGCCGCACACCCGCCGCCGCTACCGGACGACGACGCCGCCTGGGCCATGCAGGAAGCCTGCGAAGCGCGGCTGGCCGAAGGCGGTTACGCACAATATGAAATTTCCGCCTACGCCACCGCGGACCGGCAGTGCCGGCACAACCTCAACTACTGGCGTTTCGGCGATTACCTGGGCATCGGCGCCGGCGCCCACGGCAAGCTCACCGACGCCCCCGGCCATCAGGTACTGCGGCGCTGGAAA
The DNA here is from genome assembly GCF_035503745.1 of Dyella sp. Lineage (GTDB taxonomy): Bacteria > Pseudomonadota > Gammaproteobacteria > Xanthomonadales > Rhodanobacteraceae > Dyella_B. Next base: position 136,946 of record NZ_DATJTC010000047.1, read on the forward strand.
ACCCGCCACCCGAACGCCTATCTCGACGCCGCCGGCGGCCCGGGCCGCATCGGCGGCCACGCCGCCGTCGCCAGCGACGAGCTGCCGTTCGAATACATGCTCAACGCGCTGCGGTTGATCCACGGCGTGCCCATGGACGACTTCCCCGCCCGCACCGGTTTGGCGCTTGAGCGGATTGCCGCCCCGCTCGCCGCCGGCCGCCGCAAGGGCTGGTTGCAGGAATCGCCCGGCCGGCTGGTGACCACGCCCCTGGGCCAACGTTTCCTCAACGACGTCATTGCAAGCTTCCTCGACTAAACATTTCCATGACGCGCAGCCGGCATCCGGCTTACACTCTTCCCCGGGGAAATACTGGGATCTGAGTCATGGATGTCGAATCAAGGGGACGTCCGCCATTTGCCGCGTTCGACCGCACCGACCGTGCCCTCCACGGCCAGATGCCAGCTCGTACGCGTCGGGTGGTCGATGCCGCCTGCGCCTTGGGCGATGAATGGGCCAAACCGACGCTGCGCCTGTGCCTGGACTTCTTCGACAAGCGCCTGTACGAACTGGCCGAAAGTTCGCGCAACCACCTGGAACAACAACGCTGCTTCGACAGCCGCAGCCTGATCCAGCAGGGCCGCACCGCTTTTATCGAGTCCTTCTGCGACCACCTGCGTGAGAGTTTCGAAACGATGGGGCGCCCCCAGGACGATGAAGCGTCCGCGCCGCTGAGCTTGCAGTCGCTGACCCTGCTCGATCGCACCGAACACGAACTCACCGCCGCACTCGACAAGCTTGCCGCACGCATCGAGGCGCATAACGGCCCGGTCCTGTCCGAGCTGTCCTACCGGCTGGCCGTGCTGGTAGCCGCGCCGCCGCTGGAAGGCAAATACCTGCCGCCCGGTCCGCAGAGCATGGCGCAGATCCTGCGCACGGCAAGCGACCCGCTCAATCTGCCGATCGAACATCGACTGGTGTTGCTGCAGGTGTTCGAAAGCACCGCCGGCGCCGCGCTGGTATCGCTGTACGAGAGCATCAACACCAAGCTGTTGTCCGACGGCATCCTGCCGCAACTGCGCGCCTTTCCGGCCGCCCGGCCGACCCATGGCCCGGCGCACGGCGCGGCACCCACCGCCACCCCTACCACCGCAACGCCTGCCGCCGCCACGCCAGCGAGCGCCACGCCCGAACAACCGCGCAGCAGCGAACCGATCGCCGTGCTGGAAACCCTGCGCGATCTGCTCTCGCGCCAGCGCAACGCCGGCCCCGCGCCGGCCGCGGGCACGCGCACGGCAACCCATCAGGAACTGGAAACCGCGCTGTCCGCCTTGCAGCAGCACATGATCCAGGTCACCGACAACACCAGCCGCGAACTGCGCAGCGCGCAACGCCTGCACGAGGAACTGCTACTGCAGCTCAACACCGGCCTGCCGCCCGGCGCGGCGCACATGGAGCTGACCTCCGAGCAAGGCGACACGGTGGAGCTGGTTGCCATGCTGTTCGAGCAGCTGGCGCAACAACTGCACCAGGGCACCAACGCGCGCAACCTGCTGGGCAACCTGCAATTGCCGCTGCTGCGCCTGGCCGTCACCGATCGCGGCTTTTTCGACAAGCGCGAGCATCCGGCGCGCCAGGTGCTGGGCAAACTCGCCGAAACCCTCAACGACTGGGTCGACGGACCCAACGGCGAAACCGACCACCAGTTGCTCGCCAAGCTCACCCAGTTGGTGGAGCGTACCCAGCAGGAACCGCCCAGCGCGGGCCTCTACACCAGCTTGCTGGCGGACATCGAGCATCACCTGGGACAACTGGCGCGCAAGGCGCAGACCACCGAGCGCCGCCACGTGGAGGCCATGCAGGGCCACGAACGGCTCGAACAAGCGCGCCGCCGCGCCGACGAACTGATGAGCGAACGTTTCGCGCTCACGTCGCCGCGCGGCCTGTTACGCACGCTGCTCGAACGCGCCTGGACCGACGTGCTGGCGCTGAACCTGCTGCGCCATGGCGAACAGAGCGATGCTTTCCGCACGCAGCTGCGCATCACCGATCAACTGCTGGGACAGTTTCCGGTCAGCGATCCGATGCAACTGCGCCATGAAGTGGAAAGCGGCCTGCAGCAGATCGGCATGCATGCCGACGAAGCCGAACAGGTAGCCCAGCGGCTGATCGGCACGGAAGCCACGGCGCTCGAAACACAGGCGGCAACCGCCGAGACCGAACCGGAGAGCCCGTCCACGCAAGCCACGGCACCGGCGGCGGCCACAGCGAACGTTGCGGCCCAGGAGCCTGCGCAACCCGTTGCCCCCCAGGCAAGCGCCGACACGTCCGCCAAGCTGCCCGCGCCGGCCGCGACGCCCAAGCCCGCTACGCCCAAACCCGCGACGCCGGAGCCGGCCGCCGCGGAATGGTCGGTTGCACCATCGCCTCCCGCACAACCCAAGACCACCGTTACGCCACCGGCCCCCAAGCCGGCAGTACCGGCGCGCGTCGTGGAAGCGCCCAGCGCCACCGACCTGGCGATCCGGCTCAAGCAGCGCCAGCGCCTGGGCGAGCAGCGTGGCCAGGAAAGCCCGGCACCGGCGACCCAGGCGGCGGTCGTGCCGCCGTTGGGATTGCGCGAGGCGCGCATCCACAACCGCTTGCGCCAATTGCCATTCGGCACCTGGTTCGAGTTCACCGATCCGACCACGGGCGAAGCCACGCAGCGCAAGCTGGCATGGTTCTCGCCGGTATCGGGCAACAGCCTGTTCGTCAATCGCCGCGGCCAACGCAGCGACGTGATGAACCTGCAAGAGCTGGCGCGCGCGATCGCCAGCGGCCGCGTGCGCGAAATCCCGCCGGTGCAGGAAAACCTGCTTGACCGCGCCTGGCATGCACTCACCACCAACCTGTTGCGTCCGGCATCGACGCCGCTACCGGAAGCCCGCCCATGAATGCGCCCGAACAACGCCGCGCCCCGCGCAAGCGTCCGGAATACAACGTGGCGGTCGTGGACACCATCACCGGGCAGCCCCTGGGCCATCTAGGCAATTTGTCCAGCAACGGCATGCTGCTGATCGGCCAGCACGTACCGCGCAACGAAGCGGTGTACCAGGTCAGCCTCAACCTGCCGCGCCACGATGGCACCATGCCGACCATCGAAATCGGCATCCAGGAACAGTGGCACGAACCGGCCGCCAGCCCGGGCCAGACCTGGGCCGGCTATCGCATCATCGCCATCGGCGGGGCCGACGCCACCCAGCTGGAGCTGTGGCTTCAACAAGCTTGAACAACCCATCGCGCCAGGGCCTGTTTACCCTATGGGCGTGGCCCGCGTTGCGTTGGAGTGGCCGCCATAGGGCGTCATCGCTCATGTCGTGTACGGACGTACACGCCTTCACGCTTCCTTGGCTGGCGAGCAAACAGCTCCCGGCGCGGCTACGCCCATAGGGTAAACAGGCCCTAAACTGACGGGCTCTGCAACCACCGTCCGGAAGCACGCATGAGCCCCCACCTCGCCCCGCTGTATGCCCAACACATCGCCACGCTGCGCGAGCGCGCCGACCGGGCGCTGGCGCGCGGGGGCTTCGATCACCTGCTGATCGCCGCCAGCACGCCGCTGCGTAAGTTCCTCGACGACCAGGATTACCCTTTCCTCGCCAACCCGCATTTCCGCCACTGGCTGCCGCTGACCGATGCGCCGGGTAGCTGGGTGGTCTACACGCCGGGCGAAAAACCTCGCTTGATCTTCGTGCAGCCGCGCGATTACTGGCACGTGGTGCCGGCCGTACCGAGCGGTTACTGGGTGGACGCCTTTGACATCAGCATCGTGCGCAACAATGCCGAGGCGGTGGCGCTGCTGCCGCAGGGCCACCGCGCGGTCATCGCGCCGGAGTGCCCGGCCGTCGACGGCGTGGAGGCCAACAATCCGCAGGCCGTGCTCGACTACCTGCATTGGCATCGCAGCTACAAAACGCCATACGAACTGGCCTTGATGCGCCAGGCCAACCGCATCGGCGCGCGCGCGCACCGCGCCGCCGAAAAAGCTTTCCGCTCGGGCTGGAGCGAATTTGGCATCCACATGGCGTATCTGTCGGCCGCGCGGCAGATCGACGCGGAACTACCTTATGCCAGCATCGTGGGCCTGAACGAACACGGCGCGGTGCTGCATTACACCCACTTCGACCGCACGCCGCCGCCGCAAAGCCGCTCGTTCCTGATCGATGCCGGCGCCAGCGCATCGGGCTACGCCAGCGACATCACGCGCACCTACGCCGCCCAAGGCCATGCGCCGTTCCAGGCGCTGATCGACAGCGTCGAGCATGCGCAACAGGGTTTCGCGGCGATGGTGCGGGCCGGGCAGAGTTATCCCGAACTGCACATTCACGCCCATCACGTACTCGCCGGCGTGCTGCGCGAGCATGGCCTGATTCGCATGGATGCCGAAAGCGCGGTGGAATCGGGCGTAACCTCCACCTTCTTCCCGCACGGCCTGGGTCATCCGATCGGCTTGCAGGTGCACGACGTCGCCGGGTTTCAGGCCAGCGAAAGCGGCGGCGGCATCGCCCGTCCGGACGGCCATCCGTATTTGCGCATGACGCGCGTGCTGGAGCCGGGCATGGTAGTGACCATCGAGCCGGGCCTGTATTTCATCGACATGCTGCTGGAAGAACTGCGCGCCACGCCCGCCGCCAAGGACGTGGACTGGGCCAAGGTGGATGCCTTGCGCCCTTATGGCGGCATCCGCATCGAAGACGATGTGGTGTGTACCGAGGGCGAACCGGAAAACCTCACGCGCGATGCGTTCGCCGTAGTGTAAGGCGGCGTCGAGGCAACCGAACGAGGCCTGCCGGCTTGTTGCCGGCAGCCAGGCATCAACGGCGCGCGAGCAACGCTTCGATCGCCTGCGGATCCTTCGGCACGCCATCGGTAAGCACGTCGTGGCCATCACGCGTCACCGCCACGTCGTCTTCGATGCGAATGCCGATGCCGCGCCAGGCCTCGGGCACCGACACATCGTCCGGCGCGATATAGATGCCCGGCTCCACCGTCAGCACCATGCCCGGTTCGAGCAGGCGTGATTGGCCGTCCACGCGGTAATCGCCCACGTCGTGCACGTCCAGACCCAACCAATGGCTGGTTTTTGCGGGGAAAAAGCGCTTATAGCCGCCTTCGGCGATCACCTGGGCCGGCTCGCCCTTGAGCAGGCCCAGCGCGCACAAGCCTTCGGTGATTACATGCACCGCCACGTCATGCGCGGCGTTGTAGGCGCGGCCCGGCAGCACCTCGTCGATCGCCGCCAGTTGCGCGGTGTGCACCACTTCGTACAGTGCGCGCTGTTCACGGCTGTAGCGCCCGTTGACCGGGAAGCTGCGGCTGATGTCCGAGGCATAGCATTCCAGTTCGGCACCGGCGTCGATCAACAGCAGATCGCCGTTTTTCAGCGCCGCGCGATTGGCCACGTAATGCATGGTGCAGGCGTTCGCGCCGCCCGCAACGATGGGCGGAAACGCCGCCACCGCGCCGCGGCTGCGCATGACGCGCAACAGCTCCGCTTCCACCTCGTATTCGTGCCTTCCCGCGCGCGCAAGCGCCATGGCCGCCAGATGCGCCTGGGCGGCGATGTCGGCCGAGGCACGCATCAGTTTCAGTTCGCCGCGCGATTTGTACAGGCGCAGGTCGTGCAGCAGATGGCCGAGCGCGACGAATTCCTTCGGCACCACGCCACCGCCGCGCAGTTGCCGCAGGCGGCGCATCCAGCCCAACAGTTGCGCATCGAATTGCGGCTCGCGTCCGAAATGGCAGTAGACGCGCCCTCTGCCCTCGATCATGCCGGGCAGGATGTCGTCGATGTCGTCGATCGGAAATGCATCGTCCATGCCGTAGTCGGCCACCGCGCGCTCGGTGCCGATCGATTCGCCATGCCAGCGCTCGTGCTCGGGATCGCGCTCGCGGCAAAACAGCACCGCTTCGCCGTGCTGGCGCCCCGGCAGCAGCGCGAGCACCGCGTCGGGCTCGGGGAATCCGCTTAAATAATGGAAGTCGGAGTCCTGCCGGTACGGCCACGCGGCATCGGCATTGCGCATACGCTCGGGCGATGTGGCGATCAGCGCCACCGCATCGTTCCCGGCCATTTTCATCAACTGGCGCCGGCGGCGCGCGAATTCTTCGGAAGCGATGTTCAATGCAAGGTGTCGCTGGAAGGCTGGCTGGGAAGGTGGCATTCGGTGAACAGCAACATCGCGCCCATGCGCACAAACTCGTGCACTTCGATCAGCGCGTCCTCGTCTTCGTCTTCATCGCCGAAATCGAGCGAGGCCGATGCGATGGACGCAAAATCCTTCAGGATCTCGCGCCCCTCCTCCGACACCCGTTCGTGTATCTGCGGACCGCCCAGGCCGAAGCCGCCGAGAAATCCGCGGCACCAATCCACCAGCGCATCGGCGCGTTCAGGCAACGGGCGGTCATCGGCCGGCAACAAGGGTTCGAAACCCAGTTCAGGGTCGGCCAGTTCGTCCTGGCTCTGGCGTACCAGCAGGTCCAAGGCCGCCTGATCGCGCCCGGCCGCCGTTACGCCACCCGCATCCAGATGCAAAAGCTCCAGCAACGGCCGTTTGCCCGGCCTGCCGTTGCCGGCCAGGAAACCGCATAGCGAACCGTGCAGTTCGCTGGCGGTGGCGGCCAGTTTCAGGTGCACCACGACATCGTCCAGTTCGTCGTAACCGATGAAATCGGGGGCGGCCATCGCAGGCTCCGTGAACGGCTAAAGCTCAAGTTTAATGCAGGCTCCCGCCCGGGTGATCGGACCCGCAGATTTCTTCCGGCGTCCTGATATAGTGAACCGCATGAAGACACCCGCCCCTGCCCAGTTCGAGCTTGCCGCCCTGAGCCAGCAGCTTGACCGGCTGCTTGAGCATGTGCATCGGTTGAGTGAGGAAAACCGCAGCCTGCGCCACAGCCAGGAGCAACTGGCCAACGAACGTGCGGGCTTGTTGGCACGCAACGAACAGGCGCGCAGCCGGGTTGAGGCCATGATCCAACGACTCAAGGCACTCGAAAACAATGGCTGACGTCATCAGCACGCCCAGCACCAACGAACCGGTTTCGCTGCGACTGATCGATCGCGAATTTCTGATCGCCTGTCCGCCCGACGAGCGCGAGGGCCTGCTGGAAGCGGCAAGCTTTCTCGATCGTAAAATGCGCGATCTGCGCGCGCATGCCAAAACGCCCGGCTTCGACCGCATTGCCGTGCTCGCCGCAATCAGCATCACGCACGAGTATCTGCAACTGCAGAAACGCCAGGCGGCCAGCGCGGGCAACTCCAACGCGGCTGAACATGAGATTGCCGAAGGACTGGCTTCGCTGCGGCGCAAGCTTGAAGCGGCACTCGACGCGCAACTAAAATAGCCCTCGGCGTTCTCTGCGGTGTGCGCCAGCACACTCTTACATATTGCCTTGTTCCTATTTACGACCCGGGTCGGTTACTTAAAGCTGTTGCGCACGTCCGCCGCGAGCGGAAAGCCTTGAGGCCTTAATATCCCTCCCACCTGATCCCATTGGATCAAGGTCGTTTGGTGGGCAGCGGCATCGCGGTTGACGCCACCCCATTCCCAGCCCGGATGCCGCCGCAAGACGGCGTCCGGGAGCGGACCGCCAGCCCGGTGCACCGTCTTCAGGAGACGCGCGACGTGGATACCGCCGCACGACGCCGTGAACTACGCCAGCGATTGGCCGAGCGCCGTCGCGCGCTTGGCCCAGCCCAGCGCATGGCCGCCGCCCAGGGCCTGCGCCGCAGCCTGGAGCACCTTCCCGAATACCATACGGACCAGCGCGTGGCGGGCTACTGGGCCTGCGACGGCGAGTTGCCGCTGAACCTGGCCATCCCGCCGCTGGCGACCCGCGGCCAGCAGTTCCTGCTGCCGCTGATCGGCGAGGACAACCTGCTGCGCTTCGCCCCCTGGGCGGCGGGAGACGCGGTGCAGCCCAACCGTTTTGGCATCCCCGAGCCGGTCGCGCCGCGCGAGTGGTTCGCCCCCTTCCAACTCGACCTGGTGCTGGTACCCCTGCTGGCCTTCGACCGCCGCGGCAACCGCCTGGGCTATGGCGGCGGCTACTACGACCGCAGCTTCGCCTTCCTGAAGGACCAGCTGCGCCCGACCGAGCCGCTATTGGTGGGCATCGCCTACGATTTTCAGCAATTGCCGGAGATCACCCCCGAACGCTGGGATATCTCGCTGGATTTCATCGCCACCGACCACGAACTGATCGACTGCCGCCCCGGTTCGCCTGGAGACACCGTCGCATGAAGCACTGGCTGATGAAATCGGAGCCGGACACCTTTTCCATCGACGACCTCAAGCGCAAGAAGCGCGAGGCCTGGGACGGCGTGCGCAACTACCAGGCGCGCAACTTCATGCGCGATGAGATGCGCGTGGGAGACGCGGTGTTCTTCTACCACTCCAACTGCGCCGAGCCTGGCATTGCGGGCATCGCCGAAGTGGCCAGCGACGCCTATCCCGACCCCAGCCAGTTCGATCCCAAGAGCAAGTACTTCGACGCCGGCAGCTCGCGCGACAACCCGCGCTGGATGCTGGTGGACGTGAAATTCGTGCGCAAACTCAAGCGCGTCATCACGCTGGACGAACTGAAAAACCACGCCGCCATAGCGGAGATGCGCTTGCTGCGCAAAGGCAACCGGCTGTCGGTGATGCCGGTGGAAGCGCTCGAATGGCGCTACATCCTGGGCCTGGAATGACGCTGTCTCAGTGAGGCCCGCGATTGAGCGTGCCCGCCGCGCCGCAAGCCCGGAACGCCGGCACGGATCCGATCAGGGTGCGGCAAGACGTCAAATCAACGATCATCTGCGCTTTCCATTGACGGTGACGCCATGAGTAACAACGAGGAAAAACGCATCGCGGGCGAAGCGGCCATCCGGTACGTCGAAGACGGCACCATTGTCGGCGTCGGCACCGGCTCCACGGTTGCCTACTTCATCGATGCGCTGGCCAAGATCAAGGATCGCATCGAGGGTGCCGTGTCCAGCTCCGAACAATCCACCGCGCAGCTGAAGAAACACGGCATTCCGGTGTTCGATCTCAACGCCATTGGCCCGCTGGCCCTGTACATCGACGGTGCGGACGAGTGCGATGTGCACAAACGCCTGATCAAGGGCGGCGGCGCGGCCCTTACGCGCGAAAAGATCATCGCGCAGGCGGCGCAGAAATTCGTCTGCATCATCGATTCCAGCAAGCGCGTGGACCTGCTCGGCAAGTTTCCGCTGCCCATCGAAGTGATTCCGATGGCACGCAGCCTGGTGGGTCGCGAGATCGTCAAGCGTGGCGGCAATCCCGTCTGGCGCGACGGCGTGGTCACCGACAACGGCAACTGGGTGATCGACGTACACGGCTGGCAGATCGCCGATCCGGTGGCGATGGAAACCGAACTCAACCAGATCCCCGGCATTGTCACGGTGGGCCTGTTCGCGCGACGTCCGGCCGATGTGGTGCTGATTGGCGACAAGGTGATGTAACAAGCCTGCTACCGCCGCCCGCTGACGCAAAAGCCTCGTTCACGCGGGGCTTTTTTCTGGCCGCGCCTCTGCGCGCAACGGCGCCCCGCTCCTGCCCTCAAGTAAACTGCGGCACCTGCCGATAACCCCTTCGAAGATCCTCATGCCGGCAGGGGAAAACCGGTGCCGGCCCAACCTGGGGAGTTGCGCCATGAAGACCGCGTCCGTGGTCGAGGAACTGATGCTTCACAACCTTTCCTGCTCCCAGTGCAGGGCGGGTGAACCGTGCCTGGTCGCCGAGCACATCGAAGATTGCTGGCCCATGCGCGTGGCATCGCAAGCCGCGGCGAGCCTGCTCGACCTGACCGTTGCCAACGACGACCAGCCGCCAGCGCAAAACAAAGTCACGGTGCCGCAATTCAGCCGCTTCTGAGGGTCGATTGAAACCCCGGTCGTGGAACTGGATCCGCTCGAGGCGCGCACGCCAGGGTGCATGCGCGTCTCGATAAATGGCCGGCGACCGCGCGTGACGTTAGCGGGCAAGGGATTGCAGTTGACGCTCACGCCAGGCATGTGCGGCATAAACGTCATTGAGCCGCGAAAGAATCAGCAAAGGGCCGCGACGAGCCCGCCGAATGATTGCCGATAGAGGCCATCTTTCCCTGCGCGGCCCTTCATTGCGCCTGGACAACCGTACGGCGCAGGCACGGCTCTACATAGCGTTGATAAAGCCACGCCACCGCCAACGGAAAAAGCACGTAGCGGGAAACCATGGCCAGCACCTGGGAAATCATCCCATACGAGCCATCGATCGCATCGCCGACGAAAAAGGGAAAATACCAGAAGCCGGTCACCGCGATCAGCACGATGAGATTCAAGGACGGCACCGATGCCCACGCTACCACGCGCGCCACTGACCGCGTCATGAAATGCCAGGTGATAAAGGCCGATACCGCCATCAGGAACGGAAACAATACCCAGACCGATATGCCCAATCCCCTCGCGGCCAGAGCGATATCGGCATGCCAGGTCAACGCACGGATGGGGACATAGCTCCAGACATTGCCCGCGCACATCAGCGACAACCAATACAGAAACATCATCAGATAGCGCGAACGCCCAACCCAGGCGGTGCTCATCAGCGCATAAATGATGAAGTACAGCAGACCGTTGCCAATCATCGGCCCGGACAGCGCAATCGCCGCCGCGGCCATGCCGTGTCCGGCGCTGAAGATGGCGGCGTAGTCGACGTTGTCGGAAACATCGCCCAGAAACAGATCATTGGAGAAGCTCGCCGCGCCGTAATCGATGCCAAAAGGTTGCTTCATCCAGCCGAGCAGCCACGCCATCACGCTATGCGCATACTCATGCGACAGATAAGCCGCTGCGTGGGCGGACAGCACCAGCACGAAGGTGAGTAGCGCAAAAGCGAGGACTTGGGCACCCTCCCTGGATCGCCGGCCATCAAGCGTTTTTTCCACTGGAGCCCCTGCCCTCGGAAAGCTTGCCCTGCAAACTAAACCGGAACGTGCTTACGCGCCAGTGACAAAAGCACAATGGCGTCACCTGGGCAAAAGTTGCGCGCCGCTTATACGATGTTGACGCGGATCGCACGGCCACGACCGACGTAGCCAATAGCTGCCAACCTCCCACGCCGGCACTTTTAGTGGATACTTGCTCAACACGGCACGTTTCGCCGGCATGCGCAGCTCATGCTTCCCGACAAGGTCCGCTGAACATGGCATCCCAACTCCACAACTTCGTGCACCTGCTCTTTATCGGCGTGGTGGCCCTGTTCCCGGTCATCAACCCCGTCGGCACCGCCTTCGTGGTGATGCCGTATTTTGCGCACATGGATGCCGCCGGCAAAAAACGAGCGGTAAGGCAGATCACGTTGTACGCATTTTGCGTATGCACGGGCACGCTGATCGGCGGCGCGTGGATCCTGAAATTGTTCGGGTTATCGATCCCCGTGGTGCGGCTGGCGGGCGGCATCATGATCTGCAAGATGGGCTGGGAATTTCTTTCATCCGACAAGGACGAAAGCGCCGACAGCAGCAACGATGTCGGCCAGGCAAGGCAGCGCGACATCGACAGCCAACTGTTTTATCCGCTGACCTTTCCGCTGACCACCGGTGCGGGAACGATTTCCGTGCTGCTGACGCTGAGCGCGCACAGCGCCGATGCCGACCTGCGCCAGGTGGCGCTCAACATGACGGCCATCCTGCTGGCGATCGTAGCGATGTGCGTAATGATCTATGTGTTTTATCTCAATACGCAGCGCATCGAGCGTTACCTCGGTTCGCAAGGCGAGCGCATTTTCAATCGGCTGATTGCGTTTTTTATTTTCTGCGTGGGATTGCAGATTGCCGTGACGGGACTTAAAGCATTGTTTGCTTGATCTGACTGGCGACTCCTCGTTAGGCACCGTCATGCGCAACACGTCACGCAATGCGGCCCGCCATACAGTGGCGTGTATAAAAGCAAGCACGTAAAGTCAAAGAGATGACGGATCGATCGGATGGACACGATGTCTGCGGTGGCGGGTATAGCCAACTACACATTTGATCAGGTGGAGACCTTGGTCTTTGCTGGCGGCGGCAATCGCTGCTGGTGGCAGGCGGGGCTTCTAACCCAGCTGTTCGAATCGGGTTTCGGCCGACCACAAAGGTTCGTCGGGACGAGTGGTGGCGCGGCGATAGCCGCATCGCTTTTGACGCATGGCGCGCAACATGCGCTGAACACATGCATCGCGGCATATGCTGGCAACCGCAGCATCTTCGACTTTTCCAGGCGGGCCAAACTCCGTTTTGCCCACACGAGGATCTATCCCGCGTGGATTGCCTCCTTCCTCAACGCTGAATCGTTTTCCAAGTTCCGCGCCTCCGCGACAACGCTTACGGTTGCGGTGACGCGACCAGCCAGGTTGCTTGGCGTTGGCGGTAGCGCGCTCGCTGGAACGCTTGCGTACCTTGTAGAAAAGTATTGGTCCAAGAGCCTGCACCCGAAGCTGCCTAGGCGGCTAGGGCTGCGCCAGGATTTCCTCACAATCTGTGCCGACACATCGATGGACGACGCCCAGACCTTGCTAGTGGCGTCCGCTACGGCGCCGCCCATCATGCCGGCGCGACGGGTCAATGGAGTTTTCGCCTTAGACGGTGGCTTCGTAGACAGCGTGCCCGTGGAAGAGCAAACGCTTGAGCAGCGTCGCAGAACGCTGGTGCTATTGACGCGTCATTACCCGGGCTTGCCAACGCTGTTCACGTTGGGCAACAGGACGTACTTGCAGCCGAGCGCGAAGGTGCCCGTTTCAACCTGGGACTGCACGGCTAAAACCGATGTGACACGCCCATTTGAGATGGGACGGCGGGATGCCTTGAGCTCCATGCGATCCGGGTTACTAACCCCATCGGGTTAAGCGTAAAAGGGCATGCACCTCGCGCGTTATGCCCGCCGGCGCGCCCGCCCCAGCCTTGGCGCCCCCACTCCAGCCGGATTCGCGGGGCCGGCCGTACAGCTTCATCAACACGCGCGCTGTCGATCGTCAATGACGTTATTCATCAAAATCTTATGATGGCCCATTCGCCATCGATCGTGTGCGCGGCGTGCCCTGGCGCCGGCACTCCGGGCGGATGCCCTCGTGGCGTGACCGATCCCCGCCCTACTTCGGCCGCCCACGTCACTAACATGTCTTTGCACGATAACATCATCCATGTTATCGTGCAGATCAATGTTAAGGTCTGCCCGATGAACCCGCTTCCCTTCAAGGCCGAGATCTATCTTCACTCCATCCTCCGGGGTGTCGTTGGCCATGTGAAGCCCGTGGCCGCAGAGCTTCGCATGAGGCTGCCGCACTACCTGACTGATCGATTCGACCTGTGGTCCGTCCCCATCGCGGGGGAAGCCGTTCTTCTCGCAGTGGCAACCGGGACAGGCGACACCGCTAGCGTTGGGGACACCAAGAAAATGCTGGCCAAGCTTGCCGAACTTAGCGGCATGCGTGTTCTGTATGTCGTGCAGGCCGTACAGTCCTACCAGCGCAAGCGCCTGATCGACGCCGGCATCGAATTCCTGGTTCCTGACAGCCAGTTTTTCGCTCCGGGTTTGGGCGTTGTGCTGCGCAATCAGTTCGCCCCCCTGCGCGCTCAGCCCACCGACCAGATGAGCCCGTCCACACAGGCCATTCTGATCTCCCTGCTGCTGTCCGATCAGGTAACCCCAGTGACCGCCTCGGCGGTCGCCATGAGCATTGGCTATACCGCCATGACGGCGACGCGCGCTGTGCGTGAGCTGGATGCGTTCGGCCTTGTTCGCCCAAAACGTGAGGGGCGCACCCATCAGATTGCGCTAATCGACGACCGCGCACGCACCTGGGAGCGCGCCAAGCCACTCATGCGCAGCCCCGTCTTGCGGATCGAATACCCTCGACACGCGACCATGGAGAACTGCCGTCACTTATTGAGGCCCGCCGGGCTTGACGCCCTGTCACAGCTAACCCTGCTCGCCAAGCCAAAACAGTATGTCTGGGCCATCAGCCAGAGCGACTGGCCTGCCGTGTTGAAAGACATCATCCCGCCGGACGGTGCGGAGAATGCGGGCGAATCCGTGCAGATATGGAGCTATCCGCCCACACTCGGCGGTGACGGAACAACGGTGGACCCTTTATCGCTGCTTCTTACCCTGGATGGCAACAACGATGAGCGCGTGCAAATGGCAATGGAGGAGCTGGAGAGGAAGCTATGGCGGTGATTCATGGCTTGGCGAAATTCGCTGAGTGGTTTGCCCCGCACCGAGACAAATACGTACTGATCGGTGGTTGCGCCGCCCGTACCATCATGGATGAGGCTGGCCTGGAATTCCGCGCCACCAGGGACCTTGATGTGGTGCTGGTCGTCGAGGCGATCGACGCCGCGTTCGCTCGGGAGCTTTGGCGTTTCGTTGAGGAAGGCCGTTACGAGCTGCGCATGCATAGCGGCGAAGGCAGGCCGTGCTTCTATCGCTTTGACCATCCGAAAGATCCGGCCTTCCCGGTCATGATCGAGCTGTTCGCGCGCAAACCCGATCTGCTGGCTCCGCTGGAGCACGACAATCGCTTGACGCCTATCCCGATTGAAGAAGACGTGTCGAGTCTCTCCGCCATCCTGCTCGACGACGACGCGTACCACTTCCTGATGGCAGGCCGGATCGAAATCGAGGGCCTGCCGCTCATCAACGAAGAGCGGCTTATACCCCTCAAGGCGCAAGCCTGGATGGATCTGTCCGACCGGCGCGCTGACGGGGAGATTATCGACTCGAAGAAGGTACGCAAGCACTTAAAGGATGTCGTAAAGCTGTCGGCCCTGCTACGCGCCGATCAGGTCGTCACCATGCCGGCCAGTATCGCGGCGAGCATGCAGCGCTTTATCCACCGCGCACGCGCCTTACCGGATGAGGAGCTGGCCGCGTTCGACAGTCGTGCCGCTTTCACCCTGGCGATCGATCGCGTAGCTGGCGCCTTTGCATCTTCGGCGATGGTCGTTGCCGACTAGCCAAGCGCCTGCCGCGCGATCGCGCTTCCAAGCGGAGTTGGCCCGGTAGCTTCAACAGCAAATTGCCCGCCGCCTGGCAGCTCGTCATGTGAAGCCATTGTCGCTGCGGGGAAAGGTCTACTTGGGCTGACTGGCCAAGCATGACGTCGTTGGATGCCACGGATGCGGCATTCTCAATATGCCCATGCGGCTTTCGACGCGATGAAGCACGCGCCGCATCCAAGCGCGTGGCGCACTGCGCGGCCCACTTATCGCAATACCGCCTCAATCACGCCGCTTTACTGGGCCGCATCCGGTAAAAAGTTCATCGCAACCCCGTTGATGCAATAGCGCAACCCCGTCGGCGGAGGGCCATCGGGAAATACGTGCCCAAGGTGACCGCCGCACTGACTGCAATGAACCTCGGTGCGCACCATGCCATGGCTGGTATCCGTGGTCGTCGCTACCGAGCCCGGTTCCGGCTCATTGAAACTTGGCCAGCCCGTTCCGCTTTCAAACTTCGTTTTTGCGACGAACAGGGGCTGATCGCAGCCCGCGCAGATAAAAGTGCCCTTGCGCTTTTCATAAAGCAGCGCACAGGTACCTGCCCGCTCGGTTGCGTGGCCGCGGAGCACACTGTATTGCTCAGGGGTCAGGATTTTCCGCCACTCGGCATCGGTGTGGGTGACGTTGAAGCTGTGCGACGCGCGGCCATCCAAACGTGTGGTCATGGGTGCAGGCCAAAGGGGAGTTACCGAGTAATTCGTCGGTGGCCCATGCCGGGTTACCTCGGCTGCATGCCGGATGGATTGCCCCGACAGGGGCGCACGTCCAGCCTATGATTGAGCATGGGACGCCCGCCCATGAGCAGTCCATGTTTTACCCCGGGATTTAAGGAAGCGGCGGCTCGGCAACTGCCTGATCGCGGCTATTCGGTGACCGAAATCGCCGAGCGTGCGCCTACATCCACGCACCGCCTGTGTCGGTGGGCATGCGTTAGCGTGCCGCGTTGATAAAAGTGCCCAGGTCTTCCAATCGATGCGCCCAAAACAGCGCCAGATGTTGGTCCTGCGCCTGCATCAGGTTGCGCACCTTGAACACCCCGGACAGCATCGCCGCCGGCACTACCTGAGATGCGCCCAGTTGCTCGACCCATTTGGCGGCCTTGGAACCTGCGTCGTTGTTCAATCGCTTGACGCTGTTCAAGGCGCTGTTGGATACCTTGCATTCGATGAGCAGCAGCCGACCGTCGAACAAGGAAACGACGATGTCCGCCTTCCTGCCCGCGACTTTGCTTTCGCCGCAAAACGAACCCGTGGCCGGCGCGTCGCGCAGGGTGTGGATGTCGCGCGGCGCCTCCTCGGATAACTCCAAAACGGTCCGGAGATACTCTTTGACGGCGCTTTCCTGATCGTCTTTGCTTGTATTCCTGCGCGTGGTCGCCACCCGCTGGGCCGTCATCAGCGCTGCCGTTGCCATGATGGCTGCCTTCCACTCCGCCGGACTGGGACGGCGCCTGGCTTCAACCCAGGGAAAGCGGAATGGATCCAGGGTTTGCAACAGTGTGCGCAAAACGCTGCGCGCCTGGTAAGGGTTGGCCCGCAGACTTTTAACGCTTAGCGTCGAGTCCGATAGCACCTTGAGGTCATCGTGCGACACCGGGGGCGCCGTCAAATACCGAAGCACTTCGTCCAACTGTTTCTCATACAAGGCCACTACCTGCCTGGAATGAACACGCCGCGGATTGCGCAGGTCCAGTTCATTGAACACCTGCCGCGTCATGTTGCGGCGCGTGCGGAAGGTGGCTTTCCAGAGCGCCAACGGTTCGCCCAGGCGCTGTTCCCGAAAAAGCGCCATGGCGGCCTTCATGTCCTGGGTCAACTCGCCGTGCGACCACCGCTTCGCCTGCGCCGTCATGCGCTCAAGGCCTCCAAGTTCGGCACCAGGATGCGCTCCAGTTCCTTAGGCTCGAACTTGGTGAGGCCGCCGGCATAGGTCCGGCCGTCATCGGTAAGAACATTCTCCCGCAGCCAGCCGGCCAGGGCATCCAGCTTCGCGCTGGACAGCTCCTGACGGGGATACAGGCCATGGGCCACATTGATGTGGCGAGCACCGCAAAGATTGCGAACAAACGCCGGGGCGCGCCGGGCCATGTAGGTGGAGAGGATCGGCGCCGGCGACTTCAGGCCAACCGCCCACCAAGCGCGCCGGTGCTGGGCAATGTAAGACTGATCGGCGCCCTGGCGCTTGGCCCACTTCAAAAAGCGCTCCACGGCACGACGATCCGCATCGTCCAACTCATCGAGGTCCGCGGGTATATCGATCACCCGCCGCAGAGGCTGGGCGCAATGAAGCTCTTCTCCGGCGGACAGCAAATCCCGGGCCTTCGTGATGGTCGGCACCAGGACACTGTCGGGCAAATCCGCCGCATGGTCACCCGCAATCCAGATGCCATTGCCCCCGGTCACCTGGCCCCGATGCACCCGGCACAGTTCGCCCAGTTCGACATAGCCTTCGGGCACTGCCCGCGCCGCCCGGAACAAAGGCGACCATCGCTGCGCCTTTCGCACGCGGTCCCACGGAACGAGGTCGCCCTTGGTGAGCCCATTGAGCGTTTCCAGCGATTGGACCGCATGCACGCGCAACCCCTCGGCCGGCTGCTGTCCCAACTTGAAGCAGGTGATGGCGCCGGTGGTCGCGGCACCTTCAAACGGGATCGCCCGTGCATCGAGCACGTGGACCGCCACCCCTCCCAGACGTTCGGTCAACAGCTGGCGCAACGTGGCGCCATAGTTCACGTCCAGCCACTCGGCCGACGTGATGAAGGTGCCCATATCGCCCGGCTTGGCCAGTTGCAGCACCCTCAGGAAGAAATGGATGTGCAGGCCCGCCAACTTGCTGGCCTTAACCCCAAATGCCTTGGCCGATACGGCAAACCAGTGTTTCCAATCCTGCGCAATGTCATGGTGGCGAACATACGGGGGATTGCCCAGAAACAGCGTCTTGCCCCGAGTTGCCGGCAATTGCGCCAGGCGGAAATCGTCGACGACGACGGTGGCGCGCCTGGTCAGCCCCCGCACAGCCAGGTTCGCCCGCAGCATCAGCGCAGCCACCGGGTCCAGTTCGACGCCTACCAGATGCGCACGTGGAAACTCCGCAGCCGCTGCCAGCAGGTACCGCCCGGAGCCCGCCCCTGGGTCAACGACCCGTGCAGGCGTGCCCTGGTCCGCCGACCAGTTCAACATCGATCGGATGATAGGTTCGGGTGTGTAGACCGCACCCATGTCCCTGCGCGCATCCGCGGAGCGAAGGCGCAGAAAAATGGCTCCCAGCGGATCGCCTGCCTTATGAATGGCTTCCCGGGCGGCCTTGACCAGCCCCGGCTCGGCGAGCGGCCTAATCCCTTTCGTGATGGTCCGCTCTGCGATTGACAGACTCGGGCGCGGTCCCAGCAAGGCCAGACACAAGGCCAAAAGTTCGCGTTCGGTCTTTATCAATCGAGGCGCCTGCGAGTGCCCCTTGCTCAACGCGGGGGCACGGCGGGCGGCGGCAGGTTTGTTGTTCTTTGCCCCTGTCATGGCCTCGTATCCTGCAATGCAATGACCCAACCCGCCCATCATCGGCGAGTCAGCCCACTGGCGTATTTTTACCATACGCATCTCACGGGTTGATACACCGCCTGGAAAATCTTCAGACTGGTCGGATTGTGGTGGGCTTCGTCGTCAAAGCATCGGATGGCTCATTGCAAGTGCAGGTCGCTTCCGATACCAAAACTGGATCCGCAGACACCGCTCAAACAGCAACCGTTACCGTGCCGGAAGGCGCCTTGGCACTCACTCATGGCCACATTGACACCGGCCCCCAAAGGAGCAACGGGATGGTGGACGATCCGAAAAGCCATGGTGGCTACGGCGACACCCAGGCATTGGCCAACATGTCGTTCGGCCGCCCAATCGAACTGGTGCAGGAATAATCCCTTCGGCTCACAGTCTATAAAAGGTTGTTCTAGCAGGCTGTTGAGAAACCTCCGCGCATCGCCGCGGTCATAGACGCCCTCAATCACTGACCGCCTGAACCGATGCGCAGCCCCGACGTCCAGCAGCTTGGCATGTTTTCGTATGTATCGGTCGAGGATCGCGTGCCGCCCGACCATCCGATCCGCAAGCTTCGGATTCTGGTGGATGCGATCCTGGGCGAGCTCGATGAGCTGCTGGCGGCGCGCTACGCCGCAGGCGGTCGCCCGTCGATCCCGCCCGAACGCATCCTGCGCGCCTCGCTACTGCAGGTGGTCTACAGCGTGCGCAGCGAGCGGCTGCTGATGGAACAACTCAACTACAACCTGTTGTTCCGCTGGTTCGTGGGCCTGAACATCGACGACCCGGTATCCGTGCCAACGCGAGCCAGTTCGTTGGACGTATGGTGATCCTGGTCCGCTCTTCAAAACAATCTTTCCGCACGCGAACCCAGGAGGCATGCGTGTCTCCCCCTTCTACGTTTAGTGGGTCTCCTTGGACGTAGTCTGCTTAGTGGTGAAGTGGTCTGCTTTGGGAGGCGGCACAGCCCAGGGGCCCCCAGGCACCTCTGCCACCTTCCGGGAGGCCCCAGTGTCGCCACAGCATCGCGTATTTTCTCCCCGCTGACGCCCCTGATCCACGATTTGCCGGAGCGCGAGGCCTCCATGGAGTAACTCTTCGAGCACACGTCCAACAGGACTGGTCAGTCGAACCGCTTCCAGTGACCCTCGGAGACGACAGCGACCTCGCCGTCAATGACGGTGATGGCGGTCTGGTCGTCAATGGCGTAGCCTGGCCCGTCGAGCGCGTGGGCCCAGCACTCCGCTTCGACGAAGCCGAACTCCGGCATGTTCGGGTGGTCGAGGTGCGGAAAGATGCCGAAGTCGACCAGCCCCAGCCCTGCGACGCTGCCGTTCGGTGACCGCCAGTCACTTACGACCTGGTCGAGGTCGTGCGCCGCCACGAGGCTCCCGGCGCTCACCCCAACCCACACCGTCTCCTGCAGCGAAGGCAGGACGTCAGCCACGCCGGACTGCTGCAGCCAGTGCGCGAGGTAGAGCGGATCGCCACCGCCCACCAGAAGAGCATCGGTCTCCCGGACGAGGGGAATCCACTGCGCCGCGTCAATGCTAGGAAGCGCTGTGAGTTCAAGCAGGCCCAAAGACTTCCAGCCGATCTCGCACAGAGGAGTCATCGCGCGACCGGAGACGATGCGCCACGCGGCACCAGGCCCTCCGGCGGGGTACGCCGCCGTCGGGATCACCAGGGCACTGGCCTCGGCGATAGGCTTGCCCAGCATCTGGACGAGCGCGTTGGCGATGCTCGTGTTCTTGATGCCGGCGGAGGTGAGAAGAAGCCTCATGTCTCTTCCTTCTTGTGATGCCACGCCACCACAACAGCGACCGCCTTGACAGGACTTCGGAATCTGGGAGGTTGGCTCCGCACAGTGGCAGGCCATCCCATGAGCAGCCCCTCACCCGGCGCCTGCGGCGGTGGCTGTCGCAAAGTGAAAAACGAACACTGCCTCATCGGTGGTGTTCCTTAAACAATCAAGGAGGCTCAGCCCATGCCAACAAAAAAAGAGATTTTTCGTCAGATCATGCTTCCAGCGTATTTCTGCGCTTTCCTTGCCCCCGTGTTCCATGGCATTGGCGAAAACCTGAGCGTATTGAGCCCCAAGCGCGTACGCCCAAAGCCGAGCCATGGTCGTGTTTTTGGTGTGAAGGGAACGTTTGATCACCCCCAGTCCGACCAGGGGGCGCAGGGCTTTGGGCACGACCAGGCGGAAGTGCCACATCCCAGAAGGATGGCGCAGAAGATGGTGGGCCAGGCGCATGAGTTGACCAACCAAGTTGACCAAGCGCCGGAATACGGGCAAAGAAAAAGCCCTTGGAAACCAAGGGCTTGATCAGGGTGGCTGGGAGACTAGGATCAAAATCCAATCATCCAAGCCATTGATTCAAAAGGATTTATCGCATCAAAATTTGGAAAAGTTTGTGCCAAGGTTTGTGCCAGACAACATTCCGTACTATAGCCGGTCAAACGGACCGTTGAAAATAAGCACAACTTGTTAAGTTATTGATTAAATTCGGCTTTAAAGGCAACCTTCCTTTTCGCTTGGAAGTGCTTCCCATTGAATTGAGCCGCAAGGCAAGGGACAAACGCCTATCTGAGCGCATTGACTATACGTAACATTTCGTATATCATCTTTAGTACAAACAAGAGGCAATGGAGATGGGCTTCAACGGTATTAAGAAAAAAGTAATTTCAAATTTATTAACAGGCAACTTTGTACACGAAGCAAGAAATGATATTGATGTTAAAAATCTTCTTTCAGCGAATCAAATAAGCATCCAGCAAGCAGTAGAGATATTAAAGAAATGCAGAGGCAATGAACATACACAGAGCCCACATCATTTAGATAGCTCAGTAAGTGTAAATATTATTAAATCACAAGGCTGGTATATAAAATTTTATTTTGATAGCGATACCGTTTTTATCAGTTTTCACTAGACAGGAGAACAATTGTGAAGGTTTACCAATTAGGCGAAAAGGGCAGTGCTCTGTGTCATCGCGACGGCAGAGTAACTACTACCTTTGAATATCGCGACCTTCCTTTCAGTGATGGCAACGGTTTAGCCAAGGATATTTTGGTTGGAGTATGTGACATCTGTGGTGATGCTATCGTAATTCCAGCTCAGTCTACCCCTGCAATAGCATCTGCACGGAAACGGGTGGAACACCCATTAGAAATCAATATTCCATCAATTTACATTGAACTACTAGATG
Source organism: Dyella sp. (assembly GCF_035503745.1). GTDB lineage: Bacteria > Pseudomonadota > Gammaproteobacteria > Xanthomonadales > Rhodanobacteraceae > Dyella_B. Next base: position 158,725 of record NZ_DATJTC010000047.1, read on the forward strand.
CGGCGTCGACTCGCGTGTCACATAATGCGACGCCAGATTTCCGTAAAAGACTTTTTGTTTATTACATAAACCGATATGCAAAGGGCGATGAAGACATATCTGAGCTTTTGGAACTAACTAGCTCTCTGGACCAAATCATTGGGTCAATTGGCGAAATGCCGAAAAAACGCCTTTCAATGCGTCTGCATGAAAAAATAGATGAACGCTTTGACATGATTCTTAAAAAAACAAGCCTAAATAAAACTGATCTAGTTAAATCAATAGTAGCTAAAATTAAACTAGATTTAGTAGAAACAAATCATCCAAAGCACTTAAAGGAGTTATCCACCATCGCAGAAGTATTGTATGCATGAAACTGGCAAATGAATTCTGGATAAGATTGAAGATGAAGAGTACGCCGTTTTTCCAACTCCGTTCCTCCAGCTAAATATAAGGCGCAATGCCAAGCGCCTAGGAATGAAACTTGTCAATGGCCTTCATTGAGCATCTAAATTCAACTGAGCAAAAGCCTTTGTCGTCAAAGCCTGACGCAAAGTCGTCAGCTCTTCGGTTCCAAGAATCCCCCGAAGGTGCTGTATAACTTTGTTGATGGCTCTGTCGCCAGTAATCTCCTTATCCTGCCAACGCCCCCAACCCATCACTTCCGCGAAGACCAAGTACATTTCGTTGATGTGTGCTTGAATGGTGCCATCGTTCACTGCACGTACGAGTCCCGCATTGGCGCCAATGCTTCGCAAAGCACCCTCAAAAGCGTCCAATCTTCCCTCAATTCCGCTGGTCAACCAAACCGCAAACTCCCTTCGAATCAGGAATAGGTCGGTAGCCGAATTCAACACCTCGTCAGTAGGCCCATGCCTAAATAAGACAACTAGCGCATCGTGCGTTGCTGTAGCGTACTTCTCGCTAAACTCAACATGCTTGTCGAAGGCAACGTTTGCCATATGCGAAGTGGTGGCGAGAGAAAAATGATTTTGCGAACTAACCTTGAACATCTCGTACTGGTGGGCAATCTCTAGTTTAGAAAGCTCTCGCTGGTACGCCACCTCATCAAGCAAAATTTTAACCAGCATTCCAACCAGGGAACCCACAAGGGGGACAGATGCAAATTGCTGTAAAAAATCACCATGTGGCGCGATAAAGGCAACTATCGCAGACGTAACAAAAATCGCACCCAGCCAAAAGTAAGCACGATGTCGCACAACTGACTTAGCCATACCTGCCCCCGTGGTATCAATCAACAGACGAAATAATCTGTGCTTCTATACCTTCTCTATCAGTCGCTTTTTTTCTGAAGGCAGCAAAGTCATCATTGGAAGAACCAATCACTTCCGCTCTCTTGAAAGAGAAATTTTGTATCTCAATCTTGGTTCGACCTTCTTCCTTCATGACACTGACACTTGCAACACCATAGTAAGCAAAGTGAACAGCTCCAACTTCAACCTTGTTAGCGACAATGATGGGCACGCCAGACACAATGACCCCCTCTGGAAGGGATTCATCCGAGTAATGGGTTATGCCACCCGTCTCCAGCAAGTATGAAAAATGCTCGAGTGACTGAACAGAGTTATGGACATCATCAATCATGAAATCCACATCGGATGAAAGGCCACTTAACTTTGCTAGATTCTGCAAATCCTTTGATATATCCAGCATAGCACTCGCATAGTCCAACTCCCCTTCCGATGCATCCTTCTTCTGGAACGGCAATGTCATGTCCCGAAGATGACTTGACGTGACAATCTCCATTGATACCTGTCCATTGCATAGAGCATGTCGCAAGGTCGCATAGTCCACGAGACTTTGAATCGTCATGCGCTTTTCGTCCGCCAAAAAGTAGATGGCGTAATCGATGTTTCCATCAGCGATGGTGACTGGAACTTTCAAGAGTTCCGACTTAAACATCAAATACACTTTTCCACCAATGGGCTTTGGCGCCATAAATGCATTGGCACTCATCGCAATCGGGTAATCGCTGCCATCACATCTAAATTTTAGGGTGCATTGCTCAATGGGATTTGGACGGATGGAAATCTTACCTTTGGTTGGTGGAACTGTTTCAATGCGAATTCCAAATCTTGTTTCCGCCATCTCTATACCATCTGTTTCGACCTCTTCGACCTCCCCCAAAAATAATTTGGCCAATTGCTCAGCGTTCTCCATGCGAACACTGAACCGTCCTTCATGTGCTCTTGGTCCATATCCAAGAGTCTTCATTTGCTCATTCTTTTTGTTGGCATAAGCATGCATGTCTTTGCCAGCATGCCTTTCTAAGGATGCTCTCAAGGCATCTGACGATGCTTCAATCCTTACAGCCTCACTGACCTTAAAGTGGATAAACTTTTTGTTTATCTTGTGGCGCTGTTTCTTTTCGTCTTCGACTCTCAGCCTTTTTAAAATCGCTTCGAGATAGTCGTCCATGATGTGAAGTACGTAGGCGCAGGAAAAGCTTTTGTCTTCCCTTACCTCCATCACAACGATGAAGGACGGCTTGAGGTCCTTGGCCAGACGCTCGGCCATGTTGAGTCGTACTTTCACTGACTCCGTTGATTCGTTGATGGTCTTGACTTGCACAAGACAGGAACAAGGAGCTTTTCGACCGTCCAATGGCTCATCGCTTTTTGCATCTTGCTCGAAATCGACGATGAAATCCCATCCAGCCATGTCGCGCTGGACTTTATTGCAAATCAAACCCGCATCCTCGCACCACTCACCAAATCGCAACTCACCCTTGCTACCAAGCCTATCGGACCTCATTTTTGGCATCGCAAAACGCCCCTGGCTTTGTCTGGTTTGAAAGGTCATCCATGACCCCTGGCAATTCCATTTGAAAACTCGAACCCTATGCAATTTTTCCGTTTAATTGTTGGAACATCATCAATCACTTAACTCTTAGAAATATGTATCAATATCAGACTGTAAGCAGTCTCACACCATTCCGATTTTTTCAAAAAGGCTCAATCCAAAATTTTTTTGAGCAAGAAGCGATATAAAGACCTCCGAAACATCACTTCATCATGCCTGCGCATGGGCAACTGTCAAGCGGCAAAAACCTCGCCGATTTTCTTCGCTTTGCTGACCCGATCAATATCGAGAAAAAGCACCCACTTTTTGCCGTCATTTTTGGCGCTAGCGATCAGCGTTTGACTAGGCAAAAAAAGGCTCCTTTAATGGCTCTTTTAACCCATTGCTGGATTGCCTATTGAGCGAATACCCAGCCCCAAACAAGGGGTGCCTATGCACGTTTCATCTATTACTCCGACATCAATTACCAACTCTAACAACCACTATGAAATTATTTTTGGCGACAACTTCCTTAAAGTCGTCGCGAACGTTGAAAGCCATAGTTTGGCGATGGAGGCGGTCCAAACCATCAAGGCCGAACTCGGTAGCACCTACCGTTTCTCTCCACAGCCAATCCCGTCCGAAATTTCTAGCAATGAAGCACCCGTACTAAAGACAGGCGAAGTTCTACAGCAAACACCCACTGCATCACCCACACCACCGCCAGCACCCTCTCCATCTAAGCCTGAACCTGTTCGGGAAAAATTGAGCTTCTATGCCGAAGCGCATCTTCGAAACATGAAATGCGGAAAGGGCGTGACCAAAACAAGCCTCAATGAGGTCAATTGGACCTTAAACGTCTTGCAAGATTTAATAGGCAACAAGCCTCTTGACCACATCACCTATAGCGATGTGACGAAGTTTCAGGATGCCATTGAAAAGTGGCCTGCAAACATTCAAAGACGCAAAGACTTTGAAGGTCTTCGACCCAGAGAAATCATCATGGAAGGTCAAAGACAGAAGTTAAAGCCGATAACGAGAGACACCAAAGGCAAACACATCAATACACTTTGCACGTTTTTCAACTGGTGCGTGGAATCAAAGCATTTGATGGAAAGTCCTGCCAACCTCATCGACTGCTCTCGTTACAAAGACCCCACTGCCGAACAAACGAAAATCTGGTTTGATGCGGTAGACCTACAAGCCTTACTCGACCCAACCAGAACAAAATGTTTTCGAGACCCCCGCCATTTTTGGCTCATGGAAATTGCGCTACGGACATCCATGCGCATTCGAGAGATTTGCCAACTTAGTGTCGATGACATCAAGCGCGACAGTGGCCTTGATGAACTCGGAAACCCCATTGATGTTGTCTATTTTAATGTGGCTGAAGACAACGATGAAGAAGGGAAGAAGAAAAAGAAAAGCGTTAAAACGCCCTACTCGGTTCGAAAAGTCCCCATCCCCGATTACCTTCTTAACTTAGGCTTCCTGCAATACGTCGAAGACGTTGCCAAAGCGGGCTTCTCCGAAGTCTTTCCTAGAGTCGAAAACAAGGAGGAAGACCCTGGTCATCCCATGACCATGTGGTTTCGAAAATACAGGAACGCGTGTGGTATCAAGTCTCGCAAGAAGACCTTTCATTGCTTTCGACACACGTTTACAAGTCTCGCCAAATACTCATTGATTCCCGAGAACGTCATTGATGCCATCAACGGGCATGCACCCGAAAACACGTGTAAGGATAGGCGTTATGCGACACGGCCTAACGTATTTGCGTGCAAAAAATACATTGAAAAAATCGCGTTTCCTCCAACGCCAATGCAACCTTATACATCAGGCCGTTTTGATGCCTACTTTGAAACGGTGAAGGAAAGCAGACAACATCAAACCGCCCACCAGGAATCTTTGGAGAGGCGAGAGAAGGAAGAAGTAAAGAAAGCCAAAGCATCCAAGAAATAGATTGCTCTATTTCTCGCGTGGCCTCTTTCGGCCATCAGGCTCCCTGGGTTCTTTGTACTTGGGGTCCGCAAGACGTTTCTGAAATTCTTTGCTGATGTGGACAAGGTCAGTCTTGCAGGCCACACACCAGTCATGGACCTGGACGGTATCTAGCCTCCGCCTACCCCGCTCGGCTTCACTCACGAAAGCTTGGTCTACATCCAGAGCCTGGGAGAGTTGTTCCTGGGTGAGGTCAGCACGGGTCCGAACATCACGGAGCAGCTCCGCAAAGATTCTGTGCTCTGGCCTGTAGATGCTTTTCCGCGCCACCGCTCAACCCTCTGAGTGGCTTGAAAAGCTATATGTGAAGGCCGTTTATGCTATGGTCACATATGTGATCATCACATATGATGGAATTTGGTCACATATCAGGGAATGGGGGGCAAAAATGAAGCGATTCATGATGGGGCTAGCCCTGAGTCTAGCCCTGGCGGGGTGCAACCACTCTTCCCAAGACCCGACCGCCACAGGGTCTACGAATCCAATCAATCAAAGTGGCGACGGCAGTACAGCAGAAGCCCATCCCTTTGGACAAAGTGCAGTATCCAAAGCCGACCGGACCACGCCACTTTCGAACTACACCAAGTCCGACGACCCGTCTTGGCTGACTTACGTCTACGTCTCTAGGCTTACTGACCAGCCCAGTGATGACGAAAAGATGAAGCTCTTTTCGCCGGAATACTTCAACGAGTCAGATGCGTTCAAAAAGCACGACATCATGACTGCCGACCTTCCAACCATAAACGCCACTCTGGAGAAGTATCGGAAGCTTGACTATTACGTCCTGCAAACCGAACAACCGTTTGGCACCTTTGCTTTGCTCAAGCCCTATGACTTCGGGACTCAAAGCTTTCGCATCGATGGATGCGGGCAGTTTGCCTACCAAGCAAAGCAAGGCATCTATCTCAAAATCACTCCGAGTCCAAATATGTGTGACCTCAAGGTCACCGATACCAATGTGGCTCATCAAATTGAATCGCTTCGCGCCAATTTCCATCTGAAGATGATGTTCACGCAATACTTCTTCGTGGATGGCATTGACCCAACCAAAAATCAAATCAACGCAACGGCCACACATCTGCACGTGGACTTCCAAGACCTTCAACAGAACAGCAAGACCGTCGCCTCTCTCGACATTGACTAACGTCATTACACCGGCCAAATGCTGGAAAGCCAACGTAACTACAGGGGTTACACCATGAAAAAGATTTTCACCCTCACCACGGCTCTTCTTCTGACCGCCTGCGCCACCACTGGCACGAAAATCGACCCCAACCAGTTGAACCAACTGAAACCGGGCATCAGTACTATCTCCGATGCTGAGCAGTTGTTGGGTCAGCCCATGTCCGTCCAGCACAACTATGACGGAACAACGCAACTGGATTACCTGTACTCAGCAGAACAAACGGACGCGAAGTCCTATATCCCCATTGCTGGTGCGTTCATCGGCAAAGGCGCCCATACACAAAGTCAAAACACATTGTTGTATTTCGACAAGGACGGCCATTACGTCAAGTGGTCCAGCTCAAGCATGAACAACTGAGCTGGTTTGCTTTATTTTTAAAACAGGGATGAACCATCATGACCATTGAACCAAGCATGTGGATGACCTTGGCGTTTGCGCTTGTTCTTCTCCTTGCGTGGATGACGTGGGAATTTCTTATCCGTCCACGTCAAAGCCTTTTTAAAGGAAAAGACCTCTGTGTACGCATCTCAACCCGTGAGCAACTGCTCACCCTTGAGTCCAATGAAGACGTCAACGTCCATTCATTGAAGCTCGGGTGTGGTCAGTTTTTTTATCGAAGGGAAACCTACACTGAAACCAAGCAAAAGTGGCATCCAGGCACCTCAGACAGCGTGACCCTGTATGACTCAGGCGGTGGCTTTTCGACAGGACGTTTGACCAAAGGGGTAGAAGGTTGGTGGCAGACCCTCACCCAAGAAAAGCCAACAGGACTGACATCCGTCTTCGTCGAAGAAATTGACCCTGTTTTGCATTTTCACCAACAATGGGCGACGAATCACAGCCTTCAGCAATCCAAAACCGACCGCAACGTGGCCTGTTTGCGCATTCGCAACCGAACGGCCAAAGCCTTCAAGCGTTGGGTCCATGCGCATCGGCACCAACTTATTCCCAACGAAAAATGGGTTCGGAAATCTTGGGATGCATCTTGCAAACGACTTCTAAAGGAATGCCGACAAGACATCTTGGTCAAACAGCTTAAAAATCCATTGGAGTTGTTTGATTACACCCCGGCGCCAAACATTCGCTACTTGGTCATCGGTCAAAATGGCCAAGGTTTTTTCAAAACACTGGCAGGCCGTGAGATGCATGCCATCACCCTAGACCAAGTGCGTGGAGAAAATAACAAACTGACCGTAACGTTTCCCAATGGATGGAAGGAGGACTTTTCCCTGACACCCGAACACATTTCTCAACTGCATCGCATTCGTCGGAATGGGGAAAAGCATCTGACTTCACTTTCAAGCCTACCCGTCAAAGCGAGGTAGAGGCAAAACGTCTGTCACGTATTTTTTAAATACCGCTTGAGTCGCAACTTGGCATTGGTGAACTGGACGTCTGAGACTTCAAAGTCGTTGGGGTCAAACGGCCAGTAGGCCTTAGCGTGTCCTTCTTTCAACCAGGACCGCATCTCTTTGTATCGGGCGTTCTTTGGCCCTATCAATACTTGCTTCAGCTCTTCATACCCATACACACCCCCGCAGTCTTCCGGGGGTGTTGCATTTTCGCCCGCCAAGCAACGGGGATAATTTTCACCGTCTGCATCCATCACTTCTTCCAAGTGGATGGTGTGACGCCAGTCATCGCCAAAATCGTACAGGTATGTCAGCGTTCGAACCTGCCCTAGGTATCGGGAAAGAGAAACAGTCCAACCCTCTAGGATGGGTTCTCTGGCGTATTCATCAGGAACACCGATATGGATGCTGCCCGTTGGTGACTCCACCTCAAACTGGTGGAGATGACAATCCATCCAACCAAAGGCGTCTTGAATGGCCACATGCAAATCCCAGAAGGTTGCAGATGTGAGAATTTCAATCCGACGCCAAACCAAAGGCTCAGTTCTATCGAGTTCGATGCGAAGGCGAAAGGCTTGAGTTTGAAGTTCCAACGTCATCTCCGAACCTGCTTGACCATGCTTGAAAGCTCACCATTTTAAAGCATCTTTGTGACGTGCAGGTTCGGGATGATGGACTGAATCTTGCATCGACAAACCATCCATATCCCCATCTTCCTTGCTCTCTTCACTCTGAAACAGAGTTGGCAATTCTTTGCGAAGCAACTCCCTATCAGAACCCGAGAATTCCTTGAGCAAGTTCGCCATCAAGGGAGACTTGGCTTCATCCAGCTTGACCAGCGAGTTTCGAATCAAGGACAGCGCATCAGCCTGCCTTTCCTTCAACGAACTGGCTTCTTTTTCCAATGCGACTACCTCTGTAGCATGGTTGGAAATGGTCTTTTTCAATTCTTGCACATGACCATCATGAAGACGAACTTTGGACCGTAGCTTTTCGTGTTTAACATGAGAGCCGCCCATCGTTGCAAACATCATTAGACGCCAACGGTTTTCCTGTTCCCAGGTGGTGAGTTTGATTTGCGCCAGTTTTCGCAGATGCCGACTTTGGTCAGCTTGAAATTGGTTGTCCAGTGATGCCGCCCGAGTGGCTTCGATGATTTTAAAGAGTTCGTCCATCTTCGCTTGCAGTTCATGGTAGGTGGCGAAAGCCTTGTCTAGTGCTTCAATCAGCACCAAAGAACGTTCCAGTTCTTCCGCCTCTTCTTTGCTTTGAGGTGTCGGGGCAGTTTGCCGAAGGCGATAGGCCAAGGAACCTTGGCGGCCAATGACAGGTTGAACCAAGGACTGAGACTTTCTAGGTCCGAACAAAGAAACCGCCGATTTCTTCAATGCCCGCGCATGCGCCTGTAGGGGCTTCCCACCTTCACGCTGCACATCCTTAACGGCCTGAGCATGCTGCGCGTCCAGAGCACTCATATGAGCCTTCTGGTAGACGTGGGCCACGGCTAATGCTTCCCGAAGGCTATCGCCCCGATTCGTATAGATGCCTTTCCGTTCCATCGCAGTGGCTGCTTGGCCGAGCGTTGGCTGTGGCGTCAGGTTTAAACCAAGGCGCTTGTAGCTCTTGTATTCGAATTTGATGTCTGAGCCGACGCTTCGAGAGAAATCGTTAGCAAGCTCCGACCACTTACAATTCAACATTTCAACAAACACCGCGCTGGTATTCTTATTGGACAGTTCCGTCAACTTGGCTCCAAACCCTGTACTTGAAGTGCCTTCTCCACCTTCATCTATTGACGCATCAGCAAGGCGACGGGTGGGAAAATACAGGTGCGCGTGAAAGCCCTGTTTGTCTTTTGGTTTGAGCAGACCCAACGCATCGCGGTCGGCATCACGATGAAGACCAAGTGAGACCGGTACATGCAGGGTGTCGCAAATGAACCTTGCCATTTCTTCGGCCAAGTCGCCCGCATCTTGGTCAGAGAGGCCGAAGGGCACGGGAATGCGATAATCCCGTGCGAGTTGCGCGTCTTTTCGTTTCTCAGACGCTTCAACCCTGTTCCAAAGCTGAGCTGGGTCCGTTGCCCAAGACGGAGCACCATTTGGTGCAATGGTCAAAGCTCTGACCACTTCTTCACCTAAAGCACGTTTTCGGAAGTCATGCCAACATTTTTGGCGTTCGTCGTAAAGTCTTAAACCCAACCGGTACGCAGCCCCCGCAACAGCAGAGTGATTCTGTGAACGAGTATGGGTCTCAATATGAGGGCGCGCGTGTTGATGTACTTGCATAGATGTCCTCCATGACATTCAGGGTTGATGACAGGTCAATCCGTGACCTAGATGCAACGTGTTAGTGTTTGATGTCACCTTACAAAGTAACCAGATACGACGTTGCCAGAACATCAAAGCAGATTTGCGAGACCTGTCAATGGGAAGCGCCCAAATATAAAATCCACCTTGTGATGCGTGGATTTTTTCGATGCTTTAGTGTTGTTGAATTGAAGCTTGGCTTTGAGTGTTGCAAGCGAAGCGCGCACTGGCGTTTACGCGGTCGTGTTCGCAGAACACTAAGACGCGCTCTTGCTCAAAAAGAAATGCTTAGGCTCTAAGACTCCGCACCTTGCAACGAATCAAAGTAGCCATCGCATCCAGTGAAATAACCTTCAAGGGCTTGCATCACATCAGCGAGTGCCTTCAAATCAAGTTCCTCGTGTGTTATTGGAATAGGATTTCCTTTGGTATCCACGGGGTAGCGATAGGAGAACGAAGCGGGGTCAACCTTGGCAAACTCAGCGATGATTTCAGCAACGACAGGGTCCGTCTCTTCTACGTCCTTGCAACCGTAACCATCCAGCAACTTAGTAAAAGCTTTCCAGAGTACGTCGAGGTCATGCTTATTCCAAATTGCTTCAACGCCGACAGTAGAGCCATACGTTGCAATGAGATACTTGAGGGATAGCTCAATAAATTGGCGATAGTTGAAAATAATGGGGTAGACCAGTGCATCGCGGTCGAATCGGTCAGCTTCCCCACGCTCGACCATCAAGTCTGCCGCCTTCTTATAGCCAGTCATCATCATCACCAAACGACTGTGCGCGTATGGCTCGATGAGGGCGTTTTGTAGTCGGCTTGTAGACTGGATGAACGCCCTGTCCCCTTTGCGAGGCCAGCGAAACTCGCGGTCAAGAAGACTTTCGAATTTCACCCCATCACTCATGATTGTAGCCTGTGTCTACCTGAGACCCTTCGCCATGGTAAAGCGCCTGGGCGTCAATGGCCTAAGTCCGCGCGTTATCTCGGGTAGTTGACGACCGTTTGCAGCCCCGCTATTGTCGGAACCGAACTGGCTGCATTCAGCCTTTGAATGCCTCAAGGCAAGCCCCTAAGGGGCGGTAATTGGTACGACGAGAGCAAGCTCGACTCGGCGTTCCAATCACTAACTGTTAGCGCACTCGCGCATGTCGTTAGCGGAGTTCTCACTCCTCTAGTTGACCGTATCGGCTGTTGCCGAACTCAATTTCCGCCATTCCCCAGGCCGCTGGCAGGGGTTCGCAGCATTGTGCTGCGAACTCGTTCGCGTGGCGCGCGGCCTCCTAACAGTTATGTCCGAGGTGCCTATGAAAGACAGCAGTGCCGGTAGCAAGGGTGAGGCAAAAGGCGTGTCGGTTGGCATTCAAGTGAACGTCTGGTGTCATGGGTCAATGCCCTTCAAGTGGTGGGCAATCCTCACGGCGTTCATTGTGAAAGCTATCACGCATTTGAACTCCCACCTGTAAGAGCAAAAAAGCTGAGGGAGACGAAACTCACCCTCAGCTCCAGGTGTTACATGACCAACTCAGTCGGCAAGTCTGCGCTCAACCGAGCGGAGCAGCGGACGTAATCCAATCCAAGTAACAGCCGCCAACAATCAATTGGTCGAAGCTGATGGCAACACATCCACCTTCACCCTCTTTCTAAACCTCGACAGGGCAAAAGACACAGCAAAAAAAAACAATCCTGCACCAAGACCAAGGATGGATGACCAAAATTGTAGAGTAAAATCGATAGAGTAGTGCAATAACATCCAGGTAGAAAAAAGCAAAGAAAATGCAACAAGTCCATCCACTACCAACAACAAGTGGCGTTGATGCTTGTACCTATTGTCCAAATAGCCATAGCTCTTTGAAAATTTCTCAGCGATGCTCTGATGACGACCACGAATCAGTTCCCATTGCTCTTCTATTTCTGCCTTCACCACCTCAAGCGTGTTCCTTTGATTGGAAACAAGAAGATCCATGAGAACGGCATAGACGAGAGCCCCAACCCAAATAAGGACATTTTTCAGACTCCAATGACTGGCGCTCTCCATCTGACCACCAACCAATATGATGGATGCGGGAACGGCCAGCAATTGACTTTGTATGTCAGAAAAAACCTTGTTTAGTTTAGATGTGAATTCCAGCTTGTCTTTTTCAACTTCTTCCTTGACCTTCTGGAACGAAAATTCAGATACATAAAGTTCATAGTTTGACTTAACGCCATCTAAGATGGCCCCGAACTTGGCAATGACATCGGCAGTTGTTATGCGAGGAGAATCGACAAACTTCTCAAACAACACGGTCTTGATAATTGTTGCTTTTTGCTCTTTGTGTATATCGCTTTGAACAAAGTTCGCGTCAAAGTAGTCGAGACAGTCAACTTCTTTTAAATCCTTAACCTCATAGTCTGGAGCAAGCTCAAGCTTTGTTTTTTGTAAAAACACCAGACTCTTGTATGCTCCAAATTCGTTTACATAGTCCGCTACACTCTTGAGAAGCCTAAAAAGCTTCGCTGCCTCAAAGTACAATTTGACTTCGACAGGTGCCTTTTCATCTCCTGCTTCGTACAAGTAGTCAATGTCAGCCAAATAAAATCTTGCCTGTGGCTCCAATCTTCTGGCGGCGGCTTTCAGCATGTCTTCAAGACTTAAATGAAAAGTACCTGGCGCAGAAATTTCGACGTGACGATTTCCTTCATCGTCCGAAACATAGAGCTCATGTCGCTCTAATGACTGCTTGACCTCAAGAAAATTCATCGCATCTGGAATGCGCCCAGATACGTTCCGGCCATCTACCTGACGATTCTCCACGCTTCGGTAGACAAGAACCGCCAAATCTAAATTGTCACTCGGCAGACTCATCGCCCTTCGCTTTCCTGATGTCCTGAACAAGACTTTCTGGGACGTCCTTAATAATTACAGATTTCAGCTTTTCGTCATAATCCACTTTTTCATCTATGACGTCCTGCACATCGAAACTTATCTTGACCGTGCCAAAGCTTTTGCTGATTCGCTTGAATCGAGAGTACGTTTTTTTATGAGGCTCGAAGGACTCACTAACAGGAAACTCCTTTTCCTTCACAAACTCAATGAACGACTTCGGCTCCAGGTCGTTTAACATTCCAGATAAAGCTTCCAGATTAACGGGCTGGTCTTGTGAGCGCTTCTCTTCGAAGTAGTTGAAGGTCTTCTGCCTTGCATCACGCTTCTTCTCTGGCGTCCACTCCATGGCAACACAATATGCATCGACCGCCTTCAAGGCTTGGTCGGTGTTGCTCTTGGAATCGGTATATTCCGTGCATCCAAGCGCTAAGCGAAAATAGCGTGTCACCTCATCCTGACGACCACTGCGCTTGATGAACGACAAATAGGGTTGTTCGTTGTTTTTCCATTTCTCAAGGTCAACCCTGGCCGCCTCATGAAGATGACTAATGTCAAAAGAAAGCGAGTCGTTTAGGTCCAATGTCTCTCTATCAATACCAGTTGCTGTCTTCAACTTCAGAACCACGATAAGGAGCCAATCTCGCCCCATGTTTTCATATCGAAGAAATAATATGTAACCACCTGTTGACTTGAGGGACGACTTCATCCTATCCGCCACAAGTCTTGATGTGACCTTAGAAAAAGGTACTAAGCTCTCCTCACCGGCGTAGTAACCTTCCAAGTGACTTGGGAATCTGTAAATTTCCTTATCAGAGTCAAAGCAACCATAGTTATTTGTCGCCTTCCCATAGACCCGCAAAAGCTCGTCACCAAGACTGAGCATTCTTCCGTCCATTTTAGACGGAACATCTCGAAATGACTCCTTGACCACAGCAGAGTCGGCTTCTTTCATC
>NZ_DATJTC010000048.1:0-8512 GCF_035503745.1 Dyella sp.
AGGGGGAGGAGCAAACGCACTCCCTCCCCTGCGTGCAGCAGGGGAGGGTTGGGGTGGGGTGAAGCCCTTCGGCAGAGCGAGCGCGTTACGCCCTCCCAACTTCTGCCTACATGCAGGGGGAGGAGCAAAAGCGCTCCCTCCCCTGCGTGCAGCAGGGGAGGGTTGGGGTGGGGTGAAGCCCTTCAACAGAGCGAGCGCGTTACGCCCTCCCAACTTGCCCCTGCATGCAGAGACAGTCGGGTGCGAGGACGCACTCCACTCCCTGCAAGCAGGAGGAGCAGCAGTCATTCGCTCGCATGGGCTGCGCGACATCGACATCCCTCAGAAACCGAATTCGCTCAACAGGCGATCCACTTCGTCCTGGCTGGACACCTTGGCCACTTCCACCGGCGCTTCGCGGCCGGCAAGCGCACCGGTCAGGCGCACCAGTTCGAGCAGCGAGGACTCCACGCTTTCGATGAAGGCGACCACCTTCTTCACGCGCTGGCCGGCAAGGTCCTGCCAGGACTGCACCAGCACCATGTCGTTGAGGCCTTCGGCGCAGGCGCCGGCAAAGACTTGCGCCTGGCGCGCGAGCGCGGCGGACGGATCGTCGGGGTTGCTGTTGTGATCGAGCACGGCCGCTGCGTTGGCCGACAGCGCGTCGGCTTCCGGACGCATGCGGTCGACGAAATCCAGGCTGCGATGGGCGGCCTTGGAACTCATGTCCAGCACTTCGGCCAGGTAGTTGCGCGCGTCGGTCATGCTTTCGGGCACGCCTTCGTTGGCCAGGTCGCTGCCCAGGCGGCAGACCGCGCCGTGCAGGTCGCGGGCGAGCACGCCCAGCGCGCGGAACAGGTGCTGCTCGCGCTGGCGCACCATCGAATCGAGCGCCTGCTCGAACGCCGCGCCATCGGTGCTGTTGAGCAGTTCCACCACTTCCGGCGGCAGGGTTTCGTTGACCATCGTCGACATTATTGCGTTCATGCGGAAGCTCCACTGGCGGCCAGGCGCTCGAAGATCTTGTCCAGCTTTTCCTTCAGCGTGACTGCGGTGAAAGGCTTGACGATGTATCCGTTCACGCCGGCCTGGGCGGCGGCGATGATCTGTTCGCGGTTGTTTTCGGCGGTAACCATCAGCACCGGCATGCCCTTGAGCTTGGGCTCGGCGCGGATCGCCTGCAGCAGTTCGATGCCGGTCATGTTCGGCATGTTCCAGTCGGTAACGACCATGTCGAACGGATTGCTCTTGAGCATCGCCAGCGCGTTGTTGCCGTCGTCGGCTTCCTGGATCAGGGGATTGCTGAAACCCAGCTCCACCAGCAGGTTGCGAACGATACGCCGCATGGTGGAGAAGTCGTCCACCACCAGGATTTTCATGTTCTTGTCCAAAACGCTTTTCTCCAGCAAAAGAGTGGGGAAGGGTTTGCCGCCTTGCCTCCGCTCCTGCGTCTTTGATCGGTAATGAGGGGGAGAGGATTGAGGTGAGGGCCCATCTTGCGAATACGGTGGTTCAAAAACTCGGTCAAGCCATTGCATGTCCTCGCAAGCGCGGCCCTCACCCCAACCCTCTTCCCCGGCCTTATCAAGGGTGGGGGCAAGGGCGTAAAGCAGGCCAGTTCATCACTCCGCTCCTCTATCCTCAGGCATCGCGCCAATCGCCCATGCGCGCGCGCAGCCTTACCAATGCCTGGCCGTGGATCTGGCAGACGCGCGATTCGGTCACGCCCAGCACCAGGCCAATTTCCTTCAGGTTCAATTCCTGCTCGTAATACAGGGACATCACCAGTTGTTCGCGCTTGGGCAGCGTACCGATCGCCTCGGCCAGCGCTTCGCGCAGGCCATCCTGCTCGATGCTGTCCTGCGGCCCGAGGCTGTCGTGGTCGGCCACGTCCAGTGCGCTGCCCTCGCCGCCGTCGCCATCGTCGGGCGCCGTGAGGCTGAGCAGGCGCGCACTGGTCGCGTCGGCCAGCACCTGGTGATATTCCTCGGCGCTGATGCCGAGGCGTTTCATCACTTCGGCGCTGTCGGCGTCCGCACCAGTCTCGTTTTCGATCTGCCGCACCACTTCGGCCACTTCGCGCACCTTGCGGTGCACCGAACGCGGGGTCCAGTCGGTGCGCCGCAGTTCGTCCAGCATCGCGCCACGGATGCGGATGCCCGCATACGTCTCGAAACTGGCCGCGCGATCGGTCGTAAAGTTTCGCGCCGCTTCCAGCAGGCCGATCATGCCCGCCTGTACCAAATCTCCTACGTCCACGCTCGGCGGCAGACGCCCCATCAGGTGATAGGCAATGCGCCGTACGAGCGGCGCGTGCCTGCGCACCAGTTGGTCCGCATCTTCGCGCTGAAGCTGCAGGTATTCCGAAGCCACATTCATGTCACCACCCCGCAGCCGGCGCGCTCTGGCCGCTAAAAAAGGCAATCCGTCCGAGGTCCGGGTACGCGGGTTCTCCCCATGTATCGACCGCACCTGCCAATTGCTTGAATCCCGCCGAAGCACGACTGGATGGCCACAAATCGACCACCGCGCCCTGGCGGCGAATCGCCTGGCGCAACCATTCGTCGTGCGGAACCATGCCCATGTAGTCCAGCGCCACGTCCAGGAAACGTCCGCAGACGCGCGCCAGTTTTTCGTACAGTTTTTTCGCATCCGCCGCCTGCCGCACCATGTTGGCCACGATGCGGAAGCGGCGCACGCCGAAGTCGTGGGCCAGGATCTTGATCAGCGCGTAGGCGTCGGTCAGCGAAGCCAGCTCGTCGCACACCACGATCAGCACGTCGTCGGACGCGGCGGCGAACATCGCCACGTTGTCGGCCACGCCCGCGGCGGTATCCACGATCAGGAAGTCCGGCGGCTGGATGAGATCGTCGAAGCTGCGGATCACCGCCGCATGCTCGGCATTGCCCATCTTGGCCAGACGGCGTACGCCCGAACCGCCCGGAATCACTTTCAGGCCGTTCTGTGCCGGCATGATCAGATCCTGCAGCGCGCATTTGCCTTCCAGAAGGTGCCCCAGGTGCCGCGAAGGCGTCAGGCCCAGTTGCACGTCGATGTTGGCCACGCCCATGTCCGCGTCCAGCAACATGACGTCGCGGCCGGCCATCGCCAGGCTCATCGCCAGGTTGACCGCCACGGTGGTCTTGCCCACGCCGCCCTTGCCGCCGGCGACGGCGATGGTGCGCGTCACGCGGCGCTGCTGATGTTGCGTGACCGGGTGATAAAGACTGGCTGCCTGATGGAACACCGGCCGCTCCTCTCGCTGCGGTTGGGGGGAAGAGAAAAGATTTTGCAAGCCTGCTGCCTGGTTCACTCGCGGCCCCTCACTCATAGTCCAGCTACTGCCAGGCCGAAACGATCGGCCATGTCCAAATCCTCGCCCGCCGGACCGAGCCGGCGCTGCGACTGTGCCGCCCGGCACACCAGGGCGCGCGCGTCGGCGGCGCTGATGTCTTCGGGCACGCGTTGACCATCGGTGGTGCAATCGAGCGGAATGCGGTGACGGATCAATACCGACAGCAGACCGCCCAGGCTCGGCGCTTCGTCCAGCTTGGTGGCGATGCACGCGCTCGGCTTGAGCGGCAGGTAGGCGCGCACTGATTCGTCCAGCGCCGAGGTCTGCGCGTTGGCCGCCAGCACCAGGCAGGCGCGCAGCGTGGACGCACCTTGCGCGAGGGCGTCGCGCAACACATCCATCTGCTGCTGCAGGCGCGGATCGGTACCCGACACGCCGGCGGTATCGACCAGCACGGTGTGGTGATCGCGCAGCAGGTTCAGCGTCTGCGCCAGGCCCGCCGCGTCGTAGGCGGGATACACGCGCACGCCGAGCAGGCGGCCGTAGTGTTCCAACTGCGCGGCGGCGCCGATGCGGTAGTGATCGGTGCTGACCAGCGCCACCTTGGCCGGGCCGTGGTTCATTACCGCGCACGCGGCGAGCTTGGCGATGGTGGTGGTTTTGCCCACGCCCGTGGGGCCGACCAGCGCGGTGACGCCGGCACTGTCGGCGAGGCGGCGGCCGCTGACTTTCAGGCTGCGGCTGAGCAGGCCCAGCGGCAGGTAGCGCGCCTGGTCCACACTCAGCTGCTCGGGCAGTTCGTCGATCAACTGGCGCGCGACGTCGGTGTCGATGCCCAGGCGGCTCATGTCGCGCAGCACGCGGGCGCGCATCGGGCTGCGGCGCTCCATGTCGTTCCACGCGAGGCTGGATAGCTGTTGTTCGAGCAACTGGCGCAGGCCGCCCAGTTCGCTGCGCATGCGCGCGGTTTCCAGCACGCTCTGCTCGACGATCGGCTGCAGCGCGGCCACTTCGCTCTGCGGCGCGGCTACCGGTGCGGGCGGCGGCGGAGGCGGCGGCAGCGCGGCGCGCGGTTCGGCCGCCGGCTCTTTCGCGGTTTCCTTGGCCGTCTCCCTGATGCGTTCGATGCGTTCCTTGTGGGAAGGCCTGGCCGCTTCTTTTTTCGGCGCTTCCGCCGGTGCTTCGAATGCAGCCTCTTTCGCCGCCGGGCGGGCCGCTTCCGGCGCGGGCGAACCGTGGCGCGCGGCTTCGCGCATCAGCGATTCGTCGTAATCGACGGCCGCGATGATTTCGATGCCCTCTTCCAGGCGGCGCGTGGAAAGGATCACCGCATCGGCGCCCTGCTCGGCGCGCACGTCGCGCATGGCCTGGCGCATGTCGGCGGCGAGGAAACGTTTGATCTTCATGAATCACTCCCGCGATGCGCACAGGACGTCGCGTGTGTCTGCCTGGTTGTCGTCACGCTGTGTGTTTTCATCCGTTGCATCGCCGCTTGCGTCTTGTCCGTTGCTGTCAGCGCCCGATCGCCTGCACAAGTCGCACGCGCCGGTTGTCGGGCACTTCGTTGTAAGCCAGTACATGCAGGTTCTGAGCCACGTGCCGCGTGAAGCGCGCCAGCCACGGACGCAGTTGCGGTTGCACCAGCATCACCGCCGGTTCGCCGTTTGCCTCCTGCCGCCGCGTGGCTTCGGCCACGCTCTGCTGCAGGCGGTCGGCAAGCCCCGGCTCCACGGCCGCACCCGCTGCACCACTGCTTGACAGGGATCCGAGCAAAATCTGTTCCAACTCCGGAGCCAGGGTCAAAACGGGGATTTCCGTGCCCAAACCCGCGATTTCCTGCACGATCTGCCGGCCCAGCGCGACGCGTACGTGGGCGGTGAGGGCGCCGGGATCCTGACTCTGCCCCGCATGCTCCGCCAAAGACTCGACGATGCTGCGCATGTTGCGCACCGGCACCCGCTCGGCGAGCAGGTTTTGCAGCACTTTCACCACCACGCCCAGCGACAGGCGCTTGGGCACGAGGTCTTCCACCAGCTTGGGGGCGACCTGGGCCAGGCGGTCCAGCAGCTGCTGCACGTCCTGGTGGCCCAATAGCTCGTGCGCGTGGTTCTGCAGGATGTGCGACAGGTGCGTGGCGATCACGGTGGCCGGATCGACCACCGTGTAGCCGAGCGCCTGCGCATGATCGCGCTGGTTGTTTTCGATCCACACCGCTTCCAGGCCGAACGCCGGATCGCGCGTGGCCACGCCCTGCAGCGTGCCGTGCACGCGGCCGGGATTGATGGCCAGATGGCGCTCGGTGTACACCTCCGCCTCGCCCATCGGCACGCCCATCAGCGAAATGCGGTAGGCGTTGGGGCCCAGGTCGAGGTTGTCGCGGATGTGCACCGGCGCCACCAGAAAACCCAGTTCCTGCGACAGCTTGCGCCGCACCGACTTGATCCGCGCCATCAACTCGCCGCCCTGGTTCTTGTCCACCAGCGGAATCAGGCGATACCCCACCTCCAGGCCCACCGGATCGACGCTGGCGACGTCTTCCCAGCCCAACTCCAGCCGTTCGGCCGGCGCGGGCGCGGGCAAGGCTTCGGCCGAGGCCTTGGCCTGGCGTTCTTTCGCTTCGTTTTCGCGCCGGATCATCAGCCACGCCGCACCGCCGCAGGTGGCGGCCAGCATCAGGAAGGCGATGTTGGGCATGCCGGGAATCATGCCCATCACCGCCAGCACCACACCGGCCACCGCCAGCGCCCGCGGCTGGGCAAACACCTGCCCCAGCACCTGCTTGCCCATGTCCTGCGACTTGGACACGCGCGTGACGATCACCGCGGTGGAAATGGACAGCATCAGCGAGGGCACCTGCGCGACCAGGCCGTCGCCGATGGTCAGCAGCGTGTAAGTGCGCGCCGCCTCTCCCGCGGAAAGACCGTGCTGCAGCATGCCGACGAAAAAGCCGCCGATCACGTTGATGAACAAGATCAGGATGCCGGCGGTGGCGTCGCCGCGCACGAACTTGGAAGCACCGTCCATCGAGCCGTAGAAATCCGCTTCCTCGCGCACTTCCTGGCGGCGCTCGCGCGCCTGCTCCTGGGTGAGCAGGCCGGCGTTGAGGTCGGCGTCGATCGCCATCTGCTTGCCGGGCATCGAATCCAAGGTGAAGCGCGCGGTTACTTCCGACACGCGCGTGGCGCCCTTGGTCACCACCACGAAGTTGATGATGGTGAGGATCGCAAACACCACCAGGCCGACCGCGAAGTTGCCGCCGATGACGAATTCGCCGAACGCCTCGATCACCTTGCCCGCAGCGCCGGGACCGTCGTGGCCGTGCAGCAGCACCACGCGGGTGGAAGCGATGTTCAGCGCCAGGCGGAACAGCGTGCCCAGCAGCACCACAGTGGGAAACGCGGCAAATTCCAGCGGCCGCATCACGTACACCACCGCCAGCAGGATCACCAGCGACAGCGCGATGTTGAAGCTGAAGAGAATATCCAGCACGAACGGCGGCAGCGGCAGCATCAGCATGGCAAGCATCGCCAGCATCACGATGGGCGCGCCCGCGCCGCGCCGGCCGGCCTGTTTGAACGAATCGAGTACGCTTGCGTTAGCCATGCGCGTCGCCTTGGTTTGCGTGTGGTTCGCGGTAACGGCCCTGCAGCTCCGGATCGATCTCGGGCTTGGGCACGGTGGGGGCGGGGCCGCCGCGTTCGACGGCCTGCTTGAGCTGATAGACGTAGGCCAGGATCTGCGCCACCGCCACATACAGCGCGGCCGGAATCTCATGGCCCAGCTCGGTGGTGGCATACAGCGCGCGCGCCAGCGGCGGCGCCTCCACCAGCGGCACGTCGTGCGCGGTGGCGACCAGGCGGATTTGCTGCGCAAGCACGTCAACGCCCTTGGCGATCACGCGCGGCGCACGCATGCGCGCATCGTCATAGCGCAACGCGACGGCAAAATGCGTGGGGTTGACCACCACCACGTCGGCCTTGGGTACTTCCTGGATCATGCGCCGGCGCGCCAGCTGGAACTGCATCTGGCGAATGCGGCCCTTGAGCTGCGGATTGCCTTCGGTGTCCTTGTGCTCGTCCTTCAGTTCCTGCTTGGACATGCGATGCTGGCGCGCGTAGTCGAAGCGCTGCCACACCGCATCGGCGCCGCCGAGCACGCCCAGCACCACCGAAAACAGCAGCGCCGCATGCGCGACCAGGGTCAACGCCTGGGCGATGCCGCTGTTGATCGGGCCGCTGCCGGTGCTCATCACCATCGGCTCGTCATGACGCAACAGCAACACCAGCGCGAGGCCGATAAAAACCACCTTGAGCAGCGACTTGGCCAGTTCGATCAAGCCGTTGAGCGACACCAGCCGGCCGAAACCGGCGATCGGATCGAGCCGCTCGAATTTCGGAATCAACGCCTCGGAGCTGAAGTTGAGGCCGCCGATCGCCACCGTCGACCCCACCGCGGCCACCAGCGTGGCGGCGAAAACCGGCATCATCAGCGCGAGCATTTCATGCATCCCCGCGCTCAGCACACGCGTCATCAAGTGATCGCTGAACAAGGCCTCGCGCGAATAACCCATGCCCATGGTGTAGATGTTGCGTATATGGCCCAGCATCGTCGCGCTGCCCGACAGCAGCACGCTGGCGCCGGCCAGCACCACCATTGCGCCGGAAAAATCGCGCGAGCGTGGAACCTCACCCTTCTCGCGTGCTTCCTGCAGGCGTTTTTCGGATGGTTGTTCGGTGCGGTCTTCCTTTTCAGTATCGGCCACGCCTCAGCCCTCCGGGACAAACTCCCTCCCCTGCATGCAGCAAGGGAGGGTTGGGGTGGGGTCAAGCCCGTCATGGGAAGCAAGAGCGCTACCCCCTCCCAGCCTCCCCCTGCAAGCAGGGGGAGGAGCCAAGAGCAAGCGTGGGCGTGAATCAAAGACGCGGCGTTTTCGTCTCGCCGCAACCTGCCCCCTCCCCTGCGTGCAGCAGGGGAGGGTTGGGGTGGGGTGAAGCCCATCATGTGAAGCAAGAGCATCACCCCCTCCCAGCCTCCCCCTGCAAGCAGGGGGAGGAGCCAAGAGCAAGCGCGGGCGTGAATCAAAGACGTAGCGTTTCCATCTCCCCGCAACCTGCCCCCTCCACTGCGTGCAGCAGGGGAGGGTTGGGGTGGGGTGAAGCCCGTCATGGGAAGCAAGAGCGCTACCCCCTCCCATCCTCCCCCTGCAAGCAGGGGGAGGGGCCAAGAGCGAGTGCGGGC